>NZ_QORI02000244.1 GCF_003325755.1 Pseudomonas sp. SST3 | reverse complement strand
GGAACAGGAACAGCGCGGTGGCCAGGCCAATGTAGCGGTGCAGAAGAACGAGGCTTTACACGGCCAATTGGCCCGCGGCTCGTCGAAATGCCTGGAACCGCCTGCTGCCGGCACGCGCCATCGAGAATATCTGCTACGTCGCAGCGGTGAATCGAGTCGGGGAAGACGGTAAGGGCTACCCTTACACGGGCGACAGCCAAGTGCTGGATTACCTCGGTGATCCCTTGCTGGAGGCGGGGGATGCGGACGGCGTGTTCCGCACCACGTTAAGCGCCCGGGATCTGGCGGCGTTCCGCAGTAAATTTCCGGCGTATCACGACGGTGACGCGTTCGAGCTGAAGATCTAGCGACGCTGCGTATCAGGCCGGCGGCGCTGACTTATGCCGCCAGCGCCACATCAGCCAGCCGTAGATCAGCAGATTGGCGAGCACCACTATGGCCGCCAGCAGGTATTGCACCGGTACGCTCAGCCAGCTCGGATAGATTAGTGGCAGCAGATACTCATCGACGAAGCTGGTTTCGTAACCAGCGCCACCGGCGAGGTGCCGCAGCCGGTTCTCCCAGTGGGTAAGCGGGCATAGGCGCCCGGTCAGTTCGACAAAAATCCCCCAGGCCACGGCCGGCACGTGCAGCCACAGCAGTCGGCGATTCCACGCCACCAACAGCCCACCCAGAAGTACGAAGACGATAAAGCCGAGATGCAAGACAAGCACCGCATCGGCCGCGAATCGATAGAGCATGACGGCTATCCTGCAGCGCCAGGTTTCGCGTGCCGGGCGACCTGCCTATCCTGAAGACCTGCAAGCCCGGTGACTGAAAGCGTAGCGCCGAGCAGCGCCATGAGCATGTCCGATTGGGTATCCCAGGGATCACCCTGAGTACCGAGGAAATCTTCCGCGCCCTGACCGGCGATCAGCGCTACCCACCATTCGATCAGTTCGTAGAAGGCACTGAATGCCAGTGCGACGCAAACCGAGAGGAAGCCGAGCATTCTACCGGGCTCCAGAAAGCCAAGGCGCAGCAGAATCTCACGGGTCAGCAGAGCTGGGACCAGACCCTGCATAAAGTGGCCGAGCTTGTCGTACGGATTGCGGCTGAGCTCGAGCCAATCCTGTACCCAGAAACCCGCTGGCACGCGAGCGTAGGTGTAGGCGCCGCCCAGGATCA
>NZ_QORI02000243.1 GCF_003325755.1 Pseudomonas sp. SST3 | reverse complement strand
GAATACGAACTGAAAAAGGAAGCCTTCGAAGCCAAGGAGGCCGCTGCCAAGGCCGAGCGGAAGCGCCAGGAGAACTACACCACTCGCATCCGAGACTACGCGATCGACGAATACACTTCGGCACAGTATCCGAAGCTCACGGCCAAATATCGCAGCCGGCTAACGGAGATTAAAAGCTTCCGCCGCACAGCGGCTGAGCGCGTGATTGACAGCGGAAAATGCGACTACGTCGAGAATGTCCAGCTCAGCGACGAAAGCACGCTGCGATCACTCAAGTTCTTCATTGACTGCACCAACGAGAACCGGATCTACCTGACCGAGGCTGAACTTAAGAGCGGCGCCGAGGTGCGTACACAGGCAGAAAACTCTTGGGACGAAGGTGAGGCCATTGTTGCGTGTAGGGACATGACGAAACGGAGCGCGACCATCCCGAGTTCGGTCAACTTCCACAGTTTCACTGGTACCAGTGCAACGACCGCCAAGACCACCGGGAACGTCCAGGTGCTTTTAAACTTTGATGCCAAGAACGTTTTTGGTACGGAGATCGGCTACACGGCGAGGTGCATCTTTGAGCCGCGTAAGCAGGGCAGCATCGAGATTTTCTTACGCGAATAACGCTGAGCGGCGAGTGTGCGGGCATTGCAAATGCGTTCGGGGGTGACGACGCGCCGCCGTTACGAGGGCTGCTGACCGGCCGCTTCTAGCCGAAAGCTGCCGACCACGAGGGGCTGCTTTCGGCCCAGAGTGTGTAAAAACACTTTCGCAGCTTGGGTGCCGTAGCCCAGCGATGGTGGACGAGGCGATTGCCTAAGCATTTACCACGATCAGCACCGGTAACGCTCCAGAGCGTTTATGAAGCGCTTTAGCGTCTCCTGGAGCCCCGAAAAGCGGGCTTTTTACGCCGCCATCGCCTTCAACAAGCCTTCGGTGCCGATGATTTTCATAACCCGCTTCATATTGTAGGCGAGCACATTCAGGCTCATCTCCGCGCTGACTCCGACGAGCCTACGAGTCAAGAAATGCGTCGAACCCATCCATTGTTTGAGCGTCCCGAAGGGATGCTCAACAGTCCGTTTACGAACCCGCATCATCTCTGGCGCTTGGTTCAGACGGCGCTGCATTTCCTCCAGCACAGCTTCATGTTCCCAGCGTTTTACTCGACGATTTTTGCTTGGCGTGCACTGAGTTTTCAGTGCGCAACTCTGGCAATTTGAA
>NZ_QORI02000242.1 GCF_003325755.1 Pseudomonas sp. SST3 | reverse complement strand
TGTAGAGCCCAGCCCTCAAGCGAGACGATCCCGTGCGGGATATGCGCGTCTGGCCTTTGTAGGAGCCAGACTCCTGAAGGCGGGGGTTCAGCCCGGCATAAGCGGTGATCGCGCGTGAGCTGGCGAAGCGTAGCGGATCGCCCAGCTCAGCCAGCAACAGGGCTGCGGAACGCTCGCCAATGCCATCAATGCTGGTCAGCAGGTCGCGTTTGTTGCGCAGGTCCGGGTCATCATCGATGTGGTCTCGGATCGCACGGAGTGTCTCGCCGATCTGCCGCTCGACATGGTGCAGCACTGAGTAGATTGAAGCCTGCACACTAGCGTCGGCCAGATCCAGGCGGTTGCGTTCCATTTGTTGGATCTCCTGCAGATCTTCCAGGCGCCGCACTAATGCTTTCAAGCGCCGGACGGCGGGAGGCTCAGGCTGCCAGGCCCGCAGATCGCCCTGGTGCCGCTCGCCATACTCGGCGATGAGTTTGGCGTCGACTTTGTCGGTCTTTACGCGCTGGAGCTGGCTTCGAGCGTAATAGGCGACCTGTGCAGGATTGAGCACGCAGACCTGATAGCCTTTATCGTGAAACCAGGTCGCGAGCGCTTCATGGTAAGCGCCGGTCGCTTCCATCACGATCCAGGCTTGGGCATTGGCGTGCTTGAGCAGCCACTGCTGGAGCGCTTCGAAACCGGCCACCTCGTTTGGCAATTTGGCCTTGGTGCGGTACTTGCCATTGGGCTGCTGGGTGGCGATGTCGAACGTGCGTTTGGCGATATCGATGCCGATGACGCTGGGCATAAGTCCTCCTGCTGGTTCAGAAAGATCAACACTTCACTCAGCTCTACCTTGCTGATGCGAGCTCTCGCCGGAGGCGGGCTCTGGATACCGTTCGAGCTGTAAGAGTGAGTATGGAAGGCCGCAGCGCTATCTACGTCGCAGGCTCAAAGCCTAAGGGTGGATACGGCTTCCTGACCTTCCCCCGATGATCAGTCGGGAACTATCACCCCAACATAGCGTGGTAGTCGAGATACAAGGGTGGATGACGCTTTTCTCATCCACCGTGGCCCATCACCCATTTCTGCCGACCCGCAGTTGAGATGGCTGTAAGGCTGGGTCGAGCAACGCTTCGCTTCAGGCCGCCTTATCCTTCATTGTTGGTGGGCTGAAGCCCACCCTACGTCCTGGCGGTAGGCTCGAGATAGCTGCACTGCTGCGCAGGATGCGGTAAAAGCAGCGTGATAGACTCCGCGGCTTTATGCCAGCAT
>NZ_QORI02000241.1 GCF_003325755.1 Pseudomonas sp. SST3 | reverse complement strand
GTATCTGCCGACGCTTCAGATAAAGCGCTTCGGGGGTTACCTCTGATTCACGGCAATCGCTGCGACGAGGAATTCTGATAAGCATGATGTGCTCCACTGCCTGAGGCCTATATGTCTAGGCTTAACGGAGCCGTGCACCAGTATTCCACAGGCCTCATCTAGTCTGACTATTGCAGGTATGACAGTCTGTTCAGGATTGCTCGTATGAAAATAGTGGATGACAGGAAACGATTGATGGTTGATCGAATGCTCAAAAATTATTTCACTGAGGGTTAGAAACTGCGGCCCTAATTGCTCAAAGTCAGCTCCGTTGTGCCCGTTAACTATTATTTCCTGTGGTGTTTTACCCATCGCGTTTACATAGAGACTCAGCTTGCTTTGAAGGCTTACTGCGGACAAGACCTGAACAAAATAGGTAATTGCTGAAGTAATAAATACAAGACCCGTGAACGAGGCCATCGAAGTCAAGATCCGCCAAAAGTCATTTGTTGCCTTATAGTCACCCACGCCTAAAGTCGAGAGAGTGAAGCCCGCGTAATATAGCTTCTCTAATGGTGTAGTCGCTATTTGCGTGGTACCCGAAACTACCGAGTTTTGGTCGGTCACGAGCATTAGGAACAGGCCTAGCCAGAGCCCAGCAATCCAACACATAAGAACAACGATCAAGATGCTTGGTCCTGCATATTCCAGAAGCCTTGCGTCTCCCTTTTTCCGCGAGCCGAAGAAAAACAACGCCCAAATTGCCTTGGTCAGCTTCGTGGTGATTGCGCCTCCCCCTTGCGTTGAGAAGACGGTCTTGATGATTTCCGCGGCAGTTACGATGAAGATGAGAGAGCCGACGACGAAATAGAGGTAGGTCACGTGTGATGCTCCAAATGGCGTAGCGTCATCTGTCCATCATCGGAAACAGGTGTCATTCGACGCCTTGTTGAGCCCAGCCGAGCGTTCGGATTCCGGCTCAGCAGCTTCGCCGCTGTGCTTGTGCCAGAAGCCGGCCCCGGTTGATCGTGCGTCGCCAGGTTAATTCGATTGCTTTCGTGCAGCCTCTTCCCGCTCCATACGTTCTCGCACGTCACCTTCCACAGTGGTGCCGGATTGCATCGGCTCGTAGAGCGAACCCGTCGTTGGCGGCGCTGGCGGTGCTTTTTCGATCTGCCAGTGATGCGCAATGTTCGCCGCGATTCGCTCGGTTAGAGAGGGGAAAAGTGAATGCGAGATCACCGCGCTCGGGCTTTCCAGCCTACCGGCAGACGTTTAC
>NZ_QORI02000240.1 GCF_003325755.1 Pseudomonas sp. SST3 | reverse complement strand
TTGAAGAAGCTAACAAACGGATTTCCAGCAACGGTATATGATTATGGAAAAACCTATAGCGATCTGGTATTCCCGGTTGTAACCGGCACATACTATAACAACAGCCAGCTGTGTATTTCGCTAAATTTGAAGAATAAAAATTCTTCTGGATCTCGGATTAGCTACAACGTTGAAACTGAGTTCAAGGATTGCGATATTACCGTTGTTTTTGTTCCTACTGAAGAGATTGGGCGGATATTATATAAATATAGAAATTCGATATTAAAATTTAATCCGAGATGTTATCTGGAGATGCAGGCTAACAGCGTAAATAAAGAAATTTATAAAACCATTAAGGAGAGGAAAACCAACGAGTTTGCGCTTTTTAATAATGGCATCACTATGCTATCCGATGAGACGCTAGTCAACGAAAAAATAGGGCAAAAAGACAAAGCTCAAATAGTAATTAAAAATCCACAAATAATTAATGGCGGGCAAACTGCTTATACGCTTAGCAGGATCTATGATGAGGTGGAGAATAGAAAAGAAAGCATAGATATTTTCCAAAACAAAGAGGTCCTTCTTAAAATTATTACTTTTGGCGATACAGCCGCAAGGGATGAGTCCGCGAAGCTCACGTTAATTGAAGACATATCTAAGGCAACGAATAAACAGAGTGCAGTCAGTGATGCCGACCGTCGTTCGAATGATAAAATTCAGATAGAACTTCAGCGCCGAATATTTGAATCGTTTGGTTTTTACTATGAAAGGAAAAAGGGCGAGTATGCTGACGGAATACGCGAGAAATATATTACGCGTGATTTAATTATCGATCGAGAGACGCTGCTTAGGCTCGCGATGTCCTGTGATGGGCTTCCTGCTCAAGCTCGCCGTACTAGCTCAAAGCGGCTTTTTCAAGAAGAAAATTTTAGAAGATTTATGAATGACCCGGAGAGGCATTCAGAATATTTTTATGCATATATCTGTTACATGCAACTGCACGACATTGAAAGAGAATTGTCCAAATACAAGGATGATCGGTTCGGAACTACTAATTACGGGCAAGGCGTTAGATATGGTAAGTTTGCCGTTATCAGTGTTTGCTGTGCGCTATTTAGTGCAGAAAGGGATGCCTACAAAAATACTAAGAATCATGTACTTCAGGTTTTAGCCAATTGGCTAGATTTTGAGAAGTATGCTATTGGCAGGCCTATGAACTATCTTTATTTTCGCGTATACACAGAGGAAGAAAGCAGCATAACTACGCAGGAGCTTAATTTCGAAGGCTATTACAAAGGGCG
>NZ_QORI02000239.1 GCF_003325755.1 Pseudomonas sp. SST3 | reverse complement strand
AAGTACACGCGCAGAGGCATTACGGGCCGCAGCATTAGTGTCATGCTTCAATATATTAGTCAGTTGTGCAAAACCTACTTCATCGGCGCCCTCATCATTGATGAAATGCAACATCTTTGTTCGTCCCGAGGCGGGCAAGATCGGGATAAGCTGCTGAATTTTTTGTGACGTTATCCAATGATGCCGGTGTTCCGCTGGTCTATGTTGGTACAAATGCGATGCTTCCACTATTTTCTGGCGTTTTGCGAAATGCCCGGCGAGCGGCGGGTATGGGACCGATCAGCTTTGACAGGTTCGGCGAGGACGATCCGTTTTGGGCTCATCTGGTATCACAGCTGTGGGCCTATGACTGGACAACAGCCTGTGCTCCGCTGACGGAAAAGCTCCTGTCCAGAATTTACGATCTCACTCAAGGAAACACGGATTTCCTAGCTAAGCTTTTAATGCTCGCTCAGCGGCACGCAATTTGGGAAGACATTGATTCGGTTACGCCTGCGGTTCTGCAGCAGGTGTACGACAACCAGATGAGGTTTCTGCACAAGCCCATTGAGGCTCTACGAAGCGGTGATCCTCTGCAGATTGCTGACTTTGAGGACATGATGCCCACAAAGGATCAAATCACTCAGATGATGAATTACGATTTGGCTCGTCGAGCAGATAGGACACATCTCTCGCTGATTACTCAGGCTGCGATTGTTCCAGCAGCCGAAACCACTGATAAACCAGCCACAAAGGCTGCGAGCAGGCCAATGGTTCCGTTAGCCGAGGGGGCTGTAGCAAGCGTGCATTTTGCCAAGGGCGAGGATGTGCAGACACAGCTTGAACAGCGTGGTTGGGTGACTAAGGACTCGGCCTGGTGACGTGATTCGTGGGAGCTTGGGTCTATGGAGCGCTTGCTTCTTTTTCCTCAACCGTTTCCTGATGAATCCCTCTACAGCTTGGCAGTCCGTTACCACCGGCTGGTGGCGAACTGCAGTTACCGGCTAACAAGCCAGGAGCTTTTTGGGACATATTCTAGGACTTGTGGCTCTATTCTGCCGTGTTGCTTAGGCGCTCTGTCGCAACGGCTGGCGGCAGCCTATTCGGTAGGAGAGCTGATTAGATGCTTCACGCTTTTGCCTCTCTATCAGCCATTTCTGGATGATGCGACGTACAGTGCGGCCTGTATCGCCATGGCTGGCAATCACGGTAATGGCCTTAAGATGAGCTTGGGCTTAACAGCCTCGCGGTTCCTTAAGCATGCGTCTTTCAGGTATTGCGGAAGTTGCGTCCACGAGGACACTCAAAATTACGGCGTGGCGTAC
>NZ_QORI02000238.1 GCF_003325755.1 Pseudomonas sp. SST3 | reverse complement strand
GCTCAATGGCACGGATAACCTCAGCCACTTGCTGCAGTCGCTGTGATGATACGAAGACCGGCCGCGCTGCAAACACATGAGGGCAGCGTGACATCAGCAGCTCCAACAGCTCGGGATTCCCAAGCTGGTCGGTCAATGCGTTTGCGAGCGCCGCTTGATCCAGGCTTATGCAAAAGCACGCTTCGTTAAGCGCTGTGGCTGTCGTACCGCATTTTTCTGATGGGGATGCTTGCACAGGAAACTCCGAACCATTCATACAAGTTCGAAAGCGGTGACCCCTTTCGGTTCAGCCAAGCAATTACATGCGTAGGGCGGCGAGTCGCCGGCTAGTGCCCATTTTCAGGCACGACTTTCATCACGCACCGGGAGCGTGAGCGTGAAGGTTGTAAACCCATCAGCCGACACGCAAGCGATGCGACCTTTGTGGGCTTCAACTATCGATCGGGTAATGGCCATGCCGAGACCAGCATTCAAGGTAGTACCCTCACGTCTGGCAGTATCTACTCTGTAGAATCGATCGAATACTCGAGTCTGGAGCTCCTCTGGAATGGTTATTCCACGGTTGGAGATTGCCGTAGAAATGGATGTGCCGCTTTTCCATATCTCAACGCTGATTGTGCTGCCTTCATCTGCATACCGCACTGCGTTTGAGACGATATTAGAGATGGCCCGCCTTAGCATTGATTTGTCGCCTTTCACCTGGCCATCGCCTGTTAGCTCGATCCTTACGTTCCTGTCCTCGGCGGCGAGATCGTAGTATTCGACAACACTGGCAGTAATCTCAGCCATGCTGGCATCTTCGGTGCTAGGTATGATTTTTCCGTTATCTGCCTTGGCAAGGAACAGCATGTCATCGACCATCTTAGACATGCGCCTGAGCTCTTCGAGGGCTGAATATATGATGTCCTTATAGTCGGCGTTCTCGCGGTCGCGCAGGAGGGCGACTTCCATTTGCGTAAGCATGCTGTTCAGAGGAGTTCTTAGCTCATGAGCAATGTCGGCTGAAAATCCCGATAACCTGAGAAAGGAATCATCAAGACGTGAGAGCATCTCGTTGAAATTATCAACGAGTTCGTGGAGCTCGCCTGGCACCGATTCGGTCGGAATTCGAGTATCCAAGCAGTTAGCGGTAACCGTAGAAGAGGTCTTGGAGAGCTCGTCGATCGGTTTTAAAGCCTTTTTKGATCAAATAAACACCTAAAGCGCCACTCAGAAAGATATTCGCGAGCTGCCGCTCAAGACGCTCTTGGTGCAGTTGGAGCTCAAGGGCGTGATCGCGCCGCGCTATGCGTTTTATGCGGAATACCGTTTCAAA
>NZ_QORI02000237.1 GCF_003325755.1 Pseudomonas sp. SST3 | reverse complement strand
ATTGGAATCCAGCTTGGACCCCGCTCTAGGGATGGTCTGAAAAAGACTTCCCGAATCTGGTGAAATACGCCGATCCCGTTGCCCGAGTTTCCCGATGAAGCAAATGACCTTCGCCGACGCCGAGTACGCCGGCAAGCGCAAGCAGACCCGCAAAGAGTTGTTCCTGATCGAGATGGATCAGGTGGTGCCGTGGAAGGGTTTGATTGCCCTGATCGAGCCGCACTACCCCAAGGGTGAAGGTGGTCGTCCGGCGTATCAGCTGATGGCGATGCTGCGCGTACATTTGATGCAGAACTGGTTCGGCTACAGCGATCCGGCGATGGAGGAGGCGCTGTACGAGACCACAATCTTGCGCCAGTTTGCCGGGCTGAACCTAGAGCGTATTCCCGACGAAACCACCATCCTCAATTTCCGTCGCCTGCTGGAGAAGCACGAGTTGGCGGCCGGGATTCTGGCGGTGATCAATGGTTACCTGGGCGATCGGGGCCTGTCGCTGCGCCAGGGCACCATCGTCGATGCCACGCTGATCCATGCGCCGAGTTCGACCAAGAACAAGGACGGTAAGCGTGACCCGGAAATGCACCAGACCAAGAAGGGCAATCAGTATTACTTCGGCATGAAGGCCCACATCGGCGCCGATGCCGAGTCCGGCCTGGTGCACAGCGTGGTAGGGACGGCAGCCAATGTTGCAGACGTTACCCAGGTCGACAAGCTGCTGCACGGTGAGGAAAACATGGTGGGTGCCGACGCGGGTTACACCGGCGTCGAGAAGCGCCCGGAACATGAAGGCCGGGAGGTGATCTGGCAGATCGCGGCCCGCCGCAGTACGTACAAGAAGCTGAGTAAGCGCAGCGCGCTGTACAAAGCCAAGCGCAAGATCGAGAAATCCAAGGCCCAGGTGCGCGCCAAAGTCGAGCACCCGTTCCGGGTGATCAAGCGCCAATTCGGCTACGTGAAGACACGCTTCCGTGGCCTGGCGAAGAACACCGCGCAGTTGGTGACACTGTTCGCGCTGTCGAACCTGTGGATGGCGCGCCGACATTTGCTGACGAATGCAGGAGAGGTGCGTCTGTAATGCGGGAAATGGCCGGCGCGAGGTGCTCGCGCCGGCTATAAATCCGGAAAGAGGGGATGATTTGATCGTTTTTTAGCCGAATCACCGTTTTGAAATCGGCAAGGGCTGGAGTCAGCCAGAAATACCTGACTACTTCAGACCATCCCTAAGCCGAGTGAAACCGGACCACACCGAAATTACGCTGCCCGGCGCGCACTCGGATATCGGTGGTGGTTATTTGCATGAAGCTGAAGAGTGTGTACTGGTCAGCCCGAT
>NZ_QORI02000236.1 GCF_003325755.1 Pseudomonas sp. SST3 | reverse complement strand
TATTCCCCACTGCTGCCTCCCGTAGGAGTCTGGACCGTGTCTCAGTTCCAGTGTGACTGATCATCCTCTCAGACCAGTTACGGATCGTCGCCTTGGTGAGCCATTACCTCACCAACTAGCTAATCCGACCTAGGCTCATCTGATAGCGCAAGGCCCGAAGGTCCCCTGCTTTCTCCCGTAGGACGTATGCGGTATTAGCGTTCCTTTCGAAACGTTGTCCCCCACTACCAGGCAGATTCCKATGTATTCCTCACCCGTCCGCCACTCGCCACCCATAAGAGCAAGCTCTTACTGTGCTGCCGTTCGACTTGCATGTGTTAGGCCTACCGCCAGCGTTCACTCTGAGCCAGGATCAAACTCTTCACTTAAAAACGCATAGTCCGAAGACTAAAAATTTAAAGCTGCAGATGCTTGACCGCTGGCAACGTTTCGCTTGCTTTAAAACAATTGATATGTTGCTTGATCAAACGTCTGCAAGATGGACATACATCCTTCCTGCAGGCGCCTTCACAAGATACCTGCGCATACTGTCAAAGAACTTTGGAATCGGCCTCAGCGCCTTCTTCCGTTTGCCCCGACGTTTCCGTCGTTGCGAGCCGCCCATTGTAGACCGGCTTATCTGCTTCGTCAACACCTTTTTTCAAGGCCGTTTCACCGAAGTGAACCGTTGTTGCCGATGCCGCTTCGTCGTTCGCCTTAGAGGCTTTCGTCGTTGCGAGCCGCCTATTATGTCAGGCTTTTCGAATCTGTCAACAACTTGTTTGATGAACTTGAAGTTCGTCTTGAAGTTGTCGGCGTAAGTGCATGAAAACCATGTGCTTACATAAAAAGGAAACCCCGCTGCATGAGCAGCGGGGTTTTCGGGGTAAAAACCCTGGCGATGACCTACTCTCGCATGGCTTAGGCCACACTACCATCGGCGCAGCTGCGTTTCACTTCCGAGTTCGGGATGGGATCGGGTGGTTCCACAGCGCTAATTTCACCAGGGAGACAGTTGGAGCGTCGCCATCCTAAGGAACGGATTAAGGCGCCTGCCTCTCGTAAGTCTTGTGACGTAGCGTGCACTTGGGATCTATCGACATGTCATGTCGGCCAAGGCAACTTGAGGTTATATGGTCAAGCCACACGGATCATTAGTATCAGTTAGCTCAATACATTGCTGTACTTACACACCTGACCTATCAACCACATAGTCTATATGGTTCCTTCAGGGGGCTTGTGCCCCGGGAGATCTCATCTTGAGGCGCGCTTCCCGCTTAGATGCTTTCAGCGGTTATCGCTTCCGAACATAGCTACCCGGCAATGCCACTGGCGTGACAACCGGAACACCAGAGGTTCGTCCA
>NZ_QORI02000235.1 GCF_003325755.1 Pseudomonas sp. SST3 | reverse complement strand
AGATATCTTTCAGCAGTCCCGCAGCCTAAAAAGGCGCTGATTGCGAAGTTATTATCAGATAAGTTACTGAAGTTGGTATTTCTAACTTGTAGGCCAAGCTCGCGTTTTATGATCTTGAATATGTCCAAATATTCTTGCTTACGCTCGATTTCATTTTTGTACTTTATGAATGTAGTACCGTCTACAATAAATTCGGCTAGATCTCGTTTAATCATAACGCCGCGATAGTTCAGCATATCTGCAATAAATTTTGCGTACATATGTCGTGATGAGTTCAGTTGTCGTATTGAACTTTTATATTTGTTCCTGCACAATCCTAATCGGTTTATCTCATGCTTGCTCACAGGGATCGAACAGCTGGGGCAGGTTTCTATTAGGTTTAAGCCATGGATACTACAAACCTGCACAGAAATCTGGACATGCCTGCGATGTATATATGCAGTTCCATGAATTTCATAATCTTCTAACACGCAGTCCGGGCAAATTCTCATCCAGTTGTATTTTGGAGTAATGATCGTATGGCCTCGGGAGCGGCCTAGTGCTGCGGTGAGGGGGTATAAAGTGTGATAATTTAAAACATCTTCGGCAATGTTATGTTCAGTCAGAAATTTAGGATACTCAAATATTGAGTGATCGCGCCATTCCGCTTTTACAATTTTATCGGACTTGCTGGTTCCGAATCCGATTCGAGGAACTGGCTTTATATAGAAATCTTCGGTTAATAAATATTTAATGCCGAGCAGTTCGTTCCCTCGCTTAAGCGCCGAAGCAACATACTCCCCTGGTAAAGGTGAAAAAATTTTCAAAAGTAATTTTTCTTATACGGCCTTGGCAGATGGTGCCATGCCTGAGCGCGCAACGGCGATTTTATTGATCCCTGACGGGCCACCGATTTGCTAATCGGTCAACGGCTGGCAGTTCTCGATAGAGAAACGAGGGGCTGAAAGGGCTATGAGCTTGGCTCAGCACACCGCATCACTTGACGTTCAGAGCGATTTAATAGAGGACGGCAGCATAAATCTTTCTATATGGCGACTTAGCTTGCAGTTAGCTGTCCGTCCCCCCGTCCCCGTCCCCCGGTCACAATTTGGGAGCTCTACCATGACCATGGTTGAAGAACTTACGGCCGCCATTGTGCACGCGCGCGACTTCTTACGAGAACTGTCTAGAGATCGATCGCTGCCCGAATCGATACGTCTCGAGGCGAAACACTTGCTAAGGCACTACTCCGAAGCCGCTGACATCTGGTTAGCTGGCAGGCTTGAGGAGCGGCGTTGAGAAGAGTTGTCCTTGCTAGCTGACAGATATGGGGCACTGCATCAGCGCTGGTTGCTTGTTTAGCTATGAACCGTATCTTCTGTGAT
>NZ_QORI02000234.1 GCF_003325755.1 Pseudomonas sp. SST3 | reverse complement strand
TTGTGCGTTCAGGGAAACGCATAGACCTAACCGCCAAAGAGTTCGCGCTTCTTGAGCTATTGCTGAGGCGCCGCGGGGAGGTCCTTTCCAAATCACTTATCGCATCCCAAGTATGGGACATGAATTTCGACAGCGATACCAATGTGATTGAGGTGGCCGTCCGGCGGCTGAGGGCGAAAATTGATGACGAGTTTGAGCCCAAGTTGATACAGACGGCTCGCGGGATGGGTTATTTGATCGATGCGCCGGACACCTGAAGCAACCATCTAAATGGCGGGCGCTTGCGATCAGGGCCGATTATTCTAAGCAGTCGTGGCAATAGATGATATCCATTCCTTTCGGTCTCGTTGGCGTTTGCCGGTATGGCAAACAACACCTCACGCCTTCAGTCCTCACGGCGGCTAGCCGCTTCCGCTTTACCGTACGGCAGAAGAAGGCAACTGGCCGGTTGCTGCCGGGCCGAGGAGCATCGTCAAGTTGGAAACAGCGGATCACGAATAATTAAAAAAGCCAGGCAATATCTGGCTTCTTGTATTCGTCGGAGGGGGCTACTTGACCCAACCCTCAACAATGTCTGCACCGTGCTTCTCTTTCCAAGCTTTCAGAATCTTATGGTTGCCGCCTTTGGTCTCTACCACCTCGCCGGTATCGGGATGCTTGTATATCTTGACTTGGCGCTGCCGACGCGGACCACGATTAGCTGGAGCGGCAGTAGTGCGACCTGCTTCCGGGTCCAATAGAGATATGATGTCGCGCAGGCTCACTCCATAGTCGAGCATCAGATTACGTAGCTTTTCCTCGAACTCGATTTCGCGCTTGAGCTCTCCGTCATTTTTAAGAGCATCAAGCTGCTTGAGCTGTGCTGCGAGCTGGGCTTCTAAAGCTTTGAATTCTGCAAGCTTGGACATGGGCACCTTTCTATGGACCGGGTGATACTTCGTTGTAGCGTCACTTTACCGCGTGGCTCCGGTAGGAGAAAGCCTAGCTGTAGCGTGATGAGCTCGATCTAACGAGATCGGCGAGCAGGAGCGTAGCCCGTGGCGAAGCAACCACTACGTTCACGTCTGATACGGCTGGAAACACCTCGTGGAGCTATATATTCCAGTTCAATAAACCCGATTTTGGCGTCGTGTCCGAACTGGTGGAGGCAAATGATGTCGATGGCCCAGCACCGCGACGGTTTTCGGTCTCACCTAGCGCATTTCGAGGTCGCCCTTAGGGCTGGAGCGAATACTTGATGACTACGAATAATGTTGACTCGACGTTAGTCCCTAACGAAAAGGAAGTTGCTACTGCTGCAGAGTCACACGTCCAGCTCGCCGGCGTTTTATCAACCGAGAAGCAAATGCAGCGGTTCGAGATTT
>NZ_QORI02000233.1 GCF_003325755.1 Pseudomonas sp. SST3 | reverse complement strand
CGTTACTCAAAGGCCGCCAAGAGGAGATCCTTGATCGCGCAAAAACCAAGCGGGCAAGCCAAGGGGACCCTAAATCAAACGCTGAATTCAAACGGGACAAGCGTTCAAAGCGTGCTACGGAAGCTAAGAATGAGCGTGACCAGCATACCACTGACCTAAAGCAACTTCGCGTTGTAGATAACTCACCTGACGCGGTTGAAGATCCTAAACCAATCGCGGGCAAACTCGGTTCTTCAAGAAGCGCTGCCTTCCTGAAATTGGTGGTCAACGTAGGTAACGAGACCAATCCATGAGCGACTTCAGTTTTGCTCTTGCTGATTACATCCCTACCGGTATGCCTCAATACAATGGCAATCCCCTGATCGAATGCCTACCCAAAATTCTGTCGGATATTGATGTTGTCAGACGCGTTGGAAACCTTCCGGCAAAACCTGACGAGGCAGAGCGGGCTTTGGACCCTAAGCTTCGCGGACATGGGATCAACAGGCTGAAGGACGTCGTCATCCCATTCGAAATTCATCTGCGGCTTGAGGATTTGTTTAGTCAGTTGATCCGGTACGGATACACAGGACGCAACCCGCTATGTGCATCATCTGTCAGGCATCGCTTGCCTTCTTCTGCAGAGATCAAAGGTCACGGATTCATGTCCACGGCGGAAACTATGACGCTGATTGGACTGAGTGGTATGGGTAAAACGACCGCGCTTAGCTCCATAGCCAAGCTTTATCCACAAGTCATCAGTCATAGCAAATACAAGCATCGGATCTTCATCGAGACGCAGGTGGTCTGGCTCAAGATAGAGTGTCCGCACGACGGCTCCCTGCGAGGCTTTTGCACGGCCTTTTTCTCAGCATTGGATGCAGCGTTAGGCGTGGAAAAGTACACGCGCAGAGGCATTACGGGCCGCAGCATTAGTGTCATGCTTCAATATATTAGTCAGTTGTGCAAAACCTACTTCATCGGCGCCCTCATCATTGATGAAATGCAACATCTTTGTTCGTCCCGAGGCGGGCAAGATCGGGATAAGCTGCTGAATTTTTTTGTGACGTTATCCAATGATGCCGGTGTTCCGCTGGTCTATGTTGGTACAAATGCGATGCTTCCACTATTTTCTGGCGTTTTGCGAAATGCCCGGCGAGCGGCGGGTATGGGACCGATCAGCTTTGACAGGTTCGGCGAGGACGATCCGTTTTGGGCTCATCTGGTATCACAGCTGTGGGCCTATGACTGGACAACAGCCTGTGCTCCGCTGACGGAAAAGCTCCTGTCCAGAATTTACGATCTCACTCAAGGAAACACGGATTTCCTAGCTAAGCTTTTAATGCTCGCTCAGCGGCACGCAATTTGGGAAGACATTGATTCGGTTACGCCTGCGGTTCTG
>NZ_QORI02000232.1 GCF_003325755.1 Pseudomonas sp. SST3 | reverse complement strand
CGTTAGCGGTAGTGGAAGCGCGCCTAAAGCGTAGAGCACTAATGCGTGACGCCTTTGTTCGAAATCAAAAGGTGCGTTCACCATTGCTCTAAGCAAAACTGCCTGAGCATTCACTAAAGGATGGCCTTTCACATTGTGAAGAGCACCAAAAGTCCCATCCATACAGAGCCATGGAATCTTGTTGGCTATCGAGAGCTGCATCGCGTCATAAACTGAAGCGTCGACGGCATCTTTGACCGTGAATGCATCAAGCTCTTCATCATGCATGGCTGGCCGCACAACGGTAATGTTGTCCAGGATCAGGCGTAAGTTTTCAAGGACGTGAGCATCCCGCTCACGTAAGTCCGATGCTGTCGTTCGGAAAAGTCTCCCGCCATCTGTAACGCCCAGGAGCATAAAATGCTCGTCAGAGATTTCAGTGAGAAACGCCTCAAGTGTCTCTTTCGTAGTCGCAGGGACGACGAGCGAAATACCAGTATCTAGTAAGTACCCGGCAATATTTGTGACCGCTAGATAACTGATGCTGTAGGCATCAAGCACTACTGCAGTCGGTTCTGTGTCTCCTATATCGCATAGTGGCGACTTAGGGACTCGTTGGTCAGTCCAGCAGTTCATAGCTGCCTTGAAGGCATCTGATGGATACAGCGCATGACCCCGCAGGTACAACGGAATAGCCTCCATCGTCTGCAGGTTTTCGTGCCTCTCCGCACCCTTTGCCATTTTTTCTTCTAAGAAGGGAATGAGCTCGTCAGGATCAGACGGCATGTGCATCATCACGAAGCAATCACTGCCGTCGTTGTG
This sequence comes from Pseudomonas sp. SST3, assembly GCF_003325755.1. Next base: position 584 of record NZ_QORI02000232.1, on the reverse strand, counting down.
GACGTGACGCAACGTCAATGCGATCCGAACACAGGCCACATAAGGTGGAAGACGCTCTTCCATCTTGTAGGTAGCCATGTTCAAGTTTTCGCTATCGCCCGGCGACAGCTTCTGTAACAACTGCCCTACCTGACTGGACGCCTTCAGGGTGCACTCACTACCCTCCAGTTCATCATCGACAATCAGCCGAACCAAGGTGTCACCCTCATGGGTGTACTGGACAGCCGCCAGGCATCGCTCTACAGAAGGCGAAACCTGCATGGGCTCAGTTTTCCGGTTATTAAGGCCGAAATGGAAATTAACTAGATCCATCGCATGACCGCGGGGGTCCTCAATCATCCATTTAACCCACCGGGATTCTGCTCGTTTGAAGCTACCAGCGAGTGCCAGAAAAAAGAGGATGCCCTTCACTTCGCGTGAGGGGTTCAGCAACACCGAATCCGGAATTCGCTCGTGGAATAGCCGTTGCTCTTCCAGGCTACGATAGCGGCCAAGGAGGTAGCAGCACCGGTACCAGGGATAAGGTCGCGCAGGTGCAAGTTCGATCATCGACTCACTGAACTTGATCGCTACGTCGATATCGC
>NZ_QORI02000231.1 GCF_003325755.1 Pseudomonas sp. SST3 | reverse complement strand
ATCCTCCTGGCCCTGCAAAACCCAGGTGTGTATATCGCCCCGGTTAGCTGCCAGTGACAGAATCTGGTCGTGCACCTTGTGGATCGACGCATAAGCCTTGCCCGAGGACCAGACAATACTGATTGTGCTCATTTTTGCCGTCTCCAGTCAGGCCGCTTTAAAGCACTTCAACGACACTGGCTTTTTCCTCAGAGCCCAGACTGCGGCCATAAGGTCGAAAACCCTGTTCCGTGATACACCATGCGGGTCTTGAAGACAGATCCGGAGGCTGGATCAATGTTTCAGACTGACCATCTGACCACTTCGAGCTCTTCCAAGTTATGAAGTGGAAATAGGGGAATTCACGTAAACCATCCCGGTTGTTCGTTAGTTTTCCAACGTTCCACATCCAGCACTCTGGGAAGTCGAAGCCACCGCCGAGCCAGGGAACGCGAGCATGCGGGGTGCTGAACGCTTCAGTGAATTCGCTACGCCGGCGCCACGGATTAAACTTATCAGCTATCCGCCGAATCCCTTCTGGCCAGTTTTTGTGTCGAATAAATAATCGACTGAACGCCCCTTCATCGAACGCATAGTGGGCAGGGTCTTCGAAACAGCTCTGCCAACCGGGAATGTTCATAAAGGCCTCGCGCATGCGCTTATTGTTCCGCAACATACACAGGTGGCCAGAAATACGGCGGGCGTGCGTAGAGATTAGATCGTATCTGGAGAGCCGCTCATCAGAAAAATATTGTCTCAAATCCCCATAGATGAGATCGATATCACTGAAACCCCAAAAATCGAAGCCCTCCAAATGCTCGGAATGTAAATATCCCAATGCTGGCTTGATGTCACAGAGTTTGTAAGGGCTAGTTGGGTTGAACGAGATGCCGAGCCCCTTACTCACTAATTGGCAGTAGCCTGCGAAAGACATTGGCTGGATCTTTACGTTCTCTGGCAAATTATCTGGCGCACCGCAATCCGTAAAAAAAAGCCACTCGATGTCAGTGTTCCATCTGCAGGCTTGCAAAAAGAAAGGCAGCCAAAACGGCCAGCGACCGAAATAGGGAATCAAAAGACGAATACGCATGTTCACTTCATCCCTAATCGCAGGCGCAACCGATTTAACAGCCCCATCGCCGGGCGCTCTCGAAGCGGTTCCTCCAGTGCTTGGACAATAAGCCGCCCAATGTTCAAAAAAGTATATCGCTCCTCGGCCAATGCTCGCCCCGCCGCAGCAATGCGGACAGCCAGCGCGGGATCGGAACGCAGTATCCCAAGTTTGCTTCGCAGCTCCTCGAGACTTCGGTAAAGCACCAGATTCGCCATATCGACAAAACCCAACGCCTTATTTTCCGATTCGCCCTGATCCCAAGCGAATAATACGCAGCCGCAGGCCATGGCCTCGAAGTTCTTGATCATATATTC
>NZ_QORI02000230.1 GCF_003325755.1 Pseudomonas sp. SST3 | reverse complement strand
ACGCCGCTGGTGGCTGATCTCGGTAAAGCGGTAGCCACTTGCGAATGACGTTGGCGTTGATGCCATGGCGTATGGCCACGCTGGAAACGCTAGCACCGGATTGCAGGCACTCCTGAACAACCTGGGCCTTGAACGGTTTGGGGTAAGAGCTTCGTTGGCGCATGGAAATCCCGGCGATAAGGGCTATCGCGTCCGCTTAAAAAACGCGGACACCATCGCCCTTAATGCTGGAGTTCGGAAGGTGAGTTGGCTGGACGCTTACGATTCTGCGACTTGAGCGCCAGTCGCATGTAGCGCTCCATCACTTCTATATTCCGTGCTGTAAGAGCTTGGCTAGCCAGCTTAGCGAACAACCCATCCAGGGTGTGAGCCTGAGCTATCAGCATACTCTGCGCTCGCGACAGGTCGTCCATGTGAACGGCAGCGGTTTGCCGCTTGAGCTCGCTGATCATTTCACGGATCTGCGACCGCTCGATATCTTGGCAAATCGTGAGCACCGAGGCACTCAGGCATTCCGGGCTTGTCACCGTCTGGGCCAGGTTGTAATTGGGGGACTCGTCCTGGCGTACTCCGACCTTCTGGTTCTGCTTGCTCATATGGCCTCCGTGGAACGAACAGGGCTCTAGGACTCTGCTTGGTAAATCTAAAAAGGAGTACGGTTTCTGTACTGGGCAGTTGCTTGCCATCGGTACAGATTTCGTACCCACGAACGGCTTTTCGTCGCCGCTTATCATTTCATCGGTACAGTTTCTGTACGCTGCCGGTTCAATTTCTGTACCGGGTACTGCGCTCGCTCCAGGCTGAACTTTCTGGGTGCTGCCGTGGTGGGGGACACCTCGAGCTTTCCTCCACACTCGTCAATTGGGTGCCAGGTAACAGCGTACAGGGCGCAGCATCCGCCAGGCTTCATGAAGCGGCCTTCCCGAGTGCGCGTGATCAAATTGCCGTTCTGTAATTCGGCAAGAGCGTTGGTAAGCGTGGACTTACTGCCGATGCCCCAGCCCTTTGCGCTAGAGAACGCTGCACTGAGATCGCCGTTATTGTTTCCCCGGTACTGCCGGAGTAGGCCCAGCAGCACCTTGGTTGCGCTGCCAGAAAGTGATAGAAAATCTTCGCTATCCATGACCATATGCGGAAGTGCGGCAAAGGTTCCAGATTCGCGGCGTCCCTTGGTTTTAAGCCGGTTTCGTGCCACCACTAATTCTCCAGGCGCACCAGCACCCAGTGCGCTAGCTCCCGGTCGGACGGAGGCAAGCTATAGCGGCTGACCAAGCATGCCGTCTTCCAGCGGTTCGGCGATTTCTTAGGCTGATGCTTGGTGATCTGGCCATGCACTTTTGCAACACTGTCGATCGTGCTGTTAGGGAGGTGGTAGTCCTGGGCCTCGGCTGCAAAGCGGTAGAGTTTGGCTTCATTCATCCGGAATGCTGGGATGCGAGTAATGTCGCTAGTAGAGGCAGGCTTGCGCATTAGGCCTCCTTGTTCAGCTGAGCTAT
>NZ_QORI02000229.1 GCF_003325755.1 Pseudomonas sp. SST3 | reverse complement strand
CGTTCACGGGTCTTGTATTTATTACTTCAGCAATTACCTATTTTGTTCAGGTCTTGTCCGCAGTAAGCCTTCAAAGCAAGCTGAGTCTCTATGTAAACGCGATGGGTAAAACACCACAGGAAATAATAGTTAACGGGCACAACGGAGCTGACTTTGAGCAATTAGGGCCGCAGTTTCTAACCCTCAGTGAAATAATTTTTGAGCATTCGATCAACCATCAATCGTTTCCTGTCATCCACTATTTTCATACGAGCAATCCTGAACAGACTGTCATACCTGCAATAGTCAGACTAGATGAGGCCTGTGGAATACTGGTGCACGGCTCCGTTAAGCCTAGACATATACAACTCCCGCTAAAAATGTTGCGCACTAGCCTCGACGCATACGTTGGCATGGTGAAGGGTGGCTTGGACGACGATCCAGCGAAAGCCGAAAAACCGCCAACGCCAAACCTGTCCATACTGAGAGAACGTGGCATTGCTCTTGAGCAGGATGGAACGACCTATTTCGAGCAGCCGCAGCTCGCACAGCGGCGCCGGTTATTTTCGACATTGCTGCGCCGGGACGGTTGGTCATGGCGCCAGGTTTATGGTGATGACATGGAGCTTTGGTAAATGGCTGATGCGCCACTACGCAGTGGTCTTCTATCTCGTTTGACGGGTCACCATTTATTCCGAGCGGCTTCATCGCAGGAGTACCAGCCACGGTAGCCAACCTTTAGTCCCTGATCGAGCTTAATCGAGATCGGCGACCGATGTTCCCCAGTAGGTTCTTCATTTCACCCATATCCCCCATCATTTCCAAGGCATGCCGTTGTTCATCATGCCGGACTTGGACTGGCTTTGAGCTTCTTTATCAGTTGCTGCGAAGCTAATCCGATCTACATTGAATCCTGCTTCGATGAGACCTGATGCAGGTATGCACCGGTTTGGGTTCGGCTTCAGCTATCAGTAATTTAGTGCGGGCTGACTCCATAGTCAGTGGGCCAAGTGTGCAAGCAAACCGCGCTTCCTATGCTTACAAAAATGTAATCCCAACTTCAGGTGACTGACAGGCTAGGTGTCTAGGATGGGAGCTTGGGCATTGTGCAATCGGCCCTTACTGAGCAAAACACCCAAGGTGCCGGTCAAACTTACTTCTGGAGACCGCTCTATGAAATCGTTGAAATCGTTGGTTCTGATTGGCTCGCTGTTGCTGTCGTCTATGGTTTGGGCTGAGGGCGGGAGTGATCGTGTCTTCGAGCGCATGCAGCAGATGCGTGACAAGGCGGAGGCTGTGTTGGTAAAGGCGGAGGGAGCTCCAGCGAGTGAGCGTCATGTGCACATGAAGGAGCACATGCAAATGCTTGAAGAACTAATGAGCAATCTCCACAACGAGCATCCTGCCCCGGATATATCTGTAGAAGAGCACCTGGCCTGGATGGAAAAGCACGACAAACTGGTTGACGATGTGTTGGCTCAGATGATGCGCGAACATAAGCTGATGATGGCCGATAAGGAGTGCCATCCGTAAGGTTTCCCATCGTGCAGGCCTTTTTGCTCCTTTGGGCCTAGC
>NZ_QORI02000228.1 GCF_003325755.1 Pseudomonas sp. SST3 | reverse complement strand
TACCGGTAGGGATGTAATCAGCAAGAGCAAAACTGAAGTCGCTCATGGATTGGTCTCGTTACCTACGTTGACCACCAATTTCAGGAAGGCAGCGCTTCTTGAAGAACCGAGTTTGCCCGCGATTGGTTTAGGATCTTCAACCGCGTCAGGTGAGTTATCTACAACGCGAAGTTGCTTTAGGTCAGTGGTATGCTGGTCACGCTCATTCTTAGCTTCCGTAGCACGCTTTGAACGCTTGTCCCGTTTGAATTCAGCGTTTGATTTAGGGTCCCCTTGGCTTGCCCGCTTGGTTTTTGCGCGATCAAGGATCTCCTCTTGGCGGCCTTTGAGTAACGCGGCAGTGTTGTCATTTTCATACCGAGCGTCAGGCGAGACCTGATTCAAAATCTTGATCATATCGAGTACTTCTTCCGTGCGAAGTCCTCCATATTTATGTCGTTGTTGCGGTACTATAGTGAGGGGCTCGAATCCCGCATCAGATTTGATCCAACAATTCTCAATAGAATTAGGATCATAAAAAACTCTTACGTACTTCGTTTGAAGATTATGAGAACGCTCTAACCACTCCTCGCGAACCGCAGTCTGACAGGTATACTGAACACCCTGAAAGCTAATCCCGCCTCGGCTGATACGGCACTCGTGCGAGGGCAGCAATGCAATCTTAAGTTCTGCAGGAGATACAACCTTCGTATTAAGGAGATTGTTTGCCATAGACCAGTTCCAAATACCTAACGGAGTTGGTTCTACCGCCGCGGCAACCATCTCACGACTCAAAAGATGAGGTACTCGGAGGCTTTTATTATGAGCCAAAACTCCCACAATTACCATTTCAGTAAATTCATCGATATCAAGGATCGCATCAAGCTGATAGTCACGATCTCCCCGCTCCATTTTTCGGGCATCCACTCCGCCCGGGACAAATTTCAAGTCTAGTTTTTCATTGATCAGACGGAAGCGGCTTTCAATGATACTTTTCCAGTCTGGCCGAAAAGGTGGCAAAATCTTGACGACGGTACCCAGAATCTTTGTCATCGCCTCACCAGCCTCGCTGAGAAGTTCGGCACGATCCGCGACTAGCTCCACCGGCAGGTGAGAGCATGGCCAGTCAGCCTCATTAATATGAATGTTGTAACGTTTGCAGAAATCTTTTTTTGGTGTGTAAGCATTATAAATTGCGTGCCTAGCCCCATTCCAACTTGGTCCTTCAAGGCCAACATGAATGCCTACGATCATTCTTGTAAACGTGTCCACCATAACGTACAGAACTGGCCGCCCAATCAACCATAGTCGGTTAACCCGATGCACCAAGTAAACATCGGCGATAGTCGAATCTATTTCGTACCGATGGCCCGCACCGAGTAACCTATGAGATGCAGACCCGATAAGAGCACGATGGTCTTTGTTGTAACGAGTAGCACCACCGCGTTTCTTTAGCTTGTAGAGATCATCGAAAAATAGTTTTCCATGATGCCTTAGTTGGTGAATAGACGGGTAACTGCCTCGTACAACGTTCCCTTGGAGCCGTCAGCCATGGTTTCTCTGTAGAATTTATTCAGCATCCATCGATAC
>NZ_QORI02000227.1 GCF_003325755.1 Pseudomonas sp. SST3 | reverse complement strand
TTACAAAGGCCGAGCTGACACCTTCAATCATGGACGAACCGCGAGGCCGTTGAGATGGCGACCCTGACGTGGATGCGTTGTACGCCACCAGCGTCTGTTCAGCTCAATCGGATATGCTCTTGCGAACGCTAATAACAGACAGATCAGGCGATAGCAGGCCTGACTTAACGAAACGGCCTATAAAGGCCGGGGCGATTCGCTGGTAGCGATGTTGCGGGCAAGTGATGGACACAAAAAAGCGCCCCGAAGGGCGCTTAGAGTACAACTGCTTCCAACGGTGCTTGGAAGCTGCCGGCGGCGGATATCGTTCAGATATTAAGCGGTTAGTCAGCTTTGGTTTCTTTCTTGATTTCCGTGTTGTTCTGATCCTGGCGAATATCATTAACCTTCAACTCGTCTGCTTTTTTTTCGGCGGATTCGGTTCCGTGAATTCGCTTTTGATCTGCTCGGAATTTTTCATTAAATTTCATTGAACGGTCGTAGCCATCTCCTGCATAAGACGATGCGGAGCCGAAGATTACCAAACCAACAACAATAGCTTTCAACAGATTCATAGAGCAGTCCTCGCAAAATTCAAAGGTGGCTTGCTGAGCTTTATCGGTGAGCTCTACAGGTTCGAATGAATTTTGCGTGACTAAAGCTAACAGCAGCATGAGCCAAGCATTACATTATTGAAATGTAATGCTTCCATTGTGCGGTGACTATGAGCGCCTTGCTTCGTCATTTCAGCACCGAGGCGTACCAATCTGCAAGGGGCTTGAGCCTACGACAAGAATGAATGGAGGATTACATTTTTGTCATCTTCAGAGCATGGCACCGCATAATCTATATCATTAGCGAGCAACGTCGTTTTACGTCTGAGAGAGATCGACCTGTTGTCGGCGAGTTAAAGACGATAACGCACGAACTTGCTCGAGGGTGGTCGCATTTTCTGTCAGTGTGGCTTGGAGGGCCAGATGGTATAGGCGCTAGTATTTTTATTATCTCTTATGGGCGGTCGTTTGGCTCCCCTATTTTTCTTACGCTAGTTTTTAAGGAGCGGTAAAAATATGGCTCACGAACATAACCATAACACCGAAGCCATGGGTGATAAGCGTTTAATCGCAGCTATTGGCGTTAATACTGCACTAACTCTGGCACAAGTTGTTGGCGGGATACTTTCTGGGAGCTTATCGCTCATAGCGGATGCACTACACAACTTGAGCGATGCTGCATCACTGGTTATTGCGCTCATCGCACGTAAGATCGGCCGCAAACCGCCAGATGCTTTTAAAACCTTTGGCTACCGACGCAGTGAAACCATAGCGGCTTTGATTAACTTGGTCACGCTGATTATCGTTGGTCTCTACCTCATCTACGAAGCTATAGGTCGGTTTTTTTCCCCACAGCCCATTGAAGGATGGACAGTGGTCGTGGTGGCGGGAATAGCCTTGATTGTAGATATCGCTACGGCCTTGCTCACCTACACAATGTCTAAGAATAGCATGAATATAAAGGCGGCATTCTTGCACAACGTGTCGGATGCGTTGGCCTCCGTCGGCGTTATTATTGCCGGAACATTGATCCTCCTGTATGGCTGGTATTGGA
>NZ_QORI02000226.1 GCF_003325755.1 Pseudomonas sp. SST3 | reverse complement strand
ACATTCAGGCTCATCTCCGCGCTGACTCCGACGAGCCTACGAGTCAAGAAATGCGTCGAACCCATCCATTGTTTGAGCGTCCCGAAGGGATGCTCAACAGTCCGTTTACGAACCCGCATCATCTCTGGCGCTTGGTTCAGACGGCGCTGCATTTCCTCCAGCACAGCTTCATGTTCCCAGCGTTTTACTCGACGATTTTTGCTTGGCGTGCACTGAGTTTTCAGTGCGCAACTCTGGCAATTTGAACTCCAGTAACAGTGCATATTCATGCCTTTCTCAACGCTGGAGAAGCGCCATATCAGGGCCTCTCCCGCCGGGCAGATGTATTCGTTTTTCCTTGCGTCATAAACGAAGGCATCTCTGTTGAATCGACCATCAGCCTTGGCGCTTGAAGTCATTGGCTTTGGAACGTAGGCGGTGATGTTTGCGTCGTGACAGGCCAGGATTTCTTCACTCTTGAAGTAACCTCGATCAGCCACTACCGCCAGCGTTTCCAAAGCCATGGCCTCCCTAGCCTGTTTCGCCATCGAGCTGAGTTGGTCGCGGTCAGATCCGACGTTCGTGACCTCATGGGCAACGATCAAATGGTGATGGGTGTCGACCGCCGTCTGTACGTTGTAGCCAACGATTCCATTGCCGCGCGTCATCATCGAGCGGGCGTCTGGATCAGTCAGCGAGACCTGTTTGTCAGGCGATTCGTTGAGCTGAGACTCAATCACCTGAAGCTCTTTCATCTGACTTTTAAGCTTCTCGATTTTCTCCTCCAAGCGCACAGCGTCAGGCTCAGAGGCAGTTGATACTTGCCGATCAGCCGCATCAAGGGAGGTCAGGTAACGGTTGATGCTTGTCTCGATTTCTTCCATTCGGCGCTTCAGCTTTGCGCTGGTGAAATTGCGGTCGCGGTTGTTAACTGCTTTGAATTTACTGCCATCGATGGCAACCAGGTTTTCTCCGAATAGCCCCAGCTGTTGGCAGAGCAAAACGAACTGGCGGCAGACGCCGCGAATGGCTTTGCTGTTGTCTTTTCGGAAGTTGGCGATGGTCTTGAAATCGGGCATCAAGCGCCCGGTCAGCCACATCAGTTCAACGTTGCGCTGAGCTTCTCGCTCAAGACGGCGGCTCGACTGGATGCGGTTCAAGTAGCCGTAGATATAGATCTTCAGAAGGGTCGCAGGGTGGTATGCCGGCCTGCCGGTTTCGGCTGGAATGACACCATCAAAACCCAGCGTGGCTAGGTCAAGTTCGTCGACGAAGACATCGACCACGCGTACGGGATTGGTATCGCTGACGTAATCGTCGAGGCTTTCAGGAAGTAAGGTGCTTTGACCTCGGTGTTCACCCTGGATAAACCGTTTCATGGGCTTCCCTTGCGATGACAGGCTCAGAAATCATAGCAAGTGTTTGCCCGAGCGTTTTTACACACTCTGGGCCAAAAGCGGACTGTCAGGTAAGGAGCGGGCCTCCTCAACCCATCAGTTCGGACAGATTGTCCGCCAGCCGCATGTGGGGACCCCAGCGCCTGCTTGCTGGTCAGATTCCCTTCCCTAGTATCTTGCCATTAACGGTTTCGCCGTAAAGGTTCACACCGTCAT
>NZ_QORI02000225.1 GCF_003325755.1 Pseudomonas sp. SST3 | reverse complement strand
TCCTCGGCATGCTGATCGCATTCTGTTTCGCCCGAGAACATTGCTGTTCTATGCCGAGGACAACTACGACTTCAACGACGATGGCTCAGTGTTCAGCCAGCCGCTGGGCTTCTGGAACTTCGATGGTATCGCTCCCAGCCTGCTGGCGGCCACAGCGCACAATGCCGGCGTCGATGCGGTTTCCAGGGGCATCATGCAGCAGTCGTTGTTCGGCATGAGTGCGCAGAATCAAAGGCGCTACATAGACGAACAGAGCAAACGCTACATGCTTGTGCTGAACAGTCATTTCGCCGACTACCGGGCCAGATACAAACGAGGCGGAGACTTCCGCGTATTTTCCGATCTACTACGCGAACCCTTGCCACCTGGCACGCCCGCCATCACCCTGCCGAAACACTGACATGAACAAAGCCATTCTCGTTGTATCCAGCCTTCTCGCCGCGCTCGCCCTGCTCTTTGGCTGGAGACTGGCCGATGCGCTGAGCGCGCCGCCGTCGGTTTCGCAAGTCAGCCCACAAGGTGGTCATTTGATCGAAAGCGTGCCGGTACAGGGCTTGCTGGCCCCTGGCGGTGGCCTGTCGTATCTGCGCATCGTCGACCGTGCGGATCAGTCGAAGGTATTTCGCAGCCCGCTCTTTACCAGCCGCTCAGTGGACATGCGGACGAGCGAGGACAGCCAAAGCCTGGGCGTGACCTGGATCACCTTCGACAAGTGCACCCATGGCTTTACCCTGAGCATCCCTCAATGGCGCCCGGACTGGCGCAACATCTTCTTCAGCAATACGCCCTACGAGGTCGTGCCGAACGGGTGAGCCACAAGAGAGGGCCGTTGAAGCTGAGCGCAACATGGCTGGATTTGATGCCGGAGCATCGTGCCGCGGTTTGCTATTTGATTGAGAGCAGTCAGTGGCACGGAGGGGATGGATAAATAAATCTGTCCCCTTTTTCTCGAAGGCACCCTCCGGGCGAGCACGCGGACATCGCATACAGTCTCGAGCATGGCGTCGCCATTAAGGGATCGCCGCGTGGACGAAAAAAGCGTTGTCCGCCCTACGTCACTGCGAGGGTTTTTAGCATGTGGGTATAAGTTGGAACGAGCGGTGTCGTTAGCTGCATGGATTCATACCTTGTGAATTGATTGCAAATCTACGATGAGCAAGGTGACAGGATTATTTATCTGAGCGAGCACAGGAAAGCTAAATATCTGCCCCTTTTCCTAGCTACTCAAGATCCTGTTCGGCGAAAAAGAAACCCCGAATGTCCTTGTTTAAGGTGCGCCCTTTGTAATAGCCTTCGAAATTAAGCTCCTGCGTAGTTATGCTGCTTTCTTCCTCTGTGTATACGCGAAAATAAAGATAGTTCATAGGCCTGCCAATAGCATACTTCTCAAAATCTAGCCAATTGGCTAAAACCTGAAGTACATGATTCTTAGTATTTTTGTAGGCATCCCTTTCTGCACTAAATAGCGCACAGCAAACACTGATAACGGCAAACTTACCATATCTAACGCCTTGCCCGTAATTAGTAGTTCCGAACCGATCATCCTTGTATTTGGACAATTCTCTTTCAATGTCGTGCAGTTGCATGTAACAG
>NZ_QORI02000224.1 GCF_003325755.1 Pseudomonas sp. SST3 | reverse complement strand
CCAGGTACTCGAGTTCCTGTAGTCATGACGACAGACTTCTTAATTACTTTCGTTGATCCAGCAGGCGAAGTAAGGCTGGCTGCGCGTTCTGTTAAATATCGAAAGGAACTTGAAGAAGCTGACCTCGGTGTGCAAAACCGAATTGCCGAAAAGCTCGCTATTGAGGAAAGGTATTGGGCAATAAGGAAAGTAGAGTGGAAATTGGTTCTTCACGAGAACCTGTCGCCAAATAGAATAGCAAATCTCGGTATTCTCAGAACCTATGCGATTATCCATCCCTCTTTGCCTACGGAAAAGAACATAAGTAATTTGCTTGACTTTATAACAAAATATAAAACTGACCAAATTCCACTCAGGGTGCTATTAGAGAAAGCGTCCAGAGAAATCTTCATAGACTATATGGGCGTTAAACGCCTCTTTCACCATCTTCTATGGGTAGGCGGGCTGGAGATGGACCTCTCCTCTAGGATGATTAGCTTATCTGAACCATTATGTGTATGGATTAGCCAGTCGTCTCTGGCTGTTCCAACGCCAATTGAGGTGACTCGTCATGCTTAATATGAGAGTTAATTGTATTGTTTCTCCAGGTGAAGGATCTGAAATTTTTGAGAAGCCCGTTAGAGTGTTGGGTATAGAAAGTGATTTTGTCGTAGTTATTGAACTTAGCACAAATCCAACCAAGCCATGGAGGCTAGAGAAGCCACTTTTGGCCGAAGAGATTGATTCCGGCGCGGCGGTAATCAGTCCGGAAATGGTGCCCATGCACTTGCTTCGAAGTGATGATGAGTTAAGCGAGAATGAAAAGAATAGCCGAGACAGGAATTGGAACCTTGTACGTGGCCTAGTAGAAAATCAGGTCGCGTTAGACCTCTTGACCTCCAATTTCGGCGCCCTAGTGGCGAATCACGCGATGGAGATGGGAGTTGATCGGAAGCAAATTTATCGACTTCTTTATCGATATTGGAGCATGGGACAGACTCGTAACGCATTCTTGTGGAATACCAACGCATGTGGCGGCCGAGGAAAGGAAAAAAGTCGTGCGTCCGGCATTATCCCCGGTCGGCCAGCTAAATATCTTGGCGTCGTTGTTAGCCAGGATGGTGCGATTAGGCTCGAAAAGCGGCACATGGCCCACATCCGCTTGGCTTACGGGCGTGTCGCTAGCGGAAGGTGCGGCAATGTGAAAGAAGCGTATCGATGGATGCTGAATAAATTCTACAGAGAAACCATGGCTGACGGCTCCAAGGGGAACGTTGTACGAGGCAGTTACCCGTCTATTCACCAACTAAGGCATCATGGAAAACTATTTTTCGATGATCTCTACAAGCTAAAGAAACGCGGTGGTGCTACTCGTTACAACAAAGACCATCGTGCTCTTATCGGGTCTGCATCTCATAGGTTACTCGGTGCGGGCCATCGGTACGAAATAGATTCGACTATCGCCGATGTTTACTTGGTGCATCGGGTTAACCGACTATGGTTGATTGGGCGGCCAGTTCTGTACGTTATGGTGGACACGTTTACAAGAATGATCGTAGGCATTCATGTTGGCCTTGAAGGACCAAGTTGGAATGGGGCTAGGCACGCAATTTATA
>NZ_QORI02000223.1 GCF_003325755.1 Pseudomonas sp. SST3 | reverse complement strand
GTCCGGGCCGCCCCGGTGATGTTCACCGGCGTCTCGCCAATGAGCAGATCGAACTCTGTGCCGGTTAAGACGCTGGGCTGACCGGGGCTGCTCACTGCCCAAACTGGGGCCCGCCACAAGCCAAGACCACCAATGATGCCAGCGGCTGTCAGGCCTTTAACGAAGGTTCGCCTTGAGGTTTTATGTTGCATGCGTGCTTCCAATCAAGCTAAGGAGCCAAACTGACAACGATCGTGCAGACGATTGTGGCCAGCGTTTGTTGGGCTTACTGTTCGTTACGGTCTGTCGAAGAAAACGACCCACCTAGTAAATAGAAAGATGGCATATCTCGAGCAAAGCAGCGATTACATTTCTGTAAGCTTAGACGCTGTTAGCGACACCTGATTTTACCTATGCGACACGGCGATTCCGGGCACTCCATACCGAGCTGAGCAATTCCCATTGCGAAAGAGGAACTTAATTTCTGGAAAGCAATCGATTGCATCAATGCTCGTTGCGTTTGTTTTGCTAAAAAGATGAGCAGAGGATCACTTCGGCGTTACATCCCTACAGGAACTAATACCATGGCTAATTACTCATTGCGCCGTGTCGGCTTTTTAGGAGCTACCGTATTGCTCACCGGTGCTCTTATCTCTGCTCCCACACAAGCGGCTGGACCGGGAAACGGAAGGACGGCACCTTTCGAGCAGTCCTATTTGAAGTTCATTATTGACCATCATTTTTCTGCACTGAGAATGACCGAACTAGCCGCCGGTACAGATGTACAGCGTGACCCGCAGGTCAATAATCCAAAGGAAGGAACCGCCCCCACACCTAGTACCGCTCCTACACCAGCTAAAGCGAGCGCTGAAGAAATAAAATCAATGGCTCGTATGGCAAACCGATCGCAACGTGAGGAAATAGCGAAGGCTCAACGATTCCTGCTCGAGTGGTACGGTGTAGCGCATGTACCGCAAGTAACACCTGCAGGGCAGCGGGCGATCCAAGCGCTAACGTATGAAAGCCCTGGAGCACAATTCGATAGGGCTTTTCTGGCAAACTTTAGCAATCATCATTATTTGGCTCTAGACCCGAGCCAGGAGTGCCGGGTCAAGTTCGATCTGAAACATGAAGAGCTCAAGCATTATTGCGAGGGCATCGTTCAAACTCAGACGAGGCAAATCAATGATATGCGTACGCAATTGTGCGAGCGATTCAACGTTTGTGACTATCAGCCATATAACCCGATCACCAGAAGATGATCAGGATGTTCTGACTGCCTAGCGCCGTAATTCAATTGAGCGAGCCGGCATAGTCTGCGTTAAAAAGACTATCGCTAGCCGGCTGGCTCACTAAATAGACTCTGAAGAAGCGTTTCTGATTTGGTGAGTCCCCCGACTCCATCCGCCTAGTTTTTCGATGAAGCAGACGCGCTTCGCGCGCCGMGTAGGCCGGTTAGCGCAACAGTGCCGCAAAGGAATTGTTCATGACTGAAAGGGGTACGCGCAAGCGGAACCGATTGTTCCCACTCGCTCCTTCCCAGACCACGTTGTTTGATCGATTGCTTCTTGTCAGGGGGTCTGAAGTAGCCAAAAATACCTGACTACTTCATACCAACTTTG
>NZ_QORI02000222.1 GCF_003325755.1 Pseudomonas sp. SST3 | reverse complement strand
GTAATCATCGGCACCCAGCTCCAACCCCTTCACTCGATCCTGAACTCCGTCTCTGGCTGTCAGAAAGAGCACGGGGACGTCACTGCCAGCGGCGCGGACTTTCTGTAGGACTTGCCAGCCGTCTAGTCCAGGCATCATTACATCCAGGATAAGCAAGTCGTAGGCTTCACTAAGCGCATGCTGAGCAGCATCCGTCCCGTTCATAACCCGATCGACAGTAAAGCCCGCTTCGGTGAGCCCCTGTTGTAGGTAAGTGCCCGTTTTAGGCTCGTCTTCGGCAACAAGAAGCTTCATCAATGATCCTCTGTCTGAAATAGGGAGCAGTGTGCCGTCTGCCAAAGGGGGCGGCTAGCACCTTACAAAAACGTAACGTACGCGTCAGCTATCTGACAGCGAGCTACGTTAGCATCAGGAGAATTATGATGT
This sequence comes from Pseudomonas sp. SST3, assembly GCF_003325755.1. The sequence continues at coordinate 1,187 of NZ_QORI02000222.1, read as the reverse complement.
TTCCGTTCACGTTCATTACCTGTTTTTTCTGGCTGACCATGCTCCTTTGGCCTATCGGCGCCTTCACGGCGCCATTTTTTTAGCCGGAGTTTGACAGAAGCACTTGTGCTGCCTCACACGATAACGTCTCACTTGGGTAAGTGCGCTTTGAAAACTTTACTACTTGGACTCCATCGCTGACAAAACTGTAATTTTGCCATCAGCAATCTGACAGGAACGCTCGGTTAGCTTAGACACAAGCCCAAACCGACGGCTCCTCTAACTAGAGCTGCGCTGGGTAACTCATGTTTATTTTAGCGAGGTAACAAGCAATGAAACTTTTAAGATCCCTATCTGTACTGCTCGTCATCGCAGCAAGTTCGTCCTATGCATTGGCTGAAGGTGGCGGTGATCGAACCTTCGCTCGCATGGAGCAGGCTAGGCAAGCGGCGGTCGCGACTTATCAGGCTGACCAGAAGGGCCAGGCTCAGGCGGTTGCGTCCAAGGCTGCTTTACAAGAAAAGCACCATAAGTGCTGAAGAGGCGGCGCGTTGAATGGTGGCAATTTCAAGGTTGTTGTAGCTGCCACGCTGCTGGCAATCGCAACGTTTGCGTAAGTACGTACAGTACTGATATTCAGCCACCTTAAAAACTTGTCTTGTTCGCCTCGCTCATAGGAAATAACGCTGCATAGCAAACGACTCAAGTTGGTATGAAGTAGTCAGGTATTTTTTGGCTACTTCAGACCCCCCTGATTTTAAGAAGCGGAATCGATCAAACAACGTGGTCTGGGAAGGAGCGAGTGGGAACAATCGGTTCCGTTGCGCGTACCCCTTTCAGTCATGAACAATTCCTTTGCGGCACTGTTTGCGCTAACCGGCCTACTCGGCGCCGGCGAAGCGCGTCTGCTTCATCGAAAAACTAGGCGGATGGAGTCGGGGGACTCACCAAATCAGAAACGCTTCTTCAGAGTCTATTTAGTGAGCCAGCCGGCTAGCGATAGTCTTTTTAACGCAGACTATGCCGGCTCGCTCAATTGAATTACGGCGCTAGGCAGTCAGAACATCCTGATCATCTTCTGGTGATCGGGTTATATGGCTGATAGTCACAAACGTTGAATCGCTCGCACAATTGCGTACGCATATCATTGATTTGCCTCGTCTGAGTTTGAACGATGCCCTCGCAATAATGCTTGAGCTCTTCATGTT
>NZ_QORI02000221.1 GCF_003325755.1 Pseudomonas sp. SST3 | reverse complement strand
ATAGAAGCGGATCGTCTGTGTATCAATCCCTATTAGCCTTGCTAACTGACCAATGCGCATCGTGTGAATCCTCATCGGCTCTGCGTTATTGACCTTATAGTAGCTATAAGGCTTTTAATGATCCCATCTTCGATTTCAAGTGGAGCCGTATCATGAGCAAGTCCGATGGTCCCTGCGGCTGCGATGCGACGCCAGCCGCTGATGCCGATGTGCAAAACCCTTCCGATACGACGGGGCAATGGGTCAGTGTTTACGCCGTGCCCAAGATGGATTGTCCATCAGAAGAGCGAATGATCCGCTTGGCGCTGAATGGTTTGGACGGAGTTCGGAAGCTGACTTTTGATCTGTCGGACCGTCGGTTAGATGTCATGCATGACAGTGCCGTTGAGCCCATAACCAAAAAGCTGGCGACGTTAGGGCTAGGCGCCACTCTTCAGAAAACTGTCGCGGCAGACCCAGAGATGATCAAAGCCGCCGAGAATCCGGCGAACTCTACACAGGAATCCCGCTCCCTACGTTTACTGCTAGGCATCAACGCCTTCATGTTCGTGGTAGAGATGACTGCTGGCCTGATCGCCAGGTCCGCAGGTCTGATTGCCGATTCGCTCGACATGTTCGCTGACGCGGCAGTGTACGGCCTGGCCCTTTATGCGGTTGGGCGCAGCGTCAATCTGCAGGTGCGTGCTGCACACCTTGCTGGTGTGCTCCAGCTGATTTTGGCCCTCGGCGTGCTCGTAGAGGTGGTCAGACGCTTTATATTCGGCAGCGAGCCCGAGTCGCTGATAATGATGGCCGTCGCGTTCCTGGCATTGCTCGCCAACACGGGTTGTTTGCTGCTGATTTCCAAACACCGGGAAGGTGGTGCTCACATGAAAGCGAGCTGGATATTCTCCGCCAATGATGTGGTCATCAACATGGGGGTTATAGTCGCCGGAGCGCTCGTCGCTTGGACTGGGTCAAACTACCCAGACCTGATTATCGGTACCGTTGTGGGATTCATCGTTCTAAACGGCGCTCGGCGTATTCTGGCGCTCAAGAGCTAAAGAAGCTCCCGTTACAGAAAAAGGCGTCGTCATGCCTCTAAGCCATCCGGGTCTAGCGGCGTCAGCTAAAACTGGCGACGCAGCTTTAGCCGTTAGCGGATGGTGGGTATTGTAGAACGTGGGCTGCAAAGTCCATCAGCGAGACGAAGCCGCACTGATCGGCTTTCCTTCACGCTGTTGGTGGTAGCCCCGCTTAACCAATCAGCTCTACGAATGCCTGAGTGATCACAACCGCTGCGGCCAATGCGCGAACGGACTTTGGGAGCGCCATCGTCAGGAAAAGCACTACAAGCGAGTTGTGAGTGCTTGAACTGAAGGCCGATAGCTGGAGGCGACCTCGATGTGCGCTAGTGCTACGTTCTAGTGACAGTCCCCGTGCCCAAAATGTGGTCTGCAAATTCGATCAGGCTAGCTAATCGGTCAGGACCACGGATGGCATCGCGCTGGAGGTGGAAGCCATGCATTCCCAGCCTTTCGGGACCGAACACATCGGCCTCCAATGTATCGCCGATCATTGCAATGGAAGACGCTTTGCAACCCAACCGCTTTAGCAGATGTTCGTAGATCGCTGGCTCCGGTTTGATCGCGCCCACCTCGAAGCTCCAGGCATAGGCGTCAAAC
>NZ_QORI02000220.1 GCF_003325755.1 Pseudomonas sp. SST3 | reverse complement strand
TACGACAGGTTCGCTCTACGAGCCAATGCAATCCGGCACTGGTGTGCAAGGCGGCGTGCGTGAACGTATGGAGCGGGAAGAGGCTGCACGAGCGCAATCGAAATAACCCGGCGATGCATAATCAACCCGGGTTAGCGTCGAGCGGGGATGCCGAAGCACGTTGAATAGCGTGCCAGGGATTGTGGCCCCGTATCTCTTCAGCGCAGCCAACTTCTTGATCATGTATAGCGGGTAATCGCTATAAGCAGCGCCTGAAATCGCCTGCCCTAATTACCCTCTCAACATTGCAGGCACTTCCTGCGTAGTTCAGTATGAGTAAAACTTAGTTCCGATCCAGTTTCTCGCTGATGTACCATCCGCGATTGCCAATCTGCAGGCCTTAATCAGGTTCAATATCCAGAGCTGGGGTTGGTCTTTTCGCAGAGGCTATTGGCTTATCCTGCGCTAATTTGAATCAGTCAGCGCTCTCCAGATCATTGATCAGGGACTTCATCTCTGCGATTTCTCGCCGCTGAGCTTCGATGATTTCATCAGCTAATTTTCGGACGCGAGGGTCAGAAATCTGAGCTCGTTCGCTTGTCATGATGGCGATGGAATGGTGGGGGATCATCGCCTTCATGTAATCCGTGTCGTCTACCGTCGCCTGCCCACGTACTAGCCACAGCGCAATGGCAAAAGCCACGGCACTACCCGCAAATATCGCTATATTTACTGATTTTCTCTTATACATATTGAGCATGAATGCGAGCATGACCACTGCCATAACGGCGCCCATCACCAATGCCATCCAAGCGCGGGTTTCGCTCCACATAACATGTTCAAATGCGTATGTATTTAAATACATCACGCCATACATGATGATCGTCGACGTGGCTACCATCGCCCCAAAGCGCCAGTAAGACATTTGCATAATTAGTCCTCTTATGGTGATTGCCGCTGAATCGCGCTTCCAATTCAACGTGTTTCGCAGTCGAGCCTGGGAGCGGCTTACGACTGCCCTCTTAAAACGGACAAGCCGAGGGTTGTGAGGTTTCGATTTTTTAAGAAGCTTACAAAAATGTAATCATCGCCCGTCCTAAGGCGCCGCCAGGTCTACTTTCACTGGTGTACTACGCGTAACAGCTCCTCATTCTAGGAAGCTATATACGTTAATAAGTGAGAGGAAGGCTATAAGAACATTGGCCTGTATCAAGTCGATCACTGCTTGGAAAGAGCGAGCCACACCAAGATAGTTATCGAACTATTAGACACACTATCCGCTTGAGGAAGCTCAAAAAACTAACACTTATTCTTACGCAATAAACGGTCAATAGAAAAACTTAAGCGCCCATCATTGGCTATATGCTTGCTGGGTCTGACCGCAGAGCTAGTATTTGCACATAGAATGTATGTGGACGACTAAAACTACGTAAGCGTCCAGCCAACTCACCTTCCGAACTCCAGCATTAAGGGCGATGGTGTCCGCGTTTTTTAAGCGGACGCGATAGCCCTTATCGCCGGGATTTCCATGCGCCAACGAAGCTCTTACCCCAAACCGTTCAAGGCCCAGGTTGTTCAGGAGTGCCTGCAATCCGGTGCTAGCGTTTCCAGCGTGGCCATACGCCATGGCATCAACGCCAACGTCATTCGCAAGTGGCTACCGCTTTACCGAGATCAGCCACCAGCGGCGTTGCCGGCTTTCGTTCCATTGAGGGCTACGCCTAAACGACCGGCTGAAGCATCGGTGATTATCGAGCTACCGCTTGGCGA
>NZ_QORI02000219.1 GCF_003325755.1 Pseudomonas sp. SST3 | reverse complement strand
TCGTGGTTCGGCATAATTTCGATGGCGGCCATSSCGTGTTCGAGCTGGCAGACGGCGGCCACCATGATCATATGGTCTGCGTTGATAGTGGTGACGTCATTGAGTTCTTCGACCCGGAGATCGAGAAAGCTGCAAAAGGAGATCGTCAAGCGTCACGGCTACGATCTGGTCGATCACAACTTGGTGTTGTACGTCCGCAAGAAGCCCGAATGATCGCCAGCAATCTGCAGCAAAAATGATTTCTAACACTTCTTGCCGCATGACAAACCCCGCCCATTGGCGTAATGCTGTTCACTTAAGCGGAGCAGCCTTACGATCCACCGGATACCGGGTTTTGGAAATCTTCACCGTCCTTGGCCTCCCTGGCCTTGGACGGTGATCCAGAAACAGCCCTGCGACACCTCCCCGCAATTCAGCCAGCCTTCTTCCCGTTGCCGAAACCGGATTGGCCGCCGCCATGACGATCAATTGCACCGCGATGTACTGGCAGGCGGGTTTGAACCTTATATCTGAAGGCTCCCGACCGAAGGCTACTGCGGCCTGGCTCGCCTCCCTGCGAATGATGTTGTAAGCCAGTAGCAGGCCCCAAACCTCCTGATAAATCAGGTCGATCTTCTTACTACGCAGCGTCACTGCGTTTTGTTGCATCGAGCTTTTGATGTCTCGAAAGCCCAACTCGATCTCCCAGCGCTCCAGGTACAGCTCAGCGACAGCCTCTGCGCTGTAGTCCCCAGCAGGCAATGAAGTGAGCAGCGATCTGACGTGTCCCCGGCTTTCATAACTAACCTCACGCACCTCCCAATGTGTGGGCAGGCTTGGATTTCGCTTGCGTGCTTGGGGCGAAACCTTCATCCGAACACGGCGATCATGCTCGCCGTAACGCTCGACTTCCTCCATGACCAGATTCTTGCGAGCCGGCGTCAACCAGTGACGATTGCTGCCGCCATCAGCAACGCTCAGCAGTAGATCAGCGCCCCAAAAGCCTTTGTCGAATAGCGTGATCGAATTGTCCGGAATCTGGCCTAGGAAGGTTTCGGCCAAGCGCATTTCGCTGCCCCGGTAGGGGCTGAGCTGGGCATCGAGGATCACGTGGGAACGCACGTTCATCAAGGCAACGAGCCGCATCATTGGAAAAGGTGTCTGGCGTTCAGTGCCCGTGTTGCCAGAGCCAAAATGTTCTCTTAGCTCAGGTGTATCGGGGGTTCGCAGTAATGCACCATCGACCGCGAACACCTGTAAACCATTCCAGTCGTCGGCTTCGTATCGCTCGCAACCCCAGTGTTTACCCGTCTGACGAAACAACGACTCGACCGGATCAGCCCCCAGTCGCTTACGCGCTTCAGTCACGCCGCTTCGCGCCAGCAACTGATCGGAGGCCAAGCCTTGAGCGCAGATATTCAGACGTCTGGCTACCTCATGTACGGGCTCATCTCGGAACAGGGCCATGCCCAGCACCAACCAAAGCACCTGATCGCTTGGTAGGCGACGACGCCTTATGGTGGCTTGCGCTGAAAGGTTCAGCGCACTGGCGACCCACTCAACAGGAATGTTCTGCGTGAAGGTGCTCAGATCCGAGAAATTGAAGAGATCACCGAGGTCGAGCAATTGCTGCTGAATGGGCATAAAAAATCCGATACCAGAGGACTGGTATCGGATTTTCTAGAAGCCACGGCCTGGACTCAAATGCTTAAGTGAACAGCATTACGTCCGAAGCCGGGGCTCTCATCTAGCGGCAAAGGCATATCAGTTGCCAGTAGCACTACTTCCCGTGGCGGTCGTGTTGCCGACA
>NZ_QORI02000218.1 GCF_003325755.1 Pseudomonas sp. SST3 | reverse complement strand
GGCTCAACGGCACTGTCATGCATGACATCTAACCGACGGTCCGACAGATCAAAAGTCAGCTTCCGAACTCCGWACCAYTCAGCGCCAAGCGGATCATTCGCTCTTCTGATGGACAATCCATCTTGGGCACGGCGTAAACACTGACCCATTGCCCCGTCGTATCGGAAGGGTTTTGCACATCGGCATCAGCGGCTGGCGTCGCATCGCAGCCGCAGGGACCATCGGACTTGCTCATGATACGGCTCCACTTGAAATCGAAGATGGGATCATTAAAAGCCTTATAGCTACTATAAGGTCAATAACGCAGAGCCGATGAGGATTCACACGATGCGCATTGGTCAGTTAGCAAGGCTAATAGGGATTGATACACAGACGATCCGCTTCTATGAGCAGCAGGGCTTGTTGCCACCGCCTGATCGCCAGGCGAACGGCTATCGTGTCTACACCGAGAAGCATGGCGAGCGGCTAGCTTTCATCCGGCGCTGCCGAATCTTGAATCTGTCACTTCCAGAGATTCACGCACTCCAAAGCTACCAGGATGACCCTCGCCAGCCTTGTACGGCCGTCAATGCCTTACTCGATGATCACATTTCTCAAGTCAGATCCCAGATAACCGCTCTGCAATCACTCGAACGACAACTCGTTTCACTGCGGGCTAATTGCAACGATGGGCGGGAAGTTGAGGCTTGCGGCATTCTCGCCGGAATTAGCGAGGACGCATGCATTAAATGAACGGCGTTGGGGCTTGCGGGCCTGGTTACCCGGCCAACGCGCATGCCCTCGAAATGGTTGTTTGTCCCTGTGGTTTTTGCCCCTTCGTAGTGATGGCTGTCTCCGTGCGGTATCACTTTGAGTCAGGCCTGCCGAGGAAACGTGAGTTCAAACGTGGTCCGACCGTCTTTGCTGGCGACGGCCACGTGGCCTTTGTGGAGGTTCATCACTGAGCGGACAATCGCTAGCCCCAATCCTGCCCCGCGAGGTTGTATGCCGTTAACGCGGTAAAAGCGGTCGAACAGATGTGGGAGATGATCCGATTCGATAGTCGCGCCATGATTGGTGACAGCCAGCGAGACGATGTCTACGTCCTCCTCAAGGATCTTAAGTTCGACCGTACTGCCAGTATTTGAATGCCGCAGCGCGTTGGATAGCAGGTTGGAAATGGCCCGCTGGACCATAAGTCGATTTCCCAAAATCATGGCATCGCCCGTTACTGTCGTAGCGACTCCCGCTTCTTCGGCAAGGACTTCGAAGTATTCACATACGCGCCTCGCCTCGCTTCCTAAAGATAATTGTTCGAGCTTCAGTGCTGGGCTGGCGTGGCTGGCCTGGGCGAGAAACAGCATGTCTGACACGATTCGATCCATGCGTTCGAGTTCTTCAACCGACGACTCGATCACCTCCCGATAATGCTCCTTGCTTCGCTCACGCACCAAAGTCACCTGCGCCTTGCCTATCAGGTTGTTCAGCGGAGTTTTTAACTCATGAGCCACATCGTCCGAGAATTGTGACAGTTGCTGAACGCCGTCATCGAGTCGATGAAGCATTACGTTGAGGCTGTGCGCCAATGCCTGGAGCTCTTGCGGAAGCCGATCGGTGCGGATTCGAGGTGATAGATCCTGTGTAGATACCTTAGTCGCCAAGGCCCGGAACTTGCGAAGCGGCCGCAAGCCATTTTGGGCGATTAGCCATCCAGCCAATCCGATCAATATCAGTAGCATCGGCACGGTCACTAAGGCCGAGCGCAGGAATGCAGCCACCAGCCGTTGATCGGCACTGCGATCTTGCGAAAGTAAAAGCGTCATTGGA
>NZ_QORI02000217.1 GCF_003325755.1 Pseudomonas sp. SST3 | reverse complement strand
GGTGGCGAACTGCAGTTACCGGCTAACAAGCCAGGAGCTTTTTGGGACATATTCTAGGACTTGTGGCTCTATTCTGCCGTGTTGCTTAGGCGCTCTGTCGCAACGGCTGGCGGCAGCCTATTCGGTAGGAGAGCTGATTAGATGCTTCACGCTTTTGCCTCTCTATCAGCCATTTCTGGATGATGCGACGTACAGTGCGGCCTGTATCGCCATGGCTGGCAATCACGGTAATGGCCTTAAGATGAGCTTGGGCTTAACAGCCTCGCGGTTCCTTAAGCATGCGTCTTTCAGGTATTGCGGAAGTTGCGTCCACGAGGACACTCAAAATTACGGCGTGGCGTACTGGCATCGTATCCACCAGGCGATAGGCACTTGCATTTGCCCTCATCATGGAGAGGTGCTTCGAGCAATGGCGTTTCCGGGTCGAACAGACTGGCGTTGCATGCTTCTACCGGCTGAGGCAGATGGGACGCCGGTAATGGAATCTCCTAGCGGAACAGCGGCCAGTACCATAGCTGAAATGCAGCTTTGGGGGTTCGGGCACCCTTCGGATGTAAAGACACTTCTGGCAGGGAACTTTCTTAAGCACCGCCTGGATGAGATGGGGTTTCTCAAGTCCGGCCGGATTAGAGAGCAGAGGCTGAGAGCTTTCCTTTCCCCGCGACTTCTCGAGAGCCCTCGCGTTAATGAGTTTCAAGAGATCGCCTACTCCAGTGATTGGGCGTTGCGTATCTTGCGCCCGCGCAGAACGGTCGTGCAGCCTTTAAAATTTTACTTTTTTTGTTGGCTCCTTGATGTAAATCTGGAGCAACTCAAATGCTTTCATCCAAAAAAGGATATTCGCAGCGGGGATTTATCCTTCGAAAAGGATACGAGCAACGCTGCTGATGAGATCGACATAGAGGCGCGCCGATCAGCGTTTTCCAGCAGCTCCTACCTTAAATGCCACGACAAGCCTGGCTACCATTGGCTGCACCGTCACGATAGAGAGTGGTTAACGCAGTATGTGGCTTCGCATCCTTTTATCAGATTACGTGAGTGCTTGATTGATTGGAAAGCTAGAGACTTGGCTGTTGCCCGAGAGCTATTGGCTGCGAATGACCTGATACTGTCCGTGGAGGGCAAGCCGCAAAAGATAACACGCGCCGCGCTGGACAGGCGGGTAGCTTGTGGTCATGAATTTTTGAGAACGCCAGATAATTTTCCGATAAGCATCAGACGGATGAACGACTTACTCGAGTCTAACCATGACTACCAAGTTCGTAAAATAAAGTGGGCGGCCAGACATTATCTGTTAAGTGAACGGTGTGCTGTGAGCGTCATATATCGCTTTGCTGGGATCAGAGTGTCCCATGTGACCGAAGCTGAAGTTTTCAAACTTCTTTCCTGCATGAAGTAATGCCTGAGGAGTGGCGCCTAAAGATTTGAACGAAGTGACTGTACATCTTTCCGTAATGAATCTCGGGCTTCTCCATTAAATAGCAGATCCAGATATCTTTCAGCAGTCCCGCAGCCTAAAAAGGCGCTGATTGCGAAGTTATTATCAGATAAGTTACTGAAGTTGGTATTTCTAACTTGTAGGCCAAGCTCGCGTTTTATGATCTTGAATATGTCCAAATATTCTTGCTTACGCTCGATTTCATTTTTGTACTTTATGAATGTAGTACCGTCTACAATAAATTCGGCTAGATCTCGTTTAATCATAACGCCGCGATAGTTCAGCATATCTGCAATAAATTTTGCGTACATATGTCGTGATGAGTTCAGTTGTCGTATTGAACTTTTATATTTGTTCCTGCACAATCCTAATCGGTTTAT
>NZ_QORI02000216.1 GCF_003325755.1 Pseudomonas sp. SST3 | reverse complement strand
ATGGTTTTATAAATTTCTTTATTTACGCTGTTAGCCTGCATCTCCAGATAACATCTCGGATTAAATTTTAATATCGAATTTCTATATTTATATAATATCCGCCCAATCTCTTCAGTAGGAACAAAAACAACGGTAATATCGCAATCCTTGAACTCAGTTTCAACGTTGTAGCTAATCCGAGATCCAGAAGAATTTTTATTCTTCAAATTTAGCGAAATACACAGCTGGCTGTTGTTATAGTATGTGCCGGTTACAACCGGGAATACCAGATCGCTATAGGTTTTTCCATAATCATATACCGTTGCTGGAAATCCGTTTGTTAGCTTCTTCAAGGCGCTTGGCTTTGGAGATCTAAGATTCGCAAGTATCACAACCTCGTAGGAGTACCTTCCAATATCTTCGATCTGACTTAAGTCGCGCTTCAGCTGTTTAATCTTGCCATTGTATGGATTGCCATCCTCATCACATTCGTCGCCGTCCGTTATCCGATCAACGTCCATTTTGAGAATTTCTATTAACTCGATTTCTTTTTCTTCAAAATTTTTTTCGGTAGTTCTAAACTTAGACTGTACAAAAAATACGACCTTGCTGTCCTTGTCAATATAGTAAGCATCTATGCCGCCGTCATACGACCCGTCTGTTATTAGGTTCTCGCGCGTCTTAAATTCAAGCATCCCAAAACTAACGGCGGCGGCAAAAACTGAGTGCAACACCTGACCTTTCCGGTACGGTGCTGCCCCTATGTCTTATACCGAACTCAGCGTTGAAGAGCGCGCCACCATTCAAATCGGTCGTACCCAAGGCTTCAGCCTGCGCAGGATTGCCTGCTTGATCAACCGATCCCCTTCGACCATCAGCCGTGAGCTGCGCCGTAACCGAGGTGCTTGCGGTGGCTACTCGGCCCGTCTGGCCCAGCAGCAAATGCAGACCCGCCGCCAGGTTTGTCGACCGATGCGAAAACTGTTGCCGGGTAGCGAGCGCTTCGAACTGGTGACCCATATGCTGCGTGAGCGTTTGTCTCCCGAGCAGATTGCCGGCAAGCTGCGCAGCATGAACATACCCAACCTGCGAGATGCCTACGTCTGTCGCGAGACGATCTACAACGCGATCTATGCCCTGCCAGTGGGTGAGCTGCGTAAGGAGCTGATCATCTGTCTGCGCCAAGGCAAGACGACGCGCCGGCCGCGCTCTGGCGGCGTGGATCGGCGCGGCCAGATCCCTGAGATGGTCAGTATTTATGTGCGCCCGCCGGAGATTGAAGACAGGCTGATGCCGGGGCATTGGGAAGGCGACCTCATCAAGGGTAAGGCCAACGCCTCGTCCGTCGGTACGCTGGTGGAACGCACCAGTGGCTACCTGATGCTGGTGAAGATGAACGACGCGACGGCGACTTCGGCGCTGGAAGGCTTCAGCGCCGCGCTCAATGGCATGCCGCTGGAGATGCGCAAGAGCATGACTTACGACCAGGGCCGGGAGATGGCGCGACACGCCGAGATCACCCAAAGAACCGGCGTGGCGATCTACTTCTGCGACCCGCACAGCCCCTGGCAGCGCGGCAGCAACGAAAACATCAACGGCCTGATTCGCCAGTACTTGCCCAAGGGCACAGACCTGTCGGTACATAGCCAAGAGGAGCTGGACGCCATTGCGCTGCAACTGAACATGCGACCGCGCAAGCGCTTCGACTTCAAATGCCCCATCGAGGTGATGGGAGAGGTCATGCAAAATGCCATGGCGATGCGGCATGATGCTCCGGCTTCAATTCAATAACCGTGTTGCGCTCAGCTCCTGCAACCGCCATGTCTTTTGGTAGGGAAGTTACGGCGTATCTCACGGACGCTTATTTA
>NZ_QORI02000215.1 GCF_003325755.1 Pseudomonas sp. SST3 | reverse complement strand
TCGAGATATGCCATCTTTCTATTTACTAGGTGGGTCGTTTTCTTCGACAGACCGTAACGAACAGTAAGCCCAACAAACGCTGGCCACAATCGTCTGCACGATCGTTGTCAGTTTGGCTCCTTAGCTTGATTGGAAGCACGCATGCAACATAAAACCTCAAGGCGAACCTTCGTTAAAGGCCTGACAGCCGCTGGCATCATTGGTGGTCTTGGCTTGTGGCGGGCCCCAGTTTGGGCAGTGAGCAGCCCCGGTCAGCCCAGCGTCTTAACCGGCACAGAGTTCGATCTGCTCATTGGCGAGACGCCGGTGAACATCACCGGGGCGGCCCGGACGGCGATGACCATTAACGGGACCATCCCAGGCCCGATTCTACGTTGGCGTGAAGGCGATACCGTCACGCTACGCGTAAGGAACAGGCTGAGCGAAGATACGTCGATTCACTGGCATGGCATGATATTGCCAGCCAATATGGACGGCGTGCCCGGACTGAGCTTCCACGGCATTGCGCCCGATGGCATGTACGAATACAAGTTCAAGGTTAAACAGAACGGTACTTATTGGTACCACAGTCATTCGGGACTGCAGGAGCAGGCTGGCGTCTACGGCCCGTTAGTCATTGATGCCAAGGATCCGGAGCCCTTCAGCTATGACCGCGACTATGTGGTGATGCTGACAGATTGGACCGACGAGGATCCCGCTCGTGTTCTATCCAAGCTTAAGAAGCAGTCGGATTACTACAACTTCAACAAGCGCACTGTCGGCGACTTCATTAACGACGTAAGCGAGGACGGCTGGGCGGCTACCATCGCAAATCGAAAAATGTGGGCTCAGATGAAGATGAGTCCGACCGACCTCGCGGACGTTAGCGGCTATACCTATACCTACCTGATGAACGGCCAGGCGCCCGACGGGAACTGGACCGGCCTATTCAAACCTGGCGAAAAGCTTCGTCTGCGCTTCATCAACGGCTCGGCCATGAGTTATTTCGATGTCCGCATTCCTGGGCTGAAGATGACAGTAGTAGCAGCGGACGGGCAGTACGTTAACCCGGTCAGCGTCGATGAATTCCGCATTGCCGTAGCTGAAACCTACGATGTGATCGTCGAGCCTGCCACCGAAGAGGCATACACAATCTTCGCCCAATCCATGGACCGCACCGGCTATGCCCGTGGCACGTTAGCCGTTACCGCAGGACTGAGTGCCCCCGTTCCAGAAACCGATCCCCGTCCGTTGATTAGCATGGCCGACATGGGTATGGATCATGGAAGCATGGGCGGTATGGCTGGCATGGATCACGGCGGCGACATGCAGGGCGGTATGGCTGCAATGGACCATAGCGGCATGGCCGGCATGGATCACGGTGGCGCCATGCAGGGCGGTATGGCTGGCATGGACCACAGCAACATGTCCGGCATGGACCATAGCGGCATGCAGGGGATGGACCACGGCACAGACGCAATGGCCGGGATGGATCACTCAGGAATGTCCGGCATGAGCGCAGGTATGCAATCGCACCCGGCTTCTGAGACAGATAATCCGTTGGTCGACATGCAAACTATGACACCTACACCCAAGCTGAACGATCCGGGTATTGGTTTGCGTGACAACGGTCGTCGAGTGTTGACCTATGCAGACCTGAAAAGCACGTTCCCCGACCCAGATGGCCGCGAGCCAAGTCGAACAATCGAGTTACATCTCACCGGCCACATGGAGAAATTCTCCTGGTCATTCGACGGCATCGAATTCTCTGATGCTGAGCCGCTACGTCTCAAGTATGGAGAGCGGGTTCGCATCACCTTGGTCAACGACACCATGATGACCCATCCCATTCACCTTCACGGCATGTGGAG
>NZ_QORI02000214.1 GCF_003325755.1 Pseudomonas sp. SST3 | reverse complement strand
TGGTTTGGGCTGAGGGCGGGAGTGATCGTGTCTTCGAGCGCATGCAGCAGATGCGTGACAAGGCGGAGGCTGTGTTGGTAAAGGCGGAGGGAGCTCCAGCGAGTGAGCGTCATGTGCACATGAAGGAGCACATGCAAATGCTTGAAGAACTAATGAGCAATCTCCACAACGAGCATCCTGCCCCGGATATATCTGTAGAAGAGCACCTGGCCTGGATGGAAAAGCACGACAAACTGGTTGACGATGTGTTGGCTCAGATGATGCGCGAACATAAGCTGATGATGGCCGATAAGGAGTGCCATCCGTAAGGTTTCCCATCGTGCAGGCCTTTTTGCTCCTTTGGGCCTAGCGGCGCCTTACCGGTGCCGTTTTTTTTCAGCTGAGTTATAGCGCTAGCCCACTGCGCACTCAGCCCGGCTGGTATAGCTGGGCGAGTCGAGGTTTGTAGTGAAGTTCACCAAAGCGTAGAGGAATAGACGAACCACTTGGCGCTGGCTCAGCAAGTTCTTGCTGCTTGCTCAGCGCGTCAGACGCGCCTAAAGGCGCGCGCGACTACGTGGTGTCACTTGCTCTCGAACAGCAGCCCCATGAGCCCATCATGTTCTTCGGGGGTAGGAAGGGCGGAGGCATCTATGTTTCCAGCACCGCCCGACTCGCCATTCGGCGAAGCGACCTCTGGTTGGAAATTGCCTTGTGCATCGAACGCAACCCAGCCGTACCATTCCCGGACGACCTTGGAGGGTTTGCCGTCCTCCATAGCGACATACCAGTCTGCCAACCTGAAACGCTTACCGGCGAGCTTTGCGATCGAGCTTTCAGCTCGAACCAGTGCGACATACAGCGGGTGCGGTAGCTCCTCTATAGCGCCAGTTTCGTCGAGTAGATATACATACGAGGCGTGTTGCGGTTGTTGTGTTGACACGGTTCGCTCCTCGTCCGGATTTAAGGTGAATACGGGAGCAAAGCCACCCCCTTCCGTTCGAAAGTTGGTCGTCTGACCTTGATAAACCCTCGCAGCATTCCACTGCACCTTTCCTGCATAGGCGTAGGCGCGTAGGTCAAACTTCATCGCGCGCACCTGATGGTCTGCAGCTATTCGGCGTTCGCCAGGCGCCACGAGCGTCTGAGCCACGTAGTTTCCGCTAAGAATTTCCTCCCACACCCGCTTGGTGAGTTTTTCCCCACGGTAAGCACCACGGCTACCAAAGCCACTGACTGGCTTGAAGAAGAGGCTTCGGCGGTTTTGCCAAAGCTGCTCTGCATTTCGATGCCCGACAAGGCTCGTAAGCGGGACGTACTCCGCCAATACGGCGCGGGTTTGCGGATCCGCTCCCATATCTTCAAGCAGCCTTGCATTGGTCAAGTCAACGAGCCTGCGCTTGTCCGCGTAAAGGGCGTACGCCTGAGGGTGTGGGGTTACCGTCACGGCATTAGCTAGGAATGCAGTCCGCAGAGCGCTGCAGTTTTCGCTTTCCAGGTAGAAATCGGTGAGACGGTTATAGACCAGATCGACTGGCTCGCCGCCAACCAGGAGGGAACCAGCAGCGAACGTCAGTTCGGTTGGGTCGGCAATGATGCAGTCGATTCCTGCCGATTCGAATAACCGTTGGAAGAGAAGAAACTCGGGATAGAGGTACTGGCTCTGTGGGCTTTCATCCAGGATAACTACGCGCTTTAGCGGCCTTTGCTCTCCACTCGCTGACCATTCCTGAGCGAACATATCCAGAATCGCATGCTCGAAGCCGCCAGCGCCTTCATCGCCTGGCGACAGTCCTATCACGCCGCTGCAGCAACTGCGCTGCGCACGGGCGAGCAGTACGTTAAGCATTGCTCCGCCAGCGTTTGTGTTTACCTCTATTAGAC
>NZ_QORI02000213.1 GCF_003325755.1 Pseudomonas sp. SST3 | reverse complement strand
TCGAGGTGCCAAACACCGCCGTCGATATGAACTCTTGGGCGGTATCAGCCTGTTATCCCCGGAGTACCTTTTATCCGTTGAGCGATGGCCCTTCCATACAGAACCACCGGATCACTAAGACCTACTTTCGTACCTGCTCGACGTGTCTGTCTCGCAGTCAAGCGCGCTTTTGCCTTTATACTCTACGACCGATTTCCGACCGGTCTGAGCGCACCTTCGTACTCCTCCGTTACTCTTTAGGAGGAGACCGCCCCAGTCAAACTACCCACCATACACTGTCCTCGATCCGGATAACGGACCAGAGTTAGAACCTCAAAGTTGCCAGGGTGGTATTTCAAGGTTGGCTCCACGCGAACTGGCGTCCACGCTTCAAAGCCTCCCACCTATCCTACACAAGCAAATTCAAAGTCCAGTGCAAAGCTATAGTAAAGGTTCACGGGGTCTTTCCGTCTAGCCGCGGATACACTGCATCTTCACAGCGATTTCAATTTCACTGAGTCTCGGGTGGAGACAGCGCCGCCATCGTTACGCCATTCGTGCAGGTCGGAACTTACCCGACAAGGAATTTCGCTACCTTAGGACCGTTATAGTTACGGCCGCCGTTTACCGGGGCTTCGATCAAGAGCTTCGCTTGCGCTAACCCCATCAATTAACCTTCCGGCACCGGGCAGGCGTCACACCCTATACGTCCACTTTCGTGTTTGCAGAGTGCTGTGTTTTTAATAAACAGTCGCAGCGGCCTGGTATCTTCGACCGGCATGAGCTTACGGGGTAAACCCTTCACCCTCACCGGCGCACCTTCTCCCGAAGTTACGGTGCCATTTTGCCTAGTTCCTTCACCCGAGTTCTCTCAAGCGCCTTGGTATTCTCTACCCAACCACCTGTGTCGGTTTGGGGTACGGTTCCTAGTTACCTGAAGCTTAGAGGCTTTTCCTGGAAGCATGGCATCAACCACTTCTCCTTCTAAAAGAAGGATCGTCATCAGTTCTCGGCATTAAGACCCCGGATTTACCTAAGATCTCTGCCTACCACCTTAAACTTGGACAACCAACGCCAAGCTGGCCTAGCCTTCTCCGTCCCCCCATCGCAGTAACTAGAAGTACGGGAATATTAACCCGTTTCCCATCGACTACGCTCTTCAGCCTCGCCTTAGGGACCGACTCACCCTGCGTCGATTAACGTTGCGCAGGAACCCTTGGTCTTTCGGCGTGCGAGTTTTTCACTCGCATTGTCGTTACTCATGTCAGCATTCGCACTTCTGATACCTCCAGCAAGCTTCTCAACTCACCTTCACAGGCTTACAGAACGCTCCTCTACCGCTCAACTTACGTTGAACCCGTAGCTTCGGTACCTGGTTTGAGCCCCGTTACATCTTCCGCGCAGGCCGACTCGACTAGTGAGCTATTACGCTTTCTTTAAAGGATGGCTGCTTCTAAGCCAACCTCCTAGCTGTCTGAGCCTTCCCACATCGTTTCCCACTTAACCAGGATTTTGGGACCTTAGCTGACGGTCTGGGTTGTTTCCCTTTTCACGACGGACGTTAGCACCCGCCGTGTGTCTCCCGTGCTGACACTTGCTGGTATTCGGAGTTTGCATCGGTTTGGTAAGTCGGGATGACCCCCTAGCCGAAACAGTGCTCTACCCCCAGCAGTGATACACGAGGCGCTACCTAAATAGCTTTCGAGGAGAACCAGCTATCTCCGAGCTTGATTAGCCTTTCACTCCGATCCACAGGTCATCCGCTAACTTTTCAACGGTAGTCGGTTCGGTCCTCCAGTTAGTGTTACCCAACCTTCAACCTGCCCATGGATAGATCGCCCGGTTTCGGTCTATTCCCAGCGACTAGACGCCCTATTAAGACTCGCTTTCGCTACGCCTCCCCTAT
>NZ_QORI02000212.1 GCF_003325755.1 Pseudomonas sp. SST3 | reverse complement strand
ATTTGACGAACTGAAATGCAATTAGCTTGACCCGGTAATCAACGGGCCTCAAGTTGCCGCGCCCAATGGTGAGCACCATCACAATTTTCCATGCCGATCTCGCAACATGGTTCAGTCTTCGCCAGCAGTGTTTGCAACCAATGCTCTCGCTATAAGCGCTGCCGCCAAATCGGTTTCTCATGGCAGTCGACTCCATGTACCTGAAACACGTTCTTGGCCAAGTCGACCCCAATGCGCATAAGCTTCGTGTGTGGACTCCCTCTCGCTGTTAACTGTGGTTCGCACCTCCAGTCTGGCACTCAGATGCCGAGGCGAGGGGGAGTCCATCCATTGCTTATGGCCGTTAGCAGCCAGTAACGAATGACGGCAATTGGCTGATAGACGCCCATCGTAAATAGTTGCTTACTGCTAACGCTCAACGGATTTCTGAAGATGGCAAATGTTTGCATTGAGGTTGATCGCTTTCGGGGCGGCCGAAGCATGGGGCGGCGTCGCTTTAACCCCGACCAGCAATGCCGACCGCATCCATACCGGCATTCTGCAAGCTTTGAGCTTATGCAAGTCTTCTGTGCTCATAGTATCGGTGATCTTGGAAACTACCTGGGCGGACAATCCCTTTTTCCCTAAGTAATAGAGAGCGATGAGAACCGCTCCTAGCTTCGTTCCGGCATGCTGGAGGTGCGCGCTGGAGACATGCTGGAGGCGAACCACCGCGTTGCCAACTTTTATCTCGCGGGTCGTACCGCTGGTGTAGTAGGTCGGCACGACCTGCATTTGGGTGCTGAGGCCCAATCTCCTAACAGCCTCCGCTCCGTGTATCTGGATTGTCTCGCCGTTTGCCTTGGCACGAACCATCATAATGTCCAGCAGATTGGGGCGCACTCTGCGACCGGTGTATCCGCTCATCTTTGGGCGCATATATATGCCGCGGGCTACACGCTCCAGAAGACCTGCTTTGACTAGGCTTGTAAGCGCCTTATCAACCGCAGCTCTAGAACCTACCTGCACGAAAACCTTGCGCGAAAAAGGCCGCCCTTTTCGCATGTGCTTCACTCTGTTCGAGATAGCTTTTGCGACAGACATGAATACCCTTCAAATCGCCCAAATCAGGTAGAAAAAGTGACGCACCCTCCAGCCGTCAGGCAAAAGGTCCCGACGTGCAGTGTGTGGCTTGAGCCCGACCGCGCAATGAACCCTACTGATAAACCCCGTACTCAATGCGCTCTAGGTAGTCGTTTACTACTTGAAACCCCACAGGATTGCCGACAACGTCTAATGGTATTTCTCCATCGAAATATCCGCAGGGCCGACCCAGCCAATTTTCGGCTAGCTTTTGAGTACCGAACACTTTGGTCGCGCGCTCCAGAACCGTCGCGTATTGAAAGGCCACGGCGCTCTGCAGGGAACTGAGACGCACAGTTTGATTACCATTGCTCTGTCGTTGGATCGTCCTAGTGGATTTGCCAACGATGCGGCTCAGGATCTTCTCCGCCGAGTAGAGATCGGAAATCGAAATCATGTCTTGCACATCTTTTATCTCGAAGCCCTCGGCAGTCAGTTTATAGACCATAACCGGGCTGAGCAGTGCAGGGTCCCTACGGAGGAGGTACTCCGTAGGCTTGCGGACGGCGAGCACCACCCTATCGACACGCGTGCCGGAAGCAACCATAGCGGACTCCTCCAAATGCGACATAAAAAGACGTTGGCTCCACTTGATCCACACTGCGCTCAGCATTGAGAGGTGCACGGGTATGTAGTATTGCTCTGCTCAGAACCAGTGTCGACCACGCACCAGCTCGCCATTAGCGTGCCCCTCCGCGTTATGTGATTCAGCGAGGGGGCTTAATTGAGACAGCCAGCCGGATGTCGCAAGACGCTTGGCCGAGAACTGATGGAACTAGCCACCTCCGCTGCGCCGAACAAGTGAAGTGTAATG
>NZ_QORI02000211.1 GCF_003325755.1 Pseudomonas sp. SST3 | reverse complement strand
TTGTCGGGTTGCGAAGCGTTGATGCTTGGCAATGTTCTGGTCTACTGCGCCACCAGGGAAGAGCCCGAGCTAGCGGTAAAAGAGCTACCAATCGCCAAAGTAGGCAGGCCTTACAGCGCTCGCATTGACGTAGTCCACGCGAGCACAGGTGTCAGCAAGCTCCTAGTAGCTCCAGCCAAGCCTCTGCCCGAGGGATTGGAGCTGAGCCATCAAGCAAGGGATAAGCATGGCGTCATTAGCGGAACCCCTCTCAAAACCGGCACTTATGACGTGCTGATTTACGGGAGCACGTTCGGCACCCAATGCGCCGGCCAGGACGTGGAGCAGCTCTACAAGATAAAAGTGATGAAATAGCAAAAGCCATGACTAAGCTTCGAGGCACTTTCCTCATAGGCCTGGCCATTCTGCCGCTGGCCGCCTTGGGGCTTTATTCCGCCGTTACCCGAATAGACCCCAACCCGAAGCATGCGGTGGGCGAGCAGGTTGATGAGCTAAACGGCGTAGCCATTTACTACAACGGCGGGGTCAACACGGTGCAAGGCCGTAACCTGACTCAGGATGGTTATAACCTAGGCCTTCGCTATCAATGCGTCGAGTTCGTCAAACGATACTATTTTGAGCGACACGGCCACCGCATGCCGGACACCTACGGACATGCCAGAGACTTCTTTGATCGTCGCGTTGGTGATGGCGGCATGAATGCCAAGCGCGGCATGTTGCAGTTCACCAACGGCAGCACAACGCCTCCGCAAGCGAACGATCTTTTGGTGTTCGCCCCATCGCTGCTCAACCGCTACGGGCACGTTGCGATCATTGCCAGCGTCGGTAGCGACACACTGGAGATCGCTCAACAAAACCCAGGGCCCTTTGGCCGTTCCAGGGAAAGTCTGCCCCTAGCCCACCGTGACGGCCGCTGGTATCTCGGAAATGACAAGGTGCAAGGTTGGCTCCGGCTGCGTGCTGCGAATGAGCAAAACCCAACGCTCGTTCAAAGCGTCGGGTTGATTCACTAGCCACGCTGTGTAGGGTCTGCAGGAGCGATAAATGACGAATTCGAGCCTTCTTATGGGAGGCCTTTCGACAAGGCAGGACCAAGTTAGGCTATGGGAAGCGCTGTCAGACGTATTTGTAGATAACTTCATCGACTACGCCAGCGTAGCTGGGAACCTGAACGGCTATGACCGCTCCACCATCGAGACGGCATTCTTCGTAGAAGTCGCACCCGCCTGTTACTCGAACCTGCAGGCCCCCATTCCTCCCATCTGGACAGCTTTCGACCCCACCTGGCTTGCTGAAACGATCGACCGCATCCATGAAGCGCGAAGGTCCTCTTTACTCAGGCGTCTGCGCGACAGGGCTCTCATCGCCTATCTTCGCTATCGTCTCAAGCCAGAATGGCAGCGCATCGAGATGGCTCTAGGTCAACAGAAATAAAGGTTCGTTCAACTACACTCGCTTTCGGTAAGATCCGGCAAGTTGCTGGATCAATCGAGGCAGAGAAATGGACTTCACTCCCGTCATCACGCAGGTTTGGGGCACGCTTGGCTGGTTTATCCCAGCCGTATTACTGATCGGCCTGCTCAAGTCGCCTTGGGCCAAGGGTCATATTGGCGAACTCCTGGTGCGGCTGTTTGCCCATTGGCGTAAGCGTACGCCGAACTCACCTTGCGCGACTCAGGCCGGCGCCCACTGATGCGGCAGCAGTTGGCCGATCTCACTCGCCCGCTGCGTCGGCAGCCGTGTGAGTACGTCCTTAAGATAGGCATACGGATCATGCCCATTCATCCGCGCCGACTGGATCAGACTCATGATTGCTGCCGCGCGTTTGCCGCTGCGCAGTGATCCGGCAAACAACCAGTTCGAGCGTCCAAGGGCCCATGGCCGGATCTGGTTCTCGACCTGGTTGTTGTCGATGGGCACAGCGCCATCGTCCAGGTAGCGCGTCAGCGCTACCCAGCGTTTTGAGGCTGTA
>NZ_QORI02000210.1 GCF_003325755.1 Pseudomonas sp. SST3 | reverse complement strand
CTCATCAAGGAGTCGAATGGCCATATCTCTGAGCTGGTCTACCCGCTCCTTCACCTCCGGGCGGTTCAGCCACAAGTGGTGTCCAGCAAGGTCTGGATTGAGTGCAACGCCTTTAGCTATCGCCAAGAGTACTCTGGCGTTGTAAGTGCCATAGAGTGAGTTCAGGCGTGTTGCCAGCTCAAGCGCCAGATTTGTTGCGGACAGCCGAATAGCCCCTTCAACAGCACCGGTCAGTAAGCCCTCCGTGGGAAAGCTTTTTACGGCCGTCCGTATTTGCTCTCCGTTCGCGTAACAACGCAGATACGCTTCCTGGGAGTAAGCACCCGGTGAGGGCTCAGACAAATAAAGATCTTTCGCCTCTCCCTCACGTGCGGTGCGGTAGGACAGTTGCAGCAGAGCGGCCTGGCAAACGTCCCTGATGATAGGATTTATGGCGCGTGAAACGATCCTTGCAACGGTCGTCCAGGCAGCGTCCTGATCTTGAGCTTCGACGAGTCCCCCGTAGATAGAAATGACCTCTACCAGCGCAGCAGATTCGGGCTCTCGCTGCGCGATCGCCTTGAGCATGACTATCTGGGTCTTGGCAGTTGTCTTGTTCTTTTGCCGAAGACTTTCAAACACCAACTCCATGGGAGCGACGAGGTCTGCCGGGGCAAGCGACTTGATCTCATTGATGATCTTGTCGCGGCCGATATTGTCCCCATCACCGCTGTGATGTTGCTCAAGAGAGGTCACTCGCGCTTATCCCCGCTATTCAATTAACTATTTTGTTGCCGCCTACGTTGTCGCCGCTGCCGCTGTGCGTCTGGTTGACGGTGGTTATAGTGGACGGTGCAACCAGAGCGGCCATCGCGTTGATGTCGCGAATCAGCGTGGAGATTGTCTGAGACTGATCGAGTTGCTGGGATATCGCCTTTTCACTCAGCCCGTCGTGAAGATCAAGCTTGGAAAGCTCGCCAGCAACTGCTTCGGCGACTACGTCTTCTTTGATCCATTGGCCCAGGCGATCCTTCAATGCGCCAGCACTGAGCTTCAGGCCGTTCTTCAGGAGGTCGTAAACAGTACTTGCAATGACTCCGGTGGTAATGAAGTCCATTTCGGAAACTCCTTTATGTGGTGGCTTCTAGCCGGTTGGGCGGAGGGGGAGGCGTTGGAGCAAATGAGGCTCTGATACCAAAATCGTCAGCGAAAGCCGGGCATTCCAAAAAGGGTCGTTGGGGGCAAGCTACGATTTTCAAGCCCTTCTGCATTTCAAAGACTCTGCATCGTCCGACACTTTGGAAACTCCGAACATCCCCAGAACTGCTGTCCTGCCTTCGGTCCCGATTTCACTGTACGAATCAGTAACGCGCTGCCGCATTTCGGCATTGTCGCTCGGCTGTTGGGTCACTACGTTGCTTGACGTTTTGCACATGCTCGCGGTGGGTGGCGAGGGTCGGCGCGCGGCGGCCGGTTTGCAGTGCGAGCAGCATGGCGTCGACTTCAGCCTCGCTAAATAGCGGCCGCTGAAATGACTGGATATAGCGAACAAAGCTGATGCCCTGTGTCACGTTTGCCGGCACTTCGGTTTTGAAGGTGCTGCCGCCGACAAAGGTGATGACCGAGTGCAGGTGCTCCGGGTTTACGCCAAGGGTGGCTTCCAGGGCTTTGAGGTGCTTGTAGTTTTGCCGTAGCGGGTTCTGGAATTTGAAGGTGCGCTTGTAGAGCTTCTGCGTCCACTGCGCCTGTTTCTCGCTGCCGAAGATCCAGCCGCTCATGTTCTTCGTTTCTAGCGCGAAGATGCCGTATGGCGATAGGAATACGTGGTCGATCTGCGTGGTGCCGTCTGGCGTGTTCAGGGTGACGTTATGCAGGCGGCGGTAGGTCTGCTTATCCAGCTGCCAATGGGTAAGCGTCCAGCCAACTCACCTTCCGAACTCCAGCATTAAGGGCGATGGTGTCCGCGTTTTTTAAGCGGACGCGATAGCCCTTATCGCCGGGATTTCCATGCGCCAACGAAGCTCTTACCCCAAACCGTTCAAGGCCCAGGTTGTTCAGGAG
>NZ_QORI02000209.1 GCF_003325755.1 Pseudomonas sp. SST3 | reverse complement strand
GCGAACCTTACAGCATTGTAATGAAGTTGATCGAAACGGGTGCGGCCGGGGCATGTCGTATTTTCTGTGCTTGCTAAGACGCTGATGAAGGCTATTCAGCTAGCAGGCCACGACGACATACAACTATCGAACCCTGGAGAACGCAATGACCAATTCTATGTTCGCTTCCTGCATCCAAGCTTGTTCGAATTGTGCCCTGGTGTGCGAAACGTGCGCCTCTGCTTGTCTGCGTGAGGATGACGTAAAAATGATGGCTCGATGCATCGAGCTTGACCGTGACTGCGCGGACATCTGCACGCTGGCCGCCACCTTGATGAGCCGCGAAAGTGAGTACGCTAAGGCGTTCTGTGCCCTTTGCGCCAAGATCTGCCGTGCATGCGGAGAGGAATGCGCGAAACATCAAATGGATCACTGCCAAGAGTGCGCGAAGGCGTGCATGAAGTGCGCTGAGGAATGTGAGCGTATGGCAGCATAACACCTGTAACTCACCGCTCTGGCACAACTATATTCGGGGTGCCGGAGCCGCTCGAAGAAAAAATAATAAGAACATGGTGCGCTTAATATTTGGCGTACATGGCTTATCAAAAAAAGCGCATACAATACCCGCAATAGCCAAGAGCGAATTAATCCGTATTCAGCAGCTTTTCGTTCCGCAGCGAAACACGCGCTGGTTACGCTAGCAGGCCTTATTATCCGATCCGATGGCCAACACCGTAACGCTATTTCTCTTGCCACAATGTTTCTCATATTTCAGCGCTGAGACTAGGTGGGTGAATTAGTGAAAGCTCCTAGCAAAAGGCGGCGGTCGAGCAACAATCAAGACGCGGGCCATGCAACCTTATTTTGCTAGGAGAAAGCGATAATGGTTTTTCGAACATTCCCATCGCAGGGATTGGCTTTGCTGTTAGTACTGCTCACCGTTCTGCAACTCGGTGGCTGCGCCGTTTCCCCGCGCCTGAAACCAAGCGACCAGCCAAGCGTTGCCGGCAAAACCTTTGTCATCACTGGTGCCTCCAGTGGCTTCGGCCGCGGCGTGGCGCTCAGGCTTGCCGCTCTGCAAGGCGACGTGGTGCTAGCGGCCCGCCGAACCGAAGTGCTCGAAGAACTGGCCGCGCAGATACGCGAGGCAGGTGGATCGGCACTGGTGGTGACCACCGATGTGAGCAACCCGAGCGACATGCAGGGCCTGGCTCGAGCCGCCATCGAGCGCTTCGGCAGAATCGACGTATGGATCAACAACGCTGCAGTCGGAGCGCTGGGTCGTTTCGAGGACGTTCCCGTCGAGGACCATGCGCGGATCGTGGATGTTAATCTTAAGGGCGTGATCTATGGCAGCCACGCAGCCATGCGCCAGTTCAGAACTCAAGGCTTCGGCACGCTTGTCAACGTGGGCTCAGTCGAGAGCGAGATACCGCTGGCTTATCATGCCTCCTACGCAGCGACCAAAGGTGGGGTGATGAATCTCAGCGCGGCAATCGCTGAGGAGCTACGCCTGAGTGGCAGCGAGACTATCAATGTCGCGACAGTGATGCCTTGGGCTGTGGATACACCGTTTTGGGAACATGCGGCCAATTACACTGGCGGCACCCCACGCATGGCCGCTATGGACGGCCCGGAGCAGGTGGTGGAAGCCATCGCCTGGGTTTCGGTCAACCCGCGCAAACGTTTACCGGTAGGCTGGAAAGCCCGGGGGGCGATAATCTCGCATTCACTGTTCCCCTCTCTCGCCGAGCGAGTCGCGGCTAATATTGCGCACCGTTGGCAGATCGAGAAAGCACCACCAGCACCGCCTACGACAGGTTCGCTCTACGAGCCAATGCAATCCGGCACTGGTGTGCAAGGCGGCGTGCGTGAACGTATGGAGCGGGAAGAGGCTGCACGAGCGCAATCGAAATAACCCGGCGATGCATAATCAACCCGGGTTAGCGTCGAGCGGGGATGCCGAAGCACGTTGAATAGCGTGCCAGGGATTGTGGCCCCGTATCTCTTCAGCGCAGCCAACTTCTTGATCATGTATAGCGGGTAATCGCTATAAGCAGCGCCTGAAATCGCCTGCCCTAATTACCCTCTCAACATTGCAGGCAC
>NZ_QORI02000208.1 GCF_003325755.1 Pseudomonas sp. SST3 | reverse complement strand
ATGAGCAATGTCGGCTGAAAATCCCGATAACCTGAGAAAGGAATCATCAAGACGTGAGAGCATCTCGTTGAAATTATCAACGAGTTCGTGGAGCTCGCCTGGCACCGATTCGGTCGGAATTCGAGTATCCAAGCAGTTAGCGGTAACCGTAGAAGAGGTCTTGGAGAGCTCGTCGATCGGTTTTAAGCCTTTTTGATCAAAATAACACCTAAAGCGCCACTCAGAAGTGCACTGACCACCAGCGTATAAGCAAACCACTGCTGGATCATTTCAAAGAAATGGATCCGGTGTGTTACATCTAGGGCTAGATATACGACTGTGTCCTGTCCGCCGACCCACTGGTTTACTTTTCTGGTGATTCCGCTGTACTGATGGCCGCCATAGTCGACAGTCCAGCGTTCGTCTTGGATACCTTTGGCAAGAGGAAGCAAGCTCTCAGACAGGTTGTGATGGGAGTAGACGGTCCTCCCATCCACCACTACTGCTGTTGCGAAACCAAAGGAGTGCTCAATAACAGCATCGATTCTTGAAGCGGTTTTTTGCTCGAATGCAGGGCTACTTCGCAGTGTGCGCTCAACGGCTTCGGCCTTTTCATTCAGCACTTGTGCATCTTTGCGCTCGAAATGGAGCCGACAGAAATAATTAAAACTGATTGCTGCGGCCGTTAGCACAACCGTAACCACGAGCATAAAAACAATTGCCATTCTGCTCGTCAGCGACACTTTGCCCATCTGTATGATCCTGGTTACATCATCAACACAAAAACAGGTAGGGCACCCCGTGGAGGTGCCCTACCTGCTTCAATCGTTGCTATCTGCATTTAAGAATACTATGTCGCGTCTGGGCTTTCGCCATTTTGCTGGTGGCTGGCTTTCGCCGTCTCCATCATGTCTCGGCATTCTTTCATCATTTCACGCATGTCGCCCATCATTCCCATATGCATGCCGCCGCTCATCATGCTGGATTCGGACTGGCTTTGGCCTTCTTTATCAGCAGCTGCGAAGCTAAGCCCGCTCGCCAGGGTAATTGCAATTGCTGTTACGGTTATTGTCTTTCGCATGTTAATGCTCCTGATTTTCCCGGGTTTATTCGCTTTTGCTTAGCACGGCCTTGTCTCCGGCCGCAGAGTCTTCGGTCTTGTCGCACTTTCCGCCGGACATATGCTTCATGCATACGACCATCATCAGCAGGCATGGCAAGAGATAAAGCAGGCCTGGGAGCGCAGGCGTCAAGGCCGCGCTACTTTGGTTCATAAGCAAGTAGCCAACTATAGCCACGGTTAGACCCGTCACGATCGGATTTCGCTGCAGAACGCTTTTCATCTTGGAATATAGGCTACCCATCTAGGTGTCCTCTAAGGTTCCGTTTGGCAGGTTAACCGTTGTTTACGCCGACTGGCGCACTCAAAAACTCTACCGTTTGGATTTTCCCGTCGGGAGTTTTAATCTTAATTTCGTACGGCTGAACATTCCCATTAGTTCTATAGGTTTGTATCATTCCTGTCGTGCCGGTAGACCCAGCTGGCCCCACACTCACCACTTCGCCTTCTTTGAGAAGTGCGTTTAGTGTGGGCTTCGCTCCCGACGTTTCATTCAGGCGCTTCAGTGTCCGATCACTTCCGCCTTCTGCCATCGCCAGCGAAGAAGCTGCAGTCAAAACGACAGATACAATCAGCTTGGTTGCGGTTTTCATGTTTAACACCTCTGGTTAGTTGATGCCTCTAGATTACAAGGCGGCTCCTTACCAGAAGCTGTTCTGAACGTTACAAAGATGTAATTGAATCTGCTGATGGTGGCGACCGCCGCAGTGCGGCGGTCGCTATCTACGCTTACTGTTTTTCGATTCGGGTGATGGTTGAGTCCATGCCTTTCGAGGTGAACTCGAATTCGACTTTGTCACCTTCTTTCAAATCTTCCATTTGATCAGGTTGTGTCTTAAAGCCCATGGTCATGGATGGCCAGCCCAGCGCTTCGACCGGGCCGTGGGCAATGATGACTGTCCCTTTATCTGTATCGATCTTTTTAACCGTACCGGTAGCTGTAGCGGTCTGCCCAGCTGCCTTTTGGTCCATCTGCATATCCATGCCTTTGTGATCCATCGGCATGCCTTCCATGGGCTTCTTGTCATCTGCAAACGCTGCAGGTACCAGGAGCAGTGAGGCGAAGGCAATGTTTGCGATTTTCATGGTTATTCTCCAGCGTGGTTGGTTGCTTGTGTTGGGGTGACGCGAGACTGCTTGCGACGCATCAGGAGATACGCTGCAGGCAAGACGAACAAAGAGAGCAGGGGCGCGGTGATCATGACCACCTTGGTGAAATTACCGGTGGCGTTGTCCGGTCGCAGAATGCTGAATTCCGAACCGGTGGCCGGCGCCAGACGCTGCACGTGACCGTTCAGGTGCGCGCCGTCCAGCGC
>NZ_QORI02000207.1 GCF_003325755.1 Pseudomonas sp. SST3 | reverse complement strand
GTTGCGCTCTTTATCGGCAAGCGTGTTACAGAGAAGGAAAACTTTCTAATCCGCAATGCTAAACGGGCCTACGCACCTGCATTCGATGCGGTGATGTCCAACAAGCCAGTAGTGCTCACCTTTGCCGTTGTTGCAGTTGTACTTTCCGGCCTCGTAGGGGCACGTATGGGCAGTGAATTCGTGCCTAGCCTCAACGAGGGGGACTTCGCTATCCAAGCCCTTCGTGTACCGGCTACCAGCCTTAGTCAGTCTGTCGAGATGCAGCAGCAGCTGGAGCGAAAGCTCATGGATGAGTTTCCGGAGATCGAGCGGATTTTTGCGCGCACAGGCACTGCGGAGGTGGCATCCGATGCCATGCCTCCAAACATCTCTGACGGGTACGTCATGCTGAAGCCACAAGAGCAGTGGCCGGATCCAGGCAAGTCGCGCGACGAACTCTTAAGCGAGGTCCAAGCATCCGCCGCTGAGTTACCGGGCAATAACTACGAGTTTTCCCAGCCTATTCAGCTGCGTTTCAACGAGTTGATTTCCGGTGTTCGTGCCGCTGTAGCCGTGAAAATCTATGGTGATGACATGGAGGTTCTTAACAGCACGGCGGCGGAAGTGTCCGAGGTGCTAGGACAAGTACCAGGCGCCTCCGAGGTTACGGTCGAGCAAACGACTGGCCTTCCTATGCTCACGATTGATATCGATCGCGATCAAATCGCACGATACGGCCTGAGTTTAGATACTGTACAGCAAGCGGTTGCAGTAGCCATCGGGGGCCGAGAGGCAGGCACCTTGTTTCAAGGAGACCGGCGTTTCGATATCGTAGTTCGTTTACCGGACGAGATACGAAGCGATCTCGCCGCAATTGAGAGGCTCCCAATTGCCCTTCCAAGGGAATTAAACAGCGCCATAAGTTATATCCCCCTCGGCGAGGTGGCCACTCTGGATTTGGCCCCCGGTCCGAATCAGATCAGTAGAGAGGAAGGGAAACGGCGAATTGTTGTCAGTGCAAACGTCCGTGGTCGGGACATTGGATCATTCGTATCTGAGGCAGAACAGAAAATCCAGGCCCAGGTAGATATCCCGTCAGGTTATTGGATCGACTGGGGCGGTACCTTTGAGCAGCTTGAATCTGCAACGAAGCGGCTGCAGATTGTCGTCCCTGTGGCGCTGCTCCTGGTGTTCATTCTGCTTTTCATGATGTTCAACAATGTCAAAGACGGCTTGTTGGTGTTTACAGGGATTCCATTTGCGCTCACCGGAGGCATTGTTGCGCTGTGGCTGAGAGATATCCCATTGTCCATTTCAGCAGGAGTTGGCTTTATTGCTCTGTCGGGCGTCGCCGTTCTAAATGGCCTGGTAATGATCTCCTTCATCCGTAGCCTACGGGAGCAAGGTTTACCTCTGGGCACCGCGATCCGCGAGGGCGCTCTGACCCGGCTACGGCCGGTATTGATGACAGCCTTGGTGGCTTCACTCGGGTTCGTTCCGATGGCCTTGAATGTGGGTACCGGTGCAGAGGTACAGCGCCCCCTTGCGACGGTGGTGATCGGGGGGATTCTCTCCTCAACGGTGCTAACGCTATTGGTACTGCCGTTGCTCTACCAGCTGGCTCATCGGCGCGAAGACGAATTGGAGGAGCAAGAAATCGCGTTGGCCGCTGACAGAACAAGCTAGAGATTGGATGGCGGCACACAACGCCCCGTTCTTGCTAGCTCGCGAGAACGGGGCGTGTTGGTTTCGGAGTGCTAAGATTCAGCGGCGGCGCAGCGGGCAGCAAAGCCTTTATAGCGTAGGTCTAATGCATCTAAACGGTGAATAGAAAGGGTGCTCAGCGCTTAGTGCGTATGACTCCGCGCTACATACGCCTCCTCGGCTGATGGCTTTCACCCACGGTGAGCTGACGAAAGATTATGCAAGCAGCGGCTGACCTGCCCCGGGCGGCAGCACGGGCGATAGCTACGAAAACGCCCTGGCTGGAACGATCAGCGGGCTTTACAAGGCCGAGCTGACACCTTCAATCATGGACGAACCGCGAGGCCGTTGAGATGGCGACCCTGACGTGGATGCGTTGTACGCCACCAGCGTCTGTTCAGCTCAATCGGATATGCTCTTGCGAACGCTAATAACAGACAGATCAGGCGATAGCGGCCTGACTTAACGAAACGGCCTATAAAGGCCGGGGCGATTCGCTGGTAGCGATGTTGCGGGCAAGTGATGGACACAAAAAAGCGCCCCGAAGGGCGCTTAGAGTACAACTGCTTCCAACGGTGCTTGGAAGCTGCCGGCGGCGGATATCGTTCAGATATTAAGCGGTTAGTCAGCTTTGGTTTTCTTTCTTGATTTCCGTGTTGTTCTGATCCTGGCGAATATCATTAACCTTCAACTCGTCTGCTTTTTTTTCGGCGGATTCGGTTCCGTGAATTCGCTTTTGATCTGCTCGGAATTTTTCATTAAATTTCATTGAACGGTCGTAGCCATCTCC
>NZ_QORI02000206.1 GCF_003325755.1 Pseudomonas sp. SST3 | reverse complement strand
GGTCAGGTTGAACACCACCGTGCCCCCATCCAACCCATTTTCGACCGCCGTATGGTGGGTACCATCGGCAAAAATCCATTCAAACGTTATGCGATCCCGATTGCTCATACCGGTGTAGAGAACAGTGACCGTCGTATTGTGCTCAATCGGCAGCGGGTCCACCGTCACGTTCGGCCCGGTGTCGGTGGTGCCATTGATAAACGGGTGGGGCAACAACGCCCGGCAGGGACTGGATGGTGTAGTGGCGCTCGCGGAACAACACCGCATTGGCCTTGTTGAAACTGCGGTCAAAGCAGACCCAGAAACGGACGGTTAATAGCGTTCCATCCTTGAGCTTGCGCAGTTCGTCCACGGGGGTCGGTGGCAGGATCCCAGTGCGTTCGCCTTCTTCGGTCACGAGGTTGTTGGTGTAGGTGGCCTCGAAGTATGGCGTCTCTGGAACGGTATCATAGGTGCCGCTGTACTCCATCCAGATGCGCTGAGCCCGATGAATGAAGTGCCAGATATTGATCATCGTGCGCTCGGTTCCATTCAACTTGGAGGTCTCGAGCACCGGGGCGTCCCCAATCCCTTCGATGGTCGGGATCGGCAAGGTGGTCAGGTTGAGCAGCAGCAGGTCGAGGATTGGAGAAGGTGTTTCTCGTCCGTTACGTATGAGGAAGTATTGCACGTTGATCCGTTGGCCAAATGGCGCAATATTGGCGCCCACGACTTCAGGCGGGACGGTGAAGTCCACGGTTTTACGGGGGTTGCCGTCTTGGGTTTCACAGTGGCTGCCGATGTCGGGAATGCCGGTCCAGCACGCTCGGATACGGTCGGTCGGTAGCATCTGCGCGAAGGTGACCCGAATGGTCGCACCGGCGGTAACCGCTTCCGGTGCCAATTGGTCGGGGGCTTTGGATGCTTCGAGGACTTCCGGGCAAGGCAGGTCACCCAGCGCCTTACCGACAGTCACTTCGAGTATTTCAGAGCGCAGGGTGCGCCCACCATTCGCGGGGATCATTGAATAGCTCAAGCGAATCACGCCGCCCAGGTTGGTGTCGGCGTAGTGCCGATCCAGCGAAAAGGAGACGGGGGCTCCCGCGGTGGCGCGATTCAGGCGGATGTCACCCTGGGTGCTACCGTCCACAGCCGTCCCTGTCAGGCGCCATGTAAAGACATCGCCATCGTAAGTTTCAGCGTAGGGCAGCGTGATGTCGAGCTGGCCAAACAAGTCATCTGGGTCTAGGTTGTCGTCCTCATCGACCCGGTCGATTTTCCGGCCTTGGCATTTCGGCAATACGCTCGCCGAACCGCACATACGTCGACTCTGACTCGCGGATGGCCTGCGTCCCTGTACCCAATGCCCGCATGAGGCCGTCGTCTACCGTGTAGAAAACCCGCACATCGCCCAGCCCGATAAATCGAGCGAAGTTGGCTTGGGTTACGGTACGAAAACGGGTGGGCGGTGGTGGAGCGCCTGCGTTATGGCGTTGTTCGTATTCAACGAGCCCGCCACCCGGTAGAACAGCCTCCAGCCGCAGCCTGACCAGATTATCCGGATCGTAGGGCGTATAGGCCGGGTTCGGATAATTAATGGTGATGTAAGGCTCTTCGGGGTCAATCAAGCCGGCATCGGCCTGCACCACCGTGACTGCCGGCATGTCCGCAATCGTGCCAGAGATCAGGATCGTCAGGGATTGGGACTTGGCCAGTAAGGTGCCCAGCGGGAACTCAAGCCGCCAGGTGATCTTCATCGAGCCTTGGATCAATTGTTTGATGGTGTCGTCATCGACAGGAAACGAAGTCGGCCAACCCGGGTCCGCGCGCTGATCGGTCAGATCGAGTTCAAACGTTGACTCATCGGCGTGAGTACCACTCAAGGTTGCAATGACGCGAGTATTCGCCGGGACAAAACGGCCATCCGGAAGCTGAAAAGGCGTGACTACCTGAACAGCAAAGAATTTCCCTGCATCCTGATCATAATTGACCGAGGTGACCGAGGTGGAGCCGACGAGGAAGCGCGCCCGCCTGAGCAGGCTGGGGTCAAGCTCGGCCTGTACATGCACGGCCTGAGAAAAGTGCTCGACATGCCCGGAGCGGTTTTCCACTTCATCGAGCACCTGATAACGTATCGGTAGGAGGCCGCTGCCGGTGCCGATGACGCTTGCCGGAACTTCCACTTCAATCGGCTTTGCCCCGCTGGCGTGGTCGTCATCGAGTTGGAAAACCACCACCTGCGCGATCGTGTCCCAATACAAAAGAATCTTGTCTCGCACACGTTTACCGGGGTAATCGAGCGTGAACACTACGCCTTGGGCGGCGCGCTCCGGAGTCAAGACTGCGCCGGGCGCTGCGAGGTCGTCCGGCAAGCTGAGCAGCAATTTGTCGTGGTACCCCAGCCCGGGCTGTTCATCCAGGCCAGGTCGCGTGTCCTTGACGAAGACAGTCAGCTCATCTGATGTACTTGGCGTGCCAGGGCCATTACGGACAACGCGTACAAA
>NZ_QORI02000205.1 GCF_003325755.1 Pseudomonas sp. SST3 | reverse complement strand
CAGAAACACAAGAAACGTTGCTAAAGCAACDTACAGTAAGCGTACGCCGAACTCACCTTGCGCGACTCAGGCCGGCGCCCACTGATGCGGCAGCAGTTGGCCGATCTCACTCGCCCGCTGCGTCGGCAGCCGTGTGAGTACGTCCTTAAGATAGGCATACGGATCATGCCCATTCATCCGCGCCGACTGGATCAGACTCATGATTGCTGCCGCGCGTTTGCCGCTGCGCAGTGATCCGGCAAACAACCAGTTCGAGCGTCCAAGGGCCCATGGCCGGATCTGGTTCTCGACCTGGTTGTTGTCGATGGGCACAGCGCCATCGTCCAGGTAGCGCGTCAGCGCTACCCAGCGTTTGAGGCTGTAATCCAAGGCTTTCGCCGTGGCTGAGCCGTTGGGCACCCGATCACGCTGGGCCAGCATCCAGGCATGCAGCGCGTCGAGGATCGGTGAAGCCTGTTCCTGTCGTATTCGCCAGCGTTCTTCATTGCTCATGTCGCGCACTTGGCGTTCGACTTCGTACAGCCCAGCGATAGAGTGCAGCGCCTGTTCGGCCAACTGGCTTTTGTTCGCCGCATGCAGATCGAAGAACTTGCGGCGGGCGTGGGCCATGCAGCCGATTTCGGTGATGCCTCGCTCGAAACCGGCCTTGTAGCCAGCGAAGTCGTCGCAGACCAGCTTACCATTCCACTGGCCAAGGAAATTGCGCGCATGCTCGCCGGCACGGCTGGGGCTGAAGTCGTAGACCACGGCCTTCAGATCGGCGAAGGACGTGGTGCTGTAGGCCCAGACGTAGGCACGGTGGGTCTTCTTCTCGCCCGGCGCGAGCATTTGCACCGGGGTTTCGTCAGCGTGAATCACGCGTTGGCCCAGCACGGCTTCGTGCAGCGCATCGACCAGCGGCTGGAGCTGCACGCCGGTTTGCCCGACCCACTGCGCCAGCGTCGAACGAGCGATAGCCAGGCCGGCGCGGCCGAAGATCTTCTCCTGCCGGTACAGCGGTAGGTGGTCGGCGAACTTGGCCACCATCACGTGCGCCAACAGGCCGGCGGTGGGGATCCCCTTGTCGATCACCTGCGCCGGCACCGGCGCCTGGATCAGCGTTTCGCACTGGCGGCAGGCCCATTTCCCACGCACGTGCTGTTCGACGGTGAACACGCCCGGCGTGTAGTCGAGCTTTTCGCTGACGTCTTCGCCGACGCGTAGCAGCTGGCAGCCGCAGGCGCACTGGGTGTTCTCCGGTTCGTGATGGATCACGGTGCGCGGAAATTGCGGTGGCAGCGGTGTGCGCTTGGGTTGTTGGCGTGGTTCGGCTGGGGTAACCGGGGAGTTGACGGCTTTCAGCTCGGCCTCGATGGCGGCGATGTCGGTGTCGAGCAGGTCATCAAGCAGGCTGCCCTGATCAGGGCCTAGCTGCTCGCTGCGCTTGGCGAACTTGTGCCGTTTGAACCATGCGATTTCGTGGGTGAGCTGCTCGATGACTGTTTGATCGCGGTGGATCTTTTTGCCCATCGCATCGACTTGCGTGAGCAACTGCGCGGCCAGTGCGCGCAGCTGGTCAGGTGTCAGTTGGTCGAGATTGGGCGAGGAGTTCATGCCGCTGATTGTGCCAGAGCAGGCGGTCAGCGGAGATAAACCGATGGGCTAATGGCAGGTGCTACAGCACTGTGATCGCGCCGGCTGCGCCGACTCGCTGCCAGGGCAACCCCAGTACCAAAGCCTGGAGTTGCTCGGTGTCGAGTTCGACTTCCGAGCCGTGCCGGATGCCTGGCCAGTGAAACTTGCCCTGGTTCAATCGCCGCGCGGCCAGCCAGATACCCACGCCGTCATGCACCAGAACTTTCATGCGGTTGGCGCGACGATTGGCGAAGAGATAGGCGCAGTGCGGCTTCGCCGTACCGAACACTGCGATCACACGAGCCAACGCGGTTTCAGTGCCAGCACGCATGTCCATAGGCTCGGTGGCGAGCCAGATAGTATCGATGCGGATCACTGGGCGAGCCCACGGACAAAGCGGGCGCATCCTTCAGGATCGGAGGCTGGCCATTTCACCGTGACCGATTGCTCGCCAAGCGGTAGCTCGATAATCACCGATGCTTCAGCCGGTCGTTTAGGCGTAGCCCTCAATGGAACGAAAGCCGGCAACGCCGCTGGTGGCTGATCTCGGTAAAGCGGTAGCCACTTGCGAATGACGTTGGCGTTGATGCCATGGCGTATGGCCACGCTGGAAACGCTAGCACCGGATTGCAGGCACTCCTGAACAACCTGGGCCTTGAACGGTTTGGGGTAAGAGCTTCGTTGGCGCATGGAAATCCCGGCGATAAGGGCTATCGCGTCCGCTTAAAAAACGCGGACACCATCGCCCTTAATGCTGGAGTTCGGAAGGTGAGTTGGCTGGACGCTTACCGACTAGCAGACCAAATACTTGAACTGCCCAAGGCTTATTTCCCCGAAAGCATCACCTGTCTCGACAGCATCGTTTTCTGCTTCTACGGAC
>NZ_QORI02000204.1 GCF_003325755.1 Pseudomonas sp. SST3 | reverse complement strand
GCTCCGGCTGATGTTCGTACGAGTCCAACCGGAAGCGTCAGCCGCAGCCAATAACCGTGGGTTTAATGTGTATTAGTCATTCCGACCGACACCGCCTCGCTGGATCAGCGAGGCTTATGGTAATGACTGGCGTCCCAATATTTCGCCAGGAGTGGAAACGCCGGGCCGCGCCAGCCACGTCGGAGCAGCTGCTTGGCAATCAGCATGTTCATGATTCGATGCCCCACGAGGAGCACACTATCATGCGCTTCGGCCAGTTGAATCAGTTTGTCCCCAGCGGCGCTAGCACGCCGGCCCGATTCGCCAACATGCTCGGTATGATTGGCGAACCCATAGAACCAGGCTGCGCGAAATGCTACCCGCCAGATACGCGACGGCATTAACGGAAGGGACCAATCGGGGTATGGCAGGTGCGCCTCGGCGAATAGGGGGTCGGGTTCTTGTGAGCATTCGCAGCTGAGGCAGGAACGAGATTCCACGCAGCGCAACAACGAACTGCACAACACCACTCCGACCGAGCCGGCGAGCTGCGCGAGTCTTTCAGGACACTCGCCAGCGGCTATGTTTGCCGCGTTGTAACGCTCCACCCAGGTTTTCATGCCGACGGGCGTGCTCCAAGGCGTGGCCGAATGGGCAGGCCGGCCGTGACGTACCAGGATGATCTGCATTCAAGGGAAGCCAACCGAAAATGAGGATAAGGGTTCGAAAGCCGCGCCGCCTGCCGGTTCCGCAATGGGGACAGGGCGCAGGACCCTCGAAAAGTTTCTCACCGCGTCGCTTAGATAAGCGGCTGGCTGGTATCGAAACCCCCGGTACCCCGCCCGTGGTTCTGGGCGGGGTCCGGAGCGCTTACTGCCGGTCGAGGGTGTCCTGCTTTGCCAGGAAATCTTCTTCAAGCATGGCGTCCTTGACGGCGCGCGGTTGCTCGTCGAGCAGCGGATCGTTGATTTCACTACTAGAGAGTACCTTGCTGTCCAGCTTGCCCATCAGGTGTTCCAGCGCATGACGCATCTTTTCCGCCGCGCCGTCGACTGCCAGCTGCAGCGATTCGGCTTTGTGAGTAACGGAAACAGCCTGATGTCCCTTGGGTCGCGCTTCGATCTGACAACGCTTGTCGTCGGCGCCGGCTTTCTGCGCATTCTCGTCGCTGACATGCACCTCGATTCGGGTGAGAAAATCGTCGAAGCGCTCCAACCGCTCCTCTACGGTCGAACCCACCCATTCATGCAGCTCGACACTACCGGGGATATGGTGGCTGTTGACTTGAACATGCATACGACTACTCCTGGTTTATGACGTACCTACTAAGGTTCGAGGCGCCTGCATCGCTGAGGTTCAGCGGCTTCGTCTACCTCGATTGTCGGCAAGGGGAGGATAGCCCGGACTGACTCAGATCAGGGAAGCGGAGCAAATGGGTGCAGAACACCCGGCATGCACCGTCACTACCACCCCACAGGTGCGGTTCGCTTCAGGTTACGCCGCGCTCTGCTATCTCGCCGGCACTGGCCACTGCCTGCGCGCGCGCCAAGAAACATACCCGCGTCACCGCATGCCACCGCACAGATGGTGCGGGACAAAAGGATTGGGGCATTGGCCCGTAAGGCCTTTATGTATGCATTTGAGCTCATTGCCCAAGCGATCGCGGCCACGTAGGCACGGTGTCGATGCTCTTCACCCAGTCGAGCTCAGGCATTCAGCGGCGCAAAAGCTATTTGCCACCCGGAGCGTACGAAGGCGTACTCGTCAACCCCCTCGCTCGATCATCGCCGCGGCTAGCATTGCGAAGTTCCATACGGCGCCCGACCGGGGGGAGCCCGCGTAACCGTCATCGGGTAGCTCCGATTCAGTGCCGGGCAGACACAACGGCCCCCTGCGCGCGCCGAGGGCTACCGCGTGATCTACGGTGACAGCGATTCCACTTCGTTTGGCTCAAGCGTGCCCACAGCGACGAAGACGCGTCGCGCATCGGTAAACATCCGACGCAGCAGATCAACGGCTCCCAGCGCGCGCCCTTTCGTACAACCGAAAAAGGACACCGGCTGCTTCGACAAACCCACTATTTTGCTGCCACACCCAAAACAGGGCGTGCGGTCGCGTCCAGCCTCGGAAGGCAGTGTCAAGGGTACTACGGGTGATTTGTAAAGAGTTCATGCCGCCCTAAGGCCGCTTCGGCCGTATCAACCCCTTCGGACAAGCCGCCAAGGTGGTGCTCGGAAGACGCTATCGGAAGGGCAAATGCTCAGGAGACGCCGGTTGCGATGGGGCAAATCAGCAGAAGAACTCGCCGCTAGGCGACCTATGGCTGGGCCGCTTTCTGAGCCCTGCTCGGTCGGGCATGCTGCCAGCCCCAGGAGCCGATCGACTTTTCTTTCGCGCAAAGACAAACCCCCGGCCATCTTTCGATGATCGGGGGTTTGGTGTAGAAGCTTGACGATGACCTACTCTCACATGGGGAGACCCCACACTACCATCGGCGATGCGTCGTTTCACTACTGAGTTCGGGATGGGATCAGGTGGTTCCAACGCTCTATGGTCGTCAAGCAATTTGGTTGGGGAGTCGGTGTT
>NZ_QORI02000203.1 GCF_003325755.1 Pseudomonas sp. SST3 | reverse complement strand
ACCAGCGACACGGCCTCGCCCGTTGCGCCCGCCCGGCCTGTCCGGCCGATACGGTGCACATAGTCCTCGGCAACAGTAGGCAGATCGAAATTGACCACCTGCGGCAGATCATGGATATCCAGGCCACGTGCGGCCACATCGGTGGCTACCAGCACCTGCACTTCACCGGCCTTGAAGCGTTCCAACGCACGCAGTCGCGAAGCCTGCGGCTTGTCACCGTGGATCGCGTCGCTGCTGATGCCCTGCGCCTGCAACTCATCCACAAGCTGGTCGACGCCCTTGCGCGTCTTCACGAACACCAGCACCTGCCCCCAGCGCTTTTCTGCCAGCAGATGCAGAAACAACTCGGACTTACGCTTCTTGTCCACCGGCACCAGCCACTGTTTCACGGTTTTCGCCGCAGCATTGCGCGGGCTGACCTCGATGGACAGGGGATCGCGCAGCAGCTCCTGCGCCATCTGCCGAATCGGGTCGGAGAAGGTCGCAGAAAACAGCAAGGTTTGGCGCTTTTTTCGGCAGCGCGCTAAACAGCGCATCCAGCTCTTCGGAAAAGCCGAGGTCGAGCATCCGATCGGCCTCGTCCAGCACCAGCGCCTGCACCTGGCTGAACTTCACCGCGTTCTGTCGATACAGATCCAGCAACCGCCCGGGTGTGGCGACCAACACGTCGATGCCCTTGCGCAAGGCCATCATCTGCGGATTGATGCTGACGCCGCCGTAGACCGCATAGGTGCGCAGCGGCAGGTCCTGGCCGTAGCTTCTGAAGCTCTCATGCACCTGCTCGGCCAGCTCACGGGTCGGCACCAGCACCAGTGCGCGGACCGAATTGCTCGCCACTTTGCGGCCCTTTCGTGCAGCAGCCGCTGCAACAGCGGCAAGGCGAAACCCGCGGTCTTGCCGGTGCCGGTCTGCGCGGCGGCCATCAGGTCCCGGCCCTTGAGCACAGCCGGAATCGC
The DNA here is from genome assembly GCF_003325755.1 of Pseudomonas sp. SST3. Next base: position 1,657 of record NZ_QORI02000203.1, on the reverse strand, counting down.
TTTGGCCTGGACCGGCGTCGGCTGGGTGTATTCAAGCGATTCGAGGGTGCGTAGCAGCTGATCGATCAGGCCCAAAGAGGCGAAGGTCATGACGGTAACCGGAAGGACGAAAACAGGCTGCGCAGTTTACTCGAAAGGAAGCTGGAAGCTGAGCGTAGATACCGTCTTCCCCATTAGCGCGCAAGGGCCAGTTGAGGGTCGAAACGCTGGCCCGATTTAAGTACCCCATAGGCGATGTGCAGCAGCTTGCGCATCGCTGCACAGACGATTTGTTTTCCGGATTTTCCTTTTGCACTCAGACGCTCGCGTAGAGCACTAATGGCCGGGTTGTGTGTGAGCGAGCAGACCGCCGGCATGTAGAGCCCAGCCCTCAAGCGAGACGATCCCGTGCGGGATATGCGCGTCTGGCCTTTGTAGGAGCCAGACTCCTGAAGGCGGGGGTTCAGCCCGGCATAAGCGGTGATCGCGCGTGAGCTGGCGAAGCGTAGCGGATCGCCCAGCTCAGCCAGCAACAGGGCTGCGGAACGCTCGCCAATGCCATCAATGCTGGTCAGCAGGTCGCGTTTGTTGCGCAGGTCCGGGTCATCATCGATGTGGTCTCGGATCGCACGGAGTGTCTCGCCGATCTGCCGCTCGACATGGTGCAGCACTGAGTAGATTGAAGCCTGCACACTAGCGTCGGCCAGATCCAGGCGGTTGCGTTCCATTTGTTGGATCTCCTGCAGATCTTCCAGGCGCCGCACTAATGCTTTCAAGCGCCGGACGGCGGGAGGCTCAGGCTGCCAGGCCCGCAGATCGCCCTGGTGCCGCTCGCCATACTCGGCGATGAGTTTGGCGTCGACTTTGTCGGTCTTTACGCGCTGGAGCTGGCTTCGAGCGTAATAGGCGACCTGTGCAGGATTGAGCACGCAGACCTGATAGCCTTTATCGTGAAACCAGGTCGCGAGCGCTTCATGGTAAGCGCCGGTCGCTTCCATCACGATCCAGGCTTGGGCATTGGCGTGCTTGAGCAGCCACTGCTGGAGCGCTTCGAAACCGGCCACCTCGTTTGGCAATTTGGCCTTGGTGCGGTACTTGCCATTGGGCTGCTGGGTGGCGATGTCGAACGTGCGTTTGGCGATATCGATGCCGATGACGCTGGGCATAAGTCCTCCTGCTGGTTCAGAAAGATCAACACTTCACTCAGCTCTACCTTGCTGATGCGAGCTCTCGCCGGAGGCGGGCTCTGGATACCGTTCGAGCTGTAAGAGTGAGTATGGAAGGCCGCAGCGCTATCTACGTCGCAGGCTCAAAGCCTAAGGGTGGATACGGCTTCCTGACCTTCCCCCGATGATCAGTCGGGAACTATCACCCCAACATAGCGTGGTAGTCGAGATACAAGGGTGGATCTCAGCGATTTTCAGCGTCATCTCCGCGTAGGCGGTGCTCGACAGGCAGAAGGCTAGCGGGAGTGCAGCGATGAGCAACTTGCGTTTGAAGTCCATGTGAATCTCCGTCTTGTTTTTGTTGGTATGCAGCGTTGCAAGCGACAAGACCGGGACACTGGGTGCCCGTCCTTGTGGGTGAAGCGTTATCGGAAGCGAGGCTCCTCCAGTCCGGCGACGCCGGGTTGCAGGGCGAAATACACCACCTGCCAAGGGTTGATCGGAGAGATCAC
>NZ_QORI02000202.1 GCF_003325755.1 Pseudomonas sp. SST3 | reverse complement strand
ATGCCAGCATGGCTGAGATTACCGCGAGCGTTATCGAATATTACGAGCTTGCAGCCGAGGACAAAAAGGTAGAAATCGCGCTTTCAGGCGATGGGTCGGTACATGGCGATAAATCAATGCTAAGACGAGCCATCTCAAACATAGTCTCTAACGCAGTTCGGTATGCAGAGGAAGGCAGCACCATCAGCGTTGAAATAAGCGAGAGCGGTGCCTCGGTTTCCACAGCTATTTCCAACCGAGGTACAACAATTCCAGCCGAGCTTCAGGCCCGGGTGTTTGATCGGTTCTATAGGGTCGACACCGCAAGGCGCGAAGGTACCACCATGAATGCGGGCCTCGGCATGGCTATCACTCGTTCAATAGTGGAAGCGCACAAAGGACGCATCGCTTGCGAATCAGCTGAGGGGCACACGACTTTCACAATGACGCTTCCAAAGCTTATGTCTAGTTAAAAGCAGAGTGCCGACAACGACCCTGACCTACGCTTATAGAAATGCCCGGCTGAACCGAAAGAGGTCATGGCTTTCGAACCTGTATGTTGGTTCTGGAGGTTCCCGTGCAAGCGTCCTCATCGAGAAATTGCGGTACGACAGCCGCAGCGCTCAACGAAGCGTGCTTCTGCGTAAGCCTAGATCAAGCTGCGCTCGCAGACGCATTGACCGAACAGCTTGGGGATCCAGAGCTGTCGGAGCTATTGAAGGCACGTTGCCCCCATGTGTTTGCTGCACGACCGGTCTTTGTTTCATCCTTGCGGCTGCGCCAGGTGGGTGAGGTTATTCAGGCCATCGAGCGGACCGTCAGCTTGCCCGCTTGGCGTGAGCATGCTCTGGATTCTGCGCCCCCTATTGCGCGACACAATCCCCGGGGCGCGCGGAGCGTCTTCTTTGGCTACGATTTTCATTTGGATGAGGACAAGCTTGGCCTCATCGAAATAAACACAAATGCGGGCGGAGCGATGCTAAACGTATTGCTCGCCCGCGCGCAGCGCAGTTGTTGCAGCGGCGTAGTCGGGCTATCGCCGGGGCAGGACGGGCCCGGCGGCTTCGAGCAGTCGATTCTGGATATGTTCGCCCAGGAATGGTCTGCGAGCGGCGAGCAACGGCCACTCAAGCGTGTGGTCATCTTGGATGAAAGCCCACAAGCCCAATACCTGTACCCGGAGTTTCTCCTCTTTCAGCGGTTATTCGAGTCAGCAGGAATCGACTGCATAATCGCAGACCCAGCTGATCTGGCCTTTCACAACGATTGCCTCTTGATCGACGGAAAGCCTGTGGATCTCGTCTACAACCGACTCACCGATTTCTATTTGGAAGGCGACAATTGCAGCGCGCTGCGGAGCGCTTATTTAGCTGATGCCGTGACGGTAACGCCACACCCTCAGGCCTATGCTCTATACGCCGACAAACGCAGGCTGGTCGACCTAACCAACGCGCGCTTGTTGGAAGAGATTGGCGTTGATCCTCAGACCCGAGCCGCATTGGCCCACTACGTCCCGCTTACGGTCCCTGTCGAGCACCGCAATGCAGAGCACCTCTGGGACAACCGTCGCAGCCTCTTTTTCAAACCTGTCAGCGGGTTTGGTAGCCGCGGTGCGTACCGAGGAGAAAAGCTCACCAAGCGTGTGTGGGAAGAAATCGTTGGCGGAAACTACGTGGCCCAGTCCCTTGTAGTTCCTGGCGAGCGTAGAACCGTCGCCGACCCTCAGGTACGTGCGATGAAGTTTGACCTACGCGCGTACGCTTATGCTGGCAAGGTGCAGTGGAACGCTGCCAGGGTCTACCAAGGTCAGACGACCAACTTCCGAACGGAAGGGGGCGGCTTTGCTCCGGTGTTTACCTTAAGGGAGGAAGAGGAGCGAGCTGGTTCCACAGAGCGACGGTCGCACGCTTCGTTCACTTTCTTGCTCGACGAAGCCGGCGCCGTAGAGGAGCTGCCGCACCCGCTCTATCTGGCGTTGGTTCGAGCCGAAAGGGCTACCTCGAAGCTTGCCGGTAAGCGTTTTCGATTGGCAGACTGGTATGTGGCAATGGAAGACGGCCAACCGTCCAAAGTAATCCGAGAATGGTACGGCTGGGTAGCGTTCGACACAGATGGTGGTTACCGCCCTGAGGCTGATTCGCCGAAAAACGGCCAGTCGGAGAGTGTTGGCAATGTAGATTCATCCGCCCTTCCTACACCAGAAGAACACTATCGAATTGAAGCCCTGTTATTTCAAAGTGAATAAAGGCCTATCTGTACGCCCCAGAGGTACGTCTGGGGCGTACAGATTCAAGGTCGCGCTTAACTCAAGAGCCAGCGGCAGCAGTAGTTTTGTAAGCGTACGCCGAACTCACCTTGCGCGACTCAGGCCGGCGCCCACTGATGCGGCAGCAGTTGGCCGATCTCACTCGCCCGCTGCGTCGGCAGCCGTGTGAGTACGTCCTTAAGATAGGCATACGGATCATGCCCATTCATCCGCGCCGACTGGATCAGACTCATGATTGCTGCCGCGCGTTTGCCGCTGCGCAGTGATCCGGCAAACAACCAGTTCGAGCGTCCAAGGGCCCATGGCCGGATCTGGTTCTCGACCTGGTTGTTGTCGATGGGCACAGCGCCATCGTCCAGGTAGCGCGTCAGCGCTACCCAGCGTTTGAGGCTGTAATCCAAGGCTTTCGCCGTGGCTGAGCCGT
>NZ_QORI02000201.1 GCF_003325755.1 Pseudomonas sp. SST3 | reverse complement strand
TCAATATAACCGGCAATGGCAGCAGCAAAACTAGGGAATGTACCGGCCGCAGGAGTGTTAGATACGCGCCAATAATAGTTCTCGGCACTAACGACCTGACAAAAAAATAAACATGGCACCAAGAGCAGCAAAGAACGCCAAGTTTTCTGAACAAAGGAATGAAAGCGTAGATATTCCATCATCAAACCCGCCCAAAAAACACGAGATAGAACGCCAGGGTGGTCAGGATCAGGACGTACAGTTGGTAACTCATTGGCGTTCCCTCGGAAGTGAAAACCCCGCCGGAGCGGGGTTTGTTTGCTTCGGCACTTGCGGTGCGCAACCCAGGCTTACAGGGCGCGGCGCATGTACTTGAACGCCATGGCGGCGATGATCACGGCGAAGACGGCCCAGCCGATGGTGCCAACATCGGTGCCCGCCTCATCCAGTGCGCCGGTCGCTTCCGGGGGAACGGCTGCGTACACGGTGCCAGCCAGGGTGGAGAGCGCGGCAGCAGCGCCAACGCCGATTTTCTTGATGAAATGCTTGTTCAGTTGCATGGGTGATACCTCACTGTTTCAGGACTTTTTTGAGGACCAGAAAACCGAACACGGTGGCAAAGAGCACGATGGCCTCTGCCTGGAGTTCGGAGACCTGTTCCCAGGACAGTGCAGCGCCGTAGAGGCTCTGCATTTCCTCGACCGTGAGGGCAACCAGCGACCCGGAGCAGACGGGCGTACCGTCAGCGCCTTGGAGCCAGTCACCGTCACAGGCGAGGAAATTCATGCACCGGCCTCAAGGAGGTCGGCGGCTTGTTCGAGGGGTTCGCAGTCGGGGCAGACGGCGAAATGGGGCGGCAACCGCAGATCGGGCAGCAGATCGCTTTGCGGTGCGGGAAGGCTCATGAGCTTGCCCATGTCGTTGCCGCAGCAGTCGCAGATAACGCGGTCACCCATCAGCATGGTCCGCCCCTCCCCTTAGTTGGCTTTGGCTGGGTCGGCTGGCTTGGCCGGGTTCGGCTGAGCAGCTGAGCGGGTCGGTTCGGTGGTGTTGCGGGGCTTCACGGCTTCCAGTTGCAGGGCTAGGTTCTTGCCCTTGTTCTGGCCACCACGGGCGATCTCGAAGTGGATGCGCACCAGTTGCAGCGGCTCGAACTGGGCACCGGCTGCGAAGATCTCATCGGCTACTTCGTCCGCTGCTGCCATGCCGATGATGGAAAGGCCGTGTTCGGTCTTGCCGTCTGGTTCGTCGCCGTAGAAGACCTTGATGTACTTCTGGCCAGCTTCACCGTCGAAGCGTTGAGTGCCGAGAAATGCAACTTCCATAGTCGAACGTGCCATCTGTGTTTCCTCTTTCTAGTTGCGCTTGATTGCGCGTCTTCGCTTTTCGCAGGCCGAGCGATCCCGAGCAGACGAACTTCTAAAATTCGCCACTGCTGGTTTGTTACTGGGCCTACTGGTTAAAACTTCGCGTTGCGGTTGCCTGTTAGTTGGTTAACACCAAGGGCTTTGCCCTTGTCATCCCACTCTTGCCGCCGAGGGCTCGGGAGCGCGGGGCGGTGAAGCTGCCCCACACTCACGAGCGGAGGCTGTTTCGGTTCGTGCCGGGTCAAGGGTGCGCTCCGCCCGTGCTTCCGTTTGTCCGAACGGTGAGGCGTGTTCGGACAAGCCGGGAGCGCGGCCCTGGACCTGATCGAGTCCGAGTAGGGGCATGCCGGTCAGAAGCGCACCGATGGCTATGACTATTAGTAACTGGCTGAGCACGAGCAGCGAGGCGATGGCGTTCATTGGCTCAGGCCTCCAGCTGGAACGGCTCGTGAATCGGCACGTAGGGCGTGGGCTTGCCCGTATCGAGCACAACGCTCCAATACTTCGGCGGACGGTCGGGTGGCGTGTGTTTCTCGCAGGTATAGGCCGGTATCACCGCCCATTCCGAGGCGAGGACTGTCCAGACACCAGCGATCATGCCCATGCGGGTTGTGCGAATCGGCTGCACAGATGCGGGGCGGCATTGGGCGCAGGGTGTGGACCGGGAGCGAGCGGGTTTCGCCACTTCGCGTCGGGACCAGCAGACAGAGCAGTCGCAGCTCTCGGGGTGCGGTAGGCGCATATAGGTCGACAGGCTCATACGTCATCCCCTCGGCTGGCTTTCCGTAGGCGGCGCGGATCATGCCGACCATTCCTTTTCCATGAGCTGCTGTGTCAGTAGCGCCACGTTGACCATCACGTACTTGCCGACCTTGTGCGACGGGATATAGCCGTTGCGAATCCAGCCCCACACCACGTCGTGCTCGTTGCCCATGCGAATCCAATCCGCGAACTCACGCCAAGGCATCACCGGGGGCGGGCTTAGCAGGTCTTTAAGCGAGAGGTTGATTCCTTCCATGTCCTTGGCCTTTGTTGCACTATGTTGGTCTTTATTAGCGCAGCTAATATCTGCGTAACATTTACTCTTGCGTAAAAGTTACACCTTATCCGATCCTGCGTAAATGTTACGCATCATGAATTGTTCCTATATGGATTCAGTCCGAGATAGAGCGCTTCGATTGATACGGGCTATCGGTCCGAAGCGGTTGAGCGAGAAGGGCGGCAAGAATTACGACCGCTGGCGCAACATCAGCAGTGAGAAAATCCGCATCGGGACGGAGGAGATCGGCATCCTCGCAGACTCGTTTCCGGAATATGCCCTTTGG
>NZ_QORI02000200.1 GCF_003325755.1 Pseudomonas sp. SST3 | reverse complement strand
TCCAGAAGCCTTGCGTCTCCCTTTTTCCGCGAGCCGAAGAAAAACAACGCCCAAATTGCCTTGGTCAGCTTCGTGGTGATTGCGCCTCCCCCTTGCGTTGAGAAGACGGTCTTGATGATTTCCGCGGCAGTTACGATGAAGATGAGAGAGCCGACGACGAAATAGAGGTAGGTCACGTGTGATGCTCCAAATGGCGTAGCGTCATCTGTCCATCATCGGAAACAGGTGTCATTCGACGCCTTGTTGAGCCCAGCCGAGCGTTCGGATTCCGGCTCAGCAGCTTCGCCGCTGTGCTTGTGCCAGAAGCCGGCCCCGGTTGATCGTGCGTCGCCAGGTTAATTCGATTGCTTTCGTGCAGCCTCTTCCCGCTCCATACGTTCTCGCACGTCACCTTCCACAGTGGTGCCGGATTGCATCGGCTCGTAGAGCGAACCCGTCGTTGGCGGCGCTGGCGGTGCTTTTTCGATCTGCCAGTGATGCGCAATGTTCGCCGCGATTCGCTCGGTTAGAGAGGGGAAAAGTGAATGCGAGATCACCGCGCCTCGGGCTTTCCAGCCTACCGGCAGACGTTTACGCGGGTTAACCGAGACCCAGGCGATTGCCTCGACGACCTGCTCCGGGCCGTCCATTGTGGCCATGCGCGGGGTGCCGCCGGTGTAATTAGCTGCATGTCTCCAGAACGGCGTGTCCGCAGCCCAAGGCATGACGGTGGCCACGTTAATGGTCTCGCTGCCGCTCAGGCGAATCTCCTCGGCGATTGCAGCGCCAAGATTCATGACCCCACCTTTGGTCGCTGCGTAGGAGGCGTGATAGGCCAGCGGTATCTCACTCTCCACTGAGCCAACGTTGACCAGCGTGCCGAAGCCCTGAGTTCTGAACTGTCGCATGGCCGCGTGGCTGCCGTAGATCACGCCCTTGAGGTTGACGTCTATGACCCGCGCATGGTCCTCGACTGGAACGTCTTCGAAGCGCCCGAGGGCTCCGACCGCTGCATTGTTAATCCACACGTCAATTTTGCCGAAGCGCTCGATGGCGGCTTGTGCCAGGGCCTGTATCTGATATGGGCTGCTTACATCGGTTGTCACCACTAATGCCGATCCCCCTGCCTCGCGTATCTGCGCGGCCAGCTGTTCGAGCACTTCGGTTCGGCGGGCCGCCAACACCACGTTGCCTTGCAGAGCGGCAAGCCTGAGCGCCACGCCGCGCCCGAAGCCGCTGGAGGCACCGGTGATAACAAAGGTTCTGTCGGCGACGCTTGGCTGGTCGCTTGGCATCAGGCGCGGGGAAACGGCGCAACCGCTGAGCTGCAGTACAGCAAGCAGCATTAACAGCAAAGCCAATCCCTGCGATGGGGACAGTCGCAAAACCTTCATTGCTTCCTCCTGGCAAAGCCAAAACGACCGAGTAATGGTCCGCAACTTTAATGCTATGCAACCGTTAGTCGGAGTTTCCGACTCCTCGTTACGATTCCGTAAGTTCTTCTGTACCGGCTGGCCACAGGCATACAAGAAAGCCGACCATGAAAAAGCTAGCTTGTATGGAATGCTGCAACTGGCTTTAGCCGTCCATGCCCAACATCATCAGAAAAACATTGATGTTTGACCTCACCATTGAGCCCAGCTGCGAGCGCAGACATAGCTTTCATCTAGAACGTGAGGCACAGGCGACGGAGAAGACAACAGCGAGATTTCAAAGGAAAAGGCGCCACCCTGACAGATGCTTTTAGTCCGATCAGAGTGGCGATCGGCGTTTAAGCGGCCATACGCTCACATTCTTCAGCGCATTTCATGCACGCCTTGGCGCACTCCTGGCAATGATCGACTTGGTGTTTTGCGCATTCCTCACCGCAGGCTCGGCAGATCTTGGCACAAAGGGCGCAGAACTCTTTAGCGTACTCACTTTCGCGGCTCATCAAGGTGGCAGCCAGAGCACAGATGTCCGCGCAGTCGCGGTCAAGCTCGATGCATCGAGCCATCATTTTCACGTCGTCCTCACGCAGGCAGGCAGATGCACACGTTTCGCATACCAGGGCACAGTTCGAACAAGCTTGGATGCAGGAAGCGAACATTGAATTGGTCATTACGTTCTCCAGGATTCGATAGTTGTTTGTCGCCTTTGCCTGCTAGCTGAATAGCTGAATAGCCTCATCAGCATTTAACAGGCGCAGAAAATACGACACGTCCCTGCCGAACCCGTTTCGATCAATTTCATTACAATTCTGTAAGGTGTTCGACGGCACTTGGAGGATGTGCGGGAGAAGGGCAATGCGGCTGGCATGGGATTCTGACCAGCTTGGCAGCTTGGCAGCTTGGCCGGCTTCGCTAGTCCGGTCTATACGGCTTAGAGCGATATGGCATAGCTCTCATTTTCTAGCAAAGTGCGAGAAGTGGCAGCTACAAGCAATAATAGAAGCTGCCACCGTTAACGAGTCGCTTGATAAAATTGCGTATGGGTTTCCTTCAGCAATTAGCGTTCTTTTCTGGTAAAGCTTTCTTGGAGGCAGAGGTTACCGCTCGGGCTTGGTCCTTCTGATCAGCCTGATAAGCCACCAACGCAGCTTGGCGAGCCTTCTCCATGCGAGCGAAGGTACGGTCGCCGCCACCCCCTGCCAATGTATAAGACGAGCTTGCTGCGATGATGAGCAGTACAGAAAACGATCTAAGAAGTTTCTTTGCTT
>NZ_QORI02000199.1 GCF_003325755.1 Pseudomonas sp. SST3 | reverse complement strand
ATGGCAGGGCTTTAGCATGCTACCTAAAACCATTCACTTGTTAATGGAGGGCGCACCAGAAGGAGTTTCCATCACTGATATTATCAATGTCATGGAGCAAGTGGACGACGTTGTGAGTGTTCACCACGTACATGTCTGGGAAATTGCCGAACATTCAACTGCATTGGAAGCTCACGTTGTCATCAAGAAGGCTAGCCTGCCCGATATTGAACGAGTGAAGACTGATTTAAAACGTGTACTTCATGAGCGATACAAAGTCAGCCACTCGACACTTGAAATGGAGCTAGACGGCAGTGTTTGTATCGACGCCAGGCAGGCCGACAGTCATCGCAGCGAAGCATAAGTCTGCTTTGCGCTCAACGCTGTTGCTAGATAGTTAGCTCGGTATCAACGGAGTGAACTTGCGAAATCACTCGTTGGCGCTATGTTTTCTACCAGAGACATGTTAGCGGCATGTGGCCAAAGCAGCTCGTCACGAGGAGATCAGGCTAGGTCGTGGCACCTTCGGCAGGCTGCAGCGACGAGCAAGCCCCGCCAGTCGCTACCGCCGCGGACGCTCAGAGCCAGCGGCGGACTCGTGCGCGGTAGCGAGCGAATGATTCGCCGAACAGCGCTTCCAGCGCCGACTCTTCGGGTTCGATTTGGAAACGATTCATGTAAAGCACGAAGGCAACCACGCCCAGCAGGGTAAAAGGCGAGGCCAGGGCCAGCGCGCAGGCCGTCAGGCTGATGGCGAAGCCTAAATACATGGGGTTGCGGCTGTACTGATAGATGCCAGCCTCCACCAACACCGAAGCCTGCTGCGGCTGCAATGGATTGACAGTAGTACGTGCGCGGCGAAACGACAGTACGCCGGCGAAACACACGCCGAGCCCCAGGAACAGTACCGGCAAAGCGAAGGTCAGCCGCGCGGTCCATGCCAGTTCGATGCTCGGTAATCTGGGCCCCGACAAACCCATCAGCAGAGCGATCAGGCCAGCTACGAGCAGCGGTGGCACGCGGTTCTCCAGCGCGCTCATAGTGTCATTCCCGTGCCTTGGCCACTTCGCTGCTCACTAATCGGCGCAGCGGCTCCGGGCCGAACTCGCTGAGCGCTCGACCATTGACAAAAAAAGGTCGGGGTGCCACGAATCCCAACGGCCTTGACGTCCTGCATGTCCGTTTCAAGCACGGCGTTGACGCTAGGCGTATGCATGTCCTGGCGGGCCTGCTCCAAGTTCAAACCGACGCGCTCGGCAGCAGCCCATGCCTGCGTTACCTTGGGGTCGTCGTGCCAACCGGGCTGGGTCTCCAGCACAGCCTCCAGCACTTGTTCATGGAGATTTTGCTTGCGCGCCGCCTCAAGCATCCGCGCCACTTCTTCCGAACCTTGATGAAACAGTACATAGCGCAGCACCAGACGTACATCTTCCGGGTTCTCGGCGAGGATCTGCTTCACAAAGGGATGGAAGGCGCGGCATGCCTCGCATGAAGGATCGAAGAACTCGACAATGGTTACTGGCGCTTGCGCCGGGCCGAACACCGGCGAGTGGAAGCGAACCAGTTGGCCTCCGTTCTGTTTGGGTTGTGTCGCGGTCTCTTGGGCTGTCGAACTGGGAGCCTGGGCCTGTTGAGGCGACTGCGAGGGGGAATAGAAGAATGCGGCGGCGGCAAAAACGGCCAGGATCACGGCACTGATGATCAGGACCACGGAACGGCGATTCATGGAGTTGTTCTCCGACGGATGAGAATGAGCAGGATGGCGATCAGGATAAAGGCGAACAAGGCGAGTGCCGGCAGGGGCACCACGCCGAAGAGGGTCATTCCGGCGCCTGAGCAGGATGGACCGGTGGCCGTGCAGGGCTGGATCGGCTGTGGAATCAGCCCTGCATAGAGCAGCGTGTGAACAAATGCCAGAGCCGCACCGATAGCGGTCAGCGGTAGGGCGTAACGCCAGACTGTGAAATCCGAGCGGTAGCAGGCGATGGCCAGGATCACCGCCAGCGGAAACATAAAGGCGCGCTGGAACCAGCACAAAACACAGGGTGCCTGGCCCATCACCTCGCCAATGTACAGCGCGGATAGGGTCGATACCAGTGCGACCAGCCAGGTTAGCAGCAGCAGGTTCCAGGTCATGCCTGAACGTTGAGGATTCATTGCGGTTAGCTCCTGGCGGTGACGAACACTTGCGTCAGACCCGCCATCCGGTTATTTCGAAACACCATGCTTCCTCTTGTCGGCAAGACTTGTTGGAGCGTTGTAAACCTTCGCCCACCGGCACAAGCGAAAAGCAACCAGGCAGCCCGCTGCGCAACCAGCCTCAACGCTGGGTTAAATCCGATGCCAGTGCGAGAATGTCGCCCTTGCGCAGCAAGAGAAGATATCAGATGTCGCGGGACTGGCTGGAAGAACATCAGATAGCATTTTATTTCGCGGCGGTGGTGGCCGCTGCCATTGCAGGTTTGAGCTCTGCGCAATTCACCGGACTGACGGCCATGGCCATCACACCGGCGATTGCCGTGCTGATGTATGCCATGTTTCTGCAGATTCCTTTTCTGGAACTGCGAGCAGCTTTTGCCAACCGCCGCTTCGTCGGTGCCCTGTTACTGGCCAACTTCCTGTTAATGCCATTGATGGTGTGGCTAGTGACGTGGCCGCTCTCATCGAACAAGGCCTTGTTGGTCGGCGCGCTACTTGTCCTGCTGACGCCTTGTATCGATTACGTGGTGGTCTTCACCCACCTGGGCAAAGGGGACTCTCGTCTGGTGCTCGCGGCGACGCCATTGCTGCTGTTGCTTCAGCTTTTGCTGCTGCCCCTCTACTTGCAGCTAATCCTTGGTTCCGAAGCTGGCACAGTGATCAAGCTGTGGCCCTTCGCAGAAGCTTTCC
>NZ_QORI02000198.1 GCF_003325755.1 Pseudomonas sp. SST3 | reverse complement strand
TATAGCGTACGGTAGCGGTTGCCATGTTGAATGACGACTGTATTGCCGTACCCGCCCTTGCGGCCGGCGAGGAGCACCTTGCCGTCACCCGCACTTTTAATAGGGGTGCCGTGCGGTGCGGCGTAGTCCACGCCCTTGTGGGCACGGATCTTGTTCAGAATCGGATGCTTGCGACCATTGGAAAAGCGGGAGCTGATGCGGGCGAAATCAACCGGCGTTCGGATAAATGCTTTGCGCATGCTCTCACCGTCAGCTGTGTAATAGCTGCTGTTGCCCTGCTTGTTGGTATAGCGAACTGCGGTATAGCTTTTCCCCCTGTTCGTGAAGCGAGCTGCAAGGATGTTTCCGGTACCTACGTTCTCGCCGGCAACAGTCTTTTGCTCGTAAACCACTTCGAAGGAGTCACCTTTGCGTATATCCATGGCGAAATCGATGTCGTAGCCAAAGACGTTGGCCAAGTCCATGGTCAGACTATGGCTGAGGCCGGCACGCTTCGCCGCAAGGAACAGGCTGCTTTCGATACGGCCATATGCATAAGCGGTACTGACATCAGGTTTCAGCTGCTCTTTCTTGAATACGTAACCTGTATCGGATCGTTCCAGCTGCAGGCGTTCCAATTTGTTCAGCGGGCTGCTCAATTTGGCCAGCTTACCCAGCTCATCCAGTTCAAATTCAAGCCGCTGGCCTACTCGGAGGCGTGCTAGCTGCTTCGCTTCTTTGCTGCTTGTCAGCACCTCGTGAACAACCGTCTGCGGAAGGCCTACCTTCGCAAATACGGTCGATAGCGTATCTCCATTGGAGACCACCACTTCCTTTAGGAGAGGCTTCGCTTCGATCGCTACTTCTTTTTCTTCCGGTAACGCTGATTGAAGCTCCGGTTCGCCAGCAAGCTCGGCCGAAGCGAATGGAGTCTCTGATGGCTCGCGTGTGAGAGGTTCGGCGGCAGCGGTTGCCAACTCCGCGCTGGTATCGAGGCGAAGGTCTAGGAAGGTCTTTTTCGCCTCGACTTCTCGAGATGGAAATACAAGAAGTGCCAGGCTCAGAAGCGCAGCTACACCGCTTGCAGCCAGGAGATGGCTCTTCGGGTAGAGAGGTGCTTTCGATTTTGAATAGGTCATTAGATGTCTGGAAATGTCTGGCGAAAATTTGTACAGGAAAAATAGTTGCCTAAAATATAACCAAAGAAGGGTTGAGGCAACCCTTGAATACCCTTCAGCTCAATGTGCGCATTCGATGACGTTGAATTTTCCCAGCGTTCTTGTAAGGTTGAGCGCCTTTATTTTCTGGATGGGACCCCAATGAAGTCGGTTCAAGAGCAGCTGTCGGTGATCAAGCGGGGCGCTGATGAAGTGCTCGTCGAATCAGAGTTGGTCAACAAGCTTGGGCGCGGCCTTCCACTTCGAATCAAGGCTGGCTTCGATCCGACTGCGCCGGATCTCCATCTTGGGCATACGGTGCTTATTAATAAGCTGCGTCAGTTCCAGGAGCTGGGGCATCAGGTGATCTTCCTTATAGGGGATTTCACCGGAATGATCGGTGACCCGAGCGGCAAAAGCGCAACGCGTCCTCCATTGACGCGCGACCAGGTTTTGGAGAATGCCGAAACCTATAAGAATCAGGTCTTCAAAATTCTTGATCCGGCCAAGACGGAGGTTGCCTTTAATTCGTGTTGGATGGATCGGTTGACGCCTTCGGATTTCATTCGGCTGGCGTCGCAGTACACCGTCGCTCGAATGCTTGAGCGCGATGATTTCAGCAAGCGCTACTCGACCAATCAGCCAATAGCGATTCACGAGTTTCTCTATCCGCTCGTCCAGGGCTATGACTCAGTTGCGCTGCGGGCGGATATCGAGCTCGGCGGTACGGACCAGAAGTTCAATCTGTTAATGGGGCGCGAGCTGCAGCGCTCTTACGGGCAGGAGTCACAGTGCATCGTCACCATGCCGCTCCTCGAAGGGTTGGATGGCGTAAAGAAAATGTCCAAGTCGCTTGGCAACTACGTCGGGATTCAGGAGGCACCGGGGGTCATGTACAGCAAGCTGGTCTCGATCCCGGATGTGCTTATGTGGCGCTATTTTGAGCTGTTGAGCTTCCGCGATATGGCTGAAATCGAAGAGTTCCAGGCGGACGTCTCGCGTGGTGCGAATCCTCGGGACATCAAGATCAAGCTCGCCGAAGAGATTGTTGCTCGCTTTCATGGCGAAGAGGCTGCGGCCGCGGCCCACCGCTCCGCGGGTAATAGGATGAAAGAAGGAGAGTTGCCCGAAGACATTCCGGAGATTGAGCTGCGCTCGCATGAGAGTATGCCCATTGCCTCGGTGTTAAATCGGGCGGGTCTGGTTAAGAATGCGGCGGTAGCGCGAGATCTGCTTGCATCGGGAGGGGTGCGGGTAGATGGTCAGGTAGTGGATCGCTCGTTTATCTTCGAGCTAGGCAGCGCCCATGTTTGTCAGGCGGGAAAGAAGGCTTTTGGACGAGTTTCGCTCGAGGTCGAATGAAACCTGCAAACAACCGTTGACGTACGATTCTGAGTACCTATAATGCGCACCTTCTCCGGCGCAGGCCTTTGGCGAAACCTCTTTTAAATCAAGAAGTTAGCGAAATAAAAGGCTTGCACGGAAGGCGGATTCGAGTAGAATACGCCGGGCTAACAGGGTGGTGGTTTTGCGCTGTTGGTGGCTCTGGTCAGGTTGATTGGAAGCGGTTGAAAGAGGTGGTTGACAGCGGTTTTAGACGCTGTATGATTCGCCTCCCGCTGACGAGAGACGCTAGGTTGATCGGAAGCGCAAGCGGTTGAGAAGAAAGAAAAACTTCTTCAAAAAACAGCTTGACGAGACACAAGGCTGCTGTAGAATGCGCGGCCTCGGTTGAGACGAAAGACTTGATCGAAACGCTCTTTAACAACTGAATCAAGCAATTCGTGTGG
>NZ_QORI02000197.1 GCF_003325755.1 Pseudomonas sp. SST3 | reverse complement strand
TTACTTCGTCAATCAGGTGAGCCGATCCAGCAAATGCCAGGTTGCCGATGAACAGGCTCATCGTGAAGCCGATGCCACACAAGAGCGCAACGCCGTAAAGCTGTGCCCAATTGCTGCCTTCCGGTAGTTTGGCCAAGCCCGTACGAATGGCCAGAGCAGCCAATAGGAAAATGCCAATCTGCTTGCCCACCAACAGACCCAGAGCTACGCCCAGCGGAACCGGATCGACTAGATTCTCCATAGAAATACCGTCCAGTGAAACACCCGCATTGGCGAAGCCGAAAATCGGCACCACAGCGAACGCTACCCACATGTGCAGCTTTTCTTCCAGGAACAGCAGTGGAGACCGGGCCTCCTCTTCAGGTTTGCCCATTGGGACGCACAGTGCAACGGCAACACCCGCAAGGGTGGCATGCACTCCCGACTGCAGCACGAAGAACCACAGCACACCACCGACCAGCAAATATGGGAATAATCGTCTGACGCCCAAGCGATTCATTGCGATCAGAATGACCAGGGTTGCGAGCGATGCCAGCAACATCGGCATGGAAAGACCAGTGGTGTAGAAAAAGGCGATGATGACCACAGCGCCCAGGTCGTCAATGATCGCCAAGGCGGCGAGGAAAACCTTTAACGAAGTCGGGACTCGCTTACCCAGCAGCGACAAGACGCCCAGGGCGAATGCGATATCGGTAGCGGCTGGGATGGCCCAGCCCTTCAAGGTCTCAGAATTATCCCAGTTGATTGCGATGTAGATCAGCGCAGGCACAACCATGCCGCCTATAGCACCAAATCCCGGTAAGGCACGCTGGCCCCAAGTGGAAAGCCCACCTGCCAGAACCTCTCTTTTGATCTCAAGGCCGACCATCAGGAAGAAGATAGCCATCAGGCCATCATTGACCCAATGCTCCACAGACATGCCCAGCCAGACACTGTGCAAGGCGGCAAAATAACCTTGCGAGAGAGGCGAGTTAGCCACAATTAAGGCCGCGAGTGCTGCGCCCATCAGTACGAGACCGCCAGCGGATTCCGACGATAGGAAGCGAGCCAGGATCGCGGCTGCTCTGGGGGTTTCTGCGGGAGTTCTACTGGGAGTCATCAGTGTCCTTACGCTTTGGTCTAAAGCGATTATTTTAACATCAGGGGCTTACCAACGCGGCAGGGCACATAGCCTGTAACGATTCACACCAAGCCCTAATCGGCATCCAGTCTGTTCACCGGCACGGGCTCGTTCACGAGACTCAGGAGCACGCTCCAAGCGCATAGCCACTAAGCGAGCGAACATCGATCCTTCTTTCCAAGCGTGTGGTTCCCGGATATTTGATGATCAGAGCAACTGAGGCGCAGCATAGATGCAAGCACCTCAGCGCGACCCACCGACAGATGCATTTCAATCTGGCGTAGGCCTATTTGGGGATATACGCAGCTACCGACTTGCGAATCTCTTCCCGCGCTTCGTCCGCGCTCCCCCAACGGCCCATCTTCACCCACTTACCCGGCTCCAACGCCTTATAGTTTTCGAAGAAGTGCTGTATCTGTGCGAGGAGTAACGCAGGGAGGTCGGCGCACTCCTTTACGTCGCTGTACATAGAACTGAGTTTGTCATGAGGCACTGCGATCACCTTCGCATCCGCTCCAGCTTCGTCCGTCATGTACATCACACCCACCGGGCGACTGCGAATGACAACACCAGGCGATACCGGGTAAGGGCAAATCACCAGAACGTCCAAGGGGTCGCCGTCATCACTCAACGTATTTGGAATGAACCCGTAATTGGCCGGATAGAACATCGGTGTGCTGAGGAAGCGGTCGACAAAGATCTGCCCACTTGGCTTGTCCACCTCGTACTTGATCGGCGAGTGGTTTGCAGGAATCTCGATAACGGTGAAGAAGTCATCGGGGATCGCGTTACCAACTGGAATGTCCGTGTAACTCATGTTCATAGCTCCGAAGTTTTGGAAGGGGCTGCACTGGAAGTACGTTTTTCCAAGGGTGCCCATCTCGATTGGCGTCTTCGTGAAAAACACCGATATTTCCTCGGAGTCCAGTCGTGTGAACAGCCGTTCTGCCTCATCTTCCGTGATTGCCAAGCGAATTTCTGTGGGTTGATCCGCCAGCTCAAAAAAGTGCGATGAATGCAGTTTCCCAGTGTGCCCAAACCCTTCGATTCCGGTGCAGAGCGTGGCGCCGCGTAATCCCATTTCTTTAGCCACGTCGACTATCCATTCGCCTAGCATTTTTCCCTGATAACGACGGTTTTGTTGGGTGAAGAAAACGACCATATAGCCTTTCATTTCTATCTCCTCAGCGAGTACCAATCATTTGGTAGGACACAAGCCCGGCAGCGGTCATCGCTAACGAACCTACGACGTGCAACGAAATTGAGCCAAGCGCCCAGAGCAGTCTGCCTTCCTGAATCAAGGCAACCGTTTCGGCTGAAAATGTAGAAAAGGTGGTGAGACCGCCACAGAACCCCGTGATGATCAGGAGGCGCCACTCTGGGCTAAGGGAAGGAGATGCGGCCAAGAAGGCGATGGCCAAGCCGATGATGTAACCACCAACCATGTTCGCAACCAGAGTACCTGGAGGAATCGTCGGGAACAGAGCATTCAGTTTCATCCCCAAGAGCCAACGCAACCAGGCTCCAAGTGAAGCGCCAACGGCAATGACGATTAATGACTTCAGCACGGAGAGCCCTCCTCATCACATATGAGTGGGCTAACGGGCAAACGGCTCGCACGGAGGCGGGAAGTGAAGAAAAAATCGAAGGGCAAATTCATATCCTGTCCTAAATTGGAGGACAGGGAGACACACCTACGCACCCTGTCCAGGGTTCACGTAGGCATCATCAGCACGAGGGCGGTTTAAGGAGGAATGCCATCTCCTGTTCTGATCCTATAGCATCAGCGCCAGTGGCATCAAGAGCAGCTGCAAGCTTGCGTTCTGAAGGCCCCTTTGG
>NZ_QORI02000196.1 GCF_003325755.1 Pseudomonas sp. SST3 | reverse complement strand
CGAACCCATCGCCTTCACCGATGCCCACGGCAGCCACAGCGCGCGCTTCGGCGAAATCGAACAACGCGGCGTCGCGCTTACGCCTAAAGGTCGCGCCCTGTACGACCAACTGCTGAACGCCGCCCGCGACGAACTCGGCACATTCCCCAATGAAAGCCAACGCCGAACGCTATGTGCAATTGATGGAACAGCACTTCCATGCCTTCCCCGATAACTACCCGCAAATACGTGAGCAGGGCTTGGCGTATTTTCGCTACTTCGTCACCGACAAGGGCTTGGCGGCACGCGGCCAGGTAGACCAGCCACGCACGTTGCAGACGCTGGTCAACGCCGGTCATGTGGCGGTGGAACCGCTGGTGTACGAGGATTTTCTGCCGGTCAGTGCGGCGGGAATCTTCCAGTCAAACCTGGGGGATGGGGCGCAGGGTCACTACGCGGGCAACTCCAACCGGGCAGCCTTCGAGCAGGCGCTTGGGCGCAGCACGATTGATGAGCTGCAGTTGTATGAGCAGACGCAGCAGCGTTCCATGGATATATGTGTTGAAACGCTGTTGAAATGACTGGATGCAAGACCGAACGCCAGGCGTCACGGCCTTGACGGTAACCACGATGCGAAGCGAGTCGCTCTTGATCTGCTTTTGATCTTGATCTTAGGCGCCCCGTTAAACCACGCTGGCCGGAATTCGACAGGGATTTGGGGGGTAAACCGGCAGGGATGCCGGTTTAGCCGCCCCGCGCCATGGATGGCGCGTGGCGGCGGCCCCCCAAATCACTGGCGGATTACGGGCACACCGAGCCCAAGCGAGGTGCCGAGTGGTGGGGCAAGAGMCCTTTTGGTTACTTTTGGGGCTCTTTTCCAAAAGTGACCCGCTGTAAAAGCCAGCCCTTTCAAGGTCTTTTCGTCTTGGCAGCCTTGATTATCCGGTCCGTTGAAACATGCGCATTCACCGCGGTGCCTTTAACCCATGTTTTGGGCTTGGGTACCTTGGGGCCACGGGGGCTTTTCGCAACTTGTTTAGGTTGGATATTTCTGGCAAGCGCCAATAAGTGCTGAGCCAGTTTTTCCAACGGAATGACAGGAAAATGTTCCGAGGGCAGCGCAATCTGCATTCCCTCATATCCACTCCTGACCTGAACCGCTAAATGGTAAATCGAGGCTTCCCATCCTTCAGGCTGGGTATCCCGATGAGCTTGTTCAACACTGCGTTTGAGAACAGCCAGGACGTTGTAAGCCAATACCGCCGTTGCAAACCCCAGTAAGGCAGCCTTTGGGCTGCCAAGGGTTTCGATCTCACTTTCCAGGATCGCTTCCAGTCGCTGGAACATACCTTCAATGCTCCAGCGGCGGCGATACAGTTCGGCGATCTGTTGCGCACTGACGCTCTCAGGCAGGTTGCTCCAGAACATCAAGCTGCTGTCGCCGGAGTCCGTTGGCGAATGAAGCGTCAGTTCGACACGCCGACATTGGTAACCGCCTTTGACCTGGATGATCTGCTCACGCACAGTGCCAGTTTCCACAGGTACTGGCTCTTGCCACTCACCCTCTTGAATCAAGCGTGGATGCTTGGCTTGCTGACGAATGACAAAGCAAGTTTGGACTTGCTCACAAGCCTCCATAACCGGGAGCGTGCAATAAAGCCGGTCAGCCAGCCACACTTGGCCTGGCTCGGCATTGGCCAATAAAGGCAGCACACAAACGCGCTCGCTTGCGTAGGCATCCTCACACGCCTGAAGGTCGACGACCTGATCCAGATCGGGATCGTATGCAACAACCGAAAAACCGGGACGAGCGGCGCCGCGCTCGTTGCGTAAAGCTCCCAGACGTTTTTCAGTGGATGCCAGGTGATTACCGTCCACTACCCGAACCTGCCAACCCGGCAGCATCGCCGTGCAGCCCAGCTCCCGGATGGTTGGAGCCAGGCGCTGTGCACAGCCCGTAATCAGGGCGCGCAACAGAGCAGGCTCGGTACGACTGATCTTGTCGTAGAGAGCCGCCAGGCTGACCGGAAGGTCCTCCAGTTGTCGCGCGGCGGCGTGCAGAGATGGCTTCAAGCCCAATGAAACAAGGGACATTAGCTTGATGATGGTCGAGAACAATAGCTCACGAGAATACTGCCGTTGCCGGTGTTCTTCGAAAACCTGATCAATCCACTCGGGGGCAATAGCCTGCTGCAGCGCCAGTTTGGCCATGACACTGGCAGGTGCTTTTTTTTCGAAACGCGCTAGAACTTCCGCCCACATCGTTTAGGTACCCCCTGAATGAATTTCAGGGGATTTTACAGAAGACCTTGAAAGGGCTGGCTGTAAAAGCGGAACCCTAAGTGGCCGTTACCGCAGGAATGGATATGTACCCGGTCCAACTGTGTTGACTGTCAGGCCGTCATCGCAGGCAAGCCAGCTCCCACATTTGGATTGTGGGGTGTCAGGTGGATAGGTGTCGGCTTCTAGGCCAACATCGAAGGCAAGCCCACCTTTGCAACCTGCATTCAGATAGAACTTCTGCACCCAGCCCCGCCTCATAACTAACAAGCCCACCGCCCCGGCACCCCCATGGACCTTGTCATCGCCCGCCCCGAAGGCCTCTACTGCCCTGCCGGTGATTTTTACATCGACCCCTGGCGCCCAGTAGAACGTGCAGTCATCACCCACGCCCACGGCGACCACGCCCGCACCGGCAATCAACACTACCTGGCCGCCGCCCCCCGGCGAAGGTATCCTGCGCTGGCGCCTGGGCCAGGACATCAACCTGCAAACCCTGGCCTACGGCGAACGGTTGGTGCATTCACGGCGTGACCTTGAGTTTTCATCCAGCCGGTCATGTTCTGGGCTCGGCCCAGGTGCGCCTGGAATACCAGGGCGAGGTCTGGGTGGCGTCCGGCGACTATAAGGTCGAGCCCGATGGCACCTGCGCACCCTTCGAACCGGTGCGTTGCCACACCTTTATCACCGAATCCACATTCGGGCTGCCGATTT
>NZ_QORI02000195.1 GCF_003325755.1 Pseudomonas sp. SST3 | reverse complement strand
GTGCTGATGCCGGATGCAGACCTGGATAACGCTGTGAGTGCCCTGATGGGCGCGGCGTATGGTTCCTGCGGTGAGCGTTGCATGGCGATCTCGGTGGCTGTGTGCGTGGGCGATCAGGTGGCGGATGCATTGATTGCCAAGCTGGTGCCACAGGTCAAGGCGTTGAAGATTGGTGCGGGCACTTCTTGCGGGCTGGATATGGGCCCGTTGGTGACGGGGCAGGCGCGAGATAAAGTCAGTGGCTATATAGAAGACGGTGTGTCGGCGGGGGCTGAGCTGGTCGTTGATGGCCGTGGCTTGAGTGTTGCCGGGCATGAGCAAGGTTTTTTCCTCGGTGGCAGCTTGTTTGACCGCGTCACCCCTGAGATGCGTATCTATAAAGAAGAGATCTTTGGCCCGGTGTTGTGCGTAGTGCGGGTGGATAGCCTGGAAGCGGCGATGCAACTCATCAACGATCATGAATACGGCAACGGTACTTGTATCTTCACCCGTGATGGTGAAGCGGCGCGTCTGTTCTGTGATGAGATTGAAGTCGGCATGGTGGGTGTTAACGTGCCGCTGCCGGTGCCGGTTGCGTATCACAGCTTTGGTGGCTGGAAGCGTTCGCTGTTTGGCGACTTGCATGCCTATGGGCCGGACGGGGTGCGTTTCTATACTCGTCGCAAGGCGATCACCCAGCGTTGGCCGCAACGGGCCAGCCATGAAGCGTCGCAATTCGCCTTTCCCAGCCTGTAAGGCTCGGTAGGTAAAAGGCCGGCCCCTTGGGGCCGGCCTTTGCGTTGTTGGAGCTTTTTTGACTTATATGACAGAAATGTGAAAAAGAAGGTTGACGGCAAATTCTGGAAGCCTATAATTCGCCCCACTTCCGGCGCAGTCGAAACGGAAAACTCCTTGGTAAACAATGAGTTACGCAGTTCTCGGCAGCAAGTTGCTTCAGTTCATCGAAGCCAAAAGGAAGTTGAAAAAGAGGTGTTGACAGCAGCGTGTAACGCTGTAGAATTCGCCTCCCGCTTACGAGAGATCGCAAGCGCAAGTGGTTGAAGTTGTTGAAGAAATCTTCGAAAACTTCTGAAAATAACCACTTGACAGCAAATGAGGCTGCTGTAGAATGCGCGCCTCGGTTGAGACGAAAGATCTTAACCAACCGCTCTTTAACAACTGAATCAAGCAATTCGTGTGGGTGCTTGTGGAGTCAGACTGATAGTCAACAAGATTATCAGCATCACAAGTTACTCCGCGAGAAATCAAAGATGTAACCAACGATTGCTGAGCCAAGTTTAGGGTTTCTTAAAAACCCAAAGATGTTTGAACTGAAGAGTTTGATCATGGCTCAGATTGAACGCTGGCGGCAGGCCTAACACATGCAAGTCGAGCGGTAGAGAGAAGCTTGCTTCTCTTGAGAGCGGCGGACGGGTGAGTAATGCCTAGGAATCTGCCTGGTAGTGGGGGATAACGTTCGGAAACGGACGCTAATACCGCATACGTCCTACGGGAGAAAGCAGGGGACCTTCGGGCCTTGCGCTATCAGATGAGCCTAGGTCGGATTAGCTAGTTGGTGAGGTAATGGCTCACCAAGGCGACGATCCGTAACTGGTCTGAGAGGATGATCAGTCACACTGGAACTGAGACACGGTCCAGACTCCTACGGGAGGCAGCAGTGGGGAATATTGGACAATGGGCGAAAGCCTGATCCAGCCATGCCGCGTGTGTGAAGAAGGTCTTCGGATTGTAAAGCACTTTAAGTTGGGAGGAAGGGTTGTAGATTAATACTCTGCAATTTTGACGTTACCGACAGAATAAGCACCGGCTAACTCTGTGCCAGCAGCCGCGGTAATACAGAGGGTGCAAGCGTTAATCGGAATTACTGGGCGTAAAGCGCGCGTAGGTGGTTTGTTAAGTTGGATGTGAAATCCCCGGGCTCAACCTGGGAACTGCATTCAAAACTGACTGACTAGAGTATGGTAGAGGGTGGTGGAATTTCCTGTGTAGCGGTGAAATGCGTAGATATAGGAAGGAACACCAGTGGCGAAGGCGACCACCTGGACTAATACTGACACTGAGGTGCGAAAGCGTGGGGAGCAAACAGGATTAGATACCCTGGTAGTCCACGCCGTAAACGATGTCAACTAGCCGTTGGAAGCCTTGAGCTTTTAGTGGCGCAGCTAACGCATTAAGTTGACCGCCTGGGGAGTACGGCCGCAAGGTTAAAACTCAAATGAATTGACGGGGGCCCGCACAAGCGGTGGAGCATGTGGTTTAATTCGAAGCAACGCGAAGAACCTTACCAGGCCTTGACATCCAATGAACTTTCTAGAGATAGATTGGTGCCTTCGGGAACATTGAGACAGGTGCTGCATGGCTGTCGTCAGCTCGTGTCGTGAGATGTTGGGTTAAGTCCCGTAACGAGCGCAACCCTTGTCCTTAGTTACCAGCACGTTATGGTGGGCACTCTAAGGAGACTGCCGGTGACAAACCGGAGGAAGGTGGGGATGACGTCAAGTCATCATGGCCCTTACGGCCTGGGCTACACACGTGCTACAATGGTCGGTACAGAGGGTTGCCAAGCCGCGAGGTGGAGCTAATCCCATAAAACCGATCGTAGTCCGGATCGCAGTCTGCAACTCGACTGCGTGAAGTCGGAATCGCTAGTAATCGCGAATCAGAATGTCGCGGTGAATACGTTCCCGGGCCTTGTACACACCGCCCGTCACACCATGGGAGTGGGTTGCACCAGAAGTAGCTAGTCTAACCTTCGGGAGGACGGTTACCACGGTGTGATTCATGACTGGGGTGAAGTCGTAACAAGGTAGCCGTAGGGGAACCTGCGGCTGGATCACCTCCTTAATCGACGACATCAGCTGCTCCATAAGTTCCCACACGAATTGCTTGATTCATTGAAGAAGACGAAAGAAGCAGCCCGAAATTGGGTCTGTAGCTCAGTTGGTTAGAGCGCACCCCTGATAAGGGTGAGGTCGGCAGTTCGAATCTGCCCAGACCCACCAATTTTGTGTGGGAAAACGCCTGTAGAAATACGGGGCCATAGCTCAGC
>NZ_QORI02000194.1 GCF_003325755.1 Pseudomonas sp. SST3 | reverse complement strand
GGACGGTTACCACGGTGTGATTCATGACTGGGGTGAAGTCGTAACAAGGTAGCCGTAGGGGAACCTGCGGCTGGATCACCTCCTTAATCGACGACATCAGCTGCTCCATAAGTTCCCACACGAATTGCTTGATTCATTGAAGAAGACGAAAGAAGCAGCCCGAAATTGGGTCTGTAGCTCAGTTGGTTAGAGCGCACCCCTGATAAGGGTGAGGTCGGCAGTTCGAATCTGCCCAGACCCACCAATTTTGTGTGGGAAACGCCTGTAGAAATACGGGGCCATAGCTCAGCTGGGAGAGCGCCTGCCTTGCACGCAGGAGGTCAACGGTTCGATCCCGTTTGGCTCCACCACTACTGCTTCTGTTTGTATAAAGCTTAGAAATGAGCATTCCATCGTTGTGATGGTGAATGTTGATTTCTAGTCTTTGACTAGTTCGTTCTTTAAAAATTTGGGTATGTGATAGAAAGATAGACTGAACGTTACTTTCACTGGTAACGGATCAGGCTAAGGTAAAATTTGTGAGTTCTCTTAATTGAGAAATTCGAATTTTCGGCGAATGTCGTCTTCACAGTATAACCAGATTGCTTGGGGTTATATGGTCAAGTGAAGAAGCGCATACGGTGGATGCTTGGCAGTCAGAGGCGATGAAAGACGTGGTAGCCTGCGAAAAGCTTCGGGGAGTCGGCAAACAGACTTTGATCCGGAGATGTCTGAATGGGGGAACCCAGCCATCATAAGATGGTTATCTTGTACTGAATACATAGGTGCAAGAAGCGAACCAGGGGAACTGAAACATCTAAGTACCCTGAGGAAAAGAAATCAACCGAGATTCCCTTAGTAGTGGCGAGCGAACGGGGACTAGCCCTTAAGTGGCTTTGAGATTAGCGGAACGCTCTGGAAAGTGCGGCCATAGTGGGTGATAGCCCTGTACGCGAAAATCTCTTAGTCATGAAATCGAGTAGGACGGAGCACGAGAAACTTTGTCTGAATATGGGGGGACCATCCTCCAAGGCTAAATACTACTGACTGACCGATAGTGAACTAGTACCGTGAGGGAAAGGCGAAAAGAACCCCGGAGAGGGGAGTGAAATAGATCCTGAAACCGTATGCGTACAAGCAGTGGGAGCCCACTTTGTTGGGTGACTGCGTACCTTTTGTATAATGGGTCAGCGACTTATTTTCAGTGGCGAGCTTAACCGAATAGGGGAGGCGTAGCGAAAGCGAGTCTTAATAGGGCGTCTAGTCGCTGGGAATAGACCCGAAACCGGGCGATCTATCCATGGGCAGGTTGAAGGTTGGGTAACACTAACTGGAGGACCGAACCGACTACCGTTGAAAAGTTAGCGGATGACCTGTGGATCGGAGTGAAAGGCTAATCAAGCTCGGAGATAGCTGGTTCTCCTCGAAAGCTATTTAGGTAGCGCCTCATGTATCACTGTAGGGGGTAGAGCACTGTTTCGGCTAGGGGGTCATCCCGACTTACCAAACCGATGCAAACTCCGAATACCTACAAGTGCCGAGCATGGGAGACACACGGCGGGTGCTAACGTCCGTCGTGAAAAGGGAAACAACCCAGACCGTCAGCTAAGGTCCCAAAGTTATGGTTAAGTGGGAAACGATGTGGGAAGGCTTAGACAGCTAGGAGGTTGGCTTAGAAGCAGCCACCCTTTAAAGAAAGCGTAATAGCTCACTAGTCGAGTCGGCCTGCGCGGAAGATGTAACGGGGCTCAAACCATACACCGAAGCTACGGGTATCACGTAAGTGATGCGGTAGAGGAGCGTTCTGTAAGCCTGTGAAGGTGAGTTGAGAAGCTTGCTGGAGGTATCAGAAGTGCGAATGCTGACATGAGTAACGATAATGGGTGTGAAAAACACCCACGCCGAAAGACCAAGGTTTCCTGCGCAACGTTAATCGACGCAGGGTTAGTCGGTCCCTAAGGCGAGGCTGAAAAGCGTAGTCGATGGAAAACAGGTTAATATTCCTGTACTTCTGGTTATTGCGATGGAGGGACGGAGAAGGCTAGGCCAGCTTGGCGTTGGTTGTCCAAGTTTAAGGTGGTAGGCTGGAATCTTAGGTAAATCCGGGATTCTAAGGCCGAGAGCTGATGACGAGTTTACCTTTCAGGTAACGAAGTGGTTGATGCCATGCTTCCAAGAAAAGCTTCTAAGCTTCAGGTAACCAGGAACCGTACCCCAAACCGACACAGGTGGTTGGGTAGAGAATACCAAGGCGCTTGAGAGAACTCGGGTGAAGGAACTAGGCAAAATGGCACCGTAACTTCGGGAGAAGGTGCGCCGGTGAGGGTGAAGGACTTGCTCCGTAAGCTCATGCCGGTCGAAGATACCAGGCCGCTGCGACTGTTTATTAAAAAACACAGCACTCTGCAAACACGAAAGTGGACGTATAGGGTGTGACGCCTGCCCGGTGCCGGAAGGTTAATTGATGGGGTTAGCTAACGCGAAGCTCTTGATCGAAGCCCCGGTAAACGGCGGCCGTAACTATAACGGTCCTAAGGTAGCGAAATTCCTTGTCGGGTAAGTTCCGACCTGCACGAATGGCGTAACGATGGCGGCGCTGTCTCCACCCGAGACTCAGTGAAATTGAAATCGCTGTGAAGATGCAGTGTATCCGCGGCTAGACGGAAAGACCCCGTGAACCTTTACTATAGCTTTGCACTGGACTTTGAATTTGCTTGTGTAGGATAGGTGGGAGGCTTTGAAGCGTGGACGCCAGTCTGCGTGGAGCCATCCTTGAAATACCACCCTGGCAACTTTGAGGTTCTAACTCAGGTCCGTTATCCGGATCGAGGACAGTGTATGGTGGGTAGTTTGACTGGGGCGGTCTCCTCCTAAAGAGTAACGGAGGAGTACGAAGGTGCGCTCAGACCGGTCGGAAATCGGTCGTAGAGTATAAAGGCAAAAGCGCGCTTGACTGCGAGACAGACACGTCGAGCAGGTACGAAAGTAGGTCTTAGTGATCCGGTGGTTCTGTATGGAAGGGCCATCGCTCAACGGATAAAAGGTACTCCGGGGATAACAGGCTGATACCGCCCAAG
>NZ_QORI02000193.1 GCF_003325755.1 Pseudomonas sp. SST3 | reverse complement strand
GGCATGCCGGTGAGGCCCGTGTGCATATGACTGAAGCGCAGTTCCGTTGGGAGTCCAACGAGGACGCGATGGCGACTGAGAAGCTGGCGGAGGGGATTCGTCAGTTTGCGCGGGACCAGGAGAAGCTGGAGGCGTTGTTGTCGGCCAAGCTGTAAAGGCAGATAGCGGCAAAAAGGGCGGTACCTGTGAGGGTGCCGCCCTTTTTTGTGCGTCGGTGTCACCGCCGCCCTATGTGGGAGCTGGCTTGCCTGCGATAGCGGTGGGCCAGTCAACACTTAATCGACTGACACTGCGCMATCGCGGGCAAGCTGAACTGGTCAAGTAATCTTGGACACCGATTAAGGTTCACGCCACCAACCTTTCCTTCGCGACCGGCGACCGGTAGTCGTTGTAGCTGTGAGGCCTGCTGATGTTGTAGCGCGAGACATAGCGCTGCACGTCTGCCCGGGCCTCATGTTCCAGTTTGTAGCCCGTTTCAGGAACCCACTCTGATTTCAAACTACCAAAGAAACGCTCCATGGGGGCGTTGTCCCAGCACTCGCCTTTACGGCTCATACTTTGTCTAAATCCGTGTTTCACAAGCTCGTTTCGGAATTTATGACTGGTGTACTGACAACCTTGGTCTGAATGAAACAACACATCCTGGGGGCGGCCGCGTAGCTCAACCGCCATGCGTAGCGCTTCGCAGGTCAGATTGGCATCAGAAATCATCGAGAACGACCAACCCACGATCCTCCGAGCGTACAAATCCAGAACGGCGGCGAAGTACATCCATCGCTTGCCGACCTTGATGTAAGTTACGTCGCCACACCACACCTGGTTAACCGCCGTTACATCAAATTTTCGCTTGAGCACGTGCGGCGCAACCAATGCCTCAACGCCCGGCGACTTGTACTTATGGCGCCTGCGCTGACGACTAGCGATGCCAGCTTCGCGCATCAAACTGCGAGCCATATAACGTCCGATACGATGCCCTTTGGCTTTTAGCTCCTTGGACAAAGTACGTGCGCCGGCCGACTCTCTGGACGCCCTGTGGTGCTTGACCAGCGCGGCTTTGAGCTTGTCCCGTTCAGGATTTGCTCTGCCTTGGCGCTGGCGCCAGGCGTAGAAACTACTACGGTTGATCCCAAACGCCCGGCAACACCTTTTAACGCCGTATTGCTCGTCCAGCTCATCGATCAGCGTGAATGATCTTTGGCGTCCAAAAGCAGGAGAGCACTGGCCTTTTTTAGGATTTCAATGTCCAGGTCTTTCTCCCTGAGTAGGGCTTTGAGCCTCTGGATTTCTCGCTGATCAGCGGTAATTGCCTTGGCCCCTACCGGGGTCGAACCCAGGCGTTCTTTCTGCACTTGATCGACCCAGCGGCGTAGAGCAGTGGGGCCGATATCTAGGCTGGCACAGACCTCAGTAACCGGCTGGCCTTCATCCAGCACCATGCTGGCAGCCTTGAGCTTGAACTCACTCGAATAAGATTTACGCATATCCAAACACCTCAGATTTGGGCGCTATCATAACGCCCGATTGAAGTGTCCAAAATCATTAGGCCAGTTCAAGCCCGCTCCCACAGGGTTCTATGCCGGGTGCCGATTCTGTGGGCAACCCACAACCAGTGTGGGAGCTGGCTTGCCTGCGATAGCGGTGGCTCAGTTGAAGAATCATTGACTGACAGGTCGCCATCGCGGGCAAGCCCGCTTGTATGCTAGGACTTGAAGGGAGGAGAAGGGACAAAGCCCGATTCTGACTGTTGACGCAGTACAGACCGTGGGAGATTTCGCCCCTCCTCCTTTCACCCAAGCGCCGATAAAGAATGCATCTGGCTATGACCGACGATAGGAACAAGCCTGCGCCTCTGGGTGAGCCCTTCAAGTGCTCAAAACCTTAGCCCGGAGGAAGCCCCATGGCAATGCCAGTTTCTGTCTCAAAGCCAATCGTAGGCGTCGATGTCGCTAAGAATGAACTGGTGATTTATCACGCTGAAGTCGATTTGTTAGAAACAATCCCAAACACCAAAGCCGCTATCAAAAAATGGCTGAAGGCCTTGTCCTGCAAAGTGGCCATCGCAATTGAAGCCACCAATATCTACCACTTGGAGTTTGCTGATCTAGCTCATGAAGCTGGTTGCGTGGTTTACATGGTTGGAGGTTATGAGCTCAAGCATTACCGCGAAAGCGTGAAGATCCGGGCCAAGACCGATGCTTTGGATGCCAAGCTGCTCGTCCGCTATTTGAGAAAGGAGGCAGACGAACTGCGTCCCTGGACACCTCCATCACCGCTGTATCGCCATCTTCTAAGCCTGTTTTCGTCGGCGCGCAGCCTTGGTTCAGGCGCGCGTCAGCCTGGCGCAAAGCTGGGCGAACGAGCCGCTTCTTAAGGCCTCGTTTGCCGAGCAGGTGAAGTCGATGCAGAGACTGGAAGGGTTAATCGAAAAAATGATCAGTGACTGCCTGAAAGAAGCAGGTTTACTGGGTCAGTTGAAGCGTTGCTTGAAAGTCGAAGGCATCGGTTTTTTGACTGGCGCGCGTTTGATTGCCACCTTCCAACGGGGAGAGTTCAGGAATTCGGACGCGTTTATCGCCTTTCTTGGTATGGATTTGCGCGTCAACAAGTCAGGACAGAAGGATGGTCGTCGTAGTTTAAGTAAGCGCGGCGACTCAGAAGCTCGGCGCCTGCTGCATAACGCAGCGATGGCGGCTAGCCGAACAGAGACATGGAAAGCGTTTTATCAAGCACAGAGGGCGCGAGGCTATAGCACCACACAGGCGCTGGTAATACTGGCCCGCAAGCTTGCTAGGGTGGTGTTCGCTCTGCTGAAAGGGCAAAGCGAATATCAGCCAAAAGTTGGTTGAGGGTTGCCCCTCAACCATAGAATCTCCCACAGGGATCTATGCCTGGCGCCAATTCCGTGGGCAACCCACAACCAGTGTGGGAGCTGGCTTGCCTGCGAAAGCGGTGGTTCAGTTGAAGAATCATTGACTGACAGGTCGCCATCGTGGGCAAGCCCGCTCCCACATTTTGATCCTCATTGTTCTTCGAATTGTAGGTGAGCCAAAACAAAAAA
>NZ_QORI02000192.1 GCF_003325755.1 Pseudomonas sp. SST3 | reverse complement strand
TGGTTCGCTGTCGATCATCAGAACCGCCTCTGAAATTCTGTCCTCGTACATGGCATGGACAGTTACGTGATACCAGTGATTACGAAGCACTTTGGATACCTGATGCCATTGGTACTGACCCTCACCGAACATGCCCGGTAGGCCCAGCATGTCGGCGTCGTGTGTTCTAAACATCTTATGTCCTTGGCCTGAAGGGGCTCCGATATAGAGCGCAGGTTAGAAGAGGGAGAAAACGTCTTTCAGGCTCGCGAGCTGTTCATGACCAGGGCCAATCAATACGTAAACAGAGTTTCTGGTCTCGAACGCAACACCGTCGTGGAGACCGGTGCACATGCTTGAACGAACCCAATCGCCGCGTTCGAAACGACCTTGGCTGTCCTCTGCCACGTTGTGAGCAAACAGGATCATCGGGAGCTGGCCCGCTGCATGGCATTTGAAGAGTTCGTCGCGGGTGACTTCGATGCGAAATATTGTCCAGTCGCGAACTAGGCAGTAAGGCTTTGTAGGGAATCGTTCGACTGCTAAAGCTCGAGCTTCGGAAGTACCCTCCAGGCCCTCAAGGGGCGCACGTGGCCCTTTCATAAAGTCGGGCTCTTGGACGCTAGCCATAGGGTTCACCTCAATTAATAACCCGGAAATTGACAATTCAATCCCGCTTGTTTGCGCTCGCCCCTCGCAAAGAGTCTCTCCGCACGCCAGTTACGTTGGCTTGGAGACGTCAATCGGATCACGGGAAGCCAGCCTAAAAGTGCTGGTCGCACCATAATACGGATGATAGTCCGTGTTATGGTGCGGCGCAATATGGCCTCATCCTCGATTTGCTTGGGGAAATGTCATGGAGGCCGCAGAAGCCCTTGCTGTAGTAGTACGAGCACTGCGTAGAAGAAAGGGTTTTGCGCAGGAAAACCTGATCACAATTGACCGTTCCTACTGGGGCCGGATAGAGCGTGGTGAAGTTAACATCACGATTGATGTGCTCATTCGTCTTGCAGCGCTAATGGAAGTTGAGCCGGCCTCACTCATTCTCATGGCAACGTCCCTGCAATCTAATGAGCCGTTCGGGGAGGGCCTTAAACGCGTTTCCAAACAGATGAACAGAATTAGAAAAGAAAGTGTTGATCAGGAAATGGAGTCAATGGCACGAGCCGGAAAACTACCGCCTGGTCGACCCGTCCGATCCGATGCGGCGCAAAAGGCAGCGGAGGCTAATCGTTTGAGCAGCGCCGGCTTGTCTGTGTCAGAAATAGCAGAGAGACTGGAGCTGTCGAGATCGACTGTGCGCAGATATCTACAAAACAACCACGCCCGAGCGACCTTGATTTCGAATGACCTTTAAATGAGCACAAACCCGAGTCAACCTGTCATAGGAAGGCTTCCTGTGGAGAATTGCGGAGGAGCACCTCGGCCCATCGGATCTCCATCAAGTTGTGGGCGCGTCATGGGCGGATGTCCGGTCGACCGGTGGTAAAACAGAGGGTATCTGGACGGCTACCTCGGTGGTGGTGATGTGTTGAGTATTCTGGGGATTGCTCAGGCCGCTGCGGGGGCGATTGTTCCCTATAGTCCGGTTGAGCGAGGGCGAATCGTTATCTATTCCGTTCATGCTGAGCACCTGGCGGATAATGAAAATAGCCTTCCGCGTTTGTCACCACAGAGCAACTCCGCGACTTGCTCCGACATGCGTGCATTCCATTTCATACTCCGCTCGGCCCAATTGACCAATACAGACTGCGGATCAATGCGCCTTCTCAGGGTAGTCCTTCCTATGGATTGCTTTGGTGAACATGCTAGCGATGATACGGGCGTCAAGGAGAGCGTGATGCGGAAGCGGAACCCCGTCGCTTGTGGCATTTAGAGTGGTTGCGTCAGTTGGGTAATTCCGGACGTTCCTTGGCCACTTACCATTGTCATATGCAAGTTCGGTGAAAAGCTCCCAGTCGTACTGTGGAGCGTCTGTGACAATTTCCAGGATTTCGTCAAACGAGGCTAGGAAATCGAGCAGCGCTGACCTTGCCTCAATGGTGGGTCGTACATAGCGACCGCCCCACAGCTGCGGAAGCACGATTTCCTTTACGAAATCACTGCAGTCTTCTTCTTTCCAAACATCGAGCAATTCCACGTAGAATTCGCGCCCATCCTCAGCCACCAATGCGAGTGATATCAGCTTCGCAGCCGCCGATAGCTCGGTAAACTCGCAATCAAGATAGACCCACATGTTGTTAGAACTCCTTAATGACTAGGGCTCGCCTGGATATGGCTCAGGAAGGTCAGCTATGGAAAATGGCCCTCGAACATCTTGGCTCAGACGGACTGCTTCAGGTGGTTGTCGATATGTGGAGTCGCGCCGCTCCTCCGCCTAGGCCAGTTGTGGAGCATCTGACCACCGACAAGGTGGGCCCGGAAGTCCTGAATATACTGAAAATTGCTCAAGAGCTTGTCGGGGCCTTCGTACCGGGTCAAACACCAGTTTCGGGCATCGTGACGTTGTACGCTCGTCACGCCAGTGACCTAGCGGATGGGCTCATCACGCGAATGCCGAAAGAACAGTTATCTCGAGCATGGAGAGGCTCCTGTCTCGAAATCGACCTAGGCATTTGATGTCCATTCATGCTCCAAAGGGCACCGTGACGCAGCCGTCCTACTAGAGTTTATTGAGCTAATTCCCGCTCCATCGAGATGTTTTATGAACGCTGATTTAACTGAAGAAGAAATGCGTCGTGCATTTGTTTGGTTCGACCGAGCCCGAAGAGGTTCCTGCGCCTCCAACGCCACAGCCTGCGCCAGAGGTTGTTTTTACTAAGCCGGTATCAACGCCTTCGCCCAAGAAGAAAGCGGCGAACTCATTTACGCCTAGGCTGAGGGTCACGCTCATGGTTGGGAACGAGTTTGAAGGGAAAATGATCGAGTTTGTTCACGACGCTGATACGTTGAGCTCGTTGCTTGCTGAGCAAGAGGCTGTGAAGACGGCTAGGAAGAAATACAAGTATGTTGAGGTCGTATCGGTTAAATCGATGTAGACGCGCCAACTGGCCTAGTTATGCAAAGAGTCGGCCCGTACCTGGATCATTGATCA
>NZ_QORI02000191.1 GCF_003325755.1 Pseudomonas sp. SST3 | reverse complement strand
TACGAAATCCTGAAACACCTGGTCGCCTGGATTCAGCACCGTGTTGACGACTCCATAGGCATATCCAGAGGGCAGGGTGCCTGCGGTATTCAGAGAGACGTACCCATACCCTTGAACTTGGGCAATAGAAACATCATCGATATTGGCAACGTAAGTATAGGGGTTAAAGATTTTGAGACGACGCGCACCATGAGTGCGGCGTCAATATCCAACTCGCCATATATGCCACTTTGCCAAGGCTTAGCGACTGTTCCTTGGGCATATTGCCGGCTCCATTCGCGCTCACTGAGCAAGTCGAAAGCGATTTGTCGTACATGTCCTCCACCGGCGCCACTTACAGTTTGAATGATAAAAACATAGCTCGACGGGAGCGAAACCCCACCATTGCCGAACATGAACAAACCATTGATGGCCGGTAGGGCGTCGGCGCTATCTGTAGGTTTCATAGAGATAGGAACGCTTGCCCCCCAGCCGCTGGCTTTGGCCAAAGCATCCCCCTGATATAACTCTGCGGTCATTGCATTGAGCTTTATCATCGCACTACGTGGAGTATCACCACCCACACCGCTGGGGCGCGTGCCCAGATCAATTTCTTGTCGTGCCATTTGAAGCTCCCAAAAACAGGCAAAAAAAACCGCACTACGGCGGACGTTAAAAACATAAGTCATCTGTTAAAAACAGCATGTACCACTACTGGGATTGTTATCTGACTTCACAATGTAGAGAAAATGAGACTAGCCACTCATAGGGCTGCGTTTTTTTTAACTTAACCGTTATGACTAGAGCACTGCTAGCGTCCAATGCTCATTCCCCCCTCACTCTCACTCTGTAGTTCCACCCACTACCTTCAGGTGCAAGTGAAACAACGCCAAATGCATCGTGTATCTCGCAGACCCCTCGGACATCTCATTAGAGCTGTGCTTCATGTAGCGCTTTTAGATATTTAAAATCGGCATCGCAGGAAAGTCATAAACTACGGCACCAGGAATACCACCTAAAAACATACCGGAAGGCGCATCCATAAAAARACTCCAAAAATAGTAAGGGTATTCCACTAGCAGCCCAACCCAGTCCTACTTCCGTAACCACCGATACCTGTCCACGACTGCTATTGGTAATCCCAAAAAATGCAAAAGGAAGTACCCCTATGGCTACATACTGCCCATTCTCTATCGGAGCCTTCCGATAGTGATAGAGATCGTCACGACCATTTACAAAAGGACTACCACTCACCCTAACCCAATCCTCTGCTTTACCGGATACCTCTCCAGAAAATGTGAGCATTCTCCGACTAGCATCAAAAACTCTATTGCTGACATCGTTGAATACCGACAAAGACCACTCTTCATCAGGGGGTAAATTCGTCGTATACGCTTGCCAGTTCAACGTAATGTCTGCTTGCCTCACCCGAACAGAAAAACCTGTCCACGCTCCGACCGAACCTATCGGTGTGATTCCTCCTATTTGTCCTTTACCCAGCCACTGGGCAGCGCAGGCGATAGGCGGATCGAGTGAAGTGATTATTGCCGCGAATCGGATAGAAGTAAGGCCAATCGCACAGTTCGTAGTACCAGACTCAGCCAAGGAATAATTCAAAAATGTAGAGTCGACGAGGATTTCCCCATCCGAATTTCTTACCGCTAATCCAAAGTTCATTTGTACGCCACCAAAATTAGCACACTAGAACACAAATAAGCTGGGCGGTAGTACCATTCATAGCCCCAGACTATTTGTCCCTCTAAAAGAGAAGCGGAGACACCTACCTGCCCGGCCCACCCTATGGGTATCGAATAGAGATAAGCATTAGCAGGACCATACCCAGGTACAGCCTTACTTCCTTTTGTCAGTGCCTCTACCGAAAACTTCTCTATAACCCGCAATGCCTGGCCTGTCATTGTGTTAATGGAAGCCCCCGTAGAATTGAATGTTATAAGTCCAAAACTCATGCACTCAAATCTCCCATTTGAACCCTAAGGGTACCAACCGAATCAAACACTTTTATCGCTCGATTATTCATCAGCATTCTTCCTGTTCCTGGCACCGAACCGTTGATTTCGAATGTTCCATCGAAGAACAACCTCCAACCTCGCTCCGCCTCCTTATAATTATTAGATTGAATGTAATTACCGATCTTGGCATTGGTAATAGTCCCATTCCCAATAAAGGCATCAGCAATAATCGTCTGCCCGTCCTGAATTACAAATGGAAATTGATTTTTCTGCCCTACTGCAAACCGATCAGCACTGATGATGAATTGGCTCTCCAACCCACCCGGTCCATTTTCTAAGCCAAGCCCGATACCGGCATAGGAATACTGCCCTTTGCCCGCGTCGTACTGCATGCGCACAGACCAGTTGGCCGTGACCTTGCCCTCCACAGTCTGAATAGCCGTCGCGTTGGTTTGGATGGCCAATGTTTGGCCACCTACCGTGGTTTGGACGGTGTCGATGCGTTGGCCGAGCGCCTGATCGCCATTTGTACGCGCGGTAGTCTCGCTCTGAACAGCCGCCTTATTGGCGTCGGTTTGTGCAGTGACGGAATCGATCCTGCTGCCGAGAGCGCCATCGGCATTGATACGTGCAATCTGTTCGGATTGGACAGCCGCTTTGTTGGCGTTGGTCTGCGCCATAACCGTATCGATCCTGCTACCCAATACCCCGTCGGCACTAATACGTGCAGTCTGTTCAGACTGAACAGCTGCCGAGTTCGCAGCATGTTTTACTTCCAGTACGTCCGTGCGCTGCCCCTGGATCAGGTCGCCCTCGATAATCGCCGACTGAATCGACCAGACGCCGACGCTCTGCTGTTCGGAACCCTGCCACCCAGCTTCGTCACCCTGCATAGAAGGGTTAACCTGCAAGGAGATGCCATCAACCCGTTCTGCCGTGGTAGTGACCTTGCCATCCAGCGTGGTCACCGTAGCCTTCAGGGTGTTCAACCCATTCGCTGTAGCGCTTACGCCGCTGACCGGATCATCAACCGTGACCTTCACAGCATTCAGTTGCTGGGCCTGAGCGTTTGATGTCGCTGCCATGCTGAGCAATTGCCGCCGAGTTCTGCTGTATGTGTGCAGCCAGTGCCGCGGTGGTTTGCA
>NZ_QORI02000190.1 GCF_003325755.1 Pseudomonas sp. SST3 | reverse complement strand
AAACCGTTAAACCGCGGCAGCGCCGCCGACGATTTCCGAGATCTCTTGGGTGATCGCAGCCTGACGCGCCTTGTTGTAGATCAGCTGCAAATCGCTGATCAGATCACCGGCGTTATCGGTAGCGTTTTTCATCGCGATCATCCGCGCCGCTTGTTCAGCTGCGTTGTTCTCGACCACCGCCTGGTACACCTGCGACTCCACGTAGCGCACCATCAAGCCGTCAAGCAGCTCTTTGGCGTCTGGTTCGTAGAGGTAGTCCCAGTGGTGCTTGAGTTCCTGATCCGGGGTTGCCACCAGTGGAATCAATTGCTCCACGGTTGGCTGCTGGGTCATGGTGTTGATGAACTTGTTGGATACCACGGACAGGCGGTCAATCCGGCCTTCCAGGTACGCATCCAGCATCACCTTTACACTGCCGATCAAATCATTGATCGACGGCTCTTCACCCAGGTGGCTGATAGCTGCAACGACGTTACCGCCGAAGTTGCGGAAAAAGGCCGCACCCTTGCTACCAACAACACACAGATCGATCTCGACGCCGTTTTCGCGGTTTACCGCCATGTCCTTGACCAGGGCCTTGAACAGGTTGGTATTCAGACCACCGCACAAACCACGGTCACTGCTCACTACCACATAACCTGCACGCTTGACGGCGCGCTCGATCATGAACGGGTGGCGGTATTCCGGGTTGGCGTTGGCCAGATGCCCAATTACCTGGCGGATACGCTCCGCATAAGGACGGCTAGCAGCCATGCGCATTTGTGCCTTGCGCATTTTGCTGACCGCCACTTTTTCCATGGCGCTGGTAATTTTTTGCGTGCTTTTGATGCTCGCAATCTTACTGCGAATCTCTTTTGCGCCTGCCATGTAACACCTATCAGGTTAGCAAGCGGAAGCCTTGCGGCTCCCGCTGCGGCTTACCAGGTTTGGGTGGCCTTGAACTTCTCGATACCGGCTTTCATGCCAGCGTCGATATCGTCATTGAAGTCACCCTTCACGTTGATCTTCGCCATCAATTCGGCGTGATCGCGGTTGAAGTAAGCAATCAGCGCTTGTTCAAAGCTGCCGACCTTGGCGATTTCAACGTCGGTCAGGAACCCACGCTCAGCGGCATACAGCGACAACGCCATGTCAGCGATCGACATTGGGGCGTATTGCTTCTGCTTCATCAGCTCGGTAACGCGCTGACCATGCTCAAGTTGCTTACGGGTCGCTTCGTCCAGGTCAGAAGCGAACTGGGCGAATGCCGCCAGTTCACGGTACTGAGCCAGAGCGGTACGGATACCACCGGAGAGCTTCTTGATGATCTTGGTCTGAGCGGCACCACCCACACGGGATACCGAAACACCGGCGTTCACTGCAGGGCGGATGCCCGAGTTGAACATGGCCGATTCCAGGAAGATCTGACCGTCGGTGATGGAAAATCACGTTGGTCGGAACGAACGCGGAAACGTCGCCAGCCTGGGTTTCGATGATCGGCAGTGCGGTCAGGGAACCGGTTTTGCCGGTCACTGCGCCGTTGGTGAACTTCTCTACGTACTCTTCGGAAACGCGGGATGCGCGCTCCAGCAGACGGGAGTGGAGATAGAACACGTCGCCTGGGTAGGCTTCACGGCCTGGTGGACGGCGCAGCAGCAGGGAAATCTGGCGGTAAGCCACTGCTTGCTTGGACAGATCGTCATAAACGATCAGCGCGTCTTCACCGCGGTCGCGGAAGAATTCACCCATGGTGCAACCGGAGTACGGTGCCAGGAATTGCAGCGCAGGAGATTCCGAAGCACTGGCAGCCACGATGATCGTGTTGGCCAGGGCGCCGTTTTCTTCCAGCTTGCGAACTACGTTGGCGATGGTCGATTGCTTCTGACCGATGGCTACGTAGACGCAGAAAATGCCGCTGTCTTTCTGGTTGATGATCGCGTCGATGGCCAGAGCGGTTTTACCGATCTGACGGTCACCGATGATCAGCTCACGCTGGCCACGGCCGACCGGGATCATGGCATCGACAGCCTTGTAGCCAGTCTGTACAGGCTGGTCTACCGACTTACGCCAGATCACGCCTGGAGCAACTTTCTCGACCGCGTCGGTCTCGGTGTTGCCCAGTGGACCTTTACCGTCAACAGGGTTACCCAGTGCGTCGACTACGCGACCCAGCAGTTCCTTACCAACCGGAACTTCCAGGATGCGGCCTGTGCACTTGGCGCTCATGCCTTCAGCCAGACTGTGTATGCGCCCAATACAACGGCACCTACGGAGTCTTGCTCCAGGTTGAGGGCCATACCGTAGACGCCGCCCGGAAACTCGATC
Source organism: Pseudomonas sp. SST3 (assembly GCF_003325755.1). Next base: position 807 of record NZ_QORI02000190.1, on the reverse strand, counting down.
ATCTCGCCGTACATGACGTCGGCCAGACCGTGAATCCGCACGATGCCGTCAGATACGCTACGACGACAGTGCCTTCGTTACGGGCTTGGGAGGTCACATCGAGCTTGTCGATGCGGCCCTTGATAAATTTCACTTATTTCGGAAGGATTGAGTTGCTGCAATTGCTCTGCTGCCCCTTCAAACTCAAGATTTCAATGCTTCGGCAAGTTTCGCGATTTTGCCGCGAATCGAGCCATCGATAACCAGGTCGCCGGCACGGATAACAACACCACCAATAAGCGATGCGTCCTCCGAAGCTTGCAGGCGCACTTCCCGATTGAGTCGTGCACTGAGAACCTTGGCGAGTTTGTCTTGCTGTTCTTGGTTCAATGCGAAAGCACTGGTCACTTCAAACGTCTACCGATTTCTCTGCTTCGGCCTTGTACAGGTCGAACAGAGCGGCGATCTCCGGCAATAGCGGGAGACGGTCGTTTTCGGCAATGACGTGGATGAAGTTCTGCACCTTCACATCAAACTTGTCGCCGCACACTTCAATAAAAGTGGCGGCCTTGTCTGCGCTCGTCAGGCGCGGGGCCTTGAGCACGCGCTGCATGGTGTCGTCTTGCGACACTGCTGCAGCCAGGCCGAGCATGGCTGACCAAAGAGGCCAGCTGCTGGTGGGCCTGGGCGTGCTCGAAGGCTGCCTTAGCGTAAGGTCGGGCCAACGTGGTCAGTTCTGCCATGATCGCCCTCGCTTAAATTTCAGCAGCCAGTTTGTTAAACCAGCTCCGCGTGCGCGTTTTGATCGATTGTGGCACCGAGGATCTT
>NZ_QORI02000189.1 GCF_003325755.1 Pseudomonas sp. SST3 | reverse complement strand
TACTTCCGCAAGTACTACAGCAACCTGAACTGGACCCACGCCCTGAGCGATGATCAGTCGTTCGCCCTGGACTTCAACATCTACGACACCAAGAGCGACGGCGCCGGCCTGCAACGCGCAGAGAAAGATGGCGTGACCAAGCTCGACAACCGCGCCTTCAGCTTGCAGGGTGCGTACACCATCGGTGCTCACACCTTCACCCTGGCAGCCCAGAAAGTCACCGGTGACGGCGACTACGGTTACGGCGTAGACGGCGGCGGCACTGTGTTCCTGGCCAACTCCATCGCCCGTTCCGACTTCAACGCCGAAGGCGAAAAGTCCTACCAGGCGCGTTATGACATCAACATGGCGACCTTTGGCATTCCGGGCCTGAGCTTCATGACCCGTTACGTCACCGGTAGCGGCGCCAACACCGGCACCACCTCGAACGGCAAAGAGTGGGAACGCGACATCGAAGCCAAGTACGTGATCCAGAGCGGCCCGGCGAAAAACCTGAGCCTGCGCCTGCGTCAAGCGACTTACCGTTCCGGTGATGGCGTGTACTACGGTTCGCCGTCGATCGACGAGCTGCGTCTGATCGCCAACTACCCGCTGAACATCTTGTAATTGCCGGTTCAATTACAACGATGACTTGAGGCCTCGGCCTTAAACAAAAAGCCGCTCCTCTGTTTAAACAGGGAGCGGCTTTTTTATTGCAGTTTTACTTCAACCAACAAAACAACTAGCAAGCTAAGTAACTAGTTTTTTCTAAAGCTGACCTTTCGGCCAACTTCGATAGCATCGCGCCAAGTTACTTCGGCGCACTTTCCTGCATCACCCGAATAACCCGTTGCGGAAACGGAATATCAATCCCGGCCGCTTTCAAACGGTCACGCGCCAGTTCATTGAGCATAAACATCACGTCCCAATAATCCGGAGTGTTGGTCCAGCAACGCAGGGAGACGGTGATGGAACTGTCGCCCAAGGTCGACACCACCGCCACGGCGGCAGGGTCCTTCAGTACACGCGGGTCTTCGGCCAGAGCCAGCAATACTTCACGGGCCTTTTGCAGGTCCGCCTCATAGTCCACACCCACGTCAAACACGACCTTGCGGGTCGGCTGGCGGTTGGTGTTGGTGATAAGGCCGTTGGACAGGCTGCCGTTGGGAATGATCACCGTCTTGTTGTCGCCGGTACGCAGCACCGTGTGGAAGATCTGGATGCTGTCGACGGTACCCGAGGTACCCTGGGCTTCGATCCAGTCACCGATACGGAACGGGCGGAAMCAACAGAATCAACACGCCGCCGGCAAAGTTCGCCAGGCTGCCTTGCAAGGCCAGGCCGATAGCCAGGGTAGCGGCACCGATCGCCGCAACGAACGAGGTGGTTGCCACACCGATCATCGAGGCCACGTTGACCACCAGCATGACTTTGAGCGCGATGTTCGCAAGGCTGGTGATGAAGTGTTGCAGTGCCAAGTCTGCGTTACGCATGGCCAGCAGACGGCCCACGCGGTGAGTCAAGACGTTGATCAGCCACCAGCCGATGGCCAGGGTGACCAACGCCAGCAATACGCGGCTGCCGTATTCCATGATCATGGGGAGCCAAGACTGGGAGGTCTTGATCAGGTGATCCATTTCAGCGTTCAAATCCATCTACTTTCTCCTGTTGTGCGGCGATAAGGCTGTATTGACTGCCTGAAAACGCAATTGAGCCCCGAAGGGCTCAATTGTAGGCACTGCTGCTGGGGCGTGGGACGTCAAAAGTGCCCACAGGTTCCCCAAAGTGCCATCAGTCGCGGAAGTTATTGAACTGCAGCGGCATGTCGAAAGTCTTGGCGCGCAGAGCTGCGATAGCCTCTTGCAGGTCATCACGCTTCTTGCCGGTGACGCGAACCTGCTCGCCCTGGATGGCGGCCTGGACTTTGAGCTTGGCGTCCTTGATATGCGCCACGATCTTCTTGGCCAGCTCTTTGTCGATGCCTTCCTTGAGCACGGCTTCCTGCTTCATCAGCTTGCCGGAGGCGTAGGCATCTTTGACTTCCAGACATTGCACGTCGATCTTGCGCTTGACCAGGGCCAGCTTGAGGATCTCGATCATCGCTTCCAGCTGGAAATCGGCTTCAGCGGTCAGGTTGACGGTCAGTTCCTTTTCCTTGAATTCGAAGCTGCCCTTGCCTTTCAAGTCATAGCGACGGTCCAGTTCCTTGACGGCGTTCTCGACGGCGTTGGTGACTTCGTGTTTGTCCAGTTCAGATACCACGTCGAACGAAGGCATGTGATTTCTCCAATATAAGGGGCGGGCTCAGTAGAGATGGAGCGCGCCCGAGCTAAAAATGCCGGGGCATTATAGCGGTTCTTTCGCGCCGTTCACCGCTGGCGACCTTATGGAGTACACACTGATGTCGACCCCCTGGCATATTCTTGGCGCTGGCAGCCTGGGCACCCTCTGGGCCACGCGGCTGGCACGCGCGGGGGTGCCCGTCAGGCTGATCCTGCGTAACCAGGCGCGCCTGGCCAGCTATCGCGCAGGCAAAGGGCTGACCCTGGTGGAGCACGGCGTGGAAACAGACTTATCCGGTCATCGGCGAAACGCCTGATAGCTCGGAGCCGATTCGGCGTCTGCTGGTAGCGTGCAAAGCCTACGACGCTCAAAGCGCCATCGCACAGTTGCAGCATCGACTGGCGCCGGACGCCGAATTGATCCTGCTGCAAAACGGCCTCGGCAGCCAGGACGCCGTGGCTGCGCAATGGCCGTCGGCGCGCTGCATCTTTGCCTCCAGCACCGAGGGCGCATTTCGCGATGGCGATTGGCGGGTGGTATTTGCCGGCCATGGCTACACCTGGCTGGGGGACGCGAGCCATCCCACCCCGCCGCTGTGGCTGGATGATTTGCAAGCGGCAGGCATCCCCCATGAATGGGCCACCGATATCCTGACGCGCCTGTGGCGCAAGCTCGCGCTCAATTGCGCCATCAACCCACTGACCGTGTTGTACCACTGCCGCAACGGCGGTTTGAGCGCCCACCACTGCGAGGTCGCCACGCTCTGCGCCGAACTGGCCGAACTGCTGGAGCGCTGTGGCCAGCCTGCGGCTGCACAGGACTTGCACAGCGAAGTCGAGCGGGTGATCCAGGCCACCGCCGCCAATTATTCCTCCATGTACCAGGACGTCGCCAACGCCCGACG
>NZ_QORI02000188.1 GCF_003325755.1 Pseudomonas sp. SST3 | reverse complement strand
AATAAAAGGCTTGCACGGAAGGCGGATTCGAGTAGAATACGCCGGGCTAACAGGGTGGTGGTTTTGCGCTGTTGGTGGCTCTGGTCAGGTTGATTGGAAGCGGTTGAAAGAGGTGGTTGACAGCGGTTTTAGACGCTGTATGATTCGCCTCCCGCTGACGAGAGACGCTAGGTTGATCGGAAGCGCAAGCGGTTGAGAAGAAAGAAAAACTTCTTCAAAAACAGCTTGACGAGACACAAGGCTGCTGTAGAATGCGCGGCCTCGGTTGAGACGAAAGACTTGATCGAAACGCTCTTTAACAACTGAATCAAGCAATTCGTGTGGGTGCTTGTGAGGTAAGACTGGTGGTCAGCAAGATTATCAGCATCACAATGTACTCAACGAGAAATCATTGAGTGCTCTTCTTTTAGGAGAAGAGATTTGCGATTGCTGAGCCAAGTTTAGGGTTTTCTCAAAATCCAAGCAGTATTGAACTGAAGAGTTTGATCATGGCTCAGATTGAACGCTGGCGGCAGGCCTAACACATGCAAGTCGAGCGGATGAAGAGAGCTTGCTCTCTGATTCAGCGGCGGACGGGTGAGTAATGCCTAGGAATCTGCCTGGTAGTGGGGGACAACGTTTCGAAAGGAACGCTAATACCGCATACGTCCTACGGGAGAAAGCAGGGGACCTTCGGGCCTTGCGCTATCAGATGAGCCTAGGTCGGATTAGCTAGTTGGTGAGGTAATGGCTCACCAAGGCGACGATCCGTAACTGGTCTGAGAGGATGATCAGTCACACTGGAACTGAGACACGGTCCAGACTCCTACGGGAGGCAGCAGTGGGGAATATTGGACAATGGGCGAAAGCCTGATCCAGCCATGCCGCGTGTGTGAAGAAGGTCTTCGGATTGTAAAGCACTTTAAGTTGGGAGGAAGGGCAGTAAGTTAATACCTTGCTGTTTTGACGTTACCGACAGAATAAGCACCGGCTAACTTCGTGCCAGCAGCCGCGGTAATACGAAGGGTGCAAGCGTTAATCGGAATTACTGGGCGTAAAGCGCGCGTAGGTGGTTTGTTAAGTTGGATGTGAAAGCCCCGGGCTCAACCTGGGAACTGCATCCAAAACTGGCAAGCTAGAGTATGGCAGAGGGTGGTGGAATTTCCTGTGTAGCGGTGAAATGCGTAGATATAGGAAGGAACACCAGTGGCGAAGGCGACCACCTGGGCTAATACTGACACTGAGGTGCGAAAGCGTGGGGAGCAAAACAGGATTAGATACCCTGGTAGTCCACGCCGTAAACGATGTCGACTAGCCGTTGGGATCCTTGAGATCTTAGTGGCGCAGCTAACGCATTAAGTCGACCGCCTGGGGAGTACGGCCGCAAGGTTAAAACTCAAATGAATTGACGGGGGCCCGCACAAGCGGTGGAGCATGTGGTTTAATTCGAAGCAACGCGAAGAACCTTACCAGGCCTTGACATGCAGAGAACTTTCCAGAGATGGATTGGTGCCTTCGGGAGCTCTGACACAGGTGCTGCATGGCTGTCGTCAGCTCGTGTCGTGAGATGTTGGGTTAAGTCCCGTAACGAGCGCAACCCTTGTCCTTAGTTACCAGCACGTTATGGTGGGCACTCTAAGGAGACTGCCGGTGACAAACCGGAGGAAGGTGGGGATGACGTCAAGTCATCATGGCCCTTACGGCCTGGGCTACACACGTGCTACAATGGTCGGTACAAAGGGTTGCCAAGCCGCGAGGTGGAGCTAATCCCGTAAAACCGATCGTAGTCCGGATCGCAGTCTGCAACTCGACTGCGTGAAGTCGGAATCGCTAGTAATCGTGAATCAGAATGTCACGGTGAATACGTTCCCGGGCCTTGTACACACCGCCCGTCACACCATGGGAGTGGGTTGCTCCAGAAGTAGCTAGTCTAACCTTCGGGAGGACGGTTACCACGGAGTGATTCATGACTGGGGTGAAGTCGTAACAAGGTAGCCGTAGGGGAACCTGCGGCTGGATCACCTCCTTAATCGAAGACTTCAGCTTCTTCATAAGTTCCCACACGAATTGCTTGATTCACTAGCGAAAAGCGATTGGGTTTCGACCCGAGAGAGACGATTGGGTCTGTAGCTCAGTTGGTTAGAGCGCACCCCTGATAAGGGTGAGGTCGGCAGTTCGAATCTGCCCAGACCCACCAATTGTCATGGGATGTGGCCGATCTGTAGATGGGGCCATAGCTCAGCTGGGAGAGCGCCTGCTTTGCACGCAGGAGGTCAGCGGTTCGATCCCGCTTGGCTCCACCATTATTCTCGCCATCGCTTGAAAGCACAGAAATGAATAGATTCCTTTGGGAGTGTATTGATTTCTGGTCTTTGCGCCAGAACTGTTCTTTAAAAATTTGGGTATGTGATAGAAGTAGATTTGAGTAGTTACTTTCACTGGTAATTATTCAAGTCAAGGTAAAATTTGCGAGTTGCTCGTTAAGAGCGAAGTGCGGATTTTCGGCGAATGTCGTCTTCACGTTATTAGACAGTAACCAGATTGCTTGGGGTTATATGGTCAAGTGAAGAAGCGCATACGGTGGATGCCTTGGCAGTCAGAGGCGATGAAAGACGTGGTAGCCTGCGAAAAGCTTCGGGGAGTCGGCAAACAGACTTTGATCCGGAGATCTCTGAATGGGGGAACCCAGCCATCATAAGATGGTTATCACACACTGAATACATAGGTGTGTGAGGCGAACCAGGGGAACTGAAACATCTAAGTACCCTGAGGAAAAGAAATCAACCGAGATTCCCTTAGTAGTGGCGAGCGAACGGGGACTAGCCCTTAAGCTTCTTTGATTTTAGCGGAACGCTCTGGAAAGTGCGGCCATAGTGGGTGATAGCCCTGTACGCGAAAGGATCTTAGAAGTGAAATCGAGTAGGACGGAGCACGAGAAACTTTGTCTGAATATGGGGGGACCATCCTCCAAGGCTAAATACTACTGACTGACCGATAGTGAACCAGTACCGTGAGGGAAAGGCGAAAAGAACCCCGGAGAGGGGAGTGAAATAGAACCTGAAACCGTATGCGTACAAGCAGTGGGAGCCTACTTTGTTAGGTGACTGCGTACCTTTTGTATAATGGGTCAGCGACTTATTTTCAGTGGCGAGCTTAACCGAATAGGGGGCGTAGCGAAAGCGAGTCTTAATAGG
>NZ_QORI02000187.1 GCF_003325755.1 Pseudomonas sp. SST3 | reverse complement strand
ACGAGAGGACCGGAGTGGACGAACCTCGGTGTTCCGGTTGTCACGCCAGTGGCATTGCCGGGTAGCTAGTTCGGAATAGATAACCGCTGAAAGCATCTAAGCGGGAAACTAGCCTCAAGATGAGATCTCACTGGAACCTTGAGTTCCCTGAAGGGCCGTCGAAGACTACGACGTTGATAGGTTGGGTGTGTAAGCGCTGTGAGGCGTTGAGCTAACCAATACTAATTGCCCGTGAGGCTTGACCATATAACACCCAAGCAATTTGCGAACTCGAGAGAGACCAGATTGCGGTGTGTGAAGACGCAATGAACCGAAAGTTCGACGCTCACAAAACACCACGATCTATCACATACCCAATTTGCTGAAGCGAGGCCAGCTGGCCACGACTCAGTACCCGAATTTCTTGACGACCATAGAGCATTGGAACCACCTGATCCCATCCCGAACTCAGCAGTGAAACGATGCATCGCCGATGGTAGTGTGGGGTTTCCCCATGTGAGAGTAGGTCATCGTCAAGATTAAATTCCGAAACCCCAATTGCGAAAGCAGTTGGGGTTTTGTTTTGGGCGCTCGAAAATCTTGTGGGGCGTCGATCAATACTGATATCCACCCTTTCTATGCAATGACCCTGCGCATGGCTATCATGCGTGCCTCATTCTGAGGCGATATGTGCATGCTGACGTTGTTGAAACTTCTGAAAGATGGTCAGTTCCATTCTGGAGAAGCGCTTGGCGCCGCCCTGGGCGTTAGTCGCAGTGCCGTGTGGAAGCAGCTTCAGCATCTTGAGGCAGAATTGAATCTTCCTATCCATAAGGTTCGGGGTCGTGGGTATAGATTGGCTGCGCCATTGGTATTTTTGAATGCGCAGGAGGTTTCTCGGGAGGCGACTTCCCTATCTTGGCCCGTTCATATTTTCGATTCCATTGACTCCACTAATGCCGAGGCTTTACGTCTTGTCGATGCGGGTAGTGCGGCACCTTTTGTTGTGCTAGCGGAGCAGCAGACGGCTGGTAGGGGGCGCAGAGGCCGTAAATGGGTCAGCCCATTTGCGCAAAACGTTTACTACAGCCTTGTATTGCGTATTGAGGGTGGTCTGCGGCAACTGGAAGGGTTGAGTCTGGTGGTAGGACTGGCAGTCCTGCAGGCTCTGCGTGAGTCGGGTGTGCAGGGCGCGGCTTTGAAGTGGCCAAACGACGTCTTGGTTGGGCACAAGAAAATCTCAGGCATCTTGCTTGAGCTGGTGGGAGATCCCGCGGATATCTGTCACGTTGTGCTAGGGATAGGTATCAATGTGAATATGCAGAGGGCAGCTGATGTTGATCAGCAGTGGACCTCGATGCAGCTTGAGACGGGCTTTTCAGTTGATCGCAATCACCTGGTGGCGCGACTGGGTTTTGCAACTCCAAGCCTACCTAGATCGACACAAGGCTGCGGGTTTTGCAGGGTTGCAAGACGAATGGGAGCAGCATCACGCGTGGCAGGGGAAGTCCGTGTCGCTTATCGCGGGCGTCAATCAGATTGATGGGGTTGTGCTGGGCGTGGATCGTCAGGGCGCCTTGCGTTTGGATGTCGGTGGCGTTGAGAAAATATACAGCGGTGGTGAGTTAAGCCTGAGGTTGCGTGATGATTCTTGAGCTCGACTGTGGAAATAGCTTTATCAAATGGCGTGTTCTTGAGTTGAGTGAGGCAACTGTTCGCGCGGAAGGTATCGCAGGTTCAGATATCGCGCTGATCGATAGTTTGGTGGCTTTGCCTGGTCTATTGCTCACGCGTTGTCGGTTAGTGAGTGTTCGCGCGCTTGAGGAGACCGATAAGCTGATAGCTGCCTTGGTAGCGGCATTCGGCGTTGCTGTTTCCTGTGCAACCTCTGCTCAAGAAATGGGCGGAGTGCGCAACGGCTACGAAGACTTCCAGCGCCTGGGGATGGATCGATGGCTGGCCATGCTAGGCGCGTTCAAGTTGGCGTCAGGTGCATGCCTGGTACTCGACTTTGGTACAGCGGCGACAGCAGATTTTATTGGTCCGGACGGTGGGCACCTGGGTGGGTTTATTTGCCCGGGTATGCCGCTTATGCGTAATCAACTGCGAACCCATACCCGCAAGATACGCTATGACGACGCGGCCGCTGAGCGGGCTGTGGAACGTCTCTCTCCTGGTCGTACGACCGTAGAGGCCGTCGAGCGTGGGTGTACGCTCATGCTTAGAGGGTTTGTGCTGACCCAGCTCGAGTTGGCGCGAGGCTATTGGGGGGAGGATTTCACAGTCTTCCTCACTGGCGGCGATGCTGACCTGGTGAGGGATGCTGCGCCTCAAGCTCGGCTGGTCCCGGATCTGGTGTTTGTTGGTTTGGCAATGGCGTGTCCTTTGTCTTGAGGTGATTATGCGCTGGCTGTTTTTACTTTTACTGGTCCTCAATGTTTTCTATTACGTCTGGCATCAGCAAGAGGCGCCATTGCGGGCCAAGGATGTCACGCCCTTGAGTCTCCATCGGGGGGCACAACAAGATATTCGCCTCCTGAGTGAGTCGGCAGATGCGGTGGCGCGGCGTGATCGAGCGAGGCCGGCAGAGGCGCAGAATACCTGCTTGTACATCGGTGGGTTCACTGATCGACGCCAAGCCTCCTCTCTCGAGCAGAGGCTCACCAGCCTGGATATCAAGGTCAAAGTACAGTTGCTGAATGCGCCGGACGCCTCGGGTTATTGGTTGCGTGTAGCCCCTGAGAGCCGTCGCCTGGCTGACGATCTGCCCTTTGAAAGCCTTGCTAATGAATTCAAATGAGTTAAAAACATAAAAATAATGCTGTGTGAAGGCATTGCAACTCTCGAATAGTTTGCATAGAATGGCGCCCGCTTCGCAGTGAAGACCTTTAAGGGCTACAGTGCAAAGCGACCGTCAATGCAGCTAACCTCATAATTTAAATGAGAAAATGCTTGACAGAAGGTCGGCGTGATGTAAAATGCCGGCTCGCTTAGGAGGGGTTCCCGAGCGGCCAAAGGGATCAGACTGTAAATCTGACGTCTACGACTTCGAAGGTTCGAATCCTTCCCCCTCCACCATTTTTAGCGTGAGCTGCAAGCTCCGCGGGTATAGTTTTAGTGGTAGAACCTCAGCCTTCCAAGCTGATGATGCGGGTTCGATTCCCGCTACCCGCTCCAAGTTTGCAGGTTGTGCAAGGT
>NZ_QORI02000186.1 GCF_003325755.1 Pseudomonas sp. SST3 | reverse complement strand
CCGGTAGTCCGTGAAGTTGCAGCAAAGCCCGCTAGTAGCGAGCGACGTCCGCGCACGGTAAGCCGGGAGCGCACATCCACCTGGATAAAGAGCTGGAATGGCGGTACTAACTATCTGGCGGAGTGGGTGGCAGTAAACAACTACATCGACCGAACGAGCGTGTGCGGCAATCATCGCCGAGGCTCAATCGACTATAGAGAATGCCGCAAGGCTGCCAAACAGCACTTCCATGAACAATGTCAGACATGGCGTGCCCGCTTTGACGGTGATCGCAAAGATCTAAGCGACCGGATGAAAAACCCGTTATTGCGGAGCAGCAAGCAGCTTTAACCCAATGGGCTGAGGTAGCGGAAGCTTCAGAATTATCAACATCGAGGAGCGTTCGTATACGCTCGTTGTAGATGGCCTTGTGCAGCAGAATTTCCCGCAGCTTCGACCAGTACTCATCACTGAGCAGTAATCGGGGCATCGCAAACTCGTATTGGTGTTGTGTGTGAGCTACAACGATGCGAGCTTGTTCCTATATACCAATGATTTAGATCGAAGCTGGAACACCCCCTACACATTGACCACAGGTCACCCTAAGCAGAGGTTTTCTGGTCACACCCTACTTCGCGTCTCTCAGCATCTGTGCAAACTCGCGCATCGTCTCCGTGAACGTACTTGCATCGATGACCTCTAGACGGCGGGCTCGCAATTTGGAGATATATTGAAATTGCAAGGGATCGCTTTTTATGCCCCCCATCGACCACTTCCCAAAGATCCGATTGTTCGCCGGCGAAATATAAAGAATCTCTGCACCACTGTGTCTGGGATCATCTAGAATCTTCACATATTTCCGGAGAACATCCTGTTCCTGCCCTTCTAAAACTTGCATGAACAGTCCACCACCGTGGACCAGGATGCCAGTGATACTGCTGGCCGGATTATTTTGGCGCGAGGACAGTAGTATGTCCTGTACTTGTTCATTCGATATTGTGGGGGCGGCACGGCTGATATAGAGAAGTCGAATCATTGAGTAACCTCTGTCGGTGGGCAAAGTGTTTGGCTGGACGGAGGGCCTTCAAGGGGGCGATAAAGAAAACGGAAAAATCGTACGCTAAGCATGCGACCTGTCAGGTTGAAGCCTATAGAGGTTGGCTGCGAGCTAACCTGACGCGGACCAGGCGTTGAAACGTTTGTAGCCTTTGCTCAAGCTTACGAATGCCCCGGGAAAGTCTCGCCAGAGGCATCCTCCGCGCATGCGATACAGCATGCCTTCGACGGTCATCCGTAGATTACGCTTGTTGTAGATGGCCTTGTGCAGCTGAATTTCCCTCAGCTTCGACCAGTGCTCATCACTGGGCAGTAATCGGGGCATTGCAAGCTCGTACTGGTGTTGTGTAAGAGCTACAACGATACGAGCTTGTTCCTATATATCGATGACTTAGATCGAAACGGGAAAACCCATAGCAGACATGTCGAAAAAGTGTCGAAATCATTGTGACGCATAGCGACGAAACGAGCAGGCGAGATAGCTGGAAACCCCTTAACGACACGCTTTGAGACGGAACGACACACCAAGCATAAGGGTTCGATCCTCTTCGCCCGCGCCAATTAAAAAGCCCTGCCGGAGCATAATGCTGTTCACTTAAGCGGAGCAGCCTTACGATCCACCGGATACCGGGTTTTGGAAATCTTCACCGTCCTTGGCCTCCCTGGCCTTGGACGGTGATCCAGAAACAGCCCTGCGACACCTCCCCGCAATTCAGCCAGCCTTCTTCCCGTTGCCGAAACCGGATTGGCCGCCGCCATGACGATCAATTGCACCGCGATGTACTGGCAGGCGGGTTTGAACCTTATATCTGAAGGCTCCCGACCGAAGGCTACTGCGGCCTGGCTCGCCTCCCTGCGAATGATGTTGTAAGCCAGTAGCAGGCCCCAAACCTCCTGATAAATCAGGTCGATCTTCTTACTACGCAGCGTCACTGCGTTTTGTTGCATCGAGCTTTTGATGTCTCGAAAGCCCAACTCGATCTCCCAGCGCTCCAGGTACAGCTCAGCGACAGCCTCTGCGCTGTAGTCCCCAGCAGGCAATGAAGTGAGCAGCGATCTGACGTGTCCCCGGCTTTCATAACTAACCTCACGCACCTCCCAATGTGTGGGCAGGCTTGGATTTCGCTTGCGTGCTTGGGGCGAAACCTTCATCCGAACACGGCGATCATGCTCGCCGTAACGCTCGACTTCCTCCATGACCAGATTCTTGCGAGCCGGCGTCAACCAGTGACGATTGCTGCCGCCATCAGCAACGCTCAGCAGTAGATCAGCGCCCCAAAAGCCTTTGTCGAATAGCGTGATCGAATTGTCCGGAATCTGGCCTAGGAAGGTTTCGGCCAAGCGCATTTCGCTGCCCCGGTAGGGGCTGAGCTGGGCATCGAGGATCACGTGGGAACGCACGTTCATCAAGGCAACGAGCCGCATCATTGGAAAAGGTGTCTGGCGTTCAGTGCCCGTGTTGCCAGAGCCAAAATGTTCTCTTAGCTCAGGTGTATCGGGGGTTCGCAGTAATGCACCATCGACCGCGAACACCTGTAAACCATTCCAGTCGTCGGCTTCGTATCGCTCGCAACCCCAGTGTTTACCCGTCTGACGAAACAACGACTCGACCGGATCAGCCCCCAGTCGCTTACGCGCTTCAGTCACGCCGCTTCGCGCCAGCAACTGATCGGAGGCCAAGCCTTGAGCGCAGATATTCAGACGTCTGGCTACCTCATGTACGGGCTCATCTCGGAACAGGGCCATGCCCAGCACCAACCAAAGCACCTGATCGCTTGGTAGGCGACGACGCCTTATGGTGGCTTGCGCTGAAAGGTTCAGCGCACTGGCGACCCACTCAACAGGAATGTTCTGCGTGAAGGTGCTCAGATCCGAGAAATTGAAGAGATCACCGAGGTCGAGCAATTGCTGCTGAATGGGCATAAAAAATCCGATACCAGAGGACTGGTATCGGATTTTCTAGAAGCCACGGCCTGGACTCAAATGCTTAAGTGAACAGCATTACGCCCGATGAGGCGCGTTTTTTTTGTAAGCTCCTGCCGTGGATACACATTGCTAAACCAGCTGGCTGCTCGAATTACCACCCCGACCGCAAAACTTGTTGTTACAGCTCAAACCGCTAGCCCGCCTTTAGCGATAACTTGCG
>NZ_QORI02000185.1 GCF_003325755.1 Pseudomonas sp. SST3 | reverse complement strand
TGCACGTCATGGGTCCCTTCATAGGTGTTGACCACCTCAAGGTTGACCAAGTGGCGCGCCACTCCGAATTCGTCGGAGATACCGTTGCCGCCCAGCATGTCCCGGGCCATAGCGCGCGATATCCAATGACTTGCCACACGAGTTACGCTTCATGATCGAAGTGATCTCAACCGCCGCCGTCCCCTCATCCTTCATCCGACCCAGGCGCAGGCAACCTTGCAGGGCCAAGGTAATCTCGGTCTGCATGTCTGCCAGCTTCTTCTGGATCAACTGAGTGGCAGCCAGTGGGCGACCAAACTGCTGGCGATCAAGTGTGTACTGGCGTGCGGTATGCCAGCAGAACTCAGCAGCCCCCAGCGCCCCCCAGGAAATCCCGTACCGTGCCGAATTAAGGCAGGTAAACGGCCCTTTCAAACCCCGTACATCCGGGAAGATATTTTCTTCGGGCACAAATACGTTATCCATCACGATTTCACCGGTGATGGAGGCCCGCAGCCCCACCTTGCCGTGGATAGCCGGAGCGCTCAGACCTTTCCAGCCTTTTTCCAGGACAAAGCCACGGATGTCCCCGGCATCATCTTTGCCCCACACCACAAACACATCCGCAATCGGACTGTTGGTGATCCACATCTTTGCGCCGGTCAGGCTGTAGCCGCCATCCACTTTGCGTGCACGAGTAAATCATCGCACCTGGGTCGGAAACCATGGTTGGGCTCGGTCAGCCCGAAGCAACCGATCCATTCACCAGAGGCCAGTTTGGGCAAGTACTTCTGTTTTTGCGCCTCGGTACCAAACTCATTGATCGGCACCATGACGAGGGAAGACTGCACACTCATCATCGAGCGATAGCCGGAGTCGACACGCTCCACCTCCCGAGCAAATCAAAACCGTAGCTGACATAGTTCAAGCCACTGCCACCGTACTGCTCAGGGATCATCGCCCCCAGCAAACCGGTCTCGCCCATCTCGCGGAAAATAGCAGGGTCTGTCTTTTCGTGGCGAAAGGCTTCGAGCACGCGGGGAGCCAGCTTGTCCTGAGCAAATTGCTCGGCGCTGTCACGCACCATGCGCTCTTCTTCGGTGAGCTGTTGATCCAGCAGCAGTGGATCGATCCAGTTGAAGCTTGCCTTGCCAGCCATGAATAAGTCCTCGCGGAAAAAATCAGAAGTCGTGGAACCAGACTAGGCGCGGTCAGCGCAGAGGGCAAACGAGGTTTTTGCATAGGCTTGTGCTAATTTCTCACTTCATAACACTAAAAAAGCCCAGAAATGCGCTTTATCTGTGAGGGCAACGTACATGCGCAGGAAAATCCCCAGTACCACCGCGCTCATCAGCTTTGAGGCAGCAGCCCGGCACGAGAGCTTCACCAAGGCAGCCTTGGAGCTTTCCATCACCCAAGGCGCGATTTGCCGACAGATCGCCAGCCTGGAGGAGTTTTTGAGTGTCGAGCTGTTTCGCCGCTCACGCCGTGGGGTGAAGCTGACGGAGGCGGGGCTGTCTTATAGCCGCAGGGTTGCAACGCAACTGGACGCCGTAGAGCGCGACACCTTGTCGGTGATGGGCCAGCAGGGCGCCAATGTGATCGAACTGGCGGTGGTACCTACCTTCGGCACGCAGTGGCTGATCCCACGCCTGAAAGACTTTCAACATCAGCACCCGGAAGTCACGGTGAACCTGACGAACCGCACACGCCCCTTCCTGTTCGCCGATACTGAGTTCGATGCGGCGATCTACTTCGGAGATGCCGATTGGTCGGGTACGCAATCCCACCGGTTAATGGGCGAAAACCCGGTACCGGTATGCAGCCCGCGCTTACTCGGCGACCGCACGCACTTCACCCCTCAACAGATCGCCGAGCTGCCCCTGTTGCAGCAGACCACACGCCCCTACGCCTGGCGCCAATGGTTCAACGCCCAACACCTGAGCATCCCTCGCGACATGACAGGCCCTCGATACGAGCTATTCTCGATGCTGTCTCAAGCGGCCATGCATGACATGGGCATCGCACTGATTCCTCCCTTCCTCATACAGCGAGAGCTGAAGGAGCAACAACTGGTAATCGCGAGCACCGAAGCACTGACCAGCGAAAAGGCTTATTACCTGATGATTCCTGACAAAAAGGTCGAATCCGCCTCACTGCATGCATTCAGGGACTGGCTGCTCGACCAGTCAAGACGCTACAACCCATGTAAATAAAGGACAAAGCGCAATTGCTGACTTTGTAGTCAAATAAATTAAGATCCTACAGATATACGTATATGTCGCATTTAAACAGACTGTACTTGTCAGCCAAAAATAAGGCTAAAAGCCATGTATCTCATGGCTCGTAGCGACTCTTACCGGCCAATGCACGACTATTCACACTGGCAAAGGAAAAATGGACCGAAAACGCCTGGACGCCTTTAATGACCTGTATTTAAAGAGGTTATTTCAGCTTGTTGCGACAATCAGTCACAGGGTGACTTGTAGTTAATTTTTCGTCACCCGTCATAATCCCTTGATGGTCGTAAAGTTCGCCTGCAAAATGCCGCGCCCCGCTGTCATTTCAGCGGGATCGTGCTGATCGGCCGCCCCAGTTGCGCCACTCGCGGTGCACTGGCCTTTTTACAAAAAGATCAAAAGCAAAAAGATCATGCAGGAGATTTGACGTGCACATTGGTGTTCCTCTCGAAACCCAGACCGGTGAAACGCGGGTGGCTGCCACCCCGGAAACCATCAAGAAGCTGATCGGCCAGGGCCATAAGGTCACTGTACAAAGCGGCGCAGGCATCAATGCCAGCATCGTCGACAGTGCCTATGAAACGGCAGGCGCCACCATTGGCAGTGCCAACGACGCGTTTGGCGCCGAGCTGATTCTCAAAGTGGTTGCCCCCAGCGACAGCGAACTTGCGCTGATCAAAAGTGGCACCGTGTTGGTGGGCATGCTCAACCCGTTCAGCAACGAAACCATCGCCAAGCTCGCCGAGCGCGGCATCACCGCCTTCGCCCTGGAAGCCGCGCCGCGCACTTCACGCGCTCAAAGCCTTGATGTGCTGTCTTCGCAAGCCAACATCGCCGGTTACAAGGCCGTGTTGCTCGCCGCTCATCACTACCCGCGTTTCATGCCGATGCTGATGACTGCTGCCGGCACCGTAAAAGCCGCGCGCGTACTGATCCTCGGCGCCGGTGTGGCGGGCCTGCAAGCCATCGCCACGGCCAAGCGCCTGG
>NZ_QORI02000184.1 GCF_003325755.1 Pseudomonas sp. SST3 | reverse complement strand
CTAGGACATCTTCCTTGTAGTCGCCATCCGGGACGATAGGAATAAGGCTCCGTGTGCGGACCACACTGTCACCTACGGGAGGGAGGGGGCCGGTCGACTTGTCAGGTATGCCAGGAATGGTTGCGGGTGTTTTATCATTCAAATCCTCACGTTTGCGAATAATATTATTTGGCCCATCTATTTCATAAGTATGAATGCCTTTACGGCCGCTTGCATCTACAAACTCGCTTTGCACAATGATGCTGTGGGGCGAAGGTTCTAACCCTACTGGTGTGGTCGAAGCGCCAGAGTAGGTAACGTCAACTTCTCTGGATACAGTGATTTTCCCATGCTCAATTATATTTCGGTCTTCAACAGGGAGTTTGGAAATCAAGTTCTTGACTTGCGTTTGCGTGGCTCGTTCAAAGCGATCGAATAAAACTGAAAGCTGTGCTTCGAAGGTAGACACTACGAAGCTGTTTGTAAATTTTCGCAAGGCGATGGTGCTAAGGTCGATATCTTTATCGCTGGATGTATAGCTATCCAAAGCGACATCCTTATGGTGTCGCTCCGCGTTAATCAATATATCTACCAATGAGTAGGGCCCTGGAAATTCCAAAAAGCCAGAGTCCTTTGGTGTCAGCACTTTTCGTTTGATTTGCTCTTCCGACAAGTGCGGATTTTGCTCTTTGATGCTGGCCACTGCCATTTCATGCAGCACAGGGAACGGCGTTGCAAACGTCTTGGAAGACTCATTCAACTGATGCATCTGCTCATTGAATGCAGCGCGCACCTTTGCCATATCTTCTTCTGAGTATTGATCTGTGCTGCTCCTGGTCAGCACACCATTGTAAACGCCCCAGTCTTTCAGGGCGTCCGTTTGAGCCTGCTGCTCAACCAGTTTGTCTGCCAGCGTTATTGGCGCCAGTTCATGTCGCATCATGACTTGGGCATACGTCATTCGGCTGGTCGAGCCAGGAGCCTCAGCCTCTATACGGGCTACTGCCGTAACGAAACTGACCCAAGAGTGGGTACCCTTGGTCAATGTTTCGGGTATGTCTTTGACCAGGAGTTCCGGAGCCTTGCGGGCCAATAGAACTTCCATGGCCAGCACGCCGTTGTAATGGTTCGTCACTCCGGTTTCGCGCAAGTGATCAGACAGCGTTGCGTATATGTCTTGGGCGTTCATTCCGGAGAGGTTCATGTTGGCGAGGTCGAAGCCTGCAACTTTAGTCCTGTTCGAATCGGGTGAAGTTGCGTTGATGCTGAGGGGGTCCAACGAGTCGTAGAGCGCTGTCAACATCCAATCAGCGATCACGTTAGGCGATGCAATTTCGCCAAATTCGCGCTCCGCCGCAAGGGCGAATTTTTTAACATTGGGAAACTCCAGGACGTTGTCAATGCCGCGGCTACGATCTTCCAGAAAGCTTGCACCGAAATTCTGTCGATATTCAACCCCGCGAGTCAAATAGGCGAGCAGGGTGTTTTCTGGCTGACCTTCCAAAAACTTACTGGTCATGGCGGCAAGTGCACGCCGATCATCATTGCTCATCGGCGTTGGCCATGAGTGCGCCCCACCTAGATTGCCATGCGCCGGTTTTTCAATGGGAGGGCTTGCCAAAGACTGCGCAATGTTCTTTAACTCCGACGCATTAGTTGGAAGTACTATGCCATGCCCTACGAGGTAGTCGCGCAGCGTCACCGCCACATCCGGTTTCAGATTGTGGTCCCGGAAGTAGGAAGAGGTGGGATCTATCTCAACTGGCGTATCCAGAACATTTTGCAACCGTTGCTTAATGGTTAGCTGGAGCTTTTCGATAGTTTCTTCGTAACCAGATCTTTTTTGCCAGAATTGGAGCTCGGCCTCTAGGTCCTCAAGGTCCTTAGCTTTTTCGTTTACGACGTTTGATATTACCCCAATCACGGCATTTCGATTGTTCAGATCCCCCAACTCCGACACTTGATTATTCAGGTATTGCTGGGGAGGGAAATTAAACCTCTCATTGTAGGTGTCAGAATCCGGATCCTGCAGTTTATCAAGTAGCTGCTGGATGGATGCCTGTCGCTGAGAAGGCGATAGTATGCGGTCGGAGGGCACGGCATGACCATGAAACCGTGCGATGTCTGCGATCGTTGCGGTGGTCGCGGTGGATGCGGTATCGAAACTTACGACATTGCCGGGGCCTGCCAGCGTTTTGGCAACACTCATGAGCAGGGGCCAACCCGTAAAGCTGTGAATATCCAAGGATTTGGCGGTGGGCGTGGGCGGTGAAAAGTCGAAGGGGTTTTCGCTGTTTTGGCCCCCGTGGTCGTGACGTCGAGGGTACCGCTGTCGACATTGATAGTAAGCGGCTTTGATAGGTCTACATCATTCTGCTTGGCCCAGTCCTTGAACGCAGGGCTTCCAAGTAGTTTAAGCATCAGCGCACGCGTCTGCCCTAAGGACGAATTCCACGGGATTCTGTCAACTTCAACTTCGCGATAGTCTTGATTGTCACCCAACAAATCTCGCAACGTACCACCGTATATGCTGGCTAACCACTGATCCTTATCTTGCAGAGAGGTTTGTCTTGTTCCCGGAAGCTCTGTCGCGACCTCGAGGCGGGCAGATTGCGGTTGTGGAACGGCGCTTGCCAGTTGGGGCGTATAAAGCTCGGAAAAGCGTGAATTGGAAATGGCAGTCATCAGAAATATTCCTGGTCGATGTGGGTAGTGCGTTATTCGCCAACGTATGTGGAAAAAAACTCACATCGATTCCATCTGCTGCCTGCTAAACCGTGACGACTTATTGCCACATGTGGCCGCTCTACGCCTGGATCATCTCCCGCACCTTGGCCGTCAACAAATCAAACGTAAAAGGCTTGGTGATCAGTTGCATCCCCGGGTCCAGGAAGCCACCCCGCACCGCGGCGTGCTCGGCGTATCCGGTAATAAACAATACTTTGAGTTCCGGACGAATCTGCCGGCCGATTTCCGCTAGTTGTCGGCCGTTCATCCCCGGCAAACCGACGTCGCTGATCATCAGGTCGATGCGCTGTTCGGATTCAATGATCGGCACCGCCGCATTCGCGTCCCCAGCCTCGATAAACCCGTAACCCAGTTCTTTGAGCACCGCGCTGACCAACACCCGAACTGCGGGATCATCCTCGACGATCAACACCGTTTCCCCTGCATTGGCAAACGGCAGCAATGTCGGGTTGAGCGGCTCCTGAGCTTGGGGCTCACCGATAAAGCGCGGCAGGAACAAACTGACCGTCGTACCTTTGCCGACTTCGC
>NZ_QORI02000183.1 GCF_003325755.1 Pseudomonas sp. SST3 | reverse complement strand
TGTTCCGACTCCTCTGGGGCAAAATGATTCCCCATGCGGTTGTCGGACAAGGCTCTACCTAAGTCAAAAATGGACCAAACAACGCTGATCCCCGTAGCGCGCGATTATCTAGTAGCCCGCGAGACAACGCATCAGGGACAGTGAAGTATTTGTAGCGAAACCCTGCGTTTTTAGGCATTAACGTCGTTTTTCATACATTCATGTCTGTAAGAGGAAGGTCACAGGGCCATCATTGACCAAGTGCACCTGCATATCCGCGCCAAAACGCCCCGAAGCCACCTTGCCATGCAATTGTTGCGCTTGTAACAACAAGTGCTCAAAAAGCGCCGCTCCCAGGGTCGGAGGAGCCGCTGTGGAGAAGCTGGGCCGTAGCCCGCTTTTGGTATCCGCCGCCAGGGTGAACTGCGACACCAGCAGCAAACCGCCGCCGATGTCCTTGAGGGACAGGTTCATCTTGCCCTCCTCGTCACTGAACACCCGATAGTTAAGCAGCTTGTGCAGCAGTTTGTCGGCGCTTTCGGGCGTATCTGAAGGCTCGACGGCCACCAGCACCAGCAAACCCTGGTCAATCGAGCCTACCACCTCCCCTGCGACCTCAACCCGGGCGCCACGCACCCGCTGCAACAGGCCCTTCATGCTTCTTCAGGCGGCAGGTCGAGCAGGCGCCGGGCCATTTCGCCGGTCGCACGCACCAGCGCGTCGGTGATGCCCGGCTCGGACGCCGCATGCCCGGCTTCGCGGATCACCTGCAACTCGCTGTTGGGCCAGGCCTGATGCAGCTCCCAAGCGTTATCCAGCGTGCAGATCATATCGTAGCGGCCATGGATGATGACGCCAGGCAGATGGGCGATCTTGTGCATATCGCGAATCAGCTGGTTGGGTTCCAGGAAGGAGTTGTTGGTGAAGTAATGGCACTCGATACGTGCGATGGACAAGGCGCGCTGCGGCTCGGAAAACCGTTCCACATGCTGCGGGCTCGGGCACAGGCCCAACATACGGCCTTCCCAGCCCGACCAGGCTTTGGCCGCATGCATCTGGGCGATCTGGTCGTTGCCGGTCAGTCGCTTGTGGTAAGCGGCGATCATGTCGTGGCGCTCTTCCACCGGGATCGGTGCCACGTAGTCCTGCCAGTAATCCGGGAACAGGCGACTCGCGCCCTCCTGGTAGAACCAGCGAATATCCTGGGGGCGGGCAAGGAAGATGCCGCGCACGATCAGGCCGAGCACACGCTCGGGATGGGTTTGCGCGTAGGCCAGGGCCAGGGTTGAGCCCCAGGAGCCGCCGAACAGCACCCACTTGTCGATGCCCAGGTGCTCGCGGATGCGTTCAAGGTCGGCGACCAGATCCCAGGTGGTGTTGTTCTCAAGGCTGGCCCTTGGCGTAGAGCGGCCGCAGCCACGCTGGTCGAAGGTGACAATATGGTAGAGGTTCGGGTCGAAATAGCAGCGGCTCTGGGCGTCGCAACCGGAGCCGGGACCTCCATGGATGAATACGACAGGCAAGCCTTCGGGGGAGCCACTTTCATCGACATACAGGGTGTGGGTGTCATCGACAGCCAGATCGTGCCGGGCGTAGGGTTTGATCTGCGGGTACCAAGTCTGCATTGCGTGCTCCGTAGGGTGTCGGGTTCATCCCTGGGGGGACGTCTATTATTTTGCCGTCTGGCATCATAAACCCGAATTGTGCAATGAGCATGTCCTTGAGCACTTAGACCTGTGTCAGCAGTTCGCACCTCAGATAACCGAGCAGATAGTCATACAGCCGATCCACCTCCGGCACCTGTTCGCGTGCCCCCCCTGCGAGTTACTTTGGGCTGGGCCGGCATTCCGGCTCTTTTCCAAAGTGACCCGCCGTAAAAGCGGAACCCTAAGCAGCCGTTACCGCAGGAATGGATATGTACACAATCCAACTGTGTTGACTGCCATGCCGCCTTCGCGAGCAAGCCCGCTCCCACAGTTGGTCCGCGGGGGGTCAAGTAGGGAAGCGTCGCGGTTAGGCCGCCATCGCAGGCAAGCCAGCTCCCACAATTGGATCACCGCAGGGCTCGATTACAAGGCAACCGGCGCCCGTTCGCACAGGGTATTAAGCGCCGCCGCCCACTGCGGCTCGTCATTCAGGCAAGGCACCAACACCAACTCCTCGCCCCCCGCTTCACGAAATTGCTCGCGACCGCGATCGCCAATTTCCTCCAACGTCTCAATACAGTCGGCGACGAACGCCGGGCACATCACCAGCAGCTTCTTCACCCCTTGCTGGGCCAATGCCTCAAGGCGCGCCTCGGTGTAGGGTTCGATCCACTTGGCCCGGCCCAGGCGGGACTGGAACGCCACCGACCATTTGCCCTCCGGCAAACCCAGCCGCTCGGCCACATCCCGCGCCACGCTGAAGCACTGCGCGCGGTAACAGGTGGCAAGCACTTCAGGGGATGCGTTCTTGCAGCAGTCGGCGTCCTTGAAGCAGTGCTGGCCGGTAGGGTCGAGCTTGGTCAGGTGACGCTCAGGCAAACCATGGAAAACTGAGCAGCAAGTGATCGTAATCCTGCTCCACATAAGCGCGCACACTCGCCGCCAGCGCATCGAGGTACTCAGGCTGATCGTAGAACGGTTGCAGGATCGAAAACTGCACATTCAGTTGCTTGTCGCGCACCACTCGCTTGGCTTCCTCTATCACCGTGGTGACGGTGCTGTCGGCAAATTGAGGGTACAACGGCGCCAGTGTGATTTTTTGAATACCCTGGGCGGCCAGGCGCGTCAGGACCGTTTCCAGGGACGGTTCGCCGTAACGCATCGCCAGTTCCACCGGGCCTTGAGTCCACTGCGCGGTCATCTGCTGTTGCAGGCGGCGGCTCAGCACCACCAGCGGCGAGCCCTCGTCCCACCAGATCGACGCATAGGCATGGGCCGATTGCTCGGGGCGCTTGATCAGGATCAGCGACACCAGCAAGCGCCGCACCGGCCACGGCAAGTCGATCACATAAGGGTCCATCAGGAACTGATTGAGGTAGCTGCGCACATCGGCCACTGAAGTGGACTTTGGCGAACCCAGGTTGACCAGTAACAACGCGTGATCGGTCATGCAACATCCTATCTTTAGAGGCGGCTGGACAAGTCGTCCAGAGCCGCACGCAACTCAGTGAACTGGAAAGTGAAACCTGCGGCCTGCAGCCGTTCAGGCAAAGCCTTTTGCCCGCCCAGCAACAAGCCGGACAACTCACCCAGGCCAACCTTCAACGCAAATGCCGGCATCGGCATGAACGCCGGGCGGTGCAGCACCTGGCCCAA
>NZ_QORI02000182.1 GCF_003325755.1 Pseudomonas sp. SST3 | reverse complement strand
TTTTTCATCACATCGTCTACCCCTATTACTACCCCTGATAGGGAGTAAAAAAACATTGCTGTTTTACGGGTGGGTGATTTCTGCGACGTTTCTTTGCGTCCTGTCACTGACCCTATTTCATCTAGCAAAAAAAGTACGAGAGAAGGATCTTGTGAATTCTCAAAATGGTGGTAAGATTTTCTTACTAGCGGTAAGAATTTTATGGGGGTCTATATGAATGCTGACTTTGTGCGGGAAAAGCTCGTAGAGGTTCTTCAGCTCATCCAAGCCACAAGCGGGCTTGATTGTCCAAAGCTGGAAGGTACGACGAAGCCAACGGAAGCACTAGCTGAGTTTGACAGTAAAATTTGGCCGGTCGCTATCGGCATACTTGCATCGAAGCTTGATATTTCGATTGCCGATGACGTGAATATTTTCGCCCAAGAGAAAAGTTGTATTGCTCTGACTATAGATGAAACTGTGGCAGTAGTGATGAAGCTTGCTGAGGAGCAGTCTGGAGAGATTGTTAAGCAGGTTAAATTGAAATGATGGATACGCAGCAGTCAAAGCGCGCTCTAATCGCAGATCGATTGCGGGAGGCCAGAAAAATGGCGGGCTTGTCGCAAGGGCAAGTCGCCAAATTGCTTAATATGCACAGGCCAACTGTATCTGAGATTGAAGCAGGTAATCGTAAGGTGTCTGCAGAAGAGTTAGGGGCGTTCGCCGAAACCTATGATGTAACTGTTCCGTGGCTTATGGGGGAGACACCTGAGCAGCTAGACATTGATGATCCTCGCCTGCAGCTCGCGGCAAGAGAGCTGAGCAAACTTAAATCTGAGGATTTAGATAAATTGCTTAGGCTTTTAGCTTTCGATGAGGGATTCAGATGATAAAGCGGGAGACGCCGGATGAGTGCAGAGACAGGGCAAAAATCGTCTACCGTCCAGGCATTGGCAATGAAAGGTATGCAGGCTTCTATTACTGCGAGAACTAAAGCAGGAATCGACCTAAAAAGTCCTATATGCATATATGACCTTTGTGAAAAATTAAAAGTAATAGTGCGCTTCAATGACATAAACATGGAAGGCATGTACGACCGAGAGCCAAAACCGAGAATTCACCTCTCATCTTTGAGGCCTCTAGCTCGCAGAGCTTTTACATGTGCGCATGAGCTTGGGCACCATATCTTTGGACACGGTTCAACGATAGACGAGCTTAATGATAGCCAGTTGAGTAGTGCAAGCCGTCCACCAGAAGAAGTACTTGCAGATGCCTTCGGAGCATTTGTTCTGATGCCGACACTGGGGGTAAAAGAAGCATTTCATTTAAGAAACTTGGATCCTAATAAAGCTAGTCCTTTGGAGCTTTTTGCCATCGCATGTAGTTTTGGGGTGGGACAAGCAACACTTTGTCAATCACTTAGCTTATGCGCTGAAACTGATAAACCCGGTTCGACGAGATCAATTGGGAAAAGTTACTCCTAAAGCAATCAGATCAGAAATATTGGGCGAAGTAGTATCTGAGCCTCTTACAATCGTGGATCACCATTGGCTTTCCCCGACGCTCGACATGGAAGAGGGTGCACTCGTTTTGTTACCGGCCGGCGTAGCATTAGATATCACCGTGTTGATGCCAGAGAAGGAGCTTGCGAGTGGTAGGCTATTCAGAGCAACGAAAACTGGTATCACGAGAGTAGTACTTCCGGGTACATCTTGGGCGCTTTATGTAAGGGTGTCTCGCAAAAGATATGTTGGCTTAGCTCGGTTTCGCCATTTGGAGGATACATCTGATGACTAAACGAATTGCTGTTGTGGACGGACCATTACTGATAAATGAGGATAGCATTTCAAAAGCTTGGGCCAAAGCCATCCTGCATGTAATTGGGCATACCGGTCATGAGATCGCACCTTTAGTACTAAGCTTCACTGGTTTCGATGAGACGGGTAAAGCGAACGAGCACGCTGGCGTAAGA
Source organism: Pseudomonas sp. SST3 (assembly GCF_003325755.1). Next base: position 1,365 of record NZ_QORI02000182.1, on the reverse strand, counting down.
GCTGCCCTGGATCAGTTGTTGAGGGCGAATGATCACAGATCTGTGTCTGATGTAGCTCATACTATTTTTCCACAGCGTATTTGGCAAATCGCGCAGGGTAATCGATCCTATTTTTACTCGTTGTATAAAGATGTGTTCCCCAGGTATCGAGCGATGAATGCAAAGGGGAATCGACGCGGTCTGTATTTTGAACGACTTATAGATTACAAGCGCGGTCCAAATGACGGCAATCAGTTGGAATGGATACTCTCTCAGTATAATGGCAGAGCTGGAGTGAGGAGGTCGATGTTTCAAGCCAGCATATTCGATCCTGAGAGAGACCATATAGCGGATGCACAGCTTCAGTTTCCATGCATGCAACAAATCAGTTTTGAGCCTACTAAAGATGGATTGGTTGTAAATTCTTTCTATGCAACGCAGCAGTTATTTGTCAAGGCGTATGGCAACTATTTGGGTATTGCTCAGCTAGGTGCGTTTATGGCTAATGAAATGAATATGAAGTTAAGTCGAGTAAATGTCATTGTCGGTGTGGCTAAGCTCGAAAGAATAACAAAGACCAATGAAGCGTTAGATCCGTTAATAGCGGAATGTGAGAAATGTATTGAGGGCGAACTATTAGAATCTGTTGTGAGAGCTTCTGAAGTCGGAGCTGTGGCGTGAAGAAGGGGGAAAACGTTCGGTTGGACTTCGGTCAGGAAAAAGAAGCTAGTATTTCTGTACCGTCGAAAAAAGTGATTTCTCATCTGCTACCAAWTAAAAATAACAGAGGCATATGATACATATTGGAAATTTGCAGTTGAAAGACAGAATATTTTCTTTCGACGTTTAGAAGGTAGTCCCAAACCTTGGACAGAAGACCCTATTCTATCTGTTCATAAATTTACTAATGCGTATCGTGCATCCGATAGAGTAAGTCAATACTTAATAAGAAGTGTTATCTACAGAAAGGATCTTCCGAATTCTGTAAATGAAGTTTTTTTCAGGGTGATGCTTTTTAAGATTTTCAACAAAATTGAAACCTGGCAGCTTTTAGAAAAAGCCTTTGGTTTTGATAACGTATGAGGATTACAGTTTTAATTCTTACGACCGTATTTTGAGTCAGGCAATGGCTTCCGGGAGGCGTATATACTCGGCCGCATATATTATGCCTCCGGGAAGTGCGGCTTTTGGGCATTCGGCGAAACACCAAAATCACCTGAAGTTATTAGAAATGATGATGTCCGATTAGGAAGTTTGGGACAAGTAAGCTTGCGAGCTTAAACAAAATGCAGCCAGCCTTCGAACTTTTTAAAGGCTACCCTACGATTGGGATTTCTTGCCTATCAGTTTGTTACGGATGTCAACTACAGCGAAATAACTGATTTT
>NZ_QORI02000181.1 GCF_003325755.1 Pseudomonas sp. SST3 | reverse complement strand
TCGGCCATTGTTCGAGGCGTTCTTGCGTGAAGCGCGGGCTAAATGGGACATCCCGGCGATCCATCAACAGGTGCTCGCCAGCCAACGCCGTCGCCGCCTGGTGTTTGAAGCGCTGACCCAAGGCAAGCTCAAGAGCTGGGATCACCAGCCACTGGTAGACGCCAGTCAGCAGTACATGCGCAACCATATCGACCTTGATGACCTGGAGCGCAAAGCACGTTTTCCACAACCCTGCCAAAACCAATAAGTAGACAGAGGGAAGGCCATGCAAAAGTTGACCGTGGTACTGAGTTTGGTGGTGCTCAGCAGCGCCCAGGTGTACGCAGACACTCGCTGCGAAACGGTAAAGATGGCCGATCCAGGCTGGAGCGATATTGCCGCCACCAACGCTATCACCAGTTTCCTGCTGACGGGCATGGGCTATCAACCCAAGGTCGACACCCTGGCGGTGCCGATTACCTTCGGCGGGCTCAAGGACGGCCAGGTGGATGTCTTCCTCGGCAACTGGATGCCGGCGCAGCAGGGCTTCTACGACAAGTTCGTGGCCAACGGCGATGTGGTGCAACTGGCGAAGAACCTGGAGGGCACCGAGTTCACCCTCGCCGTGCCGGACTATGTGTGGGACGCCGGGGTGCATGACTTTGCCGACCTGAACACATTTGCCGACAAGTTCGACAAGAAGATCTACGGCATCGGCTCCGGCGCGCCAGCCAATATCTCGTTGCAGGAGATCATCAAGAAAAATGATTTCGACCTGGGGCAGTGGAAGCTGATCGAGTCCAGCGAACAGGCGATGCTCGCAGAGGTCTCGCGAGCGGTGAAGAAACAGCGTTTCATCACCTTTCTCGGCTGGACCCCGCACCCGATGAACGTGCAGCTGAAAATGCGCTACCTCAAGGGCGGCGAGCAGTACTTTGGTGCCACCGGCAGCGTCTATACCTTGACTCGCAAGGGTTACGCACAAGCGTGCCCCAATGTCGGCAAACTGCTGACCAACCTGAGTTTTACCCAGGCCATGGAGAACAGCATCATGGCTGACGTGGCGAACAACAAGGTCAGCAATGCGCAGGCGGCGAAGACGTGGATCAAGGCCAACCCGGCGGTCCTGGACCAGTGGCTGGAGGGGGTGAAAACCCTGGACGGCCAGGAGGCGTTGCCGGCGGTAAAAGCCAAACTCTGACGTTAAAATCGGACGCAGGGCGTCCCGAGCAGCATTCCCACGCAGAGCGTGGGAACGATCAACTCTGACGCTTGCCGGCGACCCCGTGGGAGCTGGCTTGCCTGCGATAGCATCACCATGGTGTGGCTGATACACCGAGGTGCCTGCATCGCGGGCAAGCCCGGCTCCCACAGAAAAGCCAGCTGCCACAGAACGCACGCTCCTACAGTGGTTTCTACCCTTTAACCAAGGACTCTTATGTCGCGTCGTATCTCCCCCGTCATACCCGGCTTCGGGCTGACGCTGGGCTACACCGTGGTGTACCTCAGCCTGATCGTACTCATCCCCCTGGCGGCGATGTTTGTACACGCCGCTCAACTCACCTGGGATCAGTTCTGGAACATCATCTCCGCGCCTCGCGTGCTGGCGGCCTTGAAGCTGAGCTTCAGTACCGCGCTGTACGCCGCACTCATCAACGGTGTGATTGGCACTTTGTTGGCCTGGGTGCTGGTGCGCTACACCTTCCCCGGGCGCAAGGTCATCGACGCGATGATCGACCTGCCGTTCGCCCTGCCCACCGCCGTCGCCGGTATCGCGCTGACGGCGCTGTACGCGCCCAACGGCCTGGTCGGCCAGTTTGCCGCCGACCTGGGTTTCAAGATCGCCTACACCCCCCTGGGTATCACCCTGGCGCTGACCTTCGTCACGTTGCCCTTCGTGGTGCGCACGGTGCAGCCGGTACTGGCCGATATCCCCCGGGAAATCGAAGAGGCCGCCGCCTGCCTCGGCGCCCAAGCCGTTGCAGGTGTTCCGCTACATCCTCGTGCCGGCATTGTTGCCCGCCTGGCTGACCGGCTTCGCCCTGGCGTTTGCCCGAGGCGTGGGTGAGTACGGTTCGGTGATCTTCATTGCCGGCAACATGCCGATGAAAAACCGAAATCCTGCCATTGCTGATCATGGTCAAGCTCGACCAATACGACTACCGCGGCGCCACCTCCATTGGTGTGCTGATGCTGGTGGTGTCCTTTGTCTTGCTGCTGCTGATCAACCTGTTGCAGCGGCGCATCGAACGTCCATAAGGAGGCGCGGAACATGTCCCAATCGTCTATTTCCGCCGCGTCCTCGGCCAACGCCGCCCGGCGTGGCAGTGCGACCTCGCGACGTATCCTGATCGGCCTTGGCTGGCTGGTATTCGTCCTGTTTCTGCTGCTGCCATTGCTGGTGGTGGTGTCCCAGGGCTTGAAGAACGGCCTCGGCACGTTCTTCACGGCAATCCTTGAGCCAGACGCGCTGTCGGCGCTGAAACTCACGGTGATCGCCGTGCTGATTTCGGTGCCGCTCAACCTGGTGTTCGGCGTCAGCGCCGCCTGGTGCGTGAGCAAGTACTCGTTCCGTGGCAAGAGCATCCTGGTCACGCTGATCGACCTGCCGTTCTCGGTCTCGCCGGTGATCGCCGGCCTGGTGTACGTGTTGATGTTCGGCGCCCAGGGCTTCTTCGGGCCGTGGCTGCAAGAGCATGACATCCAGATCGTGTTCGCCCTGCCGGGCATCGTGCTGGCGACCATCTTCGTCACCGTGCCGTTCGTGGCCCGTGAGTTGATCCCGCTGATGCAGGAGCAGGGCACCCAGGAAGAAGAAGCCGCGCGCCTGCTGGGCGCCAATGGCTGGCAGATGTTCTGGCATGTCACCGTGCCGAACATCAAGTGGGGCCTGATCTACGGCGTGGTGCTGTGTACGGCGCGGGCCATGGGTGAGTTCGGCGCGGTGTCGGTGGTGTCCGGCCACATTCGCGGCGTCACCAACACGCTGCCGCTGCATGTCGAGATTCTCCACAACGAATACAACCACGTTGCCGCGTTTGCGGTGGCCAGCCTGTTGCTGATCCTGGCGCTCTTCATCCTGCTGCTCAAGCAGTGGAGCGAGAACCGAATCAACCGCCTGCGCAACAGCGCGGGTGAGGAATAAGTCATGTCGATCGAAGTCCGTAATGTCAGCAAGAACTTCAACGCCTTCAAGGCCCTGGACAGCATCAACCTGGATATCCAGAGTGGCGAGCTGGTGGCGTTGCTGGGCCCGTCCGGCTGCGGCAAGACCACGTTGCTGCGCATCATCGCCGGCCTGGAAACCCCGGACGCCGGCAGCATCGTGTTCCACGGCGA
>NZ_QORI02000180.1 GCF_003325755.1 Pseudomonas sp. SST3 | reverse complement strand
TCTACCAAGACATCGCCAGCGGCGCGAAAAGCGCCCGGCCGGATTGGACAAACTGCTGGCCAACGTGCGGCCGGGTGATGCCGTGGTGATCTGGAAGCTGGATCGCCTTGGGCGTTCCCTCAAGCACCTGGTCGAGTTGGTTTTTTTTCCCCCCCCCCCCCCCCAAAAAAAAAAAATTTTTTTWWWWCCGCGAAACACTTCGAGAGATCCGGGACAAGCTCGACAAAAAAAATATTGATTACAAACCTGGAGTCTGCCAAGCACCAGGTGATCAATGAGGCGGCCGATAAAATGAGGCTCAAACTTCTGGAAATCATTACCGCCGCGTTCGACGGCGACATCTGGAACACCGTTGACCATCACAAAAATTGGCTCGAAGAACTGGGTGCTTTGAGCAAAAATTTTTCTGCAATGGAGACCAAGTCCAAAGCCCTCACGGATGCAGCTTCGTCCCTGAGCGACGAAAAGCTCGACCAATCGGCGGCGCCTGAAACGCAGGACTCATCGCCTGCCGACACTCGCGCTGCAACCTACAGTTTCAACGCCACCAGTGAATCTACCCTGGAGGCCCCCAGCGAGATCCGCAATTTCAAATCGGGAGATAAACTGGACCTGTCCGGCATCCAGCGGCAGCTGAACACGTCGCTGCGGCCGGTCGATCGGTTTCCAGAAGTAATCGGTGAAATGCAGATCCATCACTCGCCCAGCGCCAACACGAGCGTAATTGTCATCGCCGATGCGCCGGGCAAAGACCCTTTTTTGCTCAAGGTGTTTGGTGAGGTACGCCAAAGCAACATCGTGACCTGATCCGCGGTATGACTCAGGATCACTTTTCCAACAATCTGACGATTCTCGGCATGATGCTGAACACCGCCAGGGCCAGCAGTGTACTGAGTACTGCCGTCGATTTCACGCCCCATCCCCGCCGCCACACCAATGGCGGCGGTCATCCACAACCCGGCAGCCGTGGTCAGGCCCTTCACATGCTGGCCCTCTTCATCTTCCTTGCCCTTGAGGATGGTGCCGGCGCCAAGGAAGCCGATACCCGCAATCACCCCCTGAACCACACGGCTCATGGCGTCCGCCTGGTTGCCGGACATCTGCGGCACCAGCACGAACAGCGCCGCACCAAGCGCAACCAGCATATGGGTGCGCACGCCAGCCGCCTTGCCCTTGTGCTCACGCTCAAAACCCAGGATGCCGCCCAGGATCGCGGCGATCAGCAGGCGCACCGTCACTTGGGTGAGTTGCCGGGCATCGCCGATGTCCGCGAATTCGGCTTGCAGGGTTTGCCACACTTGATGCCACCAGGCGTCCATGGATGCGCTCCTTTTATTATGGATAGATAAAGGATGGACAGCGCAGACCGCCAGTCAGTTGCCTGGAACCCCTTGTCATAGGGGTCGCCTAACGTGATAGAGCCCATAGAAAGGAGATCGCCATGCCCCTGCGCATCGAAAACCATTTGTGCTACTTCACGCTCGACGTGGACGGCCAGGAACAAAGCCTGCCAGCCACCCGCGTGAAGATCCTTACCGACCATGACAAAGCCATGTCCTATGTGGAGTTGGCGGGCGAGCGGATCTATATCACTGAAGCCGAAGCCGACGCGCTGACGGTTGAAGGGGCCACGGATGGCCGTAACCATGTAAAGGCGCAAGAGCCTGGTTCGGTGATTTGATTGATCTGTATCATCGAACCCTTTGAATCCCTGCACCCCTATAGATTCGGGGTGCAGCACATTGACGCACAAGAACGCATCAAGCCTATCTGATCCGCTTTTTATCCTTCCACCTGAGTCTGTTATGCGAACAGTCTGTCGCCCATAGTTCATCCGCCTGATGGAGGCTGATGAGCGAATGACCATGAGCGAACGAATCCCAACCGTGGAAACCTTTGAGCCCATTCACCCAAAGAAGGTGAAGGCCAAATCCAGCGACAACCTGATCCATACCCGCAGTTTTACCGGTGTGTTCCGCACCTTGCGCGTGGGCGGTGCCGGCCTGCTGTTTCTGGCTTTTTTTGGCACTGTGTGGCTGAACTGGGGTGGACGCCAAGCCGTACTATGGGACTTGGCCGAGAGCAAGTTCCATATCTTTGGTGCGACATTCTGGCCCCAGGATTTCATCCTGCTCTCGGCGCTGTTGATCATCTGTGCCTTCGGCCTCTTCGCGATCACGGTGTTTGCCGGCCGCGTCTGGTGCGGCTACACCTGCCCGCAAAGCTCGTTTACCTGGCTGTTCATGTGGTGCGAGAAGGTGACCGAGGGTGAACGCAACCAACGTATCAAACTGCAGGCGGCACCCTGGAGCCTGAATAAGCTGGCACGGCGCTCGGCCAAACATACGTTGTGGCTGGGTATCAGTGTGTTGACCGGGCTGACGTTTGTGGGCTACTTCACCCCCATCCGCCCCTTGGCCGCCGAACTGCTGACGTGGCAGATGGGCGGTGTGAGCCTGTTTTTGGGTATTGTTTTTCACGGGGGCCACTTACATCAATGCCGGCTGGCTACGCGAAGCCGTATGCATGCATATGTGCCCCTATGCACGCTTCCAGAGCGTGATGTTTGATAAAGACACCCTGACTATTTCCTACGACGCCGCCCGCGGCGAGCAACGTGGCCCGCGTAAACGTGACGTGCCGCCAGCGCAGGTTGGCCTCGGTGACTGCATCGATTGCCAGCTATGCGTGCAGGTATGCCCCACGGGCATCGATATCCGCGACGGCCTGCAGATGGAATGCATCGGCTGCGCAGCCTGCATCGACGCCTGCGATTCGATCATGGACAAAATGGGCTATGCCCGTGGCTTGGTCAGTTATACCAGTGAGCACCAATTGCAGGGTGGCAAGACTCATCTGCTGCGGCCACGCCTGATCGGCTACAGTGCAGTGCTGGTGGTGATGCTCGCGGCACTGGTGGTGGCCCTGATTGAACGGCCGATGGTGTCGCTGGATGTGACCAAAGACCGTGGCATGTTCCGCGAAAACAGCCTGGGTTTGATCGAAAACATCTACAGCCTCAAGGTGATCAACAAAACCCAGCAGCGCCAGGAATACCGCCTGGAACTGGTGGATGCCGAGGGGTTCCAGTTGCAAGGCAAGACCCAGGTCAGCCTGGCTGCCGGGGAAATTGTCGATATACCGGTGTCGGTAGCATTGCTGGCGGACACACCGGCCAGCAGCTCTCAAACCTTACGTTTTAAAGTCACTGATGTGGATGAACCTTGGATCTATACCGCTGCTGACAGCCGCTTCGTAGCGCCCTTGAATCGCTGATACTTCATCAACAACAGAGATCAAATGTGGGAGCTGGCTTGCCTGCGAAAGCGGTAGAGCAGTAACAGATGCAGTGACTGACACACCGCCTTCGCAGGCAAGCCACGCCTACAAT
>NZ_QORI02000179.1 GCF_003325755.1 Pseudomonas sp. SST3 | reverse complement strand
TCGGAAGGCAGTGTCAACGGTACTACGGGTGATTTGTAAAGAGTTCATGCCGCGCTAAGGCCGCTTCGGCCGTATCAATCCCTTCGGACAAGCCGCCAAGGTGGTGCTCGGAAGACGCTATCGGAAGGGCACATGCTTAGGAGACGCCGGTTGCGATGGGGCAAATCAGCAGAAGAACTCGCCGCTAGGCGACCTATGGCTGGGCCGCTTTCTGAGCCCTGCTCGGTCGGGCATGCTGCCAGCCCCAGGAGCCGATCGACTTTTCTTTCGCGCAAAGACAAACCCCCGGCCATCTTTCGATGATCGGGGGTTTGGTGTAGAAGCTTGACGATGACCTACTCTCACATGGGGAGACCCCACACTACCATCGGCGATGCGTCGTTTCACTACTGAGTTCGGGATGGGATCAGGTGGTTCCAACGCTCTATGGTCGTCAAGCAATTCGGTTGGGGAGTCGGTGTTGAGTCGCTTCCCCTAATTGGGTATGTGATGGTGTTTCGGTGTTGCTTTCGCTTTGCGAGCGATGCGTCTTTTCGGTTTGTTTGTCGACTTCAACCGTCTGACACGCAAACATCAAATTGTTTGGGTGTTATATGGTCAAGCCTCACGGGCAATTAGTACAGGTTAGCTCAACGCCTCACAGCGCTTACACACCCTGCCTATCAACGTCGTAGTCTTCGACGGCCCTTCAGGGAGCTCAAGGCTCCAGTGAGATCTCATCTTGAGGCAAGTTTCCCGCTTAGATGCTTTCAGCGGTTATCTCTTCCGAACATAGCTACCCGGCAATGCCACTGGCGTGACAACCGGAACACCAGAGGTTCGTCCACTCCGGTCCTCTCGTACTAGGAGCAGCCCCTCTCAAATCTCAAACGTCCACGGCAGATAGGGACCGAACTGTCTCACGACGTTCTAAACCCAGCTCGCGTACCACTTTAAATGGCGAACAGCCATACCCTTGGGACCGGCTTCAGCCCCAGGATGTGATGAGCCGACATCGAGGTGCCAAACACCGCCGTCGATATGAACTCTTGGGCGGTATCAGCCTGTTATCCCCGGAGTACCTTTTATCCGTTGAGCGATGGCCCTTCCATACAGAACCACCGGATCACTAAGACCTACTTTCGTACCTGCTCGACGTGTCTGTCTCGCAGTCAAGCGCGCTTTTGCCTTTATACTCTACGACCGATTTCCGACCGGTCTGAGCGCACCTTCGTACTCCTCCGTTACTCTTTAGGAGGAGACCGCCCCAGTCAAACTACCCACCATACACTGTCCTCGATCCGGATAACGGACCAGAGTTAGAACCTCAAAGTTGCCAGGGTGGTATTTCAAGGATGGCTCCACGCGAACTGGCGTCCACGCTTCAAAGCCTCCCACCTATCCTACACAAGCAAATTCAAAGTCCAGTGCAAAGCTATAGTAAAGGTTCACGGGGTCTTTCCGTCTAGCCGCGGATACACTGCATCTTCACAGCGATTTCAATTTCACTGAGTCTCGGGTGGAGACAGCGCCGCCATCGTTACGCCATTCGTGCAGGTCGGAACTTACCCGACAAGGAATTTCGCTACCTTAGGACCGTTATAGTTACGGCCGCCGTTTACCGGGGCTTCGATCAAGAGCTTCGCTTGCGCTAACCCCATCAATTAACCTTCCGGCACCGGGCAGGCGTCACACCCTATACGTCCACTTTCGTGTTTGCAGAGTGCTGTGTTTTTTTAATAAACAGTCGCAGCGGCCTGGTATCTTCGACCGGCATGAGCTTACGGGGTAAACCCTTCACCCTCACCGGCGCACCTTCTCCCGAAGTTACGGTGCCATTTTGCCTAGTTCCTTCACCCGAGTTCTCTCAAGCGCCTTGGTATTCTCTACCCAACCACCTGTGTCGGTTTGGGGTACGGTTCCTAGTTACCTGAAGCTTAGAGGCTTTTCCTGGAAGCATGGCATCAACCACTTCTCCTTCTAAAAGAAGGATCGTCATCAGTTCTCGGCATTAAGACCCCGGATTTACCTAAGATCTCTGCCTACCACCTTAAACTTGGACAACCAACGCCAAGCTGGCCTAGCCTTCTCCGTCCCCCCATCGCAGTAACTAGAAGTACGGGAATATTAACCCGTTTCCCATCGACTACGCTCTTCAGCCTCGCCTTAGGGATCGACTCACCCTGCGTCGATTAACGTTGCGCAGGAACCCTTGGTCTTTCGGCGTGCGAGTTTTTCACTCGCATTGTCGTTACTCATGTCAGCATTCGCACTTCTGATACCTCCAGCAAGCTTCTCAACTCACCTTCACAGGCTTACAGAACGCTCCTCTACCGCTCAACTTACGTTGAACCCGTAGCTTCGGTACCTGGTTTGAGCCCCGTTACATCTTCCGCGCAGGCCGACTCGACTAGTGAGCTATTACGCTTTCTTTAAAGGATGGCTGCTTCTAAGCCAACCTCCTAGCTGTCTGAGCCTTCCCACATCGTTTCCCACTTAACCAGGATTTTGGGACCTTAGCTGACGGTCTGGGTTGTTTCCCTTTTCACGACGGACGTTAGCACCCGCCGTGTGTCTCCCGTGCTGACACTTGCTGGTATTCGGAGTTTGCATCGGTTTGGTAAGTCGGGATGACCCCCTAGCCGAAACAGTGCTCTACCCCCAGCAGTGATACACGAGGCGCTACCTAAATAGCTTTCGAGGAGAACCAGCTATCTCCGAGCTTGATTAGCCTTTCACTCCGATCCACAGGTCATCCGCTAACTTTTCAACGGTAGTCGGTTCGGTCCTCCAGTTAGTGTTACCCAACCTTCAACCTGCCCATGGATAGATCGCCCGGTTTCGGGTCTATTCCCAGCGACTAGACGCCCTATTAAGACTCGCTTTCGCTACGCCTCCCCTATTCGGTTAAGCTCGCCACTGAAAATAAGTCGCTGACCCATTATACAAAAGGTACGCAGTCACCTAACAAAGTAGGCTCCCACTGCTTGTACGCATACGGTTTCAGGTTCTATTTCACTCCCCTCTCCGGGGTTCTTTTCGCCTTTCCCTCACGGTACTGGTTCACTATCGGTCAGTCAGTAGTATTTAGCCTTGGAGGATGGTCCCCCCATATTCAGACAAAGTTTCTCGTGCTCCGTCCTACTCGATTTCACTTCTAAGATCCTTTCGCGTACAGGGCTATCACCCACTATGGCCGCACTTTCCAGAGCGTTCCGCTAAAATCAAAGAAGCTTAAGGGCTAGTCCCCGTTCGCTCGCCACTACTAAGGGAATCTCGGTTGATTTCTTTTCCTCAGGGTACTTAGATGTTTCAGTTCCCCTGGTTCGCCTCACACACCTATGTATTCAGTGTGTGATAACCATCTTATGATGGCTGGGTTCCCCCATTCAGAGATCTCCGGATCAAAGTCTG
>NZ_QORI02000178.1 GCF_003325755.1 Pseudomonas sp. SST3 | reverse complement strand
TCGTCGCCGGCTTCGACAATCACGTGGGGCGGCACCCACACCTGCACCGCCAGGCCGACGCTTTTGAGCCTGAATGCGGGGCAGGTCCAGGCGTACATCGCCCCAGCGCAAGGTGATGGCATCGCCCGTGCTCATGTTCAGGTAAGGCTCGATGGTCAGCGGAATACCGCGCCTTACCTGGCTGCTGTTGACGCCATGGCGGCGGATCGTCTCGGGCAGGTTCACGGGCGCCAGGTTCTGGTTTTCATCGCCGCCTTCAGGGTTCAGGCGGCGGCGAAGGCTGACCGCCGGGGTAGTTGGTCTTGACCCGCACCAGGGTCACCGCCGAGCGCATCGGGCCATGGCCGATCTGCAAGACCTGGTAGTGGACGCGTGCCGGTCCGTCCTGCACAAAACTCTGCGGTACGCACAGGTGGGTGCACGTGCCGATCTTGCACGCCGTCACCTTGCGCGAGCGGCGAAGCAGTTGTTCCAGAACAGTTCGATCAGGTCGCCTTCTTCCATGCTCGGGTAGGGTGAAATGTCGACTTGCAAGTGGGCGGAGGCCAGGGCGCTGATGCCGTTTCCAATAGCCTGGGGCAGCCTTGGGGCACGGAGCGTGGCCGAGGTTTGAGCGTGTGTCATAAGTAATCTCCTTGGTGCAGCCAGCAGCAATCGTTCCGAAACCTCGACGAACAGGCGCAAGGGGGGTCGAAAGGCACGATTCAGTCAGTAGCCGGGATAGGATCCAATCCTCAAGGCGCTAGATAAGAGGGTTGGCCAGGGAGCGTCAATGGAGGCAAAGGGCTAAACGGTGGGTTTGGCGAGATTCAGACGGGTCTGACGGGGAGGGGGATTTCAAGAGGCAGGCGGCGGGGTCTTTTACGGGTTGGAATGGCGACTCCCTGTAGGGCCTCGCTTATGTGGGAGCTGGCGTGCCTGCGATAGGATCACCCCGGTTGGACTGCTACACCGAGGCGCTTGCATCGCAGGCAAGCCAGCTCCCACACAGAACATCAGTGGGCGAGGAATTTGCTCAGGAACTGCTTGGTACGTTCTTCCCTGGGGTTGGCAAACAGCGCCTTGGCTTCGCCCTGTTCGACGATCACGCCCTTGTCGAAAAAGAWTCACCCGGTTGGCCACATCACGGGCAAAAGCTCATCTCGTGCGTGACGATGACCATGGTGCGGTTTTCTTCGGCCAGGCTGCGAATGGTCGCCAATACTTCACCCACCAGTTCCGGGTCGAGGGCCGAGGTGGGTTCGTCGAACAGGATCACCTCCGGCTCCATGGCCAATGCGCGGGCAATCGCCACACGCTGTTGCTGGCCGCCGGACAGCCGCCTTGGGTAGGACGCTTCTTTGCCTGCCAGGCCGACCCTGGCCAACAGCTTGCGCCCCAGTTCGGCCGCCGCTTCCCGTGGCATCTTCTTGACCACGATGGGGCCTTCGATGACGTTTTCCAGTGCGGTGCGGTGGGGGAACAGGTTGAAGTTCTGGAACACAAAGCCCACATGCTGGCGCAGGCGTCGCACCAGGCCCTGTTGCTGGTTGAGCGGCCTGCTGCTGTCGATCTCGATGTCACCCACCTTGATACGGCCGCTGGTGGGTTCTTCGAGGAAGTTCAGGCAGCGCAGGAAGGTGGTCTTGCCGGAACCACTGGGGCCGATGATGGCGACCACTTCGCCTTCCTTGACCTCCAGGTCGATGCCGTTGAGCACCACCTGACCATTGAATTGTTTGGTCAGTTTTTCAACCACGATCATGCTTCAAGACTCCAGGTCATGCCGGTTGACCCGGTCTTCCAGACGATTTTGCAGATGCGCCAGGATGCTCGCCAGGATCCAGTAGATCAGGGCCGCGGACAGATACATGGTGAAAATTTCGAAGGTACGCGCCGACACCAGTTGGGCCTGGCGGAACAGCTCGGGCACTTGGATGGTGGCGGCCAGCGCCGTGTCCTTGACCAGTGAAATAAAGCTGTTGCCCAAAGGCGGCAACGCCGTGCGCATCGCCTGGGGCAGGATGGCCCGGCGCAACGTCTGCGCACGGGTCATGCCGATACTGGCAGCAGCTTCCCACTGGCCACGCTCGATGGAGGCGATGGCGGCCCGCAGGATTTCACACGCATAGGCAGCCATGTTCAGCGAAAAGCCGATCATGGCAGCAGGGATAGGGTCCAGCTCGATGCCCACTTGCGGCAAGCCGTAGTAGATCAGGAACAGCTGCACCAGCAACGGCGTGCCACGAAAGAACGACACGTAGACCCGAGCCGTCCAACTCAGCAACTTGAAGCGCGAGAGGCGCATCAAGGCCAGGCCGAAGCCCAGCAACAGGCCGAAAAACATCCCGCCGAGGCTGAGGATTACCGTGTAGTACGCGCCCTTGAGCAGAAAGGGCGCGGAGTCCAGCGCGAGTTGGAAACCTGCTTCCATTATTGAGTGACGTCAGCGTTGAAGTACTTCTCGGACAGCGTCTTCAAGGTGCCGTCGGCGCGCAGTTTGTCCAGAGCCTTGTTGACTGCGTCGAGCAATTCAGGCTCGCCTTTGCGCAGGGCGATACCGGATTCCTGACGGGAGAAGGCGTCGCCGGCAGCGGCGGTGTCGGGGGCCTTCTTGGCGTATTCCAGCGCGGCCAGGCGGTCGATCAGGATGGCGTCGATGCGGCCGATGCGCAGATCCTGGAACTTGGTCGGGTCGTCGTTGTAGGTCTTGATAATAGCTTTAGGCTGGTTGTCCTTGAGCCATTGTTCGTAGTTGGTGCCCAGGCCCACACCCACTTTCTTGCCGGCCAGGTCGTCGGCTTTCTTGATCGAGTCGACGTTCTTTTTCAGCACCAGCGCCTGGATGCCGGACACGGTGTAAAGGCTTGGAGAAAATTCGTATTTTTTCTTACGCTCTTCGGAGATGGTCACCTGGTTGACCACGGCGTCCAGGCGCTTGGATTCCAGCGCGGCAAGGATGCCGTCCCATGGCGTGGCTTGCAGCTTGACCTTGACGCCCAGCTCCTTGGCCAGTGCCTCGGACAATTCCACTTCGAAACCGCTGAGCTTGCCGCTTTCATCGACAAAGCTGAACGGTGGGTAGGTGCCTTCCAGGCCGATCTTGATCTCGCCGGCCTTTTTGATGGTGTTCAACTGCTCGCCGGCAACCGCCTGGCCCAGCCAGCCAGCGCCAAGCGCCAGGCCCAAAGTGCCAACCAACAGCGTGCGACGAAATGCGGAAATAGTCATGGAGAGCCCCTGTGTTTTTATGGTGAGCGAAGCAGGTGACGCGGTAGTCGTATCCTGCCCTAAAGTGCGAAGCGCGTCTTCGCCTTCGGCGCGATGATAAAGCGGGTTTTTAAGTCTTGAAAATAATAAAAATACAATTTCATATTCTTTTTGGAAATATGCGCGGCTTGTGTGGCAGCTGGCTTTGC
>NZ_QORI02000177.1 GCF_003325755.1 Pseudomonas sp. SST3 | reverse complement strand
AGCACTGAGTGCTAGAAGCGACCGTGTCCGGCTCTTAAGCTCGTACGGTCGCAGCGAGATTCACTCAGCCACTACCTTCTTAGACGCACAGCAGACTTGAGACCCTCATATGGAATACGACGAAGGCCGTGAGATCACTCGCCTTATCGCTGAAGAAATGCACACCGTAAGCCGCAGTTTTCCAAGCATTTCACCAGAAAAAATCAATCTCCTCGCAGCGCTGCATCTGACCAAAGGCCTGATTTTACAGAGCCAGTATCGCAATTTCTTCGAAGATGCCCGTGCAGGAGTGACTGAACTCTTGAAGCTGAAAGATTTCGACGATACCGAAATCAGGTCTGCGTTTAATGAAAAGCTGGTAAGCGTACGCGATGTTTCGTCCGAAACGATGGATCGAGAGGTCAGAGTAAAAACGGCGACTTACCTCATTGATTTGTACATCTTCGAAGTCTACAAGATCCCACCTAGCCATCCGATGACGGTGGCGGCCTTAGTCGGCAGTATCCACTCCACCCTGTACTCGCCCATTGTCGAGATCGCGCCGACAACAGCCGAATTGTCCATTGGCAAGGCGATATTAATTGATGACAGCTCCTTCCCGATGATAGCCCCTGTCTCAAGAGCCTTAAGGACCCTCATTTCCTTCAAGCTGATTATCAACCAGATCTATCCTGATTTCATTGACAGCCGCATACCAGGCCGGATCGCCGATAATCAACCAAGTTACCTCATTGATTCAGGTCCCCAATTCAACTTCATGGCGGTGATGGGATTGACCAATTTCGCAGAATTTGCCTTGGAGTATGCGGAAGCCGCCCGCTTTATGCTGGTACTTCCTGCCAGCAAAGCGAAATACGGCAGATTGCTCAAAGAAATTGCACCCGCAGTGGAAGCTGGTCTGCGGTTTGATGCAGCGATTTGCTTCAGTACCAGTGAAGCCAGAAACGCCTCGAACGACCAAGTGCTCCTTATCTTCAGCCAGCATATTCATTTGATGCGCAAGCCACACCTCTACGTTGATGTATCCAATTCTAACAAATCACTGGAACGACTGGATCTTCAGGAGCGCGCGATCCTGGCTGGACACATTTTCAACATTCATGAAGCACGCGACATCGACAGTCTGCCGAAGAGTATTCCCGCGAAGGTTGCAACCATCTTGAATGCTCAATTCTCAAGTGGATATCAGAACATCAAGACACTATGCATTGAGGACAAGACTGATCCCCAAGAGCCTTTGAAGATCTACTCGCCCAAAAACTTCATTCGTACCAATCAGCTCGAAGGAAGTGCGTTCAACGTTACGGCAAATCCCCAAGATATTCTCAAGCTACTGAACGACCCCGCTGAGCCTGCATGCATCTACATCATCGGTAACAACGGCGCCGGCAAGACCCAGCTGCTGTGTGAGCTTATCCAACGAATCGGCGAGCTAGATCGCAAAACGGTAGGGATCTCGAACGGGCGTGCATGACCGCTTTCCGCTCGGGCGCGCCAAAACAAAACAGTCGCTTCGAGTACCGGGGTGCGCGAACCAGCACGGACTCAATCTCGCCCTCAAAGCTGACGAAGAACATTACGTACCTGGCGGCACGGGTGCTCGTCGACCAGCACATGCTCGAGGCCTTAAAGGAGTGTCAGGAGTGTTTGGGGTTCGCAACGCGCTTCTACTTCATGCTCCGGCCTGAAATGGCCTTGGACAACACGCCAGCCGACATTCGGCTCATGAAGATGTCGGATAATGCTGCTGATAATCAAGTTCCGACCAAGCTGGGTAATTATGAGTTTGGCGTAGTGCGCCCGGCAACGGAGGATCAAAAGGAACGGATTATCTCCTACTCGTCCTTAAGCTCGGGTGAGCAAAACATCAACCAGCTGTTGCTGAGCATCATTACCACGGCTGAGCGTGGCACGGTCTTCCTGGTGGACGAGCCGGAGATCAGCTTGCACCTGAAATGGCAGCAAACGCTGCCGAGAGTTTTCCATCTCTTGTCTCGACGGTTCGGCTGCTCGTTCGTCGTGGCGACCCATGCCCCCACCCTTATTACCAATGCCAACGATAGGGGCAGTCACAGTTTCATGCTGAACATGGGACTATTGCCGGAGCTAGGTGAGAGAGAACGCTATTCGGTCGAATCGATCATCTTGGGGGGGTTTGGTACCTACACCCCACATAATCGCGCAGTGCACGAAGCTTGTGCGCGCATTGTTGCGAAGACCATGGAATCGAAAGCGTCTTCCCTAGCTGACCACCCTTCTCCGCTGGCTGAGCTTGAAGGGATGATCGAGAAGATGAAGGTTATACGTGGGGCATACGTCCCGCCAGGCCAGCAAGAAGACGTCGACCTCATAAAAAAAGCTTACACGGCTGTAGAGCTGCTTCTACGTGACAAGGAAGCAGCAGATAAGCTCGCCCGAGAGGGAGCTGAGATCTAAAATGACTGATTATTTGGTGTTGAGCGAAGCGGAGGTAAGCCATGCCTGATTACTCTGTTTTGGACGAGGCAGAGCTGACGTCCACATACAAGGGCTACAAGACACAGTGCCATTCCGAGCCACGCTTCCATAAGGTTGTGATGTTCAACATCCATCGCTTCCATGTGCTGGCATTAAAGCGATTCAAGGTGCAGCAGGCCGGTGCGGAACTTGTGAAACGCAACCTGTGGAATGAGTTTTTCGAATCCCAAACCCAAGAAAAAACCTGAGCCCGAACCGCCGGTTGAATGTACAGCGAGTGGAGCAGTTGCTGCCGCAGGCGCACCTGAAGCGGGAGCGCCTACTACCTCGGCACAGAAAGAGAAGCCCAAGAACAAACGAGGCACAGCGAAGCCCATCGTCAGTGACATCAAAGGCGCATTCAGGAACTACATCGCGAAAGAACAAGGTAATCGATGCTGCTATTGCCGCCGATGGTTGTTCAACAGCGGCTATTCTAAGCCAATTGAACACATCCTCCCCCGTGAAAGCTATGAGCAGTACTCGTTTCACTTCTGGAACCTGTCGGTCGCGTGTGTAGATTGCAACAGTTTAAAAGAGTGATAAGGACTGGGCCTGCCCGACAAAAGCAGAACCTGGAAAGCCTATCCATTACCAAGTACTTTTACGGAAATGTTCCATCCACGGTTTCACCGATTCGACGATCATGTTCGGTTCATTCGCGTGCAAACCAACGATCACAGCATCACGCTCTATCGCGGCATCACGCCTCAAGGGCAAAAGCTGTGTGACGACCTGCTGACCAAGATTGCGGGCAAGGAAGTAATTGTGAATGCTAACTTAGCCCTCAAAAGCTCGATGGAAACCATTGAGCGCTTCGATGTGGAGGAAGGCAGTGAACTGGAAGCAGCTTTGAGGAGCCTGCATGGTGCGCTGTCTGACCGGGCTATCGAATTGGTACAGCGCTGAAAG
>NZ_QORI02000176.1 GCF_003325755.1 Pseudomonas sp. SST3 | reverse complement strand
GATATTGTCGAATACCACTGCCGCTCCGGCTTTTACGAACCAAGATTCGAGGGCGTTGGGCAAGGTGATTCCTGCAACTTGATCGTCAGGCGAGTCATAGCTGAACAGTCCGTTCTCGCTATCGCGTAGGCTTGCAAGAGAGATCCAGTCTATCGGAGGGATACGGTCGCCTGGAGCAAATCTGCTGAAGTTCTTAGGGTTGCGGCAGGCATGGCTGGGTTTGATGTGGAGTTGGCCAATCATTGTTTCGCCTGTCTCCCACAGCTCGATGATGGAGCGTGCGTACAGGTCAGGCCTGTCCATCAACAACGCGTAGAAAAAGGCTGCGGGACCACACAACGAGGTTCGGTCTTGATCTGGATAGGCCGGTAGACGTATACCGCTATCGATTTTTTCCCCATGCGCTCGTGCGATTCGCAATCGAAGCTGTTCAAGGATCTGCTGCTTCTCGAAGGGGTCACCTGTACTTCCTTTTGGATAGCCTCGATCGTTGAAAACGCGTGTGTTGGGTTCGGTACTTTCGAAGTCTTCAAGGATTTTCTCAGCCGTAGCCAGGCGATCATTCACTGACGAAGACGGCGACTTGAAGCTAGCCGGCGGTGCCGTTGTTGCCGTATCGGTGATGGCGCTTTTTGCTTGGCTCTCAGCTGTCAAGCTTGCCGGCGCGGTGGTAGCTCTCAACGCTAGTGGCGCCGGGGCAGCAAAAGCTGCCGTTACAGGGGTGTCCCCAATGATTACGCTTGCTGACCCGCCGATGATGACGTTCCCATGGCCGCCAGTGCTACCGACAGTAGCTGCCGGTAGACCGTTGATGAAAACACTGGTGGATACGGCCCCCTCAATGGCACTTCCACAGGCTGACGTATCGCTCATACGTGCAGCCGGCAGGTTATCGAACAAGACGTTTGGGGAGCCCGTTGCGATGGGGTTAGTGCCATGGCCAGGTAAAGGGCAAGAGGTAGGATCAGTTTGGCGAGCCGCCGGTTTTCCGCTCATGGTGTTGCTCCCTGTTTACGTACACGAATCCTACGCGTGTCGTGCGGCCAGCTTTTGTCGCCATCGCTAAATTGTGGCGATGGTCACTGTCTGCTGTAGGCATCTGGCAGAGCGGGTAGTAGTCGCGGCAGATCACGGTGCCATTTCTCCCTCAACTGCGGGAGATCTGGCCGATTAGCCCCGCATTATGGCTTCAGCGCTTCTTTGCCAGCAGTTCCGAGCGGCCAATCACCTCTCGGCTGCGCTCCGGTTTGCGCGGTCCTGAGAGGCCGGCGTTTTCAATAGCGGTATCCAGGCCGCGAAAGTGTGGAGCAGCTTTGGGGCTGCGCAATGTCTCCATCCCTTCGTTCCAGGCGTGCACCATATGTTTAGCCACATCACGCCAGGCGGGCTCGTTTTTCGCGGCTTCGATTACTTCCTTGCCGACCTCTACGGCGGATTCGCAGAGTTGCTCGACCATGGCAGCGTACTTGCTCGGGGGAATGCTCAGCACGGCTTTGAAAAAGGTTTCCAATGATCGACCCGGTGTCCAGGTTTGTCTTCCTCCTACGGACAAACCAGGTGGGTTGCTGGCGAAGCGCGGGTAGGCTTGAGTGGTGACCAAGTCATAGACTGGGGTAAAGGCCACGTCAGCACGCGAGGTGTAAAACAGCGCGATGTTCTTCGAGTGGCAGTCAGCATTGCGCACTACGTAGTTGGTCAGCAGCTGCCAGCCCAAGTGCTCGCGTTGTGCTTGCAGACGCTCAGCAGGGATGTAGGGCCGTGTGGCATTCCACACCCGCTCGGTGGTGGGAACGTACTTTTCATGGGGCGGCAATCCCAGTAGCCCACAGGCGTCTTCGACGCCGCAGCGGGGGACGCCTTGCTCGTCCACGTCGAAGCGATCCACTACCAGGACCTTGCCGTCCTCGGACATGCGACAGGCAGCTACTGGCACGACATTAAGCCGCGCCAGTACGCGCATGGTGTAGAACTCGTTGAAGCCTAGAAAAGGGGTCGTGTCGTCGGAGCCCTTGATGATGTGCAGGCCGGTGCGCAGGGTCGGTTTGCCTAGCGGCTCCCGAGATTTGGCTGCGTCGGTAGCAATGAACTTTGGGACGACTCCCGAGACGGCTACCCGAGCGTATTGCCGCACCAGTGCGGCGAACCGTTCGCTGGTGTTTTCCGCTTTGAGCAGATGTTCTATCTCTAACGGTGCCATCTCGATGCCAGGCTGAACGCCCTCAGGCGTGACCGAGACTCTACCGATACCGGTGCCTCCCACCACGCCCAGCAGTGACAGGTCGGTGCCATCGAGCAGCGGGCCAAACTCTTCGCGGATAATGCCCAGCAAGTACCCCTCGGGCAGGTTCTGCCGAAAAAATGGGAACAGGTCGCGGGGCCAGCGCCATGCTTCTTCGCGAACCGGCATTGTCAGGCTGACAAAGTCTTCAGGTGCTGTGCCTAGAAGGTATTTCAGCACGTATTCATCGCGCTCGCGATAAAGCTTGGCCACCAGCCTTGAGCTGACGTGGACGTCGAGGATCATGCTCAAGCGCTCCCTGACCGCTGCTCGTTGAGGATGTCTTCAACCGTGCGTTCGTGTCCGGCCTTAACCAGCTTTAGGTCATAGCCTGCTGCTTCCAGCAGCCGAACCAGCGCCGAAACGCTCATGTCGCCTTTGGCCAACGTTTCCATGCGCGCCACGGTGGTGCGCGAGACGCCGGCACGGCTGGCCAGCGTTTCTTGGCTCAGCTTCGCATCACCACGCGCCTGTTTCAGCATCTCGGACACATCGTATAGGGAGGTCACTTGTGGCCCTCGGGCATCGGAAAAAGATGTAATGCCGAATAATGTAGCTCTTGGGCTACATGCGTACAAGCATCGTCAGCATTGGTTTGTGGCTCACGGGCTACAAGATGGACGGGTCTAAGCTTATCTGTAGCTTGAAGGCTACAAACTTCCAGGCGTGACTGGCACCTGCATCGGTATTCCGGCTGAGGGCTGGATCCACCTGGCCGTAACTACACCGGTGCCCCACCAAAGCGATCCAAAGGTCTCGTCGCCGCCACTGATCCCTGTGTAAACGCGCCGTGATTGCCTCGCTGGTGTTGCGCGGCCAATCACAAGCAAGACGTAACGGAATAACTACTACGTCAGCGTAGGTATGGCTGACGTGGTGAAGCTGAATCCGCTATCCACCCACAACCAGAGGAATCGCAATGCTTAAGTGTTTAGAAGTCACGGCCGTCTCGGCATTCGGCGAGAGCCAAAAGCGAGTCATCAACCTTGACCACGTTGTTCAAGTTACTTCTACAGAGGGCGCGGACTGGGGAGGCGGGGCACGTGTCCATCTCTCCAGCGGCGATGCTTTTCAACTAGCTGATAAGGATACGACCCGCATGTTGGAGGCTTTGCGAGGGAGTTTGTGAT
>NZ_QORI02000175.1 GCF_003325755.1 Pseudomonas sp. SST3 | reverse complement strand
GCTTTGATTTCCCGGTAGCGCTTTTCCAGTTCCTGGCGAATCTGCCGACGTTGCTGAGCCTGCACAAAGCGGCGCTTGTCCTCGCTGTTCTGCGGCTGCAAGGGCGGTACGGCGGCAGGTTTGCGCTGGTCGTCCACGGCCACCATGGTGAAGAAGCAGCTGTTGGTATGGCGCACCGAGCGTTCGCGGATATTCTCGGTCACCACCTTGATGCCCACTTCCATCGACGTATTGCCGGTGTAGTTGACTGACGCCAGGAAGGTCACCAGCTCACGACATGAATCGGCTCGCGAAAAATCACCTGGTCCACCGACAGCGTGACCACATAACGACCGGCATAACGGCTGGCGCAGGCGTAGGCCACTTCGTCGAGGTACTTGAGCAGCGTGCCGCCGTGCACATTGCCAGAGAAGTTGGCCATGTCAGGGGTCATCAGTACCGTCATCGACAGCTGGGCGTTTCCGGGTTCCATAGCACACTCACGGGTTGTAGGCATTGGTTGGGGGGAGGCACCTCTGCGGGTACTCAAAGTCTTTGCAGCGCCATCCCTAACGGGACGCCGTCAGGCGGCTTGCCGTCACGCGCGCAGCGATCTGTTTCCATATATTGCACCGGCTTTCCAGCAGAAGTCGCGGTGTTACCCTTCAAAAGCCCTTCTCAGGGCTTTTCTTACGATCAAGGCAGACTTTTCCGACCCTTCAAAGGCGCGGCCGGAAGTGGGAAAAGCGCCGGCACCCTCAAGGAGCCCCTCGTCATGCACGCCATCAGCTTTATCCAGGACTTGGCCGTGATCATGCTGGTGGCAGGGGTGGTCACTATCCTGTTTCACCGCTTCAAGCAGCCGGTGGTGCTGGGCTACATCGTTGCCGGCTTCATTATCGGCCCCCACACCCCGCCGTTTGGCCTGATCCACGATGAAGACACGATCAAGACCCTGGCGGAGCTGGGGGTCATCTTTCCTGATGTTCTGCCTGGGCCTGGAATTCAGCCTGCGCAAGCTATTCAAGGTAGGGGCCACGGCGTTTATCGCGGCGTTCCTGGAAATCGTGTTGATGATCTGGATCGGCTACGAGATCGGCCGCTGGTTCGACTGGAGCACTATGGACTCGCTGTTCCTCGGCGCGATCCTGGCAATCTCCTCGACCACCATTATCGTCAAGGCCCTCAACGACCTGAAGATGAAAGACCAGCGGTTCGCCCAGCTGATTTTCGGCGTGCTGATTGTGGAGGACATCCTGGGTATCGGCATCATTGCGTTGCTGTCGAGCATTGCGGTGAGTGGCACGGTCAGCTCCGGCGAGGTGTTCTCCACGGTCGGCAAGCTCTCGCTGTTCATGATTGTCGCCCTGGTGATTGGGATTTTGCTGGTGCCGCGCCTGCTGGCTTATGTGGCCAAGTTTGAAAGCAACGAGATGCTGCTGATCACTGTATTGGGGCTGTGCTTCGGTTTTCTGCCTGTTGGTGGTGAAGTTGGAATACAGCATGGTGCTCGGAGCCTTTTTGATCGGCGCAATCATGGCTGAATCCCGCCAGTTGATTAAGATCGAGGGTCTGATCGAGCCCGTTCGCGACATGTTCAGCGCAATTTTCTTCGTGGCGATTGGCTTGATGATCGACCCGCAGATTCTGCTGCAATACGCCTGGCCCATTGCGGTGATCACCGTGGCCGTGGTGCTGGGCAAGATGCTGTCGTGCGGGCTGGGCGCGTTTATCGCCGGCAACGATGGTCGCACCTCGCTGCGGGTTGGTATGGGGCTGTCACAAATTGGCGAGTTTTCTTTCATCATCGCGGCGCTGGGGATGACCCTGCAGGTCACCAGCGACTTTCTGTATCCCGTGGCGGTGGCCGTTTCGGCGATCACCACACTGCTGACGCCCTACCTGATTCGCGGGGCCGACCCGCTATCATTGAAGATCGCCGCACTGATGCCCACGCGAATGAGCCGAGTGTTCGGCATGTATGGAGAATGGTTGCGCAGCATTCAGCCCCAGGGCGAGGGGGCGATGTTGGCCGCGATGGTCCGCAAGATCATCCTGCAAGTCGGGGTAAACCTGGCATTGGTGATCGCAATCTTCTTTGCCGGCAGCTTTTTCGCAGGGCGCATCGGTGGGTATCTGGAAGGCTGGGTCAGCGATCAAAGCTGGCAGAAGGCGTTGATCTGGGGCGGGGCGCTGCTAGTGTCGTTGCCGTTTCTGATTGCGGCGTATCGCAAGCTCAAGGCGCTGTCGATGCTGCTGGCGGAGATGAGCGTGAAGCCAGAGATGGCCGGGCGTCATACCCAGCGTGTGCGAAGGGTGATTGCGGAGCTGATCCCCCTCTTGTCGCTGCTGGTGATCTTCCTGCTATTGGCAGCCTTGTCGGCCAGTATTCTGCCGACCAACAAGTTGCTGGTGTTGATTGCCGTGGTCACGGCGGCGGTGGCTGCAGTGCTCTGGCGCTGGTTTATCCGTGTGCATACGCGGATGCAGGTTGCGTTGCTGGAGACGCTGGACAACCACAAGGATACGGAACACTGACTGGCGTTGGCGGGGGCTGCTTTGCAGCCCAGCGGGAGCAAGCTCCCTCGCCACAAAAGCTATCAAGTATCAGCTTTCCAGCCAGACGTCCCGTGCCCAGTGCCACACCGATTCCCAGGTTTCTTCGGTGACCAATTCTTCTTCGGCGGACCACAACACCACGGTGCCGTCTTCTTCGACGCAGTAGTAGTCGTCGCCGTCCTGGCAGATCGGGATCAGGCTGCGATCAACACCGGCATCCCAGGCGTTGGCCGCGACGTCCGGCAGGTAAGTGTGGGACTGCGGGTCGGTGACGGTCACTGGCTCCAGGCTGCCATAGACTACGTCGCTGACGGTCAGCAAGAATTCACGGAAGACAAAGGGGATGTCGATGAACAGTTGTTCCTCGATTTCCACCAGCAGGTCTTCGTCAGGTAGCTCCAAAGGAACCGGGACCGGTTCGTTGGCTTCACGCAGTTGTTCGATGATTTCTTCCACGGCCGGGATCCTCTTGCTAGATGGCGCGGTTTATAGGGGCGTTTTATACAGTAGCTCGCTATAAGTGCAACCGTGAAATAGAAAACCCCGGACATGTCCGGGGTTTTTGTTACCGCTTGCTCAAACGCGCAGGTATTAGCCGTTCTGGCGGATACCGGCGACCAGCCATGGCTGGTCGTCGCCCTGGGCGCGTTCCATGTTCCAGCTTTCGCTGAACACTTCGCCCTGGTCGAAACGCGAGGACTTCGACACACCGCTGAAGGTCAGGGTGGCGATGGTCTTGTCGGCACGATCGTCCACGCCATCGAGCTGTACGCGCAGGTCGTCGATGTAGGTCGACTGGAAGGCGTCACCGATCTCGGCACGTTCGCGCTTGAGGAACTCCAGCAGTTGCGGGGTCACGAACTCGGAGATCTTGTCCATTTCGTTGGCATCCCAGTGCTGCTGCAGGGACTGGAA
>NZ_QORI02000174.1 GCF_003325755.1 Pseudomonas sp. SST3 | reverse complement strand
ATGGGGCCATGTGGGAGCCGGGCTTGCCCGCGATAGCGGTAGGTCAGGCAATAAGAGGCTGGCTGATACACCGCTATCGCAGGCAAGCCAGCTCCCACAGGTTGAGTCCAGGTCTATTCAGTTATGGCTTCACGAGCCGCGCATCCAGGCTGTTCTGCGCCAGGCGTTTGGCCTGGTCCTGAGTCATGCCCAGGCTGGTGTGCAGCGCATGGAAGTTCTCAGTGACGTAACCGCCGAAGTACGCCGGGTCATCCGAGTTCACGGTGACCTTTACGCCACGTTCGAGCATGTCGAGGATGTTGTGCTGGGCCATGTCGTCGAACACGCAGAGCTTGGTGTTGGACAGCGGGCACACGGTCAACGGGATCTGCTCGTCGATGATGCGCTGCATCAAGCGCTCGTCTTCAATGGCGCGCACGCCGTGGTCGATGCGCTGGATTTTCAGAAGGTCGAGGGCTTCCAGATGTACTCGGGCGGGCCTTCTTCGCCAGCGTGGGCGACGGTGAGGAAGCCTTCGTGACGGGCACGGTCGAACACGCGCTGGAACTTGCTCGGTGGATGGCCCATTTCCGAGCTGTCCAGGCCCACGGCCACGAACGCGTCACGGAATGGCAGCGCCTGGTCGAGGGTTTTCTGCGCTTCGTCTTCGCTCAGGTGGCGCAGGAAGCTGAGGATCAAACCGCTGGTGATGCCCAGTTGCTGCTCGCCGTCTTTGAGTGCGGCGGCGATGCCGTTGAGCACCACTTCGAACGGCACGCCACGGTCGGTGTGGGTTTGCGGGTCGAAGAACGGTTCAGTGTGAATCACGTTCTGGGCCTTGCAGCGCAGCAGGTAGGCCCAGGTCAGGTCGTAGAAATCCTGGGACGTGCGCAGCACATCGGCGCCCTTGTAATACAGGTCGAGAAACTCTTGCAGGTTGTTGAAGGCGTAGGCCTTGCGCAGGGTTTCGACGTCGTTCCATGGCAGCGCAATCTTGTTGCGCTCGGCTAGGGCGAACAGCAGCTCAGGCTCCAGCGAGCCTTCCAGGTGCAGGTGCAATTCAGCCTTGGGCAGGGCGTTGAGCCAATCGTACATTTTTAAATTCTCATCAAGTGCAATGGCGGCATTCTACAGGCCATGGCTGAAATAATCGGCAAAACCTGACCAGCAGGAGAGTATTTCTGTCACTCACGCAAGGGCGGCCTGAACTAAGGTGTAACGAAACGTTAGTGGCTCGGCGCAGTCTGTACCCCATCAATGACTGATTCGCTGTATGAAAAGGCCCGGAATGCTCACATCCCTCAAGCAAGAAAAATTCATGCTGCTGGCGCTGATTGCCGCCATCGCCGCCTACCCGCTGGAACACTGGATGCTCCACAGCGGCCAACTGGTCGCGCTGCTGGCCGGCTTCGCGCTGATCGCGTTTATCGTGATGGCATCGATGCGCGTGGCTCATCACGCCGAGCAGTTTGGCGGAAAAAGTCGGTGACCCCTACGGCACCATGATCCTGACCCTCGCCGCGGTATTGGTGGAGGTGGTGATCCTGGCGATCATGATGAGCAACGAGCCATCGCCGACGCTGGTGCGCGACACCATTTACTCAGCGGTGATTTTCTAGACACACTCCGCTTTGGTGTCAAAGCCCTTAGGCTTTGACCTGCTCTTGCTCTTGATGGGGATGCTTAAGATGTGTATTTGATTGGGAGTGCTCTTGCCTTGTCCTCCCTGACACACCTCTATCTATGGCATATCCCGGAAGCCCGGAAATTTCCTGAGCCTAACTCTGCTCGAGACCTACGGATATTTGAGGATGAACGGCATGGTGTGCCGATTGTCTAGAAAAGTGCTCTCCGTAACCCGATGACGACAGGGTAATCCTGAGCCTTCGGAGGGAGCGTATGCGGGTCATTAGCGTCTGTATGCATGAGGCGGTCGGGGAACAGAATAAATCAACGCAAGGAGCCTTAGATGGCCGGCAGTAGCTTGTTCGCACTATTGGATGACATCGCCACACTGCTAGACGACATTTCGCTTATGAGCAAAAGTCGCTGCAAAGAAATCGGCTAGTGTCCTGAGCGACGACCTTGCTGTGAATGCTGAGCAGGTTACCGGCATGAAAGCCGACCGGGAGCTACCGGTGGTATGGGCTGTATTCAAGGGCTCGTTGAGAAACAAAGCCATCCTGGTGCCTTGTGCTTTGGTGTTGAACGCACTTTTGCCTGCGGCGGTTCACTGGCTGCTCATGATTGGGGGGGCATATCTCTGTTATGAGGGCTTTGAGGCCATTAAGGACAAGTTCACGGCTAGTAGAGACAATGGGACAGGGCAACCAAGAAAACCCAAGTCCAAGACCCCAGAAGAGCTCGCCGCTTATGAGGAACGGAAGATTTCTGGGGCGGTACGGACTGATTTCATCCTGAGCGCTGAGATCATAGTGATTACCCTGAATATTGTGACTGACGCCCCAATGCTTCAGCAGGTGTTAACGCTAGCGCTGATCGCAGTGATCATGACAGTGGGCGTTTACGGCTTGGTTGCGGGGATCGTTCGCTTGGATGATGCAGGGCTTATTCTGCAGAAATCCAAAGCTACCGGTAGATGGGGCTCGATGGTGAGGTCTGTTGGCGGTTGGCTCTTGTCGGCGGCACCGAAACTGATGAAGGCATTGTCTTGGATTGGGACTGTTGCCATGTTTCTAGTCGGTGGTGCGTTCATTACAGAAGGCATTGGGCCTATGCAGCACTTTGCTGAAAAGCTTGTCGCTGGGGCAGGGTCGTGGGAAACCATCGCAACACTAGCCATTCACTGCCTGGTAGGCGTGCTTGTCGGCTTCGTCGCGGTACTTGTCATTAAAGGCATTACGACTCTGTTTGGTAAAGCATCAATGTAGGCCATGTGAGCTTAACAGGTGCACTCGCTCCCGCGTCATCTTCGGCGGGAATTTGAGAGGCGGAGTGCACCGCAGAAGCGTTGGCAACCCGTGTGAGAAAACCGCAGGCCTTCTCAATAGAGTGAGCGCGACGAACGATCTGGCTGCTCGTAACACGATACACTCTAGGCATTCTGCCATTACGCCTACCAGCTTTTCTCACGGACACATCATGGATTACAAACGCATCAGAGGAATGGACTCAGGACAACGCCTCGCCTTTGAAGAACTCATATGCCAACTAGCCAGACGTGAGCAGCCAGCTATGGCTCATGCAGAGTTTAGGCGAATAGAAGGTGCTGGAGGAGACGGGGGAATCGAGGCGTACKKDAAAAAAAAAACCCCCCCCCCCCCCCCCCCGGGGGGGGGGGTTTTTTAAAAAAAAAGACTTCGAGCCGGCAAGCAGCAGGCGGCACAGGTTGAGCAAACTGACGGAGCTATCAGCTGGCAATTGGCGATGGGGAAATCACGGCGTAGGTCATCGCGGCAGTCTACGCGTCTGGTGCCGGGATGGCTGCAGAAAGAAGATCCGGTACGACGAAGGAA
>NZ_QORI02000173.1 GCF_003325755.1 Pseudomonas sp. SST3 | reverse complement strand
AACTGACCCACCGCTATCGCAGGCAAGCCAGCTCCCACAGTTTTGATTGCATTGCAGTCAGGGTTTGGTGGCGCCTGGGCGGTACATCTTGAACAGCGCTTCTGGCCCCAGCTGGAAATAATCCGCCGGGCCACCCCCGCGTAAAATCGGCTCGGCGGCAGCGGTGTCGTAGATCCCGTCCTTGAGCAACCATTTGGCGATGTGCACCGCAACCACCTCGCCCAGCACCAGCCAGCTCGGCACCAACTGTTGGTCGGCACGTTGCAGCTGGATGATCTGCGTCACCTTGCACTCGAACGACACCGGGCTCTCGCCCACCCGTGGTACGCCAACGATTTTCGAAGCCACCGGCGTCAAGCCGGAGAGTTCGAATTCATTCACCTCGGGCGATACGGCCGCGCAACTCTGGTTCATCTGCTCGGCCAGCGGGCGGGTGGCCAGGTTCCAGACGAATTCGCCGGTCTGTTCGATATTGTTCAGGCTGTCTTTACGCCCGACACTGGAAAACCCAATGATCGGCGGAATGTAGTTGAATGCGTTGAAGAAACTGTAGGGCGCCAGGTTCAGGCGGCCTTCGCGGTCGTGCGAGGAGATCCAGCCAATCGGGCGTGGGCCGACGATCGCGTTGAACGGGTCATGGGGCAGGCCGTGGCCGTTGGCGGGTTCGTAAAAAGTGGATGTCGTCAGGCATGGCCGGGGTTCCTGCTACGCGGTTTGGGAGGCGGTCATAGTGCAATTCATGGCGGTGAATTTCCATCGTGCCCATGGATTTTTCATACATCTGCCACCTATTTTTCACAGTTTCCCCTTCAGTCTGCGCCCAAGGTCAATACCCCCTATAAGACTGAGCCTTGGAGCTATCTACTGCATGAATAAACTTCCTCAGATCACCCTGGCGTTCTGGGTCATGAAAATCTGCGCAACTACCTTGGGCGAAACCGCCGGGGACTTGCTGTCGATGACCTTGAACGTTGGCTACGCCATCAGCTCCATGATCCTCATTAGCGTGTTCCTGGTGACCCTGGTGACGCAACTCTGGTCGAAAACCTACAACCCGGTGCTGTACTGGATCGTGATTTTGTCTACCAGTACTGCGGGTACCACGATGTCCGACTTCATGGACCGCACGCTGGGACTGGGCTACGCCACCGGGTCGATGATCCTGATCGTGATCCTGATGATCATCTTTGCATTGTGGCACCTCAGTGGTGACTCGCTGAACGTGAACAAGGTGCAGACCTTCCGAGGGGAGCTGTTTTTACTGGATGGCGATCCTGTTCTCCAACACCTTGGGCACCGCATTGGGCGATTTCCTCGCGGACGATTCGGGGCTGGGCTTCGCCGGTGGCGCATTGTTGATCGGCTCAACCATCGCCGCGGTGGTGGTACTCAAGTACTTCACCCGCATCTCGTCGGTATTGTTGTTCTGGGTGGCGTTTGTACTGACACGGCCGTTTGGCGCGACCTTGGGGGATTTTCTGACCAAACCCCATGAAAAAGGCGGCTTGGATTTCGGCACCATCGGTTCATCCGCGGTATTGGCTGCGGTGCTGGTGGTGATGATTGCTGGCGCGTCGTATGCGCAGCGGCGCTATGGGCGCAATGAGGCCGCAGAGTTGTCCTAACGCTAAATGAGGGAGCGGGCTTGCTGTGGCGAGGGAGCTTGCTCCCGTTCGACAGCGTAGCTGGAGCCAGCTTTTTGGGGGCGCTTCGCACCCCAGCGCAAGCAAGCTTGCTCGCCACAGCAAGCCCGCTCCCACATTTTTTAGTCGGTGGTGATGCGTGAGTGTTTACGCGTGTCTTTCATGGTCACGTAGACCATCAACGACACGGCGATACACGCGGTCACGTACCAGTAGTAGCCCGTTTCCATACCGATGCTCTTGAACCACAGCGCGATGTATTCAGCGGTACCGCCGAAGATCGACACGGTCAGGGCATACGGCAGGCCCACGCCCAGTGCGCGGATTTCGGTCGGGAACAGCTCGGCCTTCACCACGGCGTTGATCGAGGTGTAGCCGCTGACGATGATCAGCGCCGCCATGATCAGGAAGAACGCGCCCCACCAGCTCTGGATGGTGTGCAGGGTGGTGAGGATCGGCACGGTGAACAGGGTGCCAAGCACGCCGAAGGCGATCAGGATCGGGCGGCGGCCGATTTTTATCCGACAGCCCGCCGATGATCGGTTGCAGGCACATGAACAGAAACAGCGTCGCCGCCGAGATGGTGGTGGAGTCGGAGATGCTCATGCCGACCGTGTTCACCAGGTATTTCTGCATGTAGGTGGTGTAGGTGTAGAACGCCAGGGTGCCGCCCATGGTCAGGCCGACCACGGTCATCAGTTCCTTGGGGTGACGCATCAAGGTGCGCATTGCGCTTTCCTTGGCTTTTTCTTTCTTGGTGAACGACTCGGTTTCTTCCATGCCGCGACGCAGGTACAGCGCGACCACTGCGCACAGGGCGCCGATGGCGAACGGGATGCGCCAGCCCCAGGCGTACAGTTGTTCGGTAGTCAGCACCTGTTGCAGCACGATCAGCACCGCCAGCGCGATGAGCTGGCCGGAGATCAGGGTCACGTACTGGAAGCTTGAGTAGAACCCGCGACGTTCCTTGGTGGCCATCTCACTGAGATAGGTGGCAGAGGTGCCGTATTCGCCGCCGACCGACAGGCCCTGCAGCAGGCGGGCAAACACCAGCAGGATCGGCGCACCGATACCAATGATTTCATAGCCTGGGCTCAGGGCAATCAGCAGCGAGCCGAAGCACATCAGGTACACCGAGGCCATCAAGGCTTTTTTACGCCCGACTTTGTCGGCGTAGAGGCCCATCAGCCAGCCACCGATCGGGCGCATCAGGAAGCCCACGGCGAAGATCGCGGCGGTGTTGAGCAGTTGGGCAGTGGTGTCGCCTTTGGGGAAGAAGGCTTTGGCGAAGTACAGCGAGAAGGCGGCGTAGACGTACCAGTCGTACCATTCGACCATGTTGCCGACCGATCCGCTGAAGATCGACTTGATGCGGCTGGAGGTGGTGCGCTCCTGCGCTTTTGCGGCCGTCGATCCCAGAGGCACGGTGTTGGAGTTATCCATTGAAGGATCCTTCATCTAGTTGTTTTTTATGGAGCGGCGCGTGCGCAGCCTGTTGGGGCTATAGCAGGAGCTGTGCCAGGTAGAGGAAGGCCCGCAATAGAAGGGTTGCGGGATTTTATTGAGCGGAAAGTCGCTGATGGTTTTGGGGTGGTGAGCGGAAATCCGCTTATGGCTGCCGACGCCATCGCAGGCAAGCCAGCTCCCACACCTGCTGTGTTCACAGACCAAAATGTGGGAGCGGGCTTGCCCGCGATGGTGATCCAAATATCGCTACACAAACATCTCCCTTACCAACCCATGCCGCTGCATCTTCTCATTGAAGGTACGGCGCGGCAGTTGCAACTCGGCCAGCACCGCCTTGATATCGCCCTTGTGACGCGTCAACGCGGCCTTCAGGCAGTGT
>NZ_QORI02000172.1 GCF_003325755.1 Pseudomonas sp. SST3 | reverse complement strand
AGCGCGAAGAACCGGACAACTTCGGCGATAATCCAGGAAATCGAGGCAGAAATTGAAAAAACTCAGCAGCGCGCATCCACCGCGTGCCGTTCCTCGATACCTTTGACTTGAAATACAACCTGCTGGTCAAGCAACCCAACCCCAGCTCCAAGGCGGTGATGTTCTGCCTGATGGACGTTTCCGGCTCCATGACCCAGGCCACCAAGGACATCGCCAAGCGCTTCTTTATCCTGCTGTACCTGTTCCTGAAACGGAACTACGACAAGATTGACGTAGTGTTCATCCGCCATCACACCAGCGCGCGAGAGGTGGACGAAGAGGAGTTTTTCTACTCGCGGGAAACTGGCGGCACCATTGTTTCCAGCGCACTGAAGCTGATGCAGGAGATCATGGCCGAGCGCTACCCCGCCAACGAGTGGAACATCTACGCCGCCCAAGCCTCTGACGGCGACAACTGGAACGACGACTCGCCGATCTGCCGGGACATTTTGATCAACCAGATCATGCCGTTCGTGCAGTACTACACTTACGTCGAAATTACCCCCCGTGAGCACCAGGCCCTATGGTTCGAATACGAGCGCATCGGCGAAGCCTTTGCCGACACGTTCGCCCAGCAGCAACTGGTCTCGGCCGGCGATATCTACCCGGTCTTCCGTGAACTCTTCCAGCGCAGGTTAGTGACATGACCGCCAAAAAAGAGAACAAGCGCCAACCCATTTCCACCGGTTCCGAGTGGACCTTCGAACTGATCCAGGCCTATGACCGGGAAATCAGCCGTATCGCGGCGGGTTATGCCTTGGACACCTATCCCAATCAGATAGAAGTCATCACCGCTGAACAGATGATGGATGCCTATGCCTCGGTGGGCATGCCCCTGGGCTATCACCATTGGTCCTACGGGAAACACTTTCTCAGTACCGAGAAGTCCTACACACGCGGCCAGATGGGCCTGGCCTACGAGATCGTGATCAACTCCGACCCGTGCATCGCGTACCTGATGGAAGAAAACACCATCTGCATGCAGGCGCTGGTAGTGGCCCATGCCTGCTATGGGCATAACAGTTTCTTCAAGGGCAACTACCTGTTTCGCACCTGGACCGATGCCAGTTCGATCATTGATTACCTGGTGTTCGCCAAGCAATACATCATGCAGTGCGAGGAGCGCCACGGTATCGATGCGGTGGAAGACCTGTTGGACTCCTGCCACGCGCTGATGAATTATGGGGTCGATCGCTATAAGCGTCCCTATCCTATTTCCGCCGAAGAGGAACGCCTGCGCCAGAAGGAGCGCGAGGAGCACCTGCAGAAACAGATCAACGACCTGTGGCGCACCATCCCCAAGCGCGCCGACAAGAACAGCGACAAGGACAATGCCCGCTTCCCCGCCGAACCGCAGGAAAACATCCTGTATTTCCTCGAAAAGCACGCACCGCTGCTGGAGCCCTGGCAGCGCGAAATCGTGCGTATCGTGCGCAAGATCGCGCAATATTTTTATCCCCAGCGCCAAACCCAAGTAATGAACGAAGGCTGGGCAACCTTCTGGCATTACACCCTGATGAACGACCTGTACGACGAAGGCCTGGTCACTGACGGCTTCATGATGGAGTTCCTCACGTCCCATACGAGCGTGGTCTTCCAGCCAGGCTTCGACAGCCCGTACTACAACGGCATCAACCCCTATGCACTGGGTTTTTGCCATGTACCGCGATATCCGCCGCATGTGCGAGCACCCCACGGAGGAAGACCGCCGCTGGTTCCCGGAAATCGCCGGCAGCGACTGGCTATCGACCATCAAGTTCGCCATGAGCAGCTTCAAGGATGAGAGTTTTATCCTGCAGTACCTGTCGCCTCAGGTGATCCGCGACCTCAAGTTGTTCAGCATCCTGGACGACGACCTCAAGGATGACCTGGTGGTGCCTGCCATCCACGACGAACCCGGCTACCGCATCATTCGCGAAACCCTGGCCGCGCAATACAACCTGGGTAACCGCGAGCCTAACGTTCAGATCTACAGCATTGATGTGCGTGGCGACCGTTCGCTGACCCTGCGTCACCAGCAACACGACCGCAAACCCTTGGGCGAATCCACTGAGGAAGTGCTCAAGCACCTGCATCGGCTCTGGGGTTTTGATATTCATTTGGAAACCCTGCAGGGCGACCAAGTGATGAAGACCCACCATGTACCACCGCGCAGCGATCATAACGACAACGACTATGGCCGCCTGGACATGGCCGTCGTGCATCTCTGAAACAGCAAAGCCTCCATTGGCCAGGCTCAGGCGTTATCCTGTGCCGCTAATGGAGGCTTTTTCATGAAAATCATACAAAGTCGGCGGCGCCGTGCGTGATCGCCTTCTGGGCATCGAGGTCACCGATATAGACCGCGTCGTCGTTGGCGCGACGGCTGAAGAGATGCTCGCCAAGGGTTATAAACCGGTGGGCGCCGATTTTCCGGTGTTTCTCGATCCGAAAAACGGTGACGAATACGCCCTCGCTCGCACCGAACGCAAGAATGGCCGGGGTTACGGTGGCTTTTATATTCCATGCGAGCCCCGACGTTACGCTGGAAGAAGACCTGATCCGGCGTGACCTGACCATCAATGCCATGGCGGAGGATGACGAGGGTAACCTGACTGATCCTTATCAGGGACAACGTGATCTTGAAGCGCGTCTTTTACGGCATGTTTCTCCCGCGTTCGCCGAAGATCCCCTCCGCGTACTACGCGTTGCGCGTTTCGCCGCGCGCTATGCGCCTCTCGGCTTCACAGTCGCCCCTGAGACCCTCGAATTAATGCGCCAACTCAGTGAGTCCGGCGAGTTGGAGGCCCTTACCCCCGAGCGCAGTTGGAAGGAAATCTCACGGGCGCTGATGGAAGATCAACCCCAGGTATTTATCCAAGTACTGCGTGACTGCGACGCACTGAAAACCTTGATGCCGGAGGTGGATGCGCTGTTCGGCGTGCCGCAGCCCGCAGCTCACCACCCGGAAATAGACACCGGCGTGCATACCTTGAGCGTGCTGCAGCAAGCAGCCCTGCACAAGCAACCGCTGAGCGTGCGCTGGGCCTGCCTGCTGCACGACCTGGGCAAAGGCCTGACGCCTGTGGATAAATTGCCTCAGCATATTGCCCACGAGCAACGCGGCCTGAAGCTGATCAAAGCGGTGAACGAGCGTTTCAAGGTGCCCAGGGATTGCCAGGAGTTGGCGTTGCTGGTGGGGCAATATCATACTCACGGGCATCGCGCGCTTGAACTCAAGGCCTCGACATTGCTGGAGTTGCTGCAAAGCTTCGACGTGTACCGTCGGCCGCAACGCTTTGAAGAGTTCGTGGCGGCCTGCGAAATGGACGCTCGTGGCCGCGAGGGTTTTGAGCAACGCAGTTATCCACAGGCCGATTATTTGCGCGGAGCGGCAAAGGTGGCACGCGAAGTGCCGGTCGCGCCGCTGCTAGAAAAGGGTTTCAAAGGCCCCGAACTGGGCGAGGCGCTCAAGCGCGA
>NZ_QORI02000171.1 GCF_003325755.1 Pseudomonas sp. SST3 | reverse complement strand
GGTCAAGACAGCGCTGCGGGCGCCAGCTGGGAAACGTGGCTTCGACTTGCGGCGCCAGCATTAACCCCAGGTCGCGCAGCGGAGAATTCTGCAGCAGGTCGTTTGGCATGGGTGTTCATGTCACCCATGAGCACCTGGTGCTTGTAGTTGCCAATCAATTCACGCACGTAGGCCAGTTGCAGGTTGCGCGTACGCCCCCCGAGGGCCAGGTGCATCATCACCACCACCAAGGCTTCCGGGCCTTCGCCAAAACGCACAAGGATCGCCCCGCGCCCTTTGGGGCCTGGCAAGGGGTGATCTTCGATAGCCGTGGGTTTGAGGCGGCTGAGTACGCCATTGCTGTGCTGCGCCAGGCGCCCCAGGTTGCGGTTGAGTTGCTGATACCAGTACGGGAAGGCGCCCAGCTGAGCCAGGTGTTCCACCTGGTTGATATAGCCGGAGCGCAGGCTGCCGCCGTCGGCTTCCTGCAGCGCGACCAAGTCGAAGTCGCTGAGCAGGTCGCCGATTTTTCTGCAGGTTACCGGTACGCCCCTTGTGGGGCAGCAGGTGCTGCCAGCCACGCGTGAGGTAATGCCGATACTTCTCGGTACTGTTGCCCACCTGGATATTGAAACTGAGCAGGCGCAAGCGGCTATCTGCCGGCAGGCCTGTGGACTCCAGGTGATGCTCGTTGACCTGCGGTTCATGCAGGCCAACGACACGCTCGGTACCCCAGCGGCGCATGGCGAGCCCCTTACTTGGCAGCGCGTTCTTTGGCAATCAGTTTGGTCAGCAACGTTGAGGGTCGCTTCAGGACCACCGGTGCTGCCCAGGTCGAAACGGTATTTGCCGTTGACGATCAGCGTGGGAACGCCTTGCACGCCGTACTTCTGCGCGAGTTCCTTGGCCTGTTTGATCTGGCCCTGGATAGCGAAAGAGTTGAAGGTCGCCAGGAACTTGTCCTTGTCGACACCTTGAGTAGCAACGAAGTCAGCCATTTCGTCCGGTTTGGTCAGGCGCTTGCCCTGTTTCTGGATCGCTTCGAAGACGGCGTTGTGGACCTTGTGCTCAACACCCATGGCTTCCAGGGTCAGGAACAGTTGGCCGTGGGCGTCCCATGGGCCACCGAACATGGCGGGAATGCGACGGAAGTTAACGTCCTTGGGCAGCTTTTCAGCCCATGGGTTGATAGTCGGCTCGAACGCGTAGCAATGCGGGCAACCGTACCAGAACAGCTCCACCACCTCGATCTTGCCGGGTACCGCAACCGGAACCGGATTAGACAGCTCAACATAGGTTTTACCGGCTTCAAGCGGCACATCGGCAGCTTGTGCGGTCATGCCGAAGAGGCTGGCAGTGACGAGAGCGGCGCTGAGGATCAGATTACGCATGCTTTACTCCTGGACAAATAAAGTCGCCTCACGCGACCTTTGTTGTGACAGGTCTACGCGGACATGAGTTCGTTAGTGTAACGGCAGCGGCCACAAAAAGGGCGGCCTGAGCCACCCTTTTTATGCTTGCATCGCGGGATTAATCGAGCGTTAACGCCCAGCCCCGTCAGTGCAGGCCCTGGATATAACTGGAGAGGGCTGCGATGTCTTCGTCGCTCAGCTTGCGAGCGATGGTGCGCATGGTCATGGCGTCCCCATCGTTGGCCCGGCCGGCTTCTTCTTTGCGAAAGTCGGTCAACTGCTTGGCGATGTAGGTGGCGTGCTGGCCGCTCAGGTGCGGGAAGCCTGCGGCAGCGTTGCCTGCACCATTGGGCGAGTGGCAACCGGTGCAGGCAGGTAAGCCTTTTTTCCAGGTTACCGCCACGGAACAACTGCTCTCCGCGGGCGACCAGTTTAGGGTCGGCAGCTCCCACGCTGCCCTTCTGGCTGGCAAAATACGCCGCGAGGTCCGCCAGGTCCTGATCGTTGAGATTTGGTCAGCAGGCCGGTCATTTCCAGCACCGTGCGCTTGCCGTCCTTGATGTCGTGCATCTGCTTGCTCAGGTAACGTTCACCCTGCCGGCCAGTTTGGGGAAGTTCGGCGCCGGGCTGTTACCATCCGGCCCGTGGCAGGCACCACACACGGCGGCCTTCGCTTGACCGGCAGTGGCATCACCTTTGACGGGGCCCTCTGCAGCGACGGCAGCGCCTGTGATGCCCAAGGTCAACAGCAGACTCACGATCAGTTTGTTCATCAGCTAATCCAACTACGGCTAAGGGTTTAAGAGTTATCTACCGGGTTTACTCACCATCAAATCAATGACGGCCTGGTAATCCTCAGTACTGCAGTCCATGCACAAACCACGCGGCGGCATTGCCTTGAAACCCTGGGTCACGCACTGCGTCAGCCTGACCATGCAAACTCGGTTGATCCTGTGTAGCCTGAGCGCCGTAAAGCGGAATCAGGGCAGCAGAAGCGAGCAACCGTCGGTCCATACATCGACCTATTCAGGGTTTGAGAGCGTTTTGCGTTCTAATGCGCAATAAAGGTCTTTCGCTCCCGTGAACCTCATCCTTCGCTGGGACAAAAGCACACACAAAATCTGCGGCATTATATACTGGCGCTACTGAAACGGAAACGACACCGCTTGCCGCACCCTTTCTCGGCACCGCCCACATCGGAAATCTCATGCAACTCAAGAACCCCATCCTCGGCCTGTGCCAACAGTCCACCTTCATGCTCAGCGCCGCCAAAGTGGACCAATGCCCCGATGACGAGGGCTTTGAAGTCGCCTTTGCCGGCCGTTCCAACGCCGGTAAATCCAGCGCACTGAACACCCTGACTCACGCCAGCCTGGCGCGCACCTCGAAAACCCCGGGCCGCACGCAACTACTCAATTTCTTCAAGCTAGACGATGATCGGCGTCTGGTCGACCTGCCGGGCTACGGTTATGCAAAAGTACCTATCCCGCTGAAGCTGCACTGGCAGCGTCACCTTGAGGCTTACCTGGGTGGTCGCGAGAGTTTGAAGGGTTTGATTCTGATGATGGATATCCGTCATCCAATGACCGACTTCGACTTGCTGATGCTCGACTGGGCTGTCGCCAGCGGCATGCCGATGCACATTTTGCTGACCAAGGCCGACAAGCTCACCTACGGCGCAGCCAAGAACACCCTGCTCAAAGTGCAGTCCGAAATCCGTAAGGGCTGGGGCGATACCATCACGATTCAACTGTTCTCCGCCCCCAAGCGCATGGGCCTGGAAGAAGCCTACACCGTACTGGCCGGCTGGATGGAATTGGCGGACAAGGGCGCAGAAATCGCCGAATAACTTTTCTGCGGGCAAAAAAAACCCCGGACTTCTTTTGGGGAGGGGAAGTTCGGGGTTCAAGTTCCGGACCGCTAGGGCGGGGTCCGGAATTATCTGCCAACACTTAACACAACATAGGAGCATTGAAGGGCTTCACCACCCATTCAGTAACTCTGAGTGGCAGTTCACAGGTTAAGTTCCGACAGGCTCAAAAAACTATTGGAAATAACTGACCCCCGTTTGCGCTCTAAACCGCTTCGCCACCACTCGCGATGATGGCAAA
>NZ_QORI02000170.1 GCF_003325755.1 Pseudomonas sp. SST3 | reverse complement strand
ATATCCTCAAACCAGTAGGCCCACTGGGTCTGAAGGTCTGTTTCTACATCACTGCACAACAACATTAGCTGAACCTTGCGAACCCCTTGTGCAACGGCGCCTTGGAGTTTTGCCCGATCTTCTGTGATTTTGGCTTTCCATTTGTTTTGCGTATAGGCATGCACCAACGACGTTTCCACCAACCAGGTTGTGCCATCCTTCGCCGAAATCGCGATGTCACCCAATTGGCCGGATGCGTGGCCAGTAAAGTGTGTCCTGTAGCCAGGTTTGGGATTGCACTCGAACGCTAGAGCGGTAAACGCGCTGAATTGTTCCCAGTTGAACCACTCTTCAAACGAGTAGCCGGTGCCTGCAAAGCGCGTGATGTCACGGGCCTTGGGCCTGAAGTGGTCTTCCAGAATCTGAGCGAGATCGCCTAGGGTCATGTGCATCGTCCTTGTATTGCCAATGGGGTAACACCCAGCGTGCGCCTAAAGGTGCCGCCTTGTGGAACCCATTAACTATTTTGTAAGGCGCGGCACACAGCCGCTACCTCATAGGTCGGAAAGAACCAGGCCCCAAAAGATTATTGGCGTGGTAGATCAGTTCACCGCCGCCTTGCTCAACCGCACCAGTCCGAGGATGGCTTCGCTTAGGCTGGTCGCGCCTTTGTTGCTTTGGGTCAGCACCACATCCACATTGGTTCCGTCACGCTTGGCCATCGTCAGCTTTTTATTCATTAGACCGCTGATGGTCACGTCGGCAATATCGGCAAGTGCCACGCGGTGCGACTCCTTGAATTGCAGGCGCACGTATACGTACTCAAGATCAACCAGTACGCCCTTGTCGCCAGAGCCGAACACTGTTTCGTCGAAGAAGAACACCACCTCGTCCTTGGCAATGTTCAACGCGTTCTTGGATTCGAAGGTCAGGACCTTCTTCGTCGGCAAGTCCGGCGCCACATAGAACTTGTGATCGGCGTTGGACCTGAAACCTTGGGCGGCAGTCGCCACGGTCAACCCGCAGCCGCCGCGTTTCGCTGAGCCTGGTAGTACAGGCGTAACAACCGATAGCGCGCTTGCCTGCGTCTCGCGCGCCACGATTTTCTCGATCACTCGCTCACAGTGTTCATCGAAACGTTCATAATTGATAAATTGCGCATAGCGCTCGATGTCCGGGCGACTGGCGCTGAAACTTTCCACAGTGCTGAGGTCGCACTGGCGCAATTGCTCCTGGATCAGAGCTTGCTTTTCCTTGAGCAGGCCGCCCATACCGAAGTACTCCACAACACCATCGAGTCGCCCTTGATCACCCCCAAACTTTCGTAGCAGGATCGGATAGATACGCTCGTTGTAGGGATAAGCGCTGATCGCCTTGACCGCCGACGGCAACACGGCCTCGT
Source organism: Pseudomonas sp. SST3 (assembly GCF_003325755.1). The sequence continues at coordinate 2,209 of NZ_QORI02000170.1, read as the reverse complement.
CGGGGATCAGGCCTTTTTCAATATTCTCGGTAATCGCCTGGGACTTTCTGATCTCGTCCTTTGAATAGCTGTGCAACTTACCGGGCGAATCGGCATTGATGGCATCGAGGGTCGCAAGGTAGGCCGCATTAACGATATTGCTGGCACCGTCTGCGAACGCCTTGACCGTTGCCGGGCGCTTGAAAATCTCGTCTTTCTTAAACGAGTCGCCGAGTGCGCTGACCCCTTTGGCCATCAGGTTGAATACCCCATGACCAATATTGGACATCAGGTTTTTGGCGTCGGCATCGTATACCGCCTTCTCTGAACCATAGCCTACCCATTGGCGACGACCACGGCGACGATTGGTGCGATGCGCATCCACCTCGGCTGAACGCTCGACAATGGCTTCGTATTGCTCGGCCAATACGCCGAAATCTTCATCCCATGAGTCGTAGCGCTGCATGAACGCGTCGTAGAAGCGCTCTTCGTCGATATCGTAGATCCCGTGGGCCACGGTGAGCTTGATACTTTGGCCTATTGCCTGGAGGCGGATCTTATCTGCTAGATCATCGCCGCCTTCGTAGACGCTATCCAGGTTGGAAAAACAGATCGTAAAAGCCCGCATTGATTTTCTGCGACCACGTCGCGGCAATCGTCGAGAATGCTTGCCTGACCTGGTTTGTATCAAGCTTGCTTTGCGGTGTCTCAAGGGTGTGGCCGTAAAGTTCAATCGGCTGAATGCTTGCATCCATTGCGTGTCACCGTTCCAAGATCGCGGGTAGAAGGAGGGAGTAAGTCAGCTTCATCAAAGGCGAGGTGCAGCCCTCAATAAAGGTAGCACAGAGCCACTATATGATACCTGTATTACTCCCCGTCCCCTTTTCCGCGCTGCGTCTTAACTGGCCGGCATTGGGGCTCAGCCCGGCTCGACAATCTTGAGCCACGGCCAACGCGCCTGATAACTCCTGGCCTTGTGCAAAAACAGCGCCGGCTCCGGATGCAAAGGGTTGATGCGCAAGACACCCTGCTCCACATCCTCCAAGCCATAAGGCGCATACACCTCGCCCGAGGCAATATCCAGCGCAATGCACGTACCCGCCACCAGGTAACGGTCAACCCCCTGCCGAGCCGAATGCAACTGCGGGTAAGGCCGGCCAAACCGCTGCCCATACCAAAGGTGCACCCGCGCCTGATTCCTGACCTCCACATTCACCCCCAGGTCTTGGAATAGCACCTGCGCCGCACGAATTACCGCGTCTTCCGCCTCGTAGGACAGGTCCTCGTCAAAGTAAAAAACGTCATAGTCCTTCACGCCCTGAGCCGCCGGCAGATTCGCCTGATGGTTCCACACCGCCTGGAACAAAACAGCCCGCCGTGAGCATGCACTGCTGCACACCAAGCTCCGGCAGGCGCGCGGTGATTTGCGCGTTGATAGGATTGGTCATGGCCAATTCGAGCAAGGTGTCGACAGTCAATGTCATGTTCAGTCCTCCATCGTCAGCGCCAACCATAACACCTGAATATGGCACTCCTGTAGGAGCAAGCTTGCCCGCCAAGCGCCCTGCCTCGGCTGATGACTATCCCTTCACTCAATAGCTCGCCCACTCGCCGCGTCTTCCTAATCCGCGTAAAACGACTCGGCGAGTTGGATGTTGATGAAGTGGGGCGGGGGGTTACCGTGCGGTTGCCGGCAGCTCCTGGCACCACTTGATAGAACGCAGCGCTTCCTCGGCAGGCACAAGCGCGTAGCGCGAGTAAAACATTGTTCCGCTGAAACGACGGCCGTCGACTTCGCCCAAGGTCTGCCCATCCTTGTAGTCAGAGGTGCTGAGTTGATCGGCGATGTAATACACCTTGCCATTCTCAACGGTGATATCGAAACGCTGGTTAACCATACCGCTGATGATCGGTGGCGAGGTGGAGGCAACGCTGTGCTTGCCGGCGGGAATGCCGGCCTTGAAAAAACTACCGGAAGGCAAGCTGCCGATGGTGCGGCCATCGACCTGAATAGTCGGGGCGACCCCGCCACCGATGCTCGCCGCCGTGCGATAAAAGTAAACCGTGGCCTCATCCGCACGCGGTTCAGCCGGTGACGTGAAGAACGGTTGGCCTTTGAGGTCCGGACCGCTGATGCAACCGGTCAGTGAGACCAGGGCTGCGAACAGGCTGGCCCAGAGTAGCGTAGAGCGCTTCATGCATGAATTCCTTGAACGTGGATCAATGGGCG
>NZ_QORI02000169.1 GCF_003325755.1 Pseudomonas sp. SST3 | reverse complement strand
AGCCGAAGATGTCCTTGAGGACGCGTTGAGCCTGCTCGAGCATGTAAAAACTCCAAAATGGTGCCGAAATCCCTCTATACAGGCTGGCCGAAAAAATCCCCGTTCACGAAAAATAATCCGTAAGCGAAGTTTTCCCGGATTGGCGCTGGGCCTGTAGGGGCATCACAAAACGCGGCAGTATACCCGAGCGTTATCCACCAAAGGGCGCGACTGACGAATAGACGCACCAGGCTAAAACCGGGCAAATATGCCGTGCGGCTGGCCTGGGCGCTCAAGAAAGCCTAGAATTCAGCATCGTTTATTCCCAAGGTAGCCCTTCAATGTCCTTCGCTGAGCAACTAACCCGCCTGCAAGCCTTCCTCGACGCCGATGAGCTGCATGACGAGGCGCTGGACTACGTGGCCGCCCACGGCTACCTGACCGCCCTGTCGATCTGCTCCGACCCCGTTCCGGACCGTGAATGGATCGACGCGCTGTTCGCTGAAGAGCCTCACTACAGCGACGACGCCCAGCGCGCAGAAATCGAATCCACCCTGGTCGCCCTCAAGGCCCACATCGCCCGCCAACTGGCCTCCGACGAAGAGTTCGAGCTGCCGTGCGAGCTGGACCTGGGCGACGACCCTGATGACTCCGACCTGCGCGGCTGGTGCATCGGCTTCATGGAAGGCGTGTTCCTGCGCGAAGCCGCCTGGTTCGAAACCGCCGAAGAAGAAGTCAGCGAAATGCTGCTGCCGATCATGGTCGGTTCGGGTCTGTTCGAAGAGGAAGCAGAGTTCTCCGACATCGCCGCCGACGCCAACCTGATGGACGACATGATCGTGCAGATCCCGGAAGCCCTCACCGCGCTGTACCTGCTGTGCAACGCGCCTGACGAAAAACCGGCGATCCTCAAGCCACGTCACCACTGAGTGGCTTGCCCGTGGCACCCATGGGCAACCGTCCACTGCTCCTGCGCTACGCGCTGCTGGCCATCGGCTGGCTAAGCGTAGCGCTGGGAGTCATCGGCATTTTCCTACCTGTGCTGCCGACCACGCCCTTCCTGTTACTCGCCGCCGCCTGTTTCGCTCGCAGCTCCCCGCGCTTCTACCACTGGCTGGTGGAACACCCGCGCCTGGGGCCCTGGGTGCGCGATTACCTGGACGGCAATGGCATCCCGCTCAAAGGCAAGGTCTACGCCATTGGCTTGATGTGGTTGAGCATCTCGATTTCCTGCTACCTGGTGCCGCTGCCATGGGCACGGGGCTTTATGCTGACCAGTGCGGTGCTGGTGACGATCTACATCCTGCGCCAGAAAACCCTGCCGCCACGCTGAGCGCCACCTGCGACATTCGATCCCACACGACCTTGGTCGACACTGACTAACACCAGGCATCATGCGAGACTGTCCAACCGGGCCTGGAATGCCCGGGTGTTCTTATGCTCGGAGTTACCATGACGCTGTCCAGCGGGCTGATCGCCGCCGTTGCCCTGGCCTATATGGCCACTATGTTTGCCATCGCCTTTTACGGTGACCGCCGCCATGCGCCGCTGCCACCGCGCGTGCGTGCCTGGGTGTATAGCCTGTCACTGGCGGTGTACTGCACCAGTTGGACCTTCTTCGGCGCCGTAGGCCAAGCCGCCGAACAACTGTGGGCATTCTTGCCGATCTACCTGGGACCTGTGCTGTTGCTGGTGCTGGCACCCTGGGTGTTGCAGAAAATGATCCTGATCAGCAAGCAGGAAAACATTACCTCCATCGCCGACTTTATCGCTGCCCGCTACGGCAAGTCCCAGTCCCTGGCGGTGGTGGTGGCACTTATTTGCCTGGTGGGCGTGCTGCCCTATATCGCGCTGCAGCTCAAAGGCATCGTGCTGGGCGTGAACCTGCTGATCGGCGCCGGCCCCGACACCACCGGCACCCGCGCCCAGGACACGGCCTTGATCGTGTCGCTGGTGCTGGCGCTGTTTACCATCGTGTTCGGCACACGCAACCTCGACGCCACCGAACACCACCGCGGCATGGTGCTGGCGATTGCGTTTGAGTCGCTGGTCAAGCTGTTCGCTTTTCTCGCCGTCGGTGCGTTTGTCACCTACGGCTTGTACGACGGTTTCGGCGATCTGTTCAGCCAGGCCATGCTCGCCCCGCGCCTGGAGGAATACTGGAAAGAGACCATCAACTGGCCTTCGATGGTGGTACAGACCGGCGTCGCCATGATGGCGATCATCTGCCTGCCGCGACAATTTCATGTGACGGTGGTGGAGAACATCGACCCCCAGGATTTGCGCCTGGCCAAGTGGGTGTTCCCGGCTTATTTGATCCTCGCGGCACTGTTCGTGGTGCCCATCGCCTTGGGCGGCAAGATGCTGTTGCCCAGCTCGGTGCTGCCGGACTCCTATGTGATCAGCCTGCCAATGGCCGAGGCCCATCCTGCCCTCGCCGTGCTGGCATTCATTGGCGGTGCATCGGCGGCCACTGGCATGGTGATCGTGGCGAGCATTGCACTGTCGACGATGGTCTCCAACGATATGCTGCTGCCGTGGCTGTTGCGCCGATCCAGCGCCGAGCGGCCATTCGAAGTCTTTCGCCACTGGATGCTGTCGGTTCGCCGGGTGAGCATTGTGATCATCCTGCTGCTGGCGTACGTGAGCTACCGCTTGCTGGGCTCCACTGCCAGCCTGGCGACCATCGGCCAGATCGCCTTTGCCGCTGTGACCCAACTGGCCCCAGCGATGCTCGGCGCACTCTATTGGAAGCAGGCCAACCGGCGTGGGGTGTTTGCCGGTTTGGCCGCCGGTACCTTCCTGTGGTTCTACACCTTGGTCTTGCCAGTGACGGCGAAAAGTCTGGGCTGGTCGCTCAGCCTTTTCCCCGGCCTGACCTGGATGCATTCCCACCCGTTCGGGCTGTCGGTCACGTCGCTGACCTTGGGCACCGTGTTCTCCCTGGCGGGGAATTTCACCCTCTTCGTGTGGGTGTCGATGCTGTCGCGCACACGGGTTTCCGAGCACTGGCAGGCAGGCCGTTTTATCGGCCAGGAAATCAACCAGCGTGCGAGTGCGCGCTCCATGCTGTCGGTGCAGATCAGCGACCTGCTCAGCCTCGCGGCGCGCTTCGTCGGGGAAGAACGGGCCCAGCAGAGCTTTATTCGCTTCGCCTACCGCCAAGGCAAAGGCTTCAACCCCAACCAGAATGCCGATAACGATTGGATCGCCCACACCGAACGCTTGCTGGCCGGTGTACTCGGGGCCTCCTCGACGCGGGCGGTGGTGAAAGCGGCAATCGAAGGGCGGGAAATGCAACTGGAGGACGTGGTCCGTATCGCCGACGAAGCCTCGGAAGTGCTGCAGTTCAACCGCGCCCTACTGCAAGGCGCCATCGAGAACATCACCCAGGGCATCAGCGTGGTGGACCAGTCGCTCAAGCTGGTGGCCTGGAACCGGCGTTACCTGGAACTGTTCAACTACCCGGACGGCTTGATCAGCGTCGGCCGGCCCATTGCAGACATCATTCGCTACAACGCCGAGCGCGGCCTGTGTGGCCCTGGCGAAGCGCAAGTGCACGTGGCGCGTCGCCTGCACTGGATGCGCCAGGGGCGTGCGCACACCTCCGAGCG
>NZ_QORI02000168.1 GCF_003325755.1 Pseudomonas sp. SST3 | reverse complement strand
CCCAGGGTCACGATGGCCAGGTAGTCACCGTGCATTCGCAGCACCGGGAAGCCGAGTATGCACCCCGCCAACGCCGCCGCGATGGCCGCCAGTGGCAGCACCGTCCAGAAGCCCAGGCCCAGGTATTGATAACCCAGCGCCAGGCCGTAGGCACCGATGGCATAGAACGCCACGTAAACCCAGGTCGAGCAGGCCCGCCAGGCCCACCACGATGTTCAGCCCCAGGCCGAGCAATACGTAGATCAGCCCCAGGATCACCACGGTGAGCAGGTACTTGTTGGCAAAGATCGGGAACACGATGGCGATCACGATCAACGCCGGGATGATCCAGCGCAGCCGCGACTTGTAGTCCGGTGGCAGCACGTGCACGCCGGAGCCGCTGCTCTCGAACCCCTGCAGGATCTTCACGCCCTTGGAAGTTTGCAGGAACAGGCTCAAGGCAAAGCGCCCGGCCATCACGATAGCGACCAGCACGGCAACCCGCGCAGGTTCCAGGTTGAAGCTGTAGCCGTCGAGCACCACGCCGACAATCGGGCCGAATACGATCAGCGAAATCAGCCCCGCGAGGACCGTATCGACCACACTTTTCTTGATATCAATGGATTTGGCAGCAGACATGTTTACACCTTCGCCACAAGTGGGCGACCAAGCAGGCCCTGGGGACGGAAAATCAGAATCACCACCAGCAGGGAGAAACTGAACACGTCTTTGTAGTCAGAGTTGATCAACCCCGAGAACAGCGACTCGGAGATACCGAGGATGATCCCGCCCAGCATCGCCCCAGGCAGGGAGCCGATGCCGCCGAGGACCGCCGCGGTAAACGCCTTGATGCCGATGATGAAGCCGGCATAGAAGTCGAAGGTGCCGTAGTTGAGGGTGATCAGCACGCCGGCCAGGGCAGCCATGGCTGCGCCGATGACGAACACGTAGGAGATCACGCGGTCGGTGTTGATGCCCAGGATCGAGGCCATCTTGCGGTCTTGCTGGGTGGCGCGGCACATGCGGCCGAGCTTGGTGTATTTGATGATGTAGGTGAGCAAGGCCATGCCGGCGAACGCCGCCACGAGGATGAACACTTTGGTGTAGGTCAGTTGCACGAACCCGGTGCCGATATCGACGCGCCAGGCGCCGGCCAGCAGGGTGGGAATGCCTTGTTGCTTGGCGCCCTGGGCGATCTGCGCGTAGTTCTGCAGGATCAGCGAGATACCGATGGCGCTGATCAGCGGTGCCAGGCGGGTGGAGTTACGCAGGGGTTTGTAGGCGACACGCTCAATCACCCAACCGTACACGCCGGTGACGACTACGGTGAAGATCAAAGTACCGAGAATGAGCAGCGGGAAGGATTCGATGCCGAAGTAAGCCAGCAGTGCCAGACTGATCGCCGCGAGGTAAGCGGAAATCATATAAACCTCGCCGTGGGCGAAGTTGATCATGCCAATGATGCCATAGACCATTGTGTAGCCGATGGCGATCAGGCCATAGACCGACCCGAGGGTCAGGCCGTTGACCAGTTGCTGCAGGAAAATACCATCCATAACGCAATCTCACGCGGTGAGCACCTGCACACCGGTGGGTGTGCGGCGCTTCTGGAGGAAAAGACAGGTTTGTTGCAATAGAGCAGGCAACCAGGCCCTCTGTGGGAGCTGGCTTGCCTGCGATAGCGGTTTCACATTCAACACAGGGTTGGCATTGAGTCCGTCATCGCGGGCAAGCCCGGCTCCCACAGGGATCAAGGTGTTCAGGCCGTCGCGTTATTACTTCTGTTTTTCCAACTGGTGGTATTTGCCGTCTTTGTCCCACTGGTAAACCACGTAGTCAGAGACTTTCAGGTCGCCCTTGGCATCCCAGGCTTTTTCGCCCATGACGGTTTTAACCGGGTTGGCCTTGAGCCACTTGGCAGCGTCTTCGCCCTTGTTGGACTTGGCACCGTTGAAGCCGGCGGCCAGGGCCTGGATCGAGGCGTAAGCGTACAGGGTGTAGCCTTCAGGCTCGGTACCGTTCTTGCGGAACTCTTCCACGACCGTCTTGCTGTCTGGCAGCAGGCGCGGGTCGGCGCCGAAGGTCATGTACACACCATCAACGTACTGCGCGCCGCCGGCGGTGGCTACCAGTTCGTCGGTGACCACGCCGTCATCGGACATGAACTTGACGTCTTTGAGGCCCGCTTCGCGGATCTGGCGCACCAGTGGGCCGGCTTCCGGATGCAAGCCGCCGAAGTACACGACGTCGGCGCCCAGGGAACGGATCTTGGTAACCAGGGCGCTGAAGTCTTTCTCGCCCCGGGTCAGGCCCTCTTCCAGCACCGGCTTGACGCCGCGCTTGGTCAACTGCGCAGCGGTGGCGTCGGCCAGGCCTTTGCCGTAGGTGTCTTTGTCGTTGATCACCGCGACTTTCTTGCCCTTGAGCACGTCGACAATGTAGTCGCCGGCCACGATGCCTTGCTGGTCGTCACGCCCGCACATACGGAACATGGCGCCCAGGCCGCGTTCGGTCACTTGTGGGTTGGTGGAGCCTGGGGTGATGGCGATGATGCCCGCTTCGTCGTAAACCTCAGACGCCGGGATGGTGTTGGATGAGCAGAAGTGCCCGACCACACCGATCACTTTGTCCTGGTCGGCCAGGCGGTTGGCCACGGCCACGGCCTGCTTGGGTTCGCAGGCGTCATCGCCCGCCACCAGCTTGATCTGCTCGCCGTTGATGCCGCCGGCCTTGTTGATAACGTCGGCTGCCGCCTGGGCACCCTTCATGTACTGCTCACCGAAAGCGGCGTTTGGCACCCGTCATCGGGCCCGCCACACCAATTTTCACATCAGCTTGAACAAACGTAGAAACACCCAGCGCCGCAGCAACGGCGAGGGCCAGAAAACCTTTCTTGTAAAACGTCTGGGACATGAGTGGTGCTCCGATATTTTTGATTTTTTGGCACGACAACTTGCATTCAAACTTTTCACTGAAAGCTCAGAGCAAGCCGCGTGCCATTACTTTTTTTATTCTTCAAAAAGACACGGTGTCATTGTTATTACAGGCGTTTCGACGCCTTTTGCCAGGACGTTGCAACCGTCTAGCGTCTACGGGTGCAACCAGCACTGCAAAAAAGTACAACCCTAGTAGGTCGCACCTGCAACCACAGGCATAAACGACAGTTCCTACAGCTGTAACAACGTGCGTAACGGAACTGCACATTTACAGTGCGTGATTGCTACGACTTGCACCAATACAGATGGGTAGCCTGCTAAGAAAACGCAGGCTTCTGAGGGGTATTTCGCTGATCAGATCACGATCCTCAGGCATTGCCCGGCGTGATAGAGCGAGAAGCCGGCTTCATACAGGCAACTGCGCAGGCCCACAGCGGCCAGAGGTTGCATAGGGGCAAAAGGGATCGGTAAGGCTTGGGGGTCCTGGTGACACAGGTAGTCGGCAAACGCCTTGCCCACTACGCTGCCGGTGGTCACCCCGCGCCCGTTATAACCGGTAACCGCCACCAGGCCGGGGGCCGGTTCGAACAGGCGCATCAAGTGGTCGGGGGTGAACGCGATGCAGCCGGTCCAGGTGAATTCCCATTTGCACCGATTTGAGGTACGGGAAGTAGTGTT
>NZ_QORI02000167.1 GCF_003325755.1 Pseudomonas sp. SST3 | reverse complement strand
TCGCCGTGGCTGGCTTCGGCCGGGTGCACGAAAAACGCAGTGGTCCCCGTGCTCGCCAAGGTCGCCGCGATCTTGTTGCCAATGTGGCCGGACTTGCCCATGCCGACCACCACAACGCGGCCCTTGCTCGCCAGAATCATCTCGCAGGCGCGCACGAAATCCGCGTCGATATGGGCCAGCAAGCCTTCTACGGCTTCAAGCTCAAGGCGTATGGTGCGTTGTGCGGATTGAATAAGGTCGCTGGATTGGCTCATGTCTGAAATCGTATAGCCTGACGAAAAGTCGGCGATTATAGCGGTAATGATCGATTCCCTCACGCAAGTTCGTCAGGCTTTGTGCGCGGGATAACTGAAAAGCACCGTGGGCAACATAGCAAGCAACGTTTTTTCCCTGTCTCAAATCTGAACCAGCGCTGTTCCGGCCTTGGGCGCTCTGTACCAGCAGTGATATAGTTCGCCGCCAGTTCGGTCCGCCCAACCCATGTGCTCAACTATTGCGCATCTGTTGAAAACCAAAGTCGCACACATGGTGTCTGAGTGAAAGGCTGCATCCCAAGGAGATTAGATGAGTGCCGATAACGCCTACGCGGTCGAGCTGAAGGGTCTTACCTTCAAGCGCGGGACGCGCAGCATCTTCAATAACGTCGATATTCGCATTCCTCGCGGCAAGGTCACGGGCATCATGGGGCCTTCCGGTTGCGGCAAGACCACCCTGTTGCGCCTGATGGGCATGCAATTGCGCCCCAGTGCCGGGGAAGTGTGGGTCAACGGCCAGAACCTGCCGACGCTGTCGCGCAGCGATCTGTTCGATGCGCGCAAGCATATGGGCGTGCTATTCCAGAGCGGCGCGCTGTTTACCGACCTCGATGTGTTCGAAAACGTGGCCTTCCCGCTGCGGGTGCACACCCAGCTGTCCGATGAAATGATTCGTGACATCGTGTTGCTGAAACTGCAGGCCGTAGGCCTTCGCGGCGCCATCGACCTGATGCCGGACGAGTTGTCCGGTGGCATGAAGCGCCGTGTCGCCCTGGCGCGGGCCATTGCGCTCGACCCACAGATCCTCATGTATGACGAGCCATTCGTGGGGCAGGACCCGATCGCCATGGGCGTGTTGGTGCGCCTGATCCGCCTGCTCAACGATGCACTGGGAATCACCAGTATCGTGGTATCCCACGACCTGGCCGAAACCGCGAGCATTGCCGACTATCTGTATGTAGTCGGTGATGGCCAGGTGCTGGGGCAGGGTACGCCTGAAGAGTTGATGAACGCCGATAACCCGCGCATTCGCCAATTCATGACCGGCAACCCCGATGGCCCGGTGCCTTTTCACTTTCCGGCGGCGGACTACCGCTCAGATCTTCTGGGGAAGCGCTGATGCGCAAGACATCTCTTATCGAGAAGGTTCGCCTTTTCGGTCGTTCGGGCATCGACATCGTCGAAGTGCTGGGGCGTTCGACCATTTTCCTGTTTTCACGCCTTGCTGGGGCGCGGCGGCATCGGCGGCGGCTTTGGCCTGCTGGTCAAGCAACTGCACTCGGTGGGGGTGATGTCCCTGGTGATCATCGTGGTCTCCGGCGTGTTCATCGGCATGGTGCTGGCCCTGCAGGGTTTCAATATCCTGTCCAGCTACGGCTCGGAGCAGGCGGTAGGGCAGATGGTGGCCCTGACTCTGTTGCGTGAGCTTGGCCCGGTGGTCACCGCCTTGTTGTTCGCTGGGCGTGCGGGCTCGGCGTTAACCGCTGAAATCGGCAATATGAAGTCCACCGAGCAGCTGTCCAGCCTGGAAATGATCGGCGTGGACCCGCTCAAGTACATTGTTGCCCCGCGCCTGTGGGCCGGCTTCATTTCCCTGCCACTGCTGGCAATGATCTTCAGCGTGGTGGGTATCTGGGGTGGTTCGTGGGTGGCGGTTGACTGGCTGGGGGTCTACGACGGCTCCTACTGGGCCAACATGCAAAACAGCGTGACCTTCACCGGTGACGTGCTCAACGGCATTATAAAGAGCATCGTCTTTGCCTTTGTGGTGACCTGGATTGCCGTATTCCAAGGCTATGACTGTGAGCCCACTTCAGAGGGAATCAGCCGTGCCACCACCAAGACCGTTGTGTACGCCTCGTTGGCGGTACTGGGCCTTGACTTCATTTTGACCGCCTTGATGTTTGGAGATTTCTGATGCAAAACCGCACTGTGGAAATCGGTGTCGGCCTTTTCTTGCTGGCTGGCATCCTGGCTTTACTGTTGTTGGCCCTGCGAGTCAGCGGCCTGTCGGCCAGCCCTACCGCCGATACCTATAAACTTTACGCGTACTTCGACAATATCGCCGGTTTGACGGTCAGATCCAAAGTGACCATGGCCGGTGTCACCATCGGCAAAGTCACGGCAATCGATCTGGATCGCGACAGCTTTACCGGTCGGGTGACGATGCAACTGGACAAGAAGGTAGATAATCTGCCAACTGACTCCACGGCATCTATCCTCACTGCGGGTTTGCTGGGCGAGAAGTACATCGGGGTCAGCGTGGGCGGGGAAACAGCCCTGCTCAAGGATGGTTCGACCATCCACGACACACAGTCGTCGCTGGTGCTTGAAGACCTGATCGGAAAATTTTTGCTCAATACGGTCAATAAAGACGCCAAATGAGGAATCTGTTCATGATCTCTACCTTGCGACGTGGCCTGCTGGTACTGCTTGCAGCATTGCCGATGATGGCCAACGCGGCAGGTTCTGCCCACGATTTGGTGCAGGACACCACCAGCAAAATGCTGGCTGACCTCAAGGCTAATAAAGAACAGTACAAGCAAGACCCTTCCAAGTTCTACAACGCGCTCAACACGATCGTTGGCCCTGTGGTCGATGCTGAAGGCATCTCCAAAAGCATCATGACGGTCAAGTATTCGCGCAAGGCTACGCCTGCGCAGATGCAGACGTTCCAGGAAAACTTCAAGAAGGGTCTGTTCCAGTTCTACGGCAACGCTCTGCTGGAATACAACAACCAGGGCATTATCGTTGATGCGCCCAAGGACGAGTCGGGCGACCGTGCTGAAGTCGGGATGAAAGTCTCCGGCAGCAATGGCGCCGTGTACCCTGTGTCCTACACCCTGACGAAGATCAACGGTGAGTGGAAACTGCGTAACGTGATCATCAACGGTATCAACATCGGCAAGCTGTTCCGTGATCAGTTCGCCGACGCGATGCAGCGCAATGGCAACGATCTGGACAAGACCATCAACGGTTGGGCCGGTGAAGTGGCCAAGGCCAAGGAAGAAACCGACAAAGCTGCCGGGAAGCCTGCGCAATGACCGAGTCGGCTGTTCGTATCGGCGACGCCGGCGAGCTGTTCCTCAGCGGCGTGCTGGATTACCGCACCGGGCCTGACCTGCGCAAGCAGGGCCAGGCGTTAATCAAGGCCAGCAAAGCGCCAGAGCTGGTGCTTGATTGCTCGGCGGTGACCAAGTCCAGCAGCGTCGGCCTGTCGTTGTTGCTGTGCTTCATGCGTGATGCCGAGGCGGCGAAAAAACCGGTCAGTATCCGTGCGTTGCCGGAAGACATGCGCGAAATTGCCGAAGTTTCCGGTTTGACCGAGCTACTGGCGCATCCTTAATACAC
>NZ_QORI02000166.1 GCF_003325755.1 Pseudomonas sp. SST3 | reverse complement strand
CCGCCAGTTACTCCTACTAAACCTGTTACTGATTCCCATAGCCTGCCTGCTCGATACTGGTCTTTTCGTTCAAGCTTGATTCCGTATTTCAGCTCAAGGCTCTAGTCGACGCTGTTGGTAAATCCAGTCGACAATTTCACCGTCTGGCGCGTAGCCACTGACTGTGTCGCGGAGTAATTTACGCACTTGACTGTAATCATCTTGATCTACCGCTGCCAGCAACTCGGTCAGCTTAGCCTTGAGTACATCCCAAGGCAGGTGATCTTCGTTGGCGCTCATAATCATCGGATGCGGGGTGGCAACAACGTTATCCCCTATCAGCAACTCTTCATACAGCTTTTCGCCAGGACGCAAACCGGAAAACTCAATAGATATATCTCCATGAGGATTCTTTATCCGAACGAACACTGAGCCCGGATAAGTGGATCATTTTCTCAGCTAGCTCAACAATTCTCACCGGTTTCACCCATGTCCAACACAAACACATCGCCCCCAAGTCCCATAGAGCCCGCTTGGATCACTAACTGCGCGGCCTCCGGAATGGTCATGAAATAACGTGTGATCTTTGGATGGGTCACGGTCAATGGCCCCCCGGATTTGATCTGCTTGTGGAACAACGGGATAACCGATCCTGAAGAGCCCAGTACATTTCCGAAGCGCACCATGGTGAAGCGTGTTTTGTTGACGTGGGATACGTTTGATTTATCACCAAAACAGCACCGGCGCTGGTTCACGGCTGAGCGCCTGCAACGTGAGTTCTGCTAGGCGTTTGGTGCTGCCCATGACATTGGTGGGTCGAACAGCCTTGTCAGTCGAGATAAGCACAAAGTTTGCCACGCCAGATTGAAGCGCCGCTTGCGCAGTATTCAAAGTACCGATCACATTATTCAGTACGCCTTCGGCGATGTTGTGTTCGACCATGGGTACATGTTTATACGCTGCTGCATGGTAAACCGTATTGACTCGCCATGTTCTCATAACATCCAGTAATTTTGACTGGCTGCGCACCGAGCCAAGTATGGGCAGTAATTTTACGGGCAAAGACTCTCGCGTTATCCGCTGCTCCAACTCAGAAAGAATGCTGTAGAGGTTGTATTCGCTATGCTCGAATAACAGCAACGTTGTAGGACATAGTGAAAGTATTTGCCGGCACAGCTCAGAGCCGATCGATCCGCCGGCACCCGTCACGAGAACGCATTGCCCCTTTATGCAATGCTCGAGCAATTCACCTTGTGCGGGTACTGCATCGCGCCCCAGCAAGTCGGCAATATCGACTTCCTGAATATCATCGACTTTGACTCGTCCGCTGGCCAGGTCCATGAAGCCCGGAACACTGCGTACATGGAGCGGAAAACCCTCTAAAAACCCCAGTATTTCACGCCGACGCCCGCGATTAGACGACGGTATCGCTAGCAGTATTTCTTGAGCGCCGGTGGCATCGATCATGCGCTGGATATTCTTAGGCTTATAAACCTGCAGGCCGGAAATGACTCGATCGGAGATACTTGAATCGTCATCAATGAACGCCACAGGGCGCATCAATCGCCCCATGCGCAAAGCCGCAACCAATTGATTACCGGCAGCACCAGCGCCATATATTGCTACGCGCGGCAAGCCATCTTCACGACTGGTGAAAGGCACATGCTGAGCAGCGGCAAACCAGTCGCCAAGGAAATACTGGCGCATAGCTAAACGCAATCCACCCACCATGATGAGGCTGAGCCACCAATAATTGAAAACAATGGAGCGCGGGACCACGTTCTGATGGTTACTGTACCAATAGACGACCACTCCCAAGATCAGGGATGAGAGGCTTACAGCCTTGATTATCGCAATCAAGGCATCATTACCAAAGTAGCGCATGACAGCGCGGTACATCCCGAAGCGGATAAATAACGGAATAGCTACGACAGGCGCACTGAGAAACAACCATCGATGCTCGCTGAAGGGATTGATCATTTCGTCTACACCCAAACGAACGACGAAAGCCATCCATAGCGCCAGCCACACAAGGACGACGTCGGTCATCACCTGCAGAATCCGTTTCTTACGGCGAGGAAGACCCAGCAAATATGTCCGTATCGTATCCATAAACCCTTTAAACACCTCTTGGAGCGCCTGACGCAACATTCACTCTGTAACAATCATTTAAACATTTTGCGCGAATGCCGACCTTAAAACTAAGCGTTTTTTTCCACCGCGCCTGCGCGGTACTTTAGCGCCAGCAGTATCAGTGGTGCATAGGCGATTAACAAACCTAATGGACCATTGAGCCCCAGCAGTGCTACGCAAAGCGCTATAGGCACCAACCAGAGTAGGTTAATCATCAAAATCGAAAGGGTGACCGGCAAGTGTGCCCCAACTTGGCGCGAGGCAAATTGATAAGCGTGGCTACGATGGGCCTCGTATATCTTGTCTCCACGAGCAAGCCGTCGGCCCAATGTAAATGTCGCGTCGACAATAAAGACGCCGAGCAAAATCAGCCATACCCAAAGTAAAACCGCAGAGTGCCATGCCGCGTGCAGCGATAGCAGGCCAATGATAATACCCAGAAAGCCACTCCCAGCATCCCCCATGAATATCTTTGCCGGAGGAAAATTCCAGTACAAGAATCCGATAACCGCCATGCTCAGGATCAGCGGCAACCAGATAAGGTCTTGATAGCCTGCCAACCAGTAGACCAGGCAGGCTCCTAGGCATGCACAGACGGCCTCTACGCTTGCGAGTCCGTCAATTCCGTCCATGAAGTTGTAGAGATTGAGCATCCACACCAGATAAAAAACCGCGAGGACATGTCCTATTAGCCCGAGGTCGATACTGCTTCCCACGAAGCTGACCGGCGCAAGGCCATTGAGCCAAAAAAAGCGCCCAGGCGGCGGCGCTGAAATGTCCCAGCAAACGCCATCTAGCAGCAATATGCCCATGATCGTCGAGAAACCCAAGCAGTGCAGTTACCGCCCCCGCGCCCAGTAGCGCCCACATCACCGATAAAGTGATTTGGTTACCTGCCCACAACAACGGCAAAGCAACAAGGAATCCAACAACGATGGCCACCCCTCCCCCTCTCGGGGTAGGCACAGAATGAGAACTACGCGCATTCGGAATGTCGATCAAACTGCGGGTCAAAGCGTAGTAGCGCAAACACCATGTAAGAACGAGTGCCAGGATTGCAACGCACGGTGCAAGCCAGAGTAAATCTTTCATCAACAGCTCCAAATTCCGTCCCATCTAAGGACTACTTCGATTTCAGGCTTTCCTGGAAACTTCTGGCCGTTTTGCTCAGGGCCTGCGCAACGGTTAAGGGAGGCGTCCACCCCAACAAACTCCGGGTTTTGCTTATGTCGACCTGTAAGGATCCGCACAAGCGGCGCGCAACATCTTTACGTCCTAGTAGAGCGGCTCCCCTAAGCAGCAACCAAGCAGGTACTGGAATCAATCGCACTGGGGTTTGCAACGCCTCGCCCATGCGTTTGAGCAACTCAGTGGTGGACATGTCGTCATCGTCGCTGACTAGAAACGTCTGATTGGCGGCGGCAGCGTGGTCCAGGCAAGTCACAACCAGATCAACCAAGTTATCCAGGGCGACCAAACTCCGCTGGTTGGGAATCG
>NZ_QORI02000165.1 GCF_003325755.1 Pseudomonas sp. SST3 | reverse complement strand
TCGCCAGGCCCAAGCCGCGCATGTTGAGCGCAGAGAGGAAGTTATCGATCAGCAGCGCGCACAGTACGAAGATGCCCACCGCCGCCAAGAGCATCGCCCAGTTATCGAGCAATGCACGCATATCGAGGGGTTTGCGTGTCGAGGGCAACGCGTTGTTTTGAATGGTCATGGTCGTCTCTCAGTTCGCCAGGCCGCGTGGCAAGGCCAGCTGCAGCAGGTTGGATTCAGTCGCGTGCTCGCGCAGTTGTTCGCCGCGCAGGGCGCCTTCGCACAGCACCAGGATGCGGTCAGAGATGCCCATCACCTCCATCAGGTCGCTGGACACCACAATCACCGCAATGCCGCTGGCCGCCAGGTTATGGATGATCTGGTAGATCTCCGACTTGGCGCCGATGTCGATACCGCGAGTGGGTTCGTCGAGCAGCAACACCTTCATCGGCATCGACAGCCAGCGGCCAAGAATGGCTTTCTGTTGGTTGCCGCCGGACAGGTACAGGATCTTCTGCGCCGCGTTCGGCGTTTTGACCCGCATCGCCTGGATCTGTCGGTCGCGTTGCCTTTCTCCCAGCCTTCGCGCAACAGCCAGCCAAAGGTGGAATGGGCGCCACGGGCGCTGATGTTGATGTTTTCAGCGACGCTGCCCAGCGGGATGATGCCCTCTTTCTTGCGATCCTCCGGACACAGCAATACCCCGGCGGCGATGGCGTCCCGGGGTGAGCGCAGTTGCAGCGCGTGCCCGCACAGTTCCAGGCTGCCGGCACTGGCGCGCTCTAACCCACTGAGCAGGCGAAACAGCTCGGTACGCCCCGCSCCCACCAGCCCGAACAGGCCCAGGATCTCGCCCTTGCGCACCTGGAAACTGATCGGCTCACGCAGGCCCGGGCCGAGCAAGCCGTCCACCTTGAGCGCCACTTCGCCTTGCTCGCGCGGGCGGTAATCGTAGATGTTCTGAATATCGCGACCGACCATGCAGGTCACCAACTGGTCGTGAGTCAGCGTGCTCATGTCCTCGAAAGTACGCACGTAGCGGCCGTCCTTGAACACCGTCACTGCGTCACAGATACGGAACACTTCTTCCATACGGTGCGACACGTAGAGCACCACTTTGCCCTCGTCGCGCAGGCGCGTGATGATCGCCATCAAGCGGTCGATTTCCCGCGCCGATAAACTGCTGGTGGGTTCATCAAAGGCGATCACGTTGGCGCCGCGAGACAGCGCCTTGGCGATTTCCATCAGTTGGCGCTGGCCCAGGGACAGGCGCCCGAGTTTCTCGTCGGGGTCGATTTCATCGGCCAGCCCCTTGAGACACGCCAGGGCCTGCTTACGCAGCAGGCTCCGGTTGACCACGCCAAAGCGCGTGGGCAAATGCCCGAGGAACAGGTTCTCGGCCACGCTCATTTCCGGCACCAGGTGCAGCTCTTGGTGAATCACCGCCACACCGCTGGCGATGCTGTCGGCGGCACACTTGAAGGCCATGGTCTGCGCGCCGATCTGCACCGTGCCGCTGGACGGAATGTAGGCGCCGCCGAGGATTTTCAGCAGCGTCGACTTGCCTGCGCCGTTCTCGCCCATCAGCGCGTGCACCGAATGCGGCCGCGCTTCAAAGCTGATCTGCGCCAGGGCTTTCACACCGGGAAACTCCTTGCCGATGCCATTGAAACGCAGGGCTGCGCCGCTCATTTCCACAGGCCGATCTTGGTCAGTTCTTCCTGGAAATTGGCGCGGGTGATCAAGGTCACTTCGTCCATGGCGGTGTATTTGGCCGGTTCCTTGCCGGTGGTGACCCACTCGTACATCGCCAGCGCGGTGTTGTAGCCCTCGATATGCGGGCTGGGCAGCATGGAACCGAAGAAGCCGCTGTCGGCTTTCTTCAATTCGCCAATGGCGTCGGTGCCATTGATGCCGATGCCGATCACGTTGGCGGCCTTGAAGCCGGCGCTCTCAGTAGCGCGCACGCCGCCGAGTACGGTGTTGTCGTTCATGCCGCCGATGATCAGGTTCTTCGCCCCGCTCGGCAACTTGACCAGGGCCGAGTTGGTGGCGTCCATGCTGCCGGGAACATCAAGGGTTTTTCAGCGCAGCGGTGAGGATGTGGTCCTTGGGAATACCGGCCTCTTCCAGTGACTTGATCGAGCCGTCGGTGCGTTTTCTTGCCGGTGTCGAGTTCGTTGAAGGTGTTGATCACCGCATAGGTGTCCTTCCAATCCCAACCGCGTTTTTTCGCTTCGGCGGCCATGGCGGCGCCCTGCTTCTGGCCCACCTCAAACGCGGCCATGCCCAGGTAAGGCACGTCTTCCATGAAGTTGCCCTTGGCATCGACAAAGCGGTCATCCACGGCCATCACTTTCAAGCCGTTGACCTTGGCCTTGGCGACAATCGCAGGGCCCAGGGACACGTCCGGCGGGCAGATCACGAAGCCTTTGGCGCCGTTGGCGGCCAGGCTGTCGATGGCCGACAAGGTCTTTTCGCCATCGGGCACGGCGATCTTGATCACGGTGAAACCATGCTCCTTGCCGGCTTTTTCCGCGAATGCCCACTCCGTTTGAAACCAGGGTTCCTCGGCCTGCTTGACCAGAAAACCGATCTTCACTTCTTCAGCCGATACCCAGCCGCAGAACGCCATCGCCAGTGCCACGGCACCGAGTGTTTGCTTGAACATTGACCACCTCCTTCTTGTTATTGAAAAACGCTTTAGTCGTGGTACATCACAGACCGCCCGCCATCGATCATCAGGCAAGTGGCGTTGATAAAGGGCGCCTCGTCGGTCGCCAGAAACAGTGCTGTCATGGCCACTTCGATGGGCTGGCCAATGCGTTTGGGCGGGTGCAGGTCGAACGCACGCTGGCGTTCGGCGTGGGGGTCAGGGAAACCGTTCCAGTAGTCGACGTTGAGCTGGGTTTCGATATAGCCGGGGGCGATGGCATTCACGCGGATGCCTTTGGGCGCGTACTCGATACCCAGGGCACGGGTGAGGCCGAGCAGGCCGTGCTTGGCGACAGGGTAAGGAAAGCAACCGGGAATGATGTGGCTGGAATGGGTGGACGCGATATTGATGATGTTGCCGATACCTTGCTCGATCATGTGCGGCAACACCGAGCGGCAGCCGTACCAGGCACGTCGAGGTCGATGGCGAAACAGCGGCGCCAGTCCTCGTCGCTCATCTCCAGCGGGTCACGGAACACGTTGACGCCGGCACAGTTGACCAGCACATCCACACGGCCAAAGCGCTCGATGGCCAGGTTGACCAATGCCTTCCACTGATCCTTGGAAGTGATATCAACCGCGTGGGCGTAAACCTGCGCACCGTGTTCGCGCCAATGAGCGGCGATCTTCTCGACTTTGTCGCCCTGGATATCGGCAATGATCAACCGCGCCTGCTGGGCCTGGAAACAGGCAACGATGGCTTCGCCAATGCCTTGGGCGGCGCCAGTGACGATCACCACCTTGTTCTTCAGCCGCTCGCCGTAAGTCGGCTCGGGCACGGCGGGTAGGGACAACGGTTGCGCCTGCATCGCTTCACCTTTTTATTTTTTTGTAGTGAGTGCTGATGCTGGCGACTATAAACCCATCGCCTGAAATATCTCAATATATAAATTATCGTCCCATATAATGGGC
>NZ_QORI02000164.1 GCF_003325755.1 Pseudomonas sp. SST3 | reverse complement strand
ACCGCCGCTTCGTCGGTGCCCTGTTACTGGCCAACTTCCTGTTAATGCCATTGATGGTGTGGCTAGTGACGTGGCCGCTCTCATCGAACAAGGCCTTGTTGGTCGGCGCGCTACTTGTCCTGCTGACGCCTTGTATCGATTACGTGGTGGTCTTCACCCACCTGGGCAAAGGGGACTCTCGTCTGGTGCTCGCGGCGACGCCATTGCTGCTGTTGCTTCAGCTTTTGCTGCTGCCCCTCTACTTGCAGCTAATCCTTGGTTCCGAAGCTGGCACAGTGATCAAGCTGTGGCCCTTCGCAGAAGCTTTCCTGTTACTGATCGTCCTACCCTTGGTAGCGGCTGTGCTCACCGAATTTGGCGGGCGCCGATCTCTGCTGGTTCGTGCATGGAGCGCAGGCTGGGCTTGGCTGCCAGTACCTGCAATGGCCCTGGTTCTAATCGTGGTGGTAGGTTCGCAGATCGCGGCCGTCGTGTACCAACTCGACATCCTGGCGCCGTTGCTTCCGGTATACGGAGCGTTTCTATTACTCGCTCCCGCCCTCGGCGTACTCAGCTCCCGGCTATTTGGTTTGGAGGTATCTGCCGCACGGGCAGTGGCATTTAGCTCAGGCACTCGCAACTCGCTTGTAGTGCTTCCCCTGGCCCTAGCGCTCCCGGAGTCCATTCGCGGGCTGGCTGCGGCGGCTGTGATCACTCAGACACTCGTAGAATTGATTGGTGAGTTGATCTACTTAAGGGCGATTCCAGCCATGATCAAAAACCGCTGAGCCTGGTCGAAATCGGCGAGAGCGCTCATGCCTCGTGCTGTGGAGCAAGATTGATCAGCGGCGCAATGATGAGCTGAGCAGTGCGAGCCCAGGAAACCAGCGCCTCAAGATCCGTCTGCAGAGATTCGGCTTCTGCCCAGATACAAGCACTCTCGGCAGGCACCGTAAGGGCGATGCCCTCAATTATCGTCAGAGCCATCGCATGCAATCTCAGCAGCTCGTCGCGAATGGCGGTGGTTCCGCCCAGTTGCAGCAAGCAGGCGTCCAATCGATCAACCAGCCGGAGCAGTTGAGAGGCGTCGAAGCCGTCGCGTAGGTTTTCCAACGCCACCGCATCGACTTCGCCGTACGGTGTAACGCGAAAGGCTGCGGGAGGAACATTGATCATGTCGTTTTCTCGGTATCTAGCTGGCGAGGTGTGATCACCCGCAGCGAGCCGGCAGCTTGTTGGAACACCGAGTCCTTAATCCAGGGCTCCGGTGGCCGGTTGAGCTTTAGGTTGAATTCGCCGAAGCGTTTGACGTTGCTGGTCAGGTAGGGGCTGAGGAAGGACACATCCTCGTCGGTGAACTGCCAACCCTCTCGGGCCAATTTCTGCAGGATGCGCATCATATCTACAGTGTTCTGCAGGATCACCGATGAGGCCACCATG
The DNA here is from genome assembly GCF_003325755.1 of Pseudomonas sp. SST3. The sequence goes on along the minus strand of NZ_QORI02000164.1, from coordinate 2,197 downwards.
TCGTTGTAGCGCAGACGTTTTTGCTGTTCGTCCGGATCGTTCTCGGCAATCACGTCGCCACCGAACGAAAGCCACTTCGAGAAACCATTGTAGGACTCGATTTTGTTGGTGTTGGCGGTAACTTCCTGGCGCAGCTCGCGGCTGCCGATCCAGTTGAGCAGGAAGATCGTGCGGATCACGCTGCCCAGTGCCTGGGCCGCATGGTAGAGCTTGTTGCGCCGACTATAGGAGCCGAGTTTTCGCAGCAGCATAGGCGAGGAGATTTTGCCGGCCTGGATGGACAGCGCGACCTGCATCAGATCTTGCCAGTGAGTTTCGATCAAGTGCCAGTCGGCAGTGTCGGTGAACAGGCGGTTGATATGCTTGTACGACGCGCCGCGATCCGGCCGGCACATCACCAGGTCACGCCAGTTGCGGATACGTGGCATCAAGTTGATGCCCAGCAGATGGGTGAAGGCAAAGACTGTCGCCGATTGCCCCTGAGTATCTGAATACACAGTGTCTGCCTCGACACTGAGATCAGCCTTAAGCAGCCCCTCAATTACGTAAATCGCCTCCCAGATGCCTGGTGGGATGAAGTGCTGGAACACAGCGATGTAGTTGTTGGCCACGTGCCGATAGGCCACGGCACCCATCTTGCGGTAGCGGAAATGATAGCCGGCCAGCAGGTTGTCATCATAGAAGTCGAACTGCGTGCCGTCCGCTGCCACCGCCTTGCCATCGCCCCAGAGCTTAGGCAGATCAAGCTGCAAATAGAGTTCCACCAGCTCGCGGTTAGCCTTGTCCAGCTTCTCCAGTGAAAGGTGGCGGCGATTCGTATAGGACAGCATGTGTGGCGTGACATTACCGGCCAGATGCCGCGCAGCCTGGTTGGGACCGAGATTGCAGCCCATGGCGAAGATGGTCATCAGATAGCGCTCGGCAGGCTCTTTGAGCTTCGGCTCGTTACCGGACATGGGACCGAAATGCCGCGTGAACTGAATCCAATGCTCTATGTTGGCCATGATGTCGAGCACGTGCCTGGCCGGCATGCGCTGCATAAGCGCCGTCTGTAGTGAGATGGCCGAAGGTGGAATGTCCCGCGCCGTTACTCGGCGCAACACCGGTTCTCCGGCTTCGTTAATCGATACGTCCCCTCGGCAAGATGGGAATTTGTCGTCCAGTTGTTGCGCGGTTTCCTCCAGCTGAGTCTTGAGGGAGGCAACAAACTCCTTGGCCGTGCCTGGCAGCCCGACCTTTTCGCAGTAGGCCGGTAGTCGCTGGAGACATTCCTCCCAGGGCAGCAACTGCTTGCGGTAGTCGGCGAAGGATTCCGACCCCTGTACACACATGTCACCCGATCGCAGCTCGCTGGCCAGGTAGGAGAATACACAAACTTCTAGATAGCGCCGGTTGGTCGGTGGCCCCTCACTGGCAGGACGGCGAACGACCTTGACCCAGCGCTCCGACGCAAACGACAAGTCGACGTGCTCGTCGATCCACTCGCGGTGTAGATTCTCGCTGTCCTGGATCAGTTGAAGAGCCTGAACCAGCGATCGATCCTGAGTCGTGGGCTCCAGTTGAAGAAGGTGGCTTAGACGGAACAATAACGAGCGATGGGACTTGAAGTGCTTCCAGATCAGCGGCAGGTAGTTATTACCGCCGGTAGCCTGTACTTCGGCGCAAGTCTCACGCAACCGATCCAGATTGCCACCGGGGGAGAGGTATTCCCGAATTAGACTGCCAGCCTCCTGGTCATCCGGTTCTTGAACCAGAATCTGCACCACGCCATCCAGGGTCGCCGCCAACTGCTCTAGCTTCTGGCGTTGCCGCGCCTGGATTTGCTCCAACTCCTCCTTGGCGCGTTTATGGATCGTCGAAATCCGTCGGATGAACATCTCGGCCAAGTGATCCCGGGTCCGCACGCGCATGCGGTAGATTAAGGCCAGCATCAGCGTGTAGCGCTTCGGCAGTAAGCAGTCCTTCAACTCGGCTACGTCCGACGCCGCGGCTTGGGCAGCGAAGTGACGGATCTTGGTGTCGACTATTCCTTCAAAAATGGCACCCAGATCCCCGAAGCTCTCGAGCCAAGCCAGATGATCGATCAGCACCTCCAAGTGCTTGCGAGATGGCTTCTTGGGCGCCTGCTTCAGCGCATTGAAGTCGCTCTGGCGTCGGCCGAAATCAGTGTCGAGCAGATCCTTTAACTTGTGGATCA
>NZ_QORI02000163.1 GCF_003325755.1 Pseudomonas sp. SST3 | reverse complement strand
CGTCGGACGGTCAGCCTGGGTGGCCGCGCTAACAAATTGGTTATATGATCTGCCTACTAAATGAGAGCCGATTCAGGCCTATGCTTCTTACAACAACCACCTGTATGAAAAGAGCACGGCACGATGATAAATGATTCAGATTTGGCCGAAATGATTCCTTCCGCGCTAACAGGTGTAACTGTCGGGATCGGTTCGCAGATCCTGCTTTTTGGCGATATGGCTAGCGTGTTAATTCAGTGCCCATTCGCTTGTGATATCAATAGGGTATGCAAGTGGGGGCATGGTGAAGATGCTGCCACAAGCCCTTTACTTTTCGACTTTCTAAACCACGATGTAGAAGCTTTTTTCAATTGATAGTTTTGGGGTTTTTCACCATCACCTTCAGTACGCAAATGATCTTGCAAATCCATCCTGAGAAAAATGGATTGGAGTCTTATGTCGTGAGTACGCGGCACGATATATTTCCCATCTTGGTGTGGTAGCCAGGAACGCGATGGCTATACGACGCGAGCCCCGGCCTCCGCTCTGACTCTGGTTGCTGACGCCTGTGGGTCGTCAGCTGCCGGTAGAGATAGGCTGCAACCGACCCTGTGCTGTCGCTTGTACCCCATGCACCACTTGAGCAGTGAAGGAGTCCCTATATGAAAAAGCCCCCTTGTACCTCTTTGCCAAGGTGCGGTGCATTTGTGAGTATCGCCCCAGTGTTACGGCTATCGTGCTGTTTGGTCTCGAGGTTGAGGGTGAGGACGAACCACCGGTTTATATGGAGATTCGCTTCATTGATTACACCAGCCAGCAGATTGAAGGGGACCATCTGATGCTTTCGCTGGAGGAGGCACTTGAGTACGCTCAAGCTGATTACGGTATCCACCAGACTGATTGGCGTGCGATGAACCAAGAGGAAATTGATCGGATTACATGGTAGCTAGAGCAGCTACCGGGCCTGTTCCTGACTCGGCGTTAAAAGACGAGTGAGAACCGCAACTGATCAAGAGGAGCCCCTTCCGATGATCGCTCGCAAGACGTTGCAGCCCTCAAGGCCTCAGAAGGAATCCGTTTCGGACATTGTAGAGTTCGGTAATTTGACTGCTCGCCTGCCGCTATGAGTCGAATGCCAGATCGCAGCTCGACGTTGCACTTAAAGCTGTCAAGGTTGCCTAATGCCCTAGGCAGCGTCCGATCCGAAACTGCCATTGCGTCTTTTACACGCCGAGACCAGAACGGCTTGGGCTTGGATTCGTTCGAACCTTTCGTGGATGGTTCAGTGCAGAATTTGCGCGATGGTTTGCGCGACAAAAGCCGACCATGCAAAGAGATTCTCCGACGCTTGTTCGCTCTCGCTGAGCCAGTACGTCCTGGCACCCATAAAATATCCCCTGACATTGATCCGTAAGTGGCAGCCATCGGCTAGGCGTGAATCACACGCCCTTCAGTTAACATCGATGCCAGGATAAAGATCCGCAGGTGGGTGGTAATCGGGATCTTCAAAACGACTATTGTTGTAATGCATTTTGGCAGTAGGCCCCTCGCCTTCGTACGTCACCTCAGAATTGGGAGTCAGATGCCATCCGGTCCCATCTTTGTCGCGTTCGATCAGCGACGGATACAACGTACATGTCCCGCCCGAACCGGATGTCAGCATGAATTGGTAATAGCGTCCGGCTTGGAGCGTGAACTTCGCCGAGACATAGTAGTAACGAGTGCGTGTCCCGTGGATACGCCAGCGGCTAAATCTGTGTCTCGTGCCCAAGAAGCCTCGCAATAACCGTACATATTTCTGGAAACTGTACAAATCCCTCGCGGTCGAGAAAATGTCCCCCACCACTAACGACTTCTTGCTCGGCTTTGAGGTTGCGGGACAGTTCGATAGATGCTGCCGGCTCAACAATTGAATCGTTGTCGGAAAACAGCGAGATGATTTTCTGTGTACGACGGCAAACTTCCGCGTGGTCCAGCGGTGCATCTGTGAAGGCGTGTAGCTCTGGCAACGTAGACACCGTTCTATCGAAGCCGGAGACCAGCAAGACTCCGCCAGTTAGGGTGTGTGCGGGTAAGGACAACAAGTGCCGTAGAGCAGCGATGCATCCAAGACTATGCCCTATGAGGATCGTGTTTGTGTCAGCTGCTGGCAGTGATTGCTGCAACGCCAATGCCCATTTTATTGGATCAGGATTGAACGAATCAGGCATAGCTGGAATGCTAACTTGCGCGCCTTGCTCCCGTAGCACCTCCGCCAACCAAGGAAACCAGTTCACATTGGGCGAGGCAGTATAACCATGCACAATTACAACGTGTTTACCGTCATAGCGGTTCGATGTTCTGTTGGCTGCATGCATATTGGGTATCAGAGATCAGCGGATTGATCGGTCGCAGATACTACACTTTCTGCTTTCGGCCGGCGAGGATGTCACAGCTGATAAATTGAGCGATCTGGATGATTCCCTGCAACGCGTGTCGTGGTATGCGTCCAATCGCGGCCATCGGCAATGCGGTTGTAATCTAGGGCTGATGGCAATTCGTGGCCGTCAATGACCACGACTCGTGCTGGTCACTCCGTTGAAAATGGCTGGTCAAATGCGATGCAAACGAGTGGTCAAGTGAGGGCCAATTTCGCATGAGTGACACAAGGCCTGATTTCGGCAAACTCGCCCTGCCGCAAGAAGCGATGCAGTCGTGTTTTTTGCGGCACAGGCGGCAATGGCAATGGATCACTGATTTGGATGTGGCGGATGGCTCCTAGGTGACGTCTGCGCATAAGCAGCTTCCTTGGTATACCGTTGTCGTACGCTTTTCCGATCATGCGAAAATGTCAGCGTAACCGTCCACTTAAGTCAGTCGACCTACCTGTAAAGATCCTAACAAACCAAACCGTCGAGGGCGTGGGTGGCTCACAATCACACTGCGATTTATCGGGCTGGCGAGTTGGAGGGCTGATGGGGTTTTCGCGAGCAAGCTCGCGCCTACAGGCGTGAGATGTCGGGGGGACGTATGCATAGCGCCAGGTCAGCGCCTTTCCAGCCAGGCAAGCCTGAGCATTTCATGTGCCCCGGTCGGTTACGAGGCACATGGTAGCTCCCTTCAGCCACCGATATCCTGAGGCAACGCCAAGTAGAACGATAAGGCACCAAAATATACTGGCGAGCGTCTGCTTCTGGCCGAAGCACCGCCTCCGATCAGGCTTGTTTGACGCCGTTGGGTAACATCAGCAGGCAAGCATCAGCAACGGCATGGGCAAACGGGGCGAAGTCCTCGGTATTAGCGGCGATGATGTTATCAGTCGCGCCATGGACGCCCGCATAAATGAGCAATGCCACAACGTTCGGATGTTCTGGCGCCCAATTGCCGGCCAGCTTGCCCCCTTCAATAATCGCAAGCAATTGCTCGAGAATAGCGTTCTTCGAGCCGTTGGCACGATCATGATGGTGGTGGTTCACGTAGACGATATCGTGGATACGATATGTCTTGACGTAGGTTTTCGATGTTGGCGTGAATCCAGGCGCGAAGACGCTCTTCCCAGTCATCGGCAGCGCAGCGCGCCATTGCATTGTCCAGGCTGAGCATGAAGCGCTCGGTATAGCGCACGGCCAGAGCGTCAAGCATTTTCGTTCTTGGAAGAAAAGTAGTGATAAAAC
>NZ_QORI02000162.1 GCF_003325755.1 Pseudomonas sp. SST3 | reverse complement strand
ATACGCTCGGCAATCTGCGCATAGCTGGCGGTGCTGCCCGCAGGGATTTCGCGCAACGCCTGCCACACCCGCTCCTGAAAGGCCGTGCCGCGCAGGTCCAAGGGCAAATCCAGGCCCACGGCAGGGGCCTCGACAAAGCCAACGACCTGGGCCACCAGTTGTTCGAACCCCTGATCCGCGCCGATCAACTCAGCCTTGGGAAACTGGTCTTGCAGGTCGCGCACCAGTTTGTCCGGATCATCACCCAATAAAATCGCACACACGCCACGTTGGCTTTGCGCCACCAGAATCGCCCCCAGCGAGCACTGGCCAACGGCAAAGCGGATGGTGTTATTGGCGCCGCCGCCTTTGTAATCTCGCGGTTTCATGCCGAGCACCTGGTCGGCGGCTTCATAAAAGCGGCTATTGGAATTAAAGCCCGCGTCGTACAGGGTGTCTGTCACCGAATGCTGGCCCTTGAGGCCGTCGCGCACTCTGCGCGAACGCAGGGCGCTGGCGTAACCCTTGGGGGTCAACCCGGTGTTGGCTTTGAATACGCGGTGGAAGTGAAACGGACTCAGCCCGGCGGATCGGGCGAGCGCGTCCAGGCTAGGCGGGGTTTCGGCTTGTTCGATTTGCCGGCAGGCTTCGGCCACTAACTGCCCATGGTGTGCAGCCAACTGCGTCTGGTCGCCGGCAGCGCGTTTACTGGGACGATAACCGGCGGCTTCGGCCTGCGCCGGCGTGTCGAAAAATTCGACATTCTCCGGGCGCGGCAAACGCGAAGCGCTGCTGGGGCGGCAATACACGCCGGTGGTTTTCACGCCGTAGACAAACAAGGCGTCAGCCTTGGCATCACGGGCAATAATGGCAGCCCAGCGCGGATCGTGTTCGTTGTTCATGGCCTGCACTCTTGACGGTTCAGGAGCAGATTAAGCCTGCCGCTCGTCATCGACACTCCGAAGCTTGCGGTCAAATTAGCCAGCGGTGCGAAAGGTCAGGTTGATGCGCTGCGGGCCCATGATCGAATGCAGGCCGTCTTTGATCGGCATCACGCCATGAAAGCGCAGGCGATCAACGCCGCCCCACACGACCACATCACCATGAAACAGCGAGACCTTTTTGGGTTTTGTCGCTGCGCGCATGGCCACCGAACAGGAAAATCGCCGGCAGCCCCAGGGACACCGAGACCACGGGCGCGCTGTAGTTGCGCTCGTTCTTGTCTTGGTGCAGGGACATTTTTCGCCCCCGGTACGTAACGGTTGATCAGGCAGGCATCGGGTAGAAAACCGCTGAAACCGGCCTCGATTGCCGCTGTCACGGCCAGTTGGCGCAACGTCTCGGGCATGGCGGGCCAGGGCTGCTGGTTGCGCGGGTCGAGTGGGCTGTAGCGATAGCCACGGGCGTCGGTGGTCCAGCCCAGCTCGCCGCAACTGCTCAGCGCCGCCGACATGGTAAAGCCGCCGGGGGTGACCATCTGCCGAAACGGTGATTGAGCCAGGACACGCCGCAGTTCAGGCAATAACCGCTCGATCCAGGGCAAGGCATAGCCCTCAGTACATACGACTCTTCGCCAATTTGCTCGCGCCCGGCAGGCTGTGGCAGGGCCTCATCGGCAAACAAATCGGCGGTAGGGCCTGGCATGGCTTACAGCGCCTTGCTCACGTTGATGTCGGTGATTTCGTCGCTGGCATCATGAATTTTTGCCAAGGCTTGCTTGGCTTCTTCGACGCTGTTGTTTTGCAACTGGGCAAATTCAAAGCGGCGTTCGCCGTTGAGCTTGTACTTGATGACGTATTTGGTTGTGGTGGTCACAGCTTTTTTCCTGTCAGGTGTTCGGGTCAGCTCAGCTTGCTGCTGGTACGACGAACGATACGAATCTTGTGGGACAACGCAGGCTTGCGGGTCACGCTGATGGCGCGACGGGTCACCACATCCAGGGTGATGTTCCAGAAGCCGGTGCTGGGCGCGGTGATCTTGGCCGGGAATTTATCAAATGCGCCGCCGTGGTAGGTATGGCGGCCGCCATTTTTGAAGCTGCGAAAGTTCGCATCGCTCATCAGGCGAATATTGCAGGTCTGCGAGCATTCGATGACGACAATGTCTCCCTCGTTGAGGTGCTCACGCTGGTGGATGAATTTCATGGGGTGTCTCCAGAAGGGCTTTTTCTGAAAAATCAGAACGATACGTAGGTTAAGATGGAGTTTATCAGCCCCAGCGCGTTTATTATCGGGCCGTCGTCGACGACTTCGACAATTTAAAACAGTTATTTACCGAGTTATCACAGATAAATCCTACGTTGGTGGGAGAAAATTACCATCCCCGCTGTCGTAGGGTCTTTATCGGAGGTTTTTGTATGAAGTGGAGTGTGTTGGTGCTGGCCTTGGCAATAGGTGGGTGTGCTTCGGTTGCAGATATCAAGCAGACCCCGCCAACATTGGTGGTCATCTCAGGGAAGAAGCCGCAGGAATATGCGGCGTGCGTGGTGCGCAAATTGGAGGCGACCCGTCGGCCGCCGCAGATCGAGCCCCATAAAGACGGCATTCAGGTGATCGTGCCGCAGAAGTTCTCGGCAGACCCGTCGGCGATCTTTGAAATTGAAGACCGCTCCAGCGGTAGCAGCATCAAGCTTTATGAAAGCATGTCCAATGTGCCCATCGCCCGGGCGACGTGAAGAAGGCAGGGGAAGAGTGCATTTCCGGTTGAGCCACAGGCCCACCCCTCAAACCCGATAAAAAAAGCCATCACCCTGCAGGACGGCCTGCATCCGTTAAACTGTCGGGCATTCACTACAAAGATGCCGCTCAAACCCTGGGTTTGAGCGGCATTTGTTTTTCTGGAAAGCCCGTTATGAAACGAGAACACGTCAAAGCCCGCCATGCCGAAGGGCAGATCTCGGCCACCCATGTCATCCAGAACCCCGCCGATCTGGGCGAGTGGATCGTGTTTTTCAAGAAGAGCGGCGGGCGCAGCTACTTCTTGGTGGACGAACAGGATGAGGTCGAATCATTTGCTCGCCTGGATGACTTGATCGAAACCCTGCGTGGCCTGGGGATCAAGTTCGCTGAAGTGCACCTGTAGCAGCGTTACTTGCAGACCACCACCACGCTACGGCCTTTGAAGTTGCCCACGTCCTGGCCCAGGGTCTTGTCGCTTTCCTTGAGTGCCGGCGTGCCATTGGTGCCAACGATGCGGTAACCGGTGCCGGCGCAGGATGCGTCCGCCTTTTCGTAGCAACTGGCCCATGAATTGGCCTCGCCCGAGCAGTCGATGGTCAAACCTTGTTCACCATTTTTCAGCAAGGTGTCGGAAGCGGTGGTGCAGCCGGCGAGTGCCAGTACTGCGGTCAGTGCCAGGATTTTTTTCATAAAGGTTCGTCATCGAGGGTATTGGAAGGGCGCGCTGACACTGTCGTGGCGTTGCTGAAGGTTATAGCGAACTGCCATCTAGGTACAGACAAACAAAAAAAAGCCCCGCTTAACGGGGCTTTCAAAGCGGTGCAACGAGGCTTACTTGGTTTTCGGCCGCTTGCTCGATGCATGGCCTGCCTCATCTACAAACACTTCGGCGACGGCGATCGCCATGCTTTCGGTCTCGAATACGCCGGCAACGCTGTCACCGTGAAAATTGATCAAGTGCCAGCCGTCCGCTCGCTTCGTGATCAGGTAGCCGT
>NZ_QORI02000161.1 GCF_003325755.1 Pseudomonas sp. SST3 | reverse complement strand
CCATGCTGCGCGCCTGCGGATTGGCCCACTAACTCGAATTTTTTTTCACACGTGAATACTATGACTATTGAATTTAACCACTGGCCTCTGGAAAGCGCACAGCGTTATCGGGACAAAGGCTATTGGCTCGACAAACCGCTCACCCACCTCCTTCAGGAACGCAGCCAGTCGCAACCCGACGCCCCCGCGATTATTTGCGGCGATCGCCACTTCAGCTATGCCGAGTTGGACCAATTGTCTTCCAACCTGGCCTCGCGACTGGCCGCCAGCGGGCTTGGCAACGGTGACACTGCACTGGTGCAGTTGCCCAATATCGCGGAGTTTTACATTGTCCTTTTTGCCCTGCTCAAGTCAGGAATCGCCCCCCTCAACGCGCTCTACAGCCATCGCAAACTTGAACTCAAGAGTTACGCCAAACAAATCGCGCCAACGTTGTTGATTGCCTCCCGCGAGCATGAAGTCTTCCGTGACGACAGCTATATCGCCGACTTCAAGGAGGTGGGTTCAAGCCCAGACATCATCTTGCTATTGGGCGAGCAACGTCACGAAAACAACCTCGCCGACTGGATCAATACGCCGAGCGAGAGCAACGTGAACGTCTCCCCCTCGGGCCCGGCGAGGTCGCATTGTTCCAACTGTCAGGCGGCAGCACGGGCACCCCCAAACTCATCCCCGCACTCACAACGACTATTACTACAACGCCAGGGCAAGCGCGCAAGTATGCGAACTTACGCCACGCACGCGCTTTCTATGCGCGCTACCTGCCGCCCATAACTTCTTGCTCAGCTCCCCCGGCGCCCTCGGTGTTCTGCATGCTGGCGGCTGCATCATCATGGCGCCCAGCCCGGAGCCCTTGACCTGTTTTTCGATCATCCAGCGCCAAGAGGTCAATACTGTGGCCTTGGTACCAAGTGCAGTCGCCTTGTGGCTGCAGGCAGCGCCGGAGCATAAAGAACAACTGCAATCGCTTGAGTTCCTCCAGGTCGGTGGCGCCTGTTTTGCCGACTCGCTGGCACGCCAGGTACCCGGCGTACTCGGTTGTAAGCTGCAACAGGTATTCGGGATGGCCGAAGGCCTGATCAACTACACCCGGCTAAATGACTCCGACGAACAGATTTTTACTACCCAGGGCCGTCCGATCAGCCCCGACGATGAAATCAAAATCGTTGACGAACAAGGCCTCCCCGTCCCGGACGGAGAACCTGGCATGCTCGCCACACGTGGCCCTTACACCTTTTGCGGGTACTACCAAAGCCCCGAACAAAATGCCCAGGCGTTCGATAACGAGGGTTACTACTACTCCGGCGACCTCGTCCAACTCATGCCCAGCGGCGATTTGCGCGTGGTCGGCAGGGTCAAGGACCAGATCAACCGTGGCGGTGAAAAAGTCGCTTCGGAGGAAATCGAAAACCTCATCGTCCTCCATCCGGATGTGACTCACGCGGGCTTGGTGGCCATGCCCGATGACAGGCTGGGAGAAAAAAGCTGCGCGTTCGTCGTCTCACGCAACCCGAGCCTGAAGCCGCCCGCGCTCAGACGTCACCTGATGGAACTCGGCATCGCCGAATACAAACTGCCCGACCGCATCCGGTTAATCGAAACCATGCCGCTGACCCCCGTGGGCAAGATTGACAAGAAGCACCTGCGTCAGCTGCTGGCAGCGGAAACCACCCGCGCCTGGTTGCAGACTCGCGTGCTGCAACTCGTCGAGGACTGTGAAGACCTGGACCCTGAGGAAAACCTGATTTTCTATGGCCTCGACTCCTTGCAAGTGATGAGACTCGCGGCCGAACTCAAGGAACGTGGCATTGCCGTCAGCTTCGAAGAACTGGCGGATTCGCCCACGCTCAGCAGTTGGTGGTCATTGGTAGACGCGAGGCAGATAGCCGCCTGACCGGGCGGCGTCACCCAGTCGATTTAAAAGGAGTTAGACATGACTTTATCCCCTGCCGACCAACGCAAGCTTGAAGGCTTCTGGCAGCACTGCGTGACACATCAGTATTTCAACATTGGGTATCCCGAATCAGCCGATTTTGATTACTCCCAGCTGCACCGTTTCTTGCAGTTTTCAATTAACAACTGCGGGGACTGGAACGAGTACAGCAACTACCTGTTGAACTCGTTCGACTTTGAAAAAGACGTCATGACGTATTTCGCCGAGCTGTTCAACATTGCCCTTGAAGACAGTTGGGGTTACGTCACCAATGGCGGGACGGAAGGCAATATGTTTGGCTGCTACCTGGGACGCGAACTGTTTCCGGACGGCACCCTGTACTACTCGAAAGACACCCACTACTCCGTGGCAAAGATCGTCAAATTATTGCGGATCAAATGCCGTGCGGTCGAATCGCTGCCCAATGGCGAAATCGACTACGACGACCTGATGGCAAAAATAACCGCCGACCAGGAGCGTCACCCCATCATCTTCGCCAACATCGGCACCACGATGCGTGGAGCCGTGGATAAATATCGTGACCATCCAGCAACGCCTGCAAACAGGCAGGCATTGCCCGCCACGACTACTACCTGCACGCTGATGCGGCCTTGAGCGGGATGATCCTGCCCTTCGTCGATCACCCACAACCCTTCTCGTTTGCCGACGGCATCGACTCGATCTGCGTCTCCGGCCACAAGATGATCGGCTCGCCCATTCCTTGCGGAATTGTCGTGGCCAAACGCAACAACGTCGCGCGCATTTCAGTGGAAGTGGACTATATCCGCGCCCATGACAAGACCATCAGCGGCTCGCGCAACGGCCACACACCCCTGATGATGTGGGCGGCACTGCGCAGCTACTCATGGGCTGAATGGCGCCATCGAATCAAACACAGCCTGGACACGGCACAGTACGCCGTCGACCGCTTCCAGGCCTCGGGCATTGATGCCTGGCGCAACGAAAACTCCATCACCGTCGTGTTCCCTTGCCCATCAGAAAGAATTGCGACGAAATACTGCCTGGCCACCTCCGGTAATTCGGCACACCTGATCACCACACCTCATCATCACGACTGCAGCATGATCGACGCCTTGATCGACGAAGTGGTTGCCGAAGCTCAACTGAATACCCTTCGATCCAAGCGAGCATTCACTGATCAAACGGTCGTCGAGCGATTGCCCGCGGCGTCATTCAACTTGCGTACCCATTATTGAAAGAGACCAGCCTCATGCTGCCGCTAAAACCGCCACAAGCCTGCGAGAACCTCAATGACATTCGAGCGGGCATCGACTTTTTTGACCGCCAGATCCTTGACTCGCTACAAAAACGCCTGCGTTACGTAAAGGCTGCGGCGCAGTTCAAAGCCAACGAACAGGACATTCCAGCACCTGAACGCGTCGCGGCCATGCTTGAGGAGCGGCGACTATGGGCGGTAGAAGCCGAACTTGATGTCGCTTTCGTCGAGAAGCTCTACGAGCAGATTATTCACTGGAATATTCAACAGCAAATCCTGCATTGGCGGGCCACCCGACAACCAACGTACTCGGCGCAGGCCAAGTCATGACGATGGCGGGTGGATGCCTGACGACTTGAGGTCTGCGATTCACGCGGGCTGTCCTTGTTCGAGTGGTGTGTGTTCACAACTATCACCGTAGACCAAGGGCGGCCTTTTCTTCATTTTTTGTAATCAGATCAGCCTGTTAGCTGTTAATTAAGT
>NZ_QORI02000160.1 GCF_003325755.1 Pseudomonas sp. SST3 | reverse complement strand
TTGCCGCAGTGGTTGATTGAGATTGAGGCGGAGGCGGTTGATATGAGTGGCTTTGACCACCGAGCGCTGACAAATGCTGCTGATCATCTGTAGTCAAACCGCGATTCCCCCCGTACCATTCGCCCCCCTCGCAGTGACGCGAGCGCAGCGCCAGGAAGGCTCATCCCATATTTTTCCTGACGCCTGCCGTTTATTTTTTATGCCTGCGTTCAGGGTTCGATATGTCTCGCTTCTCTCGGCCTTTGGCCTTGTTCTTGATTACGGCAGCCCTGGCAGGTTGCGGTACTCAGTCTGCGTCGCTGGTTAGCCAGCCGTTGCAACCTGGCCCCCAGGACCCGGTCGCTTATGTAGTCGGATCAATCGGCCCGCAGAGCCTTAGCGCATCTCCTGCGCCTAATCAGCGTTTACTGTTTCGCAAGCGCGGTTCCGAGTTTGGCGCCGCAGCGATCTGGGTGGGCGTCGGTCGGCAAACACCTCAGGATGTGAAGGATGCGGCCGGTGCCGCCAGTGTATTCGTGTTGGCGCTCAAGCCTGGGGATTATGAGTTCTATGATTTTCAGTTTTTCTCCAGCAGTTATTCACCCCCTCTGGGGACGACCTACACCTCGGTGCAGGCGCGAGAGAAATTCAACCTGCCACTGCGCCTGAAGGCCGGCAACGCCTATTACCTCGGTGAATTTCGCTCGTTATGCCTTGGCGCTTCGCTGTGTGCCTTCCGCTGGCGCGACCAGCAAGCACGCGATGAGCCGCTAGCGCGGCACTCTGTTGCGGGCCTGCCGGCTCTGGAGTTGTTGCCGCTGGATTATCGCAGCGCCGCCCCTTATATCATCGCGCCGCTGCCATCCGGGGCGGGCCAGAACATCCTTCACGAGACACGCCCATGAACCGTTTTATTACGTTCAGCGCCCTGGCGCTGCTGACCGGGTGTGCAACCACCCATACGCTTCCTGAGCGTGCATTGCCGGATGGCAAGGAATATCTCAAGCCGATCCACGTCATGATCGATGACCCGCTTAATGCAGCACAAATTCGTAACCAATTGCGTGAGACTGGGGTGTTTCGCAGTGTCGAAAGCGGCCGGGGCAACGCGGACGATTACTCGGTGTGGGTGCGCTACAACGTTCAGCGTGATATGCCGCCTTTCCCGGTGGTACTGCTGAGCGCGGCAACTCTGTTTCTGCTGCCCCTGTCCGTGAGCATTGACACCACCACCGAGTTCTCCCTGCAGCACAATGGGAAGCAGCTCAAGCAGTACAGCTACCGCAACGTCACCCACAAATATTCCTGGCTGCTGGATGGCCCTGGCGGGATGGAGCTACAGAGCGGTCACCGTGTTGCACGGGCTTTTGCCGAAGATGTACAGCGCGACGGGCTGCTGCCCGAAGAGCACGCACAATGATCAGGACTACGTTACTGGCCGCCGTGCTGTTGCTCGGTGGTTGCGGTACCGCCCTCAAACCGTTGGATTACAAGGCAGAGCGTGCCTACGTGCCGATGAGTGTCACGATGCCGTCGCCCGTGTCGAGGTTTGAACAGCAGACGCAACGCGAAGTTATCCAGTTGTTGCGTGACACAGGTGCCTTCAGTTTTATGGATGGCGGTTTCAGCAAGACGGGCTACAGCTTGTTGGTCGATCAACGCGGCGGTAAAGGGGCCGGTGCGCTCCCGGCGATACTTGGCGCGTTGACGCTGTTGACCGTGCCAGTGCCCTACACCTACGAGCGCCAGTTGCACGGCTCGCTGTTCAAGGACGGGCAACTGCTCAAAACCTATGCTTACAAGCGTGGTGGTTGGACAGCTACGACCTGGTACATCCCCATGACCGAGCCCCGCAGCGAAAGCGAGATGTTGAGCGAGTTGATGCGGGATCTGGAGCACGATCACTTGATTCCTTATCAGTGACAGTTGGTTATTTTAATTAGTGTTGATAGAGAGGTTCACGGATGAATTACGAATTGTTGTTTGGCTTGGATGTGCAACTGGGCTTTTTGGTGATGGCCTTTGTGTTGGTGATGGCGGTGATTGGCTTCATTCTGGACAAAAGACACCACGCCGCAAGTTGTCGTGGCGACCGGCGTTGCGCTGATTTCGATTGCCGCGTGTGCCGTGGTCTCCATCGACGCATTCAATGGGCTGGCGCAGTCACTGCACGAAAAAGGCAAAATCAGCGGTGCTCTGTTTGACCAGGTGAAACACCGCTCCAACCTGTTCCTCTTTGTTTTCCCGTTTGTAACCGCCGCCATCGGCACGAACCTGATTTCCGACGTGTTGACCAAGAAATTGCATTATGAAAAATCCTTGGGCCCTGTGAATTTGTTGCAAGGGTGCTTGGAACTTATGAAAATTCTTTTCGGTTTGGTTATTTTTCCGTTTGTTGCAATTGGCTTGGCGCCCTTCGTGTTGGTCGATACGTGGAAGCGCCATGTCACCCGTTATATGGAAGGAGTTGGCGCAGTGAATCGTCATCTGCAACTCAAGATGCTGAAGGCCGACATCATTTCCAGGAACCTGTTTCGTGGCCCACCCGCCAAACCTGCGCCCTGATTCCGGTCGTCGGCACTCAGCCCTTAATACCGAACCATCACCGACTTAACGCTCGGTGTAGTCCTCAATGAACGCACTGCCAAACTCCCGCCCTAATCCCGAAGACCGGCTGCCACCAAACGGCACTGCCGGGTCGAGCAAGGTGTGCATGTTCACCCACAGGGTGCCGGCCTTGACGGCCGGGATCATGCGCAGGGCCTTGCCCAGGTCATTGGTCCACAGGCTGGCGCTCAACCCGTAGGCCCCGTGGTTCATCATGGTCAGTAGTTCGTCTTCGCTGTCGTAGGGCAGGAAGGTGGCGATGGGGCCGAAGGTCTCCTCGTTGAGCAGGGTGTCGTGCAGGTGGTTGGCGAGGATCACGGTGGGTTCGACGTAGCAGCCGGGGCGGTCGATGAGGTGGCCGCCGTGGATGATCGTGTTGTTTTCGGCGCGGGCCTGGTTGAAGTAGCCGAGCAGTTTTTGTTGGTGTTGCTGGTGGGTCACCGGGCCGAATTCGGTGTGTTCATCCAGGGGCGAGCCATGGTCAGGCGGCTGAGACGCGCCTTGAGTTTTTCCAGCACGGCGTCGATTTGCGAGCGGTGCACGAAGAAACGTTCGGCCGCTGCGCAGATTTGCCCCGAGTGCAGGAAACCCGCTTCGATAATGCCATCCACCGCTTTGTCTACATCCATGTCGCGCAGGAAGCCGGCGGCGTTCTTGCCACCCAGTTCCAGGGTCGCGCGGGTCAGCCCGGCGCCCATGGCACTGCGGCCTACTGCAATACCGGTGGGCACTGAGCCGGTGAAGGACACCTTGTGCGTGCCGGGGTGTTCCACCAGCCCCTTGCCGACTTGGCCGCCGCCGGTCAGCACATTGAGCACCCCCGCCGGCAACCCGGCGTCGATGGCCAGTTCGGCGATGCGCAGCAGGGTCAGCGGTGTGAATTCGCTGGGCTTGATGATGATGCTGCAACCGGTCACCAGTGCCGAGGCGAGCTTCCAGATGGCGATCATGGTCGAGAATTCCACGGCACAATGCCCACCACCACGCCCACCGGTTCGCGCAAGGTGAAGGCGGTGTAGCGCTCGCCATTGAACGAAGGCAGCGACGGCGTGAGGGTCTGGCCGCTGAGCTT
>NZ_QORI02000159.1 GCF_003325755.1 Pseudomonas sp. SST3 | reverse complement strand
TTCGAGAAAGCTCTCGACGCCATCGCTCCGCTGGTCGAAGTGAAGTCGCGCCGTGTAGGCGGTGCTACTTACCAGGTTCCGGTTGAAGTTCGCCCGTCCCGTCGTAACGCTCTGGCAATGCGCTGGTTGGTAGACTTCGCCCGTAAGCGCGGCGAGAAGTCTATGGCTCTGCGTTTGGCCGGCGAACTGTTGGACGCTGCTGAAGGTAAAGGTGCTGCTGTTTAAGAAGCGTGAAGACGTGCACCGTATGGCTGAAGCCAACAAAGCTTTCTCGCACTACCGCTTCTAATTTTAGCTTCACTAATTTTGCGAGGGCTTTATGGCTCGTACTACTCCGATTAGCCGCTACCGTAACATCGGTATCGTCGCTCACGTGGATGCTGGTAAAACCACCACCACCGAGCGCGTACTGTTTTACACCGGCAAAAGTCACAAAATGGGCGAGGTGCATGACGGCGCCGCGACCACAGACTGGATGGTTCAGGAGCAGGAGCGTGGTATTACCATTACTTCTGCTGCTATTACCGCCTTCTGGAAGGGTTCCGAGAAGCAGTACAAAGATGAGCATCGCTTCAACGTAATCGATACCCCGGGCCACGTAGACTTCACCATTGAAGTTGAACGTTCCCTGCGCGTACTCGACGGCGCTGTCGTTGTGTTCTGCGGCACCTCGGGTGTTGAGCCTCAGTCGGAAACCGTATGGCGTCAAGCCAACAAGTACGGTGTTCCACGTCTTGTTTATGTAAAACAAGATGGACCGTGCTGGTGCCAACTTCCTGCGCGTGATCGGTCAGATCAAGCAGCGTCTGGGTCACACTCCGGTGCCTATCCAGTTGGCTATCGGTTCCGAAGACAACTTCCAGGGTCAGATCGATCTGATCAACATGGAAGCTGTTTACTGGAATGATTCCGACAAAGGTATGGTTCCTGTTCGTAAGCCTATCCCTGAAGAACTTCAGGAACTGGCTGACGAGTGGCGCAACAACATGGTTGAGGCTGCTGCCGAAGCCAGCGAAGAGCTGATGAACAAATACCTCGAAGGTGAAGAACTCACCAACGTGGAAATCAAGGCCGCTCTGCGTCAGCGTACTATCGCTGGTGAGATCGTCTTGGCTGTTTGCGGTTCCTCGTTCAAGAACAAGGGTGTTCCCCTGGTTCTCGACGCCGTTATCGACTACCTGCCTGCTCCAACCGACATTCCTGCTATCAAGGGTTCCAACCCTGATAACGAGGAAGAAGAAATGGAGCGTCACGCCGATGACAACGAGCCGTTCTCGGCTCTGGCGTTCAAGATCGCTACCGACCCATTCGTGGGTACTTTGACCTTCGTCCGCGTTTACTCGGGCGTGTTGGCCTCCGGCGACGGCGTGATCAACTCGGTTAAAGGCAAGAAAGAGCGCGTGGGTCGTATGGTGCAAATGCACGCAAACGCCCGTGAAGAGATCAAGGAAGTACGCGCTGGTGACATCGCGGCCCTGATCGGCATGAAGGACGTCACCACTGGTGAGACTTTGTGCGACGCTGCCAAGCCAATCATCCTGGTTCGCATGGACTTCCCGGAGCCGGTTATTTCGGTTGCCGTAGAGCCTAAGACCAAGGATGACCAGGAAAAAATGGGTATCGCTCTGGGCAAGCTTGCTCAGGAAGATCCATCTTTCCGCGTCAAGACTGATGAAGAGACTGGTCAAACGATCATCTCCGGCATGGGCGAGCTGCACCTGGACATCCTGGTTGACCGGATGCGCCGTGAGTTCAACGTCGAAGCCAACATCGGTAAGCCTCAGGTTTCCTATCGTGAGCGCATCACGAAGAACTGTGAAATCGAAGGCAAGTTCGTTCGTCAGTCCGGCGGTCGTGGTCAGTTCGGTCACTGCTGGATCCGTTTTGCTCCTGCTGACGAAGGTCAGGAAGGTCTGCAATTCGTGAACGAAGTAGTAGGTGGTGTTGTTCCTAAGGAATACATCCCTGCTATCCAGAAGGGTATCGAAGAGCAGATGAAGAACGGTGTTGTTGCCGGCTATCCGCTGATCGGCCTGAAAGCAACCGTTTTTGACGGTTCTTACCACGACGTCGACTCCAACGAGATGGCGTTTAAGGTGGCTGCTTTCCATGGCAACCAAGCAACTGGCCCAGAAGGGCGGTGGTGAGTTGCTTGAGCCAATCATGGCGGTAGAAGTTGTTACACCTGAAGACTATATGGGTGATGTCATGGGCGACCTTAACCGTCGTCGCGGCATGATCTTGGGTATGGAAGACACGGTTTCCGGCAAAGTGATTCGCGCCGAGGTTCCGTTGGGTGAGATGTTCGGTTATGCGACCGACGTTCGCTCCATGTCCCAGGGTCGCGCAAGCTACTCTATGGAATTCAAAAAATACAACACAGCTCCGGCGCACATACGCTGAAACTGTATCCAAAAAACAAGGCTGATTCAGTCCTTTAGGCAAGGAGTTAATTGTCGTGGCTAAAGAAAAATTTGATCGTTCCCTACCGCACGTAAACGTTGGCACCATCGGCCACGTTGACCACGGTAAAACCACTCTGACCGCTGCTCTGACTCGCGTCTGCTCCGAAGTTTTCGGTTCGGCTCGTGTTGACTTCGACAAGATCGACAGCGCACCAGAAGAAAAAGCTCGTGGTATCACCATCAACACCGCGCACGTTGAGTACAACTCGACTATTCGTCACTACGCTCACGTTGACTGCCCAGGTCACGCTGACTACGTGAAGAACATGATCACTGGTGCTGCCCAGATGGACGGCGCTATCCTGGTTTGCTCGGCCGCTGATGGTCCGATGCCACAAACCCGTGAGCACATCCTGCTGTCCCGCCAGGTTGGCGTTCCGTACATCGTGGTTTTCCTGAACAAGGCTGACCTGGTAGACGACGCTGAGCTGCTGGAACTGGTTGAGATGGAAGTGCGCGATCTGCTGAGCACTTACGACTTCCCGGGCGACGACACTCCGATCATCATCGGTTCTGCTCGTATGGCTCTGGAAGGCAACGACGAAAACGAAATGGGCACCACTGCCGTTCGTAAACTGGTTGAAACTCTGGACAGCTACATCCCAGAACCAGTTCGTCTGACCGATAAGCCGTTCCTGATGCCAATCGAAGACGTATTCTCGATCTCCGGTCGCGGTACTGTTGTGACTGGTCGTATCGAGCGCGGTATCGTTCGCGTTCAGGATCCACTGGAAATCGTTGGTCTGCGTGACACTACTGTCACCACCTGCACCGGTGTTGAAATGTTCCGCAAACTGCTCGACGAAGGTCGTGCTGGCGAGAACTGCGGCGTTCTGCTGCGTGGTACCAAGCGTGACGACGTTGAGCGTGGCCAGGTTCTGGTTAAGCCGGGTTCGGTCAAGCCGCACACCAAGTTCACCGCAGAAGTTTACGTTCTGAGCAAAGAAGAAGGCGGCCGTCATACTCCGTTCTTCAAAGGCTACCGTCCACAGTTCTACTTTCCGTACTACTGACGTGACCGGTAACTGCGAATTGCCAGAAGGCGTTGAAATGGTAATGCCAGGCGATAACATTCAAATGACTGTTACCCTGATCAAAACCATCGCAATGGAAGACGGTCTGCGCTTCGCTATCCGTGAAGGCGGCCGTACCGTTGGTGCTGGCGTTGTAGCTAAAATCATCGAGTAATCTCTCTTTTGAGTGAGCTCTGATGTTTTGAAAAGGCCCCCGCTTAGCGGGG
>NZ_QORI02000158.1 GCF_003325755.1 Pseudomonas sp. SST3 | reverse complement strand
GTCGAGCAGGTCTATGTCAATGAAACCCGCCCCTGGCTGCAAGGCTCCCGTCTTACAGCGTGGGAGTTGGCGGGCCAGGGCATCCCGGTGGCGGTGAATGCCGACTCCGCCGGGGCGCATATCCTCAAGACCAAAGGCGTGACCTGGGTGGTGGTGGGGGCTGACTGTATTGCGGCCAATGGCGATGTGATCAGTAAGATCGGCACTTATCAGTTGGCCGTGTGTGCCATGCACCATGGCGTGCGTTTTATGGTGGTGGCGTCGAGTTCGGCCCTGGATTTGATGATGGCTACGGGGGAGGATGTTGCGCTGGAGCAGCGCGATATGGGTGAGTTGCTTGAGGTGAATGGGCAGCGGTTGGATATCGCGGCGTTTAACCCTGTGTTTGATGTGACGCCTGCGGATCTGATTGATGTGATCGTCACCGAAAAAGGCATTGTCGAGCGGCCAGACACTGCCAAACTGGCCAAGTTGATGTGTCGTAAGCGCCTGCATTGAGGGTGTCGGTGGCTGTGGGGGCTCTATCGCAGGCAAGCCAGCTCCACCTTCAACCGTGTTCACACATCAAAGGTGGGAGCTGGCTTGCCTGCGATTGGCCCTTGAAGTCAATAAAACGTCTGCATTCCACCCTCGCAAAAAAGCACCATCGCGCCTCTGAGCCCCTCTCGTCCCCTTCAAGCCTGTCATCCGTCAAATTACTAGCCTCCATGCGCATCAGGGGGATAGGTGCGTGGCGGCGATTGTGATAACATCTGGCGGTTTCCAGGGCTGCCCCGAGGGGTGGCCTATAACGTGCAGATCCGTGTCATAACTCGTTGATTTGTCGTAAGTCGTTGTCAGGCACCGTGCCGGCAGCGGCGAGCTTCGTTCGTCCCGAATGGATGTGACGAGGTTTCACCCGAAAAAGGAATCAGGCTTCTCATGGGCGAACTGGCCAAAGAAATCCTCCCGGTCAATATCGAAGACGAGCTGAAACAGTCCTACCTCGACTACGCGATGAGCGTAATTGTCGGTCGGGCACTGCCTGATGCGCGCGATGGCTTGAAGCCCGTGCACCGGCGTGTGCTGTTCGCGATGAGCGAGCTGGGTAACGACTGGAACAAGCCGTACAAGAAATCTGCCCGTGTTGTCGGTGACGTGATCGGTAAGTATCACCCTCACGGCGACACTGCGGTGTACGACACCATCGTTCGGATGGCGCAGCCGTTTTCCCTGCGCTACCTGCTGGTAGACGGCCAGGGTAACTTCGGTTCGGTGGACGGCGACAACGCCGCGGCCATGCGATACACCGAAGTGCGCATGACCAAGCTGGCGCACGAGCTACTGGCCGACCTGCATAAAAGAAACCGTGGACTGGGTGCCGAACTACGACGGCACCGAAATGATCCCGGCTGTCATGCCCACCAGGATTCCCAACCTGCTGGTCAACGGTTCCAGCGGTATCGCCGTGGGCATGGCCACCAACATCCCGCCGCACAACCTCGGTGAAGTCATCGACGGTTGCCTGGCCCTTATCGACAACCCTGAGCTGACCGTCGATGAGCTGATGCAATACATTCCCGGCCCGGACTTCCCGACCGCCGCGATCATCAACGGTCGCGCCGGCATCATCGAAGCCTACCGCACCGGCCGTGGGCGCATTTACATGCGCGCCCGCTCGATCATCGAAGACATCGACAAGGTCGGTGGCCGCCAGCAGATCGTCATCACCGAACTCCCTTACCAGTTTGAACAAGGCACGCCTGATCGAGAAGATCGCCGAGCTGGTTAAAGAGAAGAAGCTGGAAGGCATCACCGAGCTGCGCGACGAGTCCGACAAAGACGGCATGCGCGTGGTCATCGAGCTGCGCCGCGGCGAAGTGCCGGAGGTGATCCTCAACAACCTCTACGCCCAGACCCAGCTGCAAAGCGTGTTTGGTATCAACGTGGTTGCCCTGATCGACGGCCGCCCGCGCATCCTGAACCTCAAGGACCTGCTGGAAGCCTTCGTGCGTCACCGTCGCGAAGTGGTCACCCGCCGTACCGTGTTCGAACTGCGCAAGGCCCGCGAGCGCGGCCATATCCTGGAAGGCCAGGCGGTTGCGTTGTCGAACATCGACCCGGTGATCGCCCTCATCAAGGCCTCGCCAACCCCGTCGGAAGCCAAGGAAGCGCTGATCAGCACACCTTGGGAATCCAGTGCCGTGGTCGCGATGGTTGAGCGCGCTGGCGCCGACTCGTGCCGCCCCGAGACCCTGGACCCGCAATACGGTCTGCGTGAAGGCAAGTACTTCCTGTCGCCAGAACAGGCCCAGGCCATCCTGGAACTGCGCCTGCACCGCCTGACTGGCCTTGAGCACGAGAAGCTGCTGGCCGAGTACCAGGAGATCCTCAACCAGATCGGCGAGTTGATCCGCATCCTCAGCAGCGCTGTGCGCCTGATGGAAGTGATCCGCGAAGAACTGGAAGTGATCCGCGCCGAATACGGCGACGTGCGCCGCACCGAAATCCTCGATGCGCGCCTGGACCTGACCCTGGGTGACATGATCCCGGAAGAAGAGCGCGTGGTGACCATCTCCCACGGTGGCTATGCCAAGACCCAACCGTTGGCGGCCTACCAGGCCCAGCGTCGTGGCGGTAAAGGTAAATCGGCTACCGGCGTGAAGGATGAGGACTACATCGCTCACCTGCTGGTCGCCAACAGCCACACCACGCTGCTGCTGTTCTCCAGCAAAGGCAAGGTGTACTGGCTCAAGACCTACGAAATCCCGGAGGCCTCCCGCGCTGCCCGTGGTCGTCCGTTGGTCAACCTGCTGCCGCTGGACAGTGACGAATACATCACCACCATGCTGCCGGTCGAGGAATACACCGAAGGTCACTTCATCTTCATGGCCACCGCTAAAGGCACCGTGAAGAAGACCCCGCTGGAATCCTTCAGCCGTCAACGCAGCGTGGGCCTGATCGCCCTGGAGCTGGACGAAGGTGACGTGCTGATTTCCGCAGCCATTACCGATGGCGAGCGCGAAGTCATGCTGTTCTCCGATGGCGGCAAGGTCACACGCTTCAAGGAATCCGACGTACGAGCCATGGGCCGTACCGCCCGCGGTGTACGCGGCATGCGCCTGCCGGAAGGGCAGAAGCTGATTTCGATGCTGATCCCGGAAGAAGGCAGCCAGATCCTCACCGCTTCCGAGCGTGGTTATGGCAAGCGCACCGCCATCAGTGAGTTCCCGGAGTACAAGCGTGGCGGCCAGGGCGTGATCGCCATGGTCAGCAACGACCGCAACGGCCGTCTCGTCGGCGCGGTGCAGGTGCTCGACGGCGAGGAGATCATGCTGATTTCCGACCAGGGCACCCTGGTGCGTACCCGTGTGGCGGAAGTGTCGAGCCTGGGCCGTAACACCCAGGGCGTGACCCTGATCAAGCTGGCCAAGGACGAAAAACTGGTCGGCCTGGAGCGTGTGCAGGAGCCTTCGGAAGTCGAAGGCGAAGAGCTCGAAGGTGAGGAATTCGAAGGCGAGGTTATCGCAGCTGGCGATGACAACGTTGACGAGCCAACCCTCGACGCTGCCGCAGACGAAGAAGAACCGCAGGAATAAGCGGACACACAGGGGGCGGATGAAGATTCGCCCCCTTGTTGTTTGTCCCCTATGAAACACAGCGCCCTTTGCCTGGACGCGGTCCATGTGGGAGCTGGCTTGCCTGCGATGCAGGCGCCTCGGTCATTCAGTGATACCGCGGCGCTGCTATCGCAGGCAAGCCAGCTCCCACAGA
>NZ_QORI02000157.1 GCF_003325755.1 Pseudomonas sp. SST3 | reverse complement strand
TGCCACCAACAACCTGTCCGCCAAAGCGGGCAATGACCTGATCAACAGCGGCTTGATCGGAAGCCGGCAACCGCCTCGACCTGCTGGCGGGTAACAACATCGTCAACAAGTCCGGCGGCATCATCGCCGGACGCGATGTCACGCTGACGGCGATCAAGGGTGATGTGATCAACGACCGTGCAGTAACCCGTACCGGCAACGGCACCGCTGAGCGCCGCGACTATCTCGACAGTGCGTCACGCATCGAGGCAGCTAATGACCTGACGATGAATGCAGGCCGTGACATCGCCAATACCGGTGGCGTGCTGCAAAGCGGGCGTGACACCACATTGGTCGCTGGCCGCGATGTGCACATCGATGCCGTTGAGCAACGCAATGGTTTGGATCTGGGCAGCCGCCTGCGCACCGAAACCGTGACGCAAAACGGCGCCAGTGTGGAGGCCGGCCGCGACCTCAAGGTATCGGCAGGGCGAGACTTCAGCGCCATTGCCAGCCGTATCGACGCCAAGCGCGACTTGAGCATCACGACGACTGAGAACCTGAGTATTTCGTCGGCTGCCGACGAACAGCATTCCTCCAGCAAGTCCAAGAAGGTCACCCAGTCCAAGGACCACATCAGTCAGGTTTCCAGCGTGCTGACGGCCGGCGGCGACGTGTCGCTCAATGCCGGTAAAGACCTGGAAATTCACCGCCAGCCGAATCGCCGGCGGCGGCAACGTGGCCCTCGATGCACAGCGCGATGTGAGCATCCTGTCGGCACTGGACGAAGACGCCTCGTTCTACTCGAAAAAGAGCAAGGGCTCGTTCGGACGCAGCAAAAGCCAACAGCGGGAAAGTTATGACAGCACCAACGTGGCCTCGGTCGTCGAAGCCGGCAAAGACCTGACCATCAATGCCACCAAGAAGACTGGTGGCGGGATGAGCATCGACGGCGGGCGTGACGTCACCGTGATCGGCAGCCAGCTGAAGGCCGATGGAGACATGTTGCTAGGGGCCACGGGTGACATCGCGGTGTTGTCGGGTGTCGAGGAGCATGGTTCCTACAGCAAGAAGACCAAGTCCGGGTTCCTGGGGCTGTCCAAAAGTGGCAAAAGCCAGTTGAAGACTACTGCGAGCCAAGTGGGCAGTGAGTTGGAGGCGGGCAACGATGTGGTGGTGGCTGCAGGTAATGATGTGCGGGTGCGGGCTAGTGAGATTAGTGCAGAAAATGATGTCGAGTTAAGGTCTGGACTGGTCAAGGAGACAGGCGACATCAACCTGGTTTCTGCAAACGACACCGCCTATAGCCGTAGTGAAAAATACGAGAAAGAAAACCGGCTCGATCTCGGGTGGGTTTATTGCGATCTCCTCGGCCAAAAAAGCTGGCCAAGAAGCCCAACGCAGCACCAGCGTGGGGAGCCAAGTGTCCGCGGATCGTGATGCGAGCTTGCACGCTGAGCGAGATATTAACTTGGTGGGCAGTGGGGTCAGCGCCGGGCGTGATGTCAGTCTCAATGCAGGACGCGATGTCAATGTACTTGCGGCCCAAAGCAGTACCAGTGAGCGCGATTGGCAAAAAAGCAAACAGACCGGTATTGGCGTATCGAGTGACGCCAATGGTGTGACGTTGTTTGTGGGCGCTGATAAAAGTACAGAGAAAAATAGACTTGAGCAGCAAACAGCAGCCGCCAGCCAGATCAATGCAGGGCAGGACCTGACGATCAATGCCAAGCGAGATATCAACCAGCGCGGCTCTGACCTATCGGCTGCCAATGATGCTGAGCTGACGGCCGGGCGAGATATAAATATCGATGCGGCGCGTGAACGTTTGCTGATGGAGCAGCAGCGGGAGACGGAGCGTAACGGGTTGAGTGTGGCTATCAACCATAACTATGGCAACACCAAGGATGCGGTGAGCGGGGCCGGGAAGGGAGAGGACAATATCAGCAAGGGCTCCAGCACGCTGAAAGGTGTTGATGCAGTCAGCCAATTCCTTGCAGGTCCCACTGGGGACGTAAAATTCGGCAATAGCAAGCACAGCACCAGCACACAGCTGATTGAAGAGACCAATCGTTCATCGACCCTGAAGGCCGGTAAAGATCTCAACATGGTCGCTGGGAATGATGTGGCGATCAGCGGCGGCCAGTTGAATGCCGGCCGCGATATCAACATCAAAGGTCGAGATGTTTTGCTTGATGTAGCCAAGGGCAGCATTAACCAAAATGACAGTGAGAGTCAGAGCTGGGGTGGCATCCATGGCGGTACCAGTGGTGGCGTAAAGTTAGGCGTAGGTGGAAGCCATGGCGTTGCTAGCGAGAAGGGTAGTAACGGTACTTCTGCCGTCACGACAGCGCAGGCCGGGCGCGATATTAACCTGAATGCGAGCAATGACCTGAACCTGATAGGTACTCAAGCCAAGGCCGGCCGCGACATCGATCTCAAGGCAGGGAACGACTTGAGCATCCGTGCTGCGCAGAACGACAGTTCAAGCGACAGTAATAGAAACAGTGGAGGTGGAGAAGTCGGGTTTACCTTTGGCAACGAGGGAGTCGGCGTTTATGCCAGCGTCAGCATGGGCAAAGGGAACCTGGACCGGGAAGGGCAGCGTCAACAGGATGCCTATCTCTATGCTGCCGATCGTTTGGGCTTCGAGAGCGGCCGCGATACTCAGGTTGCAGGTGCCGACTTGCGGGGAGATAAAGTCATTGGCCGGGTCGGCGGTGACCTGAATGTTTCTTCTGTCCCAGACACCGGCAAAGTCAAAGGCAAAGAATTTGATGTAAGTGTCACCGTCACCATCGGGCCGGGCGCGGTGTCAGCGGTTCGGTTGGTTACGGTCAGACCTCTG
Organism: Pseudomonas sp. SST3; assembly: GCF_003325755.1. Next base: position 955 of record NZ_QORI02000157.1, on the reverse strand, counting down.
GAAAAACCAATTGGGTCGAAGACCAGACGCGGAATCACCGCCAGCGACAAGCTGGATATCCGTACGGAGAAGCACACACAACTCGATGGCGCTTTAATCGCTTCGGACAATGGCAACTTGAAACTGGACACCGGCACGCTGGGGTTCAGAGACATCTCTGGAGAAGATAAAGAGCACGGGTATTACTTGAACGTCGGTGGCACCTATAAAAACGGTGAAAGCACTACCCAGGATTCGAGCCAGGTCGGTAAAGGCAAGACGGGGCAGACGGGGTGGAGTGTTACTGGCTGGAAGTACGATAAGGACCGCGAGCAATCAGTCCGCGCGACAGTGGGCGCGGGTGAGATCGTTGTGCGGGATGTGGGCGATGCTACATCTGCAGTGACGGGGCTCAATCGCGATGTTGATAAGGCTTACGAAGTTACCAAGGACCAGGAAAAACGTACGGATCTGTATGTAACTGACTCTTCGTTGAAAGCGGTGACATCCCCAAAGGCAACATTAGAACAATGGAAAACCGACGCCGCCAAGTTAGGTGACAGAACCGAAGAGACGATTTTCCAGATGGTGGACCTGCTCGGCGCTGGTTCGGAGATTGCGCAAGGCACAAACCCTGATTGGGTTGGCCGCATGATGGAAGGCAAGGCTGCTTTTAGGCAGCTAGGTAGTCGCCACGTAGACGAACGGTCCGCTATCGTCAACCGAGTGCTTGGCAATATCACAAATAACGACCACTCTCCTGAAACTCAAGCACTGGCAGATAAGATCACTCAGATAGCAGGAGACGACCCGCAAAAAGCTCAGCAAGTGTTGACGTTGCTAACGAGCTTGAATAAAAGCGGTCATGGAGAAAATAACTTCTTACCGGCGATACCTCTCGCTATGGCGGGCATCACAGCCATAGGAGGCGCGTTTAGTTGCAGCTAACCCAACCACTCAGGAAAACTTGCGTATT
>NZ_QORI02000156.1 GCF_003325755.1 Pseudomonas sp. SST3 | reverse complement strand
TGTACCGCGTACAGCACCAGCAGCAGGGTGGTGATGAAGGCGACCGCGTTTGACGGCCCAGAATTTGTATTTGAGCGAGATATTGCTAAGCCAGGCACCCATGGAAGGTTTTCTCTGATAGCGGAAAACAGTATTGGCAAGGTGCCATTATTGTGCCGCTATTCAGAAAAGCGCTTTTGACATGGGTCAATGCGCCGTATTAATCGATGGCAGGCAAGCCGAAAAAGCGGCGGGCGCAGGCGGTGCTGTGCAACGCCAGATCTTCCATCGTTTCGTTACGGTGCAAGGCCACTTCGCGCAGTACTTCGGGCAGGTACGCCGGCTCATTGCGACCATTTTTCGGCTTGGGGCGCAGGGTGCGTGGTAGCAGGTAGGGCGCATCGCTTTCCAGCATCAGACGGCCTCGGGGAATTTCCCTTACCAGGGGATGCAGGTGGGTGCCACGGCGTTCGTCGCAGATCCAACCCGTGATGCCAATGTGTAAATCCAGGTCCAGGTAGCTGAACAGCGCTGCCTGTTCGCCAGTGAAGCAGTGCACCACGGCGGCTGGCAGGTGGTCGCGGTAGTCCTTGAGGATCTCCAGCAGACGCTGGTTGGCATCGCGCTCATGGAGAAACACCGGAAGTTGCAGTTCGACGGCCAGGGCCAGGTGTTCTTCGAGGACTTTTTCCTGCTGGGGGCGAGGGGAGAAGTCCCGATTGAAATCCAGCCCGCATTCACCCACGGCGCGCACTCGGCTGTCGCCCAGCAAGCCACGCAGACGTTGGGCGCTGTCGCTGTTCCAGTCGCTGGCAGAGTGGGGGTGAATGCCGGCGGTGCTGAACAGGCGCTGGGCGCTTTCGTCGAGTTTTACACACAGTTGCAGGGCCTGTTCGCTGCCCTCGACGCTGGTGCCGGTGAGTACCAATTGCTGCACGCCAGCGGCGTAGGCGCGTTCGAGAACGGCCGTGTGCCTCTCGTCGAAACTGGGGTTGGTCAGGTTGACGCCAATATCAATGAGTTGCATGGTGCTATCTCCGCCTGCGGCCGGAAAGCATATCAGAGCTGTAGATTGATAAGAAAAACCAAGAACTACAATGCGTTAACGCTGTCTTTGAACGTCGCAAGCGACATTGTGGTGGGCCGATTGCCTGCCACCTTGGCGCCGTTGCACGCCTTGCCAGCGCATAAAGCGCTCTGTTTCTGACCCCCAGCACTGCGTAATTCGCACAGGCGCTGGCCAGTTTTCTTTCCGGAGAGCGGATGATCCGACCCTCGGCGTTGCTTATGTTGTGCCTGGCGTTATTGCTGCCCATGACGGCGGTCGCACGTCTGGATGGGCCGCTGCAAGTGGCCAAGCCCGGCAAGGTCCGCGACCTGGCGCAAATTCGCTCCAGCCGCACCCTGCGTGTCTTGGTCAACCAGAGCCGCAACAGTTCCGGTGAAGTGCAGGGCCAGGCCATCGGTGTCGAATACCATCGGTTGCGCGCCTTCGAGCAGTACCTCAACGGCCATGCCCGTGATGGGCAGGCCATCAACCTCAAGATCATCCCCAAGGCCAAGGACCAGTTACTCGGTGCGCTGGCCCGTGGTGAAGGTGACCTGGTGGCGCCCGGTGAGTTGCTGGACGTGAAAGGCGTGCACAAGGTCAGCGCCAGCGCCCCGATTGTCAGCGATGTGCCGTTGTGGCTGGTGGGCGTCAAGGGTGAACGACGGTATACCAAACTGGAGCAACTGTCGGGTCGCACGGTGACGCTGACCACCGGTAGTGCGGCGGTGGACGCTATCAGTCAGGTCAATCAAAAGCTGGCCCTGCACAAGCGCCCACCAGTGAAAGTGGAATGGGTTGACCCGAGCCTGGCGGTGGAAGATGTCCTGGAGATGGTGCAGGCGGGGATTTTTCACCTGACGATCGTGGAAAAACCGATTGCTCAACGCTGGTCGAAAATCCTGCCCAAGTTGCGCTTTGACAAGCAGGTCGTCATCAGCGAGCCAGGCGACGAGTTCTGGTTTTGTGCGTCAGGACGCGTCGATGCTGCGTGCCAGCATCGATCGGTTTTCTCAAGACCTATCACACGCCTTCCGACCAGGATGTGGCCTTCCAGCGCATCTATCGGCGCCTCTACCAGGTCCGTAACCCATTGGCGCGGGCTGACCGCCAGCGCCTGGAAAAACTGCGCCCGGTTTTGCAAAAACATGCGCGTGAGCAAGGTATGGACTGGCTGAATCTGGCGGCGTTGGCGTTCAAGGAGTCTTCCCTGGACCCAGGCGCACGCAATAGTGGAGGCCCTACCGGCCTGATGCAGATCACGCCGTCGGCGGCGCAGCGGGTGGGGGTCAACAATATCGAGTCGCTCGACAGTAATGTGCAGGCGGGGGCGCGTTACCTGGCGATGATCCGGCGCAAGTTTTTCTCCAGCCCCAAGCTCAATGAGCGCGAGCGCATGGCCTTTATGCTGGCGGCGTACAACATGGGGCCGGAGCGGGTGCAAGGTATGCGCACCGAGGCCAAGCGCCGTGGGCTTAACCCCAATCAGTGGTTCTTCCAGGTTGAACGCATTGCCATGGAGCAGGTAGGGATGGGCGGCGTCAGCTATGTTAATAGCGTCAACAAGTATTATTTGGCGTTCGATCGGGAGCGCGAGTCTCTGGAGCCGCCTGCGGCTAAAGTTGCATCGCGTGAATAATCGATTTTTTAGATGTAAATTAGGCAATATTTCGGCTTTTATCATTGCTTAAACTGATTAATATAGCGGCCAACCAACCCCTACCTGGAAAAGGATTTACCCCCATGAGCCCAATGATTACCCGTGTACTGTCCACTCGCGCCGGTTATGGCCTGACTATTCTGCGTATCTTCGTCGGCATCATCTTCGCTGCCCACGGTTCGCAAAAGCTCTTCGGCTGGTTTGGCGGTGGTGGCCTGGCGGGCACCGCACAATGGATGGAAAGCATCGGCCTGGCGCCGGGCACGCTGATGGCGCTGCTGTCGGGCGGTACCGAGTTCTTCGCCGGCCTGGCCCTGATCATCGGTTTGCTGGTTCGCCCTGCTGCATTGGGCCTGACCTTCCTGACACTGGTGGCGATTTTCTCTGTACACATCCACAACGGGCTGTTCATGGCCAACAACGGTTATGAGTTCGCACTGGCGTTGCTCGGCGGCGCGTTGGCGGTGTTGCTGGAAGGTGCGGGCAAATTGTCTGTCGACCGCGCGATCACTCACTGATCGTTTAGCAAGCTGCACAAAAAGGCCCGCTGATGCGGGCCTTTTCGTTGCCCGGGATTCTTGACACTGCCCCACAGGCTTCTCTAGGATGCTGCTCATGCGCCGATTTAAACAGCTAATTGCGGGGCGCCACTGGGTCTCAATGCAGCCCGACAGAAGTACGCTTGCTCACGCAGGGCGTTCCTCGAAATACCGCTAAAGCGCTGGTTCGGTGTTGCCTCTCACCTGCCCGCAGACTTTTGAGGCAGAGACACGACACGATGAATGCACTACGCCCCCTTATACGCCTGGCCCCGATCACCGCGGACCTGACTCAACGCAATCCGAAAATCCTCCTGGGCGGTAAGCACCAGCCGACACTGCTGCGTTATCTGGACGGCTGGCCACGCCGTTCCGGTCGGCCTTCGGCGTTCCTGATCCAGTTTGTGGAAGACGGCGATTCCCTGGCCCGTTTTGCCAGCGACAGTTTCGACCTTGCAGTGATTCAGGCACCGAGTGCCAGCAACGCCCATGAGGTGATCCACCAACTGACGCGCATTGCCCGGCAAGGGCTGATTGCCCGTCGCTGAGCGACTAGTGAAAGGTTGCCAGTGCGAGGAG
>NZ_QORI02000155.1 GCF_003325755.1 Pseudomonas sp. SST3 | reverse complement strand
TTGCCTTGAGCAGCCCAGCAGTAAAGCGAATCGTCGGCGTTTCAGGATTGGGGCATAAGAAAGTGCTCCAGCCAGGGATGTCTTGCTGCCATCCAAGTGATAGAATCGCTGTCCAAAAAAGTAATCTCAGTTTTTTACCCGCTATCTGTATGTTCAGCAAGGAAGCTTGGTCTTTCCAGGCTAGAGCGAGGGCTCCAAGCAGGGGGCGGCGAGGGGGCTGCATTAGTGCTTTCAGGTTTTCTGCACGTTGGCCAGTGGATGAGGTCTGAGGCTCCCGGTAGCCTATGGTTCTTGCCGAGGCAGGACGGTCATGATCGAATAGATCTACGACCGACAGGGCGCTGTTGTCTGGCAATAAGCATATTCGACTGCAGAGCTTGACCGGCAAGCAATAGGTCAATCAGTAGAAGTAACGTAAAGCTTAGCGCGGCGTTGGACCTGAAGTACGTGTACTACGTTATCACTGATATGGCATGGAGGGGCAGCGTGAGTCTAGTTAAGTGGATTGAATTTCAAAAACTTGGTGACCACCGAGGTAGCTTGGTTTTCTATTGAACAAGGGAAGTTGATCCCTTTCGAAATTAAGCGGGTCTACTATATTTACCATACCAGCGAAGGTGTCAGTCGTGGCTTCCACGCGCACCATAATCTTAAGCAAGTAGCAATTTGCATGGCTGGTCAGTGCAGGATGGTACTGGACGATGGCCGTAGCAGGGAAGAGGTTGTCCTCGATTGCCCCACCAAGGGGATTTTAATTGAGGGTCTTACTTGGCGAGAGATGCACGATTTTAGCGAAAATTGCGTACTCCTGGTTCTCGCTAGTGAGCCTTATGAAGAAAGTGATTATATTAGAGATTATACAGAATTTTATAAGCTGATAAGTGAATAAGGCCATGATCAAATTGGTCGCTTATAATGAAGAGTATCTCGCTTTAAGCGGGAAGTGGCTTCGTGATCCTGAAATTAAAGAGTTAACGCAAACGCCCAGCTTCACGGATGAACAGCAAATTGGTTTTTTCAATTCACTGGTAGATAGGGATGACTATCGGATCTTCGGTTTAGAGTATTTCGGGCGAAAAGTGGGCGCAGCAGGTCTAAAGAACATTATCGATCAGCGTGCCGAGTACTGGGGTTATCTTGGCGAAAAAGAATTATGGGGGAAAGGTCTCGGTCAATCGATAATAACGGAGATCTTTGCCTTTGCGCTTTCCATCGGTGTGTCATCCGTATTTCTCAAGGTTAGCCCTAATAATATTCGCGCGATAAAGCTTTATCAGAAAGTAGGGTTTGAGATGGCCGGTCATTTGGATGGGCTATGTGTAATGGAAATCAATATAGGCAATAAACCAGATGTATGAACTGAAGAGATACGATGCCTCTCTGAGTAAAGATTGGGATTACGTAGTTGAGCATTCAAAGAATGGTAACTTTATCCACTTGACTCAGTACTTTCGCTATCATGAAGCTCGTTTCAATGATGTGTCGGTGTTGATCTATAAGAAAAAACGTGTGGTTGCGATTTTTCCAGCAAATATTTTTGATACGACGATTTTCAGCCACTCTGGCCTGACCTACGCCGGTATTATTTTTTCTGAAAGATGTTGGTTGCAAAGCAATGCTGGACATATTTGATGCATTAAAGGCACACTATAAAGATCTCGGTGCCGTGGATTTGGTATACAAGTGCATCCCCTCTGTATTTACGCGCTATCCCGCAGAAGAGGATCTTTACGCGTTGTTCAGGAATAATGCGAAGTTGTTTCGTCGTGATGTTTCGTCAGTGATAGAGATTGCTCGGGCGCCTAAGCTCTCTGACTCTAGAAAGTGTGTCATAAAGAAAGCCGAGAAAAATGCTGTCACGTTCAGTTCTTCGGTAAGCACTGCCGATTTTCATGCGCTTCTGTCTAAAGTATTGGAACGCTTCGACTCTAAGCCTGTTCATTCGCTATCCGAAATTGAACTTTTAATGTCACGCTTCCCAGAGAATATAAAGGTCTTCGGTGCTGTGCTGGAAGGTCAACTGTTGGCTGCTGCGATGGTTTTTGATTTTGGACACATCGTGCATACGCAATATTTGGCAGCCAGTGATGCGGGCAGGCAAGTAGGTGCTTTGGATTTTGTTTTGAATAATTTAATCAGCGATGTGTACGGTAACCGACAATATTTTAGCTTCGGTATTTCTACGGAAGATGGCGGCCAGGTGCTCAATGAAGGGCTTGTTTCGCAAAAAGAAGGTTTTGGTGCGCGAGCCGTTGTACATGATTTCTACCGAATGGAGTTATAAATGATCAGTTTTCTCGATTTGAAGTCTGTGAATTCCGAAATGAGTGGGGAGCTACTCGCGGCTTGTAAGCGAGTTATCGACTCCGGCTGGTACATTGCCGGTAATGAGTTGCAAGACTTCGAGTCGGCCTTTGCGGATTACTGTGGTACTAAATATTGTGTTGGGGTAGCAAACGGTCTCGATGCACTGATCCTGACCCTGCGCGCGTGGAAAGAGCTGGGTAAGCTGAAAGAGGGTGATGAAGTCCTTGTCCCGGCTAATACCTATATTGCTAGTATTTTGGCTATTACAGAAAATCGTCTAGTTCCGGTATTGGTTGAGCCGAACCCTCAGACATTCAACCTATGCCCCGAGCATATTTTGAAGTCTATTACTCCAAAAACCAAAGCGATTATTGCCGTTCATTTATATGGACAGCTGGCTGATATGCCGGCGATTCTTACCATTGCCCAAGAGCATGATTTATTGCTCCTTGAAGACTCTGCACAAGCTCATGGTGCGAGTATTCAAGGGCGCAAGGCTGGAAATTGGGGTAATGCATCGGGTTTCAGTTTCTATCCTGGGAAGAACCTGGGAGCGCTTGGTGATGGTGGTGCCATTACCAGCAATGATGCTGAACTGGTAGACACGTTACGAGCTTTACGCAATTACGGTTCTCATGAACGTTATAAAAATTTGTATCAGGGCGTTAACAGTCGGTTGGATGAAATACAGGCGGCGATGCTAGGCGTGAAACTCCGCTATTTGGATCAGCACACGCAACAACGTAAGGCCATTGCAAATACTTATTTGAAGAATATTAAGAACCCTCATATTGAATTGCCGTTATCGGCGTCTGTGGATGCTGAGGTTTTCGATTCGCATGTATGGCATTTATTCGTCATTCGGAGCAATAAACGTGATGAGCTGCAGCAGCATTTGACCGCGTGTGGTGTGCAGACCTTAATTCACTATCCTATTCCGCCACACAAACAGAGCGCTTACCCTCAGTTGAATGAGAAAAGTTTTCCAGTCTCTGAGCTGATTCATCAGCAGGTCCTGAGCCTGCCTATCGGCCCGACAATGACAATGGCTGACGTCAACGCTGTTATCAAAGCGTGTAATAGCTTTTCCTTCAGCGATCGATGAAATGAACCTTATACGAACCAGTTTGCTGAATGGCGTTGCGGTACTTATCAAGATGATTGCGCTGCTGGGTATTAATAAAGTACTTGCAGTTTACGTCGGTCCTGCTGGGTATGCGGCGGTTGGGCAGTTTCAAAATGCTGTTCAAATGATAACGACATTCGCAAGTGGCGCTATTAATACAGGAGTTACTAAATACACTGCTGAATATGAATCGGATTTAGAAAAACAGAGAGTTGTTTGGCGTACCGCAGGCACGATCTCCGTTAGCGCTTCGATTTTTCTGAGTATTTTGATTCTGATCTTCTCGGAAGAGCTGGCACTTTGGTTTCTCAAAGATGCGAGCTTTGCCGGTGTATTTGTGTGGTTTTCATTAGCCTTGGTGTTTTTTTCGTTAAA
>NZ_QORI02000154.1 GCF_003325755.1 Pseudomonas sp. SST3 | reverse complement strand
ATCTGCTCGGGAGACAAACGCTCACGCAGCATATGGGTCACCAGTTCGAAGCGCTCGCTACCCGGCAACAGTTTTCGCATCGGTCGACAAACCTGGCGGCGGGTCTGCATTTGCTGCTGGGCCAGACGGGCCGAGTAGCCACCGCAAGCACCTCGGTTACGGCGCAGCTCACGGCTGATGGTCGAAGGGGATCGGTTGATCAAGCAGGCAATCCTGCGCAGGCTGAAGCCTTGGGTACGACCGATTTGAATGGTGGCGCGCTCTTCAACGCTGAGTTCGGTATAAGACATAGGGGCAGCACCGTACCGGAAAGGTCAGGTGTTGCACTCAGTTTTTGCCGCCGCCGTCGGGCATCATATTCAAAGCATTCCTATATGGCGCACTATTTACTGTCGGATCAAGTTTATCAGCTCAAATCCTTAACATTTCTGGCTGGAAGGTGTTCTTAGTAGGCAGCATCGTTTGTTTTCCTTATTTTTATGCGCTAAGGCTTCAATCATATTTCGAGAGGCCGGCACTAACCAAATCGGCGGACAACCCTAACTAGTGGTTCAAATCGCTCGCTGCGCTCACTGGGACGGGCTAAAGCCCGCCCCTTAACCAAAACGTTAGGCTTCGCGTGAAAACTGTATTTTTCTTTACTGCATTAATTAGCGTCGGCGGATGTGTAGGAATACACACAGACATTCAGCAATCAAAAACGTCAAAAGCTGCAAGTATATATTATGCGAATGGAGCTAAGCATTTCTGGAGCAAGAGCGAGCATCCAGAAAATGGTAGCGTGACCTTAAAGTCAGAGCGAAAGTGGTGCGGAGCTACTTTATGGGCAATAGTCCCGATTCCATTAAAACTTCCCGTATGCAAGAGTTACATTAAAGTAAGTTTCGAAAATAATGAGCCAGCCACGCGCCACGAAGGTTGGGTTAGCCTTGGTAGTTTTTATGGTTGTGGGCCTGGTGTATGGCTTGGCTCATTAATTTCCAATGGGAAAGAAGCTTCATTCTGCATCGCAGAATAAGCCTAACAAGTGGTTCAAATCGTTCGCCTCGCTCACTGCGATTGGCTAAAGCCCGCCCCTTAACCAAACGTTATGTGTAATCAAGGATCGAGCATGGAATTTCAAACAATACCTATTTTGCGAATTTTCGATGAAGGCAAAGCGAAAGAGTTTTACCTCGAATTTTTGGGTATGAATCTGGATTGGGAACACCGCTTTGAGCCGGGTTTTCCCACCTACATGCAGGTGTCAAAAGGAAATCTTGTCTTCCATCTCAGCGAACATTCGGGCGATTGCACGCCTGGCAGTAAAATTTTTGTCAACGTAAGTGATCTTGAAGCGTTTTATCACGAGGTTACTTCCCGGCCGTATAAGTACAGTAAGCCGGCAATTGAGCAGGCTCCATGGGGTGATCGTTGCTTTACGGTAACAGACCCATTTTCAAACAGGGTGCTATTTAATGGGCCGGCAAACACATAACAGCTGGCTCAAATCGTTCGCTACGCTCACTGGGACGGGCTAAAGCCCGCCCCTTAACCAAACGTTAGGCAAAAATGAAATCAAGCGCGCCCCTGCTCCTTATCCTGGCCGGTGTATTGTTTTTGCTCTTAGGTGCCAGCTTCATTTTTGGCATGCAAACTTTATCCGCGGGGGAGAACTCAAGCTGTAGAAGCGTCTGTGGTTTAGGAATGCTGTTTTCTATTTTCTTTGGTCCGCAGGTGGGTGCTTATGTCGTTGGCTTTATCTGGTCAGCATTAGGTGTTTCGTTACTGGCTTTTGTATATCGCGCCCTGTAGTGGTTTTTGCCCAACAAATGGTTCGAAGCGTTCGCTTCGCTTAATCGATACCGGCTCATGCCCCGCCGGGTGTCGATATGGATCGTGTTCGTTCGACTAACTTGATGAAGCGGCAGACAACCCCTCGCTAAGTCGGCAAGAAGGAGAACACGATGGCAGAGCTAATCGTCAGAAAAACCATCTACATAAGCGCGCCACCATTGAAGGTCTGGAGCACCATTACGTCGCCGAGTGCGATAAGGCGCTGGATGCTGGTGGAGCCGGCCTTAGAGAGTGATGGCCCGCTGCAACTGGGAGATAGGATTCGCTGGAACGACGACCATGGCAAAACCTATCTCACCGGTACGGTCGTCACGCTTGATCCACTGCAGAAGCTGGTGCTCGCGCTGGAGGATATCGGTTGGCAACGGAAGGCAAGACCGGAAGAGGTGACATATGCGTTAGCGCTTTCGGAATCGGACGGCGGCTCTCGTCTGGCGTTTATGCTCGGAGACCTGGCGATCGATCCACAAGGCCAGCAGTGGTTCGACGCGTATAGCGCCAGCGAAGAATTAGCGATTATCAAAGCCATGGTGGAGGACCAGCCATGAGTCGTATCGACACTCGCTGTTTATGCGGAGCCATTCACCTGCGGATCCACCATCAGCCGTTGGCTCAGTTCTACTGCCACTGTGACGATTGTCAGGCCGTGCATGGGGCGTCGTATGTGGGTATTGCTGTCTTTCCCTCGGATGCCGTCGAGGTCATTCGAGGCGCACCGATATCGTGGACGTACAAGACACTGCCCCGACAACGCTGCTCGTCATGTGGGACTCTTTTGATCGCGCGTGTGCCAGATTCAGAGCTGACAGGCGTCAAGGCAAACCTGTTACCGCCAGGCATGTTCACACCGGCGTTTCACATTCATTGTCAGTTCGCGGTTCTTCCGGTTGTGGATGATTTACCGCACTACTCGTCCCTGCCGGGGGTGTTTGGGGGTACTGATGATGTGGTCGCATGGTGATGGGAAACATCGAAAAGCAGCCAAGTAGGCAATGCGTGAAAGTCCGTAGGTGATGCCGAGCGCAACCGGTTTAAACTTCGGAAAAACCTTCTGGGCAGACATGACAAAAACAATGCCACCGGTATTCCTGATCCTCTGCTTTGTCGCGATCACAACGGTGGTAGCGATTCTTCTGATGAACGTTGGGTATTGCCGCTACGTCTTGGCCGGCGCGGTTGAGTTTGATGACGCGCTACGTTACCGGGACGGAATTGCTTTCACTCGAAACGACGATACGCCGTTCACCGGCACAGCCTATCGCTCTGTGTGCGGCGGCGACTGCGGATTTGCGGGTTGCTCATCACTTCACTGGTATGCGGTATTCGAAAATGGAAAGCGGACGACGGGTTTCCTACCAGAATCGGGCGGTGCGAATGATTCTTTCAACCTATCGCTTTTTGGCGAGTACACACGTGTTCGGTATGACGACACGTTTTAAGTCTTAAGTTCATCCCTCCCCGCGCTTTCCATTTGTTCGCTAGGCGGGCGCCGCTAGACAAGGATGTCACCCCATGCTGCTGGCACTACGCACCGACGCAATCGTTACAGCCATAGCCATTGCTGCGGCTCTCACCGTCACCCTCACGAAAGGCGATGTGCTTTTTATCGGACAGTGGTACTACGCGTCCGTTTTTCTCGCGATTTTTGTTCTTTCTGCAGCTATAAAAACGAAACCGTTATTTATTTCGGGTGCCGTGTTTGCTGCAGCCGTAACCTTCCTCGTTTACGTAAGGGCTAATTGGGCGCCGTCAACCGCTGAGGACCTACTTGCCCTAGGCCACCTATTTTCACTACCTGGCGCAGCTATTGGCTTATTCATAACGGGGATTATCAGTCGACATGCAAAAAATCGTAGGCCAGCTCTCGCTTTCACAACTGGCGCACTAGGTTTCGCTACAGGTTTTTTAGTGAATCAAGTAGCGATATGCGGCTCTGTTCTGACTTGTGGTGTGCTCTTGGGCAGCTAATTAATTCAGTCAGCGGTCAGG
>NZ_QORI02000153.1 GCF_003325755.1 Pseudomonas sp. SST3 | reverse complement strand
CCGTGTTTTCAGCGTGGCGCGCCACTCTGAAACCGAAGAAAGAAGTGGTGTTTTACCAAAGCACTGTATGGCGAATACGGCTTTTGGGTGCGCCCTTTGAGCATGTTCCTGGAGACCGTCGAAGTTGACGGCGAGCAGGTCCCACGCTTTGCTTTGGTCACGGCCGAACCCAGTCTTTTTACAGGGCAATAACGGCAGGTCGCGCAGAATGCTGCGCTTGACCTCATCCGGTTGCCACTATATATAGCGTTGCCGCGTCAGGCGCCAACTGCCTTTCACTTCTCGAATTCAGGAATTTTCCGATCCATGGGCAAATCGCTGGTCATTGTGGAATCCCCGGCTAAGGCCAAGACCATCAACAAGTACTTGGGCAACGAGTACGTGGTGAAGTCGAGTATCGGCCATATCCGAGACCTGCCCACCAGCGGTTCGGCTAGCGCCAGCAAGGAGCCTGCCGCCAAGCGCGGCAAGGCCGCCGCGGGCGAAGGTCCGGTACTCACGCCTAAAGAAAAAGCGCGCAAGCAACTGGTTTCGCGCATGGGTGTGGACCCGGACCATGGCTGGAAGGCCAAGTACGAAATCCTTCCGGGCAAGGAAAAGGTCATCGAAGAGCTGCGCCGGCTCGCCAAAGATGCTGACACCATCTATCTCGCGACGGACTTGGACCGCGAAGGGGAAGCCATTGCCTGGCACCTGCGCGAAGCCATCGGCGGTGATGACAGCCGCTACAAGCGCGTGGTGTTCAACGAAATCACCAAGAAAGCCATCCAGGAAGCCTTCTCCAAGCCGGGCGAGCTGGACATCGACCGTGTCAACGCCCAGCAGGCCCGTCGCTTCCTCGACCGCGTCGTCGGCTACATGGTCTCGCCACTGCTGTGGGCGAAGATCGCCCGTGGCCTGTCCGCCGGCCGTGTGCAATCGGTAGCGGTCAAGCTGGTGGTGGAGCGTGAGCGCGAGATCCGTGCGTTCATCCCTGAAGAATACTGGGAAGTCCACGCCGACCTCGGCACTGCCAAGGGCGCCAATGTGCGCTTTGAAGTGGCCCGTGAAAAAGGCGAAGCCTTCAAGCCGCTGAACGAAGCCCAGGCCATGGCCGCGCTGGAGAAGCTCAAGGCCTCCAGCTACAGCATCGTCAAGCGTGAAGACAAACCGACCAGCAGCAAGCCGTCGGCGCCGTTCATCACCTCCACCCTGCAACAGGCCGCGAGCAACCGTTTGGGCTTCGGGGTGAAGAAGACCATGATGATGGCCCAGCGTCTGTATGAGGCTGGCTACATCACGTATATGCGTACGGACTCCACCAACCTGTCGCAAGACGCGTTGGCGATGGCGCGTACCTATATTGAAAGCGAATTCGGCAAGACCTACCTGCCGGAGAAGCCGAACGTCTACAGCAGCAAGGAAGGCGCACAAGAGGCACACGAAGCGATTCGTCCTTCCGACGCCAACACCACGCCTGCCAAGCTGAGCGGCATGGAGCGCGACGCTGAGCGCCTCTACGAGCTGATCTGGCGCCAGTTCCTGGCTTGCCAGATGCTGCCGGCGCAATACCTGTCTACTACCGTCAGCGTGGGCGCGGGCGATTTCGAGCTGCGTGCCAAGGGCCGTATCCTCAAGTTCGATGGCTACACCCGTGTGATGCCGCAGATCGCCAAGCCTGGCGATGATGATGTGCTGCCGGACATGGCCCAGGGCGACACGCTGAAGCTGATCAAGCTCGACCCGTCCCAGCACTTCACCAAGCCGCCGGCGCGTTATTCCGAAGCCAGCCTGGTGAAAGAGATGGAGAAGCGCGGTATCGGTCGTCCGTCGACCTACGCGGCAATCATCTCCACCATCCAGGACCGTGGCTACGTTGCGCTGCATAACCGTCGTTTCTATTCGGAAAAGATGGGTGACATCGTCACCGAGCGTCTGTCGGAGAGTTTTCTCCAACTTGATGGATTACGGCTTCACTGCCGGCATGGAAGAGAACCTCGATGACGTGGCCCAGGGCGAACGCGACTGGAAAAACGTGCTGGATGAGTTCTACGGCGACTTCAAGAAAAATGCTTGAAGTGGCCGAGAAACCCCGAGAACGGGATGCGCGCCAACCAGCCGGTGATGACGGATATTCCGTGCACTACCTGCGGTCGACCGATGCAGATTCGTACCGCCTCCACCGGCGTGTTCCTCGGTTGCTCGGGCTACAGCCTGCCGCCCAAAGAGCGCTGCAAGGCGACCGTCAACCTGGTGCCGGGCGATGAAATCGCGGCTGACGACGAGGGTGAGTCCGAGTCGCTGGTGCTGCGTGGCAAGCACCGCTGCCCGATCTGCAGCACGGCGATGGACGCCTACCTGCTGGACGAGAAGCACAAGCTGCACATCTGTGGTAACAACCCGGATTGCAACGGCTACGAGATCGAAGAGGGCACCTATCGCATCAAGGGCTATGAAGGCCCGAGCCTGGAATGCGACAAGTGCGGCAGCGAGATGCAGCTCAAGACTGGCCGTTTCGGCAAGTTCTTCGGGTGCACCAACCCAACCTGCAAGAACACCCGCAAACTGCTGAAAAGCGGTGATGCGGCGCCGCCGAAAATGGACCCGGTGAAGATGCCCGAGCTCAAGTGCGAGAAGGTCAACGACACCTACATCCTGCGTGACGGCGCTTCGGGGCTGTTCCTGGCTGCGAGCCAGTTCCCGAAAAACCGCGAGACCCGTGCGCCACTGGTGATGGAGATCGTGCCGCACAAGGACGAGATCGATCCGAAGTACCACTTCCTGTGTGAAGCGCCGAAAAAGGACCCGGATGGTCGCCCAGCCGTGATCCGTTACAGCCGCAAGACCAAGGAGCAGTACGTGCAGACCGAAGTGGACGGCAAGCCGACTGGCTGGAAAGCGTTCTACGACGGCGGCAAGTGGAAGGTCGAGGACAAGCGCCAGGGCGCTTGATCCGCTAGTCTGTTAACGCCAAAAGCCGTCTGTATAGACGGCTTTTGCTTACTGTAGGATTGAGCTTGTTGTGGCGAGCAAGCTTGCTTGCGCTGGGGTGCGAAGCGCCCCCAATAGCTGGCGACTGCTACGCAGTCGAGCGGGAGCAAGCTCCCTCGCCACAGCAAGCTCGCTCCTACACAGCCAGCATCACGCCTATTCGTTGTGGAGATTGCCGTCATGGCCAACGAACTCTATACCCGTACCAATCAGAAAATTTACTTCGCGGGTTTATCCCTGGAGGCCCTTGGCCGTGCCGAGGAAGGGAAAGAGATGAACGCCATCGCGCTGGTACAGGCGGGGCGCGAAGCGGCGTTGTTCCACCTGTACGGTGCCTTGCTGGGGCTGTGCCATGAGATCGCCGGGTTCTACCGCCTACCCCAGGCCGGTGCGCCGCGTGCAGAAATGATCATGAATCGTGAAGTGCTGGATTCCATGGCAATCCCCGAGTTGGCCGAGCTGGTGGAAATGGCCCAAAGCCCCGACAGTTGGGTGGCACGGCTGCTCAAAGCCCATGCGGATATGTTTCAACCGCCGCGTATTCCCCATGTGCCCAAAGGTGATGTCACCCAGCCGCTGATCGTCGCCGTGGCCTTGGAGCAGGATGAGCCTAAGCCTTTGAGCCGTGAGGAGTTGGAAGGCTGGCGCCAGGAGCTGAAAAAGATGGCGCTGCGTTTTCGTGAAGGGCTCAACGAGTGCTGAAGGGGTTGCACTAAGCAAATGTGGAAGCTGGCTTGCCTGCGATGGCGGCCTGACAGGCGACMCCTATCGATCTGATGCCCCGCGTTCAACCTGTGGGAGCTGGCTTGCCTGCGATGACGGCCTGCCAGCCGACACCTATCGATCTGATGCCCCGCGTTCAA
>NZ_QORI02000152.1 GCF_003325755.1 Pseudomonas sp. SST3 | reverse complement strand
GCAAGCCAGCTCCCACATTGGCTTGTATTTGAGTCAGTTGGAGTTTGGTTTTTTGCCGTTAAAATGTTCCCAGGCATAAAAAAAGCACCCCGAGGGGTGYYTTTTTTGTGCTCGCTCGCTTAGCGCTTCAGCGAAGCCGGCAGGTGCGGCTGGATCGCCGTCAGTACTGCCTTGAAGCATTTGGTGTTGCCAGCCACGACGTGGCCTTTCTCCAGGAAGTCATGACCACCGGTGAAGTCGCTCACCAGGCCGCCTGCTTCCTGAATCAGCAGGGCGCCTGCTGCCATGTCCCACTCGGACAGGCCCGACTCCCAGAACGCATCAAAGCGACCGGCAGCTACATACGCCAGGTCCAGGCTGGCTGCACCGGCACGGCGGATGCCGGCGGTCTGGCCAACCAGGGCGCGGAACATGCCCAGGTAGTTTTCCAGATTGTCCATCTGGTCGTCACGGAATGGGAAGCCGGTACCCAGCAGAGCGCCTTCCAGGCTGGTGCGGCCGCTGACACGCAGGCGACGACCGTTCAGTTGGGCGCCACGACCACGGCTGGCGGTGAATTCTTCCTGGCGAACCGGGTCCAGCACAACGGCGTGTTCCAGGCGGCCACGGTATTTGCAGGCGATGCTCACGGCAAAGTGCGGGATGCCGCGCAGGAAGTTGGTGGTGCCATCCAGTGGGTCGATGATCCACAGGTAGTCTTCGCCTTCGCCACTGCCTTTGTGCAGGCCGGTTTCTTCACCGAGGATGCCGTGGGTAGGGTAGGCCTTGCGCAGGGCGTCGATGATTTTCTGTTCGGCGGCGCGATCCACCTCGGATACATAATCCTTGGCGTCTTTTTCGTCGACCTTGATGGTATCCAGGCGCTCGATGGAGCGGAAGATCAATTCACTGGCGCTGCGGGCGGCGCGCAGCGCGATATTCAGCATGGGCTGCATGGATAGGTCACCTAAGGTTGTTAAAGAAAGCCGAGCATTCTAGCAGAAACTTTCCTCAGGTGAAGGACGACGTTCGCTTTCATGGCATAACCTTAGGCGGTTCTGTAAGATTTGCTCCCCTTTTCCTGTGTCCGCGAGCGCCTCCCTTGCTGCAAAACATTCGTGTCGTCTTGGTCAATACCAGTCATCCCGGCAACATCGGCGGGGTGGCGCGAGCCATGAAAAACATGGGGCTGACGCGCCTGGTGCTGGTCGAACCGCGGGTATTCCCGCACCACGAGGCGGATGCCCGTGCGTCCGGCGCCAATGACTTGCTTGAAAATGCCCAGGTGGTCGCCACCTTGGAGGACGCCTTGGTCGGCTGCAATCTGGTGCTCGGCACCAGCGCCCGTGACCGTCGTATCCCTTGGCCGCTGCTGGATCCGCGCGAATGCGGCACTAAAGTGGTGGAGGAGGCTGCTGGCGGCGCTGAGATCGCCTTGGTATTCGGCCGTGAGGACTCCGGCCTGACCAACGAAGAGCTGCAGCGATGTCATTACCACGTGCATATCCCATCAGACCCTGAGTTCAGCTCGCTGAACCTCGGGGCTGCGGTGCAGGTGCTGACTTACGAAGTGCGCATGGCCTGGCTGGCCGCTGCCGGCCAGCCGAGCAAGGTGGAAAAAGGAAGAGGTTGCATCGACCAAAAGTGGTGAGTTGGCCACCATGGACGAGCTGGAACGGTTCTATGAGCACCTGGAGCAAACCCTGGTCGCCATCGAATTCCTCGACCCTGAAAAGCCACGGCACTTGATGGCGCGCCTGCGTCGTTTGTACGGCCGCAGCTCGGTGAGCCGGGCTGAAATGAACATATTGCGTGGCATCCTCACGGAAACCCAGAAAGCGGCCCGTGGTGAGCTTCTTAAGCGGAAGGATTAAAAATGTTCGAGCGTTTGCGAGAAGATATCCAAAGTGTTTTCCACCGTGACCCGGCGGGCGCGCAACGCCTTTGAAGTGCTGACCTGCTACCCGGGCATGCACGCGATCTGGATCCACCGCTTGTCCGGCGCCCTGTGGGGCATGGGCTGGAAGTGGCTGGCGCGGCTGGTATCGAACTTCGGGCGCTGGTTGACCGGTATCGAGATCCACCCGGGTGCCAAGGTGGGCCGTCGGTTCTTTATCGATCACGGCATGGGCATCGTGATTGGCGAGACAGCCGAGATCGGCGATGACGTCACCCTCTATCAAGGCGTGACCCTGGGCGGCACCACCTGGAATAAGGGTAAGCGCCACCCAACGCTGGGCGATGGGGTGGTAGTAGGGGCGGGCGCCAAGGTGCTCGGGCCGTTTACCGTGGGTGCCGGCGCCAAGGTTGGCTCCAACGCGGTAGTGACCAAGGCTGTGCCGCCGGGTGCCACGGTTGTGGGTATTCCAGGCCGCATCATCGTCAAGCCGCAAGACGGTGATGAGCAAGAGGCCAAGCGCAAGGCGATGGCCGAAAAGATTGGTTTCGATGCCTATGGCGTCAGTGAAGATATGCCCGATCCGGTGGCTCGTGCGATTGGTCAAATTGCTTGATCATTTGCAGGCGGTGGACGGCAAGCTGGAGGGTATGTGCGGGGCGCTGAAGGAGCTGGGCAGCCCGTACTGCGCCAAAGACCTGCCTGAACTGCGCGAAGAGGACTTTGCTGAGATCAAGGACGAGGCCGCTACCACCAAGGCAGGCTAAATGCGGTCTCTTGTGGGAGCTGGCTTGCCTGCGATAGCTGTCTATCAGCTTGCTTATAGGTTGCTGGCCCACCGCAATCGCAAGCAAGCCAGCCCCCACATTTGATCTCCATTGGCTCGGTGGTCTTGCAGCAGGCCTGGTTGCGCTGTTCGATCCCACCCCATCCTGCTATGATTCGCGCGCCCTTTTTTACGGGTATTCCTGACTAAAGTACTAGGTCTTATAGTTGACTTAAATACTCGGGAATCGCATACTTGCTCCCATTCTGAAACACCTTGGTACTTGTCCATGAGACTGACTACAAAAGGCCGATACGCGGTGACCGCCATGCTCGACTTGGCCTTGCACGCGCAAACTGGGCCGGTGTCCCTGGCCGATATCTCCGAGCGCCAAGGCATTTCCCTGTCCTATCTCGAGCAGTTGTTCGCCAAATTGCGCCGTAGCAATCTGGTTTCCAGCGTTCGCGGTCCGGGTGGTGGCTATCAGTTGTCCCGCGACATGCAGGGCATTCAGGTGGCCCAGGTGATCGACGCGGTCAACGAATCCGTCGATGCCACCAAATGCCAGGGTTTGGGTGACTGCCATGCCGGTGACACCTGCCTGACGCACCACTTGTGGTGTGACTTGAGCCTGCAGATCCATGAGTTTTTGAGTGGTATCAGCTTGGCTGATCTTGTGACTCGCCGTGAGGTGCAAGAAGTAGCCCAGCGTCAGGACCAGCGCCGTTGCAACACCAAGGCGCCGCGTCTGGACAAGATTGAAGCGTCCGCCGTCGAGTGACAGCCGAAGAGCTAACGGCACGCCAGCCAGCCTGATTTAGGAGAAAGTCCATGAAATTGCCGATTTACCTTGATTACTCAGCGACCACCCCGGTTGATCCGCGTGTCGCGCAAAAAATGAGCGAATGCCTGCTGGTCGACGGAAACTTCGGCAACCCGGCCTCCCGTTCCCACGTATTCGGCTGGAAAGCCGAGGAAGCGGTCGAGAACGCTCGTCGCCAAGTCGCTGACCTGGTCAATGCCGACCCGCGCGAAATCGTCTGGACCTCTGGTGCCACCGAGTCCGACAACCTGGCTATCAAGGGCGCGGCGCATTTCTACGCGACCAAAGGCAAGCACCTGATCACCACCAAGATTGAGCACAAGGCTGTCCTGGACACCATGCGCCAACTGGAGCGTGAAGGTTTCGAGGTTACCTACCTTGAGCCAACCAC
>NZ_QORI02000151.1 GCF_003325755.1 Pseudomonas sp. SST3 | reverse complement strand
ATCCCATCGCCTGTGCGGCGGCGCTGGCGACCCTTGAGGTGATGAGCGACACAAACCTGCACGCCTGGGGCGTCGCGCAGGCGGCCGCGATTGTGGGCCGCTATGAAGCCTGGCGCGCACAGCAACTGTCGCCCTACCTGGGCCGCCTCACCGGTGTCGGCGCGATGCGGGGCATTGAACTGGCCCATGCCGACGGCACACCCGCCCCCAAGCAACTGGCGCAACTGCTGGAGCTGGCGCGAGAGGCTGGCTTGTTGCTGATGCCCAGCGGCAAGTCGCGGCACATCGTGCGCTTGCTGGCCCCGCTGACCATTGAGCCTGAGGCGTTGGAGGAAGGTCTGGATATTCTCCAGGCGTGCCTCGAAGAACTGGACGAGTAACATGTATCAACAGGTTTGACGCTGCTCCACTCAGTCGTTGAGCTTGTTCGTGAAGTCCGGGCGAGGTGGATGACCGTTGATAAGATTCCCGTTGTGGATATGTACGTATTTCTGTACGTTAAACCCACCCAACAAGGAGTCCCCATGGAAACTATCAACTACACCAACGCCCGAGCCCATCTGTCCGAAACGATGGACCGCGTCAACGATGATCACGTCCCACTTCTACTGACTCGACAAAAAGGCGAGCCCGTGGTGATGATCTCGTTATCAGAGTTCAATGCTCTGGAAGAGACGGCTTACCTGCTGCGCTCGCCTAAAAATGCCGAACGTCTCATTAACTCAGTCAACAGCTTACGAGCAGGCAAAGCCAAGCCAAGGCGGTTGATTGAAGAATGAAAACACTCTTTACCCCTGAAGGCTGGGACGACTACCTCTGGTTTCAACAGAACGACAAAGCCGGGCTCAAGCGCATCAATCTCTTGATCAAGGCCATACAAAGAGACCCGTTCGGCGGCGTGGGGAAGCCTGAACCCCTCAAACATAACCTGAGTGGTTTCTGGTCTCGACGAATCACCGCGGAGCATCGTTTGGTTTATGGCATCGAGGATGATGAAGTACAAATATTGATGTGCCGCTACCACTACTGAAATTATTCTGACGCCCCAGCCACCTTGACCTGATCCCCCCACCCGCTGAAAATGCCCGACGTTTTTTGTCTCTCCGCATACTACGCAGTGAAATTTTAATGTCTGATTCCTACACCGAAAAATCCGCCGAAGAATCCGTAGTCGCCCTGCACGCCAAAGCCGAATACGAAAACGCCATCAATCTTTCACAGCATGTGCCAGCCGCCAAGATCATCAGCGAGATGGTGCTGGACGCGTTTCACACCTCCAAAGAAAGCGACCAGATCCGCGAGCTGCGCGTTGCCATCCGCCAGGCCCACGATGCCTTCGATGATGACAAAGCCTATGAGCTGATGGGCCAGCTCAAGCAATTGAAAGACGCCGAAGCCGCAGACAACGCCGCCCTGGAACACCTGAGCAGTCAGTTCTCGATCAGCCGCATCCTGTCCAGCTTCAAGGACGATCCCGAGTTCCAGGAACTGGTCTATGGCCTGGCCCTCAAGGTGCTTAACCAGTCGCACCAGGCCATCAGCAACCCGAGCGCCGGCAAGGGCAAAGCTGCACGCGCCAAGAAAGACAACGAAGTGTTTGTGATCAGCAAAGATGGCATCAGCGTCACCCTGCCGCTGCGCACGCCGCGCTCCAAGCTCAATGTGGACCGCGAAGCACTGGAGTTCCTGGGCTTCACCTTTGTAGGCGAAGGCAGCGAGGCGGAGCTTGCGAGCGAAACCTTCATCGACAACAGCGGCGCCGAGCAGCCGGTCACGCGCAAGAGCATCGTGACCGCGCTGCAACAGCAAAGCGCCTTTGACGGCTACGCCATCGCCGCCCAGTAAGTGCCCAACACTACAAAACTTCGCAGGGTCAAAAGAGCCTGCTCGACCTGGGCGAGAGTGATATGCCGGCCCACCGAGGCACGCACAAAGTGTGTGACGCCCAGGTCCTTAAGCAACAACGGAGTGTGAGCGGTGGTGCCTGCCCACAAGTTGAGCCCCAGCTCGCGGGCTTGGCCGACAAATGCCTTGGCCGGCAGGTTGTGCGGCACAAACGAGACAATTCCAGTCTGCTCGAACTGGTCGCACATTATCGTCAACTGCGGCAAGCGTCGCAATTCCTTCGCCAGCAGCGCATAGGGCTCTGTACTCACCTGTCCGCCGCCGACCTGCACATACTCCTGCAGCGCCGTATGCATGCCCACCTGGGCCGAGAGGCTTTTTTCAGCAATTTCCAGCACCCGCGCACTGGCCACGTCCAGCCGGTTTGACCTGGCCATCGGTGCTGGCGGCGTGCAAGTCGGCAAAATTGAGCTGCAATTGGCCAAGCAAGCGTGGCGACACGTAAGCAACCCCACTGCCACGGGGCCCGCAGAGAAACTTGCGGCCCGCACCTGTCAACAAATCACAATGGATATCCCGCACATCCAGCGGTAACTGCCCCAACGACTGGCAGGCATCCACCACATACAACGCATTCGCGTCCTTGAGCAACGCGCCCAGCGCTTCCACCGGATTGATCACCCCACAGCACGAAGGCAGGTGCGACACACTGACCAGGAACACATCATCGTCCAAATGACGCCGCACCCACTCCAGATCCAGCGGGCTGGTGGCCGTGGTGGGGATCACTTCGACGCGAATGTCACTCGATAACTTGAGGTAGTTGAAGAAGATCAGGTTGGCCGCGTACTCAGAAGTTGATACCCAGACCCGCTTGCCCCGGGGAAATTGCAGTTTGCCGAGGATGCTGGTCCAGGCTTCGGTGGCACTGCTGAAAAAACCAATCTGTGAAGGCTGAGCATTCAACAGCCCGGCCATCACTCGGTACAGGTCGACGTTGAGCAACTCTTCATAGGCAAGCTCGGCTTCATAGCTGCCTATCTGCGCTTCAATGGAGGTAAAACGCTGTATAGCATTGAGCGTGGCCGACGACATCAGGCCCGCACCGGCGGTGTTCAAATGCACCCTATTCATTTCATGCTTCCTTGTTCCACAAAACAGCCGATCCTTTCATCACGCCCACTGCCACTGCGAACAACAGCAATACCGTACCCGCCAGCAGCCACGGCGACGGCAGGGATGGCTGTGACATCAGCATGAACGCCAGCGGCGGTGTGATCATCACGCCGATATTCACCCCCGCCGAGTAATAGCCGAGGTTGCGGTCAACGGTGTGACGGCTGGAGATACTGCTGACGTAGTGGGTGATACCGGGGAACACAACCATCTCCCCCAGGCTCCAGAGCACGGTGGCGGCCAGCAACAATGCACCGATATGGCTGAAGCCCATCAGGAAAAACCCTACGCCGGCCATCAGGAAACCCGCCACCAGTGAGCGACTGCTCGACAGGTGCGACATGCGTTGGTTAATCGGTACTTCGAATAGAATCACCAGCAGTGCATTGATAAAAAAGATGATGCCGACGTAGTAGGCCGGCAACTCGGTGTAGTTGATGATGTAGGCCGACAGAAACGTTGGCGGCAGCGCATAGGCGATGTGCACCGGCAACGCTGCCAGCAGAATCACCAGCAAGCGCGAACGCTCGTGCATTGCGCTTTCCGGCAGCCCATTGCCTTTACTGGCAACGCCAGCCCCTTGTGTCACCGGCACCGTACGCCCAAACCACAGGCAGGCGATAAAGGCGACAAGGGACAACGCCGCGTTGAGGTAGAACACCGCATCGGCGTTACTCAGGAAAATCAGGCTGCCCAAGAGCGGCCCGATTGCCATGCCGATGTTGATCGCCAGGCGGTTGCAGGAGAACGCCACTTTGCGCGATTCGCTACTGCTGTGAGCCACTGTTTCGGAGAACGTGGCGGGGGTGAATGCTTCGTAGCAGCCTCCCCATAGAAACGAC
>NZ_QORI02000150.1 GCF_003325755.1 Pseudomonas sp. SST3 | reverse complement strand
CTGCAAGTGGGCAAGAACCCAATCATCGTGATCCGGGGTGCCGATGGCGTGGTGCATGCGTTTCACAACGTGTGCCGCCACCGTGGTTCGCGCTTTGTGCACCAGCGAAAAGGGCAAGGTCGCCAAGCTGGTTTGCCACTACCACCAGTGGACCTACGAGCTGGACGGCCGCCTGCTGTTCGCCGGCACCGAGATGGGCGCCGATTTCGACATGAAGCAGTACGGTTTGAAGCCGGTGAACGTGAAGACCGCTGGCGGCTATATCTTTATCAGCCTGGCCGAAAATCCGCCGGCCATCGATGACTTCCTGTCGACGCTCAGCCATTACATGGAGCCCTACGACATGGAGAACACCAAGGTGGCGATCCAGACCACCTTGTTCGAAAAAGCCAACTGGAAGCTGGTGCTGGAAAACAACCGCGAGTGCTACCACTGCAACGCCTCGCACCCGGAACTGCTGAAAACCCTGCTGGAATGGGACGACGTTACCGACCCACGTGCCGACCAGGCGTTCAAGGACCACGTAGCCGCCTCCGCCGCCGCCTGGGATGCCGAGAAGATCCCTTACGCCCACGCCAGCTTCGGCCTGCGTAACCGGATTGTGCGCATGCCGCTACTCAAGGGCACCGTGTCGATGACCCTGGATGGCAAACAAGGTTGTGCCAAGCTCATGGGCCGCATCAAGAACCCGGACCTGGGCTCGATGCGCATCCTGCACCTGCCGCACTCCTGGAACCACTGCATGGGCGACCACATCATTGTGTTCACCGTGTGGCCCATCAGCGCCCAGGAAACCATGGTTACCACCAAGTGGATCGTGCACAAGGACGCCGTGGAAGGCGTGGACTACGACGTGGAACGCATGCGCCAGGTGTGGGACGCCACCAACGACCAGGACCGCCGCCTGGCCGAAGAGAACCAGCGCGGGATCAACTCCACCGCCTACCAACCCGGCCCGTACTCCAAGACCTATGAATTTGGCGTGGTGAATTTTGTGGATTGGTACAGCGAGCGCAYGCTGAGCAACCTGGGTGCGGCGCCGGCGCCTTATCTCAAAGGCGTAGCTGCTCACGAATAACGCTTGTTTGGGAGCGGGCTTGCCCGCGATGGCATGGTGTCTGTCAAAGTCTGTATTGGCTGATAGACCGCTATCGCAGGCAAGCCAGCTCCCACATTAGGACAGATTAGCTGTTCAAAATTCGATCAGCTCTGATACAGCCCTTTACCACCCTGCCCTCCAGCCTTTACCCAACAACTTATCCACAAAGCCACCCACAGCAATTGTGGGCAATTGCGTCGTGGACGAAAATTAAATCAAGAAAATCCGTGACTTATTCAAACTTCCGGGTTTCAGCTCAAGCTGATCATTTATTGATCAAACCTCCAAGAGCCTTGTTTGGCGTGGCTTGCAGCGGTAAGCGAACACCTTATCCACAGATGCGCCAACAGACTTTGGGGGCAACTTTGTCTGGGCTGTGGAAAACCACCTAAAGTCGCTATTTCCGCGGGTCATG
This sequence comes from Pseudomonas sp. SST3, assembly GCF_003325755.1. The sequence continues at coordinate 2,363 of NZ_QORI02000150.1, read as the reverse complement.
AGACGTTTTAAGGGTTAAATACAGTGTTTTGGTGATTTTTTAACCAACCCTCTGTAGGCCTCGTATTACCTGGCCTACAACGGATAGCGAACATCTTATCCACAGATCCGCCAACAGACTTTGGGGGCAAGTTATAAAATCCGCTTAGCTTTATCCACAGCAAAACCCTAGAGAAAACCGCCACTTAGCCTGATCATTTTTCAGCCAATAGCGCACAGGCCTTTAAATACGTGCCCTGCGGACAAACACAAACACCTTATCCACAGGCACGTGCACAGCGATTGTGGGTAATTGCCCGCTTGTCCGTTCCTTGTGCGGAAACGCTCAAATTTAAACTTCATCTACACTCTTTCTTGCAGTTATATCCATTGGCCCAGGTGAGTACAGAAGTCCTTGGCGCAAAAGAGGAGATAGACCGGTGACGTGGCAGGGCAATCCCAGCCATCACCGCGCCAAAGGTTTTACGCTGATTGATTACTACTGACGCTGGCCTCACTGGCCACGCTTTCGACAGTGGCTTATCCGCTGACGGCGCTGATGGGTCAACACATTCGGGAACTCGACTTGCAGCGTTCGCTGCGAGACATTCGCTATGCCATCGATGCTTACAAAACGCTAACAACACACTGAGCGTTCCAGCAGTTCGGAACTTGTTTGTCTGAATTGAAGGTGGACTAGAGCATGAATAATTTACAGCAACATACGAACGTTCTCATCAAGTGGCTGCTGGCAGCGGTGCTTCTGGCCCCCCTGTTGGTCATGGCACACGGTGCCGTCGATGAGCCGGTATCACGCCAGGTTCATTGCAAAGCGCTTCCAGATTTCTGGTCGGGAAACCCCAGCGATCCAGGATGCGCGGCGTTAGCCAAAACAAGCGGACAGTATCCAGGCCAGCAATGGAATGAAGTTGCCCATTTAATTGCTGCCCCGGGGTATAACGACCCGGAAATCGTTAAAAAAGCAGTTCCAGATGGGCAGCTATGTTCAGCAGGTGACAAGAAGAAAGACGGCCTTAACTTGGTGTCAAATGATTGGTACCGGACGGACGTCACGCCTCACGACGGTAAAATGAACGTTCGCATCATCGGTACGGCCCCTCACGTCCCCAGTTTTGCAAAGGTATTCCTGACAAAACCTGGCTTTGATCCGACCACAGCACCGCTGACCTGGAATGATTTGGTCCTTATCCATACCGAGCAACTGACAGTCGCTCAAACCGACTGGGGCACCAGGCCGCCTGCCATTTCGTCTTCGGGGTACTTCAGATTTCCAGTGCCTATCCCTGCAGAACAATTCGGCAACGCGACCCTCTTCGTGCAATGGCAACGAATTGACCCGGCCGGGGAAGGATTCTACAACTGCAGTGATATCAATATTATCGGGGCAGGCGTTCCCGAGCGGTGGTTTGATCTGGGGCAATTCATCGATGCCGTCATGAAAGACCTCACCCCAGGAAACGCCGTTCACTTCCGTATTCTGGACAACACGCCACAAGCGAAAGAGGTCGTAGACATTACCCTGCCCATTGACGCAAACAATCTGGACGCGAAGATATGGGGCCCGCAACTGGCCAATCAAATCCCTTCAAGCATCGCCAAAGTAGGGGAAAAAAGACGGCAATGACATTGTGTTCAACACGGCTGATCCGCAGGTCAATTCGGTATTCGTACAGGTCAAGGGTTACTCCAAGGCCATGGCGATAGTCGAAGCGGGCGGTGGGGAATACCCCGCGTACGTGCCGAACAAGAGCCCCCCTTACAAGCCAGGTGACGTTTGTATCTAACAAGGGCGCCAATTATGTGTGCAAACCCTACCCAAATAGCGGCTGGTGCTCGCAATCACCCAGCTATTACGAACCTGGTGTAGGCAGCCAATGGAACGATGCGTGGGATAAGAAAGACTGAGAAGTAAAATGTCTGTTGCGAGACAAACGCTGTGGTGTATACAGCGTTTGCCTCGCTATCTTTTCAGAAGAGCTTAGCGAACCACGCCTTCCTCTATCAGCAACTTGAGAATCGCCTGCGCGCCCTCTTCGGCGCTGACGCCCTTGAGCACCTGCCCCCCACCCCCACTGGCCTTGGCTGTGGCAGCTTTCATACGATCGGCGCCGCTCTTGGCCTTGATCACCTTGAGGCGCTTGGGCCGCGGTTTGGCCGGTTGCAGCAGTGCGTCTGTGAATAACTCATCCTGTTCAATCTCGACGTCATGGGCTGCCAACTCACCCCGTTGCGCCGGGCCGTAGGCGCTCTGGCGTGGTTTGGGCGCGGCGTTATCCACAGTGGCAAGAAACGGCAGGCGCACCTTCAAGCGCCGCCGCTGGCCGCGAGGCAGCGCCTGCAGCACCAGGGCTACGCCGGCGTCGA
>NZ_QORI02000149.1 GCF_003325755.1 Pseudomonas sp. SST3 | reverse complement strand
ATACGTTTTAGCGAATATATCAGGTAGCCTATTTTCGCTCATTGCAACAGCGCTGCTTGCGATGAAGCTTGGCTTGTATGGTGCGCTGGTTGGGTTGGCCATTTATCAATCGCTGAGCTTCTTGGCTACTTTAATATTTTGCTTCCGCTTGACATGGTTCAAATTTAAGTTTCTGTTCGGCAAAGTTGATTATGCTACCTCTGCGAATTTAGCTAAATACACGCTAATGGCGTTGACGTCTGCCTTATGCGTACCGATCAGCCATATTCTGGTGCGTAACTATTTGGGAGAAAATTTGAGTTGGGTGGAAGCGGGGTATTGGGAGGCGATGTGGCGATTGAGCGCTGCTTATCTTTTACTGATTACCACGACCTTGAGTGTTTATTTCCTGCCGCGACTTTCAGCTGAAAATAACAAAGCTATACTAAAACGAGAAGTGTTTTCTGGCCTTAAGTTACTCGTTCCTCTAGTAATATTAGGTGGCCTAGTCGTTTTTGTATTGCGTGATCTTATCATCGCTCTGCTGTTTACCGAAAAATTTACTCCAATGCGGGWWTTGTTTTTTTTTGGCAGTTAGTAGGAGACTTGTTTAAAACTTGCGGTTGGTTGCTGGCTTATATCATGTTAAGCAAGCCCCTGGTGAAGCTTTACGTAATTACAGAGATTGTCTTTTCGCTAAGTTTCTATCTGCTCACTATTATTTTTCTCAATGTATTTGGTTTTGAAGGCGTTGCCATCGCGCACGCAGTGAATTATTTAATTTATTTGATTGTGATGTATTGCTTCGTATTTGAACGGTATTTGGGGGGTTCGCATGTTGCTTGAAAAGGAAAGCGCTGGACCGTTGGTTAGTATGTGTATTCCTGTTTATAATCATCAGAAATTTGTAGAAAGAAGCATTCGAAGTGTCATAAATCAGAGCTATGCAAATATTGAGCTGATCATCATCGATGATGGGTCTTCTGACTTATCAAGAAGCTTCATTCAAGATCTTTTGCCGCTTTGTGAGCAACGATTTGTAAGATTCACCTATATAGCTCAAGTAAATCAAGGGTTATCAACGACTCTAAATACGGCTCTTGAATGGTCCCAGGGTAAGTATTTTTCAGCATTGGCGTCGGATGACTGCATCCTGCCTGAAAAAACTGAGTTTCTGATTCAATATCTAGAAAGTCAGCCAGACTGCGTAGCTGCGTTTGGTTCGATTTACCTGATAGACGATGAGAGTCGCCGTACTAGCACGCGTATCGGGTCTGGAAGGTATAGTTTTCGTGACGTTATCATGCTTAAAGCGCAGGTGCCGGCAGCCGCAGGCATGCTCAGGCTTGATACCTTGCGCAGCGTAGGCGGTTTCAATACCAATACGCGTGTTGAGGATTGGGATATGTGGTTGAAGTTGACGAGTGCTTCGAACGGGTATCTGCAAGCGCTTCCTGAGTTGGTGGCGGAATATCGGCAGCACGCCGAGAACACCCTCAAGCAGCTAGATTTGATGTATGAGCACCAAATGAAAATTCTGCAGGACTACCGTGAGTGCCCGGAATATACGTCAGCGATCACAGCACTTGAATGTACACGTTTTAGAAAATATTGCTAGCGTTAGAAAGAAAGAAGCGCTGGGTAATTTTTTGAAGTTGTCGTGTACGCTTGGTGCCTATAAAGAAATACGCTTTTACCAAGGTATAATCCATCTTTTTTTTAAGTGGTAGTTATGTTAAGTGTGCGGAAAACCACGCTCGCCGCGTTTGTCATGTTGCTGCTCTCATTCATGCTCATGATGGGCTGTGCTTATTTGTTTTCAGTTATCGTAAATGATAATGAAACCATTACTGATGCCAGGGCTTATTATTTTTTCTACAAATGAGTTGCTTTCAGAAAGATGTGCTAGGTTTCGCCACCACCTTGACGGAGGAAACAGGTAAGTTGGAGTTGGGTATATACCTTTCGGTCTATACTGTTTTCAACTCGATTATTGTTGATCTGCAGTCTTTTGCATTTGCTTCCATGTCGTTAGTATTTGCATTCTTGATGTTATTTGTTTTTTTGCGCCGCACGCAAGATTGAAAAAAACGCCCTTCAAGCTGCGTTTTTCGTCCTTCTGTCAGTCTTAATATATTCGTTGTGGTACCCCTCCTACGCTTCTGTGCTATGGGTATGGAGGTCTCACATGGCATTTACATTGCTATTTCTGGGGATGTTGAGTTCTCGATTTATTGTTGCGGTATTATTCGTAGTCCTGTCAATTTTATTTCATTACTCCAGTGGCATTTTGGCGGTGGTAGTTTTTTTTCATATTTATTTTTATTGATCGCTTCCCTAGGCTTTCAATTCCTACAAAGTATGCAATTTCGTTGCTTGTCGGATTGATGGGGTCTTTGGTTGTTGGGTATTTAAAGCAAGTAGTTGTTTCAGGTGACGGCAATTGGGAAAGCGAGACCAATGCTGGATTGTTTGTTTATGCGTATGTGTTCTTGTTTGTATTGGCTTTGATAGTTTTATCGGCCTGGCGAAATTTTTTTAATCTATATTTTTCAAGTGGTGAGAATGCCATGCTGAATAGGATGTTTTGCGTTGCCCTATTTTTCTTGGGGCTATCGGTTACATCTGTTAACTCTCACCAAGATCTTATGAGGATCATGCAGCCTGCGTTTATAATTATACCTTTTATTTATTTAATGTTTCTAAACACCGCCAAGGGGACCTCACGTGCGTTGCTTGTCTTGCTTCTGGCCCCGGGTATAGTAATGGGCCTACGATCGGCCTATATGTATTGGGGAGGCGCTTGATGTCAAACGTTCAAAACGTTGCCCTGACACTACGCCGATCACACATTGTAACGCTCTCATTTTTGAAAGTTTTCCAACATCGCCTAGATTGATAAAGCAGCTTAGGAATAGCTGCTTTCACATCAACGATGTTAAGGAGCTTCATCAATGTACAACACGTATGTTTCTTCCCTGTTCTTCGCTTTCCTCACCAGCATTTCGGTTGCTGCCACTGCTGCTCCCTCCGCTAAACCAGAAGCACCATCCCCCATTTCTGTGCAAATGACACAAACCGAGCAATCCACCAAGGTCAACCTCAACGCCGCCGACTCCGAAACCCTGCGCCGTGATCTGTTCGGTATTGGGGCTTCCAAGGCGAAGGCAATCGTGGCTTATCGTGAAAGCAACGGTCCGTTTACGGCGGTGGATGAGTTACTGGAAGTGAAGGGCATCGGCAAGGCGCTGCTGGAGAAGAATCGCGACAGGTTGGTTATCAATTGAGGATGTGAGGTAGCTTAGAAGGCCGGTCAATGACCGGCCTTTTCTTCGTCGGAGGCCTGCGCCTTCAGACGCTTAAGCGCTATTGGCATGAAACGTGATTACATCTACCCAATGATTGTTCAACAATCCTGAGGTAGTGATGACACCCAGTCTGTCTTTAGCCGACCAAATCGCCATGGAACTACGCACCGACATCATTGGTGGGCGGTTATTGCCAGGTATGCCATTAATCGAGAAGGATCTTGTCAACGGGTACAGCGCGTCGCGCAACACAATTCGTGAGGCGCTGCATCGTCTGGGCCAGGAGGGCCTTACTCGCTACGTCCGCAATAAGGGTGTAATGGTTCGGCGCCTGGAGCGGGCGGAAGTGCGTGACCTCTTCGTAGCCCGCCGCACGCTGGAACTGCAGGCCATAGCCCAAAGCGGCCCGCTGACGGACGCTCAATCAGGGCGTATGCAAAGCGCTATTGAGGCCACCACCCTGGCTCGTGAGCGTGAAGATTGGCGAGCGGTGGCCACCCACAGTCTGGTGTTCCATCAACAGATTGTTGCGTTGATGGCCAGCCCCCTGTTCGACGGGTTTTTCGCCCAGGTGATCGCCCAGTTACGCCTGGTGTTCTGCGCTGC
>NZ_QORI02000148.1 GCF_003325755.1 Pseudomonas sp. SST3 | reverse complement strand
TTATTGGACGGCCAGTTACTCGCGGCCAGCGGCCACTTGATTCGAACCTAGGAGATTTTATGCGTCGCGCCCTGCTTTTCGCTTTTGCGCTGTTCGCTTTGCCTGCCGTACAAGCGGCAGACCTTCACCCCTTCTCCGTCAGCTACACCGCCGACTGGAAACAACTGCCCATGAGCGGTTCGGCTGAACGCAGCCTGAGCAAGAATGGCGACGGTACCTGGACCTTGAATTTCAAGGCCTCGATGATGATTGCCAGCTTGACCGAAAACCAGCGTGATCCTGTTCGACAAGGACACCCTGCAACCCAAGAGCTACAGCTTCGAACGCGGCGGCCTGGGCAAGGCGAAGAAGATCAACCTGGACTTCGACCAGAGCGCTAAAAAAGTCACCGGCTTTGAAAACAAAGACCCGGTCAATGTCACTCTCGAAAGCGGCATGCTCGACAAGTCCACCTACCAGCTTGCTCTGCAACGCGATGTTGCCGCCGGCAAGAAGAGCATGAGCTACCGCGTGGTTGAGGGTACTGATACCGATACCTACGACTTCCGCGTGATCGGCTCGGAAAAGGTCCAGACCAAGGTCGGTTCGATCGACGCGATCAAGGTCGAGCGCGTGCGCGACCCGTCGCAGAGCAAGCGCATCACCCAGATGTGGTTTGCCAAGGACCAGGGCGGCATCCTGGTTGCCCTGCGTCAGGTCGAGACTGACGGCAAGGAATACAACATCATGCTGCAGGATGGCACCGTTGACGGTAAGGCTGTCAAAGGCAGCTGATTGCTGATGCACCGGAAAAGAGCCTCGCTGAATGCGGGGCTTTTTTTGCCTGGGATTTTTAGGGGACGCCACTCCCGCTATCGCAGGCAAGCCAGCTCCCACAGTGGATATTCATCGTTCTTAAGTGAGCTGCTCGGCCACAGACTCAGGGATGTCGGCATTCGAATACACGTTCTGCACGTCATCCAGGTCTTCAAGCATGTCCAGCAGCTTCAGCACCTTCTGCGCACCGTCCAGGTCCAGTTCGGCACTGGTGGTCGGCAGCATCACGATTTCTGCGTCGGTGCCGTTGAAACCAGCGGCTTCCAGGGCGTTGCGCACGGCGTAGAAGCTGGCGAACGAGGTAAACACGTCGATGGAGCCGTCTTCGTTGGTCACGACGTCATCGGCATCCGCTTCCATTGCGGCTTCCATCAGCGCGTCTTCATCGGTGCCCGGTGCGAAGGTGATCTGCCCCTTGCGCTCGAACAGGTAGGCCACCGAACCATCCGTGCCGAGGTTGCCGCCGCACTTGCTGAACGCATGACGTACGGCTGCCGCGGTACGGTTGCGGTTGTCGGTCATGCATTCGACCATCACCGCCACGCCGCCCGGGCCGTAGCCTTCATAGGTCAGCTCGACCATATCGTCGGTGTCGGCCGCACCAGCACCACGAGCCACGGCGCGGTCGATGATGTCGCGGCTCATGTTGGCGCCCAGCGCCTTGTCCAGCGCCAGGCGCAGACGCGGGTTAGAGCCCGGGTCACCGCCACCCTGGCGGGCCGCGACGGTCAGTTCGCGAATCCACTTGGTGAAGATCTTGCCCTTCTTGGCATCCTGACGCTCTTTGCGGTGCTTGATGTTCGCCCACTTGGAATGGCCAGCCATAACACAACTCCGAATTCTCTAGAAACCTTATCAATCCCGCCCCAGGCGAGATTTCCCTCTTTTTAAACGCAAAGGCGCATCCGAAGATGCGCCTTTTTGACTGCGTACAACCTTATCGCGCTTTCACGCTGCAGCCTTACTCAGCCTTCGGCGTCTCGCGCAGGCGGATGTGCAGCTCGCGCAAGGCCTTGGCATCCACCACACCCGGCGCCTGGGTCATGACGTCCGCAGCGCTCTGGGTTTTCGGGAAGGCGATCACTTCACGGATCGACTGGGCGCCGGTCATCAGCATCACCAGACGGTCCAGGCCGAACGCCAGGCCACCGTGCGGCGGCGCGCCGTATTTCAGGGCGTCGAGCAGGAAGCCGAATTTCTCTTCCTGTTCCGCTTCGTTGATGCCCAGCAGGCGGAAGACCGCTTGCTGCATCTCTTTGCGGTGGATACGGATCGAACCGCCACCCAGTTCAGTACCGTTCAACACCATGTCGTAGGCACGGGACAGCGCGCCTGCAGGGTTGGCTTCCAGCTCTTGAGGGGAGCACTTCGGTGCGGTGAACGGGTGGTGCAAGGCGCTGAAGCTGCCGTCGTCGTTCTCTTCGAACATCGGGAAGTCCACAACCCACATCGGCGCCCATTCGCAGGTCAGCAGGTTTAGGTCGTGGCCGAGTTTGATACGCAGCGCGCCCAGGGCCTCGCTGACGATCTTGGCCTTGTCGGCGCCGAAGAACACGATGTCGCCGTCAACCGCACCGACGCGATCAAGGATCGTGTTCAGGTTGGCTTCAGGGATGTTTTTCACGATCGGCGATTGCAGGCCGTCGACGCCGTTGGCGCGCTCGTTGACCTTGATGTAAGCCAGGCCCTTGGCACCGTAGATGCCGACGAACTTGGTGTAATCGTCGATCTGCTTGCGCGGCATGCTCGCGCCGCCAGGCACGCGCAGGGCGGCGATGCGGCATTTAGGGTCGTTGGCTGGGCCGCTGAACACCTTGAAGTCGACGTCCTTGAGCTGGTCGGCCACGTCCACCAGTTCCAGCGGGTTACGCAGGTCTGGCTTGTCGGAACCGTAGCGGCGCATGGCTTCTTCGAAAGTCATGTGCGGGAATTCGCCGAACTCCAGGCCCAGCACTTCCTTGAACAGGTTGCGGATCATCTGCTCGGTCAGGCCCATGATCTCTGTTTCATCGAGGAAGCTGGTCTCGATGTCGATCTGGGTGAATTCCGGCTGGCGGTCAGCGCGCAGGTCTTCGTCACGGAAGCACTTGGCGATCTGGTAGTAGCGGTCGAAACCGGCCACCATCAGCAGTTGCTTGAACAGCTGCGGCGATTGCGGCAAGGCGAAGAAGCTGCCGGCATGGGTACGGCTCGGTACCAGGTAGTCACGCGCGCCTTCCGGGGTGGCCCGGGTGAGGATCGGCGTTTCGACGTCCAGGAAGCCGTTTTCATCCAAGAAGCGGCGGATGCTGGTGGTCATGCGCGAACGCAGGCGCAGCTTCTCGGCCATTTCCGGACGACGCAAGTCCAGGAAGCGGTAGCGCAGGCGGGTTTCTTCGCCCACATCGGAGTATTCGTTGAGTGGGAACGGTGGGGTTTCCGACTCGTTCAGCACTTCCAGCTCATAGCCCAGTACTTCGATGCCGCCGGACGCCATGTTCTTGTTCACGGCACCGGCCGGACGCAGGCGTACCTTGCCGGTGATCTTGACGACGTATTCGCTGCGCACGCGGTCGGCGGCTGCAAAACTCTCGGCGCGGTCCGGGTCGAACACCACCTGGGCCAGACCATCACGGTCACGGATATCGAGGAAGATCACCCCGCCGTGGTCGCGGCGACGGTGAACCCATCCGCAAAGGGTGATTTCCTGACCTTCCAGGGTCTCGTTCAGTTGGCCGCAATAGTGGCTGCGCATCATGGTCGTGGTTTCACTTCTCGTAATTCGAAATTCGGTGGCAGGCCCGCCTCGTCACCGTACATTTAAAGCAGGGGACGGATAATGCAGGAGCCTGCGCGTAGAGTTCAACTCAGTCTGCTTTGTCGCCGCCCGCCAGGTTCTTCTTGGCGCCGGTCTTGAAATCGGTCTCGTACCAGCCACTGCCGCTCAGACGGAAGCCCGGCATGGACAACATCTTCTTCAACTCAGGTGCCTGGCAGGCAGGGCAATCGACCAGCGGCGCGGCGCTGATCTTCTGAATGGCTTCCAACTGATGACCACAGGAAGCGCATTGATAGTCGTACATGGGCATGGAGATGTCATCGGCGATCAGATCGTTACAGCGCCACGCCCT
>NZ_QORI02000147.1 GCF_003325755.1 Pseudomonas sp. SST3 | reverse complement strand
CGCGCTGTGAAGTCTAAGGACTAGGGGTCGGAGAAATTATATGATTCAGACTCAATCCATGCTCGATGTGGCCGATAACAGCGGCGCTCGCCGTGTTATGTGCATCAAGGTGCTGGGTGGCTCCCATCGTCGTTACGCTGGTATCGGTGACATCATCAAAGTTTACCGTGAAGGAAGCAATTCCTCGCGGTAAGGTGAAAAAAGGCCAAGTGATGACTGCTGTTGTAGTCCGCACTCGTCACGGCGTACGTCGTGCTGATGGCTCCATTATCCGCTTTGATGGCAACGCTGCTGTTCTTCTGAACAACAAGCAAGAGCCGATCGGCACCCGTATCTTTGGGCCAGTGACCCGTGAACTTCGTACTGAGAAGTTCATGAAGATCGTCTCGCTCGCCCCAGAAGTGCTGTAAGGAGATCCGACATGCAAAAGATTCGTCGTGACGACGAGATCATCGTGATCGCCGGCAAAGACAAAGGTAAGCGCGGTAAGGTGCTTAAGGTTCTCGCCAATAACCGTCTGGTTATCGGTGGTCTGAACCTGGTCAAGCGTCATACCAAGCCTAACCCGATGTCGGGCGTGCAGGGCGGTATCGTCGAGAAAGAAGCTCCGCTGGACGCTTCTAACGTCGCCATCTTCAACGGCGAAACCAACAAGGCTGACCGCGTTGGTTTCAAAGTAGAAGACGGTAAGAAAATTCGTGTCTTCAAGTCGACCCAAAAAGCGGTTGATGCTTGAACACTGCTAGGTAGATTAGACCATGGCACGACTACAAGAGATTTACCGGAAGGAAAATCGCCCCTAAGCTTAAGGAAGAACTTAAGCTCGGGAACGTGATGGAAGTTCCGCGCGTCACCAAAAATCACCCTGAACATGGGTCTGGGCGAAGCGATCGGCGACAAAAAAAGTCATCGAGCACGCTGTTGCTGACCTGGAAAAAGATCACCGGTCAAAAAGTCGTTGTGACTTACGCTCGGAAATCCATCGCTGGCTTTAAAGTCCGTGAAGGTTGGCCGATCGGCGTCAAAGTGACTCTGCGCCGTGAGCGTATGTACGAATTCCTGGATCGTCTGCTGTCGATCTCCCTGCCTCGGGTCCGCGACTTCCGCGGCCTGAATGCCAAGTCCTTTGATGGTCGTGGTAACTACAGCATGGGCGTGAAAGAGCAGATCATCTTCCCGGAAATCGACTACGACAAGATCGATGCTCTCCGCGGTCTGGACATCACCCTGACCACCACTGCCAAGAACGATGATGAAGGCCGCGCTCTGCTGCGTGCGTTCAAATTCCCGTTCCGCAACTGATTGGAGTAGGACCATGGCCAAGATGAGCATGAAAAACCGCGAGCTGAAGCGTCAGCTCACGGTTGCCAAGTACGCCAAGAAGCGTGCAGCACTGAAAGCAATCATCGTTGATCTGAACGCAAGTCCAGAAGCGCGTTGGGAAGCTACAGTTGCTCTGCAGAAGCAGCCACGTGACGCAAGCGCTTCGCGCATGCGTAACCGCTGCCGCCTGACCGGTCGTCCACACGGCGTTTACCGCAAGTTCGGCCTCGGCCGTAACAAACTGCGTGAAGCGGCAATGCGTGGTGACGTACCAGGTCTGGTTAAAGCCAGCTGGTAAGTACTTTCAACGTCCAGGTGGTCGGAATCGCAAGATACTGACCGCCGGTGACCTTGAATCTGGATCAAGCCCCTTTTGGGGCTTGTTTCATTTCTGGAGTATGTCTAAAATACGCGGCTCGCCTGAGCCCGTGTTTTTTGTGCTCGGAGATTCTCGGCGACATATGTAGCCGCAAGGCTAATTTTTTTGTATTAGGAGCGTCTAGCCCATGAGTATGCAGGACCCGTTAGCGGACATGCTAACTCGTATCCGTAATGCCCAGATGGCTGAAAAGTCCGTCGTAAGCATGCCATCTTCCAAGTTGAAGGTAGCTGTTGCCAAAGTCCTGAAAGACGAAGGCTACATTGCGGGTTATCAGATCAGCAGCGAAATCAAACCACTGCTGTCCATCGAGCTGAAGTACTTCGAAGGCCGTTCGGTCATCGAGGAAGTGAAGCGCGTTAGCCGTCCAGGCCTGCGTCAGTACAAGTCCGCTGAAGATCTGCCGAAAGTTCGTGGCGGTCTGGGCGTGTCTATCGTCTCCACCAACAAAGGTGTGATGACGGATCGTGCTGCGCGCGCTGCCGGTGTCGGCGGCGAAGTTCTTTGCACTGTGTTCTAAGGGGGGATAAGCATGTCTCGCGTCGCTAAGAACCCCGTTAAGCTGCCAGCCGGTGTCGAAGTCAAATTCGCAGGCCAACAGCTTTCGGTGAAGGGTGCCAAGGGTACTCTTGAACTGAACATCCATTCGTCCGTTGAGATCGTTGAAGAAGCTGGTGAGCTGCGTTTCGCTGCTCGCAATGGCGATCAACAAACTCGCGCAATGGCCGGTACCACGCGTGCGTTGGTAAACAACATGGTCCAAGGCGTAAGCCAAGGCTTCGAGCGTAAGCTCCAGCTGGTCGGTGTTGGTTACAAAGCGCAAGCAAAAGGCACGGTTTTGAACCTTGCCCTTGGCTTCTCGCACCCAGTGGATTACGAACTGCCAGCGGGCATCACTGCTGAGACTCCTAGCCAGACCGATATCCTGATCAAGGGCATCGACAAGCAGCTGGTAGGTCAAGTGGCCGCTGAGATCCGCGACTTCCGTCCACCAGAGCCGTACAAAGGCAAAGGTGTGCGCTACGCGGACGAAGTCGTCCGTCGTAAAGAAGCCAAGAAGAAGTAGGGCATAGCAAATGACCGACAAAAAAGTTACTCGACTGCGTCGCGCTCGCAAAGCACGCCTGAAAATGCACGAACTCGAAGTCGTGCGTCTCTGCGTGTTCCGCTCGTCGCAGCACATCTACGCCCAGGTCATCTCGGCCGACGGCAACAAAGTCCTGGCAAGCGCCTCGACTTTGGATAAAGAACTGCGTGATGGTGCCACTGGCAACATCGACGCGGCCACAAAGGTTGGCCAGCTGGTCGCTACGCGTGCTAAGGCCGCTGGCGTCTCGCAAGTGGCTTTCGACCGCTCTGGCTTCAAGTACCACGGCCGCGTGAAAGCGCTGGCTGATGCTGCTCGTGAAGCTGGGCTGGAGTTCTAAGTTATGTCAAATAACGACCAAAAGCGCGACGAAGGCTACATTGAGAAGCTGGTTCAAGTTAACCGCGTAGCCAAAACCGTTAAAGGCGGCCGTATCTTCACTTTTCACCGCGTTGACCGTGGTGGGTGATGGTAAAGGGCGTGTTGGCTTCGGCCGTGGCAAGTCACGTGAAGTGCCTGCCGCGATCCAGAAGGCAATGGAAGCTGCTCGTCGCAACATGATCCAAGTTGATCTGAACGGTACCACTCTGCAGTACGCAATGAAGTCCGCTCACGGCGCTTCGAAGGTGTACATGCAGCCTGCTTCTGAAGGTACCGGTATCATCGCTGGCGGCGCTATGCGTGCTGTCCTCGAAGTTGCTGGCGTTCAGAACGTTCTGGCCAAGTGCTATGGCTCGACTAACCCGGTAAACGTGGTTCACGCCACTTTCAAGGGTCTGAAGGCTATGCAATCTCCTGAGTCCATCGCTGCCAAGCGTGGTCTGACTGTCAAGGAGATCTTCTGATCATGGCTACCGTTAAAGTAACGCTGATCAAAAGCATGACCGGCCGCATCCCTAACCACAAATTGTGCGTTAAAGGTTTGGGTCTGCGTCGCATCGGTCACACTGTAGAAGTCCAGGATACTCCCGAGAATCGCGGGATGATCAACAAGGCTTACTACATGCTGCGTGTAGAGGGTTAATCGATGAAACTCAATGATCTGAGTCCAGCGCCGGGTTCCCGTCGCGAAAAGCATCGTCCGGGCCGTGGTATCGGTAGTGGTTTGGGTAAGACCGGTGGCCGTGGCCACAAGGGTCAAA
>NZ_QORI02000146.1 GCF_003325755.1 Pseudomonas sp. SST3 | reverse complement strand
AAACACCACCGAGTGCACTGCGCCAATTCGCGTGCAGGCCAGCATGGCGTACGCCGCCTCGGGGATCATCGGCATATAGATGCACACGCGATCACCTTTGTTCACGCCACGGCTTTTCAACACATTGGCCAGGCGGCTGACGTTTTGGTGCAGTTGACGGTAAGTAATCGTGCAGGATGTTGACGGATCATCGCCTTCCCAGATGAAAGCCGGCTGATCGGCGCGTTGCGCCAGATGGCGGTCGATGCAGTTGTAGCTGACGTTCAACTGGCCACCGGCAAACCATTGGGCGGCACCGGTGTGGATGTCTGACTGCTGGACGCTGTGCCAGGGTTTTATCCAGTCGAGAAAGCCCTTGGCCTGTTCGGCCCAGAAGGTGTCTGGCTGGTCGATGGATTGGCGATAGAGGCGCTGGTAGTCCTCTTGACTGAGCTGCGCAGCCCGGCGGACGGCATCGGCGGTGGGAAAGGTGCTGATATCGAACATGAGCGCTCCTTATTCTTGTTTTTTGCGACAAGTCATAAAGATGCACCCTGGGGCGGGAGGGTTCAAGGCCAACGTCCAAACGGACGTTGGCCTTGAATGAACGGCTTCAGCCGCGGTGGCGACCACGGAAGTAGTTGATCAGGCCCTGGGTCGAAGCATCTTCGGCCAAGGTTTCTTCGGCGCGTCAGGCGGTTGTACACGCCTTTGCCCAGCTCCTTGCCCAGTTCAACGCCCCATTGGTCGAAGGCATTGATGCCCCACACCACGCTCTGCACGAACACCTTGTGCTCATACATCGCCACCAGCGCACCCAGGCGGCGTGGGCTGATGCGCTCGACCACCAGGGTGTTGCTCGGACGGTTGCCCGGGATCACCTTGTGCGGTGCCAGCTTCTGTACTTCGGCTTCCGGCAAGCCCTTCTCACGCAGCTCGGCTTCGGCCTCGCTGCGGGTCTTACCGAGCATCAGCGCCTGGCTCTGGGACAGGCAGTTGGCGTACAGCCACTGATGGTGGTCGGACACAGGGTTGAAACTGACGATCGGCACGATGAAGTCGGCCGGGATCAATTGAGTCCCTTGGTGCAGCAACTGGTGGTAAGCGTGCTGGCCGTTGCAGCCTACGCCGCCCCAGATCACCGGGCCGGTATCGGTGGACACTGGCGTACCGTCCTGGCGCACGCTCTTGCCATTGGATTCCATGTCCAACTGCTGCAAATGCTTGGTGATGTTACGCAGGTAATGGTCGTACGGCAGGATCGCATGGCTCTGCGCACCCCAGAAGTTGCCGTACCACACCCCCAGCAAGCCCAGCAGCACGGGCATGTTGGCTTCGAACGGCGCGTTCAGGAAGTGCTGGTCCATGGTGTAGGCACCCGACAGCAGTTCCTTGAAGTTGGACATGCCGATAGCCAGGGCAATTGGCAAGCCGATGGCAGACCACAGCGAGTAGCGCCCACCGACCCAGTCCCACATGGGGAAGATGTTTTCTTCGCGGATACCGAAGGCCACGGCTGCGGCATTGTTGCTCGAGACGGCGATGAAGTGGCGATACAGTTCGGCTTCCGAGCCTCCCTGGGCCAGGTACCAGGCGCGGGCGGCCTGGGCGTTTTTTCAGGGTTCCAGGGTGTTGAAGGATTTGGACGAGACGATAAACAGCGTGGTCTCGGCGCGCAGCTTCATGGTCAGTTCGTGGAACTCGCTGCCGTCGATGTTCGCCAGGTAGTGGCAACGCACACCTTTATGGGCGTAGGACAGCAAGGCCTCCGAGACCAATTCCGGGCCGAGGAACGAGCCACCGATGCCGATGTTCACCACGTCGGTGATCGGCTTCTCGGTGTAGCCACGCCACAGGCCGTCGTGGATACGGCCGACCAGGTCAGTGATCTGATTCAGCACCTTGTGCACGTCCGGCATGATGTTCACGCCGTTGACCGACAGCTTATCGCCCACCGGGCGGCGCAGGGCGGTGTGCAGGGCAGGGCGGCCCTCAGAGGAGTTGACCGGTTCGCCAGCGTACTGCGCGTCGATCGCGGCCTTGAGATTGACTTCCTTGGCCAGGCCCACCAACAGGTCGCGGGTTTCGCTGGTGATCAGGTTTTTCGAGTAATCGAGGAAAAGTCCGCAGCTGCTCAAGGTGAACTGGGAAAAACGCTGAGGATCGGCATTGAACGCCTCGCGCATGCTGAAATCCTGCATGGCTTGGCGATGTTGAACAAGCGCTTGCCAGGCGGGCAGCGCGGTAACGTCATGAGGGTGCGGTAGTACGCCATCGCTGCGGGTTTCCTTTTATTACGGGGACTGCCTTTAGGACACTTCAAAGCCCGGAACATCCAGTCTTATAACAAGGATTGGGTTCCAGACAGCGCTAACCATAGCGCAGGGCAGTTACATTAAACCTAGCGTGTGGATATGTCTTGGCTTTGTCTGCGCTGTGGCCGGTACTTTTTTATACCGGCACAGCCGCCGGGGCAACAGGTTGAGGGTAAAGCGGGGGTCAGGCGAGGTTCAGGTGCAGGTTATCGATGAGGCGTGTTGCCCCCAGATAAGCGGCGACCAGGATCACCACATCACGATCTTCAGCCGTGGCCGGGCGCAGATGTACGCCTTGGCGCACTTCCAGGTAGTCCATGCGCAGCCCAGCGGCTTCAATCTGCTGAATGTGCTCGGCGCGAAGCCTGGCAAAATCATGATCGCCGCCTTGGATGGCCGTGGCGATCTGGCTGAGCGCGCGGTACAGCACTGGTGCGACCGCACGTTGCTCCTCGGTGAGGTAACCGTTGCGTGATGACAGCGCGAGGCGTCCTCGGCGCGCACGGTAGGCTCGCCGATGATCTGGATCGGCATGTTCAGGTCGCGGACCATGGCGCGGATCACCGCCAACTGCTGGTAGTCCTTCTGGCCGAATACGGCCATGTCCGGCTGGACCATGTTGAACAGCTTGCTGACCACCGTGGCCACGCCTTCGAAGTGCCCTGGGCGGCTGGCGCCGCACAAGCCTTCGGACAGCTGTGGCACGCTGACTCGGGTCTGGCCGTTCATGCCATCGGGGTACATTTCCTCGACCGTGGGCGCAAACAGCAGGTTGCAGCCCGCCTGCAGAAGTTTTTCCTGGTCGGCGGCCAACGTGCGCGGGTATTTGTCCAGGTCTTCGCCCGCGCCGAATTGCAGCGGGTTGACGAAAATGCTCGCCACTACGAAGTCCGCTTGCTGCGCGGCCTTGGTCACCAGGGTGGCGTGGCCGCTGTGCAGGTTCCCCATGGTGGGCACAAAGCCGATGCGTTTGCCGGCGCTGCGGGCGTGGGTTACGGCAGCCCGCAGTTCGCGGACGGTTTTAACGGTGTTCATGCCGAGAACCCGTGTTCAATACCTGGGAAAGTTACATTCTTGACTTCGCTGACGTAGGCGCTCAGGGCCGCGTGGATGCTGTCCTGGCCGGCCATGAAGTTCTTCACGAACTTCGGTACGTGGCCGGTGATCGACAGGCCGAGCATGTCGTGCAATACCAGCACTTGGCCATCGGTGGCGGAACCTGCGCCAATCCCGATCACGGGCACTTTGACGGCCTGGGTGATTTCGGCGGCCAGTTCGCTCGGCACGCACTCCAGCAGAATCATCGCAGCACCGGCTTGTTCCAGTGCAATAGCATCGGCGCGCATCTGGCGGGCCTGGGCTTCATTGCGGCCCTGGACCTTGTAACCACCGAGGATATTGACCGACTGCGGTGTCAGGCCCATGTGCGCGCACACTGGCACGCCGCGCTCGGCCAGCAACCGGATCGACTCGGCCAGCCACACGGCACCTTCGACTTTGATCATATGCGCGCCCGCCTGCATCAGCTTGCCGGCGTTCAGGAAGGTTTGCTCAAGGGTGGCGTAACCCATGAACGGCAGGTCCGCGATGATCAAGGCGCCATCATTGCCACGCTTGACGCTGGCGGTGTGGTAGGCGAGTTCATCGGTGGTCACG
>NZ_QORI02000145.1 GCF_003325755.1 Pseudomonas sp. SST3 | reverse complement strand
TACGACGTCGGCACCGCCACCTGGTGGGCTAAAACCCGACGTCAAACCGGCGGTATCCCTCGACACCACGCAGAACGCCGATGCGGCGAGCGGAGGCGATTGAATGCTGGCCTATATTGTTCGCCGCCTGTTGCTGATCATCCCCACGCTGTTCGGGATCTTGCTGATCAACTTCGTCATCATCCAGGCCGCTCCCGGCGGCCCGGTGGAGCAAAATGATCGCCAAACTCGAAGGCTTCGACGGCGCCACCAGCCGCATTGCTGGCGGCGGGGCCGAAGTTGCGGTGGCCGGTTCCAGCTACCGTGGCGCCCAGGGCCTGGACCCGGCGCTGATCAAGGAAATCGAAAAGATGTACGGCTTCGACAAATCGGCGCCGGAACGCTTGTGGATCATGGTCAAGAACTACGCCCAGCTGGACTTCGGTGACAGCTTTTTCCGGGACGCCAAGGTCATCGACCTGATCAAGGAGAAGATGCCGGTGTCCATTTCCCTCGGGTTGTGGAGCACCCTGATCATGTACCTGGTGTCCATCCCCCTGGGGATCGCCAAGGCCACGCGCCACGGCAGCCATTTCGATGTGTGGACCAGCTCGGCGATCATCGTTGGCTACGCGATACCGGCGTTCCTGTTTGCGATTCTGCTGATCGTGGTGTTTGCCGGTGGCAGTTTATTTTCGACTGGTTTCCCCTTTGCGCGGGCTCACCTCCAACAACTTCGAGGAGTTGAGCTGGGGCGCCAAGATCCTCGATTACTTCTGGCACCTGGCGCTGCCCGTCACTGCCCTGGTGATCGGCAACTTCGCGACCATGACCCTGCTGACCAAGAACAGCTTTCTCGACGAAATCAACAAGCAGTACGTGGTCACCGCCAAAGCCAAGGGCCTGACCAACCGCCGGGTGCTGTATGGCCACGTGTTCCGCAACGCCATGCTGCTGGTGATCGCCGGTTTCCCTTCGGCCTTCATTGGCATCTTCTTTACCGGCTCGTTGCTGGTGGAGGTGATCTTCTCCCTCGACGGCCTGGGCCTGATGAGCTTTGAAGCGGCGATCAACCGTGACTACCCAGTGGTGTTCGGCACGCTGTTTATCTTCACCCTGCTGGGGCTGATCGTGAAACTGATCGGCGACCTCACCTACACCCTGGTCGATCCGCGAATCGACTTTGCCAGCCGGGAGCATTGAGATGAACCTGTCCCCCCTCAATCGCCGCCGGTTCGAGCGGTTCAAGGCCAACAAACGTGGCTGGTGGTCGCTGTGGCTGTTTTCTGGTGCTGTTCGTGCTGAGCCTGGGCGCCGAGTTGATCGCCAACGACAAGCCCCTGGCGGTGCACTTCGACGGCGGCTGGTACTTCCCGGCGCTCAAGCGCTACCCGGAGACTACCTTCGGCGGTGAATTCCCGCTGGAAGCCAACTACAAGAGCCCGTATATCCAGGAACTGCTCAAGGCCAAGGACGCCTGGACCTTGTGGGCGCCGATTCCGTTCAGCTACCAGAGCATCAATTTACGACCTGAAAGTCCCGGCCCCGGCGCCGCCGTCCTCGGTCAACCTGCTGGGCACCGATGACCAGGGGCGCGATGTGCTCGCGCGGGTGATCTACGGCTTTCGTGTATCGGTGCTCTTCGCCCTGACCCTGACCATACTCAGCTCGATCACGGCGTGATTGCCGGCGCTTGCAGGGCTTTTATGGCGGCTGGGTCGACCTGGCCGGGCAACGTTTCCTGGAGATCTGGTCCGGCTTGCCGGTGCTCTACCTGCTGATCATCCTGGCCAGCTTCGTGCAACCCAACTTCTGGTGGCTGCTGGGGATCATGCTGCTGTTTTCCTGGATGAGCCTGGTGGATGTGGTGCGCGCCGAGTTCCTGCGCGGGCCGCAACCTSGAGTAYGTGCGCGCGGCGCGGGCGCTGGGCATGCAGAACGGCGCGATCATGTTTCGTCACATCCTGCCCAATGCGATGGTCTCGACCATGACCTTCCTGCCCTTCATCCTCACCGGCGCCATTGGCACCCTCACCGCCCTGGACTTTCTCGGCTTCGGGCTGCCGGCAGGTTCGCCGTCGCTGGGTGAGCTGGTGGCCCAGGGCAAGTCCAACCTGCAAGCGCCGTGGCTGGGCATGAGTGCCTTTGCGGTGCTGGCGATCATGTTGAGCCTGCTGGTGTTTATCGGCGAGTCCGCTCGCGATGCGTTCGACCCGAGGAAATGAGATGAATCCGGACAATCTGATCGAAATCCGCGACCTCAGTGTCGAATTCGTCACCGGCGAGCACCACCACCGGGTGGTCAACCACGTCAGCTTCGACATTAAGCGCGGCGAAACCCTGGCGCTGGTGGGTGAAAGCGGTTCGGGCAAATCGGTCACCGCCCATTCGATCCTGCGCCTGCTGCCCTACCCGTTGGCCAGGCATCCGTCGGGCACTATCGAGTATTCAGGGCAAGACCTGCTGACGCTTAAAGAGAAGACCCTGCGGCATATACGCGGCAATCGGATTGCGATGATCTTCCAGGAGCCGATGACCTCGTTGAACCCGCTGCACTCCATCGAAAAACAGATCAACGAGGTGCTCGGCCTGCACAAGGGCCTGACCGGCACGGTCGCCACCCAGCGCACGTTGGAATTGCTGGAGCTGGTGGGTATCCCCGAACCGCACAAACGCCTCAAGGCCCTGCCCCATGAGCTGTCCGGCGGCCAGCGCCAGCGGGTGATGATCGCCATGGCTCTGGCCAACGAGCCGGAGTTGTTGATTGCCGACGAGCCGACCACGGCGCTGGATGTCACCGTGCAGTTGAAGATCCTGGAATTGCTCAAGGAGCTGCAGGCGCGGCTGGGCATGGCGCTGCTGCTGATCAGCCACGACCTCAACCTGGTACGGCGCATCGCCCATCGTGTGTGTGTGATGCAGCAAGGTTGCATCGTTGAACAGGCCGATTGCGAGACACTGTTCCAGTCGCCCCAGCATCCCTACACCCAGGAATTGCTCGCGGCGGAGCCCAGTGGTGGGCCAGCCAACAATGATGTCGGCCCTCCGCTGCTGGAAGTGGACGACCTGAAAGTCTGGTTTTCCGATCAAGAAAGGCTTTTTGCGCAATACCGTCGATTACGTCAAGGCTGTGGACGGCATCAACTTCAGCCTGCCCCAGGGCCAAACCCTGGGCATCGTTGGCGAAAGTGGCTCGGGCAAGTCCACCTTGGGCCTGGCAATTTTGCGCCTGATCGGCAGCCAGGGCGGGATTCGCTTCGAAGGCCAGCAACTGGACCGCCTCAGCCAACAGCAGGTGCGCCCGTTGCGCCGGGAAATGCAGGTGGTGTTCCA
This sequence comes from Pseudomonas sp. SST3, assembly GCF_003325755.1. The sequence goes on along the minus strand of NZ_QORI02000145.1, from coordinate 667 downwards.
GGACCCGTTCGGCAGCCTGAGCCCGCGCATGTGCGTCAGCGAGATCGTTGGCGAAGGCCTGCGTATCCACAAGATGGGCACGCCCGCCGAACAGGAAGCGGCGATTATCGCGGCGCTCAAGGAAGTGGGCCTGGACCCCGAATCCCGGCATCGCTACCCCCATGAATTTTCCGGCGGCCAGCGCCAACGCATCGCTATCGCCCGAGCGCTGGTGCTCAAGCCGCGCCTGATCCTGCTGGACGAACCCACCTCGGCCCTGGACCGCACGGTACAGCGCCAGGTGGTAGAGTTGCTGCGCGGCTTGCAGGCCAAGTACAACCTGACCTACCTGTTTATCAGCCATGACCTGGCAGTGGTGAAGGCGCTGAGTCACCAGTTGATGGTGGTCAAGCAAGGCCAGGTGGTGGAGCAAGGCGATGCCCAGGCTATTTTTGCTGACCCGCAACATGCCTATACCCGGCAGTTGCTCAAGGCGGCTTTTTTGGTGCCGGCCTGACGGCACGCGGGTGCAAATGCAGGAGAAATAACGCCATGTCGCTCAGCCCAATCGCCCGTCCCGCAGACACGCCGCGCTTCTGGCGCGACGAAACGCCTGCCGTTCATCGAAGCGCGCACCATCGCCGACGGGCGCAAGGTCACCTACACCCGGCACGCCCATGAGCATTTT
>NZ_QORI02000144.1 GCF_003325755.1 Pseudomonas sp. SST3 | reverse complement strand
TCGCCGTCGCGGTGCCTGCGGTGCTGGTTTACAACTACTTCCTGCGTCGCCTGAAGCTGACGGCGGCAGACCTGGATGACTTTGCCCACGACTTCTACAGCCTGGCGCAGAAAAACGCGTTCCGCGTGCTGCTGCACCCGACGTTGGCCAAGGCCAGCACCGGCAGCCCGCAGAAAGTGAAGGAGGCATCCTGAATGGCCTTCTCCACGCAAGACAGCGATGAGGTGCTGAGCGAGATCAATGTCACGCCTCTGGTGGATGTGATGCTGGTGCTGCTGGTGGTGTTTATCGTCACCGCGCCGCTATTGACCAACTCCATCCCGATCAACCTGCCCAAAACCCAGGCCGTAGCGCCGGTTGAGCAGAAAGACCCGTTGGTGGTGAGCATCGACGGCGCGGGCAAACTGTTTATCAACAAGGACGCAATCCAGCCGGACCTGTTGGAATTCAACCTGCAGGCGGCCAAGGCCAAGGACCCCGACGTGCGGGTGCAATTGCAGGCCGACGATGGAGTGAACTACGGCGAAGTGGCGCGAGCCATGGCGTCGATCGAGCGCGCAGGCATTACCAAATTGTCGGTGATTACTGCACGTTAGTTTCAAAGAGCCGCGACACGTTTTTGGGCCGTTTCCTTGGCAGGGTGCGGCCTTTTTTTATTGGAAGGGTATAGCGTTAGTAAAGGAAAAGAATTCACACGTTTTTGAATGTTTCTGAGCGTGCAATTCATGACCGTATGATTATTCTGGCTGGCGCATGGAAAGTTTCGATAAATGGAGAATTTATAGAATGGTACGTTTTCCGATTCGTTTGGTAGATACATTCGTCAGCCCGCAACAACCGGTTTCTCAGCCCGAATGAAAAAAAACCTGTCGCTTTTTCTGGGCCGTCCGATAGGCCTGGCCCACGGCATCCGTTAGGGCAAAGTTTATCTTTGAATCGCGCCGGTTATCAGCACATTAACGCACCCAATGCCGGGCCCAAGGTATTGAAGCCAAATCCTGTAATAGATGCTTATATCAGTACGCATGCGTCTGATTTTATGTCTCCTGAAAAAGAGATTGCCACTATTTTGTCCGCGAAGATAAAACAACAGTGGGGCATTGAAGTTGATCCTGATAAAACGTATCTGGTGACGTTCAAGGATAATGGCGATGACGAAAAGGATGTTGTGGAAAAAATAACGCTGACCCAGGCGGCTTTGAAAAACAGGCAAGATGTTACGATTGAAGATAATGAGGGCTGGTTTCGAAAAATCGCCAAGTATTTTTCGCCGGCAGTGTATGTTTACAACAAAATTGACGGCTGGGTGCAGGAAGCAGGCAGTCGCCAAGCTATTTACCGGGAACCGAGTTCTCCGGGCTCTGCGCTCTACAGTGCGGCCACTGAGGTGCCCATTCCGGTTGAAGATTTCAAAGCCTTGGTCTGGGATACAGACCGCACCCAACTTTACAAGAATACGCTTGATGGATTCTGGGACAAACACAGCGCCTCGTATGCATCGTTGAGTAAAATATCCTTTGTTAAAGCGATCAATCTACAGCGGCTGGAAGGAACACTTGGACCGGTTGAGGCGGCACTCGCTCAGCGTGCGTTGGGGGCGGTTGCGCAAAAGGATTGGTCCGAGCTGACGGTTCAGGATTTTACCAAGCCTGCCGTCAAGGATCCGAATCTGGAGATCGGCTTGCTGAGCATCAACGGCTTGCAGTCGACCGACTTGATGTGTGTGACCGATCGGAAAACCCAGCTGACGTTGCTATACATCCCTGGCAATTCCTCACCTATTCATCGGTTCGATAATCCGCAGCAAATGAAAACATGGCTGGCGGGGCAGGCGTCAGACCCCGTTAAGCGCGAATCGCTGCTGACGCACTTTTCTCTCAAGGATCAAGCTGACAAGTCGTTTTCAGACGGTGTACGTCAGTCTCTGGAAGGGATGGGAAATTGGTCGGACGCGCAGGCGTCGGGTAATGCTTTCCTTTAAAGGGCTCAACGGCTGGGTGCCGGATCGGTTTTTATCACAGTGGATCAGCTGCAGGGCGACCCTTTCGAAGCAGTCAAGGTTCGACAAAAGGCCCGATCTTATTCGGACGCGGATAATGCGATCGTCAGTGATGGGGACTACACCAAGAACAAAGTGCTGCAAGGGGTGGAAGAGGCCACCAAAGTCGCCATGTTCATGACGCCCCTGGCCCTGGTCATGCCGGAAGTCGCAATAGGTCTGGATGTTTTCTTCCTGGCAGCCGGGGGCGCCGAGGCCGGTATTGGTATTGATGATGCCATCAAAGGAAAATCGACCGGTGCGGACCGAATTGTTTTTGGGGTATTGAACGCTGCTCCGCCGTTAGCCACTCATGCGGGGGCGCCGCTGGCGAAAGTGATAACAGAAAGGTTTGCCAGCGGGGGCGTCGCAGCCGGAGCGGATGCTGCAGCCCAGGCCTCTACTCAAGTGACTGAACAAGGGCGCCCATTCTTCAATCCGCCACGGCGAATCAATGGGCAGATTGGTTATCCGATGAGCCCTGTTTCGCCCCCGAAACTCCATGAGGCGTTCACAGTCCCCATGGACGATGTCCATCAAATGGTCTCGAAAGACTACATGATTTTCGTCGATCGATACGGCACTAAAGTGACGTATGACGTAGAGGCCCGCCTATGGCGTGGGGTCAGCGAAAACGGTCGAGTGAATGACGTGTTTTATTGGCGTAAAGGCCAAGAAAACTGGATGAGTGGTACAAAAGCTGAAGCGATCGAAGGGAATAAAAATGCACCGGCTTCAATGATAAATAAGACATTGAAGTTACCGAGACTGCCATCGTTACCCTCCGGCGCCACTGAGGTGCCCAAGGTTATCCACTATTTTTGGGCTGGCAATGAGATGCCAGAGAACTTGCTCAACAATATTGTTGAGAACTCCAGGAAAAGTCCGGGCTATAAGTCGATCGTTCATGTAGATGCCAATAATGCGAGTGTTTTTCAAAAGATAAAGTCTGCATTGGATCACAAAGTAGGCGGTCTGGAAGTGCATGATTTGCAGGCAGATGAGGCTTTCAGGGAGCTGAAGGCTGGCAAGTATGGGGAAATGTATCAGTACTTTCGTGCCGGCCAAGGGCAAAATCTAGCGGCCTCATCGGATGTGATGCGCGTTGCATTGCTTAAGAAGTACGGTGGAATATATCTGGATGCGGACGATACACTGACTTTCAATGTGGGAAACGTCACGTTGAAAGCCACACCGAACGATATCCTGATGAATTCGCCAGTGACTTATGAACCAGCAGACTTCAGTGGTTTCAATACCAGTAATTTCGCCAGTCATGCCGATAATCCTTTGCTGGATGAGATCCTGGAAGAGGCCTATGAGCGCTATAAGGCCAATGAGGAGTGGTTGAAAAGTAATCGTGCTTTCCTGAGTGACAGTTCGACAGCCGCCGAACAGCAGGCTTATAAAGAATACGAGAAGAAAATTTTTGAAATCACCGGGCCGAAAATGTTTGGGGATGTATTGGCACAAAAGGAGTATGGGTTTTTCGCGGTAGTTGAAGAGGTGACAGAACTGTTGAACGCTTGTCTTTTACTTCCCAAGGACTATGGTGCCAACTATATGAGCGCGCGAGATTATTACATGCCGATGAATCATAAGTTCGGGGTCTCCATTGGCTCAGAGCAGTCTATGCATCATTCTCGCTGATTGGTAAAAACAAACCTGGTGTCGATTGCAGTCGCTGAGGAGCGGGTTTATCCGCCTCAGCGACTGGCTTCAGTGACGGCGATCGCCTTGGATGAGGATAACGTGACCTGATGTCGGAAAATGCAATTTGGTTATTAAATAAATTCCTTTTTATTCCTTATTTGATTGTTGGGTCGCCCCTATACTGGTCAGCAACGTTAAACGCTGCAGGAGGGCACACCCATGCACAGCGAGTCGATTCGTTATCTGATCGTGCCGGGCTGGCAAGGATCGCCAGAAGATCATTGGCAAACCCA
>NZ_QORI02000143.1 GCF_003325755.1 Pseudomonas sp. SST3 | reverse complement strand
AAGGCTTTGCGCAGGCGGCGGATATGCACATCCACAGTGCGCTCTTCCACATAGACGTTGCCGCCCCATACCTGGTCGAGCAGTTGGCCACGGGTGTAGGCACGCTCCTGGTGGGTCATGAAGAACTGCAGCAGGCGGTATTCGGTCGGTCCCATCTCGGCAGGCTTGCCGTCGATGGTCACGCGGTGGCTGATCGGGTCCAGGATCAAGCCGTCGACTTCGATAGGCGCTTCGCCATCGGTCGGGCCGGCGCGGCGCAGCACGGCTTTGAGGCGCGCCACCAGTTCCCGTGGAGAGAACGGCTTGGTGATGTAGTCATCGGCGCCGACTTCCAGGCCCTGGATCTTGTTGTCCTCTTCGCCCTTGGCGGTGAGCATGATGATCGGGATATCCCCGGTCAGCTCGTCACGCTTGAGACGGCGGGCCAACTCGATGCCTGAGGTGCCGGGCAGCATCCAGTCGAGCAGGATCAGGTCCGGCTTGCGGTCGACGATAATGGCGTGGGCCTGCTGGGAGTTCTCCGCCTCCAGGCAGTCATAGCCGGCCATTTCCAACGCGACGGCGATCATTTCGCGAATGGGCGCTTCGTCGTCAACGATCAGAATGCTCCTGCCAACCATGCTCAATCCTCTTGTCATTTAACTGTCTTGCGCCGCATTAGATAACGGAATTATTGCAGTCGTGTGACAGTAATTTAGTCGCTTGGGCAATTAACGGCACTCTGGACTACCCTTTGGGTCCGAATCCTGACAACCACAAAAGGAAGGTTCCGATGACTTACAGCACTGTTTTCCTGGAAAGCCCTGCTGGTATCTGCGGTGTTGACGCTGCCAGGCCTGGCGTTTGCGGCAGAGCCGGCGATGACCCAAGACGGGATGTTAGTGGATCACAAGGGGATGACGCTCTATACCTTCGACAAGGACGCTGATGGCAAATCAGTGTGCAAGGACCAGTGCGCGACCAACTGGCCACCGCTGAAGGCAGAGTCCACTGACACCAAGACCGGCGATTGGACGGTGATCACCCGCGACGACCAGACCAGCCAGTGGGCCTACAAAGGCAAGCCTGTCTACACCTACAAGGACGACAAGAAAGCCGGTGACAAGACCGGTGATGGCAAGGGTAGCGTTTGGCACATCATCAAGCCTTAAGTCTGCGGCGCTGCTGAATCCATCGGAGGCAAGCCCCTCCCCATTTTTTGATCTGCGAATACAGTCAAAATGTGGGAGCTGGCTTGCCTGCGATGGCGTCCCAACAGCCACCACAGAATCCTCAGCGAACCGCGTAATCCACCACGATCCCGACAAAAATCGCCAACCCCGCCCAGTGGTTATGCAAGAACGCCTTGAAGCACTTCATGCGGTCCCTGTCGCGCGTGTACCAGAACTCCCAGACAAAGCAGCCCGCTGCCGCCAGCAACCCCAGGTGGTACCACCCGCCCAGCCTCGAACCGTGCGCCGGCCAGCAACAGGCACGCCAGCGCCAGGCCTTGCAGGGTGAGGATGATCACGCGGTCAGCGTCACCGAAACAGAATGGCGGTGGATTTCACCCCGATCTTCAAATCGTCATCGCGGTCGGTCATGGCGTAATAGGTGTCGTAGCCCACCGTCCACAACAGGTTGGCGATGTACAGCAGCCACGCGGTGGCAGGCAAATGGCCGGTCTCGGCGGTAAACGCCATCGGCATGCCCCAGGAAAACGCTGCGCCCAGCACCACTTGGGGGTAGTAGGTGTAGCGCTTCATGAACGGGTAGCTCGCCGCCAGAGCCAGGCCGCCCAAGGAGAGCAGGATGGTGCTGGCGTTGGTCAGCAGCACCAGCAGGAAACTGATGCCCATCAGCACGGCAAAAAACACCAGCGCTTCTTTCGAACTGATCTTGCCGCTCACCAGCGGGCGTTGCTCGGTGCGTTTCACATGGCCATCGACCTTGCGGTCGGCCCAGTCGTTGATCACGCAGCCGCCGGCCCGGGTGAGCACCACGCCCAGCACGAAAATCACGATATTGATCAGCGACGGCGAACCCTTGCCGGCGATCCACAGGGCCCACAGCGTCGGCCACAGCAGCAGGTAGATGCCGATGGGCTTGTCCATGCGCGTCAACTGAATGAAATCCCAGGCCCTGGGGTTCAGGCGGTTCAAGGACTTGAGCAGACGTTGGTACATCAGCAGTTCTCCGGATGATCATGCAGCGCGTGCCAGAAACTCGGCAGGAAGACTTCCGCCACCAGCACGCTCAGCGCCCCGCGGTCGAAGCGCGAGCGGCGCGCCCACAGATTATCGGCCTGGTCCGCTGTCGGCAGCCAGGCACGAGGGTAGTGACACACTTCGATGGCCTGGCGGGTAAAGGCGCGGTCGCAGAACAGCAACTCGCCCAGCGAACGGCTGCCCAGCTCGTCCATGTGCAGGCCATCGCCCTGCAAAGCACTGCGGGCCGCCACGCTGCGGGCGAACACCCAAGGCAGGCCGTGCCCGCGCAAATACACCTCGCGTACCCAGCCGATACTGGCCGGCGGCAGGTCCAGGGCGGCGCATTCATCATCGCGCAACGGTTGCCAGCCTTCGAACAGCGGCGTCACGCTGAAAGCCTCGTTGGACAGCCACGTCAGCCGTCGCGTCAGCGAGCCTTCGTCAAATAGCCAGTTGAGGGTCAAGGGCGTGGGCAAGGGGCTCAGAAGGCTCTGGGTCAGCCATTGGCAAGCATCGGGAAGGGCGATTGAGTGCGGCACGGTGAGTCAGTATTGGCAGCAAAAGAGGCGGCGAGCTTACCATGGCACCCTGAACTTTTGCCGCGCCAAACCGGCCGTTTGCGTCGAACGTGCTTGCATCTGCCGGCCCCGATCAGTACAAAACGCCCTGAGCCGCGCGGCAACGCTGGATCCATCGACCGCCGGCCAACACGCCTGAACCTGAGGAAGCACGTAATGAAGAAGTGGCAATGTATCGTCTGTGGCCTTATTTACAACGAAGCGGACGGCTGGCCGGATGACGGTATTGCACCAGGCACTCTGTGGCAGGACGTCCCGGAAGACTGGCTGTGCCCGGACTGCGGCGTGGGTAAGTCGGACTTCGAAATGATCGAAATCGCGTAATCCCGAATTTAAGAAACGTACTACAAGGAGAAAGGAATGAACGCACCTGTCGTGATCATCGGCACAGGATTGGCCGGTTACAACGTCGCCCGGGAGTTTCGCAAGCTCGACAGCGAGACCCCATTGCTGCTGATCACTGCCGATGACGGACGCTCCTACTCCAAGCCCATGCTCTCCACCGGCTTTGGCAAGAACAAGGAAGCCGATGGCCTGAGCATGGCCGAACCCGGCGCCATGGCCGAGCAGCTCAAGGCCCAGGTGCGCACCCATACGCGTATCAGCGGCATCGACCCAGGCCACAAGCGTCTGTGGATCGGCGAGGAAGCGGTGACCTATCGCGACCTGGTCCTGGCCTGGGGCGCAGAAACCGTGCGCGTACCGGTCGAAGGCGATGCGGCTGATTTGATTTTCCCGATCAACGACCTGGAAGACTACGCACGCTTTCGTGCCGCTGCTGCTGGCAAACGGCGCGTGCTGCTGCTCGGCGCCGGCCTGATCGGCTGCGAATTTGCCAACGACCTGATCCTGGGCGGCTATGAAAATCGACCTGGTCGCGCCCTGTGAGCAAGTCATGCCGACCCTGCTGCACCCGGCGGCGGCCGCCGCGGTGCAAGCCGGGCTCGAAGGCATCGGCGCGCGCTTTCACCTGGGCCCGGTGCTCAATCGCCTGCAACGCGCCGCTGATGGCCTTGAAGCGCACCTCTCGGACGGCGAAGTGATCCACTGTGACCTGGTGGTGTCCGCCATCGGCCTGCGCCCACGCGTAGACCTGGCCGCAGCCGCTGGCCTGCAAATCAACCGCGGAATCATGGTGGACCGTCACCTCAAGACCTCCCACGCTAATATCTACGCCTTGGGCGTACTGCGCCCGAGGTCGATGGCCTGAACCTGTTGTACGTG
>NZ_QORI02000142.1 GCF_003325755.1 Pseudomonas sp. SST3 | reverse complement strand
TTTGCGGTGATGTTCTGGTCGATGTTCGCCCACCGCCGCTCCAAGCGGCTCGAGTCGGCGCATTTCCATGAGAACACCCGAGTCGAGGTGCTCTGGACGGTCATACCTCTGCTTATCCTGGTGGGCATGGCAGTGCCGGCAACGCGCACCCTGATCCATATCTACGATGCGTCCGAGTCGGATGTGGACATCCAGATCACCGGCTATCAGTGGAAGTGGCACTACAAATATCTGGGTGAGGACGTCGAGTTCTTCAGCAACCTCACCACGCCGCGCGATGAGATCAACAATCTAGCCCCCAAGGGCGAGAACTATCTGCTTGAGGTGGACGAACCCCTCGTGATTCCGGTGGGCGCCAAGGTGCGCTTCCTGATCACCGCGGCGGATGTCATCCATTCTTGGTGGGTACCGGATTTGGCGGTGAAGAAGGACGCCATCCCCGGCTTCATCAACGAGTCCTGGACCCGTGTCGAGGAGCCCGGCATCTACCGCGGACAATGCACCGAGCTCTGTGGCAAAGACCACGGTTTCATGCCGGTGGTGGTCGAGGTCAAGTCCACCGAGGACTACGCCGCCTGGCTAGGCGAGAAAAAAGCCGAAGCGGCCAAGCTCGCCGAGCTGACCAGCAAGGAATGGACACGCGAAGAGCTGATCGCTCGCGGCGAGCAGGTCTACCAGACCAATTGCGCATCCTGCCACCAGCCGACCGGCGAGGGACTGCCGCCGATGTTCCCGGCGCTGAAAGGCTCGCCGATCGCCACGGGTGATGCCGAAGACCACATCAGCATCGTGGTCAAGGGCGCGCCGGGTACCTCGATGCCGGCATTTGGTCCGCAACTGTCTGAGGTCGACCTTGCGGCCGTGATTACCTACGAGCGAAACGCGTGGGGCAACGACAAGGGCGACATGGTCACGCCGAAAGACGTGCTCGTCTTCAAACAGGCCGAAGAAGCCACCCAGTAAGAGGATCAGGTGATGAGTGCAGTGATCGACGATCATGGTCATGCCGGGCATGACCATCACCACGGCCCGGCCAAAGGCCTCTCGCGCTGGCTGCTGACCACCAACCACAAGGACATCGGTTCGATGTACCTGTGGTTCAGCTTCTGCGCCTTCCTGCTGGGCGGCTCGATGGCCATGGTCATCCGTGCCGAGCTGTTCCAGCCGGGACTGCAGATCGTGCAGCCGGAATTCTTCAACCAGATGACCACCATGCATGGCCTGATCATGGTCTTCGGCGCGGTGATGCCGGCCTTCGTCGGGCTGGCCAACTGGATGATCCCGCTCATGATCGGCGCGCCGGACATGGCGCTGCCGCGGATGAACAACTTCAGCTTTTGGCTGCTGCCGGCGGCGTTCGGCCTGTTGGTCAGCACTCTGTTCATGGAGGGCGGCGGACCCAACTTCGGCTGGACCTTCTACGCGCCACTGTCGACGACCTACGCGCCGGAATCGGTGACCTTTTTCATCTTCGCCATCCACCTGATGGGCATCAGCTCGATCATGGGCGCGATCAACGTGGTCGCCACCGTGCTCAACCTGCGTGCGCCGGGCATGACGCTGATGAAAATGCCGCTGTTCGTCTGGACCTGGCTGATCACTGCCTTCCTGCTGATCGCGGTGATGCCGGTGCTGGCGGGCGTGGTGACCATGATGCTGATGGACATTCACTTCGGCACCAGCTTCTTCAGCGCGGCCGGCGGCGGCGACCCGGTGCTGTTCCAGCATGTGTTCTGGTTCTTCGGGCACCCCGAGGTGTACATCATGATCCTGCCGGCGTTCGGCGCTGTCAGCTCAATCATCCCGGCCTTCAGCCGCAAGCCGTTGTTCGGCTACACCTCGATGGTTTACGCCACCGGCGCCATCGCCTTCCTCTCGTTTATCGTCTGGTCGCACCACATGTTTACCGTCGGCATCCCGCTGACCGGCGAGCTGTTCTTCATGTACGCCACCATGCTGATCGCGGTGCCTACCGGGGTGAAGGTATTCAACTGGGTCAGCACCATGTGGCGCGGCTCGCTGACCTTCGAGGCGCCGATGCTGTTCGCGGTGGCCTTCGTCATCCTGTTCACCATTGGTGGCTTCTCCGGTCTGATGCTGGCCATCGCTCCGGCGGACTTCCAGTATCACGACACCTACTTCGTGGTAGCGCATTTCCACTACGTGCTGGTGCCCGGGGCGATCTTCGGTATCTTCGCCTCGGCGTACTATTGGCTGCCCAAGTGGACCGGGCACATGTACGACGAGACGTTGGCCAAGCTGCATTTCTGGATGAGCTTCGTCGGCATGAACCTGGCGTTCTTCCCGATGCACTTCGTGGGGCTGGCCGGTATGCCGCGGCGGATTCCGGACTACAACATGATGTTCGCCGACTTCAACATGATTTCGAGTGTTGGCGCCTTCATGTTCGGCGCGACCCAGCTGTTGTTTTTGTTCATCGTCATCAAGTGCATCAAGGGTGGCCCGGTGGCCGCCGCCAAGCCTTGGGATGGGGCTGAGGGGCTGGAGTGGAGCGTGCCATCGCCGGCGCCTTACCACACCTTCAGCGTGCCGCCGAACATGGAACAGCTGCACGAGCACCGTACGGGGCCCAAGCATGATTAACCTGCCGGATTCGGGTACTTGCCATGAACACTGAACTGCCACTTGGCCGACTGGTCCGCCGGTTGCTGCTGGTAGTGGTGGCGATGTTCGCCTTCGGCTTTGCGCTGGTGCCTATCTACGACGTGATGTGCAAGGCGTTCGGCATCAACGGCAAAACCGCGGGTGCCTACAAGGGCGAGCAGACGGTTGATGAGGATCGCCAAGTGCGGGTGCAGTTCCTTGCCACAAACGCGTCTGGGATGGTCTGGGAATTCAAGCCGGTCGCCGACCAGATCAGCGTGAACCCCGGCGCCAGCCGTGAAATGCGCTTCGTCGCCTACAACCCCACCGACAAGCCGATGACGGCCCAGGCGGTGCCCAGCGTGTCGCCATCGAAAGCGGCCGCTTACTTTCACAAGACCGAATGCTTCTGCTTCACCCAGCAAGTGCTGCAGCCCGGTGAGCGCATCGAGATGCCGGTGCGTTTCATCGTCGATCGTGATTTGCCCGCAGACGTGCGTCACCTGACGCTCGCCTATACCTTGTTCGATATCACGTCTCGCCAACCTCCCGTCGCCGTCGTTGATCAGGCGTCCATGGTGGCGGCCAAGGAGAGTCTGCAATGAGCCAACAGACCACCACGCACGAGAACTACTACGTTCCCGCCCAGAGCAAGTGGCCGATAGTCGGGACCGTTGCGCTGCTGACCACCGTGTTCGGGTTGGGCAGCTGGTTCAACGACCTCAAGGCCGGCCGCGACGAGATCAGTGGACCGTTGATTTTTTTTGTCGGCGCGCTGCTGATCGCCTACATGATGTTCGGCTGGTTCGGTGCGGTGGTCCGCGAAGGGCGCGCAGGCCTCTACAGCGCTCAGATGGATCGCTCGTTCCGCTGGGGCATGAGCTGGTTCATCTTTTCCGAGGTGATGTTCTTTCTCGCGTTTTTCGGGGTGCTGTTCTACATCCGCTACTGGGTCGGCCCTTGGCTCGACGGTGATGGTGACAAAGGTGTCAGTGCCATGCTCTGGCCGAACTTCGAATACACCTGGCCGCTGCTGAACAACCCGGACCCCAGTGTCTATCCTGCACCCGAAGGCACCATCAGTCCCTGGGGGTTGCCGCTGATCAACACCATACTGCTGGTCAGCTCCAGCTTCACTCTGACCTGGGCACACCATGCGCTGCGCAAGGGAAACCGCAAGCAGCTCAAGCTCGGTCTCGGTTTGACCGTGTTGCTGGGCGCCATCTTCCTGATCCTGCAGATCGAGGAATACATCCATGCCTACACCGAGCTAGGCCTGACCCTAGGCTCGGGCATCTACGGCGCGACCTTCTTTATGCTCACGGGCTTTCACGGCGCCCACGTGACCATGGGCGCGATCATTCTGACCGTGATGTTGGTGCGTAGCTTTCGCGGTCACTTCACACC
>NZ_QORI02000141.1 GCF_003325755.1 Pseudomonas sp. SST3 | reverse complement strand
TCAATGGATTTTCGATTGAATTCTTCGAAGCTCTGCTCCAGGGTACGCCCAGGCCGCACGAATGCCTCAAATAGCTTTTGATTGGCGCGAAAAAAACCCAGACGCGTGTCATATGACTCTAAAGATGCGCCCACTCTCAACAATGCCTCTCCCGGCGGGAGGTTATACACATCAGACCGGTTGAGCGCGTCCAACTCATTAATTGCCGCAGGACGCAGCACACTGCTGACCTGATATTCAGGCGTTACCAGAAAGGCGTATGCTGCGGCGATCAGGCCAGCCAATGCAATGACAAGCACAATAAGCTTTTTTTGCCGCCACAACGTGTGACAAAGGGCAATAAGATCAATTTCATCTGACGATGGATTCAGGGGGGCGCGGAAGCTACTACTCACAACAAAAACCTGCCTTCAAGGAGAAACTGCGGGCTCGTTATGCAGACTAGATTGTGTGTTTTTTATTCTATTTGGATGACCGCAAAAATCCGGCGTCTCTGCCAGATTTTTAGCGCACAAAATGCCCGTTATCGAGAACAGATTGCATTTTGCCATCTCCCCCATACATTACAAGTATTGACATGACTGTAGGATGATTCTTAAAAGGGCAGAAATAAGTGTAAAAGAAACTCGCCTGCTGGGAGGAGACGATGGCTAACGAGGAAACATAAGGGAATGCTCAACGATACTGAGCAGTCTTAGGCCACCACAAGCGCCGTAGCAGAAAAATGGCGCAGAAACATAAAGCCATTCAGAGAAAAAAATCTGACAGACGGTCGCGTGAATCTTTAGGCTTTTTGTAAAGAGGCCAGCACCTTTTCTATAGACGTGTTGCAGGTCGGGGTTTAGAACGCCGGCTACGAACCAGCATCCCCAACACCGGCCCAATCAACATCCCCACAATCAAAGCCACCACCACAAACACCGCCACCGGCATCTGCGCAGTACTCCACCCCAGGAATGACAGCGCCAACGCCCTGCTGGTTCTCCAGCASAAAACGTCCCAAGGAAACCCACCAAAAGCCGCAAGCACTGCAAATCAAACACCGCAACAACGCGCTTAACCCCACGCATACCCTTCTCCTTCCCCAAAAACACTCAGACGCCTTCTTCCTCTTCTTCGTTCACCCGATCGCGCAATTCCTTGCCCGGTTTGAAGTGGGGAACGAATTTGCCGTCGAGGCTGACGGATTGGCCGGTTTTTGGGTTGCGGCCTACGCGCGGTGCGCGGTAGTGCAGGGAGAAGCTGCCGAAGCCGCGGATTTCGATGCGATCTCCGGTGGCCAGGCATTGGGACATTTGCTCAAGCATGGTCTTGATAGCCAGCTCCACATCCTTGGATGAGAGCAGCCCTTGATGGGTGACAATTCGTTCGATCAACTCCGACTTCGTCATATTTTTCCCTTCTTTTTCAAGCAGCTAGGAAAAGCGCTCCGAAGGTTTTAGCATGAGTTGATGAATTTGAACAGCCCATGTGTCAACTTATCTGAGGCTGAATAAACACGTTCAGCAAGCAGCCAACCCCTTACTTACAGATCACCAACATGGTCCGCGTCACCGCACCAGCAGGGTTCCAGCCGAACAGGTAGTCGCCCTCTTCGTCCTCCGCATCACTGGAGCGGGTAATAACCTTGTAGCCCTGCATCTTGCACTCACGGGCGGCGCGCTTTTCGCACTTTTCCCACTTGTTGCCCAGACCAGAGCAGTCGACCTCGATGCCGCTGACGCCGCGCTTCGCGTGGGTCTTGGCACTGGTGGAGGAGCAGCCTGCAAGCAGCAGCAAGGCGAGTATTACGATAATTCTGTTCATTCAAACCCTTATTGAGTCAGCAACGCGAAATAGCCGTTTTCAAGACTATAGTCAGTTCTGACATTGGGCTGAATGCCTTGGTTCGGTGCAGTTGCTTCATCAAATTTCAGGCACAAAAAAGGGCGACCGAAGTCGCCCTTTTTCTACAGCTTTACAGAACTTAGTTCTGCTTAGCCATTGCCTGGCGCAGCAGTGCCGCCATGGTGGTATCAGCAGCAGCTTCCGGAGCAGCTTCTTTCAAGCTCTGGATAGCTTTCTTTTCTCTTCCACTTCGTCTTTCGACTTGATGGAGAGCTGAATCACGCGGCTCTTGCGGTCAACGCTGATGATCTTGGCTTTCTACTTCCTGGCCTTCTTTTCAGTACGTTGCGCGCCGTTCTTCAACGCGGTCACGGCTGATTTCGGAGGCTTTCAGAGTCGCTTCGATATCGTCGGCCAGAACGATGATGGCGCCTTTGGCGTCAACTTCTTTCACAGTGCCTTTAACGATGGCGCCTTTGTCGTTCTCTTGAACGTACTCGGAGAACGGATCGCTTTCCAGTTGCTTGATGCCCAGGGAGATGCGCTCGCGCTCTGGGTCAACCGACAGGATAACGGTGTCCAGCTCGTCGCCCTTCTTGAAACGACGAACAGCTTCTTCGCCAACTTCGTTCCAGGAGATGTCGGACAGGTGAACCAGGCCGTCGATGCCGCCGTCCAGACCAATGAAGATACCGAAATCGGTGATCGACTTGATGGTGCCGGAGATTTTATCGCCCTTGTTGAACTGGCCAGAGAAATCTTCCCATGGGTTAGATTTGCACTGCTTGATGCCCAGGGAGATACGACGACGCTCTTCGTCGATGTCCAGAACCATAACTTCCACTTCGTCGCCGACTTGTACGACTTTCGAAGGGTGGATGTTCTTGTTGGTCCAGTCCATTTCGGAAACGTGTACCAGGCCTTCCACGCCTTCTTCCAGCTCTGCGAAGCAGCCGTAGTCGGTCAGGTTGGTAACACGCGCGGTTACGCGGGTGCTTTCTGGGTAACGAGCTTTGATAGCAACCCATGGATCTTCGCCCAGCTGCTTCAAGCCCAGGGAAACGCGGTTACGCTCACGATCGTACTTCAGAACCTTGACATCGATCTCGTCGCCAACGTTGACGATTTCGGAAGGATGCTTGATACGCTTCCAAGCCATGTCGGTAATGTGCAGCAGGCCATCGACGCCACCCAGATCGACGAATGCGCCGTAATCGGTGAGGTTCTTGACGATACCTTTGACTTGTTGGCCTTCCTGCAGGGATTCCAGCAGAGCTTCACGCTCGGCGGAGTTCTCTGCTTCCAGCACGCTGCGACGGGAAACGACAACGTTGTTGCGCTTCTGGTCGAGCTTGATGACTTTGAATTCCAGTTCTTTGCCTTCCAGGTGCGTGGTGTCGCGCACTGGACGAACGTCGACCAAAGAACCTGGCAGGAACGCACGGATGCCGTTAACGTCGACAGTGAAGCCGCCTTTAACCTTACCGTTGATAACGCCCTTGACCACTTCTTCAGCTGCGAAGGCTGCTTCGAGAACAATCCAGCATTCAGCGCGCTTGGCTTTTTCACGGGACAGCTTGGTTTCACCGAAACCGTCTTCAACCGAGTCCAGAGCAACGTGAACTTCGTCACCGACATTGATAGTCAGGTCACCAGCATCGTTGTAGAACTGTTCCAGCGGGATCAGAGCTTCAGACTTCAGACCAGCGTGAACGGTTACCCAGCGAGCTTGGTAATCGATATCAACGATAACACCGGTGATGATGGAGCCTGCCTGAAGGTTCAGGGTTTTTAGGCTTTCTTCAAAGAGTTCCGCAAAGCTTTCGCTCATTTTAATTCCTGTTGATAAGGGCGAAGAATACGCCCATCTCCACACCCCAGACGGTGTGGGTCAGTTTCAGTTAAAAGAAGCCACCGCAGGACTATGACTGGTCCCCTGCGGCCTTCTTGATCACCCGGCGATATCGCGAATGGCGATTTTCACTCATGATGCGTTCCAGCACCTGCTCGATGGACAACTCCGTGGAATCCAGCTGTATGGCGTCAGCCGCCGGCTTGAGCGGGGCTACCGCACGCTGGGTATCACGCTCATCGCGTGCACGGATCTCATCTAGCAGACTCGACAGACTAACACCATCGACTTTGCCCTTCAACTGCAAGTATCGGCGGCGTGCCCGTTCTCGCTG
>NZ_QORI02000140.1 GCF_003325755.1 Pseudomonas sp. SST3 | reverse complement strand
CTTCGCCGGGTACTGCGGTGCAGCTGACAATCAATGCCCAGGGTCGCTTGAAGACCGTAGACGAGTTCCGCGACATCGTTCTCAAAAAACTAGCCCGAATGGCGCAGTTACTCATCTGCGGGATGTCGCCCGAGTCGAACTTTCTGCGGCTGAATACGGATTGCGTGCGCTGCTGGACAACAAACCCGCCGTCTCCCTCGCCATCTACCAATTGCCAGGCGCTAACGCGCTGGAGATCTCTGACCAAATCCGCGCTGCACTCAAAGATCTCAGCGCTGATTTCCCTCCAGGCCTGGATTACAGGCTTATCTACGACCCCACTCGCTTCGTGAAGTCGAGCATTCAGGCGGTTATAGAAACACTGCTCGAAGCCATCGCACTGGTAGTCGTGGTCGTCATTGTGTTCCTTCAATCATGGCGTACAGCAATCATCCCTTTGATCGCTGTACCGGTATCCATCATCGGTACCTTTGCGCTATTGCTGGCCTTCGGCTTCTCGATCAATGCCCTGTCGCTTTTCGGAATGGTGTTAGCCATAGGTATCGTCGTCGACGATGCCATCGTTGTGGTTGAAAACGTGGAGAGGAACATAGCCAGCGGTCTGACCCCGAGGGACGCCACGTATAAAGCCATGCAAGAGGTCAGCGGCCCCATCATTGCTATCGCACTCACGTTGGTTGCTGTGTTTGTACCGTTGGCATTTATGAGCGGTCTCACGGGCCAGTTCTACAAGCAGTTTGCGATGACCATTGCAATCTCTACGGTGATCTCTGCTTTCAACTCACTCACGCTCTCTCCAGCCCTCAGCGCACTACTTTTGCGTAGCCACGACGCTAAGCAAGACGCCTTAACACGGGTGATGAATAAGCTACTGGGCGGTTTTTTTCGAGCGTTCAACAAGGTTTTCAATCGTGGCTCGGAGCAATACTCGAAAGGCGTAACAGGCGTCCTTAAGCGCAAGGGCAGCATGCTGGTTGTTTATGTGGTTCTTCTGGGGCTCACGGCGGTTATGGGGAACGTTGTGCCTGCTGGGTTCATTCCCATGCAGGACAAGGAGTACTTAGTCACCATCGCCCAGCTTCCCAATGGCGCTTCTCTTGACCGTACGGAAGAAGTGATTCGCCAGATGAGCGAAATAGTCATGAAGCAGCCGGGCGCAGCTCACGCAGTCGGCTTCCCTGGCATGTCCGTTAACGGATTCATGAACAGCTCTAGCGCAGGGATTGTCTTTGTCCCCCCTCAAGCCTCTCAGCGAACGTACATCGAAAGATGAGTCCGCCGCGGCCATCGTCGCATCCCTTAACCAAAAGTTCGCCAGTATCAAAGGAGCCTATGTCGCAGCCTTTCCACCGCCTCCAATACTCGGGCTTGGCACACTGGGCGGCTTCAAAATGCAGCTGGAAGACCAAGGTAGCCTAGGGTATGAGGAGCTTAACAAGGCCACTCAAGCATTCATGGCCAAGGCTGCGGTGACCCCGGAGCTTGGTGGGTCACTAACAAATTATCAGATCAACTTCCCGCAGCTAAACGTCGAGCTAGACCGTGTGAAAGCCAAACAGCTGGGCGTGTCCGTTACCGATGTATTCAAGACCATGCAGGTATACCTTGGCTCCTTGTATGTGAATGACTTCAACAGTTTTGGCCGTGTATACCAGGTACGAGTGCAGGCCGACGCACCGTTTCGTCAGCGAGCAGATGACATCCTTCAGCTGAAAACCAGAAACGACCGTGGGGAAATGGTGCCCCTATCGTCTCTGGTTCGTATCACCCCAACCTACGGTCCGGACATGGTGGTTCGATATAACGGCTACACCGCAGCGGATATTAACGGCGGCCCAGCGCCGGGCTATTCGTCTGGCCAGGCCCAAGCAGCAGCAGAGCGCATTGCAGCCGAGGTGTTGCCTCAAGGCGTAAAATTTGAGTGGACTGAGCTGACTTACCAAAAGGTTTTGGCAGGTAATGCCGGGATGTGGGTATTCCCTGTCAGCGTCCTGCTCGTATTCCTCGTACTGGCCGCCCTGTATGAAAGCTTGACCCTTCCTTTGGCGGTAATCCTGATCGTTCCCATGAGCATCTTGTGTGCACTCACGGGGGTGTGGCTCACGCAGGGAGACAACAACATCTTTTACCCAGATCGGGTTAATGGTATTGGTCGCATTGGCTTCCAAAAACGCCATCTTGATAGTCGAGTTCGCCAGAGAACTAGAGCACGACGGGTACACAACCCTGAAGGCAGCCATTGAAGCGAGCCGCTTGCGTCTCCGGCCGATTCTCATGACTTCCATCGCCTTCATTATGGGCGTTGTTCCACTCGTGTTTTCCACTGGGGCGGGCTCAGAAATGCGTCAAGCCATGGGGATCTCGGTGTTTTTCGGCATGCTGGGCGTGACCCTGTTCGGTCTCGCACTGACACCTGTCTTCTACGTGGTCCTGCGTACGCTGGCAGGTGGCAAAGTACACGTGGCTCAAAAAGACGCGCCTCACCTGACAACGGAAGCATTGGACGCATGATCGGAGCCAAACGAATGATCCAATTACCCAAAAAGTCTATTTTTGGACTGCTAACTTCCTCAGCGCTGCTATCGCTTCTATCAGCATGCTCTGTGGAGCCGACATACAACCGCCCCGACGTCCCGACTCCGCAGGCGTTCAAGGAAGCTTCGGCTGAACAGAAGCAAGCATCATTGCCCAAAGATAGCGCCTGGAAAAACGCTGAACCGGCCGATGCCGAGCATCGTGGGGAATGGTGGCTAGTCTTTGGCGATCCGGTGCTAAACGACATGGAGCGGCAAGCCGCAGAGGCTAATCAGAATCTGAAGGCGGCTGCCGCACGAGTCCAGCAATCGAGAGCCTTAACCCAATCAGCCCGAGCGGGATGGTTCCCGTCCTTAGATGCGGGATTTGGTCCTACGCGTGAACGCCTGTCTCCTGCCTCACAATTGTTGTCTGACGATGCGAGTGGGTCCACGCAGACTCTTTGGCGGGCGTCAGGCGACAGCCTCTTACGAGGTAGACCTGTTCGGGAAGGTGGATTCACAAGTGAACACAGCGCTCGCTAATCAAGCACAGAACGAGGCGCTGTATCGTTCTGTACTGTTAGCCCTCCAAGCTGATGTGGCTAAAAATTATTTCGAGCTGCGTGAGTACGACAACCAACTTCGACTATTTCGTCGCACGGTCACCCTGCGTGAAAACACCCTGAAATTAGTAGAGGGGCGATTCAAAGAGGGCGACATAAGCGAACTTGACCTATCGCGAGCGCGCAACGAACTATCGACCGCGAGGGCGGACTCGGTAGGGATCGCACGGCTGCGCGCGACGTCAGAACATAGTCTTGCAGTGTTGTTGGGTAAGTCTCCTGCCGACTTCGACTTCCCTGACTCACCTATAGAGCCCATCGCGACCCAGGTGCCTATCGGGTTACCATCAGCCCTACTGGAGCGCCGTCCAGATATTGCTGCCGCCGAGAGAGCTATGGCCGCGGCTAACGCACAAATCGGATTGGCGAAATCAGCATTTTTCCCGCGGCTTAACATAAATGCCGCCGCCGGCTTCGAGTCGTCATCGCTGGGGAATCTGTTCGACTGGTCGACTCGGTCTTTTCTACTAGGCCCCCTGGCGGGAACGGCGCTGACGTTACCGATATTTGATGGTGGTCGGAGGAAAGCAGATCTCGCCTCTGCAAGGGCTCGATACGACGAGCAGGTTGCGAAGTATCGGGAGCAAGTATTGGTGGCCTTTAGAGAGGTAGAAGACAACCTTGCAGATCTGAGGTTGCTCGATGATCAGAAAGGTAATCAAAGCGAAGCTGTTGCAGCATCAATACGGACAGAGCGACTTTCTAAAACTCAGTATGAAGAGGGGCAAATTAGCTATTTGGAAGTTATCGATGCTCAGCGCCAGGTCTTACAAACCGAACTGCAACTGAGCCGTCTGACGAGCACTCAGGCCATTGCAACGGTGAGCCTGATTAGAGCCTTAGGTGGGGGATGGGACCGAGCCGACGCTAAGATTGCCTCCAA
>NZ_QORI02000139.1 GCF_003325755.1 Pseudomonas sp. SST3 | reverse complement strand
TAACAGGCTGATACCGCCCAAGAGTTCATATCGACGGCGGTGTTTGGCACCTCGATGTCGGCTCATCACATCCTGGGGCTGAAGCCGGTCCCAAGGGTATGGCTGTTCGCCATTTAAAGTGGTACGCGAGCTGGGTTTAGAACGTCGTGAGACAGTTCGGTCCCTATCTGCCGTGGACGTTTGAGATTTGAGAGGGGCTGCTCCTAGTACGAGAGGACCGGAGTGGACGAACCTCTGGTGTTCCGGTTGTCACGCCAGTGGCATTGCCGGGTAGCTATGTTCGGAATAGATAACCGCTGAAAGCATCTAAGCGGGAAACTAGCCTCAAGATGAGATCTCACTGGAACCTTGAGTTCCCTGAAGGGCCGTCGAAGACTACGACGTTGATAGGTTGGGTGTGTAAGCGCTGTGAGGCGTTGAGCTAACCAATACTAATTGCCCGTGAGGCTTGACCATATAACACCCAAACAATTTGTTGTTTGTGTGTSAGACGGTTGAAGTCGACAAACAAACCGAAAAGACGCATCGCTCGCAAAGCGAAAGCAACACCGAAACACCATCACATACCCAATTAGGGGAAGCGACTCAACACCGACTCCCCAACCAAATTGCTTGACGACCATAGAGCGTTGGAACCACCTGATCCCATCCCGAACTCAGTAGTGAAACGACGCATCGCCGATGGTAGTGTGGGGTCTCCCCATGTGAGAGTAGGTCATCGTCAAGCTTCTACACCAAACCCCCGATCATCGAAAGATGGCCGGGGGTTTGTCTTTGCGCGAAAGAAAAGTCGATCGGCTCTGCGTGTGTCGTTATGATTCATGCCTGCTGGTTAGGGGGAGGCTTATGAACAACTTGCTGCGGCTACTTAGTGATGGCTGTTTCCACTCTGGCGAAGAGCTCGGCGCTGTTCTCGGTGTAAGCCGAAGCGCTGTATGGAAGCACCTGCAGCGGCTTGAGGGCGAATGTGATATCGAGCTATTTAGAGTGCCCGGAAGAGGATATCGGTTAGCGGAGCCTATTTCCCTGCTGAGCTACGAAGAAAGCTCGGTTGTGTTGGCTCGCTTCGGCTGGCAACTCTACCTGCGAGAAACCGTCGACTCTACTAATGCTGAGGCGTTTAGGCTGCTGCAATCTGGAACGGCCGCTCCCTTCGTGATATTGGCCGAAGGACAAACTGCCGGGAGGGGCCGAAGAGGGCGGTTATGGGCGAGTCCGCCAGCGCAAAATATCTATTACACGCTCGTATTAAAAGTCTCAGACGGCCCTCAAGGGCTGTCTGGCTTAAGCTTGGTGGTGGGTTTGGCGGTACTCCAGGCACTGCGTCGAGCGGGAGTCAGGAATGCGGGGCTGAAATGGCCCAACGATATATATGCGGATGGGAAGAAAATCGCTGGAATTCTGCTTGAGTTGACGGGTGATCCGGCTGATGTATGTCATGTGATTATCGGCATCGGGATAAATGTGAATATGGCAGCAAGCGCCGTCGAGATCGATCAGCCATGGACCACGGTAAGGGCACAGATCGGTGCGTTGGCGAACCGCAGCGAGTTGGCGAACTTTGTTAGTGAGTCTTTACATCTTTATATCAGCAGGCACGCCGAACATGGCTTTTCCGCGCTGCGGGATGAATGGGAGGCTAATAATCTCTGGCAAGGCAAACTTTGCACGTTAAGTACCGGCTCTCAGCAGGTTAAAGGTTTGATGATTGGAGTGAACGAACTGGGGGCGCTACGACTTTTGGTTGAAGGCCAAGAGGAACAGCATTTTAGTGGCGGAGAGCTAAGCCTAAGGCTCGATCATGATTCTTGAGCTTGATTGCGGCAACAGCTTCGTCAAGTGGCGTGTTATCCCGGATTCCAGCGTCCCGCCAATAATCGAAGGGGTCGCCACACAAGCAGCAGGCATCGTCCGGGAACTGCTGGCTCGGGATATCGGAAAAATCACACGCTGCCGCCTGGTGAGTGTAAGAAGTGATGCAGAAACCAGAGCGATAATGGATGTGCTCTCTGAGTCGCTGAAAGTCGATATCGCCAAAGTGCACCCAGCCAAGCGCACCGCTGGGGTTATCAATGGTTATCGCGACCAGCAGCGCCTGGGAGTGGATCGTTGGTTGGCGATCATTGCTGCGTACGATATGTGTGGTGGGGCCTGTCTTGTTATTGATCTAGGCACGGCCATTACGGTAGATCTCGTGGGTTCGAATGGAGCGCATCTCGGTGGCTACATTGCGCCTGGGGCCGCGCTCCTGCGTGGGCAATTACTCGCGCACACTCGGCGTATTCACTATGGCGCTGAAGAGACTGCGCTTGCTCTAAGCGATGTATCTCCTGGTAGAAGTACTGCTGAGGCTGTTGAGCGAGGTTGCTTGATCATGGTTCGCAGCTATATACACAGCCAGATAGCTTCTGCCGAGATCCATTTGGGTAATGATTTCGACACGTTTGTTACGGGAGGAGACGCATCGTTGGCGGCAGATTTTCCTGGGGTAAGGTGCGTGCCAGACTTGGTTTTCAGAGGCTTGGCAATAGCCTGCCCCTAACCCCTAAGAGGTTTCAATGCGCTGGCTTTTAGTGCTTCTGGTGATATTAAATTTGCTTTTCTATCTCTTTCACCTCAATCGGCCGCCAACGGTTGCAGAGGGCGCTGCTGGGCTAGGGGCTCCTTCTCGAGCGTCTGAGATCACGCTGTTGAGCGAGACGGACTCATTGGCGCGACGTGAGCCGATGGAGGATGAGGATAGCGCCTGCCTGTTTCTAGGCGGGTTTGATGACGAGTCGATAGCTTCATCTATTAATCAGCGGTTGCTGAGCTTGGATATTGACTCTCAGGTCGAGCCTGTCGATGAGGCTGCCGGTGTGGATTATTGGGTATATCTGCCTCCTCTCGTATCTCGCCAGGCTTCGTTGCGGCAGCTTCGGGAGTTGCAGTCTCGCAATATTGACAGTTACGTAATCACAGTTGGCGATTTGTCTAATGGGATATCGCTAGGGATATTTTCACGTAAGGACTCGGCTGAGAGCGTGGTAAATCGTCTGCGTGGGGTTGATTACGAGGCATTGATCCGTGAGCTGCCCAGAACCCATCGCCGCTATTGGGTCAAGATAGCGCGCCCTCGCCAACATTTATTGAGCGACTCGCTACTCGTGGAGCTGGTTAGGAGTTTTCCGGACCTTGAGCATCGACAAATGCCATGTTCAAGCATTGCAACTTCGGAATAGTTTACATAGAATGGCGCCCGCTTAGCAGTGCAGCCTTAGCGGCTCGCTGCTCGGCGCTGTCGGCGGAGCTAACCTCAGGTTTTTAATGAGAAAACGCTTGACAGCATGAGGTTTGGCAATGAAAATGCCGCCTCGTTTTGGAGGGGTTCCCGAGCGGCCAAAGGGATCAGACTGTAAATCTGACGTCATCGACTTCGAAGGTTCGAATCCTTCCCCCTCCACCAGATTTTAGCGTAGGCCTAGGCTATCGCGGGTATAGTTTAGTGGTAGAACCTCAGCCTTCCAAGCTGATGATGCGGGTTCGATTCCCGCTACCCGCTCCAGGTTTCAAGTGCATACGCAACAAGATTCGCTCATGTAGCTCAGCTGGTAGAGCACACCCTTGGTAAGGGTGAGGTCAGCGGTTCAAATCCGCTCATGAGCTCCAAC
This sequence comes from Pseudomonas sp. SST3, assembly GCF_003325755.1. The sequence goes on along the minus strand of NZ_QORI02000139.1, from coordinate 375 downwards.
TTCAAAGGCAGATATGTATATATCTGCCTTTGTTTTAATGGTGGCGTGACTAGCTCAATTCAACGATGGGAGACGGTCTCGATGGCTAAAGAAAAATTCGAACGTAACAAACCGCACCTGAACGTCGGCACCATTGGTCACGTCGACCATGGCAAGACTACCCTGACTGCAGCGCTGACCAAGGTTTGCGCTGAGACTTGGGGCGGCTCTGCGCGCGACTTCTCGCAGATCGACAACGCGCCGGAAGAGAAGGCTCGTGGTATCACCATCAACACTTCCCACGTTGAATACGATTCCTCGATCCGTCATTACGCCCACGTTGACTGCCCCGGTCACGCTGACTATGTGAAGAACATGATCACCGGTGCTGCGCAG
>NZ_QORI02000138.1 GCF_003325755.1 Pseudomonas sp. SST3 | reverse complement strand
TTCCAGCGCGGTCAAACCGCCAGCGGCCAGGGCGTCGGCCAACGGCAGGATGTCCTGTTCGCGGGCGATGGTGATCACCGGCAGGATCCGCGCCTTGGCGCAGAGGCTGTCGATCAAGGCAACTTTATCCGCCATGGACACGGTCGATTGGGGGCTTTTCATAGCGGCTGATCCTTGGCTCATGGGCACCAGTAAAATCTCTAGAGTAGGTTGCAAAAACGCGCGAATCGGCATGGCAGCAACATCGTTGCTGGCCAGGGCGGCGCTCAAGGTAGTCAATTTCGAACTGCCGGAAATCGACAGCACGGTGTAGTTGGCCGTCGCCAACAGCGCGCGACTCATGGTCAGGCGCTGGTGCGGCACGGTCGGTGCCAGCATCGGCCAGCAACGGCGGGTACCGTCGGGCTTCAGGGCTTCAGCCAGGTTGGGACTGTTGGGGAACAGCGAGGCGGTGTGACCGTCATCGCCCATGCCCAGCACCAGCASAATCAATGGCAGGCAGCTCGGCCAGCAGGCGATCGGCCTGCTCGGCAGCGTCTTCAAGGTTGGCGGCAGGGCTGTACAGGCTCAAGAACTTCGCCTTGGCCGCCGGGCCTTGCAGCAAGTGTTGCTTCAACAGGCCGGCATTGCTGTCGGCGTGTTCGACCGGCACCCAGCGCTCATCGGCCAGGGTGATGGTGACCTTGGACCAGTCCAGGCCCTGCTTGGCCAGGTTCTGGAAAAACGCCACGGGGCTGCGGCCACCGGACACCACCAACGTCGCCTCGCCACGGGCACTGATGGCCGCGCGCAGTTGTTCGGCCACGTCATTGGCAAGGCCATCGGCCAGCAGCGCAGGCGTACGGTACTCATGGGCAGTGACGCCCTGAGGCAGTTTCAATTCAGATATCGCCATACCACGACCTCCCATCCCGCGTAATCAGTGCAATGGAGCTCATCGGCCCCCAGGACCCCGCCGCATACGGCTTAGGCGCATCACCGGATTTTTTCCACCCGGCGATCAACTGGTCACACCACTTCCACGCGGCTTCGATTTCATCTTTGCGAACAAACAGGTTCTGATTGCCGCGCATCACTTCCAGCAACAATCGCTCGTAGGCATCGGGGATGCGTGCGCTGCGATAGGTGTCGGAAAAATTCAATTGCAGTGGCCCGCTGCGCAGTTGCATGCCTTTGTCCAGGCCCTGTTCCTTGGTCATCACACGCAGGGAAATACCTTCGTCCGGCTGCAGGCGGATGATCAGCTTGTTGCTGATCTGCAAGCGCTGCTCGGGGGCGAAGATATAGTGGGATGGTTCCTTGAAATGGATGACGATCTGCGACAGCTTTTGCGGCATGCGCTTGCCGGTACGCAGGTAGAACGGCACCCCGGCCCAACGCCAGTTGCGGATATCGGCACGCAGGGCGACGAAGGTTTCGGTGTCGCTCTGGGTGTTGGAATTGTCTTCTTCCAGGTAACCCGGCACGGCTTTACCAGCGCTGTAGCCGGCGATGTACTGGCCACGGACTACTTGGGTGGTCAGGCCTTCGGGGCTGATCGGCGCCAGGGCCTTGAGCACCTTGACCTTCTCGTCACGGATGCTGTCGGCGGACAGGTCGGCCGGCGGGTCCATGGCAATCAGGCACAGCAGCTGCAACAGGTGGTTCTGGATCATGTCGCGCAGCTGGCCGGCCTTGTCGAAGTAACCCCAACGGCCTTCGATGCCGACCTGCTCGGCCACGGTGATTTCCACGTGGGAAATATAGTTCTGGTTCCACTGGGTTTCGAACAGGCTGTTGGCAAAACGCAGGGCGATCAGGTTCTGCACCGTCTCTTTGCCCAGGTAGTGGTCGATGCGGTAGGTGCGGTTTTCCGGGAAAAACTGCGCCACGGCGTCGTTGACCTTGCGCGATGACTCCAGGTCCGAACCGATGGGTTTTTCCAGCACTACGCGGGTATTTTCCGCCAGGCCAACCTTGGACAGGTTTTCGCAGATCGCGCCGTACACCGCCGCCGGGGTGGCGAAGTAGGCAATCAGGCGTTGAGCGCTGCCGGCTTTTTCGGCCAGGGCAACGTAGTCGTCAGCCTTCATGAAGTCGACATGCACATACGAAAGGCGCGCGAGGAAACGCTGGGCCACGGCCTCGTCGAGTTCCTTGCCGACGTATTTACGCAATTCTTTTYCGATATGGGCCAGGTGTTGCTGCTCGGAGCCGGCTTCACGGGCCAGGGCCAGGATGCGTGTGTCGTCGTGCAGCAACCCGGCGCCATCGAGTTGATAAAGGGCAGGAAATAACTTGCGCAGCGCCAGATCACCCAAGGCGCCAAACAGGGCAAAGGTGCAGGGTTCCACGGTTATCGAAGGCATGATGTTTGTTCTTTTATCAAGTTAAGCTACAAATACCTTTTTTCAAGGCATCACTCAAGGAAAAATGTAGTAATAACCACAACATTTTCCCGAAATACGCATTGCGAGTGGTGGTGTTCAGCTACCCTCAGTAGGATAGGCCACCGCGAAAAGCCACTCATCGATTGGTTGCCGCCTTTTTATTTGCATCGTCGCCCGAAGGAAAGACTGAATGGACCGCGTGCGAAATCTTCTGGAACAGATCCGGAACCGCCTCGAAGAATTGAACAAGGCCGAGCGCAAAGTCGCTGAAGTGATCCTGCTCAACCCGCAGCAGGCCACACGCTTCTCGATCGCCGCCCTCGCCCAGGCCGCCTCGGTCAGTGAACCGACGGTCAACCGCTTCTGCCGTTCGTTCGGTGTCAGCGGTTACCCTGAACTCAAATTGCAGTTGGCGCAAAGCCTGGCCAGTGGCGCCGCGTATGTCAGCCGCGCCGTGGAGGCCGATGATAACCCCGAGGCCTACACCCAGAAGATCTTTGGCAGCGCCATTGCTTCCTTGGACAGTGCCTGCCAGGCCCTGGACCCGGCGCTGATCAGCAAGGCCGTGGACTTGTTGATCCAGGCACGGCAGATCCACTTCTTTGGCCTCGGCGCTTCAGCCCCGGTGGCCATGGATGCGTTGCACAAGTTCTTCCGCTTCAACCTGGCAGTGACCGCCCACGCCGACGTGCTGATGCAACGCATGATCGCCTCGGTGGCGCACACCGGTGAGTTGTTCGTGATCATTTCCTACACCGGTCGTACCCGCGAACTGGTGGAAGTGGCGCGTATCGCTCGGGAAAACGGTGCGTCAGTGCTGGGCGTGACCGCCGAAAACTCGCCGCTGGCCAAAGCCAGTACGGTGAGCCTGAACATCCCGCTGCCGGAAGACACGGATATCTACATGCCGATGACTTCTCGGATTATCCAATTGACGGTATTGGACGTGTTGGCAACGGGTATGACCCTGCGTCGCGGAGTGGATTTCCAGCCGCATTTGCGCAAGATCAAAGAGAGCTTGAATGACAGCCGATATCCGGTGGGGGATGAGTTCAACTAGCAGGCAGCTCTACCAGCAGTACCGGCGCTATCGCAGGCAAGCCAGCTCCCACATTTGGAATGCATTCCCCTGTGGGAGCTGGCTTGCCTGCGATAGCGGTGGTCCAAGCAGCGCTAAAACATCAGGTCCACCTCACCCAGCCGCCCCCCGTGCGGGCCAAAGCTGCGCTCCAGCATCCGCCGCGTCCCATCGGCCATTCACGATCAGCGCTGTGCTCGCCCGTGTCCCATAACTGGGGCTGGCGATAAACACGCTCGACAGCAGGCTTTCGGTCGCCAGGCCTACGCCGGTGTCCGGCAGCTCAGCAAACGGCGCGGTCTGCGGGTCGCTGAGAATCCCCAGCAGTGCCTCAGGCTCGGGGTTCTCCAGCACGGCGCTGAACGCTGCTTTGGCCTTCACTAGCTTCGGCCAGGGCGTATCCAGCCCGGCATTGGCTAATCCATACACGCCAGCCTTCAGCAACGTCGGCTCGGTGTCATTGGCGTTGTAGTGCCACAGCTCATCCCGCGTGCCCACCAGCAGGTTGAACCCGGCATATTCAATCGAGCGGCCGTTCACATCGGCCAAATAATCGTCGATCGGCAGCGAACCGCTGCAGAAACCGTCGCAACCAGTTCGCCGCGAGACTTGCGTGCCGGTGGC
>NZ_QORI02000137.1 GCF_003325755.1 Pseudomonas sp. SST3 | reverse complement strand
GCGGCCTTGATCGGCCCGCTGGTCGGCTTGCTCGACGCCTTGCACGATGCCCATCAAGCGCTATCGGAACCCGCCGCGCCACAGGCCTGGGGCGAGCGTCTACAACGGTTGATGCAGCTGTTTTTTCCTGCCCAGCAGCGAGCACGATGACTACCTGCTGGGCCAGCTCGAACAGCTAAGAGAAACCTGGCTGGAAACCTGCGAATCCGTCGGCTTGCAAGACGAGTTACCCCTTACGGTAGTACGTGAGGCATGGCTTGCCGGATTGGATCAGGGGCGCCTGTCCCAGCGCTTCCTGGCGGGAGCGGTCAATTTCTGTACGCTCATGCCCATGCGTGCGATCCCGTTCAAGCTGGTCTGCCTGCTCGGCATGAACGACGGCGATTACCCGCGGGCCCAGCCACCCCTGGATTTTGACCTGATGGGCAGCGATTACCGCCCCGGCGACCGTTCTCGCCGTGAAGACGACCGCTACTTACTGCTCGAAGCGCTGCTGTCAGCCCGTGACCAGCTGTATATCAGCTGGGTAGGCCGCAGCATCCGTGACAACAGTGATCGCCCGGCCTCGGTACTGATCGGCCAACTGCGCGACCACTTGGCCAGCGGCTGGCAGCACGCCAACAATGATCAGCCGCTGCTCGACGCAATGACCCAAGAGCACCCGCTGCAACCCTTCAGCGCACGCTACTTCCACGAAGGCGATTCGCTGTTCAGCTATGCCCGCGAATGGCAATTGCTGCATCAGGCACCGGCGGTCATCACCCAAGAGCAAGGCTTGACCCCTCACCAACAGGAAGAACCCCTGAGCCTTGGCCAGTTACAGGACTTCCTGCGCAATCCGGTCAAACACTTCTTCAGCCAGCGCCTGAAAGTATTCTTCGAAGCCGCTGAAGTGCCCCTGGCTGATGAAGAACCCTTCGTGCTGGACGCATTGCAACGCTACAGCTTAAGCGACAGCCTGCTGAACGCGGCACTCACCCAACCCGACCAACTCGATCAGGCGCTCAACGCCCAGGCCCTGCGCCTGCAAGGCAGCGGCCTGCTGCCGATGGTCGGTTTCGGTGAATGCCTGCGTAACGAGTTGATCGAGCCGTTGCCGGACCTGGTGCAACGCTATCAACACCTTCTAGCGCTGTGGCCCACCCCGCATACTGGCGCTGAACCGATCAGCTTTGCGTACCAAGGTATCCAGCTGGAAGGTTGGATCAGCGGTCTGCACCGACGCAGTGATGGCGGACTGTTAAGCGTCACCACCATCCCCAACAGTATTGGCTCGATCAAGACACGCAAGTGGCACCGCCTCATCCGCCCTTGGGTCAATCACGTGGTGGCCTGCGCCTGTGGCCTGCCCTTGAGCACCGGCCTGGTAGCCAGTGACGACACCTTGTTGTTGGCCCCACTGGACAAGGCCGGCGCCGAGGACATCCTCGGTAACCTGCTGTTGGCCTGGCACACGGGAATGAGCGCGCCGCTACCGGTCGCGGTGAAAACCGCGTTCGCCTGGCTCGGCCAGACTGACCCCGCCAAGGCCCAAGCGGCAGCGAGCAAAGCCTATGAAGGCGATGGCATCACCACAGACGGCGAACGCCGCGAAACGCCTGCCCTTACGCGGCAATTTCCCGACTACGCGGCCCTGGTCGCCAGTGAAGAGTTCGAAGGCTGGTGCGAAACCCTGTACCGCCCGCTGATCAACGCCCCCTGGCGATCGCTTTCCAGCACGGAGGCTGACGCATGATCGGCAAACCCTTGGCCCTGGCGTTCCCGCTCAAAGGCAGCCAGTTGATTGAAGCCAGTGCCGGCACCGGCAAGACCTTCACCATCTCCGCCTTGTACCTGCGCCTGGTGCTCGGCCACGGCGGTGGTGAGTCCGGTTTCGGCCGCGAGCTGCTGCCACCGCAAATCCTCGTGGTGACGTTCACCGACGCCGCCACCAAGGAGCTGCGTGAACGCATCCGCATCCGCCTGGCCGAAGCCGCGCGCTTTTTCCGTGACGAAATCGAGCAGCCTGATGCGCTGATTGCCGACCTGCGTGAGCAATATGAACCGCAGCAATGGCCCGCCTGCGCCAATCGGCTGGACATCGCCGCCCAATGGATGGATGAAGCCGCCGTCTCGACGATCCACAGTTGGTGCCAGCGCATGCTGCGCGAACATGCGTTCGACAGCGGCAGCCTGTTCACCCAGACCCTGGAAACTGACCATAGCGACCTGCTGGGCGAAGTGCTGCGCGACTACTGGCGATTGTTCTGCTACCCAATGCACGACGATGCCCTCAACTGGGTGCGGCAACCATTGGGGCGGCCCCGCGGCGCTGATGCCACGGGTGCGTGCGTTGTTCGGCAGCGAGCGGCCCACCGACGAAACCCGCGAGCCAGCCGAACTGATCACCGCCTGCCTGCAAGAACGTCGTGCCGCGCTGGTTGCTCTCAAGGCACCCTGGCAACAATGGGCCGCCGAGCTGCGGGATATCTGCCTGCAAGCCGTGGCCGCCAAGGCGGTCGATGGGCGCAAGATGCAAGCGCGCTACTTCGAGCCCTGGTTCGAAAAGATCAGCGCCTGGGCCGCTGACGAAACCCTGGAACAACTGGACATCGGCACCGGCTTCGCCCGCCTGACGCCTGACGGCATGGCCGAAGCGTGGAAAGGCGAGCCGCCGCAGCACCCTGGCATCGAGGCCATGGCCAGCCTCAAAGCCAGCCTCGACGCCTTGCCAACGCCCGACGCGGCGGTGCTGCAACACGCTGCCGGCTGGGTCGGCAAACGCTTCGAGGAAGAGAAACGTCGCCGCGCCGAGATGGGGTTTGACGACATGCTGATCCGCCTCAACGCCGCCCTCCAGGCAGACGGTGGCGAGCGCCTGGCCAGCGTGATCCGCGAGCAATTCCCGGTGGCCCTGATCGATGAATTCCAGGACACCGACCCGGTGCAATACAGCATCTTCGACAGCATCTACCGCATCGAAAGAAAAACCACCTCGACAGCGGCCTGTTCCTGATCGGCGACCCCAAGCAGGCGATCTACGCCTTTCGCGGCGCCGACATCTACACCTACCTGCGCGCCCGGCAATCCACCACCGGCCGTCATCACACCCTGGGCACCAACTTCCGCTCCAGCCATGCGATGGTCGAGGCGGTGAATCACGTGTTCCAGCGTGCGGAAACCGGTCGTGGTGCGTTCCTGTTCCGTGAGCCCAATGGGGATAACCCGGTGCCGTTTCACCCGGTGCTGTCCCAAGGCCGCAGCGAACACCTGCAGGTCGACGGCCAACCAATGCCGGCCATGAACCTTTGGCACCTGCCCACCGACCAGCCGATTTCCAAACGTGGTTTACCGTCAACACCTGGCCGCCGCCTGCGCCACGCAAATCGTTGCGCTGCTCAACGGTGGGCAGCAAGGCACGGCGGGCTTTGTAATAGAGGGTAACCTCAAGGGCGTGTTGCCGTCAGACATCGCCATCCTCGTGCGCGATGGCAAGGAAGCCCAAGCCGTACGGGCGGAACTGGCCAGCCGTGGCGTGCGCAGTGTGTACCTGTCGGATAAAGACTCGGTGTTTGCCGCCCAGGAAGCCCATGACCTGTTGGCCTGGTTGAAGGCTTGCGCCGAACCCGATGTCGAACGCCCGCTGCGTGCCGCCCTGGCCTGCGTCACCCTGAACCTGTCCCTATCGGAGCTGGAGCGTCTGAATCAGGACGAACTGGCGTGGGAATCACGGGTGATGCAGTTCCGTGGCTACCGTGCCATCTGGCGTACCCAAGGCGTGTTGCCGATGCTGCGTCGCCTGCTCCACGACTTCAAGCTGCCGCAAACCCTCATCGCCCGCAGTGRKGGCGAGCGGGTGCTGACCAACCTGTTGCACCTCAGTGAATTGTTGCAACAGGCCGCCTCGGAACTGGATGGCGAGCAGGCGTTGATCCGTCATTTGGCCGAGCATCTGGCGCTGTCGGGACAGGCCGGTGAAGAGCAGATCCTGCGCCTGGAAAGCGACGAGCAACTGGTCAAAGTGGTGACCATCCACAAATCCAAGGGCCTGGAATATGACCTGGTGTTCTTGCCGTTCATCTGTTCGGCCAAGCC
>NZ_QORI02000136.1 GCF_003325755.1 Pseudomonas sp. SST3 | reverse complement strand
TCAAGAACAAACCCGGCACGCGGCATATCGACGGCTGCCGCTATGCCGGCAGCCATAAACCTGCGACGGGTGAAAATGACGACGAGCGTGAGGAAAATTTCCCATCGGAATTTGTGCTGACGCGGCGACTGTACGAGCCTAAAACGCCGGTAGTCGGCACCGCTGGAAGCGTCCTTCAGGAGCCGACGAAAGCGCCCGCAAACCGCGCTACCACCTCTTCTAGCAGCAATGACTCGATCCCGGACAAAACCAGCGTATTCGCACACCCGGTGGAGTGCTACGTGTCCAACATCGATGACAAGGACAAGCTCAAGGCCATGCCTTTGAAGATCGGTGAGCACGCGGCGACCTACTGGGCATTCTTCAAGAAGATCGAATACCTGCAAGACAACCAGGGTTTGATTTACTGGGGCAAGATCAAGACCATCAAGGACTACACCAGCAGTTTTCGCATCGACTTCGAAAAGAAGGTGTGGCTCGACAGGAAGCCTTATTCGGTGAACGTCTACCTGAGCAAAAAGCTCATCGAAAACTACCGCAAGCGCACGGCATTCCTGGAGCAGATCAAGGCGGCGGCCAGCAGTGAACGGTCGCTGTATTGCTTTTTCTATGGGGTCACGCCGCAGCTTGTGCAGGTGCCCAGCCAGAAAAACCCCGAGCAGACGTTCGGGGTATTCAGCGCCAGGATCGAGAATCTGGATCACCTGATTATTCGTGAGGCACCGGGGCTGGAATCATAAGGGGTTGCAACGCCAGTGGATGAGCGGTAGAAACAACTGTACAAAAACACAGTATAGTTGCACCTCCCCTGTCGAACCTGGAGAAACCCCATGTCCTCTCTGGCAATGAGTTCTTTCGTAGAACAACAGATCGTCCTGCATCAATTCACCGCCAAACACTGCGCGCAGGCGCGCGTCATGCTGGGCTGGAGCCGCGAAGCGCTGGCTCGCCAGGCTGGCGTGGCGGTGCAAGCCATTGAACAATTGGAAGACCACGGCGACGTGGACGATGAAACCCGTTTGATCCTGGCGTTTCGCCTGGAGGCCGAAGGGCTGGTGTTTTTCCCGGGGTTCGCACCGGGGTGGGGGATGAGTGCGCGCCGGTTCGATACCCCGGCGGCGCAACCTTCTGCACAAAGCCTTATCTCTCAATTGATGGGTTCAACCGTGGCAACCAGCCGAGGCTGACTCAACTCAGCCGTTGGTGGCCTCAACCGTTTTATCTGGACTGTCTGGTGTTTGCGTAGAAGGAGCACCTGGGAGAAAAGCCGGTTCTTGAATGGCCTGCGAGGCTTGCTCATAACCATGGGCTACTGACAGCAAGGTGGCTTCACTCTTGCCGGAGCCATACACGTATAACGCCGTGGGCATGCCTTCATCATCCATGCCTGATGGAACAGATATACCGGGGTACCCGGCGGCTGCACTATAGAAATAGTTGTGGGTCAGAAAATTCGACACCATGGCGTCGAGCTTGTGCTCCTTCAGGGGGTCATCAATGGTCTTCTGAAATACAGGAAGGATGGCTTCCCACAATACCTCGCGCTTTTGCGGCGTGGTCTCCAGCTCATTGATCATTTCCAGCAATTTCTGGTCAGGCTCATCAGGTTTCTGCGTGCGTTTGATAAAAGCAATCAGCTCAGCAAGTGACTTGACGGGCAAACCTTCCCGCCCAGCCAAATAGTCTTCCAGTTGTTGCTTGACCTCCGAGAATATCGCCTCGTTATAACCCTCATAGGCTTCATCGGGGACACCGGCGTCCAACCGCTCCAAGGGCACTAGAATTGCACCCTGGGCCTTCATCACTTCGAGCGCCGCCTCATAGTGCTTGCGGTCTGCGCGCTTGGCCGGGTCTTTGGACTCCTCTGCGGACAATTCAGGCAAAGGGGTATAGCCAATACGCTTACCCTTCAAGGCATCAGCGTGCAGGCCCTCGGTGTAGACGTTGGTCTCGGTCATTGCATTGAGTGCTTCTGCCGCATCACAGATATTGCGGGTGAAGGTCCCCACCGCGTCCATGCGGGTGCTGGTCATGACGCCTTCGGTACTGACCAGGCCCGTCGTTGTTTTCAGGCCAAACACACCGTTGTAGGCTGCGGGGCTGATGATTGATCCGTTGGTTTCCAACCCCAGTGCCACGGGCACATGCCCCTGGGCGACCGCCACGGCCGAACCTGAACTCGAGCCGGCCACCGTCCCTCCGAGTCGATGTGGGTTCAACGTCTGGCCACCTCGGGAGCTCCAGCCATCCGCCGATTTGAGTGAGCGAAAGTTGGACAGCTCACTCATATTGGTTTTGCCTACAATCACCACGCCAGCTTTCAGCAAATTGTCGACGACCTTGGCATTCCGGGCGGCAGGCGCACCCACCAACGCCTTGGAGCCTGCACTGGTCTGCATGCGGTCATTGGTTTCAAAGACATCCTTGAGCGCTATCGGCACGCCATGCAAGTACCCGCGTACGCGGCCATTGGCACGTTCCTGATCGCGGGCCTTCGCCTCCCTCATGGCATCCGGGTTGGTTTCCAAAAACGCATTGCCGCCCTGTAGCCCACGATCAATATTGGCAATTTGTTTGAGCGAGTCCTTCAACAGTGACTCTGAGGTGACGCCGCCTCCTTGGGCCATCTCCGCTGACATCTGGCAGGCACTCTTGAAACCTTGCACCGGGTTTGAAAGCTCCTGAAGCAGGCCCGTGGCCCATCCACCTGCCGAAACTGGTCCGATCATGAAGTGCCCCTCTGTTTGACTGAGTGTGAGAGCTATCGGTCGATAGCGCCGCACCAGTCTAAGAGCCGACCGCCCATCACTATTTCAGGCGAATCCTGCCACTGCGTCCTACCCTTCGCAGCCCGATGTAGGCATCAATACCTACGGCCGCAGCACGCGGTAAGCTCGTACCAGTGCCGCCAAGCGATCACCCGCCCAGCGCGCACCGTAAAACCAGACCTTGGAGCCGTCTTCCAGGGTTTCACACATACTGGGGTAGCCGCTTTTACAGGCGTGATGAAAGGCGGCTTCGGGATCCTCTGACACCAAGGCATCAAGGCGAAGACCTACCACCAGCTCGTCGATTTCATGACAAGCCTGCTCACAATCACCGCTGCGCTGCATATCCACTGCCACGCATTGCGCACCAGCCTGGCGCAGGGTGTCGAAGGCTCGGTTCAAGGCCGCACTGCGTGCGACCCGTTCAACCTGCTTGCCCTGCACATAATGCTCGGCATAGCCGATACGATATCCCGTCAGCGGCAGCGAGGCGGTGAAGGTGGTGTTATTCAATACCAGCGGTACCTCCACCATCACCGGTTCGGTAGGGTCAACGCCGCTGATGGCGATCAGCGATAGCGGCGGATCGCGCACCGGCCGTATATGGGGAGCCAAGGCGTTATACCCAGGTATGGGCGTAGCGCCGGCACGTTGCTCGGTGCCAAAGACAATAGAAGGGGGAGCGGCACCGGGGGGTAAAGCGGGAACGTCGACGGCGTTCATTAGCGATGCCAGCGGTTGAGCTGACGCACACGGCAAACCCATCTTCCAAAGTTTCTTACAATGGCTGTCCATCGAAACATCCTCCCGGAGATAAAATTCCCGGGGGATCATCGCACTCTCTCTTGGCCTTTGTCGCAGGGCTGAAATTCGCTGAAAAGCTCTTTTCCAAACGGGCCTTTGGCTCAGCCTGCTGCGTGTTCGTTGACCGATTGAGGTTCCACTTCCAGCCACCAGGCATGCCCACGCTCAGGCTGGTTCAAGCGAAAAGCCTGACCCATCGCCGGAGTGGTGATCGAAACATTGCGCTCCCAGGCCAGGGCCATGATGCGGTCGAAGGGCTCATGCCAGGCGTGGAAGGCCAGGTCGAAGGTGCCATTGTGAATCGGCAGCAGCCAGCGCCCTTTAAGGTCGATATGCGCCTGTAGTGTCTGCTCCGGCTGCATGTGCACATGGGGCCAATCGACATTGTAAGCGCCGGTTTCCATCAGGGTCAGGTCAAACGGCCCGTATTGCTCGCCGATGCGTTTGAAACCGTCGAAATAGCCCGTATCGCCACTAAAAAAGATACGCCGCGTGTCGTCGAT
>NZ_QORI02000135.1 GCF_003325755.1 Pseudomonas sp. SST3 | reverse complement strand
ATGATCGGCGGCAGTACCTCCACACCCACCACTTCACTGGCCGATACTCGTACACGCCACGCACCTCATCGCCTTGGGACGAGGCGGCGCGTTCAAGGGCGGCGGCGGTACGCGCCATGGTTTCTGCATGCGCCCGCAGTGTGTGGGCGACCGTAGTGGGTAATAAGCCTGAGGGCGAGCGGGTGAACAACACGACGCCCAGCGCCGTTTCCAGCGCGGCGATGTGCCGCCCTACCGTGGGTTGGGTGATGCCGAGCTGCCGTGCGGCCCCCGACAGCGATCCTTCCTTGAGTACACCGAGAAATGACCGGTAAAGCTCCCAACCGATATTCGTAGCCATACATAAATGTATAGCGGCTCGATACCCTTGGGCAATTCCTCTATAGCTGTTCCGCATCCAACATACCCTCATCAACCAACAGTGGGAGAGGGTGATGAGCAAGGTTCTGGTTTTGGGTGCAACCGGTGGCATTGGTGGCGAAGTGGCGCGGCAGTTGAGCGCGGCGGGCTGGGAGGTGCGGGCGTTGACTCGGGATCTGATCAAGGCTCGCAGCCAAAATCCTGTTTTTACGTGGCTAAAAGGCGATGCCCTGAATCGCGACGACGTGATCGCGGCCGCCCGGGGCTGCGCGGTAATCGTGCACGGCGTCAATCCGCCGGGTTATCGCAAATGGGCCGAGTGGGTGTTGCCGATGATCGACAACTCCATTGCGGCGGCCATCTGCGAAGGCGCGACAGTCGTGCTGCCCGGCACGGTCTACAACTTCGGGCCGGATGCATTCCCTGTGCTGCACGAAGACTCACCCCAGCACCCGCTGACTCGCAAGGGCGCGATCCGTGTGCAGATGGAGCAGCGCTTGCGAGCCGCTTCCACTCAGGGCGCCCGGGTGGTGATTGTGCGCGCTGGGGATTTTTTCGGCGCCAGGGTGGCCAATAACTGGTTTGCCCAAGGCTTGGTCAAACCCGGCAAACCGGTGCACACCATCCGCTACCCAGGCGATTACGGCGTGGCCCATCAATGGGCTTATCTGCCGGACGTAGCGCGTACAATGCTTGAGTTGATTGAGCGTCGTGCCAGTCTTGGCGCCTTCGCCTGCTTTCATATGGCTGGGTACATGGATGCGGACGGTACGCAGATGGCTAAGACGATCCAGCGTGTGGTGCTGCGCAGGACGGGACCAGCAACCCAGGGTCGGCGCGTTTCCCTGGTGGTTGTTGAACTGGGCGGCGCCTTTTGTCGTCACCGTGCGTGAGATGCAGGAGATGCGCTACCTGTGGCAAACACCGTTGCGCCTGGATAACCAGCGCCTGCTCGCGACGCTCGGCCATGAGCCCCACACACCGCTGGAACAGGCGGTGGAGGCCACCCTGGTTTGGCCTGGGTTTGCCTGCCTACTTGCGTTTGATCAGGCGTGCATACACGGCGAGGTTGACCACCACCACCACGGCCCCCAGCACTAATTGAGTATTCGCAGTCAGCCCGGCGGGGTAGATCAGCGTCAGGATGTAGTGCTCGATAAACCCACCGCCATAACCATCCTGCCCGGCCAAGTGGCGAAACAGGTTTTCCCAACGTGTAAGGGGGCAGGGCAGGTGCAGCACCTCTACCGCGATGCCCCAGGCAACGGCGGGCAGGTGCAGCCACATTACCCGGGGCCACTTCAGGGTGAGCAGGCCGCCGAACAGCACGAACAGGATAAAGGCCAGGTGGAACAGCACAAGGCCGTCGGCGGCTAGGCGGTAGAGCATGTTTGAGCTCGATGTGAGGTGAAGGGGGACGTGAATTTTTGCAGCGCGCCGTTATAGCTCCAGTTGACTGGCATTGATACCGAACGCTTTGGCTATCTTTTCCCGCGTGGTGCGGCGGGGTTTGCTGACCGCTTCCTGCTGGGCAAATGCCGATTGTGAAATACCCAGGCGTTTAGCGACTTCTTCCTGGGTCAGGCTCAGGTGCTCGCGCCACGCGCGAATAGGTGTTGCGCCATCCACCAGGCGGCTGACTACCGCATGGGGGATCAGGTTTGGATCGTTTTGCTGCGCCACATAGTGTTCATAGGGAATCACCACATAGGCTGGCTCGCCCTGCGTATTGTGGATGATCTGTACGGCAGTAGGTTCGCTCGTCACGTTTTTTAACCTCTTGGATGCTGACGACCTGGATGCTGCCGTCCCAGTCGAAAAGGACCCGGTAATGACCTACCCGCAAGCGATAGCTGTGAGGATGGTTAACCAGTGCCTTGACGTTGATTGCATCGGGCATGTGTTCAAGAGCGGACACGGCATCGCGTACCTGTTGCTGATGATACGAATGCAACCGAAGCAATTGTTTGACGGCTTTTCGCGTCCATTGGATTGAATTCATGGGAGGTTAATAAGTCTTTTATAAGGTTTGCAATCGGTATTTTCAGATCCGCGTCAACGGGTCATGACGTTTTCCTCTCAAACCCTAGACGGCCGCCGTCAGCGCCGACGGGTAAAAACTGTTGCGTGGTATGAATCAACGGAAGGCCCACGAAGGTTGCTTGCAGGCAACGAGGGCCGTTATTGTGCTGAATCCTTTTAGTCCTCGCCCCAAGGTTGTGTTGTGATGAATGCACCGCGTACCGCTGTCCCGATCAAAGCCGTGATTTTCGATATGGACGGGTTGTTGCTGGATACCGAAGGCATCTACACCGAAGTCACGCAGATCATTGCCGAACGCTATGGTCGTACCTACGACTGGGGCATCAAGCAGCACATCATCGGGCGGGGTGCCCAGGATTTGGCCGATTACGTGGTCAAGGCCCTGGACCTGCCGATCACGCCCGCCGAGTTTCTGGAAATACGCGAACCGCTGATGAGCGAGCGCTTTCCCAAGGCCTTGGGTATGCCCGGTGCCGAGGCGTTGGTGCGGCACTTGAAGGCGCACAATATTCCGATTGCGGTGGGCACCAGTTCATCGCGTAACTCGTTTGGCCACAAGACCACCCTGCACCGTGAATGGTTTGGCCTGTTCGACACCATCGTCACTGCCGATGACCCGGAAGTCGGCGCCGCCAAGCCAGCGCCGGATATCTTCCTCACCGCCGCGCGCCGGTTGGGTGTAGCGCCTGAGGATTGCCTGGTGTTCGAAGACTCGCCGTTCGGCGTGACGGCGGCGAAGGCTGCGCACATGACCGCTATTGCGGTGCCCGATGAGGCGATGGCTGACAGCAAGTACCAGCATGCTGACCAGATTATTCGCAAGCTCGCCGACTTTGATTTGGCCGCCTACGGCTTGCCCCCATGGCCTGACCCCGCGCGGTCAAAAGTGTGGGAGCTGGCTTGCCTGCGAAAGCGGTAGTGCAGTGACAGATGTCGCACTGACACACCGCCTTCGCGGGCAAGCCCGCTCCCACATTTGGTGTGCCAGTTTTGCAAAATCAGGCGCTGAAACCACCGTCGATGGTCAGGCTGGCGCCCGTGATATAGCCGGCCTCCGGCCCGGCCAGATAGGCCACAAAACTGGCAATCTCCTCCACATGCCCATACCGTCCTACCGCCATCAACCCGATCAGGCTGTCGGCAAAATCACTGTTCGCCGGGTTCATATCGGTGTCCACCGGCCCAGGCTGCACGTTGTTGATGGTGATGCCCCGTGGCCCCAGGTCCCGCGCCAATCCCTTGGTCAACCCCACCAGCGCCGCCTTGCTCATGGCGTAGGGCCCGCCACCGCCAAAGGGCATGCGTTCGGCGTTGGTGCTGCCGATATTGATCACGCGGCCACCTTCGCCCATGTGCTTGGCGGCTTCCTGGGTGGCGATAAACACGCTGCGCACATTGATCGCCAAGGTCTGGTCGAAGTCTTCCAGCTTGAATTCGTCCAGCGGCGCGATGGCCAGCACGCCAGCGTTATTCACCAGGATATCCAGGCGTCCAAACGCCTCGACCGTGGCGTTGACCGCCGCGCGAATCGCCGTGGCATCGGCGCTGTCGGCGTGAATCGCCAGAGCCTGACCCCCTGCGCCGATCACCTCGTTCTGCAGTTGTTTCAGCCTTGGCGGCCGAGCTGACGTAGGTAAAGGCAACCGCTGCCCCTTGGGCGGCGAGGCGCTTGACGA
>NZ_QORI02000134.1 GCF_003325755.1 Pseudomonas sp. SST3 | reverse complement strand
AAGCACTTTTCCTCGGGCATCGACCTGATGATGCTGGCCTCGATCGCCAATGACTTTGGCAAGGACGTGGGTCGCAATGCGCGCCTGCTGCGCCGCAAGATTCTCGAGCTGCAAGCTTCGTTCAACGCCGTGGACACTTGCCGCAAGCCCGTGCTGGCGGCGATCCAGGGCTACTGCATTGGCGGTGCCATCGACCTGATCAGCGCGTGCGACATGCGCTATGCGGCCGAGGACGCGCAATTCTCGATCAAGGAAATCGACATCGGCATGGCCGCTGACGTCGGCACCTTGCAACGCCTGCCGCGCATTATTGGCGATGGCATGCTGCGTGAACTGGCCTATACCGGTCGTCAATTCGGCGCTGAAGAAGCGCGCAGCATCGGCCTGGTCAATCGCGTGTTTGCCGATCAGCAAAGCCTGCTGGCGGGTGTCATGGACCTGGCCCATCAAATCGCCGCCAAGTCGCCGATTGCCGTGACTGGCACCAAGGCCATGATCAGCTACATGCGTGACCACACAGTCAATGACGGCCTGGAATACGTTGCCACCTGGAACTCGGCTATGTTGCAATCCAACGACCTGCGCGTGGCCATCGCGGCCCATATGAGTAAGCAGAAACCCGAATTCGTGGATTGACTGACATGACCCCAGGCTGGATTACCACAACGCTGCTGGACAACGACGCCCCCGGCGGCTGGGCCGTCGCCCGCAGCCGCGAAGGCTTTTTACACGATACCAACGGCCCGCTGTTCCCGCGCGAATGGCTCAAGCGCCAGGACCTGTCGGTGTTTGCCGAACATGGCATCGGCCATCTCGATGGCGAGCCGGTGTACCTGTTGGAACTCAACGCGTCGGCAGAGGTGCCAGGGTGCAGTTGGCAAGGCTTGCGCGGCTTTATGCTGCAAGGTGATCACACCCTGTACAAGGTGCTGGGCTACGCCGCGCAGATCGGCACCTGGGCGCGGGAGCACCGTTTTTGTGGCAGTTGCGGCCAGGCGATGGTACAGGTGCCGCGGGAGCGGGCGATGTATTGCCGGGCCTGCGACCTGCGCAGCTATCCACGCATCTCGCCAAGCATGATCGTGCTGGTGACCCGTGGCGATGACATCCTGCTGGCGCGCTCGCCGCGTTTCGTCACGGGGGTCTACAGCACCCTGGCCGGTTTTGCCGAGCCGGGTGAGTCCGCCGAAGACTGCCTGATCCGTGAAGTGCGCGAAGAGGTGCAGTTGGAGGTCAAGAACATCCAGTACATGGGCAGCCAATGCTGGCCGTTCCCTCACTCGATGATGCTGGGCTTTCACGCCGAATACGCCGGTGGCGATATCGTGCCCCAGGCCGACGAGATCGAGGACGCGCAGTGGTTCAATATCCACGAGCTGCCGCCGTTGCCGGCGTCACGCTCGATTGCGCGTTACCTGATCGACCTCTACGTGGCCCGCCGCCTAGGCCACGCTGAACCAGTGCTGCCAGGCTAGGCGCACGGTCAGGCCCAGCACCACGGTGATAAACACTGGGCGGATGAATTTGGCGCCGCCGCTGATCGCGCTGCGTGCGCCAAAGAACGCGCCACACATCACCGACACACCCATCGCCAGGCCGACGATCCAGTCCACCGACCCATTGATGATGAACACCGTCAGCGCCGCGGCGTTGCTGACGAAGTTCATGCTGCGCGCCACGCCGCTGGCCTTCACCAGATCGATGGGGTGCAGCAGCATCGTGCTGACCGTCCAGAACGCCCCCGTGCCGGGCCGGCCACGCCATCGTAAAAGCCCAGGCCAAAGCCCTGGGTGGCTTGCCATTTCTTTTTGATCGGTGCCTCGGCATCCAGTGGCGCCTTGGGCGTGCCCCCGAACAGCAGGTACACACCGCAGGCGAAGACGATCACCGGGAGCATCTTGTTCAGGGTTTCGGCAGGCAAGTAATGAGCGACGACCGCGCCGGTCAGTGCACCGATCAAGGTACCGACAATGGCGTGCACCCATTGGCGTGGGTGGAACAGCTTGCGGCGGTAGAAGGTAAAACTGGCGGTGGCCGAGCCGAAGGTGGAGCTGAGCTTGTTGGTGCCCAGCACCAGATGCGGCGGCATACCGGCGGTGAGCAGGGCCGGGGTGGTCAACAAACCGCCACCGCCGGCGATGGCGTCGATAAAACCGGCGAATAAAAGCGACAACGGCCAGGATGGCCAGGGTGGTGAGGTCTACGCTGAGTTCGAAGGGCATGGGCAGGGCTTATTGTTGGAGGGCCGCAGAAGGCCAGCATCTTACTGCGATGTGACTCAAATGTGGGAGGTGGCAAGCCTCTCCCACATCTTTTACCGGGCCCGCCTGGTTATTTGTGCGCGCCCAGCCATTCCACGGCCGTGCGCCAGATGCAGATACCCAGGAAGTACGCCGACATCAGCGACCACAAGCCAAATGTCCAAGGGTTGGTATTCGGGTAATCCACCACCATCAGGAAGCTGCACAGCAGCCAGATAGTGGTCACCGCGATGTTGATCGGCATGAAACGCTTGACCCGGAACGGGTGCAGGAACTTCATCGGCGTCACGGTCAACAGCGCCAGGCCGATCACGGTCAGCAAGGTGACCCAGGCATCCGGCTGGATGATATAGACGCACAGGGCAACGACGTTCCAGGCGGCAGGGAAGCCGACGAAGTAGTTGTCCTTGCTCTTCATGTTCACATTGCAAAAGCAGAACAGCGACGACACCAGGATCACCGACACCGCAAACAGGTGGGTGAACTCGGGCAGGTCGATGTAGCGGTAGATAAAACAGGGCAGGAATGAACACGTAGGTGAGGTAGTCGATCACCAGGTCGAGCACCGAGCCGTCAAAGCTGGGCAGCACCGTGCTGACATTCACCCGTCGCGCCAGCGAGCCGTCGACGCCATCCACCACCAGTGCCAGGCCCAGCCACAGCAGGCACGCCTTGGGGGAGTTTTCCAGCAGCGCCAGGGTGGCCAAAAAGGCCAGTACCACACCGGTGGCGGTAAAGCCGTGGGCGCCCCAGGCTTTGAGTCTGGCTACATGCAGGGTCGATATCACGGGCGGTTCTCCAAAAGGTCAAACGGGGCAGCCGACGACGTAGCGCCGTCGAGTCTGGCCAGGGAATGCAGGTATCGACCGGGAAGGGGAGGATAAGGTTCACCGCCCGGCGTATCCGTTAGCGTAGCAAGCGTAGGATGTTTCGGCATCAGCCCTGACGGAACACCAGTGCCTTTAGTCCACTCTGCGGATCAATGTCAGGAAATTCCGGTGGGTTTTCCAGCCGCTGTACAAACCGCAGGCCCGGTGCTTCGCGGGTCAACGCCGTCGATCAGGAAATCTTCGCCGAAGGCCGGATCGTTCATGCATGCCAGTACGGTGCCGTGGGCACTGAGCAAGTCCGGCAGGCGGCGCAGCACGCGCTGGTAATCCTTGGTCAGCAGGAAACTGCCTTTCTGGAAGGAGGGCGGGTCGATGATCACCAGGTCATAAGGACCGTTGTTCGTCACCTTGGCCCAGGACTTGAACAGGTCGTGGCCCAGGAAACTCACCCGGCTCAGGTCGTGCCCATTCAAACGATGGTTGTCGCGGCCACGGCTGAGGGCACCACGGGCCATATCCAGGTTCACCACATGGTCGCGCGCCTTCGATGGCGGCCACGGAAAAACCGCAGGTATAGGCAAACAAATTCAGCACAGCGCTGGCCCTGTGCTTGCTCACGTACCCAGTTGCGCCCGTAACGCATGTCGAGAAACAGCCCGCTGTTCTGTTTTTTTACCCAGGTCGATCAGGTAGCGCAGGCCGCCCTCGGTGATGGTCAACTCGTCGATGGCGTCGCCCACCAGCCATTCGGTGGTGCTTTGCGGCAGGTAGCGGTGTTGCAGGGCCACGGTGTGCGCGCCGAAAGCGGCCCAGTCGATGTGCAGTAGCGTCTGCTTCAGGGCCTGCAGGTGCTCGGTTTCCTTGAACAACGCCACCAGCACTACCCCTTGCAGCCAGTCCACCGTCAGTTGTTCCAGGCCCGGCCAGCAGCGGCCACGGCCATGGAACAGGCGCCGGGTTTCCGCGGGCGCGTCAGCCAGGGCAGTGAG
>NZ_QORI02000133.1 GCF_003325755.1 Pseudomonas sp. SST3 | reverse complement strand
AGCTGATACGGAAGTCGCCCTCATCTGTTTTCAGTACGAGGGTCTGAAGATGAACTGTGTCGTCGGCGCTTAACTTCCAGGCGTTGCTCTTGTGGCGTGCAAGGCTCTGCCTTATTTCCTCAAGATCAAGGGGATGACAGAGCAGCGTCGCGCTGACTTCCTGAACTTGGCTCTCCAGCAAGTGCTTTAACAGTGCTGCGAGCCTTTGCGGGGCAGTCGTCTCGCCGAGCAAGCAGCGAATGGCCTGGTTGGTTATGGAGGTCGCATAGTGTTCAAGGTTGTCGCGCATCGTTTGACGGTCGCGTTCCCATTGCTTGAGTTGTGCATCTGCGCGTTGCCAGATTTCCAATGAGGCTTGTTCAAGCATGGCCTCGCATTTTTTCTCGGCCATACTTATCAATTCGTCGGCCTGTGCCTTGGCGTGGCTCAAGAGGTGGTTGGCGTGTTCCCAATGGGCAAGCTCTTCGCGCTTGATAAGGCTTCCTCGTGCGCCGGATGCGTCATTGCGTAACTCAATAGTATGTCGGCATAACATTACTGTTTTCCTCACCTGTGCGAGACAGGGGCGTGTTGCCGCTCGCCATGGTCGTGACGCGCCAGACGACGGCCTGCCAGAGAGTGTTCAATCGGCCGCTTGCATGTTCGAGTGGGGCGTTTGCTATTTCAGCCTCGCTCACACGTGTACGGGGAAAGCGCAATCGAAGACGCTGCCAGATAGCCGGTTCAACCCAGCTATGAAGCAGTCGCAGTGGATCGGAATGTGGGGGCAGCATGGAGGGGTGCAGTGCCATGGAGAGGCGCATGCACCACTGGTGATGACTTTCACTCAATGGTGATGACGCTTCGGGATTGAATATGTGCGTGACCAATGCCAGCCCCAGGTTCAGTTGATCCGTCGTGGCCAGGGCCAACCGAAGCACGGTAGCGTGAGGCGCAGCAGGCAAGCAGGCTTTAAAACCCGTCAGGTTGTCGGGCACTGACCGGCCGTTGTAAAAAAGCCTTTCAATCGCACGATACTCCTCACCTCGCCAGTCTTCGTGGGCCTGCTTCCAGGGAAAAGCCCACCACTGAGCCCAGGCCAGTTGTTCACGCATGAGGGGGTCGGGTCTAGGTGCCATGCGTTGACCCCGCTGAGTCGCCTTTAATGGCCGGCTCCTGGGAGTGACGCTTGCGCCGCGCTTGGAGGAAGATCATGGCGGCCACGGCCGAAACCAGAGCGAGCAGCACAATCATTATGCTGGTTCGCCAGAAGCCGAGATCGTCGCCAGGCACCAGGAAGGGGCCGAAAATACACCAGGCGTTGCTGTTCCTGATAAGTGGAGGCAGGTACAAACACCACAGTGAGTTTTTGCGGGTTATCCACCGCTGTGGTCATCCCGGGAATACTGCTTGCCACCATTCTGCGGACCCGCGCACGGATGTTGTCGGGATCCAGGCGTGGATCATGCTTGATAAACACGGAGGCAGATGCAGGTTGGACCGGCTCTCCTGGCGCAATGCGCTCGGGCAACACCACATGCACGCGTGCGACAATAACGCCATCGATCTTGGACAAGGTGGTTTCAAGCTCTTGGGATAAGGCATAGATGTAGCGGGCACGCTCTTCCAGGGGGGTGGAAATGACCCCTTCCTTGCGAAATGTATCCCCCATGGTGGTCCGGGCAAGTCGAGGAAGGCCTGCCGCTTCCAAGGTACGTACGGCGCGCCCGATGTCGTTTGTATTGACCGTTACGACGACGCCATCTTTGGCCGGGGTCTTTTGCGCACGAATATGTTTATCAGCCAATTCGGCGACGACCTCATTGGCTTCTTGCTCGGACAATTGGCGATGAAGTTCCACTCGGTCACCGCATCCGCTCAGTATAAAAGCCATGATCAAAACTAAAACGACACGCAGAGAGTTATTCATGCTCAGGACTGCATGTTACTGATCTTGTCGATGCACTGTGTTGTCTTGGCCAGACATTTCACCATGAGTTGTGATGTGAGTTGTGCGCTATATAACTCTCGTGGGTAAGTACTGATGGCCTCAACATCTATACCTTTTTTAGTTGAGCGGATTATTTTTGCGAAGCCATCTCTTGAGTGACTGAGGTGCTTTGAGGCCTCTGTCAAAAGGAGCGAGACTTCAGGCTTGGCAGAAGTCGTGTTGGTGGGGCGTTCAAGCATCGATGTGAAAAAACTGGCATCCATACCGTCTGGCGACTGTTCCTGGGCTGCACGGGTATGTTCCGTACTGCTGCCTTTCTGTGAGAAAGGGTCGTTTGCTATTCGCATGGCGGTTTACTCGATCAAAGTGGGCGCAGCTTTACAGGCGTACACACTGGCCTGTCGGGAGGGGGATGATTACCTTTCGGACTAGAGAGCCTGAAAGGTAATCGATCACCCGATAATTATTGACCGGACCCCGACCGGATCAACCCTTGAATGTTTTTCACTTCAGCGCTTCTCCAGCCGTTTTTTATGGCATCAGCCTTCATCTTTTCGAAGATGCCTTCGGCGCCATCTTCGCCACCTCCAGCAAATCCGTCTCCTGTGCCTCCGTTAAATTTAGTGAATGGGTTAGACGTGTTTGCCAACGCTTGTGAATAGATCGAACCTGAGGTAATAGTTGACATATAAGGGTCCTTTGTGAATTAAGAATTGTATTCGCTGCCCGTAACATCATCATAGATATGACGCTGTTGACATATTTTGCAGCTATAATTGTGTGGCCTATAAAACGGATGCGTTCCAAAAGTTTTGAGCGGAGGTGTAACGAAATATGATCCTCAATATTTGAGAAACTATCAGCTCTTCATGTGCTGGCTCGTATCATTGAGGTTTTGACTATAAGATTTTTGAACCGGGCGTGATCAAGCTTATGCCAATGATATGTTCAATTGTTTTCATTCTGTAATACAGCGTGCGCTTCGCAACCCCCAGCTCAATGGCTACGGTATCCACACAGTGTTGGTGACGGTACATCGACTCTTCAATCAACGCTTTTCAATTTGTTGAAGGCGTGCCTTCAGGTCCGTCTGAGGGGGCGGCTGACGGCAGGCGGGCGCTGAGAGCGGCGGGAGGCCCAGGACGAACCGTTTCGCTGCCGAGCGTAGCTCGCGAACATTACCCAGCCAGGGGTGGCAGAGCAGTTCATGCAACAGGCCGTCAGAAGGCGATGGAGGTGTGCAATTGAACTGGTCTGCTTCTTCCTGAATCATCTGCAGAAACAACGGGATGATGCGCTCGCGCCGATCGCGCAGGGCGGGCAGTTCGATGTTCACGACATTCAGCCGAAAGTAGAGATCACGCCTGAAGGCGCCCTGGTCGACCATGATTTGCAGGGATTGCTGGGCCGACTGCAATGACGCGCATGTCCACGGAAATGAACCGAGTCGAACCCAGGCGCTCCCACCCCGCGGCACTCCAGCACACGCAGTAGCTTGGCTTGCAGGCTCAAGGGCATGCTGTCGATCTCATCAAGGTACAGAGTACCCAAGTGGGCGGCTTCGACAAATCCAGCCCTTGATTGCACTGCCCCGGTGTAGGCGCCGCTGTTGACACCGAACAGCTGGCTTTCCGCCAGGCTTTCAGGGATGGCCGCACAGTTCACGGCGACAAAATTACCTCGTCGACCCGATAAGCGATGAATCCGTTGTGCAAGCGTATCTTTGCCGGTACCCGTTTCTCCCAACAGCAGGATGTCAACGTTAAGCGCGGCAGTGTTGTTAAGTGTGGTTTCAATTTCCTGACCATCGATGAGTGAAACGTCTGTTGTATTATCCTTCTGGACGTAGGCCGACATCGATGTGTACTCCCTGTTCGCTAGTACTTCACTGTAGAAGGGCGGTGTGCAAGCGCCAACTCAGTAGAACGCAGAATATAAAAGTTGTCACCCGGCGAAGAGGTAGTTATGTGCCGGAATAATGTAGGAAAATGACTGTAAGTTTAAGTTTTTAATGTGCTCGGCTTTAGTTTGGTTAAAGCGTCGAAAAAGGTAAGTAGGAAGATTCTGAGATAGTTGAGTATTTGGATATGTGTTTTTATTTGTAAGCTTAAATACCGGCCACAAAAAAGCCGATGCAATGCATCGGCTTTTTGTTCGCAGTCAATA
>NZ_QORI02000132.1 GCF_003325755.1 Pseudomonas sp. SST3 | reverse complement strand
GGGACGCGGTGGCCCATTCCAGGGTGCGCCCGTCCCACGGGTCGCCGGTGAGGTCGCGGTATTGATGACGGTTGCGGATGCTGACAAACAATTGCAAGGCTTGCGCCGCCACGCCGCAGAGGATGATTGCCACCCCCACCAACTCCAGCAGCAGCCAGGGCCGCCATTCGGGGTTGTCGAAATGATTGAGTCGGCGCGTCATGCCCATGAAACCCAGCACGTAGGAGGGCATGAACGCGAAGTAAAAGCCCACCAGCCAGCACCAGAAAGCGATGCGCCCCAGCTTGTCGTTCAAGCGGAAACCGAACGCTTTGGGGAACCAATACGTCAGGCCGGCCATATAGCCGAACACCGCGCCGCCGATGATCACGTTGTGAAAGTGCGCGATCAGGAACAGGCTGTTGTGCAGCAGGAAATCGGCCCCCGGCACCGCCAGCAGCACCCCGGTCATGCCGCCGATGCTGAAGGTCACGATAAAGCCCAGGGTCCACAGCATGGGCGTTTTCGAAGCGCACGCGCCGCGGTMSATGGTGAACAACCAGGTGAAGATTTTCACCCCGGTCGGCACCGCGATGATCATCGTCATGATGCCGAAGAACGCGTTGACGTTGCCCCCCGCGCCCATGGTGAAAAAGTGATGCAGCCACACGATGAACGACAACACGGTGATCGCGATGGTCGCCCATACCAGCGACACGTAGCCGAACAGCCGCTTGCTGCTGAAGGTGGCGGCAATCTCGGAAAAACACCCCGAACGCGGGCAGGATCAGGATGTACACCTCCGGATGCCCCCAGGCCCAGAATGAGGTTCACGTACATCATCGGGTTGCCGCCCGGCCCTCGTTTGGTGAAAAAATGCATAGCCAGGTAACGGTCCAGGGTCAGCATCAACAGGGTGGCGGTGAGGATCAATGCCGCCAGGATCAGCACCGACGTGCACAGCGCATTCCAGGTGAACACCGGCATCTTGAACAGCGTCATGCCTTCGGTGCGCATCTTCAGGATGGTGACGAAGAAATTCACCCCCGTGAGCAGCGTGCCGATGCCGGATATCTGCAATGACCAGATGTAGTAATCCACGCCGACGCCGGGGCTGTAGCCCAGCTCGGATAACGGCGGATACGCGACCCAGCCGGTGCGCGCGAACTCACCGACCCCCAGCGAAATGTTCACCAGCGCCGCACCCACCACGAACAGCCAGAAACTCAGGGCGTTGAGAAACGGATAGGCCACATCCCGAGCGCCGATCTGCAACGGCACGACGATGTTCATCAAGCCGACCACGAAGGGCATGGCCATGAAGAAGATCATGATCACGCCGTGGGCGGTGAAGATCTGGTCGTAATGTTCCGGCGGCAGGTAACCCGGCCCGCCGCTGGCGGCCATGGCTTGTTGGGTGCGCATCATGATCGCATCAGAAAACCCACGCAGCAGCATCACCAGGGCGACGATGATGTACATGCAACCGATCTTCTTGTGGTCCACCGAGGTGAACCATTCGCGCCACAAATAGCCCCACTTGCGTTTCCAGGTAATCGAGCCCACCAACGCCACCCCGATCAGGCCGACGATGGCCAGGGTGTACATCACAATGGGTTCAGTGGTTGGGATCGCGTCCCACGACAGTTTTCCGAACATGGTTACCGCTCCTCAGCCAGCAGACTTGGGTGTTGATCGGTGCGTTGTGCAGCGTCGCTCAATGGCGAGCGCCGGGGTTTATTGGCCTTGTTCATGCCTTCGTATTTATCGACGATGTCCAGGAACAAGCGCTCCTGTACCGCCGAGTAATAGGTCACCGGGTGCTTGAGGGTCGGCTTGGCCAATTGCGCGTAAGTGCTGTGGTCCAGAGAGGTGGCCGCGCCCTTGACCTTTGTCACCCAGGTTTGAAAGTCGGCAGTGCTCAGGGACAGCGTGGTGAAATGCATGTCGGAAAAACCGGGGCCGTTGTAGTTGGCGGCAATCCCTCTGAACTCACCGGTTTCGTTGGCGATCAGGTGCAACTTGGTCTGCATGCCGGCCATGGCGTAGATCTGCCGCCGAGTGCGGGAATAAAGAACGAGGTCATGGCGCGTCGGAGGTGACGGTGAAACTCACCGGCGTGTGTACCGGCAGGGCCAGTTCGTTGACGCTGGCGATGCCCAGGTCAGGGTAGATAAACAGCCATTTCCAGTCGGTGGCCACCACCTGCACATTGATCGGCGGGGTGTCTGACTCCAGCGGGCGATAGGGGTCGAGTGCGTGGGTGGTCTCCCACGTCACCCACCCCAGGACGATGATGATCAGCAGGGGAACGCCCCATACCACCGCTTCGATTTTGTGCGAACTGGCCCAGCGGGGGGAGTAACGCGCTTTTTTATTGGTGGCGCGGTAGCGGTAGGCGAAGACAAACATCATCACAATCACCGGAACGACCACCAGCAGCATCAGGCCCGTAGCGAGAATAATCAGGTCGCGCTCATCGGTTGCTACTTGCCCCTTGGGGTTGAATACCACCAGGTTGCAACTGGTGAGTAAGAAGAGGCTGGTGATAGTGACCAGGCAATAACCCATCGCTCGTTTCATGCCTTGCTCCTGTATTGGAAACTTGCGTTTTGCTGTGCCGAATCAGTGCTCAAGCGTTAACTAAGCGAAGCGCTTGTTAACCTCAGGAGCCGTCAGGTGTTAAACACTCGGCAATAAGGTGCCGTCAGTAGAAAAAGTGCTTCTACTGCTCGGTTTTATTGGCTTTTGCTGCCGCTCTGCAGGGCGCCTTTCGCCGCGCTCCCGAACATTTTGAATAGAGCCCGGTGGGTTGGTTTAACAATTTGTTTCCTCGCCTGACGAACGGTTTAACAGGCGAAACGGTAAAAGGTTTTTATCGGTGCATGATGGAGGTGGCCTTGCAGAAAGTCTGAATTCTGGTTAGGGATTTCAGTCGTTAGTTGATGGCCAACCCCACTAACGGTTTTGGAGAAGCGCTATGTTTATACGTGGCAACACCTATAAAGCCTGGGTCTCAAAAGCACTGAAAGAAAAAATGCTTCACCCGGGAAGTCGAAAACGGCTGCCATATCGAAGTCAGGGCCCGAGAGCGGGACGATGCTGATATTGAAGTGCTGCTCTGTGTTTTATACCGCGACGGGACAATGTGTGGTTGAACGCATCAAGCAGTTGCCGGGTGCCGAATGGACGGTGAATGACGCGCTCAAACGCGGTATTGATCAGGCGGAACGGATTGCCGGAGGTGAGTCCGGCCGACTGCCCTGTGCTGACGCTCACGTGCACGACGACGATTGAGTGGCTCCGCGATCTTGAATGTGGGAGCTGGCTTGCCTGCGATGACGGCCGACAGCCGGCGCCTATCTTCCTGATCCCAAACGATCCCAATGTGGGAGCGGGCTTGCTCGCGAAGGCGGCCTGGCAGGCGACACAGTTGGATTGTGTGCATATCCATTGCTGCGGTAACGGCCACTTAGGGTTCCGCCCTGACGGCGGCTCACTTTCGAAAAGCGCGAAAGTAAGCAAAGCGCTCTTGCCCCACCACTCGGCACCTCGCTTAGGCTCGGTGTGCCCGAACATAGTCTTGAATCCGTGGGCCGCCGCCACGCGCCATCCATGGCGCGGGGCGGCTAACCCGGCGTCCTGCCGGGTTACCCACGAATTCAAGCCTGCGTTCGGCCAGCGTGGTTTAACGGGGCGCCTGAGATCAAGATCAAAAGCAGATCAAGAGCGACTCGCTTCGCATCGTGGTTACCGTGGGCCCTTACCCAGAATGTCCTCGCTGTGCTCAAACCCGCCGCGCAAAACGTATCGCTATGACTGCCCGACACCTTGCGGCAATGCACCAGCGCATCGCGAATCATGAAGTTCACCAAGGTCGGCGACACCCCAAGCTCCTTGGCGATGTCTTTTTGCGGCACGCCATGCAAGCGGTACATCTCGAACGCGTAGCGGGTACGCTGGGGCAGTTGCGTCAGGGCGTCGGCGATGTTTTCCAGGGTGTTGAAATTGATGTGCGAGGTTTCCGGTGAAGCGCCGTGAATAACCACATTCAAGCCTTCCTCTTTCGGTCCCGGAGTATTGAGCTCCAGGGCCTGCTTTGCGTAATGATCGATCGCCAGGTTGCGTACGATCTTGAAACAGATAACTCAGTTGGGCCTTGAACGATGAG
>NZ_QORI02000131.1 GCF_003325755.1 Pseudomonas sp. SST3 | reverse complement strand
GGTAGTCCTCGCCTTTTTCCCCGACGTAGTTAATGAACCCCTGGAATTTCGCCGCATGGTTGCCCACCTCGAACGGTCGCATCCAGGCCAGGTTGAGCATGTAGGGGTCGCCACCGTCGATGTAGGCATGGCCATCAAGCCGTTCATCATGGACAACGCGGTGGTGGTGGGCGTGGGCAATATCTATGCGACCGAGGCGCTGTTTGCAGCTGGGATTGACCCACGCCGCGCCGCCGGGGGGATTTCACGCGGGCGCTATTTGAAGCTGGCGATTGAGATCAAGCGGGTGCTGGCCGCTGCCATTGAGCGGGGCGGTACCACGTTGCGGGACTTTATCGGTGGCGATGGGCAGCCGGGGTATTTCCAGCAGGAACTGTTCGTGTATGGCCGGGGCGGCGAGGCGTGCAAGGTTTGCGGCACTGAGCTGCGCAATGTGGTGCTGGGGCAGCGGGCGAGTGTGTTTTGCCCCAGGTGTCAGAGCTGATGGTTGGTTGAGGGCTGATATCGCTATCGCAGGCAAGCCAGCTCTCACATTTGAATGTATTCACATATCCAAGTGTGGGAGCTGGCTTGCCTGCGATGAGGCCTTTACGGGCCATAAAGAGGCTTAGGCCTTACCGGTAATCTTGCGGTACTTCTCCATCAACTGCTCTTCAGTCTCAGGGTGTGCCTCATCCAGCGGGATGCAATCGACCGGGCATACCTGCTGGCACTGCGGTTCGTCGTAGTGGCCGACGCACTGGGTGCACAGGTTGGGGTCGATCACGTAGATCTCTTCGCCTTGGGAAATGGCGGCGTTCGGGCACTCGGGTTCGCAGACGTCGCAATTGATGCAATCGTCGGTGATGATCAGGGACATGGAAACTCCTGCCAGGGCACTCTGCCAAGGCATCTGAAAACTAATGCGCGCAATTGTGCCGCATTGACGCCCGCAGTGCGAGCCTGTCTCTGTGGTGAGGGATGAAAGGATTGGGACTGCTGCGCAGTCCAGCGGGAGCAAGCTCCCTCGCCACAATGAGTCTTACTTCTTGAAGCGCAATGTCAGTGCATCGGCTACAGCTGGATGCACGAAACTTGGTGATATCTCCGCCCAAAGCGGCGATTTCACGAACCAAACGTCGAGGAAATGAACGAATAACGCTCCGACGGCGTCAGGAACAGGCTTTCCACGTCCGGCGCCAATTGGCGGTTCATGTTGGCCAGCTGGAATTCGTATTCGAAGTCCGACACCGCACGCAGGCCACGCAGGAACACATTGGCGTTTTGCTCCTTGGCGAAATGCGCCAGCAATGTCGAAAAGCCCACTACTTCCACATTCGGCAGGTGCTTGGTGACCTCTTGCGCCAGCTCCACACGTTGTTCCAGGGGAAACAGCGGGTTTTTCTTGGGGCTGGCCGCGACCGCGATGATCACATGGTCGAACAGGCGAGAGGCGCGTTCGACCAGATCGCCATGGCCTTTTGGTAATCGGGTCGAAGGTACCTGGGTACAACACTCGGTTCATCGCGTCGTCCTGGCGGAGTCCGTTGGGGAACCGGATGGTATCGCAGCATTACCGGTGGGCCAAGTCGACTTATGTAGATAGATACCGTGAATACCCTGTCTTTTCATGCCGTTTTCAGACGTTCGGCCAATGCGCTCGCCAGTTGCGCGGTCAGTCCGTACACCGACAATTGCGGGTTGGCGCCAATGCTGGTGGGGAACAGCGAGCCATCGTGGATCGACAGGTTGCGCAACTGATGATGGCGACCCAGGCTGTCGGCAACGGCATTTTTTGGGTCTTCACCCATGGCGCAACCGCCCATCACGTGAGCGCTGCCCAGGGTGGTGCGATGCAGTTCCAGGTTCAGACCGTCGATCACGCTGCGGGCTTCGGCCAAGTTGTTCACAAAGCGCGCGTCGTGATGCAGGGGCTTGACCGATTTGGCCCCCGCCGCGAACTGAATCTCGGCCATGCTGTGGAAGGCCCGGCGCAGGCCGTCCCAGGCGTAGGGCGAGACCTGATAGTCGAGCACTGGCGTGCCGTCACCGCGTAACTCCACCGTGCCGCCTGGGCTGTCGGGGTGAAAGCCGTCGCGCAGCAGGGCGAGCATGGCGTGGGTGTGGGGTAATTGGTTCATGTCCAGGGCGTTCTGGTTGCCGTAGCCACCAAACAGGGTGCTCGCCAGGCCTGGATGCAGGGGCGGTGCTTCCAGTTTGTAGGACATTTTGCCGGTAGTGCCGTCCTGCCATTGGAAGTGGTCGGAGTAGATGGATTGCGGCGCACCGTAGAAAGGGGTTGATCACTTCGTCGAACAGCCCGGCGGAGAAGTTGACCAGGTGCAGGAAGGTGCGCTTGCCCAGCCGCGAGTGTGGGTCGGGCGCGTCGGAGCGCATCATCAGGGCCGGGCTGTTGATGCCGCCGCCCGCCAGCACATAGTGCTTGGCTTTCACGCTGATCTTGCGCCCGGTGGGCGCTACGCAGCGTTCGTCCATGGCCACGCATTCGAGGCTGCTGATGGTGTCGCCGCTGTATTTCAGCCGTTCGGCGCGGGCCAGGTAAAGCAGTTCGCCACCCTTTTCCAGGGTGGACGGGATGGTGGTCACCAGCATTGACTGCTTGGCGTTGACCGGGCAGCCCATGCCGCAATACCCCAGGTTGAAGCAACCGCGCACATTGCGCGGGATCACATGCCAGCTGTAGCCGAGCTTTTCGCAGCCTTTGCGGATCACATCGTTGTTGGCATTCGGCGGCAGCGCCCACGGCGCGATGCCCAGGCGCTGCTCCATTTTTTCGAACCAGGGCGCCATTTCGGCGCTGCTGTGGCCTTTGACCGCATATTCGCTGGCCCAATGCGCGAGGGTAGCGTCAGGGGTGCGAAAGCTGGAGGTCCAGTTGATCAAGGTGGTACCGCCCACGGCCCGGCCCTGCAGGATGGTGATAGCGCCGTCCTTACTCATCCGCCCGATGCCTTCCTGGTAAAGGCTGGCGTAGGCTTCGTCTTCCAGCAGTTTGAAATCACTACTGGTCTTGAGCGGGCCTTCTTCGATCAGCAACACTTTGTAGCCGGCGGCGCTGAGGATTTCAGCCGTGGTACCGCCCCCGGCGCCGCTCGCCGATGATGGCGACATCCGCTTCCAGGGTCAGGTCGTTATCCAGGGCGGCGCCATTGTGGGTTTTCCAGCCACGGGCCAGGCCGTCGCGGAACAGATCGGGTACGGGCATAGGTGTGCTCTCTTATTCTTGTCGGAAGATGCAATCTTGGGGGATTGCCCAGGCTAGATCTTGGGCGGGCCGGGGTAGCCGCAATGGGCCCAGGACTCGGGCCGGAAGTACCAGGCCATGATCACCAGTTTGAGCAGCGAGCCCTGGCCCATGCGCAGCAGGTTCAGGTAGCTGTTTTCCCAGCGGTGCAGGAAATTGCGGATCTGTTCGCTGCTGGCGTTTTCCCAACTGCCCCAGATACCGGTCAGCGGGCCGCGGGTAATGCCCATGCCCAGTACGTCGAATAATTGCTGGGTGAGCTTGAACATCTCGGGGGACAAGTGTTGCAGGCTGTAATCGAGCTTTTTCAGGGTGTCCTCAATACCGGCAAGCACTTGTTCGGCACTGGCCGCGCCTTCCAGCAGCACCGGGATTACCGCCCGCAAGAATGGCAAGTCGCTGGTGCGCAACATCGCAAAGCCGCTGGCTGGCGTACTGCTGGAGCAACCGCTGAGGCTGGCGCCCAACCCGGCGGTGGCGAGGAAGGCGCTGGCACACAGGCCGATTTTCAAGACGCCGCGCCGTGACAGCGCGGGTGAATCAGTCAGGCTGGGGTTCATTGTTTTTATAGTCCCGAAGGTGGCGGTTATCAGCGGATAAACAGCTTCTGGATCAGCTTCTGGATCGACTTGCCATATGGCGGGTAGATCAACTTCGCTGCGTTCAGGCGCTGTTTGACCAGCACACCCTTGGCCTTGCTGAACGTCAGGAAACCTTCGTGACCGTGGTAATGGCCCATGCCTGACGGGCCGATGCCACCGAACGGCATATCGTCCTGGGCGACGTGCAGCAAGGTGTCGTTCAGGCACACACCGCCGGAATGGGTTTTCGTGGAGCACCCGCGCTTGTTCGCCTTTGTTGTAGCCGAAGTAATACAAGGCCAGTGGGCGAGGGCGCTGGTTGATGT
>NZ_QORI02000130.1 GCF_003325755.1 Pseudomonas sp. SST3 | reverse complement strand
CTACGGCATGGTGCAGCTGGTACTGGCGCCGTTCATGCCGCGCCTGATGAAGTGGCTCAACCCGAAACTGATGGTCGCCAGTGGCTTTTCATTATGGCCCTGGGGTGCTACCTCGGCGCGCACCTGGACGTGGACAGCGCCGCCAACGTGATTATTCCGTCCACCGTGGTACGGGGCATCGGGCAGCCGCTGATCATGGTGGCGCTTTCCGTGCTCGCGGTGTCTGGCCTGGCCAAAGATGAAGCCGGCTCCGCCTCGGCCTTGTTCTCCATGCTGCGCAACCTGGGTGGTGCCGTGGGTACCGCGGGCCTGACGCAGATCGTGGCCATGCGCGAGCGCTTTCACTCTGAGCGGGTAGGGGAGTCGATCACGCTGTTTTCCCCGTCCTTTCAGGAGCGCCTGCGCGCCAGCATGGCTGACAGCGAGGCTTTTATCTTCAACCAGCTATTACCCGCTCAACAGCAGGTCCTTGAGGGCTTGATCCACACCGTGCGTCGTGAGGCGTACCTGATGGCCTACAGCGATGCGTTTTATGTGTCCTGTATTGCGTTGATCGTGTGCGGGGTAGCAGCCTTGGCATTACGGCAGTCAGCCAAGAGCGGATAACCACGCCAAGCAGGTGTTGAACTTGTACAGCCCACTGCATTTGGTAGGCGCCCACTATCCGCCCTTCGGAAAAAAGGAGCTCTCTCATGCAACAACCCGATACCCTGGTTCGCAACCCGGTGGGCAACCCTGTCGTCGCCAGCGTCAGCGTGAAGGGCGATGCTCGCAGTGTGTGGAGTGTGGTCGGAGATTTCGCCGGTTTCGCGAAGTTTATTCCGGCCTTGTCCCATATCGAGATGACGGGCGAGGGCGTGCGTTCGGTACGCAAAAAGCTGTTCAAGGACGGCAATGTGGTGATCGAGCAACTCAACAGCCATGACGACCAAGCCATGACCATGACCTGGTCACTGATCTACACCTCGCTGAACATCGGCAACCTGTGGGCGCTGATGGAGGTGGTGCCACAAGGCCCGAACCAGAGCCTGGCGACCTGGACCATCATTGGTCAGCCCTACACGGGCGGCAAGGAAGACGTACCGGCGTTCGAAGCCTTCCTGCAAGGCTTTGCCGATGACGCGATGAAGAACGTACAGGCACTCTTCAACTGACATGACGCGCAGGGTGGCACGCTGAGAATGTGCCTAGGTAGGAGCGAGCTTTGCTCGCGAAAAACCTGAGGGCGCCGCGTACTCTCACATGCCAGCGTCATCGTTAACGTCTTTCGCGAGCAAGCTCGCTCCTACAGTGGGGTGGGCCTTCCCCGACAGTGCCCACCGTTTATGGTTTTGGAAAGGTCTCGGGTTTATAAGTAAAAGCCCACCATTTAAACGGATTCCAATGGGGGTTTTTTCTTTGCCGGTTTTGAAGTTTCTGTTTTTTTGCCATTTCTCGGGAGACGTATTTTTCCGCTTCGGATCTGGCCAATGCCTTATCAGCGTCAGTCAGTGGAGTGTTCTGATTTTTTTTCAGGGTGTCCAGATAGATATTTTCTACTTTTACAATCGCAGCATTTATATCTTCCGGTACTAGGTTGGCGGTGAGGGTGCCGCTATAGCCCTTGACAGGGCGCCCTATGAGCTTCTGAAACTCCGCCGCGAAGGACGCATCTCCACCACTTGCAGAGTCACATGACAGTAGTCTTACGTTGTCAAACGTTTCCGGGTAAATGCCCGAGTCATGAAGTGTCTGAAGTAACTCTTGTGGCGTATTGAGTTTTCCGTTGTATGAAACTTTCGAGATGCCAGTAGCCGGGTCGACGCTTCCGTGCACCAGGATGTTGAGTCGTTCTTGACGGCCGTTTTTGTTGAAGTCGGTAAATGTATAAAGTTTTTCGTCAAGGGAATTTAGCTCGTTAAGCTCTCCACTTAGTACTACGTTTTTATCCACAGTGGAAAAAAGCGCTTCGCCGGTCGGTAAGTTCTCTACGGATGTCAGAAGTGAGCGCTTACTGTTTGGTATTTCGATTGTCGGAGGGACACCTTCACTGACGTGTGGTGTATCCGGTTCGCTTGGTGCGGTATTGGCGACGGAGGACACGTCGCTGTCATTCGCGGCGTTTACTTTCCTCACGAAATCAAAACGGTTGCTTTGCTCATTGTATTTCCAGCCGTAATGTTCGCTGCCAGCGATAGTCGATGCGGAGGGTGCTTCGCCCAACCCAGCCTCAGCTCCAAATGGTGCGAGTTCGTGCGCCAGCTGCAAGCCCGATATCACTGCAGCCGCTGTGCCGCCAACACGATCGTCGGCGGTCATACCATAAATGGAATCATGGGTACCGAAGACAATATTGCCCGCGTTTCCAAGGATGGGCACATAGCCGAAGGTGCGCCCCCATAATTCTTTGGCTTCCTTCCACGTTTGCTTCGAGGAACCAAATACCTCTGTTTGATCGGCCCACATCGGCATTGTTGGCGTTGATCTTTTGATAATTGCTGGCAATACCAGAGTTCAGATCTTCCAAATTTTAAATGGTAGGTTTTCTTTCGCGATTGAGTGTAATTAAATAACTCTCTAACCGGAATCTGTTTGTCGCTGAGTAGATTTTTGCGTCCCGGATAGTGCGCATGATTACCCTCAATCAAATTTTCGAGCACACTGCTCGCTGATGGCCAATGAGCATCCTTTCCGCCTTGTCTGTCTTCGGCGTTAAAGCTGGCTTTTAAGGCATCACGGTTGTCTTTGGCCCAACGAGCAAAATCATCGTCTCCGCGTATTTCGCTGACTGTGCCGTTCTTCAAGTCGAGCATCAGGCCTTGATTGGGGCGGGTGTCATAATTGCCGTGATAGTTGACATAAGGAATAAACGCATACCCGGCCAGTGGATAACCGTATATGTTGGGTATGACGACATTTCCCTTATTGTCTAGCGTGCGTTCAACGGCTGATCGGCCTTCAGGCGATAGCATTTTATACGCATCTTTGTCGTTACGCAGGCCTTGCAAAGTTCCCAGCACAACATAAGCATCGGCTTTTCCCGAGTGCTTCGCCAATTCGCCCGTCTCGTCGCTCATGGTGGAGGCGACATCATCTTGCCAATGATTTTGTAGCTTCGCACCCAGCGCTTCCAGATCGTTGATCTTGCTCCGGTCTTGCGGCTTGATTTCCATGGTCTGGAAGTTGAGCAGGCCACCTCCCGGTGGTTTATCGTGCTTAAGAGCACCGGCTGCAATTTCCCATGCAAAATAGGTGCGTGTATCGGTGTTGGTCTCGACTTCCGGCTTCCATTTTCCAACGTAACTTTTGAAGGTTACAGTGATTTTTTCATGCGGGTCGAACCCGGCAGCCAATAACCCGCCGCTGAAATAACCGGCAGGTTCCAGGAACGGGCGAGTTTTCTGGAACCTGATATTACTTTCGTTTTCTTCACCGCTTTCTTCTATTTTCTTGATTTGCGTGACAACACGGTCGGCGTAAGCGTCAATCCTCTGTAGCTGTTCCTGGTGCGTATAACTTGCTGTGGGAGGGGAAACGCTGACAGAGCCATAAATGACTCCCTTGGCGAAATCTAACTCATGGTCGGGGGCGGGCGCAGGGATCGGTTTTTGTCCCAGCCCCAGCTTTTTATCTTTCCGAGGCGCTCGGCGCGTTTCGGAAGTGTATTTTTGACTGGCGGTGCATCGTCAATTGCCCGAGTGGAGCGACGGTGTTCAGCATTTGTTGTATGGGGATAGTTGCTGAGTGGCTGTGGCACGGGCGAGAATATATTCATTGCTGGGTCACTTTATTTATATGAGATCAACGATATAGCTTTAAACGCAGTCGTTCGGCGGGCGTGTGTGCACTGCACTAACATGCCATACCCTTTTAACGGGCTCACTGTTTAACCTCTGTTTATGGTTATAGACGCCAAAGGGAAGCGCTGAATTTTCTGGTGCGTCCGTCTGTCGAGCTTCTTTTCTCTTGTTTGAAAATATCCGCATGAGGTTAGTTTTTTGTTGGGTGGTTGAGGTCTGTGAAAGGTTCCACTTTCTGGGTGTGCTTTGTTTGTAAGAACGCGATCATAAGGACCAACCTACAGCGACCCGAGAAAAAAGCGTACAACTGAGCGCGCCGGCTGGCACGCTGAGAATGTGCCTGTGGAGCGAGCTTGCTCGCGAAAAACCTGAGGGCGCCGTGTA
>NZ_QORI02000129.1 GCF_003325755.1 Pseudomonas sp. SST3 | reverse complement strand
CCTGCCAGATCCACACCGCCGTGCCCACGGTACGACCGAGAAAGGGCAGCACGGCGTTGAATATCAGCCAGCCGGCTTGCTTGAACGTGGCCCAACGGTTTTCGGCATTGGAAACCGATTGCCGATCCGACAGTTCGATCAAGGCATTGGCGTTGGCTTTGAACAGAGTGGAAAATCGGTCGCCGTTAAGCACTTGTTCACCCAGCGCCATGGGGCCGCTCATGGTCCATAGTTTGTCAGGCTCGATCAGGTAATCGGCCACCTGCCAAGCGTAGGTAGTGCGCCGGGGAATACGTAATTGGCGTAGTCGTTACGCACCGCATCCGGTAGCCAGGCCAGTACCGACTCGCGCAGGGTGCTCGATTGCGAAATCCCATAGATCAGATTGGCCGGAGTCGGGAACTGCATCAGGGGCGGTGTGAACATCGGTCGATACAACAGGCATGGGCCGGCCGTCATGTCCTCGGGGCCGATCACGTACATGTTGGCAACGGTGTCCAATGTCGCTTCCGCGCGCCGCAGGGGCCGAAACGCCAATGGCCTGAGCACAATGGTTTTGCCCGTCAACCTGGCGGTCAGTGGCCTCGTCTTGTAACACCGCCGCCACATAGCGGTAGCCTCGCTCGTCAATGCCTTCTTGCTGGCGAATCTTGGCTTGCAAGGCCTGCATAGGCAGTTGGATACGCAGGTGCTGGCTATAGAGGGTTTTACGGCGTAATGACTCCTGCGGGTCGTCCAGCAGTTTTTGTTTGATCAACGCGGGATAGGCACTGCCGATATCGGCATCGGTGACCAAGTCTACAAAATAGCCTGAGGTCATCCATCCAGGCAGGCTGAACCCCTTATCGATCTCGACAGATCGATTGCCGGTCGGCAGCGCAATCAGGTTTTGCAAGGCCAGTTCTACCACGCTCAAAGAGGTGGTTTCGAACTGACCCGGCACCACGAAGGTGCCCCAGATGACCGGGCTTTTCACCGTCAGGCGGATTTTTATCCAAGGGAACGTTGGCGCTGGCAGGATGATCCTTGATCATTTGCGCCTTGATCACCTTCAACGCGTAAGCCTCGATGGAGGGAACGTCGTCGAGGTAAGAGCGGCCGGCGTTCTGGTTGTGCAGGGCGGCGAGGTCCTTCAAGTGCCGGGCAAAGAAGTTCTGGTCGGCGACGGACGCCTTCGTCAGCCAGTCGGGCAACTGGTTCTGATACCAGGCAAGCCCTGGGCCCTTTTCAGGGGCAAGCGGGGCGATGGCTGGCGGCGTGCCGAGGACGACATCGGCGTTATGGGTCTGGCGCAGGTCCGAGAAGTCGATTGCACCCACGGCCTCGACCAGCACGGACACCATTGCGCAGGCCTGATGATCAAAAAAAGTCGCCATCAGGCTCGAACAGCCGCCAATGAATTTCCTGGTTCGAAGCAGAGGCTGGCAGGTGCAACGACAATGAATTGCCCAGGTGCTCCAGCGAAGGAAATTTTTCATAGCCCTTGAGCAGTGAATACATGAGGATCGAACGCTGCCCTTCATGTTCGCCGAGCAGTACCGCGATCACCACTTCATTCTGGTGCGTCACGTGGTCAGCGTCGACGCGGTCGATATCGATCAGGCAGGCCTTGAGGTTGTAAGGGTCTTTGCCCTTCCTGTCGGCTTTATCGGGGTGGGTGAACAGGGTGCGCGCCATGGCGCACTCGGTGGCGCTCCAGTCGTCTGCGGTCTCGACATTCCAGACTGCCCGCAACATGCTCGACAACTCGTGCCAATGCGGGCCGCTGCCGTTGGTTTGATTCCAGTAGGCGACCAACTGTTGCTGGAAGGCCCGCAGCATGACAGGAGCCAGCAGGTTGAGGGTTTTGGCGATTTCACAGATACGCACGGGCAAGTGAACCGTCGGCTCGACGATCGGTTGCTGGGTGAGAAAGTGTTCGCCCTCGATGTACAGGGTCGGCACTGACAGAACTGCCTGTTGAGCGAGGATGTCGCTGAGTGCCTGATATTCCGTGGGCCCCGCGACAATCTCGTCGTCAATCAGTCGCCAGGTCGGCGTGCCGACCATGGCGATGTCCGGGTTGATATCCAGCGTCGGGTACTGTTCCCGAAGTGACTGGCGCAACAGAGCCGATGCGGTCTCCCTGAATGAAGGGCCGACATAGAGTTGGGTGAACAGCGCTGAGCGCTCATCCAGCCGTTTGGCGTTCGTGTGGTTATTTGCAGCGGGTGAGGTCATAGAGTGGCTTCCCTGTCTGACCGGTTGATGGAGATAGCCCGAGGTATAGGTTCGGAATTTCCATGCTAGGGCTCGGCCAGACAGGTAGGCGGTGCTTACATAGGCCTGCTGTTAAAATGCACGTACGCCAGTACAGCGCTTCACCTCCCGGACTTAATCTTGGTCCAGGCTCTTGTCTGCGCGTTCGGCTTTGCTGTCCAGGGGTTTGAGGGTGTAGAGCGTGGTCATGGCCGTGTCGGTCGGGTACAGGTTGGGGTTGTTGCGTATGGCCGGGTCGACCGCTCGGTAGCGTCCTTGTTCGGGTTGGGATAACCGACAAAATCGCTGACCGGTGCGATGACGTCGGGTTGCAACAAATAGTTGATGAAGGTGTAGGCGTCGCCCGGATTTTTAGCGCCCTTGGGAATGGCGAGCATGTCGAACCAGATCGGCGCGCCTTCCTTGGGCAAGCGCATGTCCACGGTCACGCCATTCTTGGCTTCCTTGGCGCGGTTGGCGGCCTGGGAAAAACTGCCGGAGTAGCCCACCGCCACGCAGATATCGCCATTGGCGATGTCCGCCATGTATTTGGAAGAGTGAAAGTAGGTGATGTACGGGCGGATCTTCATCAACAGCGCTTCGGCCTTGTCGTAGTCCTTGGGGTTGCTGCTGTTGGGGTCCAGGCCCAGGTGCTGCAACGCCAGGGGCAGGATCTCCGAGGGCGAGTCCAGCAGCGCGACGCCGCATTGCTTGAGCTTGCTGATGTTCTCTTCCTTGAAGATCAGGTCCCAGCTGTCCACGGGGGCGTTGTCGCCCAGGGCCGCCTTGACCTTGGCTGGGTTGAAGCCGATCAGGATGGTGCCGTACATGTAGGGCACGGCGTATTGATTGCCGGGGTCGTTGGCCTCGATCAGCTTCATCAGCTTGGGATCGAGGTGGTTCCAGTTGGGCAGTTGGCTGCGGTCCAGGGGCTGGAACACGCCGGCTTCGATCTGTTTGGCCAGGAACACGTTGGAGGGTACCACCACGTCATAGCCGGAGTTGCCGGTGAGCAGTTTGGCTTCCAGGGCTTCGTTGGTGTCGAAGATGTCGTACACCAGCTTGATCGACGGGTGCTGGGCCTTGAAGTCTTCCAGCGCCTTGGGCGTGATGTAGTCGAACCAGTTGTAGACCTTCAGGGTTTTTTCTTCGGCCTGGGCTGCGCCGCTGACAACCACGGCGCACAGGGCGAGCGACTTGAGTATGTTCATTGGGCTGCTTCCTCGAAACCTTCCAGCACGTTGACGGCGTTGATGCCGATTTCCTCCACCGCGTAGCCGCCTTCCATCACGAACAGCGTGGGCTTGCCCAGGCGGGCAATGCGCGCGCCCATGGCCAGGTAGTCCGGGCTGTCGAGCTTGAACTGCGAGATAGGGTCGTCCTTGAACGTGTCCACGCCCAGGGACACCACGATGATATCGGCGGCGTAGCGCTCGATCTCGGCGCAGGCCTGTTCCAGCGCCGCGCTCCAGGCCTGCCAGCCGGACCCGGCCGGCAACGGATAGTTGAAGTTGAAACCAACGCCGGCGCCCTCGCCATGCTCATCGGCGTAGCCAAGGAAGAACGGAAATTCTGCCTCCGGATGGCCGTGGATCGAAGTGAACAGCACGTCGCTGCGCGCGTAAAAAATCGACTGCGTGCCGTTACCGTGGTGGTAGTCCACGTCGAGGATCGCGACCTTTTTGCAGCCTTGATCAAGGAATGCCTGGGCCGCGATGGCCGCGTTGTTGAGGTAGCAATAACCGCCCATCACATCGCTGGCGGCGTGATGCCCCGGCGGGCGGCAAAGGGCGAAGGCACTGTGGGCGCCTTGGGCGATGGCGGCCTGCGCGGTAAGGGCCACTTGCGCCGCGCTGTAGGCCGCTTGCCAGGTGCCGGCGGTGATCGGCGCGCCACCATCGAAACTGTAATAGCCCAATTGGCCGTGCA
>NZ_QORI02000128.1 GCF_003325755.1 Pseudomonas sp. SST3 | reverse complement strand
TCCCCGGAGTGCTTCATGGCCACGTTCACCAAGACCGCAATGCTGCTGGCCCTCGCGCTCACCGCCGGCAGCGTATTCGCTGCTGCAAAGCCCACCACCCAGACCATCTCCACCTTGGGTGGCAAGTTCACCTTCAAACTGCCCAAGGCCTACAGCGCCGACACCCTGCCCTCCGGCACAGCGCAAGACGGCACCGCTGACACCCAAGGCACCCTGTACGCTAACTCAACGACGAAAAGTGTGGTGATCGTCGCCGAAACCGTGCGCAACGATGGGGCAGCTATCCAGGATAACGACCCGCAGTTCCTAGACGGCGCCGTGGCCGATTTCGTCAAGGACCAGAGCGCTGCCCTGCCTGACTTCAAGAAACTGGGCGAGAAGAAACTCACCTACAAGGGCCTGGGCCTGCGCCAAGTGGACAGCAGCGCCACCCAAGGTGGTGGCAAGACCTTGAACTCCACATTCCTGGGTGGTTCGGGCAACCATTTGCTGGTGATTCAGGCCATTTCCCGGGCGGATGATGTGAAGGGGCATGCGCAGTTGGTGAAGCAGATTACAGGCGGCAAGTAGCCCCCTCTTCCAGCCAACACAAAACCCATGTGGGAGCGGGTTTGCCTACGATGGCGGTGTGTCAGTCACTCAATCTTTACTGAGCCACCGCTATCGCAGGCAAGCTGCCACATTTTTAACCGCATTTCACTTCAGGCTTTTCTCAAGCCAGGCTTTTAAGTCCTGGATTTCTGCTTCGCTGATGGTGTGATTCATCCCCGGGTATTCATGAAACTCCGGCTTGAGCCCCAACCCCGCCAGCACCTTGTTCGCTTGCGTGGCCGAGCTAAAGGGCAACGCCTGATCCAAAGTGCCATGGCCAATAAAGATCGCCAGCTTGCCCATCGCCGCATCCGGTTTCAGCGCAGACCTGAGCACTGGTAGCACGCTGCCACTGAGCGCGGCGATACCGCGTACCAATTCGGGTTCACGCAAGGCCACCTCGTAAGACATGATCGCGCCCTGGCTGAACCCCACCAGGAACACCCGATCACTTTGGGTGTGGTACTTGGCGGTGGCCTTGAGCACAAAGTCCTTGATCAGCCGGGCGCTGCTGAACAGTTCATCGGTCTCGCCGTTGTACTCAGGCTCATCGGTCTTGGTAAACCAACGATACCCCTGCGGCTCCACCGGCAGTGGCGCACGCACTGATAGGTAGGTCCAGGTAGACGGTAACGCGTCTTTGATGCCAAACAAATCTTCCTCGTTGCTGCCAAACCCATGCAGGAAGATCACCAGCGGCTGGTTGCGCGCATCGCCCTGGGTCTGTTCCAGGTAGGACAACGGCAAGTCGGTGTGCAAGCCGGTGTCGGCATGAGCGGCGCCGGCCACCAGGGCCAAGGCGAGGGCAAGCTGTTTGAGCATCGGGTTTACCTCAGGGTTTGCGCAGCAAATA
Source organism: Pseudomonas sp. SST3 (assembly GCF_003325755.1). The sequence continues at coordinate 2,736 of NZ_QORI02000128.1, read as the reverse complement.
GGTGTCCATGATCCAGCCGTTTTCCAGGCGCGCCGCCTTGCGTACCCGTTCGATCTCTTCTGCCACGTGCGCCACTTTACCGCTGATCAGGATCTCGTCCGGCGTGCCCAGGTAGGCGCCCCAGTAAATATCCAGGTCCTGATCCGCTACGCTGCGGTAGGAATCTTCGGCGTCGAGCATCACCACCAGGGTATCGGCATCACTCGCCTGTCCCGCCGCCAGCCGTCGCCCAGTGGTGATTTCGATGGACTTGCCGATACGGTTGAGCGGCACCTTATGCTGCGCCGCCAGGGCCTGCACACTGGTGATACCGGGGATCACTTCAAACTCGAACACACAGCGACCGCTGGCAAGAATCGCCTGCAAGATACGAATGGTGCTGTCGTACAGCGCCGGGTCGCCCCAGGCCAAAAACGCCCCGACTTCGCCGTCGGCCATTTCTTCGTTGATCATGCGTTCGAAGGTCTGCTGCTTATCGCGGTTGAGGTCTTGCACGGCGGTGGTGTAGTCGATTTCACCACGCACCCGCTCCGGGCAATCGGCCTCGACAAAACGGTAGCCGGGTTCGGTGATGTAGGTGTCGCAGATTTCCCGGCGCAGGTCGATCAGCTTGTCCTTGCTCTGGCCCTTGTCCATCAGGAAGAACACGTCGGTACGGTTCAGCGCCTTCACGGCCTGCATCGTGATGTAGTCAGGGTTGCCGGCGCCAATGCCGATGATCAGGATGCGTTTCATGGGGTGCTCTCAGTACAGGGCGTGAAATGTTGCCATGTTACTGGGTTGCCCTGCTGGGTCAAATCACCTTGAACTGCCGGGCGATGTCAAGTTTGAGCTTACCTGCGATCACATTTTTATAACTGTCGTTCGTTTCATCAAAGCCCAAGGGGTGTTTGTCAGAGAAATTCAACTTTGTCAGTATCTTGGTCAACATCCTATATCTGCCCCCCAGTCTGGAGCGTTTCGCCACTAATAGCGCATCGGGTACACAGACTTGATAACGAGGGACTAAGCGAAAGGTCGCAATTGAATTATCCACTTTCAGGCATGTGCCATTGGTTGCCATCACCTCAATTTCGTAGGACGTACTGTCAGCCTGAAGTCTCAATTTATTCAAGTCTAGCCCCCCGCCCTTATATGCAAGCCTGAAAGATATATTCTCCGCATCCACCAAGGGGTGCAGATGAGGTGTCAAGTCAAACCGGGTAGTGCCTTTCATTTGTGGCCCGTTACACTTTTCGCAGCAGGGGATGAAATTCCCCATGGTTAACGCTAGTAAAGGAAATTCGGCCTGCGGGTAATAATGATCAATATTTGGCCTGTACGCTTTCAACCCATCAGGACTTACATAAGTGTCAATGGGCGTTATATGGCAATAAGGGCAAATTTTCGATCGGATGGATGTACACAATGCATAGGCGTCCCATCTTTTTAACAGGACCACCCTCTCTTTAGCTGAAAACTCCTTATAGCACAGATACTTTTTGAAAAAAAACCATTCAAATAGTCAATATCAACAACACGGGCAAAAGTCTGACTAAAGGCAACAATCACACCCGGCAGCGCCAACGGGTCACACCCACATATGGCCTCCCTGTGTTTATCCAAGAACTCGACAAGACGATGCTGAGTCATGGCCGGCCCGACGAATCCTTTTAAGGCATCAGTCAGTCCTTGCAGCTTCCATAGCATGAATAATTTGTGCCTGACTGCGATGTCCTCCCACACCCGCGCGATGTTAACAATCATGAATATCGCCTCTCCGGAGCACGATATAACGCTTCCTTGATGCCAATATCGCCAATGCTCTCAAGCAATAATTTATCCAAGGCCGAAGAAATGCCCTGTTCAAGACGCTGATGGAGTGCATTTATCTTTTCCGCCGCAAACTCACCAATGGCAGCAGTCCCAAAAGAGTTCAGGATAATGTCTTCCAATGGAGCTGCAAACGTATTCTGAGGTGTGACCCTGTCATCCAGGTTAGTTACCATGCACGCTGGAAAATCACCCGTTATCACAGGGGAGTGCGTGGCAACCACTACCTGCACAATCTTCATGTCAAACTCCGCTTTCACCCCTGCCAGGAATTTATTCAGCAAGGAAATATAACGGCGCTGCCACTCAAGATGAAGATAGGCATCGCCCTCATCGATAAGCACCATGACGTGCTTTAATTTCTTTCCCGCCATGGTTACAAAACCTTGGCGGAGCAAAAAAAACTGGTCAACCAGGGCCCTTACACCCGAGCTTTGATCTGTCCAACGCACTTCGACTGCAGCGGTCGACATTTTTATCTGCTTGATTTCCTCTGCCGAGCCTATAGCAAATGAATAGGACCGGGGGTGTTTGCGGATATCATCCTTCGCCCCAACCTTTATAAAATTGAGCGTGGCACGATAAGTCATCATCAGCAAATCGAACACTTCCTTATCTTCGTCGTAACGTCCATCGCTGGCGAGTTCAAAAAAATTAAAGAAAAATCGCCCAATACGATCATGATCAGGGATTTTTTTGCCACCGACGTTAAGGCAGCGAGCATTACTAACTTATTGCTTTTACCACGGGGAAGTTTCGATAGAGCAAAACGCTCCAACCTGAGCACGCAGGTATCAAGCAAACGCTCAATCTGGATGTTCAAACGTTCATTCTCATAGTAATCCGAGCTTACAAACTGGCGCTTTTTTTGAATTTTCGCGTATTCAGATAAAATGTAATCACCGGCTTGTGCGCCGTTTGAAA
>NZ_QORI02000127.1 GCF_003325755.1 Pseudomonas sp. SST3 | reverse complement strand
ACTGTGCCACATCACCAGGCTTTCCTGGGCCACGCGGCTGAGTTTGGGCATGACGAATTCGGGCATGCCGAGCAGCCCGGGGCCCCATTGCCAGAGCGCCAGGAATAGGATCAGCAGCGCAACGCTACCGAGCACGGAGGAGTTCAAGTTTTTCATCGTATGCGTACCTTGTTGTCCGGTGCGTTATTGCGCGGCGACCGGGCTGTCGACGAATTGGTTGGTGAACAGCTCATCCAGCGGGGTTTCCCGGGGCACGATGCCTTCGCTCACGTAGAACTGGCGGACTTTGTCCAGGCGCTCGGGGTCGATGTGCCCCAGTACGCGCTGGTTGGCGTAGACGTGCTCGACATAGAGCTTGAAGATCTTCTCCAGCGAGTCTTCCTTGCCGGCGTAGGTCGGGACCGCCTTGGCAAAGGTGACGGCGGCGGCACGTGGGTCCTGGATAATGTCTTGCATGCCTTGGAGGGTGGCCTGCACCACACCGCGCACCACCTGGGGATGGTTTTTGATGGCGTCATCCGAGGCGAGGATGGCCTGGGCCATGCTTTCGAAAATCTGCTCCTGGGGAATCAGCTTGATCTGCGCGCCGGCTTCTTCGGCGGTGACCATCCAATCCGGCACGCCGGCCATGGCCTGGGCCTTGTTGGCCGTGAACAACTGCCAGACCCCGGCAGGGCCAGCGGCCTGGATGTTCACGTCATTCTTGCCAAGGCCGGCCTTGCGCAGCGAAGCGAGCAGCGCGTAGTAGGTGGTGTCGGAGTACGACATCACGTCATGGTCTTGCCCTTGAGGTCGCTGATGTTATTGATGTTGTCCTTGGAATGGGTGGCGATCATGGTCACACCACCCGCACCCAGCACCGCCACGGCGCGCACGGGAATTCCGTTACCGCGTACCATGATCGGCGTGTCGCCGATTGCACCGCCGAGCAGCGCATTGCCGGCGCCGATCTGCTTGGCCACGTCGACGCACCTTTGGCGGCAATGAATGTGAGGTTCAAGTCCTGGGCCGCGTAATAGCCTTTTTCCTTGGCGATGATCCACGGTGCAAAGGCTGGCAAGTTAGGCGGAGCCGGCAGCAGGTAGGTAACGTCGGTTGGCTGCGCCTGGGCCGCGCAGGTCAGGCCGAGGCCAAGGCTGAGCGCGCAAAAACGTTGGAACAGAGACTTGAGCATGGGAACTCCTGAATCGGTTGGGGGCCGCAAGTGCGGCAATCAGTGCAGTTCGGTGTCGGCGCCGACGTGCAGCAGCTCCATCAGGCGACCGACCAGCGGGCCGATCTCCGGTAGCTTGCGGCGCTCCAGCGGGTTGTCGCGAAACGGCAGGTCGATGCTGATTTCTTCGATGATGGTGCCGGGGCGGGCGCTCATGACCAGCAACCGGTCGGACATGGCGATGCCCTCGATCAGGTCATGGGTGATGAACAGCGCGGTCTTCTTTTCATCGAACAGCATCCGCGCCATGTCCTGCTGCAGGATCATCTTGGTCTGGGCGTCGAGGGCGGAAAACGGCTCGTCGAGGAACAACACCTGAGGGTCGATGGCCAGGGTGCGTGCCAGGGCAGCGCGTTGGCGCATACCGCCGGAGAGTTGGAAGGGGTAGTGATCGGCGAAGCCGTTGAGGTGGCAACGATCGAGCAAGTCCAGGGCTACCTTCTGCCGGGTCGCGCTGGGCACGCCTTGAATCTCCAGGCCCAATTCGACATTGCGGCGAATGCTGCGCCACGGCATCAGCAAATCTTTTTGCAGCATGAACGCGACTTGCGGCACGGGCCCGGTCACCGGTTCGCCGCCCACGAAGACTTCACCTTCGCTGGGGCGATACAGGCCAGAACCCATATTGAGAATGGTGCTCTTGCCACAGCCGGACGGACCGATGATCGACACGACCTCGCCGCGACGGATCTTGAAGTTCACATCGCGAATGGCAAATGGCGCTTCGGTTTTACCTTTGGCTGGGAAACATTTACCGACATTACGGAATTCAATTTCAGTCGGCTCCAGCTCTTCCTTAAGTGCGGGCGTATTCCATTGGGGCGTCACGGCGTACATCTCTTTCACAGCCATCAGGAAGGTACTCTGGTCTGTTTTATAGGTGATACGCCGTTTAGTGCATGAACAATGCCAGTGAGTTAATTCCTACAAATTTTTGTTGAATTTCTTTTTAAATTAATTGGTTGCGAGACTAAGGTTAATTATTGAGCGTTTCATATGTGAAACCATTGTTTTTATATGGCACGAAACTGCACACCGTTTGTGCACGCAATGGGAACTTGCAATGAATCAATGCTTTTTCAAGTAACGCCGCAGACGTGATGTTTTATGGGTGAAACGCATTAACAGCGCTTTATATAAGGAGAGGAATTACGGGCAAAAAAARGSYMKGAMGAACAGAGCCTTCAGGCCCTCAAAAGGTGAGAGGTGTCTAGTCCCTCAACCTGGTGAGCGGTGCAACAAACGCTTAGGCCTTCAGCGGGACCAAACGTGGGGCAATCATGTTTTCCGGGCGCAGGATGTCGTCGAGCATGGCGTCGTCGAGCAAGCCTTCTTCACGCACCAGTTCCAGCACGCCGCGCCCGCTTTCCAGAGCGATACGCGCAATGCGGGTGGCGTTTTCATAGCCGATGTACGGGTTCAGCGCGGTGACCAGGCCGATGGAGTGTTCCACCAGTTCGCGGCAGCGCGCTTCGTTGGCGGTGATGCCGACGATGCAGTGCTCGCGCAGCATGTCCATGGCGCGTTGCAGCAGGCGGATCGAGTCGAAGATCTTGAAGGCGATCAGCGGCTCCATCACGTTCAACTGCAGTTGGCCGCCTTCGGCTGCCATGGTCAGGGCCAGGTCGTTGCCGATGACCTGGAACGCTACCTGGTTGACCGCTTCCGGGATTACCGGGTTGACCTTGCCGGGCATGATCGAGCTGCCTGGCTGGCGAGCCGGCAGGTTGATCTCGTTGATGCCGGTGCGTGGGCCGCTGGACAGCAGGCGCAGGTCGTTGCAGATCTTCGACAGCTTCACGGCAGTACGCTTGAGCATGCCGGAGAACAGTACAAAGGCGCCCATGTCGGAGGTGGCTTCGATCAAGTCGGCCGCCGGTACCAGCGGCTGGCCGCTGATGGTGGCCAGGCGTTGTACGGCCAGGGCCTGGTAGCGTGGGTCGGCGTTGATGCCGGTACCGATGGCGGTGCCGCCCAGGTTCACTTCGGTCAGCAGCTCCGGTGCCAGGGTTTTCAGGCGGGCCAGGTCTTCACCCAAAGTAGTGGCGAAGGCGCGGAATTCCTGGCCGAGGGTCATCGGCACGGCGTCTTGCAACTGGGTGCGGCCCATTTTCAGCACATGGCTGAACTCGGCGCCTTTGGCGGCGAACGCCCTGGATCGAGGCTGTCGAGGCTGGCCAGCAGCGCGTCATGGCCCAACAGCAGACCCAGGCGGATCGCGGTCGGGTAGGCGTCGTTGGTCGACTGCGCCATGTTCACGTCGTTGTTGGGGTGCAGGTACTGGTATTCGCCTTTCTGGTGACCCATGGCCTCCAGCGCGATGTTGGCGATGACTTCGTTGGCATTCATGTTGGTTGAAGTGCCGGCGCCGCCTTGAATCATGTCCACCACGAACTCTTCGTGGAAATCGCCGCGGATCAGACGCGCACAGGCTTCGCTGATGGCAGCGTGCTTGGCTTCGCTGAGCTGGCCCAACTCGCGGTTGGCGTCAGCGGCCGCTTGCTTGACCATTGCCAGACCGACCACCAATTTCGGGTAATGCGAAATCGGAACGCCCGAGAGGCGGAAGTTATTCACCGCTCGCAGGGTCTGGATGCCGTAATACGCTTGAGCCGGTACTTCGAGTACGCCAAGCAGGTCTTTTTCGGTACGGAATGATGCAGCAGAGGACATGACGGAAATCATCTCAATATGGACCCGGAACTGGCCGGAACGCTGCGAATGCTAGGCTTGTAGAACTTTTTGGGCCAATGCTGTTAAACACTGGCCTATGCACAAACGGCATAATGTGGATGTGACCCGGTTATCTTGGCGGGCGTGTGTGCCAAAATGGTGCATTCCGTGGGAGGCAGTGATGAACCTTGAGAGCAAGTGGTTGGAAGACTTCAGCGCCCTGGCGGCGACGCGTAGTTTTTCCCAGGCGGCTGAGCGGCGCTTTGTCACCCAGCCGGCGTTCAGTCGGCGTATCCGCAGCCTGGAAGCCGCGT
>NZ_QORI02000126.1 GCF_003325755.1 Pseudomonas sp. SST3 | reverse complement strand
ATGCAACTGCATAACGGGCGGTACCGTGTAAGCAGTGAAGATGGCGTGACCTGTTTTGAGTTGTTTTTCCCCGGCCGTGAAGCCTGAGGGCGCTGCACCTCAATCAAACGCACCGTTCAGAACTTCGTAGATGATACCGGTCGCAATGGCCACCAATATCAAGTCGGTTCCCGCTTGCTGCCATTCGTAACCATCATAACGAGGCAACTGCCCCAGCAAGCGGCCGTCCAGCTTCTTGGCAATACCAGGCGGCAGGGGCTTGCCGCGTGCCAGGTTTTTCTGAATGCCAGGCGGTAAGGCTGGCCCTGGGCGCCAATAATCGCGGTGACCGCCCAGCACGTTCAGTACAAGACCGCGATCAACGCTGAAGTCGTTCCTGGATTGGCCGCCCTTGTCTTTGGCCTTACCCGGCCCGCCCTGGGCATTACCTTTGTTATTACCGTGACCTTTGCCGTTGTCCTGCCCACCATAGGCGTCACCCTTGTTATTGCCTTGGCCTTTGCCATTACCTGGATCTGCAAGGGCAAGGCCACTGGTGACGGACAGTGCAAGCGACAACGCAGCCGATACAAGTTTCGTACGCTTTAACATGGCGACTTTCCGAGGCAAGGGTGTGCTGGAACTGTAGTTGAAATTGCAACACAGCGTACAGCTGTCAGCTGATCTGGCCACCGGCAAGGACGACATCCGCCTGGGTTTGCCAGGCTGCCAGCGCCGCAACCCGCAGCCCTTCCACGGTTGTCGATAGCACCATCGACGGCTCGCTCGATCCGGGCAAGCCGGGAACGTGAATAAAACCCACTGCGCACCCCAGTCCCCACCAAGGCGTGCTGCAAACGATAAAAACACCTGGTTGCACACAAACGTCCCCGCCGTCTGCGATACCGAGGCCGCAATACCCGCCTCACGCACCGCCTTGACCATGCCCTTGATCGGCAACGTCGAGAAGTACGCCGCCGGGCCGCCATCCACTACCGCGATATCAATCGGCTGCGCCCCCAGATTGTCGGGAATACGCGCATCGTTAACGTTGATCGCAACGCGCTCGATGGAAATATCACTGCGCCCAGGCCCCAGGCCCGTGGCGATGACCATTGCCGGCCGCAGTTCATTGATCAACTGCAGCAAGGTCTCGGCGGCGGTGGCAAATGCGCAGGGCAAGCAACGCGAAACCATTTGCACCCCCTCGCACAACTGCACACCGTCCAACTGGCGCACGGCCTCCCAAGAAGGGTTTACCGCCGCCTTATCAAAGGGCTCGAAGCCCGTCAGCAATACGTTTTGCACAATGGCCTCACATCAACAGATAGAGCAGCACGATATTGACCACCAGCATCATCAGCGCCGTGGGTAGTTGGGCTTTGATCACCGCATTTTTATCCGGCAGCTCCAGTAGCGCCGCCGGGACGATATTGAAGTTGGCCGCCATCGGCGTCATCAACGTACCGCAATAGCCAGAGAACATACCAATCGCCGCCATCACCGCAGGGTTGCCGCCGTAAATCCCCACCAGCACCGGCACGCCGACGCCACCGGTCATCACCGGAAAGGCCGCAAAACCATTGCCCATGATCACGGTAAACAAGGCCATGCCCAACACATAGACCATCACCGCCACCAACTTGTAGTCCAGGTTGATGTAGGTGGTGGTGACATGAGCGACCGCCGTGCCCACCCCGGCCTCATTGAACAACAGCCCGAGCATCGCCAGCATTTGCGGAAGCACCATGGCCCAGCCCAGGGCTTCGGTCAGGCGACGGGATTCGCGTAACGCTTGTACCGGCGTATCCCGGGTCAGCCAGCAGGCCAGGCCAAGGGCGATCAGGCAACCGATGCCCAGGGAGACGAAGGTCGTGTTCTTCGGGTCCAGCAGCGGTACACCACCGATTTCGGTGTGTTTGAGCAACACTGAGCCAATCACCGTGGTCAGCGGAATCGCCAACGCCGGGATGAACAATTTGTGGCCCAGGCGCCCGGCACTGGCGCGAGACGCCTTGTCGTGCAATTGGGCATGGCGGCCACGACCAACGCCGCCCAAGCCCGCAATCAATGCCATCACCACCACACCCACTCCGATGACCACCGAGGGCAGGCGCTCGCCTATAAGGAACGGTACGGCGAACAACAACCAGAACAGTGCACTGGACCAGCGCTTGGGGTGGGAACGGTCGAGCAGGATCATGCCGGCGGTGATCAGCAACAGCACGCCCGCCAGCCAGTACAGGTATTGAATGGAAATAATCATTGAGCAGCCTCCACTGGAGCGGTGGCCGAGCTCATTTCGCGGGTCAAGCGCCGGTCGAAACGATGCAACCGGATAGCGTGAATGATGAAGGCGCAGATCGCCGTCGGGATGCCCCACACCGCAATGTGCAGCGGCTCCACATCAATCCCCGAGCCAAGCAGGAAGGTGTGCATCAACGCAATCGCACCAAAGGCCACGAAGATGTCCTCACCAAAGAACAACCCGACGTTGTCGGTGGCAGCGCACATGGCCAGTACCTTGTGGCGTAGCTTGTCAGGCAGCTTGCCATAACGTTTTTCTGCGGCGCCCTCGGCCATCGGCGCCAGCAGCGGCCGCACCATCTGCGGATGTCCACCCAGGCTCGTCAACCCCATGGCAGCCGTGGACTCACGCACAAACAGATAAATGATCAGCAAGCGCCCGACCGTGGCGCGTTCGAAGCGTGCAATCCAGTTCTGCGCATGCAGGCGCAGGCCATGGCGTTCCAGCAGGCCAATCACCGCCAGCGGCAATAACAGAATCAGTTGCAAGGCACGGGTCTGAAGGAAGCCATCGCCCATGGTGGCGAGAATTTTTTCCAGCGGGAACTGGGCGGCAAGCCCGGTGGCGATGGCGGCCGCGGTGACCACCAACAGCGGATTGAAGCGCAATACAAAGCCGACCACGATGACAAGTACGCCGATCAACGGCCATAAGTTCACAACAGTTTGCATGGCGAAGAGGTCCTTTAGTGCGCGCTGCGGCGCCATTACAGCAGGATGTGGGCAAAGGGCTCACAGCATGAAAATGGCGTGCAATCGGCTCGGTTTTTTATTGTTGACCTGGAAGGTCGAGCGTCAGTGGCGGCAACTTTGCTGCCTGGGGACGGGGGTGTCCAACAAGAAAAAATTGTTGCTGCAAACCAATAATTTTTGTGGGGGGATGGCATCAGGGGTACGGCACCATGGAGAGATTCAGCGCAGTTTTTTTGGAAAAGACGTGAGGATGAAACTCGCTATGGCGTCGGCAGGGAAAATTCCTGATCAGCACCTATACTCCACGATGCAGCTGTGTGTACTTGCAGTTCATTCACGGCGTCATGCCGACAATGAGGGGTTCCCGCTATGTATGCCGGACAAATGAGTAATATGGCGACCACGCTTGGCGAAATACGCTGCCAGCTGTTCGCCCAGGTAATTTGCCTGCTGGCGGTGGCGACGCTTTTCGCCTGATTGGACATACAAGCCCTGAAAGGACGCCGCCCGGCCTCTTGACTTTCCTTTGCCCAAATTTCAGGCAACAAAAAAGGGCCCACCTTTCGGTGAGCCCTTCTAGACCGCCCAGCAGAGCGGATTTTGTTTGGTAGGCGCGATTGGACTCGAACCAACGACCCCACCATGTCAAGGTGGTGCTCTAACCAACTGAGCTACGTGCCTGCTGTGAGGCGGCATTCTACGGAATTCCGGAGGGGTGTCAACATCTTTTTTGCAGCTAACCCTATGAATATGCGAATTTTTTATTTGCGCCGGGTACACCCGTGATTTTCGGGTGGCTGGCAGGCAATTTTCAACTCAGGTAGGATCGGCGCACTCGTAAAAAATATAAAAACAGAGGTTCCAGGATGGCGAACACCCCCTACCCCCAGTCGTATTACGCCGCTTCTGCGAATGCAGTTCCGCCCCGTCCTGTGTTGCAAGGTGAGGTCGAGACCGATGTGTGCGTGATCGGGGCCGGCTATACCGGGCTTTCCAGTGCGCTGTTTTCTGCTGGAGAACGGCTTTCGCGTTACGGTGCTGGAAGCCGCCAAGGTCGGTTTTGGTGCCTCGGGTCGCAACGGTGGGCAGATCGTCAATAGTTACAGCCGCGATATCGACGTGATCGAGCGCAGCGTCGGGCCTCAGCAGGCGCAGTTGTTGGGGCAGATGGCGTTTGAAGGCGGCAGGATCATCCGTGAGCGCGTGGCCAAGTACCAGATCC
>NZ_QORI02000125.1 GCF_003325755.1 Pseudomonas sp. SST3 | reverse complement strand
CGGCGGCCCGTTGAAGCAACATGGCGGGCGCACCCCGTCGTTCAAGAACCGGCGCATTCTCGACCATGCTAGGCAATAGCGCGCCAGACCCCGCCTGGTCACTGCACGCCTCGTTCCTGCGGATGATCGACTTCATCGCCGGTATGACCGACAGCTACGCCACCGAAATGGCACGAGAAATGACCGGGCGCTCCGGCCCCCAATAACGACTTCATCAGGCAACCTGTTCCCTGAAGCGAATTGCCCTACGACGGGAACAGAGCGGCCTGATCGAATTCGTACAGACACTCGAAGAATAATCACGCGCGCTCCCAACGGACCAGCCGAGTCATTCCTACTGCCCCCATCGACGCTTGCCTTACTGTGTGCTCTTTATGCCCAGCTATTCTCTCCGTATTCTTTTGGTGGAGGATCACCCCTTTCAACTCCTGGCCACCCAATGCCTGCTCAGAAGTTTCGGCTTCGACCAACTGACCGCGGTGGAAAACGCCGAGCAGGCCATACGCGCGATGAGCCAGTCCGAACACCCTTTCGACCTGATGTTATGCGACCAATGCCTGCCAGACCTGCCTGGGCTTGAACTGGTGGAAATCGCCAGCCGCCGACGCTTCATCAGCAGTGCCATCCTGTTGAGCGGCTTACCTACGCCAGAACTGGTCAACCTGACGACACAAGCCGCGCAACGAAATCTCCCCCTCCTTGGCTATTTGCCAAAACCTTTGAACAAAGATGATCTTGAAATATTAATCGGCTTAACTTTCGACCCCCTCATGTAGGATTTTAAACATTCCTTTCAACGAAAATAGATACGAGGCCCGCCGTAAATTCCCCAGCCTTGCGTCTTGTCATGATCGACCTCGAAACGCTCACATGCCTTGTCACGATTACCTAACAACTTGTAGGTCTATACCTTTTTAAATGTAGGAACTTTCCTGTTCTGCATCTACTCCTTGCGAGCTTCATACTGCGGACTCACCTTCTGAGCTAATGTGCCCGCTTTATCTGCACCTGCATGGAATGTGACTATGAACTCAGTTTTTATTATCGACGACCATCCCGTTATCCGGCTTGCCATTCGAATGTTGCTGGAACATGAAGGTTACAAAGTCGTCGGCGAAACAGATAACGGGTGCGATGCCATACAGATGGTGCGTGAATGCCTTCCAGACTTGGTGATTCTCGACATCAGCATCCCGAAACTTGATGGCCTTGAGGTGCTCTGCCGGTTCAACGCCATGAACACCTCGATGAAAACCCTGGTCCTCACGGCTCAATGTCCGACGTTGTTTGCCACGCGGTGCATGCGCTCGGGGGCAGAGGGCTATGTGTGCAAGGAGGGTGACCTGAGCGAGTTGCTGAGCGCCATCCGCGCGGTGCTATCCGGCTACAACTACTTCCCCAGCCAGGCCTTGAATGGCCCCGGAACGGAAGGCATGGATGCTCAGGAGCTGGAACTGTTCAAGACCGTCAACGACCGGGAGCTGATGGTGCTGCAACTGTTTGCACAAGGTCGCACTAACAAGGAAATCGCCAAAGGTATGTTCCTGAGTAACAAGACCGTCAGTACTTATAAGAAAAGATTAATGCAAAAACTCCAAGCCAAATCCTTGGTCGACCTCATCGAGTTGGCAAAACGAAACGCGCTAGTGTGAGAAAGCGGATGCCCAGGCGTATAAAGGACTATCTGATTATATTAAGTGCCGGTTTGTACTTCAGCACAACTGTGCTGGCAGAGCACCAAACCAGCCCGGAACGCTTCACCCTCTTGAGTCGTGCGGGAGCTGTACAACTGGACACTCATTTTGACAAGGCCCAGCGCCAGTGGCTGCATAACAAACGTGAACTAACGCTGGGTACATCCAGTCCTGACTACCCACCCTTTGACCTCACGTCCAGCGGACATGATTATGAAGGCCTTACCGCCGATTACGCGGGATTGCTGGCCAAGGCACTCTCCCTGCCCATCACTGTGATGCGCTACCCGTCCCGGGCGGCTGCCATTCGCGCCCTGGAAGCCGGGGAAATCGACTTGTTGGGCTCCTCCAACGGCTTTGAGGCTGCAACGCCGAATCTGATCCTCTCCGAACCCTATGCGGTAGACCAGCCAGTCCTGGTCACACGCGAGGGAGAAACCCGCAGCCTCAGTGAAGGCCTCGACGGGCTGCGCCTGAGCCTTGTCTATCACTACCTGCCGCTTAATGAGGTGGAAAAGCTGTACCCCAAGGCGATCATCCGCGCCTACCCCTCTTATCAGAATGCCTTGAATGCAGTGGCCTTCGACCAGGCGGATGTGTTTCTCGGTGACACCATTTCCACCCATTACATGATCAACAAGGGCTACCTCAAAAACATTCGCATGGCCAACTTCGGCAAGCATGAAGCTTATGGTTTCAGCTTTGCCACGCGTGAGGACAACCGGATGCTCTTGAGCATTGTCGATTCAGCGCTGGCTTCGGTGCCCATCAATGAACGGGAGAGCATCGCCAAGCGTTGGAGCGCCGGCAGCGATATCCTGCTGACCGACAAGAAACTGCAACTGACCCAGCGCGAAGAGCGTTGGCTCAAAGACCACCCGGTGGTGACGGTCATCGTCAACGAAACCTTCGCGCCACTGACATTTTTCGATGCGGACGGCAACTTTCGCGGGATCACCGCGGACCTGCTGGAATTGATCCGCCTGCGCACCGGCCTGCGTTTTTCGGTACAACGTGGGCGCGACGTCAACGCGATGATCGACCAGGTCGCGACCCAGAAAGTCGATATGATCGGGGCCATCGTTCCCAGCAACGAGCGAGACCCACAACTTAATTTCAGCCGCCCTTACCTCGAAAACTCCTATGTGCTGTTGACGCGCAAAGAGCCAGGAGCGCCGTCGAACATGGAGCAAATGGCCGGAAAGCGCCTGGCGATAACCCAGGGTAACCCCTTGGCCGCAACCTTGACCAAGGACTTTCCTGAGATTCACCTGGTGGAAACCAGTGATACATTCAGAGCATCCGAGCTGCTCGCACAGGGACAAGTAGATGGGGCCGTGAACACCCTGGTGATCGCCAACTACTTCCTGTCTTCCCAGGTTTTCCAGGACCGCCTGCAAATCAGCGCCAGCATCGGCACCACCCCCGCAACATTCACCCTGGCCACCTCGCGCCAAGCCACGGAGTTGAGCTCGATCCTCGACAAGGCCCTGCTGAGCATTGCCCCGGATGAAATGGGCGTGATCAACAGCCGCTGGCGGGGCTACACCGCCGCGTCCGACAGTTACTGGCGAAACTATCATCAGTTGATCGCGCGCATCATCATCGGCACCGGCCTGTTGCTGTTGATTTCCTTGGCCTGGAACGCCTACATGCGGCGCCAGATCAAGCATCGAAAAATGGCCGAACGCGCCCTCAACGATCAGTTCGAGTTCATGCGCGCGCTGGTCAATGAGACGCCGCATCCGATCTACGTGCGCGACCGCAATGGCCTGCTGCAGACCTGCAACGACAGCTACCTGCAGGTGTTCGACGTCAAGCGTGAAGACGTGATCGGCAAAAGCGTGACCCAGATGAGCATGGCCCTGGAGTCGGAGGCGGCCCAGTACCATGCTGACTATCTGCGCGTGGTGGCCGAGGGCAACCCGCTGATCCTCGATCGCAGCCTGCATATCCACGACAGGAAACTGACCATCTACCACTGGATCCTGCCTTACCGCGACTCCACGGGTGAAGTCCAAGGCATCATCGGTGGCTGGATCGATATCAGTGACCGACGCCAGCTATTCGATGAACTGCGCGCCGCCAAGGAGCGTGCCGACGAGGCCAATCGCGCCAAGAGCACGTTCCTGGCCACCATGAGCCACGAGATTCGCACCCCGATGAACGCCGTGATCGGCATGCTCGAACTGACGCTCAAGCGCGCCGATCAAGGGCATCTTGACCGTCCGGCAATCGAAGTGGCGTACAACTCGGCCAGAGACCTGCTGGAACTGATCGGTGACATCCTCGACATCGCGCGTATCGAGTCGGGCCGCCTCAGCCTGGCGCCGGAGCGCGTGAACCTGCGGGAGGTCATTGAATCAGTGGTGCGCGTGTTCGACGGTCTTGCACGGCAAAAAACCCTCAGCCTGCTGCTGGAGTTCAAGCCCGACCTTAACGATATCGAGGTGCTGATAGACCCGCTGCGCTTTCAAGCAGGTGCTCTCGAACCTTGTGAGCAACGCGATCAAGTTCACCGAACAGGGACAGGTCAAGATCAAGGTTGAA
>NZ_QORI02000124.1 GCF_003325755.1 Pseudomonas sp. SST3 | reverse complement strand
GTCAAGAACAGCCCGCATCTGGAAGTCTTCCGCAAGAAGGGTATCGAGGTGTTGCTGCTGACCGATCGTATCGACGAGTGGCTGATGAGCTACCTGACCGAATTCGATGGCAAGCAGTTCGTTGATGTCGCCCGCGGTGACCTGGACCTCGGCAAGCTGGACTCCGAAGAGGACAAGAAGGCTCAGGAAGATATCGCCAAAGCAAAGGAAGGCCTGGTAGAGCGTCTCAAGACAGCGCTTGGCGATGAGGTTGCTGAAGTGCGCGTATCGCACCGTCTGACTGATTCGCCGGCAATTCTGGCGATTGGTGAGCAAGACCTGGGCTTGCAAATGCGCCAGATCCTCGAGGCCAGCGGACAGAAGGTGCCGGAATCGAAGCCGATCTTCGAGATCAATCCGGCACACCCGCTGATTGAAAAACTCGACGCCGAGCCGGATGAAGACCGCTTCGCCGATCTTTCGCACATCCTCTTTGATCAGGCAGCCTTGGCGGCAGGGGACAGCTTGAAGGACCCTGCAGCTTATGTGCAGCGCCTCAACAAGCTGCTGGTTGAGTTATCCGCTTAACCTGATCTGCCGCAAAAAAGGCCCGTCACTGACGGGCCTTTTTCGCTTCAGCTGATCGTTDGCTTHGTCTTYGGTAACCGTCCGCCGAACCCATCTCCCCGCTTCTTCCAGATAGCGGCATGGTGTGCACCTATTTTTGGTGGACACCATTTCAAGCCACTTTCTGGAGGGTTTCGTGTCTCGACAGCGCCGTACATTCCCCAAGGCTTTCAAGGCCCAGGTCATCGAAGAGTGCGCCCAGTCCGGTGCTTCCGTCGCCGGCGTGGCGCTCAGCCACGGGCTCAATGCCAACCTGGTGCATAAATGGATTCGTAAGCAGCGCGAGCCGCTACCGGTCGTATCTGCACGCTTTATCCCTGTGCCGCTCGGCATCCTGCCTTCAGAGCAGGCCAGCTCTGAAGAGCTGACGATACGAATCGAAATCCCCTACCACGCCGCAGTCTGTCGGTGCACTGGCCGGTGCAGGACGGCGAAGGCTGTACACGCTTGCTGCGCGGGCTGCTCGCATGATTCGCATCGATCGCATCTGGCTGGCCACCGAGCCGATGGACATGCGCGCCGGCACCGAAACCGCATTGGCCCGTGTAGTGGCGGTATTCGGTGCGGCGAAGCCGCACTGTGCTTATCTGTTCGCCAACCGCCGCGCCAACCGCATGAAAGTGTTGGTGCATGACGGTGTAGGGATCTGGCTGGCCGCGCGGCGATTGAACCAAGGCAAGTTTCACTGGCCAGGCATCCACCGCGGCTTGGAGGTTGAACTCGACACCGAGCAGCTTCAGGCTTTGGTGCTCGGTTTACCCTGGCAGCGGGCTGGTGCAGCCGGTGCGATCACAATGCTGTAGCGCCGGCCATTAGCCTATCGCTTTATCTGCGCGGATCGCCTGCTCTGGCACAATCAGCGGCATGACTTCCTTGCCCAATCTCGACCAACTAACACCTGAGCAACTGCGCGCACTGGCCGCCCAGTTGCTCACGCAGGTCGATGCGATGGGCAAAAAGATCCACCGTGATCAAACCATCATCGAGCAGCTCACCCACGAAATCGCCTGGTTCAAGCGCCACAAGTTCGCCAAGCGTAGCGAGCAACTAAGCCCTGAACAGGGCAGCCTGCTGGATGATTTGCTCGACACGGACATCGCCGCCATCGAGGCGGAACTGAAAACCCTCAATCCTCCGGCGGCTCCGGCTGAACCCCGCCAACAGCCCAAGCGCGCGCCGCTGCCAGCCCAGTTTCCGCGTACTGTGATCCGTCACGAGCCGCAGAACACTCAATGCGCCTGCGGCTGCCCGCTGCAACGCATCGGCGAAGACATCAGCGAAAAGCTGGATTACACGCCTGGCGTGTTCACCGTCGAACAGCATGTGCGTGGCAAGTGGGCCTGCCGCCAGTGCGAAACATTGATCCAGGCGCCGGTACCAGCCCAGGTGATCGACAAGGGCATCCCGACTGCCGGCTTGCTGGCTCATGTCATGGTGGCCAAATACGCCGATCATCTGCCGCTGTACCGGCAAGAGAAGATCTTTGGCCGTGCGGGTCTGGCTATCGCGCGTTCGACATTGGCGCAGTGGGTCGGACAAACCGGCGTACAGCTCCAACCATTGGTCGATGCCCTGCGCGAGGCGGTACTGGCGCAAGGCGTGATCCATGCCGACGAAACCCCCGTGCAAATGCTGGCCCCTGGCGAGAAGAAAACCCACCGGGCTTACGTCTGGGCATACTGCACCACACCCTTCGCCGACCTGAAGGCCGTGGTCTATGACTTCAGCCCAAGCCGTGCAGGTGAGCATGCGCGCAATTTTATGGGTCAGTGGAATGGCAAACTGGTCTGCGACGACTTCGCCGGCTACAAGGCCAGCTTCGAGCAGGGCATCACCGAAATTGGCTGCATGGCCCACGCCCGCCGCAAATTTTTCGATCTGCACTCAGCGAACAAAAGCCAGTTAGCCGAACAGGCGCTGCACTCCATTGCCGGGCTGTATGAAATCGAGCGGCAAGCACGGCACATGAGCGATGAAGAACGCTGGCGAATACGCCAGGAAAAGTCTTCACCGATCCTCGATGCGCTGCATGACTGGATGCTGGCCCAGCGTGATCGGGTGCCCAATGGATCAGCCACGGCAAAAGCCCTGGATTACAGCCTAAAACGCTGGCTAGCGCTGACGCGCTATCTGGAAGATGGGGCCGTGCCCATCGACAACAATCAGGTCGAGAACCAGATTCGGCCTTGGGCATTGGGGCGCTCGAACTGGCTGTTTGCCGGTTCACTACGCAGCGGCAAACGGGCGGCTGCGATCATGAGCCTGATCCAGTCAGCACGCCTCAACGGTCACGATCCGTACGCCTACCTGAAGGACGTGCTCATGCGGCTACCAACGCAGCGGGCAAGCGAAATCAGTCAACTGCTGCCGCATCAGTGGATACAGCCTGAAGCAGGCATGTAACCACAGCGGTGTATCACCCCAAACAGCCTACCCGTAATAGTCTCGCACTGATTTTTTGGGCGTTCACGATGTGATACACGGTAAGCGTTCAGCGTGTGATACAGCTACCCGTGCAGCCTGTGATACAGATACGCAAGGTGAGTTAGCTAGACGCTTACTTTAAGACAGCAAGGGAAGGAGGGGGATGAGATGAACATCATCGATTTCCGGGGCGCATGTCCCGTGGCTAGGCCAAGGAAATACGAGAGGGCGAGCGCGCATGGAATGCGGTAACTGCCTCTACGTTACAAGCCCTGAGGAGGCTAAGCCGAGCCCTGAGAAGTGTCCTTTTTGTGGATTACCTTATGCGCTTTCGCAGGCCTGGCGAGATGCATCGTCTAGCGTTACCACCGAAATACGAGCAAACCCTTCGCGCACCTGGGCCAAAAATCGGCTGCTCCGAAAGGCGGCTTTCTGTGCTTGTGTTGTCCTGTTGCTCGGCAGCGCCTACCGGCTGGTCACGTTCCAAAGCGGCAAGTTCGGAGCTGGAGCAATTGGTGCGTCTGACGACTGCTCAGCTCAGTGAGCTGGCGCAGGCCCGGGCAGCGGGTAGTTCCATTACGCTACAGGAAATATTGGATAAAAATACAAAAGCAAATTCAGGACGTCGACAGCTACATCCTAAAGGCCCAAGTCGTCAGAGGCGCTGCTGATCGCAGAGAGGATGCGGTGGTCTATATGCGGGCAGGGCAGGAGACAGCCAGGGGCATTTCCAGCTTCGTAAAAGGGATCGTATCCAATAGTGTGGCGAGCGCCCGAATGCTCCGGGCAGCAAGGCGACTGGCGGATACTGATGGCGGATATGGTTATGATTTTGCCCGTCAAGCGTTTAATGCCGCGCGCCAGTCGCAGGACGAGGCGAAGCAAGAGTACGCCCAAGCTGTTGACCTGATGACTAAGAACCTTGCTCTATTGAAATCCGCTTCGGCCAGGCTCGATTGGGTGGAAGATGACAGCCTGCCAAGCGCCGAAATTTACAAGGCACTCGATTAGCCGAGAGTAGGAAAAGATAAAAAGTGGGAATAAAAAGGGTCAGGTACATTTTTCCTCTAATTATTATCCCGGTTCCTCTTCGGTCGCCCGCGTGGCTTGATGGTCACCTCTCGCCCGAGCATGTGTTCGATTTGACCGGCGAACTGCGATGAACCGAAGGCCGCATTTTGTTGCGTGGCGCGGCCAGCTGGGCCGTGACCTCGTTGTCTTCATCCTTCATGACCAGGGCTTG
>NZ_QORI02000123.1 GCF_003325755.1 Pseudomonas sp. SST3 | reverse complement strand
CACGATCGAAATAGAGACCGCTGTCGACGCTGAAGATCGGCACGCTGCGGTTCTGGGTTTTATCAAACGACTCATAGGCTGCCAGCGTCTGTTGGCCCCGGTCATCGAGATCCAGATCGTACTGGGTGTATGCATATTTTAGCGACGGCTTGAGAAAGCCCCACGTCCAGTCAAGCGGCAGGCTGACGCCCGGCTCCAGATGGAGACGCTCGCCTTCGGCGCGGGTTAAACCACGTAGGCGATCGTCGTACCAGCGATGCTCGGGCAGGCCGGTATTTCCATCCTCGTCGGTAAAGAATCCCTCACGCAAACTGCGCTGGAAGCTAACGAACTCGGTGTTGTAGGCAAACCGCAAACCGCCTGGCTGGAACGGCAGGGCGCCATTGAGCGTTAGTTGCGGCAGGCGCTCATAGGGCGTGATGTCGGTAACCGTGGCACGCTCGTAAGCGTGTACGTTCAGCCGTGCGGTATAGCCGTCGCCGCGATAGCTCAGCGTGCCCCGCTGGTCCAGATGATCCGGCTGATCGATGCCCAGGTTGGTATCGAGGTCTTGGAAATAGTAGGGATCGCTGATATCGGTGTAGTCGGCTTCCGCTAGCCACCGGCTGTCCAGACCGGTGCGATGCTGCCAGCTGTACATCCAGCGTTGGTCCTCATACTCGGACTGCAGCTCGCGATCATCGTTGCTGTCGTTCAGGTAGGCTCCGCCGAACTGGCCTTCGCTACGGCGGGTCAGGTAGCGGAACTGGCCTTCCATCAGCAGACCGCGGTCGGTCATGTAGTTCGGGTAGAGCGTGGCGTCGAAATTCGGCGCCAGGTTGAAATAGTACGGGGTAACCAACGACAGCCCGGTATCGCTCGAGGAGCTGATGCTGGGCGCGAGGAAGCCGGATTGGCGGCGATCATCGATCGGGAAGTGGATATACGGCGTGTAGAACACCGGGACGCCCTTGACCCGAAGCGTCACGTTGGTCGCCGAGCCAAAGCCGGTCGCTGGGTTCAGGGTGACGTTGTTGCCTTGCAGATACCAATCGTTGTCGCCTGGCTCACAGCGCGTGTACGTCCCGTCCTTGAGGCGGATGATGGCGTCGTCGGTGCGCTTGGCATACAGCGCGCTACCGCGGATCTTGCCATCGTGAACCACGTACTCGGCGTTATCGACCTGAGCTTCACCGGTATCGAGGAAAATCTCGGCGCGGTCGCCAACCATCAGGGCGCTGCGGTCACGCAGGCGAACATTGCCTTTCAGCTCGCCGCGGTTTTCCAACTGATGAAGACTGGCTTCATCGGCTTCGGCCTGGATGCTGCCCTGACGCAACACGACGTCACCCGCCAGCGTCGCGATTTCCTGCTGCTGTTCGTAGCGCGTCGCTTTCGCTGAGACGTAGGTCGGCGCGTCACTCATCGGCGTCTCGTCGAACTGACCGGGGCGGCTCGGTTCAACATAGGTACCGGTGCAGTAAGGACCTGTTTCGGCCAGCTGCGCATTAGTCAGCTGGTCACGCGGCACCCAGTCCAGGTGGCTGTAGTCGGCACTGCGTGATGCCAGCGCGCGGCCCTTGCTCTCAGTCACCAGCTTGGTGGTGGCGGCTTGGCGCTCAGCCTTGCTGGCGCGTGGTTGTGCCGCGCTGGTGGTATCGCTCGCGGCACTGCCTCGGTGTACAGGGCGGGGAGGCAGATCGGGACTCGCCGGATCGGATGCGCAGCTCCAACCGCCACCAGCACCAGGCTGACAGGCGAACTGTTCGGCTGCGATCACAAGAGGAGTCGCTACAGGTTGCAATGCGAGCAAACCGCCAGTAACCAGTAGGGGGAATTTTTTACGAAAAGCGGGATATTTGACTGCCATCTTGTTTTTGGGGTCCGTGCTTGCGGCGAGCCATCGGCCGGGCTGGGCCGCACGCCTCTCGATGGGCTGAAAGTCGGGTAGCCCCGTTCCGTTAACCGGAACCGGGGCCCCCTAAGAACCGTACGTGCGCCTTTCAACGCATACGGCTCAAGCCTTTAACAAAGCCCCCGAAGAGGCCGGTTTGCACACTGTCAAACCACGAGCATGAAGTTGTCGGTGGCAAATGGGGTGCAATAGTACCCGGTTACCCAATGAGTCTCCACCGCCTTGTGAGCGGTAGATAATGTGATGGTCGTGCCATCCCGTCTCCTTGGTAATCGGTTGATTGCAAAGCAAACACAGTCCTTTTTGGTTCTGAAACAGGCTGGTCACCTGCTTACGGTATTTCAGCTTTTTCAGCATCCGTTCCATTCGCAGTTTCTCGCCTATTGCTTCCATCGAAAGATCGAAGGGGTTGTAGTCCCCGCTCACCTTCTTGTGCCGCTCAATCGGTGTGCTCGCGAGCGAGTACAACGCGACCTCCCGTTTTGTCCCCTCTTCATCTTGTACCGTGGTAGCGAACATCCAATTTCTATCGCCAGCAGCCGGGAAATACCTCTTCCTGACCCATTCCAGTGACTTGTTCGGATGTCGCCGTTTCGCCCAACGCCAGAGCTTCAGAAACACTTTGCTATCCATGCGGCTGTACGCCTGCTTGGCCACCACTGGCTGGTGATACAACGCCCAGCCTCGCAAGATAGGATTCAACAATCGGATTAAATCCTCCTGCCTTGCCGTCTTGCGAGTGTCGATAACTTCCTTCACTTTGCTGTAGAACGCCTTGACGTTCTTCTTGCTCGGCTTGATCAGGAGCTTCCCGCTGTACTTGCGGAAGTTCCATCCCAGAAAGTCGAAGCCTTGGTCGATATGGACGATCTGCGTTTTCTCAGGTGACAACCGCAGCCCGCGTTCCGCCAGAAACTGCTCTACCCAAGGTCTGACCTCGTTTTCCAGCATCTCAGGAGAGCTACCAGTGATCACGAAATCGTCCGCATAGCGCACCACGTTAACCTTCAGCTTCTTAGCCCTTGTCACGCCCAGATGTTGCTTGAGCTGTGATTCCAAGCCATCGAGCACCATGTTTGCCAATGTCGGCGAGATGATCCCGCCTTGTGGCGTACCTGCATCCGCTGCCTGCAGCTGGCCTTTATTCACTACGCCAGCCTTCAGCCATTTCCGGAGAACCACCTTGTCCGTGGGAACTTTGGCGATCAACCAGTCATGGTTGATGTGATCGAAGCAACCGAATATGTCCGCCTCCAGCACCCATTGGGCCGAAGCCTTCTTGGACAGGCAGACAAATAACTGCCCCATCGCATCCGCCGTCGAGCGTTCGATCCTGAAGCCGTAGCTGTTCGGATCGCCCTTGGTTTCTGCAATGGGCGCCAGGGCCAGCAGGTACAACGCCTGCATGGCCCTATCGGTCATGGTTGGGATGCCCAGAGGGCGTTCCTTCCCATTCGACTTCGGAATGAGCACACGCCGTAAAGGCCGTGGTTGATATCCGCGCCGCTTCAACCCATTTGCCGCTTTCCATTTGGCGTCAGGTGTATCCCAGAGCACGCGGTCGACTCCCGCCGTGCGCTTACCCTGGTTTTCAGTGACTCTTCGTACGGCCAGATATCTGGCCGACTTCGAGCGGGTCAGCATTCGTTGCAAAGCTTTCACCTTGCGCCAGTCGCCTTCCCGACAAGCCTTCGCAATCCGAACCTGCATTCCCCGGACATTCCGCTGAACCCGACACCAGTCGATGTCGTGCCATTGCTGCGGAGTGCCGGAAAGCGCAGACCCGGCCTGTTGGCTGAGCACTATCATGCTGCTTCCCTCTCAAGATGGTTGAACCATCCCAAGCGAAAGACACACGCCGGCCCTGACGGGATGCGCATATCCCGCCAAGGTTGGTTTAGTAGGGCTCGATGGAGCTGAGCCCGATGTTCATGAGATAGGGTCAGTCAGACGTCATGCGACGAAAGACCACGCAGAAGTCTGCCCGGTTTCCCGTGGGGTAATGTTCCAACCCCTATCCGAACCATTACAGTCCGGCATTCGCTTTCTCTGCGATCCCATACCCGCACCGCCAACAGCTCACCTTGCGGCTCACCTGCCACGAGGGCAGCGATACGGGCTTACCACGTTCCCTATCTGTCACACGACTGGGTTAGGACCTGCTTTTTCACCGGAGGCCGTAATGGCGAACGTATCCCCACATCCCACGGAGATAACCGACCTCGTACCTTTTGGTTCATGCCTATCAGCAGCTTTGGCATGTTTATCCTTACGGTGTTTATCAGCAGTTCACTTGTGTTTGCCCGTTGCCAGCCAGCCCTAGCGCCTCAACCCGGTACTGCTCCGAGCATCCACGGCTTGCCTCACGGCAAAACCGCGCCCTTGCGGG
>NZ_QORI02000122.1 GCF_003325755.1 Pseudomonas sp. SST3 | reverse complement strand
GCTGCTCTTGATACTTCGCCTGCTCCTCAATGGTGACCAGCCCGCCCTTGCGGGCGCGCTCGAGCAGCCCTTCAGCCTGGATCAGCGATTCCATGCTGGTAACTGTTGCCGGTCATTGCCCTGTCTAGCTGGCTGATGACATTGATCTCAGCCACAGCGCTGTCGGCTGCTTTGCGGCTTGCACCAGATTTGCGGTCTATCGCGGCAGTGGACTTGTCGACGCCCTGGGTCACCTCGCTTTCAGCTTGAGTGATCTTCTTGCCGGTGTTGGCCAGGCCGTCGCCGGCTTTTCCCAGATCGACAATCGCCTTCTCCGCATCTTCTGCCGAGTCGACCAACTTGTCCAGGTCGCCGGCGGCGCTCACCGCCTCCGATGAATTTACGGCAATGCCCAAGGAAGTGAAGTTGGTAGCCATGCTTTCTCCGGAATAATAAAAAAACCCGCCGAAGCGGGTCTGTGTAATTTGATTCGATTAGCCTAGAGGAGCCCATCCGAGTTCTTTTTCTGCACGAGTCTGAGTTTTCAAATTCGTATAGCTCTTCCACGGCCTTCGGAGTGATCACGTAAAGAGTGACCCTGGCTAAATTATCTGGCAGCTTATTGGTTGATTTTGACCAAAACCATTCAGCCATATCCCCCTTGCTTGTCGGGGATATAACAGTCTGCTGCCCGTATTTCTTGACTAGGCCCGATGTCAGAGATCTTGATTCTGGCTCACTCAGCTCAGAGTGAACCCTGACTATGCAAAGCCCAGTCTTCTTCGAGAAAAGATATTGGTAGCCCTTTACGTAGGCAGCCGGAGTCGGCGCAGAAGTAGCGGTGTAATTTCCATCGTTCAGCTTTTTCAGTTCCGCGAACTTAGATAGATCATCTGGGGATATACCTTGCTTAACGCCATACGGCCCATCCCAAGGCCCCTGGTCACCACACCCTGCCAGCGCCAGGAGCGCCAAAGCCCCCACGAATATTTTCATAGCGTTCCCTCGTTGAGATATCGCAGGACTTTATCATCAACGAGAGAGCAGCACGAAAGCCCCCGCATGGGCGGGGTTAATTTTGTGGCGGTAGTTAAATGTGATGCAGTATCACATTTGAAATCTAGCGTCGGACGCCGCCAGCAACCACGGCCGGAAGCCCGGAACGTAGCTGATCGGCCAGCCTGGCCAACATCTCCTGCACAGATTCCTTCCAAAGGATCTGCTGAACCGGCTTCCCGTCGCTGTGTTTCTTGCCGGTGTCGGTTATGACCGCGAAGAGCTTACCGTCGGGCGTAACTTCCCAACGCTTCTTGCCAGGTTTGTAGATCACCTGATGTTGTAGTCCGCACTCGGCGAGCAACTTGTTCATGCTCACCGCGCTCATGCCGAACTTCGCGCCCAGCTCGGTTGGAGTGAAGTTCAGTTCCTGCGATTCATTGACGAGCCGCTTAACGCCGGCCATTTCCATCAGGTCTACGCCGATAGCGGACTTGACCATGCTGTTGGCGCTCAGCAGAGCTTGGTTGCCCTCAAGGCCGAAGCATTCGGCAATACGCTTCGCCGCATCAAGGCTGTCGGCGGCGATTGGCAACTGGCGCTCAACTGGGATCGTGGCGTCATTCGCTGGCATTTGATAGCTGCCAGTCCTGCGAATCGTCGGCAGAACGTCTTCGAAAACCCAGCGTTCAAACTGCTCAGCAGCGGGAAGCTGACTATTAATGACGAGCCTCAGCATGTCCGGCTCTGCAAGAATTCGGGTGTCTTGCATGCGACCAAGGCTGTCTGCGATGGGGTGGTATTTCACCACCCCACGGCAGTGCTGTTTCATAGCGCTGGTTTGATCCGCATACCCCAGCGCGGAGCATAGATCGCGACCAACAAACCAAGACTCCCCGTGATCGTCAGCAACAACGCGAACGCCGGCACCTTTAAAGCTGAACGGAACTACGTTACTCATGATGTCTTCCTCAGTTCAATCGACGCGGCCACATTCGGATTGAAGCCGTCCAGCGGCATCAGGCTCTTCTCGCTGACCGAGTAGCGCTTGCCCTCGACCCGCATCAGCCAATTTTCTTCGATCTTGCGGATCAGTTGGCCGGAGCGGCCGACCAGATTTGGCCGCTCCGGCATCAGGATCAGGGCACGGCTACCAACTTTGAGGATGAAGTTCATGCGGCTACCCTCCACTTCATCTTCTCCATCGCCGCCAAGGCGAAGTCGAACAGCGCAGCAGGCGGAACATGAAGACCGTTAGATCCAGTGACGGCCGCCAAAAAACTGAGTCGGCGACATTACGCACGCGTCGAACGGAACGGGTTGCACCTGACGCTTACCAGAGCCGTCAGTGAAAAACAAGGTAACGCTGGGTTTCCGAAAGATCGGTCGGGATGTCGACAGATTGGTTGCCGCCCTTCGGCAAGTATTCGCCCTCGATCGCGTAGCTCGCGAGAAAATTGCAGGCTGCGTCCATTTGATCAGCCGGGATCAGCTCCATACGCGGAACATCGAAGCGGGCGTGAAGTGCAGATGCCAGCTTGGCAGTGGCGCTGCGCTGATGCTCGGCATCCAGCTTGGCTACACGGCAGCGCATGACGTTGCTGAGCGTGCGCGCCCCTTCTGCGCCTAGGGCCTCGGAAACAGCTTTGGCGACGAGAGTCTTGCTCGACAGGCCAAGCTGTTCCGCCATCCAGTTAAAGGCGCGAATGTAGCCTTCCTTGATGGCCGCCGCTTTCTTGCCGGTGAAGCCCATAACGAGGAACATAAAGCCGTCTTTAGTCATCTCGTAGGATTTATAGGTGTTACCGCGATGTTGAAAAACTAACCAGCGAAAAGTTGCTGGTTAAAAATTGCTCAGTGCATTCAAGCGCTACGACTTTCTGAGTAACGTGCTGATGCTGCTTTCCAAAAGCCTCCGCCACGTTTTGAGTGGTTGTGTAGACCTTCTCACCGCGAGTGTCTACAAACTGGCGCATGTCAACAACTGTGGTACTATTCATCCCGTGAACTCCGTCGAAAGTTTTCACACCTGAAGCCCTGGCCTGCAAGCCGGGGTTTCTTCGTTTTAGGCTACTGCCCGCTTGCTCTGCTGCATTTCCCGCCATTTCAAACCTTCCTCAATCAGCAGTCCCAATTCAGCATTCAGGCTGCGTCTATTCATCCCTGCCTCCGCTTTTGCTTTTGCCTTTAATTTCCTCATCCAATCGCAACGGAAAAGGCGAAGTCCTTACATTTTCTATGCATAGAATTACTCTCCATTTCATGTGGAATCATAATGCAGTCACACCATCTTGACGTCAAGTGGATTCTTGAATCCTTGTGAATCCACATCCACAATCCGTGGAAACTTACACGGCGCAAAATCCTCATGTCAGATCGTCACGTTCTCCCCCCGTACTCACTGAGAATGCCAGCAGAGATCCGTGAAAAACTCGAGGACGCTGCCATCGGAGGCAAGCGCAGTCTCAATGCAGAAATAGTCGCTCGCCTAGAGGAAACATTTGAGATTGAAGAGGTGCTTTCAACCGTCGCGCCTGGCGCGCCTGTATTTGGAACAGCCGGCCTGCTAAGTGACTTGGATGAACAGCTGCGAGATCAGAATCAAGAGAATATTGACCACGCCGTGGCATCCGCCTCCGCCGAGATCACAGGAACGCTCAGCAAGTTGGAATGCTTGCCCTATCTCACAGCTATTCTCGCGCTTAAGAGCGCTTACCCCGAGGTAATGACTAACCATCAGCGTGAGCGGTTAGTCACGGTCATAGGCCGGATGATAGGTAGCGACAGCAAAGACCCTGGTGAGCTAATGAATATCCTTGCGGAGAGACTTATTGTCGATGCGCTGGAGGGCGACTTAGGCATGTAGCGTGGACGGCTACCGTCAGCTCAATGAACAGAACACGTCGAATACTCGAATACCAGATCAGAGCGCCGAGCTCTCGTATCGCATCCGGACTGTGCTACAAGGAGCGTAGATGTCATCCACAGAACCAACCGCAACCGACAATTCCAGCGCCTTTTCGTCAGTCACGGTCTGCTTCGTGCCCAGGGCGTTTGCCGCCAACACCCTGGCGAACCTATGCTTGGTTGGCACGCTCTGCAAATTCGGTGACAAAGAGTTTCGACGAATCGAGAAACTGAAGTGCGACCTGTACTTCCCGGCAGGGACATTTGTCGCTCTTGATCAGAATGGAAACATAGACAGCATCCATACCTGGTCCGACATCGGGCAGCTTGACCTGGCTTTCAACGACTACTTGAATTTCCTCATGGATGTTCGGCGGATCTACGAAGGGCCGGGCACCTACAACAACAAACTTGA
>NZ_QORI02000121.1 GCF_003325755.1 Pseudomonas sp. SST3 | reverse complement strand
TTCGTGGTCGACGTACTCCGTCACGGCGTTGAGCAGGCCCCAGGCAGTTCCTTGAGCTGACTCCAGGGTTGACCCGCGGCCCTGACCTTCATACAGGCATTGCACCTTGCGTAGCGCCCGCTCGTTGGGAAGTACTGCCGGTAGTGGCATGTTCGGATTGGTATCACACAGCACGTTCATGAAGAATGCCATGGCTTCATGCCACTGAACTTTGCGTTCAGATAGCATTCGCATCCGGTGCATGAAGTTGTCCCATTGCGAGACGGCGATACCGAGTTGCTTTTTAACCGCCTGTGGATCGAAGCGCGTGCTGTGCGGCACCTTGATCGCTTTGGCCGAACCGTCCAGCGCAATAGTCAACGTGTTATTGCAAACTACCCGCACAGTTGTAGGTGTGGCCGTGGTAGCCAAGGTACCGTCACAGGAGGTGGCCAGCAGGAGATAACCATTGACCTGATCGTTGCCTTTCAAGGTCGTACCTTGACCAGTGCGGGCCAGCGCCCAAAATTTGCGACCGCCTTTGAGTACGCCGGCCGTTTCCAGCTCGTAGCCCGATACTTCAGTGAGGTCCCGATAGAACTCCAAGACCTCGCGCGGCTGCACGACCTGGTAGCGCTGAGAAACCACGGACAACGGGGCCTTAGTATCGGAGCGGTAGAGAACCTTCTGGTCAGGGAAGGTGTGAATTGAGCCAAGTGCACCGATGCTATCGGATTTGAAATGTACCGGGCTGTCCTGGATCTTCCAGTCCATACCCGCTTCGCGCTGCCAGATTTCGATGGGTTGTTTCGGAGAAAGGCGACTACCCAGACCGTGCCAGGGAGTTGCGCCAACATAAGCCATTTGTTCAATGAGATGAGCCATGGGAATAGGTCCTTTGACAGAGGGGGCGGCCCTGTTTGCATGAGAAAACAGGGGCTGACTCGATGAGTTAGCGATTAGCGCTGAAGCTGTAACCGCACTCTAGGCATTGATAGTTATTCAGTACCTTGTCATCGATCTGTTCACCGAGCGTGGCCCCGGCGATACCGCCAGCGACCCCTCCAAAACAACCCCCCTAAAAATCGCCCCAGCGACGCTTCCGATTGCGATGCCTATTGGGCCTCCAGCGACACCTAAAACAGCTCCAGCTTCGGCGCCGGACAGAGCGCCAGCTGTACCACTGGCGGCGCCGCCTGCGGCACCGATCAAACCGCCTGCTTGTTTCCCAATATTTTTCGTGACGATGCGTCCAGAGTTACAACTTGGGCAAGGGCTATACATACGCAGATCCTCTCAAATGATGAGCGTGCTAAGCGAAGTGCAGGCACGCCAAAATCCCAACTGCAGTCGATACAGGTGGGCGTTCATAGAGGTGATATAGGTCTGAAATATTTTTGATTATCCACGGGCGCACAGTCAATGGTCATACAGAATGGACGGTGGAAAGGCACTGGGCTGAACCTGCGCGGCCTGGCAAGATCAGCAGTTGACTAGTGCGACACTCGAGCCGGAGGGAGTATGAGGCAAACCCGCCCTACAACTGACCGACTATCGGGTCTCTCGGACCAGAAATCCATTGATAGCGCCCAGCGTTACGACAGTAAAAACTCAGGCTAAGGAGCTGGCATAAGGGCATGATTTTCTAGCATTTGTCCATGGGAAGTTCTTGATTCGCCGTAGTGAAACTACAGCGCTCCCATCCCGAATTTGTTGTGCCCCGAAAAATGTGCCGAGCGAGGTACTGTCATTGATCGCCAGCGGGATTGGCGATTGACGCATCAATGTGAGCGTGTCGGTCGTCCTGAAAATCCAAACCCATGGTCTGCGGGTATTTGGATTTTAGTTTACTGAGCTGAAAACGACGACGGTTACTCCGTCGGCGTCAGGCCAACGACCCTTCGGAACCGCGACCGGAAGGTCACCGCAGACCCGAATCCGGAAAGAAGTGCCGTTTGATCAATCGATGTATCGCTCTCCTCAAGCAATGCACGCGCTCGATCAATACGAGCGGTGAGAAGCCACTGTAAAGCTGTAGTACCGGTCTGTTCTTGAAATCGCCGAGCAAAGGTGCGAGAGCTCATGTTGGCACGAGCCGCAAGACTAACGACCGTGTGCGAACTGTTCAAATTGTCTCGCATCCATTCGATCAAGGGCATTAAGCTCGTTGGAGAGCTTGGAAGCTCCTGACGAATAAACTGGGCCTGACCACCATCACGGTACAGTGGCGCGACCGCTAGACGGGCAGTGTTTGCCGCAACAGACTGGCCGTAATCGCGTCGCACGAGATGCAAACACATATCTAATCCTGCTGACGCGCCGGCCGAAGTCACGATGCTTCCTTCATCGACGAACAGAACATTAGGTTCTACTTGTATCTCTGGGTGAAGCTTGGCCAAGTCCTCGGCGAAACGCCAATGCGTAGTAGCGCGTTTTCCGTCAAGAAGACCGCTCTCGGCAAGGATAAAAGCCCCAGTGCAGATTGACGCCAATCGTGCACCACGAACATATGCCTCGCGAAGAGCGATTCTTACCGTCTCTGGAACCTCTCCAAACGGGTCTTCACACCCTGGAATGACAATAGTGTGGGCTAGCTCAAGACGGTCGAGGCCGTACCGCACATGCATATCAAAGCTAGCGGCCCGAATTGTCCGCTCGGGTGCGCACACCTCCACCTCGTATGCGTTGCTGTTATCGACCTTAGAAGCCAAAGCGAAAACCTGATAGGCGATACCAAAGTCCAACGGCACCACGTCATTCAATACCATAACCGCAATTTTATGCACGGCGTTGACTCCTGCTCTCAAAATTAAATAACTGGCAGAAAACGATCGCTTGATGTCATTTAAGCCACTCACGTGTAGCGTCTGGCAGGAATACTCTTTAGTCAACTACGACGAGAGGAGACGGTAATGACTGATGAGCTGAGCAATAAGATTCAAGACCGCCAAACTGCAGATTGGCATGGTAATTTTTCCTGGCTTCACTCTGCAGGATTTGGCTGGCCCACAGACGGCGTTCGGCCTTCATGCCAAAACTCACATAATCTGGAAGACCATGGAGCCCGTTCCCACGGATATGGGCGTCACCATGAACCCCACGATCACGATTGATGACGTTCCAGATAACCTAGACGTGCTGTTCGTCGCAGGTGGCGGAGGAACCCCTGAAATCATGAAGGACCGGGAGTTGCTCGATTTCATTGCTCGCGCAGGACAGACTGCCACCTATGTAACCGCCGTATGCACAGGCTCTGTACTTCTTGCTATGGCGGGACTATTGGAGGGCTACCGTGCAGCGACCTACTGGCCTTTCTACGAACCCCTCATAGCACTGGGTATCGAGCCGAGCTACGAACGGGTATGCGTCGACAGGAACCGAATCACAGGTGGCGGTGTAACGGCAGGTATCGACTTTGCGCTGAAGGTCATCGCCGAGCTTAAAGGCCAGGATGCGGCAGAGTTTACTCAGCTTGTGCTCGAGTACGACCCGCAGCCGACAATGAACTCGGGGAATCCACGTACCGCGCGGCCGGAGATCGTCGCACAGATAAAGGGTCTGTGGGGGAGAACTGACGAGGCTGTGAGAGTCGCGAATGAGCATATGGAGCGTCGAGCGCAGTTATCAAAACTAGATCCCGCGTGATCGTTGCTCTGTAACGTTGTTCTCGGCGGACCTTGATCAGTCATTTCTGCGCCATGCCGCGGGGTCGCTCTAGGCTCAGTTCCTAAGCTGGCGTCAAGTTCAAGCATATAGCCCCGCGCGTACCTACGCGCGGGGGTTTTACGTTTAGAATGGCTCATTAGTGGCCCACTTGTAAGCACCCACGTGAATGCCATCTTTACAATCCTTCGCACGTTTCGGCTCCTTTTGAATGAATGGATTCAGCATTCTCAAGAGCCATAAGTCAGCGGGTGCATCCAGGATGAGTTCGGCTTCGCTATGTACCGCTATTGATTATCGAGCACTCACCACTCAACCGATTCTCGCGGCGGACATACTGCGGTGAATATCCATGCAGTCGAACGAACGCCCTACGCATCCGTTCTGGGTCAGTAAAACCGACCGCCTGAGCAATCTGCTCGATCGGCTCGCTACCTTCTTGCAGACGTAAACACGCCGCTTCGACGCGCAAGCGTTCCACTGCTTTAGCTGGTGTTTCACCTGTCTCTCGGCGGAATGCTCGTCCGAATTGTCGCAGGCTCAATCTCGCCGCATCGGCGAGTCTCTCAATGGGCAACTCCTCGGCCAGATGCTCTCTCGCGAATTTCAGCGCAATACGGATGCGATCTGACTCTGGCTCCATTTGTGACATCGCGGAAAACT
>NZ_QORI02000120.1 GCF_003325755.1 Pseudomonas sp. SST3 | reverse complement strand
TTTTACCAACGCGGTCATTTGTTGTCCTTGTCCAAGCGCCGCATAAAACCGTTTTTCTGGAGCGATGAAAACATCCTGGCCCCTGCGGCAGAAGCGGTGCCGGTGCCGGGGCCGTGTGCGCCTGTGGGCGAGGGCGCCAGTTTTATTGTGCATGGCAACCAGGGTTTTTTATTCCATTCTCAACCTGTGCAGTTTCGGAGAGCATCAACAGTTTCGCGAAAGAGTGCTGGCCAACAAAAGCGAACTGCAGATGCTGCTGGTCTCGGTTTACGACGAGGCGCTGGAAAGTGGTGCAACCTCGCTTGCCCCTGTTGTACGGGAAACCGTGCTGACGCCTCGCGAAAACAGAGGTATTGTCCTGGACCAGTCTGGGCAAGACCTATAACGAAATAGCGCTCTTGGTCTCCATGAGCCCGCGTACGGTAAAGTTTCATATGAAGAATATCTTCAGCAAGTTGAATGTCACCAACGGCAAGTCCGCAATCCGTAAAGCCTTGCAACTGGGCTACATCCGCGAACAGGCCTGATCGGCAGGCCCCCCTCGTAAAAATACCGCGCTCGCCGATGATTTTTTCATCGGCGAGCGCGCGCGTGCGCGCGTGATTTGGCGCTACCTGTCTAAAAGGGCAGCTTGTTCACTGTTAAGCGGTGCTTTAGTTTTTTTGCAGCCGATGAGTCTAGCTCAGGCAAAAAAAAACAATAGGCGCAGCACTCAAAAAATCATCTTCGCCCTGCGCGGATCGAGTGCTGCAGCGCGCCGCTTAATTATGGAGTGATTATGCTGGTCGATAAGAACAAAGAACCTGCTAGCGAATACGCTGCCGGTATTTCCCGGGAAACATTCGGGATGCTTAAACACTTGTGTAAAAAAGATAACTATCACTGGGCCATCGCACTGGGTAAGGACTATGCAATTATTGCGTTTGCCATTTACCTGTCGTTGGGCGTCAGCTATTGGTTCTACCCGGTTTCGCTGTTTTCTAATCGGCACCACCCAACGTGCTTTGACTAACGTACTACATGAGTCAACCCACAAGGTGTTGGCAAAAAACCGTGCGATCAACTGGTTTGCCGGTACGTTTCTTTCTGGGTATCTGGTCTTCCACTTGTACCAGTCCTACAGCACTTCGCACATCAAGAACCACCACGTGCACTTGGGGCATCCAGAAAAAGACCCTGACTACAATTTCCATCTCAAGTGCGGCCTGTATGACCTTCAACAAAGCGAGCGCGAGTTCTTCTTGAAAGAACGTCGTGATGGCGCTATCCGGCTACAGAACCCTTCAGTACATCAAGTATGTGGTCAAGGACCGTGTCCAGGGGCAAGACCCGCGCATCCGCAAGGAACGCATGATGATGTGGGCTTATTGGGCGGTAATTTTTGCTGTGGTCGCCTGGTTCGGGGTGGTCGCTGAATGGGTGTTTGTTTCTGGCTGGTGCCGCTGTTTACCACCGCCGTAGCCGTAGGCTGGATCATCGAGTTGGCCGAGCATTATCCGATGCCGGCGGTTGAGACCGACAAAGTTGTTGCTGACCCGCAACCGTAAAGGCAATGTTTTGGAGAACTTCTTTTTCGGTCGCCACGACGACAATTACCACCTCGTGCACCACCTACATCCGTCCATTCCCCACTGGAATATGCGCAAGGCTCATAAGCTGCTGATGACTCACCCTGAGTACGCGCGCTGGGACAACCTGTGGGCCGGGATCTTTACCCGTGATCGGCAGAGCCGCCACAAGGAAACGTTGCTCAGTTACGCGTCCAAGTTCCGCGCTCACAAGATTGCCAACCACACCGACGATTCGAGTTTCGCACGTCGTATGCTCAACCAGTCCTACGGGGTTTAATGCCATGAACACGACCGACAACAGCCTGCTGGCAACCCTGGCCCTGAAGAAACTGGCGGCAAACAAAACCTATCGCGATTTGTTCCTGCAGAGCGAGACGCTGCGCGATTTCCTGCGGCCCGCCGCTCTTCGTTACATCATCTCCGAAGATCGCCTGGAGATGCTTGATAAGCTTGGGGCCCTGCTGGAGAAAGGCTATCGCACCGGTGTCGAGTTCGTTGGCGAGGAAGCGACGACATTAGCCGAGGTCACCACGGCTACCGATGAGTACCTGAAACTCATCGACTTGATTGCACAGCATCCCAAGCTTGAAGAACCCCCGCAGCTGGGGTTCGACCTGTCCAACGTCGGCACCATCATTTCCCGCGAACTGGCGATTGAGAACTGCTCGAAGATCCTCACCCATGCAGCCGATAAGGATATCGGTGTGATCATCAGTATGGAGCGTTCTCAATGGACGGATTCGATCCTCGATATCTTCCTGCAACTGAGCGGGCGCTTTCCCAACGTGGGTATCACCTTGCAGGCGCAATTGAATCGAACCCCGGATGACCTCGGGGCGGTCCTGGAAACTGGCTGCAAAGTACGCTTGGTCAAAGGCGTCTATGCTGAGCCTGCCGCGATTGCTTTACCGCGTGGCAATGCGCTCAACGAGCGTTACCTGGGGTTGCTGGACCGAATCAATGGCGGCCGTGGCCCGTTCGCTTTCGCGACCCAGGACCCACAGCTGGTTGAAGAAATCCTCACCAGCCGCATCGCCGACCGAGGCGAGCTGGAGATGCTTCACGGTGTGCGCCCTGAATTGATTCAGAAGGTGAAAAACCAGGGTCAGGTCAAGACCCGCGTGTCGGCGGTGTATGGCATCAATTGGTACCTGCACCTGTTGCACCGTGTGGCTGAGTTTCCGCAGAACATTTTCCTGGCGCTGGATGACGTGGCTTCGCCACGGGCCTCTGAAACCGCCACTCATTACTGAAAAAGGACATTCTTATGAAGCAGTACGTCGCATTGGTGGATGTCTACTCGAGCGGTAATTTCCTGCCGCAATATTTTCGGGATGCGGGCTTCAGCCTGATCCATGTACAGAGTACCCCAGAGTTGATGCCGAGCATGCTCGGGCCGAATCTGTCGGAGTTCGAACACAATTTGGCGTTCAACGACAACGCTGAAGAGATCGTGCAACGCCTGCGCGAATTCAACGTAGTCGCCGTCATTGCTGGCCAGGAGCCAGGCGTGCCATTTGCCGACTACTTGAGCGAACAACTGCAGTTGTCCACTTCCAACGGCAGCGCGGGGTCACGTGCGCGCCGCGACAAGTTTGAGATGATCAATAAAGTCGCGGCCGCGGGCCTGTTGACCGCCCGCCAGATCAAATCCTCGGACCCCCAGCAACTGCTGGCTTGGGTAGAGGCCGGCCATGTGTTTCCGTGCGTGATCAAACCGCTGAGCTCGGCTTCGACAGACGGCGTCTCGATCTGCCACAACGTCGAGGACGTCAAGCGCGCCTGTGAGGAAGTCATATCCAACCTGGATATCTTCGGCCTGGCCAACACCGAAATTCTTTGCCAGTCCTACCTCAAGGGCCCGGAGTATATCGTCGATACCGTCAGCCGTGATGGGCAGGCCTACGTCTGTGGGATCTGGCGTTATGTGAAGCGTGAAATCAGTGGCGGCAAGAACATCTATGACCGTGACGTTCTGATTGCGCCGGACAGTGCCGAGGCCAACGTACTGGTCGATTACATCGTGCAGGCGCTCAAGGCGTTGGGTATCAATAACGGCCCAGCCCATTCGGAAGTGATCCTCACTGAAGCCGGCCCTGCGCTGGTAGAAGTCGGTGCTCGCTTGAACGGCAACATGGAGCCCCGATTCCACGACATCAGCCTGGGCGGCAACCAGGCGCAGCTCACCTATCTGGCGTACTGCGATGGTGAGGCGTTCAAGGCAAACTATGCCGGCAAGCGCTATCAAAAGCTCAAGGAAGCCTGTGTCATCAACACCGATACCACGCTGCAAGGTGAGGTCACTGGCTTCAACGACTCAGCTATCCAACTGATCGAGGCGCTGCCCTCGGTGCATAAGCTGAGCGTCAAATACAAGGCCGGCAAGTTGATGAAAAAGACCGTGGACCTGCTCAGCAGCCCTCTGCGGGTGTTTCTGGTATCGGAGAGCCAGCGCAGTATCGACGAGGATTACGAGCAGATTCGCCAGAACAAAGACCACGTCTATGTGATCCGCTGATGATGGGCACCTATCGCGCTTTACGTGGGCTCAATGCCCGCTTGCAGTTGCTGTTCCTGATCACCTTGGTGTTCCGCATGGGCACCATGGCGTTCCCTTTCTATGCGGCGTACCTGATTCATCAGCACGCCGTATCGGCGGGCACCGCAGGTTTGCTGGTGGGCGTGTATGGCGCGGGTGCGTTGTTTGTGGACTTGATCATCGGCGGGGTGATCAAGCGTTTTTCTGCCAATCGGGTGATCCTCGGTTCGTTACTGCTCAA
>NZ_QORI02000119.1 GCF_003325755.1 Pseudomonas sp. SST3 | reverse complement strand
CTATGGGTCTCGGGTTTCAGCCTGATCGCCATGGCGCTGATCTACAAACCGCTGCTGCTGGACACCCTCGACCCGCTGTTCCTGCAAACCGTCAGCCGCCTCGGCCCCCTCGCCCATGGCGTGTTCCTGACCCTGGTGGTGCTGAACCTGGTGATTGGTTTCCAGGCCATCGGCGCGTTGATGGTGGTCGGCTTGATGATGTTGCCGGCCATTGCCTCACGCTTCTGGAGTCGACGCCTGCCAGTACTGATCGCGGTATCGGCACTGCTGGGCTGCCTGTCGGTGTGGTTGGGTCTGCTGCTGTCGTTCTACTACTCACTGCCCAGCGGCCCGGCGATCGTGCTGGTGGCGGGCGCTGGGTATTTGTTGTCCGTGGTGTTCGGTCCGGTGCACGGTTTGTTGCGCCGCCCGCCTTTGCTCACATCCCAATGAGGTGTTTCCCGATGCGCGCTCTATTCGTGCTGTTCAGCCTGCTGCTGCCGCTTTCGATGGCCCACGCCGCCGACAAACTGCAAGTGGTCACCAGCTTCAGTATTCTCGATGACATTACCCACCAGATCGGTGGCGAGCATATCCAGATCAGCAACATGGTCGGCCCGGACGCCGACGCCCATACCTATGAACCCACGCCGGACAACGCCAAGGCACTGCTCAAGGCCAAGGTCATCATCAAGAACGGCCTCGGTTTCGAGCCGTGGCTGGACCGCCTGGTCACCAGCACCGAAACCAAGGCAACGGTGGTCACCGCCAGCAAAGGCGTGATTTCCCACACCATGGACGAGGATGGCGAAACCATTCCCGACCCGCACGCCTGGCACAATCTGGCCAATGCCGAGATTTATGTGAGCAACATCACCAAGGCCTTGGTGTACCGCCGACCCGGCCAACAAGACCGCCTACCTGCGCAACAGCCAGGCCTACCTCAAACAAATCCATAGCCTGCTGGAAGAGGCCAAGGCCAAGTTCGGCGCCCTGCCACCGGGTAACCGCCGCATCGTCACCTCCCATGACGCCTTCGGCTACCTGGGCCAGGCCTATGGCATCCAGTTCCTCGCGCCCCAGGGCTTGTCCACTGAACGTGACCCTTCGGCCGCTGAAGTTGCCGCACTGATCACCCAGATTCGCAAGGACAAGGTCAAAGCCGTGTTCATGGAAAACATCAAAGACTCGCGCCTGCTCAAGCAGATCGCTGACGAAAGCGGCGCACAGATCGGCGGCACGCTGTACTCCGACGCCCTCGCCGCAGAAGGCCCGGCCAGCACCTTTATCGGGCTGTTCGAATACAACCTCAACACCCTGTGCGCCGCACTGAGCCAGCCATGATCCGCAAAAATCCTTCCGGCGACCTGCCGGTGATTGCCGAATCGGCCTACGTCGACAAGACCGCGATCATCTGCGGCAAAGTCATCATCGGTGAGAACGTGTTCGTCGGCCCTTACGCCGTGATCCGCGCCGACGAAGTGGATGCCAGCGGCGCCATGGACCCGATCACCATCGGCGCCAACTCCAACATCCAGGACGGCGTGGTCATCCACTCCAAATCCGGCGCAGCAGTGACCATCGGCGAATTCACCTCCATCGCTCATCGCTCCATCGTCCACGGCCCCTGCACGGTGGGCGACCGCGTGTTTATTGGCTTCAACAGTGTGCTGTTCAATTGCGCCGTCGGCGATGGGTGCGTGGTGCGCCACAACTCGGTGGTCGACGGCCGCGACCTGCCCGCCGCTTTCTACGTGCCCTCCACCACGCGTATCGGCCCCAACACCGACTTGTCGCAATTCCCACCGGTGAGTGTCAGCGCCTCGGAGTTTTCCGAAGACGTGGCACGCACTAACGTCGACCTGGTGCGCGGCTACAAAGCCCTGCAAAACGAGTTCTGAACCATGAGCCGCCTGCTGATCCGCAACGCCCGCCTGGTCAACGAAGGCCAGGTATTCGACGCCGACGTACTGATCGCTAATGGTCGTATCGAGAAGATTGCCGCCAGCATTCAAGGCGATAACGAACCGGTGGAAATCGATGCCAACGGCCAGTGGCTACTGCCAGGGATGATCGACGACCAGGTGCATTTTCGCGAACCCGGCGCGCCGGAAAAAAGGCAGCTTCTACAGCGAATCCCGCGCGGCGGTGGCCGGTGGTATCACCAGCTTCATGGATATGCCCAACACTCACCCGGCCACCTTGAACCTGGAAGCCCTGGCCGATAAAAAAGCGCCGTGCCGCACTGCATTCAGTGGCCAACTACGGCTTTCATTTTGGCGTGAGCAACGACAACCTCGACACCGTCGCGGCCCTCGCTCCTCGTGAAGTGGCTGGAGTCAAAGTGTTCATGGGCGCATCCACCGGCAATATGCTGGTGGACGACCCACGCGTTCTGGAGCGCCTGTTTGCCGAGGTGCCGACCATCCTGCTCGCTCACTGCGAACACACGCCCAGCATCCTGGCCAACGAGCAACGCCTGCGCGAACGCTTCGGCGAGCATATTCCCGCAGTCGCCCACCCGCTGATCCGCGATGCCGAGGCCTGTTATCGCTCGTCATCGTTTGCCGTGGAATTGGCCAAAACGCCATGGCACGCGCCTGCATGTGTTGCACCTGACCACCGCGCGGGAACTGGCGTTGTTCGAAGACAAGCCCCTGGCCGACAAGCACATCACGCCGAGGTCTGCCTGCACCACCTGCTGTTCGATGACCGCGATTACCACCACCTCGGCCACCAGATCAAATGCAACCCGGCGATCAAGACCCGCACCGACCGCGACGCGCTGCGCCTGGCATTTATTGAGTGATCGTCTGGATGTGATTGGCACCGACCATGCGCCGCATACCTGGGCGCAAAAACAGTTGGGCTATCGGCAAGCGCCCTCGGGCTTGCCTCTGGTGCAGCATGCCCTGCCGGCGTTACTGGAGTTGGTGGCCGACGGGCATTTGCCCTTGACCACTCTGGTAGCCAAGACCAGCCACCGCGTGGCCGACCTGTTTGCCATCGCTGATCGCGGCTACGTGCGCGAAGGCTACTGGGCCGACCTGGTACTGATCAAACCGGAGCCTGCCGGCAAGCCGGTCAACAGCCAGCCTATTCTCGCCCGCTGCGGCTGGACACCCTTTGCAGAACGCAGCTTTCGCCACAGCGTGAGTACCACACTGGTCAGCGGCCACCTGGCCTGGCACAACGGCCAGGTGGTCAACAGTTGCCAGGGCTTGCCCCTGCAGTTTGGGCGTTAGGCGCGGGGTTTGACTGAACCGCAATCGTTGCCCAGCCACTGAGCGTGGCTGTCCAGGCTACCCTTCTGCTGGATCCCGGTGGCATTGAAGGTACCGTTGACGCTGGTGGTGAATTCTTTCTGGCTCTGAAACGTTGCCACCCCAGTGCCCTGGGCTTTCGGGCAACTGAAGCGGAACTTCCACTGGTTGCCGCTCTTGTCGGTGACTTCCTGTTTGCAGCCCGATTGAGGGTCGGTCAGGGGGATCGAATCGGAGGCCACCTGGGCCGGGGTCAGGCACACCTGTACGCCTTTACCGGCCATGTTAATGCCTTGTTTTTCGAGCATGGCGCGCTGTTCAGGGGTCATCTGTTGCTTGAGTTGACCGAGGATCAGCGACAAGTCCGGCAGGTCCTGGTTATCGACTTTCATATTGCTGGTGGTCAATTCCCACAAGCCCGGCGCCAGCATCTGCGCCTGTGCCGCCACAGGCAGCGACAAACCAACAACCATGGCCAAACCAAGCAGACGAGCATTCATCGGGTAACTCCTGGGTAATTGTGGGCGTTAGACGTCGCAAAGCAGCCAGTGTTGCATGGCAAATAAAATAGCGACATTCACAGCCGTTCATGGTCTGTTACGCACTGGACTGCCTGGAGTTACGTCGTTCATGGATTTCTTTGGCCCGCACCTGCTCGCCTACGTCATTGCCACGCTGCACTTTCTTGGAACGCTCGCCGCGATCCACGCAGTACTGACCGTGCGCACCGCACAAGGCTCGATTGCCTGGGCGTTGTCACTGATGTTCATGCCCTACCTGACGCTGATCCCCTACCTGATTTTCGGCCGCAGCACGTTCGACGCGTACATCCAGGCCCGTCGCCAGGCCAACCAGGAAATGCACACGGCCATTACCGAATTGAACTGGCGCCCCTGGGTGGAGGAAGCGCTCGCGCGCGCAATTCCAGCGCCTATGCCTCCTTGCGCGCCATGCCCAAGCTGGGCCGCATGCCTGCCTGGCCAACAACGAAGTGCGCCTGTTGATCAATGGCCAGGCATGCCACGTTCGGCGCGATCTTCGAGGCTATCCGTCACGCAAAGCCGCCGTGCTGTTCCAGTTTTTCATCATTCACGATGACGAACTGGGCCGTCAATTGCAGGCCCTGTTGAGGGAAAAAGCCGCTCAGGGCGTGGCCATTTATGTGCTGTACGACCGCAT
>NZ_QORI02000118.1 GCF_003325755.1 Pseudomonas sp. SST3 | reverse complement strand
AAGCCGGCACGCGCCTGGAAGAACACCCCCGGCGAACAGGCTTGTGACCTGGACAGCATCGAGCAAGCCACGGTGATCTTCCAGGGCAGCGCCCGCGAAGCGGCGCGCCTGTACCCCAAGAACGCCAACGTCGCGGCCACTCTGTCGCTGGCCGGGCTGGGCCTGGACCGCACCCATGTGACGTTGATCGCCGACCCCCACAGCGATGAAAAAACGTCCACCACTTCGAAGCCCGGGGCGCCTTTGGCCGTTTCGAGTTGAGCCTGCGCGGCAAGCCCTTGCTGGCCAACCCGAAGACCTCGGCGCTGACCGTGTACAGCGTGGTCCGTGCCTTGGGCAACCATGCCCACGCGATTTCCATTTAGGAGCCGTCGATGAACACCGAACAGACATTACCCATCTGCATCGCCGGCCAGTGGCGCCCAGGCCGCGGCGAGCGCTATGCCAGCCGCTACCCGGCCACCGGCGAAGCCGTGGCCTGGCTCAATGCCGCCGACCTGCAGGATGTAGAGGAGGCCATCCAGGGCGCGCACCAGGCATTCCTGCACAGCGGCTGGGCCAGCGCAAACCTCACGAACGAGCCGGCGTGCTGTACCGCATCGCCGAGCTGATCCGCCTGCACAGCGAAGAGCTGGCGCAACTGCAACGCCAGGACAACGGCAAGCCGATCAATGAAACCCGCGCCTTGGTAGCCAGTGCGGCGGGCACCTTTCAGTTTTTCGCCGCAGCCTGCGAAACCCTGGAAGAAACCATCACCCCGTCACGCGGTGATTTCGTCAGTATGAGCGTGTATGAACCGATGGGCGTGGTCGCCGCGATCACTCCGTGGAACTCGCCGATTGCCAGCGAGGCGCAGAAGGTCGCGCCGGCCTTGGCGGCGGGCAATGCGGTGGTGATCAAACCTGCGGAAATCACCCCGCTGCTGGCCCTGCGCCTGGC
This sequence comes from Pseudomonas sp. SST3, assembly GCF_003325755.1. Next base: position 3,511 of record NZ_QORI02000118.1, on the reverse strand, counting down.
ACGTCTGTGTGAAGAGGCCGGCCTGCCCAAGGGATTGATCAGCGTGCTGCCGGGCAAGGGTTCGTTGCTGGGGGACGCGCTGACCCGTCACCCGCTGGTCAAGCGCGTGTCGTTTACCGGTGGTACGCGCACTGGCAAGCACATCGCCCATATCGCCGCCGACAAGATGATGCCGGTGTCCCTGGAGCTGGGCGGTAAGTCACCGACCATCGTTCTCGATGATGCCGACCTTGATCATGCGGTGGCCGGGGTGCTGTACGGCATTTTCAGTTCGTCGGGCGAAGCCTGCATCGCCGGCTCACGGTTGTTCATCGCTCGCACCTTGTACGAGCCGTTCATGCAGCGCCTGGTCGCCGCCGCCGCGAACCTGCGAGTGGGCGACCCGGCCGACGAGCATACACAGATGGGCCCGTTGATCAGCGCCAGCCACCGCGAATCCGTGGAGCGTTACGTCGCCCTCGGCCTGGCCGAAGGGGGGGCGCCTGCGCCTGGGTGGGCAGCGCCCCAGCGGTGGTCTGTATGACCAGGGTTACTTCTACCCGCCGACCATCCTGGAGGGCCTGAGCAACCACCAGCAAGTGTGCCAGGAGGAAATCTTCGGCCCGGTGCTGGTGGCCATGCCGTTCGACGACGAAGCCCAACTGCTGGAACAAGCCAACGACAGCGTCTACGCCCTCGCCGCCGGAATCTGGACCCGTGACTACAAACGCGCCTGGGCCCTGGGCCGGCGTTTGCAGGCCGGCACGGTGTGGATCAAACACCTATAAAGCAGTTCTCGATTTTCCACGCCGTTCGGCGGCTGGCGCGACAGCGGCCTGGGCCGCGAAAAAGGTCGCCTGGGCATCCTGCAGTACATGGAACAGAAGAGCCTCTACTGGGGCATGAACGAACAGCCACTGGCCTGGGCCGGTGTGCCACGAGAGGTAGCGCAATGAGCGTGTTAGGTATTGATGAAGTCACTTATGGCGTCGAGGACCTGGACACCTGCGTGCGTTTTTTCAGCGACTGGGGCCTGACCCAAGTCAGCGCGCAACCGGATGAAGTGGTGTTCGAGACCCTCAACGGCTGCCGCGTAGTGCTTGCCGACCTGAACAAGCCGGGCCTGCCGCCGGCCATCGAAGCCGGCTCCACGGTGCGCGAAGTGGTCTGGGGCGTGGCCAGTACTGCCGACCTGGCGCTGTACAGCCAACGCATCGCCAATGACCCCGGGTTTATCGAACGCGACGGGCGCATTGGCTGCACCGACCCCAACGGTCTGGCGATCCGCCTGCAAGTCACGCGCAAGCGTGAACTGGAGATTGAATGCAGCGGCCACAACACCTGGCAGACCAAGGGCCGGATCAACAAGGCAGCGCCGATCTATGAGCGCGCCACGCCGATTGAAGTGGGCCATGTGGTGTTTTTCGTCAAGGACGTGAACGCCTGCGAAGCCTTCTACCATGAGCGTTTCGGCTTCCAGGCCTCGGACCGTTACCCGGACCGCGGGGCCTTCTTGCGCACCGCCGAAGAAGGTGGCCACCACGACCTGTTCATGTTGCAACTGCCGGCACCACGGGCCGGGCTGAACCATGTGGCGTTTACCGTACGCGATGTTCACGAAGTGTTTGGCGGTGGCATGCATGTGTCCCGCAGCGGCTGGCCGACCGAAATCGGGCCGGGCCGCCATCCGGTGTCTTCAGCGTTTTTCTGGTACTTCAAGAACCCGGCGGGCGCGCTGGTGGAGTACTACGCCGATGAAGACCAACTGACCGGCGAATGGCAGCCACGCACCTTTGAGCCCGGCCCCACAGTGTTCGCCGAATGGGCCATTGCTGGCGGTATCGACGGCACACCCGACGCCAGCAAACACGTCGAGGCGCCGCAAGGCAAGTTCCTCACCGACAAACCCAAACCTTTGAGCAGGAGTCGCCCATGCCTTCCCTGAATATTGCTATCGCCGGTGCCGGTATCGGCGGCCTGACCGCCGCCATCGCCCTGCATCGCGCCGGTCACCAGGTCACCGTGTTTGAGCAGTCCAAGGCCTTTTTGCGCGTCGGTGCCGACATCAACCTCACCCCCAACGCGGTCCGTGCGCTGGATGGCCTGGGCATTGGTCCCGCCGTGCGCATCCCGGCCGCCCGGCCTACCCACCGCATCAGCCGTATGTGGGACACCGGCGAGGAGACCTCACGCCTGGAAATGTCCGATGCCGCCGAACAGAAATACGGCGCGCCGCAATTTGACTATCCACCGCGCCGACCTGCTCGCGGCCCTGGCCGAGGTGTTCCCACTGAACCAGGTGCAGTTCGCCAAGCGTGCCGAACGGGTCGCACAAGCTGACGACGGCATTACCTTGCACTTCAAGGATGGCAGCCAGCACCGCTGTGACGTGTTGATCGGCGCCGACGGTATCCACTCGGTGGTGCGCAACGCGCTGTTTGGCGAAGAGCACCCGCGCTTTACCGGCGTGGTGGCGTATCGCGCGGTGGTGCCGGCCGAGCAGGTGGCGCATGTGCCGAACATCCAGGCGTTCACCAAATGGTGGGGGCCGAACCCGCAAAGCCAGATCGTCACCTTCCCGCTGAACCAGGGCAAAGACATCTTCATCTTCGCCACCACCGCCCAGGACAGCTGGCACGAAGAGTCGTGGACCAGCGCCGGCGATGCCGATGAGCTGCGCAGCCACTACCAGGCGTTCCACCCGGACGCACGCGCCCTGCTTGATGCCTGCACCGATGTGCTCAAGACCGCGCTGTATGAGCGCGACCCGCTGCCGTTCTGGTCCAAGGGCGCGATTACCCTGCTGGGCGATGCCTGCCACCCGATGATGCCGTTCATGGCCCAGGGTGCCGGCCAGGCCATCGAAGATGCGGTGGTGCTAGCCCGCTACCTGCAAGACCTCGACAGCCAGGCCTCTGTGGCCGGCGCGTTGCAGGCTTACCAGCAAGCGCGCCTGGAGCGTACCAGCCAGATCCAGATCGGCTCACGGGGCAACCAGTGGCTCAAGGACGGCGGTAACGCCGATTGGGTCTACGGCTACGACGCCTGGGGCGTCTCGACAATTCACGCAGCCTGACTACGGAGGTCAACACCATGAGTACTCACGAACCCTACCTGCAACCCCATCAGGCACGTAAACGGCCCAACACCCAGTTCGAAGAGTTGCTGGGCGACTCCATCGAGCGCGCTTTTGGGAGTGGTGTGACCGAGCTGCCGGCCCTGCTCGCGCACTTGAACCTGGCCGGCCCGCCGTGCCCGCTGACCAGCGGCGAGTGGACCGAAGACGCCTACAAAACCCTGATGGCCCGGCTGGGCGAATGACCCGGCAGAAGGAATAAAAATGAACATGCAATTGACCGTCGACCCTGTTGAACAGCATCTGGCCAATGGCCTCAAAGACCTCTGGTTCCCGGTATTGCCGTCGGACCTTTTGGGTGAGAAGCCGCTGTCGATACGACGCCTGGGCTACAAGATCGCCCTGTGGCGCGACAACGATGGCAGCGTTCATGCGCTGGAAGACCATTGCCCCCAT
>NZ_QORI02000117.1 GCF_003325755.1 Pseudomonas sp. SST3 | reverse complement strand
ATAATGCTGATATCGAATTCTTTGCATTTGACCTTGCCCGTAATTCGATTGGCCGCAGTGTCGGGTAGAGTCACCGTAGCCCCATCTATTCTGCTCTACGCCCCCCGGCACTACCATAGCCCGCGTTAAAAATCCGACTCGCAATTAAATAAAACACAGACACCATCTTCCTTCCCAACCAAGCTGATTGGCTTTTTACTTACGCCACCGTCAACTGAAATCTCAACCATAAGAGTTTGATCCTCAAATGAGCGTAATTCTTCAATTAATTCAGAAATGGTCTTCCCACGTGTAATCCAATCCGGCATCTCAGTTTTTTCATTTCAATCACCAATACGTTTCATATTCACGTCAAAAGTACCCAGTCTCGTATCTTTCGAGCCAAGCGCTTTAACCGATTTAGCTGCTTTCCATGCTCCTCCGTTATGTCCGTCAAGGTCCCTAGTGATATACAAATTCCCCTGTTTGAAAACAGCCTGCCCATCATGAACTGTTTCGTTGATTTTTTTATACCCCAACGCTTCTGCAGCCTGCTTGGCCTCCTTATTTGTCCTATAGACAGGTTCGGCAAGAGGACGAGGAGAATTTGCCTCGGAATCTTTACCGCCCTTACCTTTTCGAGCAGGCATCGCCCCAAATAAAATACTGGAAAGTAGCTCACCACCGCCAATCAGATATTTGTCGCTGTCATACGTCGGATTCAGCTCGGTCCCTTCGATGATTTGAGCGACTTTCTTTCCGACGAACGCATTCGCTTTGTCTATATTCTTCGAGATCGCCTGCCCCGCCTCGGTCCCCTCAACAGCCTTCATCGCAATGAATTGAGCAACCCCTTTCGGGCCTTGAGCCGCGGCCAACACATAGGCTATGGCTTCCACACTCTCAGGATGTTTGTTTTTATAAGCCTGTATTTCCCCGAGTTGAATCCGGAAATGCTTCCAAGGAACCCGTTTGAAGTTCTTCAATCCCTGTCGGGTTGACTTCCGACGTATCCAGTACCACTGCCTGAGGGTCGGGTTTATAGGTGCTCGACTCAACAAGCTTCTGCGCGTCGCTAAGCACCTGGGGTTCGATCCCATTTAACGACGCCATACTTCTCAGGACGCTGTCGATGAATTCGGGATCCCCCATTTTTGCCATTGCCGATCGAGGACTCATACCAGAGAGAATGAGGGCTTCAAGCGTGCTTTCTGCCAAGTCTTTGCCGGCCATGGCTTCTGCACGAGCATCCATCGGACGGCCCTGCATGACTTCCACTCGATTGACTAATGCATGCAATGCCCCGGCGGCCTTGTTGAAGTTGTCCAACGCCGTTTTATCGTAATTGAGTAGCCCATCAGACCATTGCTTCAGCGTTTCTCCAGGTTTGAGCACAGCATCAATGGACGAACTACTCGCATACAAATCCGTTCGTTTTTCATCATCCTTGGTGATCTCATAGGCCTTACCCACATCCCGGTTCAACCCGGCCGTAGAGTCACCTCCCGTCTCAGCATCCTTGCGCACAACGACTTCACCTGCCCCCACCGTGGCGCGGACAATCTGTTCACGTTCTTTCTCGTAGTTCCAACCCTCAACGCTCCAACCGGTCTTACCTTCCTTGCCTTTGCCCGCCTGGCTGCTGTCTTGTACGGTGTTGCCTTTGCTTTCACTGCTCCCGGCTTTATAGGTGCCGCCTACGTTCAGGTAGTACCCATGCTCTTTGTCTTGCCCGGCGATATCGCTGAAGCCGAGGGTGCCGGTGTCCAGTTTCAGGTTGCCGTTGTCAGCGGCGATGACGGCTCCGTCGATCTGGGTATGGTTCTCTGTTCTGATATCGACGGCATTTTTGCCGGTGATACGGGTTTGCTCTTCGACCCAGTCCGTTTTGCCTGTGGTCTTGCCAAAGCCGACCGAGCCGCTGACACCCGCACCCGGGCCGATGGTGGCCGTAACGCTGATATCAAACTCTTTGCCCTTGACCTTGCCCGTATCAGCGACCGACGAAACCTTGAGGTCGCCGCCCACACGCCCCACCACTTCATCGCCTCTCAGATTTGCTCCACCGATGGTGGTGTCTTTGCCACTGGCGAAACCCAGGCGGTCGCCGGCATAGAGAAAAAAGGGGACAGATTTATTTTCCAGAGACTCATTCCTTATATCTAAAAGGACTCGTCAAACCTATAAATAAATCTGTCCCCTTTTTTACATGAGATCTTGATCTTCAAATGACTGCAACTCCTCAATCAGTTGAGAAATGGTTTTTCCACGCACTGTCCAATCAGGAACTTTATTTTTGATCACTTTAAACACCTGCACACTTGATCTTCACATACAAAGCAAAATATTTTTCAGAATTTCATTGCCGAATCTCAAATACCCCTCAAACCTGAAAATCAGTCCGCTCACTTTTTGTTTTGCTTTTCTGGGCTGACTCAATTCGAGGCTTCAGTCACGAGGCTTACAGCTTAAAACGGAAAACTCACGAGACAGCACTTCAAACCCAGAACCTCCGTAATCTTTAAACCTAAAGTTTACGCCTTCAAGCTGGTCTGCCGAAACATTTTCCAACTCAATCTCGCTCAAGTAAAAATCGCCATTTACTTCAGGAAACTTTAAAATACCTCACACCCGCAAACTTAAGGCCAACGTCACATTCAAAACGATCAAGCTTATAAAGCATGGCAAGCATTATTTCATATGTCGAAACGCTCTCTCCCTCATACTCTTGCCGAACGCTAAAACTTAATACATAATTCAAATTATAGAAATTAAATTCTGGAATGATCGATAGCTTTTCAATTCCGTTCATATCACTTCCTATGGATTGCATATCCCCCTGACAATCCGGCTGTACACCAGGCCCAGCGCCTTTTACATTTTGATTTTTCAGTGAAAAAAATGGACAAAAAAAAGAGGACAGATTTATTTTCCGGAGACTCATTCGTTACATCTAAAAGAACTCGTCAACCCTAATAAATCTGTCCACTTTTTACTTCCCCAAGCCATGACTAAAGCGAGCAGTGAAGGGCGGAGATTTTGCAATAAACAGATATAACAACACCGGCGGGATCTGTTGTTGAGTAAAGCCCATGCAAAACAATTACTCATAAACTTTCGACGCACATAAAATCCTTGCAAAGGTGCTCCAGCTAGGGCTAATAACTTTATTGTCGCCCGAGTTTTTTGCATACATATCTATTGATCTAACGCAGGCTTCCATTGCCGCTAAAAACCTTTCTAAGTCCGGATTTTCCCAGTCATTTGGATTAAGCACCAACCCCTCTCTGAACTCACCAACAAAATCCGCAAGATCTTCTTTTGTCTGTATATCTCTAACTCGCTCAAAACTCATACCGTCCTCACTTATAAAATACCTCGAACACAGATAATCGAACCATTATTGGGGGTAGTCATTTTCCATCCTTCCTTAGCAACCTCTGCTGGCGTAGCCGGAACAACTTTGATTGGAACTCCCGCCTCAGACGCAGCAAGCAAAACGTCTGTTGTCCAAGCTATAAACCGCCCCGTCCTTCTCAAACGAAAAAGGGGAGAGATTTATTTTTCCAGAGACTCATTCGTTACATCTAAAAGGACTCGTCAAAACCTATAAAATAAATTTGCCCCCTTTTTTACCTTGAAGGTACTCATCATAAAGTCATTTGTGACATCTACTTTGGGAATGGGTGGCTCAATTCCCCCCAGTTCTTTTGTACCTACTCAGGAATGATTTGCAAACTCACTCCACAATGGTTTCAGCCCGAGACCTTCCATATAGGTCCCATAGTCGACAAAGGCCTTAACCCCAATGTCTTCGTATAAAAACCATGAGGCCTCGCACTCTTGACATACGAACAAGCAAGTGTCGTTAGCTATAATTCTAACCTTGACAACTTCTCCCTGCACACACCTTGGACACAGCATATAAAATTTCTCTAATTAACAGGATAGGCGGTAATAACCTTATTGGTCCCAGGACGAACAATAATTTTAATACTTGTTTTCTCCCGTAGTACCAATCGGTCGGCCCATTGGGACAACATATGCCCCCGGATCACCTGACACGGGACTACCTTTCTTGCGCCATGCCTCATCGACAGCGCCTAAAATTTCTTTTCTGTCCATACTAAATACGCTATGCGTTGTCTTGGCCGGATTCGGCTCCGCGTGCTCTAAAACATGCAAAACTCTGTTCCCTTGGACTGATCCTTGTCCATAGTCTAAACCTGCTGGAGTTGTCCAAGTCCGGGTGGCCTTGTCAAACGTTAGCTCTACTGCACCACCTGTCGCTTTTGCACCGCTCTCCTCACTGTACATGTTTCCCGGATCAAGTCGATGCTCCGGCGTCACATACTTACCATCGTCCTGTCGCCCATCCAGCTGCGTCCCACCGGTATGAACCGTCGGAGCAACCACACTGCCATCACCAAACCCGCCACTGCTCGGATGCACGGCAATGTCCGTGAGGATCGGATTGACCAGACTTCGA
>NZ_QORI02000116.1 GCF_003325755.1 Pseudomonas sp. SST3 | reverse complement strand
TTTGCCCACGGGGAATGGCTTGCAGCGCGCCGCGCACGATTTCCGATACATGGGAGCCACAGAACAAGGTGAGCCCGACCGCAACCGGCCTGGAACGCACTGATTTGCCAGCCAAGGGCCGGCAGCATGTAGAAACACGCCAACACCAGTACAAACACCGGCGTGCCACGGATCAAATCGACATACAGACGGAACGGCGCGCGCATCCAGAATTTGCCGTAGGTGAGGATCAACCCGGCGACGATGCCGATCAGGGTGCCAAAGACAATCGCCAGCGCCGAGACCGCCACGCTGGCCTGGAAGCCAGCCCAAAGGGTCTCGCGGGCGATCCACAATTCATGCAGCCAACTGGGGGATTCGTACATGGGACCCTTCCTTAACGACGGATAGCCAAACGCTGTTCCAGGTAACGGAGCAGCATGGCAATCAGGTAACAGGCAGCCACGTAGAGCGCGGTCGTGACCAGCCAGGTTTCAATCACCCGATAGCTTTCGACGTTGATCTTGCGGGCGTAATAGGTCAGCTCCGGCACCGCGATCGCAGCGGCCAGGGAGGTGTCCTTGAACAGCGAGATAAAGTTGTTCGACAGCGCCGGCAGCACGTTGCGCAGCATTACCGGCACGGTGATGTAAGCGCGAATTCGCCACTCGCCCAGGCCGATGGCCAGGCCGGCTTCCCGCAAACCCTTGGGAATATTCACCAGGCCTGCGCGGAACACTTCGGTGAGATAGGCACCGGCATACAACGACAGGGTGATGATGAACGAGGGAATCTTATCCAGGCGAATACCCAGGGAGGGCAAGGCGAAGTAGATCAACAGGATCAACACCAGGATGGGGGTGTTGCGCACCACCGTCACATACACCGAGGCAAGAATACGCAACGCACGGTGCCTGGAGAGCATGGCAAACGCCATCAACAGGCCGATCACGCAGCCGATGGCGATCGACAGCAACGCCAACTGCAACCCCAGGCCGAGCCCCGCCAGCAAGGTGTCGAAATCACGCCAGACGGCGGCAAAGTTCAACTGATAGTTCATGGTCAGCAGCACCTGAAGGGGGCGTGTTCAGGCACGCCCCTATTGTTGCGGGTCACTTGAATTCCACGGGAAAACCAATCGCCGGTTCTGGCAGATCCACGCCAAACCACTGCTTGAACGAGGCTTTATAGGTGGGGAACTCCACACCGGTCATGGCTTCGTGCAGCGCGGTATTGACGAAGTTCAACCAGTCCTGGTCGCCGCGCTTGACCGCGCAGGCGTAGGTTTGCGGGCTCCAGGCGTAGGTGGGGCTGCGGTAGCGGCCAGGGTTCTGCACCATCAGGTATTTGACCGAGGACTGATCGGTGGCGGCGGCATCGGCGCGACCTGAGTTCACGGCCTGGTACATCAAGTCGACACTGTCGTACTGGTCGACCTTGGCCTTGGGCAGCGCCTGGTGCACCAACTCTTCGGCGTATACGTTTTGCAGCACTGCCACGGTAACGTCATCACCTGCGGCTTGGAGATCTTCGATTTCCTTGTACTTGCTGTTGTTGGGCAGCAGCAGGCCGACGCCTTCCCGGTAGTACGGCAGGGTGAAGGCCACCTGCTGCGCACGGCTGGCGGTGACGGTGATGAACTGGCAGCTCATGTCGACCTTGTCGGTGAGCAGGTTGGGAATACGTGCATCGGACGACTGCACCACAAACTCCACCTTGCTCGGGTCATTGAACAAGCCTTTGGCCACGATGCGGCCGATGTCGATATCAAATCCCTGCAACTTGCCATCCGCTCCCTGGAAGTGCCACGGCGCATTGGTACTGCCTGTACCTACGATCAAGTGCCCACGCTTGAGCACATTATCGAGCTTGCTGTCCGCCGCCTGCACCAGGCTGGCGAAGGAAGCCGATGCAGCGACGAGAAAAACACACGCTTTGAATACGGAAGGTCGGTGATGCATGACAAGCACTCCAGGGATTGTATATTCCGCTATACCGGAACTTGGTATGTAACAACGGAATAGACAGCAGAAAGTGTGCCACAGACGCTGGAGGAAACCTATGGGGGTAATAAATGCGTTATGGATCAGCGTGATAGCGATTGCAGAGATAAACAGCGTTGCGCCGTCGTCGCATGGCAGTGCTACGCAACGCCCCACAACGGTGTTACAGCGCACCTAGACGGGTCGAGTGCAAGTGACGCGCACCTGTGAAGGTTGACAGTAGACGGTGACGACCCTCCGGCTTAGCGTGAGCAAAAAACCAACACTGCAGGCAGGAGGATCAACATGGGAGTCGCCACGCGCAGAATTTCCAGCGCCCAAGGGTTCAATCGGGTACTGAACACACCGCGCCCGGTGTTTATTCTTTTTTTTTCAGAGCACTGCCCCGCTTGCGCGCAGGCATGCCACTTATTCGAACAGACCGCGTGGAAGCATCCCTGGATAGTCAACCTGTTACTCGACTGCGCCCATACGCCGAGGCACCCTGACGTGACGGGCACCCCGACGCTGCTGATCTACCTGAAGGGGGCCGTGGTAGAACGGCTCAAAGGCTTCGGCCCCGTTGAAGAACAAGAGCAGTGCGTAAAAGACATCTTCAGCCGTTATGACCTGAGCAAGGGCGCAAGTGCACTTGCGTCACCCGGCGCTCTTCCACTTCAGCCACGGTCAAACGCCAGCCTTCATGCTCCAGGCTATCGCCCACCGCCGGCAGGCGGTCGAGCAGGCTCATCACCAACCCCGCCAAGGTTTGATAGTCCTCGGTAGCCGCAGCCTTGAAGCCCGTTCGCTGACGCAGCAGGTTGAGGTTCAAGGCACCATTGGCACGGAAACCATCGCCGTCCTCGACTATGTCCGGCCCTTCGATTTCGCTGGCATCGGGCAATTCACCGGCGATGGATTCCAGAATATCCGTCATGCTCAATACACCCATGAAGTCGCCGAATTCGTTGATCACGAAAGCGATGTGGGTAGACTCCTGGCGCATCTGCTCCAGGGCGTTGAGGATCGAAAAGCTTTCCAGCAGGTTGATCGCCCGACGCGCCAAGTGCGCAAGGTTCGGCTCGTTGCCAGCCAGGTATTCCTTGAGCAGCTCTTTCTTGTGCACAAAGCCCAAAGGCTCATCCACTGCACCGTTACGGATCAACGGCAGACGCGAGTAGGACGAGTGCATCAGTTTCAGACGCGTCGTCTCGGGCTCGTCCGCCAGGTCGATACAGTCAACCTTGGCCCTTGGGGTCATCAGGGTGCGAATCGGCCGCTCGGCCAGTTGCAGCACACCGCTGATCATCACCCGTTCGCGCCGGTCAAACAGCGGACCCTGCGCAGCATCCGGCTCGCCCAGCAGATCGGCTACCTCTTCACCCACCTCTTCCACCGCCAGGCTGCGGCCGCCCAACAAGCGCATCACCGCATGGGCGGTACGCTCACGCACCGGCAACACACCCTGTGCCGATTTTTTGCGACGGGCTCGGGCGATCTGGTTGAACACCTCGATCAGAATCGAGAAGCCAATAGCCGCGTACAGGTAGCCCTTGGGAATATGGAAGCCCAAGCCTTCGGCGGTCAGGGCGAAGCCGATCATCATCAAGAAGCCCAGGCACAGCATGATCACGGTCGGATGCGCATTGACGAAACGGGTCAGCGGCTTGCTCGCCACGATCATCAGGCCGATGGACACGATCACCGCGATCATCATCACCGCCAGCTCGTCAACCATGCCCACGGCGGTAATCACCGCGTCGAGGGAGAACACCGCATCCAGCACCACGATCTGCGCGACGATCGGCCAGAACATCGCGTAAGCCACACTGCCCTTGTGCTGCGCCACATGGCCTTCAAGGCGCTCATGCAATTCCATGGTGGCCTTGAACAGCAGGAATATACCGCCGAACAGCATGATCAGGTCACGGCCCGAGAAGCTCTTGTCGAACACCTCGAACAGCGGCTGGGTCAGGGTCACCAACCAGGAAATACTCGCCAACAGGCCCAGGCGCATCAATAGCGCCAAGGACAAGCCGATCAACGTGCACGGTCACGCTGCTCCGGCGGCAACTTGTCCGCCAGGATCGCGATAAACACCAGGTTGTCGATACCCAGCACCAGTTCCAGCACAATCAAGGTCGCAAGGCCGAGCCAGGCCGTAGGATCCGCTAACCATTCCATTTATAAATTCTCTGTCTTTAAAGTGTTCAGAACGCCGGGCACGGCAAAGTGCGGTCATACGACCGAGACAAGGTTAGTTGACGGAATACGGGGTGCTTCAGCGGGAACAGCGACAGCGGTTGTCTTGGGGAAAGACGACTGGGAGGCTCCGAGAGGGTGTTCATGCAAGTCCTGAAATGACAAAAGGACTTGAATCCTACATTTGAAATACAAATTTCCTACAGCGCAAAACTATTTACAAAACCTGTAAGCCCCTATCAAGAAGCACACCAATACTTGTGGGAGCTGGCTTTGCCTGCGATGCAGGCACCTCGGTGTTGATCGTT
>NZ_QORI02000115.1 GCF_003325755.1 Pseudomonas sp. SST3 | reverse complement strand
CCGGCACTCCGTCGTCGCCTTCGGAGATGCCACCGGCTTCTTCTGCCAGCGGGCCGCGCATCACCGGTTGGCCGACCATCGGCAGGTTGGTCGGTTGGCCGGAGTTGGCAAATTCGACGTTTGGCGTGGGCTTGCCCAATGGCAACTGCGCCTGCTCAGTTGGCGCGCCGGTGGTTGTCGGTGCCTTGTTGCGACCCGGGATCAACCAGGCGGCGGCTACAGCGACCACGACAACGGCGGAAATAGCCAATACGTGCTTCTTAGGCATAGTGAACCCCATCTTTGGACGCTTGACCGCAGAGCGGCTGGCAATCATGGCTTCGATCATCGCATCGCGGGCAACCTGGTTGATGTTTCCAGGCCAGCCATCGGAGCTTTCGTGAATATCAGAGATCTGCGCAGCGGTGAAAAGTTCGATACCCGCCCCGGCGCCTTCAAGGCGTTGTGCCAGGTATTCGCGGGTTTCTTCCTCTTCGTACGGCTGCAACTCGATGACGTGGAACAGCTCCTGCTCACCACTGATCTGCTCCAGATCGGCGATCAGCGACGACTCACCGAACAGGAACACATGCGGACGACCTTCCGGCGTGCCCGCCGCGAGCGCCAGCAGCGCTTCGAGGGCGGATTCGTCGAGCTGCTCGGCGTCATCTACCAGCAGGTAGACTTCCTGGCCGGTCAGGCCCAACTGCACCACTTGCTTGAGAATCGCGTTCGGCTCGGCATTGGAGACGTCCAACGCCTGCGCTACCTGGCGCAATACGCCGGCCGCATCACCGGCACCGCGGGCCGATACCACCACGCTCTGCACCGATTGCTTGTTGGTGCTGGCCACCAGCGCCTGGCGCAGCAAGGTCTTGCCGCTGCCCAGAGGGCCGGTGACCACCAGCAGCAACTGGCTGTAGCGCGCGAGGTGATGCAACTGCCCCAGTACCGGCTTGCGCTGGGCGGGGAAGAATTTGAAACCCGGCACCCGTGGAGCAAAGGGGTCGTGGCTCAAGTGGTAATGGCCGAGGAACGCCTCGTCGGCATGCAAACTAGTCATCGGGTCTTATTTAACCTTTGAGCTGGGCCAGGGCGCGGTAATCCGCTCCCAGCGTGGCCTGTAGAATCTCTTTTGGATAATCGTCGGTCACCACGGCTTCGCCGATGTGGCGCAGCAGTACCAGTCGAAGTCGACCGTCGATCACTTTCTTGTCTATCGCCATATGTTCAAGGAAATCCGCCTCGGTCATATCCGTGGGCGGAATAACCGGCAAACCGGCGCGCTGGAACAGGCGGATACCGCGATCACGCTCTTGGGCGCTAATCCAGCCCAGGCGCTGCGACATGTCCAATGCCATCACCGTGCCAGCCGCTACGGCTTCCCCATGCAACCACACACCATAGCCCATGTGCGTTTCGATCGCATGGCCGAAGGTGTGGCCCAGGTTCAGTGTGGCCCGCACACCGGACTCGCGCTCGTCGGCATTGACTACCAGCGCCTTGGCCGCGCATGAGCGGGAAATCGCCTCGGTAAGCGCCACCTGGTCGAGGCCGCGCAAGGCGTCCATGTGCTCTTCCAGCCAGGTCAGGAACGGCTCATCGCAGATCAGCCCGTACTTGATGACTTCCGCCAGGCCGGCCGACAGCTCACGCGGTGGCAGGGTGTTGAGGGTAGCAGTGTCGATCAGCACAGCTTGGGGCTGATAGAACGCGCCGACCATGTTCTTGCCCAGCGGGTGGTTGATACCGGTCTTGCCGCCCACCGACGAATCGACCTGGGACAGCAAGGTGGTCGGCACCTGGATAAAATCCACGCCGCGCTGGTAGCAGGCCGCGGCAAAACCGGCCATGTCGCCAATCACACCGCCGCCCAGGGCGACCACAGTGGTTCGACGGTCATGGCGTGCGGTCAGCAGGCCATCAAAGATCAGCTGCAGGGTTTCCCAGTTTTTGTGGGCCTCGCCGTCAGGCAACACCACGGAGATCACCGAGTACGCCGCCAGGCTGCGGCTCAAACGCTCAAGATACAGCGGCGCGACCGTTTCGTTGGAGATGATCGCCACCTGTCGGCCGGCAATATGCGGCGCAAGCAGTTCGGGCTGGTCCAACAGACCTGCGCCAATGTGGATCGGGTAGCTGCGCTCGCCTAGATCGACCTTAAGTGTCTGCATGTGTCCCCGCGTTGAAGATGTATTGACGACCGGCACTGTCGATATCTCGACACCGCCTAGTGGCTCTACGCCATACCTTACAGGGTGATGGCGCGCCGCCGAGAATAGCGCATTTCGGGCCAGGCTTTAACGGGGTGGCAACCGTTGCAAGCGCTCGAGGATGTCGAGCACGACCATCCGAGGTGGCCGCTCATCGGTTTCCACCACCAGATCGGCGATTTCCCGGTACAGCGGATCGCGCAGCGCCAGCAGGTCACGCAGGGTTTTGGCCGGGTCGGCAGTGCGCAACAACGGGCGATTGCGATCACGGGCGGTACGGCCCACCTGCTGCTCGACCGACGCGTGCAAATACACCACTCGACCACCGGCATGCAGCGCCCGACGGTTTTCATCGCGCATGACAGCGCCACCGCCGGTCGCCAATACCACGCCATCGCAGCCGCACAGCTCGGCAATCATCGCCTGCTCGCGGTCACGAAAGCCCAGCTCGCCTTCTTTATCGAAGATCCATGGGATATTGGCACCCGTGCGCAATTCAATTTCCTTGTCGGAATCTTTGAACGGCAGGCGCAGCTCTTTGGCCAGCAAACGGCCGATGGTGCTTTTTCCAGCCCCCATCGGCCCTACAAGAATCAAATTTCGCACAGAATCAACGACTCACAGCAATCGCCTGGTTATTCATGATACGCGGAGTCAGGAATACCAGCAGCTCGGATTTTTTCTCCGCCAGCACATCGCGCCGGAAAAGGCGGCCAAGATACGGCACATCGCCCAAAAATGGCACTTTATCTACCACTTTGCTCTGGGTGTTGGAGAAAACCCCGCCAATGACGATGGTCTCGCCATCCCTGACCAGAACCTTGGCGTTGACCTCGTTTTTCTTGATCGGCGGCACGTCATTGAGGCGATTCAGGTAGTCAGGCTCATCCTTGGTGACCTTGACCGCCATGATCACATGGTCGTCGGGGGTGATTTGCGGCGTGACTTCAAGCGACAGCGAAGCCTCTTTGAACGACACCGAGGTGGCGCCCTGGGAGGTGGATTCCTGGTAAGGAATCTCGGTGCCCTTGAGGATGCGTGCAGTCTCTTTGTCGGAGGTGACGACCTTGGGCTGCGAGACGATCTCACCGTTGCCGGTTTTTTCCATGGCGGTCAGCTCAAGGTCCAGCAACAGGTTGTCGGTGATATAGGCGATCCCCAGGCCCGAGGTTCCGGCCAGCGCCCCCAAGTCGACAAAGGGTGAACTGGGTGGGTTTTGCGGCGGCTCGGCACCCTCCGCCGGCGGCTTGGCAATACCGCCAACGCCGCCGTTGCCGCGGGTGAGCCGCCCACCCCAGCGCACACCCAGGCTTTTGTCGTAGTCGACATTGGCCTCCACAATCCGCGCCTCGATCATGACCTGGCGTACCGGGATATCCAGCTGCGCCACGATGCGCCGCAGCTCTTGGAGCCGCTCGCCAGTCTGGTAGGCGATGATGTTGTTGGTGCGGTCATCCACCGCCACCGAACCGCGCTCATCGGTGGCGCCCTCAAAGCCGGTCACCGACTGAAACAGCTTGGCCAGGTCGGCGGCCTTGGCGTAATTGACCTGCAGCAGCTCCCGACGCAAGGGCGCCAGCTCGGCCATCTGCTTGCGCGACTCCAGCATCAACAGCTCTCGGGCAGCCAATTCATCGGCGGGCGCCACCAGCAGCACGCCCGCCTTGACTCGCTTGTCCAAGCCCTTGGTTTGCAGTACCAGGTCCAGAGCCTGTCCCAGGGCACATCCTTGAGCCGCAGGGTGATCGAGCCCTGCACCTCATCGCTGGTCACCAGGTTGAGCCCGGCGACATCGGCGATTTGCTGCAATACCGCACGCAAGTCGATGTCTTGGAAATTCAGGGTCAGTTTGGCGCCTGTATAGCTGACCGGCGGGGCGCTGTCGGGCGGCGGCAGTTGGATAAGGTCGAGGCGATTGGGCACAGCAGCAGCCATCGGTGCCGTGAACGCTATCCATAGCGCCACACCGAAGGACGAGAAGGTCCTTTTCATTGTTTGATTCCGTTATGAGTTGACGTTCAGCACAAGGGTTCGCGGGCGTTCCAGCCAGGCACCCTGTCCATCGGGAAACAGCTCCACCAGCTCGACAGCAGCGTCTTGAATGGCCGTGACCTGGCCATGGTCCAGCCCCAGGTAATCACCCACCGCCAGCCGATACACCCTGGCCCCAGCCCGCAACAAGGCAAAGGCCTGCGCACCACGGGACAACGTGCCGACCATTTCGAACTGATCGAGGCGCATACCCTCCAACAGTCCCCGTGGCCGGGTGAAATCCGGGGCAA
>NZ_QORI02000114.1 GCF_003325755.1 Pseudomonas sp. SST3 | reverse complement strand
TGCATAGGTTGTTCCCTGCCTGTCGCCTGTGCAGATTCTGCGAATGAGGAGCAGCAAGGAAGCAAGCGAAGCAAATACTGCTGTGACCCAACAAAGGATTTGATTGATAGCCCATCAGTGTTGATCATCAGTCGCTTAATTAGGATGGAGCAGTTATGACTCAAGCACGGAAGATCTCAGTATTCGTCTTATTGGGGCTCCTCAGCTCCTGCACGATGACAGGACCAAAATTCACGCCACTTGAAAACGTAGATTCTCAGCGTGGTGTTATCTATGTCTACAGGCCCAGTAACTACGATATGGGCCTAATGTCCGCCTTGATTTCCTTGGATGGAAAGCAGGTAGCATCTCTAGAGAACGGTGGCTACGTAGCCGTGCCTGTAGCACCAGGTGAGCACACGATCACTCAGAAATGGAAAGCGGGAATTCTGGGGAACTCCAATCTTGAGAGCGGCACCACCACCACTATGGTTGAAGTGCAAAGCTCGGGTGCCTCTTACGTCAGCCTCACATCCAGCGGCAAGAGAGTGGAGGCACACCGATTCAATGCGGTTGCGGTTGAGCTGAAATGGCAACTGAATCAAGTCTCTGCCGATCAAGCATTGCCCGAGATTTCTCAATGTAGAAAGGTTGAGGCGATCTAGCTCTAATCGGAGCGCAATAAGTAAAGGCAAATTGCAGACAAAGAAAAGCCCGCGATGGGGAGTAGCGGGCTTAAAGGGATGTTCTCTAGGAGCTGTGGTAACCATAAGCGCCCGACTGTGAAAGGGATGTGAAAAGGTTGCGCTCAGTAGGACGTCGCGATTGCCTTGGCGAGTTGCATATCGGACATGAGGGGCGATCTATAGCTCAATCGGTAGTGTCGTGATGCTTGCTCAAACTGTGCACCGCGAATCTCGCCGTCCGAACCGATGAACGCCAGAGCGTCGGTCTTGGCTGACTTGAAAACTTTTGGCGGCTCGGTCGTGAGAGATGTGGTCGCCCCAAATGAAATTGTTTGGCGCGGAAATTGTGAGAAATATCGCGGCAGCGATAGGGTTGGCGCCATCACCTGATAAGGCCTGCGTGCTGACCGATGCCAGTAGGGCGATCGCCAGGGTCTTCCATGAGTCCATGCTTCGTTGCGTCCGTTGCGTTCAGAGGGCGCCACGATAGCAGAGTAGGACGCTTGGCAGAAACAAGAAGCCCGGCGCTGGGCCGGGCTTGGAATCATGCTGCCACAGTTGCTCTAGGGATTTTCGCATCTGGCACAGAGATGCCTTCTTTGAAGAACATTACCTCGTCGCCTACATATCGCGCTTGGGCGGTATAGTGCAGTCCGTAAGTCAGAGCCTCGTTTTGGCTGTACATCTCACAGATTTCTGGTGCGCTATCGTACGAGACTACCCATGGTCTATCAAAGCTGATCGACTGCAGCAATTCAGCAATTTGCAGATGATCATCGTGCTTGTAGAAGTTTCGGTACAGGCCGCGCCCTTTAACGTAGTACGGCGGGTCAAGGTAGATCAGTGATAGCTCTGGCAGAAACGCTGCTGCGCGACTGAGCAAAAGAAAGGCGTCCTCGCAATAAAACTGAAATCCGATCTGCATTTAGTGCGATTCGTTCAAGCCTGGTTGCAATCATCTCCTTGCTGAATCGGGCATCCAATTTGTAGGCGCCAGTCTGAGCCTTGCCCCCGATGACTCCACCCTTGAGGATGCCGGATCGGTTTGTACGGTTCACAAAAAGCGTAGCAAAACCCCTCTCTGCAATGGAGAGCTCAGGGTCCTGGGCAAGCATCACGGAGCGCCAGTGATGCCATTGCTCCATGGTGATTGGCGTGTCCCGGAGCAGTTTTAGGATTCCGTCCGGATCGGTTGTCGCAGCTGACCAGAAGGCGAATACGGCCGGATCGAGATCATTTATGTGAATATGCGATGCATGCCCGTCGAAAAGAAGCTCTAGCGCAACCCCGGCTCCGCCAGCAAACGGCTCCAGATAGTGCCCGTCCGCCAGGCCATTAGCCCGCATCACCTCGGCAATGAAAGGCGCAAAGCGAGCCTTACCGCCAGGGTAGCGTAGGGGGCTGTATAGCTTGTTGGAGTACATCAGATCTCATCCTTTGAGGTGTGCGGGACCTCAGCTTATAGGTCAGCAGTATACTTGGCCAGCCCTCAAATTGAGAGCTTCGCCGTATGAATCGCTGCGTCATGAGGTCCTTCTCAAATTTTTCTACCAAATCTGGATGCTCTGCAAGCCAGTGGTTTACAAGACCCCAGGCTCCAATAATCTCGATTCTTTCGTTCCACCAGCGTTTTGCTGGCTCCCGCTTGGTTATGTCCGTATCGCCTTGAATCAGATGGGCATGGATTTGGTTGCTAGTAATTCCTGCAGCGACCAGCTTTGCCCGCGTTGACGGATAGATCTGGTTGTTGCCCATCAGAATTTTCGCGAACTCATAAATCGTTCTTTCCGGGGAGAAACTGGCGCCGTTGGGTATTTTACCGCCCGGAAGCTTGACGACATTTTTAAGTTTACCATTGCTGCTTTTTACAGTGGCGTCGGCATCAACGACAATGAGTACAGTTTTGAAATGAGGGTCAAAATGTTTGAAGGCCTTGAAGGTTGTTGCAGCCTACACTAATTGGGATTGGTTTAAGGTTAACACCGCATGCTTCTTTTATCGTTTTTTTAAGTTTTGCAGTCAGCAGACATGTTAAGAAAAAATTCGCTTCGGCATCTTCTAAATAAATCTTTAGGTATCTCGGTTTTGCTCGTACTTTATCCGGTGCTTTCGGAGGTATTAAGAGCATATCGTTTCTTACGGTTTCCAGTGACGGATTCGTCATTACCCGAGGCTGAACTGTATCGGTTAAGTAAACTATCGAATCTGGTGATACACCTCGGCCGCCAATGGGGTTGTTTTCTGGGTGAACCGCTTCAATCATGCACAGTGAGTGAGTGGTCGCGACTACTTGGACTCGAAACTTTTTTGCGTACTGCCCTATACTCGCGATCAATCTTTGCTGAGCGTGAGGATGAAAGCCTGCATCTATTTCGTCGATTACTAAGATCCCGCCAGGGTAGTTTCCCCATTCTCTCTGAAGCTTTCTAAATGATGCAAAGGCCGTAGCAATCGAGCTTAAGCTGTCCTGTCCAAGCGAAATGCTTTTAGGGCTATAGCCGTAGGTAGGATGCTTTGCAACTTTATTTGTACCTTGTATTGACTGGGTAGTTATAGATTTTTCCAGTTCGTCAGGTGCTTCAATACCTATTACACTATATACGAAGCTAGCAATAAAGTCGGCATCCGACTCATCAATTGCAGTGTCTAGGACGCTGACTACTAACTCCGGATCGCTTTCCCCAATAGGTATCATCCGTGTCATACCTAAGTACAGCGTAGGAATTGGCACCTTTGCAGCCACGCCTATCTTTATCGCGTGCTCTGGCTGTAGAAAGTCCGAGTTAGATTTATTTCGTGGTACAACACGGGCTTCTAATCTTGTTGTTTTTTTGTCTTTGTTTTCGACTGTTCGCTTAGAAAGAGCGCATCTTTTTTGGAAAAGCTCCCCATTTATATCGTACTCTAATACAGGGCTTGGAAAGCGTCTCTTGTTCTTGATGGTGGAGAAACTCTTTTTCATAGTCAATGTGGATTATTTCATTTAAAAGTCCACGAAACAGTTTTCCGGTGTAACTGCTAAACGTCTTTGAGGTCAAGCCTGAGCCGTTTGCTACTAAGGCCAGAATGGTAGACTTCCCTATTCCGTTGTGGCCTGCGATTAGAGTAATGCGCTCAGCAAATTCAACGGTTAGATTTTTCAACTTCCTAAAAGGGGGCTGCTCTATTTCTAATGACTTAAGCGTGCATTTTTGCATCGTTCTTCCCTGCTTTTCTAATTATTAGCTTGTGGGTGCATGCCATGGTTGGTTTTGAACGATTCAGCCCACCAACGCTTGCGACCTGACCGGAGAGTTTGCCTACGCTCAGTCTTTCTCTACCCAGCTCATCCGTACACAACATAGTACTGGCTCAGCGCCAGCACCTCAAATACAGCCACGAAGATGCAGAGCACAACGAAGCCAAGACTGAATACCCGCTTGCGGCCTGATGAGCCGCCGCTCAGTCCAGCGACGTAGGAGTATCCGGGGAGCATCATAATAAGGAAAGCCAGGCAAGCAATGACCCCAACCTTGCTCCAGAAGCTCTGCTCTCGCCATGAAGTCGATGGCTTTCCAAGGGCGGATGGCATCAGTAAAACTTCTGCAGTGCCTGCACAACGACACCCACGATCCGGCAGTGCTCGTCGACGGCCTCGATCGGGTAGCTCGGGTTCAGCGGCTTGAGGAACAGTCGACCGCCGTCGCTCACCAGCTTCTTGAATGTGGCTTCATTGCTGTCTGGTAGCTTGGCCACGACCAGCTTACCTGGTGCGACCTCGGCCTCAGTGTCCACCAAGATCAGCGTGCCCTCGGTAATGCTCTGGCCGG
>NZ_QORI02000113.1 GCF_003325755.1 Pseudomonas sp. SST3 | reverse complement strand
ATCATCCGCGACATCCGCGAAGCCTCGCGCCTGCCGGTGGCGGCGTACCAGGTGAGCGGTGAGTACGCGATTGATCAAGTTCGGCGCACAGGCCGGGGCGATTGATGAGGATCGAGTGGTGCGCGAGACGTTGGGGTCGATCAAGCGGGCGGGGGCGGATTTGATATTTACGTATTTTGCGATGGATTTGGCGGTGGCGGGGATCTAAAGGAGCTGAGTACACCGGTGGCGAGCGAGCTTGCTCGCGTGGGGCTGCCTAGCAGCCCCGTATCTCGGCCAGGAAATTATTTAATGGCGTTTTTTAATGTTAAGGCAACATGGTTTAACCACGTTTGCCCATCACTCCATTCATTAGGGTAATAGTAATAACAGCCGATATCAGAGAGTAAAAAGTCTTGAAGATCTTGCTCTGTTTTTTTGGCTGATATTAGTTTTTTCTAGCTCTGATAGCACTATTTTTATCGTCTCTTCAGGCGACTCCGAAATAAAAAAATCAATTACGTCGTTTGCGCTTTTGTGATCATCAACCCAATCTTGATTGAAGTATCCAGCAAGAAATTGCTGCAGCTCGGGGTAGTCTTTTATTTCATTGGGTTTTGGAAACCCTGTGTGAATTTCGATTATCCAGTATGCATTTTTTGGTCTCTGCGAATAATTAAGTAAATTTCTTTTCCGGGTACAGGTGTCGTAGTGTTCTTTTTGAAACTTGTGCCGATTGGCTCTGGGGATATTGAGTGATGACTATCTGCTGGTTGTTTCCTTCTAGGAAGTCTTTGATTTTGTCTTGATTGTTATCCAATACCTTTGAAACGGCGAGTTCAGCTGTTGCGCGATCATGAAACGTAGAGGCTGCCGGGATATGTGGTTCCTGTCTCAAGCGGTCAAGCAGCTGTTGATCAGTTCTACCGACATGCTTTTGCATTAGATGTCCTCCTGCCGCCTCATGTGCGGCTAAACCTCCTCCTGGAACGATTACGCTATACGGCCCTTCAGGGCAGCTTGTTTTTTTACAGCTAAGTCCCAGCGGGTCTACCCAACCTGTCGGATTGGGCACATACCGGTACCCATTGATCCCCCCCGCCAACTTCACCGGGTCCGGCGTCAGGTAACGACCAATATCCGGATTGTAGTAGCGATGGCGGTTGTAGTGCAGGCCGCTTTCCGCATCGAAATACTGACCCTGGAAGCGCAGCGGGTTGTCGATGTTGCCTACGTCGAGCCGGGCGATCTGGCCGTAGGCGCGGTAGTGGGCGGACCAGACGATTTCGCCTTCGGGGCTGGTCAGTTCTTGCGGGGTGCCGAGGTGGTCGAGTTGGTAGTGGTAGGGCTTGGTTTCTTTTGGGCCGAAACCGTCCAACAGTGCCAGTGGGCGGAAGCTGCCGGGTTCGTAGAGGTAGCTGCGATGGCGTTCTGCATGGTGTTCGGCAATTAGCTTGTCGCCTTGCCAGAAAAACTCTGTGGTTATGTCATCCACGGTCTTGCTGATGCGCCGCCCAAATGGATCGTAGCGATAGCTGGCGGTCTGGCCGTTGGGTTGCGTGACGCTGATGAGCCGATGCTGGCAGTCATAGCGGTACTCAGTAACAAGTTGCTGGCCYTTGCCGCGTCGTTCGCGGATGAGGTTGCCGAAGGCGTCGTAGTCGTAATGGCGGTCGCCCTGGATCATCAGGCGGTTGGCCGCGACGATGTCCGGGCCGGGGCGGTCTTGCATCAGCAGGTTGCCGGCGGGGTTGTGGCCGAAGCGTTCCTGTACGTCCTGCGAGTGATCGGCGCGAGTCAGGCGGGCGAGGGGGTCGTAGTGGTAGCGGTGTTCGCCTTTGCGGGTGTCGAGCAGGCGGGTGAGGTTGCCGGATTTGTCGTAGTCGTACTGGCGTTGGTAAAAATGGTTTTGCTGTTGGGTTACCGCATGGGCGTGTAGGCGGCTCTGGTCATCGTAGTGGTAGTGGCTGAGCAGTTGGCCTTGCTGGCGCTGGTGTTCGCGGCCGCTCTTGAACAGATGTGAGGTGAGTACTTCACCGTTGAGTTCGACCGTGGCGAGGTGGCCGCCTTTGTCGTGGTTGAAGGTGACGCGGTTGTTGTCTGGCAGGCACAGGTTTTTCAGCTGCCCGCAGGCGTCGTAGCCGTAGCGCAGGGTGCCCCAGCCTTGGTGTTCGGCGGTGAGGCGGTTTTGGCGGTCGTATTCGTAGGCCAGCGCCCAGTGGCCGTCTTCGGCGCTGAGGAGGTTGCCTTGGCGGTCGTAGGTATAGTCGACAACGCTGGCATCGGGCAGGGTTTTTTGTACGAGGCGCCCGGCGTGGTCGCGCTGATAACGGGTGATTAGCTGACTGTTATCGTCGCCGTATTCGGTCTTCTCCAGCAGGTTGCCGTTGAGGTCGTAGGCATACGCGGTGCGCTGGCCGTCGAAGCCGGTTTCCTGGCGGATCAGGCCGTTGGGGTGATAGTCGAGTTGGTAGGTTTCGCCGGCTTCGTTTTCGATCTCGGTGAGCAGCAGCCGGGCGTTGTCGTAGCGGTACTTGACCTGGGTGCCGTCGGCGTTGAGACGGCGGCTGATCAGGTGCAGGCCGTCGGCGTATTCATAGCGGGTGACGTGGCCGAGTTCGTCGCGTTCGGCGATGATTTTGCCGTAGGGGTTGTAGCTGAATTCCCTACAACCACCACCGGGCTCGATCAGCTTTAGCAGACGCCCGACGGCATCCCATTGATATTGAGTTTGAGCCCCATGCTCATCCTCACGCGCAATCTGCCGGCCTAGATCGTCATAGCGATAACGCTTGATCCCGCCGTTGGGCAATTGCTCTTCAAGCAACTGCCCACGCTCGTTCCACACCAGCCGATGGCAACTGCTGTCGGGATACCAAACACCGGTCAGTTGTCCCTGTTTGTTGTAGCTGTAGTCAGTAACCTCACCATCGGGATCGGCCCTACGCGTTACATCGCCTTGCTCATTACGCTCATATTTCCAGACCGCCTCACCACGGCGCACAACTCGTACGAACCCATTGTCATGCTCGTAGGATGTCGGCTCATCCTCCCCCGGAAACAGCGCCACCAAGCGTCCGGCGTCGTCATATTGATAGGCCGTCACCGCGCCCATCGGGTCTTGCTCGACGGTCAGCCGGCCCTGGTCGTCGTAGGATTTGAAATGCGTGGCACCATCCGGATCAATCCTCTGTACCAGCCGCGCCCGCTGATCATGGACATAGACTTCCTGGCTACCATCGGCGTTATGCACGGTGACGTGGCCGTCATCGCCCCAGGCATAACGCGTGTCCATCTGCGAGAAGCTCGCCCAATGCCGGACGCAACGCGCCGCCTTGCCAGACCGTTCCCACGCCCAGAAGAAACTCGCCCCACCGGCCAACTGCCGCTCAAGAATGACGTGCTGATCGTCGTACCGATAACGCTCGCTTTCACCGACAGCATTGGTCGCGCAAACCAGTCGTCCGTCTTCGTCATAGGCGTAGGAAACAAGGTTCTGCTCGGTCTCCCACACGTAGGGCTCACGCCCTTTGGCGCGATGCACCTGATAGTCCACCGCGACGATGCGACCCAACTCATAACGCAGCAGCAACGAACGACCGGCGCCGTTATCCAGCCGCTCAATCCGCCCGGAACGATCCCGGCAAAGGCGCAGGCGGTTGTCATACGCGTCGCTGATCGAGACCAGCACACCGTCGCGAAAGTGATAAAAACGCGAGGCCTGGGCCAGCACCAACTCGTCAGGAGCCGAACCCAAGTAGATCGCCGCTTCCGCCAGGCTATTGGTGATCGCGGGCCGAGAGTCGGTGGGCAAGGGCAGGGTAGTCGAGCGGTTCTCATGGTCAGTCCACACCACCAAATCGCCCGACACCACCAGCCGATGAGCCAGCGCATGGCTCCAACCCAACCCCAGCCCACAATCGACCTCCACCGCGCTAGTGCGATACAGCCGTGTCCACTCAAACGGCAAAATCCCGTTCAGCGCGCCGTCGGTGAGGGTGAGCAATTCCTCGCCGGTGACCATCGACACCGGGCAGCCGTGAGTGACTGTTTTTATCCGCAGGCGCCGCCGCATCGCCCTTCGGATTCGACGCCACAGTTGGCACATCATCGACAGGCTCCTGACGRACCAACGTGGTGCGCTGGGCCTTGCCGCGCACCATCGGCACCGGGTTCGAAACCAGCCTATCGCCCGCCTTCAACGGCACAGCCGGCACCGTCTTAATCGGCGTCGCCGCACTGCTCAGCAACACCGGCTTGGCCGCCTCGACATGGGTTTCCAGCCGAGGCCCCACTACTTGCTTGGCCAGCAATTCCAACAACGCCCGCGCCCGCCCGGATTTGACGTGACTGAGCACACGAGCCCCCAATCGCACCACCACGCCCATCGCACCCAACACGCGAATCAGCAGCAGATTGATCAGCACCTCACCGGTAATCTCACCCCACAGTTCAGCCATCTCCGTAGGCGGGAGCATGCGCATCCAGCTGACCAGCGCCGACAGGTAGATAAA
>NZ_QORI02000112.1 GCF_003325755.1 Pseudomonas sp. SST3 | reverse complement strand
GCTTCGGCCAACTCCTGCAGGAAGCCCGGGCTCAGCTCGCCGCAACCAAAACCGTCGARGCTGACCACTCACCTTTACCCCACGCTTGGCCGCCTCGATGAGGATGCTGTGCAGCTCAAAGCCGACCTTGTCTTCAAAGAGGATGAAGGTCTCCAGCAGGATCTCGCGCTCTGCCGCCCGCAAAGCCTCGAACACAGCGGGAAAGTACGCCTCGCCGTTCTCCAGCAACGCCACCTGGTTGCTGCTCTGCCAGCCGTAATCCAGATCCCGCGCTTTGCTGTCATCTGGCGGTTGGTCTGTGGCGATATGGTCTACCGCGACGTTCATAGCTCAACCTCCACCGACAGCGGCACATGGTCTGAGAGATGGGACCAAGGGCGAGTGGTGAGTACGCGCGGGTTGTGCACCGTCAAGTTACGCACATAAATGCGGTCCAGCGGCAGCAACGGCAGGCGTGCCGGGAAGGTGCGCGCCGGTTTGCCAAGGGTGTGCATGAACACTTCCTGCAAACCGCTTTGGCTCAGGTCGGCTTTTTGCCGCCAGTCGTTGAAATCGCCAGCGACCACCAACGGCGCATCGGCCGGAATCTCGCTGATACGTTGTTCCAGCAAGCGCAATTGTTGTTGGCGATGCACCTCGCGCAAGCCCAGGTGGATGCAGATCGCGTGCACCTGCTGGCCGCCGCCCGGCAGGCGCAACACGCAATGCAGCAGGCCGCGGTTTTCATGGCCGCTTTGCGAAATGTCGAGGTTGTCGTAGCGGATGATCTGGAATTTTGACAGCAGTGCATTGCCA
Organism: Pseudomonas sp. SST3; assembly: GCF_003325755.1. The sequence goes on along the minus strand of NZ_QORI02000112.1, from coordinate 3,702 downwards.
TGGTCGCCATGGGGGTACACCGCATTGCGCCCATAGGCAAACTGCGGCCAGATGCTGTCGGCCAGGAACTCATACTGCGGCATTTTTGGCCAGTCGCTGTAGCGCTGGGGATGGCGTTCGTGAGTGCCATGGATCTCCTGCAAGAACACCATGTCGGCGCCCACGCTGCGCACCGCTTCACGCAGTTCGGGCAAGATGAAGCGGCGATTCAGTGCGGTGAAACCCTTGTGGATATTGACCGTCAGCGACCGTGAAACGGGTGATGGCGGTGGTCGGCGGGGTGGGGATCAGCTCTGGATGCGTCATGGCAATACTCCTGGTTCCGGCAGTCGGCCAGGCTCGGTGAGCAGGTGTTCGTCCAGTCCGAAGCGTTGCAGCAATTGGCGTGCATCGAAGGGGGCGCGAACTTTGATGTCGTTGTCGAAAAAGCAGAACACGTCACGGTGTTTACGCCTGCGGGGTGTGTGGTGCGGGTCGACCAGGTGTGCATCGGCAGGTTGCTTGCCCTGGGCCCAGCGCTCAATGCGGTCACCCCAGCGCTGGAGCGCTTCGGCGCTATAACCGCTGGCGTATAACTGCTTGTCGCCGTGCAAGCGCAGGTACATGAAGTTGGCGGTCACGTCTTCCATGTACGGCCACTTGCCTGCGGTGTCCGCGACCACCAGGGCCACTCCGTGTTTATCCAGCATCTGGATGAACTCCGGTACGGCAAAACTCATGTTGCGAATCTCCACGGCATGGCGCAAAGGTTTCTTGGCATAGGCCTTCATGCTCGCCTTGCCGTTCAGGCGTGGCTCATGCTGGCGGGCGAGGGCCGCCGCCTGTTGGGTATCGGTGGGTAATTGGGCCAGGAAGGTTTCGAACAGCGTGGCGTCAAATTTGAAGCTGGGCGGAAACTGCCAGAGGATGGGGCCGAGTTTTTCTTTGAGTTCCAGCACCCCGGAAGCGAAGAAGTTCGCCATCGGCTTGTGCACGTCCCGCAGGCGCAGGATATGCGTGATGAAACGGGGCGCCTTGACACTGAACAGGAAACCTTCGGGCGTATCGGCATACCACTCGGCGTAGCGCTTGGGGGTCTGCAGCGCGTAGAACGAGCCGTTGATTTCGATGCTGTTGACGGCGCGTGACGCAAACTGCAACTCGCGTTTCTGGGTCAGCCCTTCGGGGTAAAAGTCCCCGCGCCAGGGCGTGTAGCGCCAGCCGGAAATGCCGATGTGAATCGCCGCCATGTTTACTCCCGTGGATGGTGGGTGAGGTGACCTCCGTTATGGGATGACTGCGCTGTTTGGCTGAAAGTTTCCATATTCCTACAGGCGGTACAGGGGGGAAATGTGGGAGGGGCATTGCAAACGCAGGGAACGATAAGGGCCCAAGCTCGTCAGTTCCTTACAGACCCTGCTGAAGGAGCTTGCTGTTTTGCTGAATCCAAAGACTGCATTACTGCTCGTCGCGCTGCTGCTCTGCGGCAATGGCGCCCTGCAAGCCGCGGCAACGGCGCCCGCTGCCGAAACGCCGGCCAAGCCGGAACTGCTGGTAGAAGGCGGGCTGCTCGGGGCCATCAGTTCAAGCATCGACGACGTGCAGAACAAGCTCGACCTCGACCAGAACCTCATCGACGCCTGGCGCCTGCGTGCTGATCGCGCCGCGGACGAAGTAGGGCGCCTGGTAGACCAGACAGCCGCACGCTCGCCGTGGAGCGTGGCGGGCGATTTCCTGCTGTTGTCTGGGGTGTGGGTCGGTGCCTTTGCGGTCTTGACGATACTTGGGCGCCTGGTTGTGCAACGCTCGAGCCGCCGCCCATTCCTCGCGCGGCGCCAACGGCTGCAAGGCTTGCTGGGCTATGTAGTGCCCTACACGATTCCAGCGCTGATCTGCCTGCCGCTGACCCTTTATGTCAGTCACTTTTTACCCACGTCTGTCGGCCGAGCCCTGGCACTGTGTTTTGCCTACGCCACCAGTAGTGGCATCTTTTCCACCTCGCTGTTGCTGTGCGTCATTGTCATGTTCAACGTCGGCCACAAGCGGCCTGCCGTGCGGATCATTCGTGACTATTGCCCCAAGCCTCTATTCCTGATCGGCTTTCTCGCGGCCCTCAGTGATGCACTGACCAGCCCGCAAATCGCTCGTCAGTTGGGCGGCAATATCACCAGCAGCATCGCCGTGTTTACCGGCCTGTTTGCCGCGGTCATCTTTGGCGTACTGGTGGTACGCCTGCGTCGGCCGGTGGCCCATTTGATCCGCAACCGGCCACTGGCCCAGCGCCTCAAACATCCAGCATTGCAACAGTCGCTGCGGGTGTTTTCCGGGCTCTGGTACTGGCCGATTCTGTTGATGGTGCTGGTGTCGGCGGTCAACCTGATTGGTGCCGGTGACGACAACCAAGAGGCCCTGCGCTGCGCGTTGCTCACCACCTTGTTACTGATCGGCACGGTGTTTCTCAGCACCGTGCTGCAACACCTGTTCAAGTCCCGCAGCCAGGTATCGATCCAACGCAGCAGCGCCTACAAGGAACGCTTTCTGAGTTTGCTGCACGCGATTTTGCGTATCGTCATGGCCATCGCGTTTATCGAGATACTCGGGCGTATCTGGGGCGTTTCGCTGTTCGAATTCGCCCAGCGCAACTCGGTGGGCCGGGCCATCAGTGATTCCCTCAGCAGTATCGGCCTGATCCTGTTGGTGACATGGCTGTTCTGGGTGGTGCTCGACACCGCGATTCAGGAAGCCCTCAAACCACCGGTGAATAAACGCTCCAGTCGCCAGCCCAGCACCCGGGTCAAAACCATCCTGCCGCTGCTGCGCAATGCAGTGAAGATCATCCTGGTGGTGATCTGCGCGATTACCACCATGGCCAACCTGGGCATCAATGTCGCGCCTTTGCTGGCGGGCGCCGGGGTGGTGGGACTGGCGATCGGTTTCGGTTCCCAGCAATTGGTGCAGGACGTGATTACTGGCCTGTTCATCATCATCGAAGACACCCTGTCCATCGGCGATTGGGTGGTGCTCGACTCTGGTCACGCCGGCACCGTGGAGGGCCTGACCATCCGCACCCTGCGCCTGCGTGACGGCAAGGGGTTTGTGCATTCGGTGCCGTTCGGGCAGATCAAGGCGGTCACCAACCAGTCGCGTCAATTCGCCTATGCCTTCTTCTCAGTGCAGTTCACTTACGACACCGACGTGGACAGGGCCGTGGAGCTGATCCGCGAGGCCGGCCAGTCGATCCGCGACGACGTGTTCCTCAAGTACAACCTGCAAGGGCCGCTTGAAGTATTTGGCGTGGACAAGATGGACCTCAATGGCGTGGTGCTCACCGCGCAGTTCCGCACGGTTTCGGGTGGCCAATACGCAGTCAGCCGGGCGTTTAATCAGCGCTTGAAAAAGCTTGTGGATAACTGTGATGAGGTGCATTTTGCGCAAACTTATCCACAGCAGGTGTTGTTGCCTAAGCGTGTGGCGCAGGAGCATGAGCAGGATGCGGTGGTGTTGACGGAGCAGCCCAGGTCTCAATCATGAGGCCCTCAAGGTCAGCGCCTGATCAACTTCTGCTGCACCGCCTGCTGATCCACCTCCAACAAAACCTGCTGCTTGCCCCCTACCATCACCGCCGCCGGCACCCCATCACGGTACACAACCCGGTTACCGCTTACCGCTGGCACCTTGGCTCCCGGCAACAGCGTGCCGACAAGATTCAACGGATCCGCCCCA
>NZ_QORI02000111.1 GCF_003325755.1 Pseudomonas sp. SST3 | reverse complement strand
CTACATTCACGCCCATATCTTTCTCAATCAGGGCGAGGGCCAGATCGATCCCGGAAGCGATGCCGGCCGACGTCCAGATGTGCCCGTCCTCAATAAAAATATTGTCCCCCGCAACCTTGATGCGGGGAAAACGCGATTGCAGTAGTGCGGTGTGATTCCAGTGCGTCGTGGCCCGCCGATCGTTCAACAGCCCGATTTCCGCAAGCAAGAACGCCCCGGTGCACACGCTGGCGACTCGCGAAGCGTTGACGATCAATTGCCTTGCTGCGGCGAGATTCTCTGCTGTCAGCATTGGCTCGACTTCGCCACCCACAAAAATCACGGTGTCAAAGGTGTGCTGGCCAACTGGAGTAGTTTCGACCGGAAGGCCTGAATTACCAATAACCGATCCTCCGGAGTGCGATACGACACGAAGCTCATACGGCTTATGACCAACAGCCGTAGCCACTTGATTGAATGCAGACAGTGGCCCAGCAAGATCGAGGGCATCGTGACCAGGGCAGACAAAAAATCCAATTCGGTACATCGCAGCTCAGCTCCAGCGTTTTAAGTCTCAGATTAACGGGAACCCTAGTGTAATACCACGAAGCCTGGCGCCCTTCATGGCTTTTAGTAGCGAGATTTATTGGCTTAAAGTGAGGGATAAACGTCGTTTTCGTTTCCCATATTCCTACGTAAAGTTGGTGACACGAACACCAAGCGACGGTTGTAATGCTCGCTTTTACAGGTTCGCAGGCGGCGCAGTAGAGCACTACGAATCACCAATGTTTTAGTCCAATCCTCGTAAGGCAACGGCTTGAGTAGGCTTACTCAGGAGTGGGCCCGCTAGGTATGAATGCATCGTCTCTAAGCCAGGGGAGGAGCACTCGTTGTAGCAACCATTTTGGTGATCGCGGTACGTGACTCTGCGAGGCCCATAAAAACACGCACATTTCGCTAGCACCTACAAGGGTTCCACATGACTTCCCATATAAAACCAGTCGCCACCACTGAGTACGACGATGTGATTCAGGCAGCACAAGCTTATATTGACGGATATCGCTCTGGGGATATCGCTGGAATTGAGAAAGCTTTCCACGAAGACGCGATAATGTGGGGCTACAGCGGTGATGAGCTGCTTCAAGGTCCGGCTATTCCGGTATTTGCGAGCTTCTTCAAAGCGCTGGGTGCCTCACCGAATACCCGCAGTCGCCTGGATATCTTGGCTATCACACCCACAGCTGCAGTTGTCCGGGTGGACATGGAGAATGACGTTTTGAGCGCGAGCTTCCACGACTTTCTTTCGCTGCTCAAAATCGATGGTCAGTGGAAAATTATCTCGAAGATTTTTCAACGGTACGCATAAGGATTCGACAGCATCGCATCAGATAAATTATTCCGTATCGTTCGAGGTCTCCACAGCTTCCGCTGTGGCGACGTTGATGAGCATTTGCCTCATTGTGGCAAGGTGGACCCAGCTGCTGCGCGACGCGTGTGTGAAACCTATCCCTTTCAAAATCCGGCATTTTCTTAGATTGCGGTTCGATGTCGAGGATGTCGAGAAAGACTGACCGTCGCTTGCGTGTTTTTATGACGAGCGCAGGCTCCAGCCTCACTGCACAGAAAGACCTTTATGCTATTCATCACACTCCCTGAGAAAATGAAGATCTCTGTTTTTTCGCTCTGTACAGAAGTTGGGCGCCGTTTGACTGATCCACATCAACCCGTTTGAACTTAGTTTGCTCAATCAGCCACTACAAAAGCATTTCTTCTACTAGAGTTTCATTGCTGAATCCATCAATTCATTTGGCGTCATCAGCCATATTTAATGCCCGCGCAGTGGCCTCAACTTTGATCGATTCCATCTCGCCCATGGCGTTCTCTACCGTAAGATGCAAAAGCACCTTGTCGCCATTTTCAACCTGTTTCACCAAGTCAATCAGCATAATGTGATAGTTATGGGGATCCAGAATGACTGTTTTGCCAGCAGGTAAGGCAACGAACTCTACTGGTTGCATACGCATCACGTCGTTCTTGATGGTCGACTGGTGAATTTGCACGGTTTTCGCTATCGATGATTGGGCACTGAGCAGCTTGCTATCGCTGCTTGCAGTGATCGTCATGAACGCACCAGTCGCTTGTTGTCCTGGCACTGTCGCGCGAACCCATGCGTCTTCTACCTGCGTCTGGGCTGATACCTGGCAAGCCAATCCAAATAAGGAAAGTCCGATTGCGATCTGTTTAAAGCTCTGGAAAATATTTGCTCGATAGGGGGCCGTGTTCATTAGCAAATCTCCATGAGGGTAGTCAGATCTTCTGCACATTGCAGCGCCGAAAGTGCTTGAGAAAATCCAAGGCGTAGTTTTCCTTCGTAGTCATATACGTAGCTCGTCGATGAATGAGTAAGTGTATATGTTGATCCAATAGGTACTTTCTCATAGAACACACCGAATTCTTTGGCTGTAGCGGCCGTTTCTTCTAGTGTTCCATAGAGTGCGACAAATGAGGGATCAAAAGTTTTTTTGACATATGCGTCGAGTACGGCTGGTGAATCCCGTTCCGGATCAAGCGTTATAAAGACAACCTGAAGGCGGTAGCCATCCTTATCCATTATTTTTTTGATTTTTACTGCACGAGCTAAGGCAGTTGGGCAGACTGCCGGGCATTGAGTAAATCCAAAAAAAATCATGGGCATCACGCCCCGATAGCTTGAAAGCGTTCTCACCTCGCCGTCAGTGTCTTTTAACTTGAATGTGCGCCCAAGAATCTTATCGCTCAAATCTTTACCGTATTTGTATGACAACTCACCCCGGGTATCGCAGCCTGCGAGGATGCCCATACCTAGAAGTCCCATGCCTGAAATCACCTTACGGCGAGTCAATATAACGCTCATTGATTCAAGCCTCCTCATACGAAAATCGTGCAGATCACTACTGCGGTGAATTTTATGATTATTTATCTAATACTGTTAACGTAAGGTCCAACAGCACAAAATTTAAACCACCTAACTAAGTATTCATGCAATGAAGATATAGACTCCCACCACTCATCCAACCAGAATGGGTACTGGGAGTCAGCCGGAGTTACCAATTTCTGGGGATTAAGATTTCTGGGGTAAATCGTCAGATCGTCTCAAGGTGGATTAATCAGGACTATGCGTTTACGCCCCCGTCCACGCTCAAACTGGTGCCGGTGATGTGTTTAGCGCTTGGGCTTGCGATGAACGCGACCGCCACTGCGACATCCTTCCCAGTACCGTATCGCCCTAATGCTGAATGAGCCCTCATCGCGTCAGCACCATCACCATCGGCAGGGTTCATATCAGTGTCCGTAGGTCCAGGATGCACAGTATTAACGGTGATGCCTTGCGGCCCCAATTCACGAGCAAGTCCTCGTGTAAAGGAGAGCAGGGAGGACTTGGACATGGAATAGACCGTGACCGATTCAAAGGCCACGCGCTCCGCCAGACAGGAGCCGATATTGATGATTCTTCCGCCCTCTCCAAGATAGGTGATGGCAGCTTGAGACGCCAAGATCACTGCCCTAATGTTTACGGCGATGATCTGGTCTATCTGATCCAGTTGCATTGCCTCTAGCGGGCAAATAAAAGCGACGCCCGCGTTGTTTACTAGTATGTCCAAACCTCCTAAAAGCCTAGCGGCCTCATGTACAGACCGAGTAACAGCCTGGGAATCCGCACTGTCGGCTTGGATAGGGAAGGCTTTAACACCCAATCCCTCAATTTCTCTGGCCAGCTCCTCGGCGGCATCCCCAGAGCGAACATAGCTGAAAGCAATATCAGCTCCTTTTTCTGCCAACTCGATGGCGATAGCTGCACCAATACCGCGTGCGGCGCCAGTGATGAATGCACGTTTGCCTGAAAGTTCTTTCATGACTGTCCCATTAATAGATTAGAGATTCATCGCGACCATTAGAGGTCACTAAAACCCAGAGACTTAAGCTTAAGTGTCACTAGCGCTTTGCAAAACGACTTATTCCCCTCGATTTACGCCATGCTTTTCGATCGAACTTGTTTCTACTTCCGAATTAGATATTGATGAGTCTGCTTTAGGGGGAATAGATTTTCGGCATAACGTCGAAATATCCCCATGCTACGAGGATTGCGCCGCAGGCAATGAATCCTGAAGGGGTAGTTAAGGCACTTCAACCTCGGACTCATAAGCGGTAAAACCCTGATGCGTGGCCAGTCGCCTGATGCTTTGAGGAGGGTGCCCGATAACTCTGATAAAGGCTCTGCGCATCCGCTCCGGATCCTTAAAGCCCACCGAGTGTGCTATCAGCTCTATTGGTTCAGTCCCACGTTCAACGCGCAGCTTCGCAACCTCGACACGCAAACGCTCCACGGCTTTAGCCGGCGTTTCCCCAGTTTTCTAGCAGAAATGCTCGACCGAATTGACGCAAGCTTAGGCAAGCGATCGACGCTAAATGCTCAGTTGACAGCTGTTCGTTCAGATGCTCTCGCATGTAGGAAAGTACTTCTCTCATGCGATCAGTCGTCGGCTCCATATCAGCCATGGCCGAAAAT
>NZ_QORI02000110.1 GCF_003325755.1 Pseudomonas sp. SST3 | reverse complement strand
GTTTGGCGCATGGAGAAACTGACCAAAGTGACGCTTGGTGAAGACCAAAACGAGTGTGTTGTGTGCCTGCTAGAGGTGGAGACCGGCTCCAAATATCACAGCTCTCACCAACCTGGCTTCAACACTGATGTGCTGAGCAACCTTCGTCCGATCTATCACGCAAAACATGATTCGTACAGCCTGAGATTTACCAAGATTCCTGCACGATACCAGCACAGTTGGTTGCGTGTGGTTTTCCTGGTAACGCCATACTGGCTGCGAAAGGAGCGCAATTATGCTGAACACTGTGGATGTGAATCTTCATGGAAAACGACATACAGATTTCGATCTTGCACGAATCCTAAAAAGCACAGGCGCAAGGCTTCGACAAACCGATAACAGCCTATCTCTGCGGAGTATCCATAAAGGCTCGTGCTGGATTAGGAGTCGTGTTTGGTCACAACCGCAAAGACCAATATGGACGGTTCGGCGACGGTCACCTGATCCGGACTTCTGACGTCATTAAGGCGGAGCGCGAGGGCCGATTTTGGGTACTTACCACAGAAAACTCACGCTTCGTGATCGCGACGTTTCAGCACGGTAATGGACGTGCAAGCCTGCGTCATTTTTTGCGGTTGTCTAGTGGTCAACATCATCTGTCACCGCACCTTCTGCAATAGAGCGTGCCACCCATGACCGGCCCATGCCTAAAGGCTCGGGAGAATGTATGTGCAGGACGCTGAAGAAAATTGGGCGAGCCGATCTGAACTGCATCCAGTATCTATGAAGGGTACGGCACGACTAGGCTCCCTCGCATCCTGAAAAATGTGGCTGGTCGGTGATGCCTAGCATCTCTAGGATGCCTCAGCCAGTCCGACCTACATAGTTTTAAACGGTTTGAAAAGCTTTTCGGGCGCCAGGTACAGCTTTCCGCGAGTCCGCGAGAAGGCAACATAGAGTTTGTTTTTTTGTGCTGTGGGCGAGGATGTCTGGTAGATCTTCCAGTGAGTAGTGCCCAGCACTACGCACACATCGTTGTAATGATCCAGCCCCTTACTAGCGCCCCAGTTGTTAGACAGACACCCGTATTTGTAATGCTCCTGGTAGAACAGCTTGACCACCTCGCCATCCGCGTGCACGGCGTTAGCATCCACTTGATTGGACAGAGGAATGATTTCGGTTTCATACGTATGCTGTGACTGCATGTCAATCTGGAGATGTGTACGGATAAAATCACATACGGTGATGCCACACCTCCAGCTTCGGCTCAGTGTTTCCTTGTCGACAGTCACACCCGCCTTTTGAAAAAGCTTTTCGTATTTCCCAATGTCAGCGTGTAGCGAGCTGTTCACGTTTCCATCACGACTGGTGTCGAACGTATGCTGATAGAAAATCACCTACAAATAGCATTTCAACCTTGGCTTTCGCTAATGCCATTAGCAGGTTGAAATCATGACCTGCTAGGTCTTGAACTTCGTCGACATAAAACTCATCGTAAAAGCGCTCCATTCGCGCCATCACGTCAGGAATTGCGTTAACGGTCTCTAGGAGCTTTGCGAGGCGATTGTGGTAAACGCTGCCGCTTGTAGTAGCGTAATACGCCATATTGTCCCGTTTGAGCTTTAGCGTACGGGCGTGCGGAGCTCGAAAGCTGATTCCCCGCGTTTGCATATGCACTTGCAGCAGAGGGCGATAGCAGAAGCTATAAAGGAACGTGAAATAACTCAGCAGGTTGATGTTTTTCGGCACATGGCCAAACCGTTTGATGATGCTATCGCGCAAATGGCGATAGTTGTTCTCCGTGTAGGTGATTATCAGTGCGCGCTTTTCTAGGCTCAGACGCTTCACTAGCAAGGTGGTCTTCCCTGAACCTGCCACAGCGAACATCACTCGTTTATCCATTGGATTGCCTCCGCGATGTAGGCAGGAACGGTGAGTTCGCCTGGCTTTCCCTTGAGCAGCTCAAACGCGGCTTCTGCCTTGTTTGCCAGCATGTATTCCAAGGGGGAGAGGGTTTTTCGTCCTGGGCCGAAGACGGTCTTGCAGGTTTCCTCGTTGTCGTTGTGCAACCCTATTTCGAAGGTTGAGCGGGCATTGTCTTTGTCGGCAAAGACTTTGGCATTATCCGAAGCGAAGTCGACGTAGTTTTCTACGCAGTTTTTCTGATAATCCTTGTCATTATCTCGTATGGCTGCGACTCGAATTCCGAGCAGGTTAGCGAGCTCCATGTACCTTTTGAAGCTGGTGCCCCCAATAGAGATTATGTGAACGTCATCGACATGCGGTAGACGCCCATTTGTACATTGCTTTATAGAACTCTTTCCACCAGGATGAATTCAGCATCACCTTCAACCAATATCACCTTCTTGGAGAGCGCGAACTCCAGGACATTGTTATCCGGGGCCTTCATGAAGAATTCTGCGGTATCAGGTGATAGGGCTTTAAGTGAGCCAGCAGCTGCATTCGGGCCGATCAAAAGGGCATGCCGAAGATCAAGCCTTGAGCAGATATGGCTGCTGTGGGTTGCAATGAAAAGCTGGGTGCTCTCGTTCTCCGCTAGCTTGGCGACAAGTGCTTTCATGGAGGAATGGCTGAGGTGGTTCTCAGGCTCCTCCAAAGAGCATTACATCCAAGCCGCCTTGCTTGTGCTTGCTCAGCGCAAATTCAGTCTTGATGAAGCACTGCCTTCCTTTGCCGTGGTTCTCAAGCGGAATATTGTCTTCCGTGATGATTAGGTCAGTTTCCAGGTTCGACCGGACGCTACTCCGTACGTCAAACTGATACGCGGGGAGGTCGGCGTTTGAGGGCTGCGAGATGTTGTCCTGTAAAAGCCTGCTTGCCTTGGCGATACAGGTTTTCAAGCTTATAGCGGTCTTCAACGGGGGCGTTGAAAGCGTACACAGCTCGGGTGTATTCACGAGATGCGTAGTCGCCATCAATACGTGAACCGTCTAGCATCATGTGTTTGATGGGTCGGTTGAAAGCTGCATAGGGCTGCAGGCGAACGTTTCAACCGCACCGCGTAATATTCGAACGGGAAGTTTGGTTGATCATCAGCCAAGATGGCTTGCACCGCTTCGGCCATCACGTCGGCCATCACCGCAAGGATCATGCGCACGCCGTCAGTCTGGCGCTGGTGGGAGTTGTTGGTTCCATACAGGCCTTCGTCGTCACCTTCCTCTAGGAAAAACGTCGACTATCAGCTCAGGTAGTTTCTCCAGGCTCTTCTCCCCAGCAAGGAAAGTGTCAACCGAATCCTTGTTGAGCAGAGCTTCTGCACCCAGAGCTTCAATGCGGTTGCGACTCCCGCCGAGCGCGAGGTCTAGCGCGAGCAAAATGGTGCTTTTTCCTGCCTCATTGTTGCCAATCAGCACATTCTTCCCAGACTCAAAATCGAGCTGTGAGCGTTTTGAATTTTTTGAAATTCTTGAATTACCACTTTCCGTATGGTGTGCATGTTTAGCCCTGAGCTGGAAAATCAAAAATGAAGTTGAACCACATGATTGTGGAGTCAGGTGGTTACGGATTCATAGCCAATACATATCCGTCTGCAACGAAACCTCGTCAAGAGGTCGGCTCGTTTTCCGGCTAAAGCGCCTGCGAGAGTGTAATCCCCGGCAAGACGTCATCAGATAATTGCTCAAACGCCGTACCGCTTGTTACCGCCAGAGGTAATGCAGTAACGACCACCCCTAGGCCCTATACACACGTTTCCAGAGGAACAGGGGCACGAGGAACCGTAAGCTGGAGTCTGTTGGCGAGCGGGCAGTGGAAGCTGGGCCGACGGTCTGGGCTTCGGAACAACGTAGCAGCCAAGCCCACTGCATAGACTCTTGGACGAAAGCCATTTCGAAGATTGACCATCAATGCTGACGCGCGCCCATTCATTCCTAGTTTCGAAGACCTGAACCTTTTCCCCGCGCTTCAGTTTGGAGATGACCTTTCCACCTGGTTGATCCCTGACATTGAGATTATCAGCACTCACAAAGTGCTCAGTTGCGGAAACAGGAGCTGGGGTTGGCGGTGAGGCCGGGGAAATCGACGCTTGCGTATTCGGCGAGCTAAGAGCGTGTGGCTGTACCGGGGCTGGAGGCGTGTCTTTCTTCCCCATTGCCCACAGGACGGCAAAAAGAATCAGGAGCGGGACAAACCATGAGGGGGACTTCTTGCGCATATCCATTGCTCTCATTCAGCATGTATTACAACGGCTGTCTTCCTGACCAACCTGACGTCATCACCTATTGCGAGCTTAGCCAAGCTTCCACTTTTTGCAGCCTGTGCAGTTCAGAAAGCTGGGGCTTGCCAAGATCCAGCACCTTAAGCAACCGACTCCTTGCCTCAGGGGAAGGAAACCATTCCGCGACTTCTACATTGCAATGTGTTGAATCGCTCAACGCCCATTTAACGATCATGTCAGTTGCAGCTCTGTAGTGATCAGCCATGAAGAGCCCTCTGCCCTCTACGGCCCAGCCACGCTCCCTGAGCTGCTCGGTAACATCAGTGATGCCCGTGTCACCAAAAAAGGCGTCGGTATCTGGGTAGTGAAT
>NZ_QORI02000109.1 GCF_003325755.1 Pseudomonas sp. SST3 | reverse complement strand
TTCGAGGTCGCTGCCAGTTGGTATGTGCAATTCCAGTCGCAATCACCGACGCCCGCACAACATCAAGCCTGGCAGCAGTGGCTTAATCATGACCCGTCCCACCAGGCGGCTTGGGACCAGATGGAGCAGTTGCAACGCAGCCTCGGTGGCCTGCCCCCTGATCTCACACGCCGCGCGTTATCCACCACGCAACAGCGGCGCCAGGTACTCAAGTGGATGCTGGTGCTTGGCGGCAGTGGCTACCTGGGCTGGAACGTCCAGCAACATACGTCGTTGGGTAACGCATGGGCTGATTACCGCACGTCGGTGGGCCAGAGGCGGCGCATCGAGTTGGCGGATGGCACGCAGATCAATCTCAATACTCATACCGCTATCGATGTGGCCTTTGACGGGTACCAACGTTTGATCCGTCTGCGCGAGGGTGAAGTACTTATCCACACCGGCACGCGGGGTGGGCACTTACCGTTTTATGTAGAAACTCGCCAAGGCCGGGTCAAGGCGCTGGGCACTCGGTTTACTGTGCGCCAACTGCCGGATGCCACGCGGGTGGGCGTCTTGGAAGAACGGGTTGAGATATCCCCCGGCGACCAACCCGAACTTCGCCGCACTATGGGCGCGGGTGAGAGCGCAGAGTTTGATCGGCACAATGTGCGCCCTGCCCAGCGATATGGCGGTGTACAGGCCGCCTGGGTCGATGGCCAACTGATCGTGCTCGATGCTCGGCTAGGAGAAGTTATCGATGAGTTGGCGCGCTATCGGCCGGGCGTATTGCACTGCGACCCAGCCTCTGCGGGCCTACGCGTTTCCGGGACATTCCGTCTGGACTCAACCGATGCCGTCCTCGCTAACCTGCAAGCGAGCCTGCCGATTCAAGTGAAATACTTTACGCGCTATTGGGTGTCGGTCACCCGGATCGGCTAATCGAAAAATAATCCACAGAGGGGTTATCTTTTTTTGACCTGGTGCGGCCCTACAGGTAATCACGACGCTACCTTCAGGGCTTACTCACCTATGCGCCTTCCCACCCCGCTCCGCAAACGACTTTCCTGCCATGGCATGACGTACGGTCTGCAGTTCATCACCGCTACGACCGGTGTGTTGTTATCCACCACCGTCATGGCCGCGAGCGCAACGCAACACTTTGCCATTGCCGCAGGCCCGCTGGACAACGCCTTGAGCCAGTTTGCCGCCAAGGCCAATGTGATTCTGTCCTTCTCGCCACAGCAAACGGCGCGTTTGAATACGCCAGGGCTGCAAGGTGACTATTCGGTGGACCAGGGCTTTGCGCTACTGTTGCAGAACTCGGACCTGCAGGCGGTCGCACAGGCTCCCGGCAGCTATGTATTACAGGCGGCACCTGCTGGCCAATTGACCTTGGCCCCTACCACCGTCAACGCTTATCAACAGGGCGGCTTCAATCAAGAGATCGCCGGGGATGTAGGCTACAAGGCTCAGAGCAGCCGGATCGGCACGAAGACCAGCACACCGCTGTCCGAGACCCCGCGTTCGGTGTCCGTTGTCACTGGCCAGCGTATCAAGGACCAGAAGTCCCAGACCCTGACAGAAGTGCTGGGCTACGTACCGGGAATCTTCGCCCCACCGTTCGCGGCGGGCGACGGCTTGGCAGGCGATCTGTTTTTCATACGCGGTTTCAACGCCACGGATTACGGCTACGCCTGCTGCGAGATGGCCTGCGAGTTCAAGGCAATCGATACGACACCACCAGCGAACCCTACGGCCTGGAACGGGTCGAGATTTTCCGCGGTCCTTCTTCCCTGCTCTACGGTGAAAACGCACCCGGTGGCTTGGTTAATCTGGTGAGTAAACACCCGACTGCAACCCCGCAAGGCGAGGTGCAGGTGAGTTATGGTTCGAATAATCGACGCCAGTTGGGTGTGGATATCTCGGGCCCGCTCAACGACAGTGACACTATCCTGGGCCGGGTGGTGATGCTGGGGCGTAAATCCGACACGCAGACCGATCACGTTCCGGACGATCGTCTGTATATCGCGCCATCCCTGACCCTGAACTTCGACGACTACAACACCCTGACGCTGCTGGCCAACTATCAGAAAGACCATACCAACCTGGAACTCGGCCTACCCGCCGCCGGTACCCTGCTTACAAATCCCAACGGCAAGCTGTCCAAACACACCTTGCTGGGCAACCCGGACTGGAACACCTTTGAACGCGAAGCGTGGAGCACCGGCTATGAGTTCAGCCACAGCTTCAATGATGACTGGCAGTTCCGTCAGAACTCGCGCTATATGCAGTCACGTATCAACCGGCACGAAACCTGGCCTGGCTCATTGAATAACGGTGGCTTCGGCACCCGGCTGAACATGAACGCCTACGACCGCTACAACAAGTCGATGGTCTATTCCCTGGATAACCAGCTCGAAGGCAAGTTCCAGTTGGGCAGTGTGGAAAACACAGTGCTATTGGGCGCCAGCTATGACCGAACCTCGTTCAATCAAGACTGGGATGCGGGTTTCGCCGGCACCATCGATGTGTATAACCCGGTGTACCTGCGCGACCCGCTCACTCCCCTGGCAGTGCAAAACACTTTGCTTGAACAGCAGATGAAAGGGGTTTATGCACAGATCCAAAGCAAATACGACCATTGGCTCTTTCTGCTCGGCGGCCGCCAGGACTGGGTCGACAGCGATTACCGAGACAAGGTCAAGCCATCGAGCAATATCAACTCACAGGATCGTAAATTCACTTACCAGGGCGGGGTGATGTACCAGTTCGACAACGGCCTTACGCCGTATGTCAGCTATTCCACCGCGTTTGTCCCCGTGCAGCAGATCTCCAACGCCGGCTCGCCGTTGAAACCGATCACCAGCAGCCAATACGAAGTGGGCGTTAAGTACGAACCGATCGGCTGGGATACGGCGATGACCGTGTCGGTGTATGACCTGCGCAAGCAGGACGATACCTACCTTGATGCCACCACCAACAGCTATCGCCAAGTCGGTGAAAGTCGCGCCAAGGGCGTGGAAGTCGAGGTCAACAGTAACATCAGCTCCAACTTCAACGTGACGGCAGCCTATACCTACACCGACGCCCGGATAACCAAGGATTCGGCCACTTCGCTGGTAGAAGGCCGTCAGATGACGGGCGTGCCGCGTAACCAGGCTTCGGTGTGGGGCAAATATCGCTTTCTCGACGGCCAACTCAAGGGTTTCTCCGTGGGCGCGGGGTGCGCTATTTCGACAGTACCTTTTCCTACACCCCGCCTACGCTCTACGGGAAGCTGGACGCAGGTAGCGTCACCTTGGTGGATGCGGCACTGGGTTATCAGATCAACCCACACTGGTCGGTGGACCTGAACGCCAAGAACCTGTTCGACAAGGAATATGTATCCGGTTGCAACGATGCGGGGCGTTGCTATTGGGGCGACAGCCGTACCTTGCTCGGTACGGTGTCTTACAACTGGTAGACGGTGTGGATAACTCGGTTACTTGCCAATGCAAAAGCTTGAGAAAATCCGCCCCAGCAAATCATCCGAACTGAAAGCGCCGGTGATTTCACCCAACAGCTGCTGCGCCTGACGCAGATCTTCAGCCAGCAGCTCCCCAGCCCCCGCCAAGGTCAACTGAGCGCGCCCGTGCTCCAGGGCCGCGCTGGCATGACGCAGCGCTTCCAGGTGCCTGCGCCGCGCACTGAAGCTGCTTTCCGAGGTCTGTTCGTAGCCCATGCAGGCTTTAAGGTGTTCGCGCAGCAATTCCAGACCCTCACCGGCCGATTTCGCGCTCAAGCTGATCGTGACGTGGCCATCTTCACTGGTTTCGAGGGCGATGGCTTCACCCGTAAGGTCGGCCTTGTTACGGATCAAGGTGACTTTGGCCGGGTCTGGCCGTTGTTCAAGGAATTCGGGCCACAAGGCAAAAGGATCCACAGCTTCCGGTGCAGTGGCATCCACCACCAGCAACACACGATCGGCTTCGCTGATCGCCTTGAGCGCACGTTCCACGCCGATCTTTTCCACCTGGTCGTCGGTGTCGCGCAGACCAGCGGTGTCCACCACGTGCAGCGGCATACCTCGATGTGGATATGTTCACCGCAAGATATCCCGGGTAGTGCCGGCGATCTCGGTGACGATGGCCGCCTCGCGCCCTGCAAGAGCATTGAGCAGGCTGGATTTGCCGGCATTGGGCCGGCCGGCAATCACTACTGTCATACCATCGCGCAGTAAGGCGCCCTGCCCGGCTTCACGCAGCACTGTGGATAACTCATCGCGGACTTTGTCCAGCATCGCCAATACATGGCCATCCGCCAGAAAGTCGATTTTCTTCTTCCGGAAAATCAATCGCGGCTTCGACGTAGATGCGCAGACTGATCAACTGCTCGGTCAAATTATGCACACGCAGGGAAAAAGCCCCCTGCAATGAGCGCAACGCGTTACGTGCAGCCTGTGCAGAACTGGCTTCGATCAAATCAGCGATAGCTTCGGCCTGGGCCAGGTCGAGCTTATCGTTCAAGAATGCGCGTTCGCTGAATTCCCCGGGTCTGGCCAGGCGGCAACCCA
>NZ_QORI02000108.1 GCF_003325755.1 Pseudomonas sp. SST3 | reverse complement strand
AAAAAGAAACGCAAGGCCGCCCCGCGCAAGGCCGGCGCCAGCCCCAAACGCGGGAAAAAGCCGGTAAATGCGGGATAGATACCGAAAAAAACCGGCACATGACGTTTTTCGACAGGTTTAACGCCGCATTGGCCCTTGCTCCGGCGAGTTCGGTCTAGGATTCTGTAGGGGATCTGGACTACCAACAACAACACCGGAGTGGCCGCCATGAAGACCGTTGCACAACTGCTGAAAGCCAAGGATCAGAAAAACCAGGACGTCCACACGATCAAATGGGACCACACCGTGTTTGAAGCGCTGGTGCGGATGTCCGAGAAAAACGTCGGTGCCTTGCCAGTGGTCAAGGATGACGTGGTGGTCGGCATCATCAGTGAACGGGATTACGCGCGCAAAATCATGCTCAAGGGCCTCTCATCGGTCACCACCAAGGTCCATGAGGTGATGAGCTCGCCGGTGATCACGGTGGATACTCACAAGAGTGTCGAGGCATGCATGAACATCATGACCGACAGTCACCTGCGCCACCTGCCGGTGGTCGAAGACGGCAAACTGCTGGGCCTGCTGTCCATCGGTGACCTGGTCAAGGAAGCAATTGCCGAACAAGCGGCCTTGATCCAGCAACTGGAACAATACATCCGCGGCGAATAGGGGGAACCCATGCTCGACACGCTGGACCATCAGGAAGATCATCTCGACACCCTGCACCGGGCCATGACCGGCCGGCGTTTCCTGGTGCTGACCGGCGCAGGGATCAGTACATCTTCAGGTATCCCGGATTACCGGGACGGGGAAGGTGTACGCCGGGGCAAGCCACCGATGATGTACCAGGAATTCCTCGCCACTCCCGAGGCGCGGCGCCGCTACTGGGCGCGGGCGATGCTGGGGTGGCCACGGGTGCGCATTGCCCAGCCGAACAAGGCCCACCTGGCGCTCGCGACGCTGCAGCACCGTGGCCACATCAGCGGGCTGATTACGCAGAACGTCGACACCCTGCATGACCAGGCCGGCAGCCAGGGTGTGATCGAGCTGCATGGCAGCTTGCATCGGGTGCTGTGCCTGGATTGCCAATTGCGTAGCGAGCGCGACGTGATCCAGCGGCAGATGGAGGTCGATAACCCGCACATGGCACAGGTTCATGCGGTGCAAGCGCCGGATGGCGACGCCTTGCTCGATCCGGTGTTTGAACAGCGCTTCCTGGTACCCCACTGCCCACATTGCAATGGCGAACGGCTGAAACCGGATGTGGTGTTCTTTGGCGAGAACGTCGCACCAGCGACGGCGCTCAAGGCAATGACGGCGGTAGAGCATGCCGAAGGACTGTTGGTGGTGGGGTCATCGCTGATGGCCTATTCGGCGTTTCGCCTGTGCAAGGCGATGGTCGATCAGGGTAAGCCGGTGATTGCCATCAACCTGGGCAAGACTCGGGGTGATGAGCTGTTGCAGGTGAAGATCCAGGCCTCGTGCGAGCGGCTATTACCCTTACTGTCCGAGAGATTGAGATAGCGACGCATCAACATGTGGGAGCTGGCTTGCCTGCGATAGCAGTGTGTCAGGCGAACATGTACTCACTGACACATCGCCATCGCAGGCAAGCCAGCTCCCACAGGGGATCTGCGTAAACTCGCCACCAAAACCCTGCGACCCACCGCACAGAAAATGACGCCCAAGTCACGTTTTCGCGCATTCCCCCGTCCCCGCGGCAATTTATGTAGTGAGCAAAAATAATCACTACATAACCGTTGACGTAACCTTTTTGTCCTTGCATGATCTAGACGTCTCTCGGATCGAGAGCGTTGGTAACAAGCGTTTTGAACAGGCTCGTCTGACCGCCGAGCTGTTTTTCCGGATGTGCACTGCCCACAAGGCAGATTGATGAAGCTGACCGGCCCCGGAAGGGACAGGTACAAGGCGCTCAAACGCGGCTTGTCTTCGTGATCAGAGCATTGCGTAGCAGTCCATCAGCAAGACTACATGCATCAGCTTCAAGACCCTGCCCGTATTCGGCAGCCCGTCGCTGACGCCCGGTTTTAGTGACCGGAGACAACTTACTGGTATTAACGAATCAACTGATAGATCGCCAACTGGTCAAGGGGCTTACACATGAATCTGAACAACCAACCCACTATCGATGAATTGGCTGAGATGTTCGCAGCGCAGAAAGACACACTCGACGACCATATCCTGTGGATTGGCAAATCCGGCGAAGTGCAAATTGACTGCCTGGCGCCCCATACCGAAGAAGCCGAGTTTGACCGTAACAACCGTGAGCTGGCGGCGCGCCTGAAGATGTACCGCCGTGGCCAGGGTTATGTCGGCAAGAAGGCCGCCGCTGATCGCAACTTTATCGAGCAAGTGTTCGACACACTTAACAATGCCTGGGCGTCTTTCAAAGACAGCTCGCAAGTTAAAGTGATCGACCGTTACTACTAAGTAGTACTCAATCAATGTGGGAGTTGGCTTGCCAGCTCCCACAGGTGTATTTACTGGTTTAGAAAGTTGGAAACCTGCCCTTCCTCGCCTCATCCCGAAAGATATCAAACAACACCTGCGCCGCCGCCGACAGTTCATGCCCCGGCTTGGTCAGCACCCCAATCGGCCGCTCGATCACCGGGCCAGTCAAGGTAATGCAATGGGCTCCCGCCTCCTCCATCTGCCTGGCGCATAACGCTGGCACCGCGCTAACCCCCAAACCGCTGGCAACCATTTTGCCCACCGTCGCCAATTGATGGCTTTCCAAGGCAACGGGCAATTTCATCTGCAAGGCACCGAGGTGTTCTTCCAGCATCACCCGCACAGTGGAAGGCCGTTGCAGGGTGATGAACGGCTGTTCCAACAAGGCTTCCCAGTCGATTTCAGCACACTGTGCCAAGGCTGAATCGCCTGGGACCACGGCGACAAAGCGATCCAGATACAACGGCGTGAACGCCAATGACGAGCCCTCAGACGGCTCGAAGGCCACCCCCAGCTCCACTTGACGGTCGCGCACCATCTCCAGCACTTGCTCATTGATCAGGTCATGCACCGTCACGTTCACCTGAGGGTAACGGGCGCGGAATATCTTCAGGATGGGGGGCAGCAGGTTGCCAGCAAACGATGGCATCGCTGCCACCGTGACACGCCCCCGTTGCAAGGTAAAACGCTGGCGCAGTTCGTCCTCAGCGTTGTCCCAGTCGGCAATCAACCGGCGGGCCAGGGGTAACAGGGACTCACCTTCAGGGGTCAGCGCGACGTTACGGGTATTACGGCTGAACAGGCGCCCGCCCAAGCCTTCTTCCAGGCCCTTGATGGTCAAGCTCAACGCCGACTGGGAGAGGTGCAAACGCTCGCAGGCAGCGGCAAAACTCAGACTCTGAGCAACAGCGAGAAAGGCACGCATCTGTTTAACGGTCATGACGCAGCTCCGGACGACGACTGGACTATGCTGTTTTTCTAAATCAATCAACCTTAAAAAACAACTTAACAAATCAATCCGCTGGCGCAACACTCAACTCACTGGCTGGACCACAAACAATAAAAGAGGTGCATATGGCAGGTTTCGATAAACGCGTGGCGTCCTATGAAGAAGCGCTGGCAGGCCTGGAAGACGGCATGACCGTGCTCTCCGGTGGTTTTGGCCTGTGTGGCATTCCGGAAAACCTCATTGCCGAAATCAAGCGCAAAGGTACCCGCGACCTGACGGTGGTCTCCAACAACTGTGGCGTCGATGGCTTCGGCCTGGGTGTGCTGCTGGAACAGAAGCAGATCAGCAAAGTGATCGCTTCCTACGTGGGTGAAAACGCCCTCTTCGAGAAACAACTGCTCAGCGGCGAGATTTGAGGTGGTGCTTACCCCTCAAGGCACCCTGGCAGAAAAAATGCGCGCAGGCGGTGCCGGCATTCCGGCCTTCTTTACCGCCACTGGCGTCGGCACCCCCGTTGCCGAAGGCAAGGAAACCCGCGAATTCAAGGGCCGCCCGTATCTGATGGAAGAGTCCATCACCGGCGACTTTGCCATCGTCAAAGGCTGGAAAGCCGACCACTTCGGTAACGTTATCTACCGTCACACCGCCCAGAACTTTCAACCCGCTGGCCGCCACCGCCGGCAAGATCACCGTGGTCGAAGTCGAGGAAATCGTCGAACCGGGCGAGCTGGACCCGGCGCAGATCCACACCCCTGGCATCTACGTCGACCGGATCATCTGCGGCACCTTCGAAAAGCGCATTGAACAGCGCACCGTCCGCAAATAATCCCCGTCCAGAACAATAAGAGGAAACAATCATGGCGCTTACCCGCGAACAAATGGCTCAACGCGTTGCCCGCGAGATGCAGGACGGTTACTACGTC
Source organism: Pseudomonas sp. SST3 (assembly GCF_003325755.1). The sequence continues at coordinate 215 of NZ_QORI02000108.1, read as the reverse complement.
AACCTCGGTATCGGCATTCCGACCCTGGTGGCCAACTACATCCCCGACGGCATGGAAGTGATGCTGCAATCGGAAAACGGCCTGCTTGGCATGGGCCCGTTCCCGACCGAAGAAACCATCGACGCCGACATGATCAACGCCGGCAAGCAGACCGTCACCGCACGCATCGGCGCTTCGATCTTCTCCTCCGCCGAGTCGTTCGCGATGATTCGCGG
>NZ_QORI02000107.1 GCF_003325755.1 Pseudomonas sp. SST3 | reverse complement strand
TACAAGATCGTCAACCTGAACTTCAACACCAATGGCTACCCGATGCCCTACGCCCGCAATGGCGGCATGATGATGAAAGCCGCGATGGCCGATTCAGCACCGACGCCGGAAGTGGAAGCAGGTACCAGCCAGGTCAGCATGAGTGCCGATGGTGTGATCGAAGTTTTACAGTAACTTTTTAGACAGAACAAAGGCGCAGCCCCACGGGATTGCGCTTTTTTTGCGCGCACGCGCGCCGTCATATACGGCAGCACATCTCGTAGGAATCAAGTGTCCGGTTTTCACGACTCATTACTGCCATAGCTACCAGGGAGGGCTGTGCTGGCATTTATTCATACAATGAGAGCCGAATTCATGTCCCTATCACTCGATCCAACCCCCTCGTTATCGCTGCCACCCGTCGTCGCTACTGCGACATCCAACACTCAAGCTCAGGCGACACCGGCATCGTCACCGCCCACGCCAAAGACTGTCCAACCCGATGAAACAGCACTGCTCAAGGCCTACCTCGAGGCCGTACAACGCAAGGTGTTGCACGGCAATGCAGGGCTTATAACCGTGCCGCCCCAAAGCACTCTGGGCCAATGGCTCGGGCTGTATCGCATGCATGTGGAAAACGCCGTGGTACAGGGCTGGCTGCGCGAACAACACTTCGCCCCGGACACCTTGCTTTCAATCAACCCGTCTACAGGTACCTTGTCCGCCGAGATCGAGGGCAAAACGAAAACCTTCCATCTCTCGGATACATCAGGCTGGGGACAAATTTCAGGCCCCTTGCTGGAGACCGCAAAAGTTATCGCCCCTGGCAATAACGGTGATTTGCGTGTGAGGCTGGGTAAGGACTCCATACAGGTCAGTGCAAAAGTGGTGGCCAACTTTGAAGGCGTGTCCCTTCCCCAAACGCTGTCCCAGGCTCGAACACAAATAAGGTATCTGGAACATAAAGACAGCTTCGACCCTATCCCCGCCAATGACCGCCTGCGCCCTGCCAGCAGCCGCTCTTCACAAGCGCTGCAAGTGCAAAAACACAATGCCGCCAATTACTACAGCACCGCACCACAGGCGTTGGCTTACAAGCGTTTGGCGGTTGACGTCGCCAACAACCTGCCCAATACGCGGGCAGAGGCCAAAAAGTGGGCGGATGACCTGCTGCTCAAACTCACGGGCAAACCTATCGACTCCGACACCGTGTACCTGAACCGTTTCAAAGGTGGCGAAAGTGCAGACACGGCGACCGGCTGGGAACACACATTCCAAGAGCCCTGGTCTTCGCTGCGCCTGCCCGACGCCCTGCTGAAAAAACTTCTCCGAGCACGATTGGGTGCCCGGCAACCTGGACCTGGAAGCGGGGCTGTATACCCAACCTGCTGGGCAAAAGCGAAAAAGGCGGCTACGGCAAAGCACAAACCAGATCGACCTCAAAACCGTCGCAAGTGATGCATGAAAGCTGGAAGACTGACTTCCAGAGCCAAATGACCCAGAAGATCGACAACTTCTGGAACTCTCATTCCGATAGCTACCAGACGGCGATCAAAGGCGAGTTCACCTTCCAGGCCCGCAAACAATTCAAGACAGCTCAAGCATGGCCTGCAGTTGAACGTGCGCTGCAAGCACCCGAACACCAATTCACTCGTGACGACTACAAGATGGTGATGGCAGCAGTACCCGACCTGCCCCTGGATGAAAATGCACCGATCAGCGTCGACCAACTCAAAGCCAAAACACCGATAAAAGCCCCTGTACAGGCGAATGCCTTGAGCATCCACGGTTTTACCTCCAGCGACATTGTGCGATTCAGCGCGGGCGACGGTGGCCGGCAAGTGCTTTACATCCCAGGCGCCGAGCCGGCGTTTCTCAGGTTCGACTCTGCGCAAAAGCTGGAACAATGGCTGATTGATCAGGCAAAAGATCCGAAAAAAAGTGAGGCCTTGGCGAGTCACTTCCCGATGATTTATCGCCAGGACCAAACCGCCGGTTTTGCCGCCAGAGCGGCGAAAGTACTTATGCCCCTCCTGTGGTTCACCCACGTAGGCGAAACGAAAGATGGCTTGGATACACACCTGAAGAAAATGGCCAGCGGCGAACTGAAGGGACCGGCAATCGATGCAAGCCACTCGAAAATTACCGGCGACTTATTTACTACCCTGGCGACCACCACCCAGGAGCGCATGAAAAAGCGATGCTGACGTGGTCATCAAGTCAAACAGCGAAGAGACTCGAGACACCTGGCTCAACGACATTACCGTGGCGGCTGGCTTATTGGCCAAACTTGCGCCGATTGCCGCACCCGTGGCCGCGGTAGCCGTCGTGACAGGATTGACCGAATTGGCGCTGGGCGCAGAAAAAACCTCGTCTGGCGACACAGTGCAAGAGCGTGACGAGGGTGCCTCCAAGGCGTTCGATGGCTTTACTGAACACACTCTTCTCGGTCGGAGCCAGCTCAGTCCCCGAAGACCCTTTKGCATTGCCTCCCGAAAAAGAATTACCACTGGGTGAACCGATTACCCCAACCCCCGCCAATGAAGTCGCGGAACCACAACCGGGACCGTCCGGGGGTACGCGCGCTGGCAAACCTGCTCCACAGCCCCTGCCTGACTCCCGGTCACTCATCCCGCTGGCCAAATATGCGGTCCCTGAGGGTGAGGCATTGATAAAAAATGCCACCCGAGATGCACTGGGGGTTTATCGAATGACTGACGACACCGGGGCGTTCCGCCAATTCGTACGCCTTACTGATGAAACAGGGACGAGCAAGGTCTTTGAAATATCCGGGCGCTACAGGACCGGCGACTCATTTGCCAAAATTATTGACCCGGATACTCGCGCAGGGCTGACGGTAATAACACCCGGGCGCGATGGCGAATGGGCTCGCGCGCCCGGCGACGGTGCTGGGTTGTTTGCATGGCTACGTCGTCCAGTTTCGCCAACGCCGAGTGATGACCTGAAGTCCCCACCCACTTTTGCCGATGAATTTGTCGATATCGATGGAAAAAAAAATAGCCGGTGCCGAACAGTTCGATGAAATCTTGAAGAACAAAGCGGGAACCAACTACGAGTTCTCTTTCAGTCACATCGAGGAAGAAGGAATAATTAAAAAAAAGCTCATCACCTCGTGGACCCTTGAAGAACCGAATTTTACCTTGTTGCCGGAAGAGATAGCACACACCACGGAATACGGTGCCAGCGAGTATTCGCCCGCCTTCGTCAAGGATATCGATCGTAATCCTTACACTGTCACCACTACCGAAAACGCCTTGTCAGTGACTACTGAGCTGAACGCAACAGCAGACACGACGGCGGGTGCCAAGCAAGCAAGGATTGCGCAGTTCGAAGCGGCAATTCCCAATGCCGATCTGCGGGCTCGCATCTCCGAAGTGGCTCATCAAGGCTCTGCCGGGCCCGCTATCGTTGACCTACACGAACTTGACCTGAACAAAGAAGAGGTGACTCTGCAGAAGGGCTATTTTTTAAGGCTGACAATACCCAGTTTCAGATTGAATACGATCCCTCGAACAACCTGGCCAAGGTCCATATGACTTCTGAAGGACACTTCTCTAACGCCGATAAAAATATCCAAAATGCTCCGGGTGTAAAGTTAACAATCAACAGGACCTTCACGATACGGGAGAGTAACGAGTTGGACGGTGCCTATGCGATCGATAAAGATGCTCCTACCAAGGTCGAGGTCACCTACATAGTAAATGCATAAACCGGCTAATGGCCCCTTACCTGAAACACCTGAACGGCGGTAACCTCGGTAACCGCGTTTTTGTTTGGGCAGCCTAATATGCTTGCCATTTCAGGGGTCTCCATGGAAAGAATCGCCTTCAAACCACTATTGATCGCCGCAAGCCTGCTGGCCTGTATGCCCATGGCCCAGGCCGCCACCACCCTGGTCTATTTGCTCCGAAGCCAGTCCCGCCGGCTTTCGACCCAGCCAATACACCAGCGGCACCGATTTTGATGCCTCCGCCGAAACCGTGTTCAACCGCCTGACCCAGTTCAAGCGTGGCGGCACCGAGGTAGAACCTGGTCTGGCGACAAGCTGGGATGTATCGAAGGACGGCCTGACGTACACCTTCCACTTGCGTGACGGGGTCAAGTTCCACACCACCGACTACTTCATCCCGACCCGCAATTTCAACGCCGATGACGTGCTGTTCACCTTCAATCGCTTGCTCGATGCCGACAGCCCGTTTCGCAAGGCCTACCCGTCCGAATCGCCCTACTTCACCGACATGGGTTTGAACACCACGATCAAAAGCGTCGAAAAACTCGACGAGCACACTGTGCGGTTCAACTTGAACACTGTCGATGCTTCGTTCGTGCAAAACCTGGCCATGAGCTTTGCCTCTGTTCAATCGGCCGAATACGCCGCCCAGTTATTGAAACAAGGCAAGGCCGAGCAGATCAACCAGCAACCGGTCGGTACCGGGCCGTTTGTGTTCAAGCGTTATCAGAAGGACTCGCAGATCCGTTATGTGGCCAATAAACAGTATTGGAAACCCGAGGATGTGAAGCTCGACAACCTGATATTCGCCATCACCCCGGACGC
>NZ_QORI02000106.1 GCF_003325755.1 Pseudomonas sp. SST3 | reverse complement strand
TTTGCACCAGCGCCGGCCGATGGGTTTCCGGAAACAGCCCGCCGTTGAGAAATACACAACTCGCCATCGGAAACCGGCCCTCGTAATGCCGAGCCAATAATTCCTGGGCGACACTGTCGCCGTAGTCATGAGCCAACACATGCACCGGCTGCTCTACGCGCAGGTGCTCAAGCAGCGCCTGTTGCAGATCGGCCTGTTCCAACAGGCAATAGTCGTGGTCCAAGGGTTTGGCCGAGTCGCCAAAGCCGAGCATGTCGCAGGCAATCACCAGATTGCGCTGGGCCAGGGGTTGCCACAGGTAGTGCCAGTCCCAACTGGCCGTGGGGAAACCATGAATCAGCAGCAACGGCTCGCCCTGCCCGGCCATCCAATACCGCACGGTGTGGCCACGAAAGACGAAGTCCTGGCCGCGCTTGCGCCAGGCTCTGAGCGGTATCTCGGCGAGTGGCATCAGCTTTTATACCCGGGGTCCTGGTGGTCCAATTTGCGTAGCAGCGCCGGCCAGGCCAGCGCACCACCCATACCTTGGGCGCTTTTTGTGACAGCTGCCACCATCGCCTTGGCACCGGCGAGAATCTGCGGCTCGATGGCGATCAACTCGGTGCCGCCGCTCTGGGCCAGCACCTGGATCTCGCAGGCGCGCTGGAAGGTGAACATCATCAGGAAGGTATCGGCGATGGTGCCGGCGCAGGTCAGCAGGCCGTGGTTATGCAGCATCAGGAAATTGTTCTGGCCCAAATCCGCTTGCAGGCGGGCCTTTTCCTCGTGATTGAGCGCCACGCCCTCATAGGCGTGATAGCCCAGGCTGGACAGTACAAACAGCGATTGCTGGCTGATGGGCAATACACCCTGCTTTTGCGCACACACCGCCACGCCCGCAGCAGTGTGAGTGTGCAGCACGCAGGTCACGTCGTGGCGTACTTCGTGGATGGCGCTGTGGATGGTGTAGCCCGCAGGGTTTATATCGTAGGGGCTCTCCATTTGCTTATTGCCGGCCTGGTCAACCTTGACCAGGCTCGACGCGGTGATCTCATGGAACATCAGCCCATAGGGGTTGATCAGGAAATCTTCAGTGCCCGGCACCTTGGCCGAAATATGCGTGAAGATCAGGTCATCCCAACCGTGCATGGCCACCAGGCGATAGCAGGCCGCAAGGTCCACGCGGGTTTGCCATTCGGCGGCGCTGACCTGGGCTTTGACGTTTTGTGGCGATGGAGCAGGGGCTAGGCTCATGGCAATGACCTCCTTGGCGCACTTCTTATGGTGTCTAAAGTGAGAGCCAGTCTAGTCAGACGCCGAGGCGCAAGGAGTTTCCTTGGCAGCCAGCTTGATGACTGAGCGAGTCAGTCAAGAGAATAGTACAAATACGTGTCAAAACAAGCGCCGTCAATAACGGCGCTCCCTGGGGCTCAACCGCGCAGCGCGGTGATCAAATCGGCCAGCCAAGGCTCGGCGTCAGCTTCCGGGGTGACGCTTTCGCTGGCGTCCAGGCGCAGCATCGGCTGCACTTCGCGGATGCCCAGTTCGGCGAACAATTTCGCGCATTTGTTCACCGCCGCCACAGAAAGTATCGCCATAGCTGGCGTCGCCCAGGCCGATGACCGCTCCCGGCAGGCCGCGCCAGGCGGCGGGCAGTTGGTCGCGGATGGTTGAGTACAGAGGCTGCAGATTGTCGGGCAACTCGCCCATGCCGGTGGTCGAGGTCACTGCCAGGAATGCATCGGGAGCAAAGGCCTGCACGTCTGCCAGCGTGGCACGTGCGTTGTGCCAGGCGTTGAAACCTGCGTCCTTGAGGATTTCTTCCGCGTGGCGAGCGACTTCTTCAGCCGTACCGTAGACCGAGCCGGAGAGGATGGCGACTTTCATCAATCTGATCCTGTGGTTGAGTGAAAGCGTGGGATATTAGCAGCCTGTGCCAATATTTCAGTGCGCACCGTGCAACATTCCAGACTTGCCATAAACTGGCAAGGTCAAAACCAGGCCATGGACCGCTCTATGATTAACGCCAAACTGTTGCAAATGGTCGTCAATGCGTCCAACGACGGAATCGTTGTTGCCGAGCGCGAAGGCAACGACAAACCGCTGATCTACGTCAACCCGGCCTTCGAACGGCTGACGGGCTATACCCTCGACGAGATCCTGTATCAGGACTGCCGCTTCCTGCAGTCGGGCGACCGCGACCAACCGGCCTTGATCGCCATCCGTGACGCGCTCGACAGCGGCGGCGCCTGCCGGGAGATCCTGCGCAACTTCGCAAAGACGGCACGCCTTTCTGGAACGAGCTATCGCTTTCGACCGTGTACAACGAGGTCGACAAGCAAACGTATTTCGTCGGCGTGCAAAAAGACGTCACCACTCAAGTCAAGGCACAACAGCGTGTCGCCCAACTGGAAGCTCAGTTGGCCGAGCTCAAGAGCGAGCTCGCCACACTCAAGGCGACGAGTGGAATTAACAAACTGTAAAAAACGCGGTCTTTAGAGCGATAATGGCTTTTTAATGCCTCAGCCTTGAGCCAGATCAATGCAACGCGACACGCTATTGACGCAGGACGAGCTGGATTTTATCCAGGACATGCAGCACAACCCGCAGCTCAACCTGCGGGATGCATGGTCGAGCCTGACGGTTAATGGCGGTGCACAGATTCGCGATTTGCTCACACGGCTAGCGGCTCACGACCAGGTCACCATCCAGGCGCAGTTCGACAACCAGCAACTCACCTTTCCCGTTGCACTTGGTGGAAGATGAGTTTCATGCCGTGCATTTGCGCCTGGGCGTACCGAGCATTTTTGAAGATGGGCCGATGATCCGCCCGTGGCGCCTGGCGCTTGAAACGCCGGTGGCGCTGGAAAACATCAAGGGCTACTCCAGCGCGCTGTGGGTGCACGAAGTGTCATTCAAAGGGGTGCTGGTAGAAGTGCGTGGCCGGGTCAAACCGCCAAAGACGTTTTCCCTGTGGTTCAGCCCTTCCGGCTACGAACGCATCGCCCTGCGCGGTACGCTGGAGCGGGAAACCGCCCGCGGCCTGTTCGCTTATCGCCTCAGCCAGAGCGATGCCGATGAGATCGAACGGTTACGCCAGTTCATCCTGCACCAGCATCGCCTGGTTCATCCTCACGTTCATGCCTGAGACTCCAGATGGCCGCTGAGCAGTTGCTGCAAGCGGCGCGGCATCAAGCGCCCGTCATTGCCCAGACAACCAATCGATGCCCCCTCCAGGCTGTGTTCTGCCAGCTCTGACGCCTCTCCAGCCAGCAGCAACGGGCAGTCGAGGGTGAAGGCCAGGCGATTGAGCCGCGACGCCAGCTCTGCGCCAGGGGCATGGTTGGAAAACAGCACCAGGGCTTGCGGCCGAGTGCGCTCACAGATCAGCGTCAACTCATCCAGTGGCTGGCCAACGCCCAGGACCTTGACCGCCAGTTTCTCGCTCGACATCAACAAGCCCGCCACCAGCAACTCCAGCTCACGGCACTCTCCGGCAATGGCTGACAGCAATACCCTGGGCGCTGGCGAGGCACAGGCCATTTGCAGGCACCGTGCGACACGCGAGCGCAGGAAATTATCGAAGAACAGCCACTCGCTGGCTTGGCCAAAGCGGCCTTGGTGACGTAACAACTGCTGCCACAGCGGGACCAAAATGTCCTGGAACACCACGGTTGTCGAATAGACGCTGAAGATCTGGCCGTACAACCGGTCGAGCTCACGATCATCAAAAGCACTGATGGCCTGCCGCAGTTGCGCCTGCCATTGGCGCCACTCCAGTTCGGTATCGCTGCGTGACGCGGTAGCCGGCTCGTTGGGCTGTGGGTCGCGCGCCAAAAGCTTGCCGACTTTGCTCACCGCCACGCCCCGCTCGATCCAGTCGAGGATGCGGTGCACGGTTTCAATATCGGTGCGTGAGTAAAGCCTGTGCCCACTTTCGGTGCGTACAGGCTGGATCAAACCGTAGCGACGCTCCCACGCACGCAACGTCACCGGGTTTACACCTGTGAGTCTTGCCACTTCACGAATCGGAAAACAGCCCCTCGCAGTCAGAGTGGCTGTCGGCTGTCGTTTCGCGAAGAGGCGCAGTGATTTCGGGCATCAGCGGTCAAAAAACTTGTATGAATTTGAACACCATTTAACGCCGATTGAACTGCATGATTCAAGATCTACGGCGATCCATCCGAAGTTTCTGGCGTATTTGGGCAAATCCGGAATAATCCTTGCCTGTTCTTTTGCGTCGCTGCACCACCCCGCAGCCTCGTTCGTGCACAGCCTACCCGGCTCGGCGCACTTGCTGATTTGGAGATATACGATGTCTACCTCACCCGTCACCTTGATGGTTGCGCGCCGCGTGGCCAAAGGTCGCTACGAAGAACTGATGGCCTGGCTGCGTGAAGGCGAGCAATTGGCGACTGACTTCCCCGGTTACCTGGGTTCCGGCGTGCTGGCCCCGCCACCCCATGATGATGAGTTCCAGATCATCTTCCGCTTTGCCGATGAAAAAACCCTGCATGCCTGGGAATTCTCCGCGTCGCGCAGCGCGTGGCTGAGCCGAGGCAGCGAGCTGTTTTGCCG
>NZ_QORI02000105.1 GCF_003325755.1 Pseudomonas sp. SST3 | reverse complement strand
GTCGAGGAACTGGTGCAGTTGTATGCCGGTTACAGCCAGGGCCAGGACGTGCAGTTGCCGGCGCTGCCGATCCAGTATGCCGACTATGCCGTATGGCAGCGCAGCTGGATGGACGCCGGTGAGAAGCAACGTCAACTGGCCTACTGGCGTGAGCTGTTGGGCGGTGAGCAGAGCGTGCTGGAGTTACCGTTCGATCACCAGCGCCCGGCTGTGCAGAGCCACCGCGGCGCACGCCTGGCATTCGAGCTGACGCCGGAACTCACTCAGGGGCTCAAGGCTTTGGCCCAACAGCAGGGCGTGACCCTGTTCATGTTGTTGCTGGCATCGTTCCAGACCTTGTTGCACCGCTACAGCGGCCAGGAAGAAATACGTGTCGGCGTGCCGATTGCCAACCGCAATCGCAGCGAGACCGAGCGCTTGATTGGTTTCTTCGTCAACACCCAGGTGCTCAAGGCCGATGTGCATGGGCAGATGAGTGTCGAGCAGTTGCTGCAGCACGTTCGGCAACGCGCCCTGCAAGCCCAGGCCCACCAGGATTTACCGTTCGAACAACTGGTCGAAGCCCTGCAACCTGAGCGTAGCCTGAGCCACAACCCGCTGTTCCAGGTCATGTTCAATCATCAGACTGACGTCGGCCAGGCTCAGGTTCAGCACCAATTGCCAGGGCTGCGGGTAGAAGGGCTGGACTGGGACAGCAAGACCGCACATTTCGACCTGGACCTGGATATTCAGGAGTCCACCGAAGGTATATGGGCCACCTTGGGTTATGCCCAGGACCTGTTCGAAGCCAGCACCGTGCAACGCATGGCGCGTCACTGGCAGAACCTGCTGCAAGGTATGGTCGCCAACCCACGACAGCAGCTCAGCCAGTTAAGCCTGCTGGACGCGACCGAACAACAACAGATCCTGCAACTGTGGAACCGCACGGAGTCTGGCTTTTCGGCCGAGCGCCTGGTGCACGAATTGGTCGGCGATCGCGCCCGCGAAACTCCGGACGCGGTGGCGGTGAAATTCGACGCGCAAACCCTGACTTACGGTGAACTGGATCGCCAGGCCAACCGCCTGGCCCATGCCTTGATCGCCCGTGGCGTCGGCCCGGAAGTGCGGGTGGCTATCGCCATGCCGCGCAGTGCCGAGATCATGGTGGCGTTCCTGGCGGTGATGAAAGCCGGCGGTGTGTATGTGCCGCTGGATATCGAATACCCACGTGATCGCCTGCTGTACATGATGCAAGACAGCCGTGCGCAACTGCTGCTGACTCACAGCCGGGCGTTGCAGCAACTGCCAGTCCCCGAGGGTCTGGATACCCTGGCGATTGATCGCACCGAAGAGTGGGCCGGTTACAGCGATACGGCACCGGATGTGGCGCTGGACGGCGACAACCTCGCCTACGTGATCTACACCTCCGGTTCCACCGGTTTGCCCAAGGGCGTGGCGGTGGCTCATGGGCCGTTGGTGGCGCATATCATCGCCACTGGCGAGCGTTATGAAACCTCACCGGCCGATTGCGAACTGCACTTCATGTCGTTTGCTTTCGACGGCTCCCACGAAGGCTGGATGCACCCGCTGATCAACGGCGCCAGCGTGTTGATCCGTGACGACAGCCTGTGGCTGCCGGAATACACCTACGAGCAGATGCATCGCCATAACGTGACCATGGCRGTGTTCCCACCGGTGTACCTGCAACAGTTGGCCGAACATGCCGAGCGCGACGGCAACCCGCCGGCGGTGCGGGTGTACTGCTTTGGCGGTGATGCCGTGGCTCAAGCCAGCTACGACCTGGCGTGGCGCGCGCTGAAACCCAAATACCTGTTCAACGGCTACGGCCCGACCGAAACCGTGGTCACGCCGCTGCTGTGGAAGGCACGCAAGGGCGACCCCTGTGGCGCCGTCTACGCGCCCATCGGCACTTTGTTGGGTAACCGCAGTGGCTACGTGTTGGATGCGCAACTGAACCTGCAACCCATCGGCGTGGCCGGCGAGTTGTACCTGGGCGGCGAGGGCGTGGCCCGGGGTTATCTGGAGCGTCCGGCGTTAACCGCCGAACGCTTCGTGCCGGACCCGTTCGGCAAGCCCGGCAGTCGCGTATATCGCAGCGGCGACCTTACCCGCGGGCGTCCGGATGGCGTAGTGGATTACCTGGGGCGTGTGGACCATCAGGTGAAGATCCGCGGTTTCCGTATCGAACTGGGGGAAATCGAAGCGCGCTTGCGTGAGCAAGCCAGTGTCGGTGAAACCGTGGTTGTCGCCCAAGAGGGGCCGACCGGTAAGCAACTGGTGGCCTATGTCGTACCACTGGACCGGACGCTCCTGGATGATGCTGTCGCTCAATCCACCGGTCGCGAAACCTTGCGGCGCGCCTTGAAAACCCGCTTGCCGGACTACATGGTGCCGACGCATTTGATGTTCCTTGAGCGTATGCCGCTGACCCCCAACGGCAAGCTCGACCGCAAGGGCTTGCCGCTGCCGGATGTGAGTCAGATGCAGCAGGCGTATGTGGCGCCCGAGAGCGAGTTGGAGCAACAGGTGGCGGCCATCTGGGCCCAGATCCTGGGCGTGGAGCGTGTCGGTCTGGCCGATCACTTTTTTGAATCGGGGGGCCATTCATTATTGGCGATGCAGGTAATTTCGCGCCTGCGTCAACTGTTGGGTCGGGAAGTACCCCTCAGAACAATGTTTGAGCAACCGCGACTGCAGGGGTTTGTCGAGACCCTGTGCAACTCCCATGAATCACAGGCAAGTGTGCTTCAGATCCTGCCGGTCAGCCGTCAACAGCCGTTGGCGCTGTCTTATGCCCAGGAGCGCCAGTGGTTTCTCTGGCAATTGGATCCGCACAGTGCGGCCTACCATGTACCCAGCACCTTGCGCTTGCGTGGCTGGCTGGATCATGCGGCTTTGCAACGCAGTTTCGACAGTCTGGTAGCCCGTCATGAAAGCCTGCGAACGCAGGTACATCAGGACGAAGGGCAGGCCTTCCAGATAATCCGTGAAAACGGCACTGTGGCCATCCTTCATGAGCAGGTCAATGAGGCGGACATGCAGCGTCGGGTAGAGACCGAGATCGCGCAACCTTTCGATCTGCAGCAAGGGCCGTTGCTGCGCGTAACCTTGTTGCGCCTGGCCGAAGACGACCATGTGTTGGTGCTCGTGCAGCACCATATCGTTTCCGATGGCTGGTCAATGCAGGTGATGGTGGATGAGTTGGTGCAACTTTATGCCGCCTACAGCCAGGGCCAGGACCTGCAACTGCCGGCATTGCCGATTCAATATGCTGACTATGCCCAGTGGCAGCGTGACTGGATGACGGGTGGTGAACGCGATCGGCAAATGGGTTACTGGCAGGCTCTGCTTGGCGGTGAGCCGTCAGTGTTGGAGCTACCCCTTGATCGGCCGCGACCTTCGGTGCAGAGCTTTCGTGGTGCAAGCCTGGAGATCAAGCTTGCACCGGCATTAGTGGAGGGGCTCAAGGCCCTGGCGCAGCGTGAGGATGTCACGCTGTTCATTGTTTTGTTGGCGTCGTTCCAGGCTCTACTGCACCGCTACAGCGGGCAGCAGGATATTCGCGTGGGTGTGCCTATTGCCAATCGTAACCGGGTCGAAACCGAGCGCCTGGTAGGTTTTTTCGTCAACACCCAAGTGCTAAAGGGCGATTTCGATGCGCAGCTGACGGTCACCCAGCTGTTGCAGCAGGCCAAGCACCGGGCGTTGGACGCCCAAAGCCATCAGGACTTGCCGTTCGAGCAATTGGTCGAAGCCCTGCAACCTGAACGCAGCTTGAGCCGCAATCCGTTGTTTCAGGTGCTTTTCAATCATCAGAGTCAAGCGCGTCTAGCCAGTACGAGCCAGCAACTACCCGACCTGAGGATTGAAAGCTTGGAGTGGGGCACGCAAACCGCTCAGTTCGATTTGAGCCTGGACACACAGGAAACCGTCGATGGGCTATGGGCAACCCTGACTTATGCGACCGACCTGTTCGATGCCGCCACGCCCAATCGCATGGCGCGCCATTGGCAGAACCTGTTGCAGGCCATGTTGGATGACCCTCACCAACGTGTCGCTCAGCTACCGCTATTGGAACCTCTTGAGCATCAGGTGATAGTCGAACAGTGGAACGACACGGCGCAGGATTATCGGTTGGAAGACAGCGTGCAGAGGCAGATCGAAGCGCAAGTGCGGCGCACACCGAATGCCCAGGCTTTGGTGTTTGGCGCTCAGACACTGAGTTATACGCAGTTGAATGCACGAGCCAATCGATTGGCGCACCGCTTGATCCAGGCCGGTGTCGCGCCTGATGTGTTGGTAGGTGTGGCGATGGAACGCTCCATTGAAATGGTGGTAGCACTTCTGGCTGTGCTTAAGGCAGGTGGCGCCTATGTGCCGCTGGACCCGGACTACCCGCGCGAACGCCTGGCCTACATGCTGCAAGACAGCAACGTACCGCTGCTGCTGACGCAGGCGCATTTGTTACAGGCCTTACCGGTCAGCGCGCCCTCGCACTGTCTGGTGGTCGAGCCCGACGATCACTGGCTGAGCGAGTATGCCGATACCGATCCTGATGTGGCCGTAGACGCGGAAAAT
>NZ_QORI02000104.1 GCF_003325755.1 Pseudomonas sp. SST3 | reverse complement strand
AACAGGTTTTTCACGTTGAGCTGGAACTTGACCTTCTGCCCCTCAAGCTTGGTGTCGTAGCTGGCGAACACATCAGCCACGGTGTAGCTGGGCAGCTCGAAACTGTTGGCCGCGTCCCCTGCCCGCTCGCCGACATAACGCGCCCCGGCGCCGACGCGCAGTTGATCACCGCCCAGGATGCTGCCGAAGTCATACACCGCCGACAACGAGCCGGTGCTTTTTGCCACATTCTGCAGGCGATTGCCTTTGAGCTTAGGGTCTTCGGTGACCTCGGCATCGGTGTAGGCATAGCTGCCGATCAGGCTCCACTTATCCGTCAGCTGGCCGCTGGCATCCAACTCCAGGCCGCGAGAGCGCACTTTGCCGGCCACGCTGTACTCCGAGGTCAGGCCCTCGCCTACCTGCACCAACACGTTGCGTTTATCGATGGTGAACAGCGCCGCACTGGCAGTGATGCGCCCCGGCAGGTCGAACTTGGTACCCAATTCCCAGGCCTTGGATTCTTCCGGCTGCAAACTGCCGTTCAACACGGTTTTATTGGCCAGTGGCGCGATGGTGGAGTTGGGCTTGAACGACTCGGTATAGCTGCCATAAAACGACAGTTCATCGCTATAGCGTATACACCAGCCCAGCCCGCGGCACCCACTTCTGGCCATTGCCGTCGGTGTTGGCGGTGAACGGCACGCCTTTGCCGGCGTATTGGTCGTACATCTGGTAACGCGCACCGCCGACCAGAATCCATTGCTCGTTGAGGTGGATGGCATCCTGGAAGAACAACGAATCGCTGCGCAGCAGATCGGTCTGGTTGCTGTCCGGCGCGCTGACTTTGGAACCGGCGACTTCGTTGCCGTACACCGGGTTGTTGTAATCGAAGCTGCCTCGCGGTGCCTGGCGGATCAGGTCGGCGCGGTAGATCTTGCGGTATTCATCGTCCAGGCCAAATACCAGATCGTGCTGCATACCCGCAACATCGACCTTGCCTTCGAGGCTGGCGGTGGCGAAGCGGTCGGTGGTCAGTGCGCCCTGAGTGCCGTCCATGCTGCGGGTCAGGGTGCCGTTGGGGTTGACCTTGACCACGCGCACCTGGCTGGCGTCGTAGGTTTCGCGGTTCCAGCTGTAGCCGAAGTGGGCTTTCCAGTCGTCGTTGAGATCATGATCGACAGTCAAGCGGTACAGATCGGAGCGGCCTTCCATGTTATTGAAAGGCTCATCCAGACGGCGGGTGGCGGGGATGTTCAACGGATGGTTGGTCTTGGGATCGATGGCGGTGCCCCGGTCGAACGGCGCGAGAAATTCGCGATGTTCATAGGCTAGCACCACTTGGGTGGTGTCGCCGTACCAGGCCAGGGACGGCGCCACCAGGGTCTCGCGGTGGGTGCCGTAGTTGCGCCAGTAGTCTTCGTCTTCATGGTCGACGATCAGGCGATAGGCCAAGCCACTGTCACCGAGGGGGCCGGTGGTATCGAGGTTGCCGCCGCTGCCATTCTTGCCGCTGCCGAAGGTAGAGCCGCGCGCTGTCAGGGAGGTGGACTGCACCCGTTCAGGCTTTTTGCTGACGATATTGACCACACCGCCCGGGTCCTGGATGCCATACAACAGCGATGACGGGCCCTTGAGCACTTCGACACGCTCGGCGGTAGCGTTCAACGCCCGGCCCTGCACCACTGGCATACCGTCCTTCATGATCGAGCCATTACGGTTGTCGCCGAAGCCGCGCAACATCACCGCATCCTGGGTGCTGCCCAGGGTATTGGACTGAGTGATGCCACTGATATTGCCCAGCGCATCATCCAGGTTGCGCGGTTGTTGGTCGCGCAGCACTTGAGCCGGGACTACGTTGACGGTCTGCGGGGCTTCCAGCAGCAACCCATGGGAGCGCATCACCGAACTGGTCGGCGGCGGTTGGTAGCTGGTGCTGTCCTGAGCGAGGTTGGTGCCGCTGATGGTAGTAGCGCCGAGGTTGACCGCGCCATCGGTAGGCACCGGCTCCAGCGCCAGGGTTCGGGCGTCGATCTGGCGGAAGGTGAAGCCGGACTGGCTCAACAGACGTTGCAGCGCCTGGCTTGCAGTCATCGGCCCGCTGACCGCCGGGGCATTGAGGCCGTAGGGCGCTTCATCGGTGTAGATCACGCTGATACCGGTGATCCGGCTGAACTCGCTCAGCGCCTGAGGCAATGGCTTGGCCGCCAGGGCAAACTTGAATTGAGTGCTTTGCTGCTCCTGCGCCTGGGCAAATGCCAAAGCGGCAACAACGCCAGCCCCGATACCGCTAATGCCGAGGCTCCCAGCCACTGTTTGATCCAACCGCCCGCCGTCGACTTCATGCTGTGAGAATCCGTGTAAAAAACGCTGTTAAATGCGAATTGATCGCAGTTTCAAAGCATTACACGGATGGGCCGAGTGTTTACCTCACCTTTTTATGCAAATAACTTTTTTAGCCGCCCTCGCGTACTCAGGAGGCGTTGGTGGGGGAGCCACTTGCCGCCAGGCACTCCTTGGCGCTCTTTTTCAACTTCTTGATCAAGCGTTCCTGACGCAACGCTTCGCCTTTGCTCGCGCATTGCTCGGTGTACACCAGCGCCACCGCAGGGCTGGAGAGGAAAAAACGCGCCCCCTTACCGCTCTGGTGCTTGGCAAACCGGCGCAAAGGATCGTTGCTGATGCCGCAATACAACGAACCATTGGAGGCGCGCACCAGATAGACAAACCAGGGTTTTGGTTCAGGAGTATTCACAAGTTGATTCGGTTAACGCAAGGGAGCGCCCAGTCTATCAACGCCCGCTCTGAAATACCTTTCAGGCCTTTTATTTGGCCTGCGCGCGCACGGCGTTTTTCACCAGCGGCGTCCACCCCAGCAACAGGCCCTTGGCACCCAAGGCCTGGCGCGCCCAACGCCACAGGTCAAAATGGTCGTGATGCTCGCAGATCTTGCCGTCGCGAAACACGAACCGCGCCTGGATATCGTTGACCACCGTATTGCCCGTCGCACTGAACAGATACGTCGCCACCCAGTGGGCACTGCCACCCGTGTCATCGCTGCGCACTTGATCGAATACCAGGGAAAAGTCCTTGGCTCGCGTGGTGAGCATGCGCCACATGTCGCCGGCATCCCGACCGCGCAATTCGCCAAATGCCGGGTCGCTGAACAGCACATCGTCGGTGTAGCAGGCCGCCATGGCTTCGGCATCCAGCCGCTGGAAAGCGCTATAGAACTGGGTGATCAGGGCGTTGTGGGCATCACTCATGGGCAGGTTTCCGCACAATGAACAGGGGGCTGAACAATAGTCCGCGTTGCAGCATAAAGCTATGGCTTTACCCGTAAGGAATGCGTGATGCCCCACAGCGTTAAAGGTAGACGACGTCGAGCGTAGCGCTACCGTCTATGTAAACTTCCTCGGCAATCGGCAAATCCCTCTTGCCCGTCAGGGTCGTGGCAACGCCCACTTGCGCACTGAATCTGGTCATTGGAAAAGGCGCACTACTGCTGTCGTGGGCGGTACGCATCCAGCCTGGCTGCCACGTCGAACGGTCGGGTGCATTCACCCAGGTATTACCAGTCGGGGACTCGATTAAACCAACAGGGTTATCGTCGGCGGTAGCGTTAGACGTTGACAGTTCGTACCAACCGATTTTCTTCCCGGCGCTGGTCAGGCCCAGACCAAAACGTGAAAGGTCTTGCGGCTGAGTTGGATACGTGGGAATTGCAGTGCCCGGGCGATTATCCGTGCTCTTGACGGCCATCAGCACCGGCGCATCACAGGCCACCTCGAGCTGCAGCGTGGCCTTTGGAAGTACTTTATAGCCAAACTCCGGGAAGTCCTGAATCGAGATTTTGCCATGGTCCACTACCCCATCACCGGACAATGTGGGTGTAAAGGCGGAGGGCGTGATCACACCGACGACACTGAGGTCCACACTGGAGGCGGCCATTGCATTGGAAACACCGGCCAGCACAAACGCGGCGGTAATAAGTACACGAGAGGGATGCATATAAGCGCTCACTTGCGGTCGTTCAACTACACAGGACAAAAGGCACCTGCACGTGCGCCATCAACCTGCATGTTCGACTCATCTAATAGACTAGGGATTTGGGGACGGCCATCGCACATATTGCAAAGGCACCGTGGCTACTTTAAAGACCGCCTCTTTCAAACCCCATACAACTAATACGAATTGAAAAAAACACCGGTTAGTTTCAGCCTCGTCATAAAACTGTAACTTTCTAAGGCACCATTCCCGCATCTCGGGCGTAAGCAAACAAGTCAACGTCGGTAGAAATACTCAACCGTTGCATGGCGGTGCTTTTCTGCTTGCTGATAGTTGAAATACTGCGATTGACCTGTGCTGCGATCTGGCTGACGGTCATGCCGCTGGCCAGCATCCGCACCACCTCGCGTTCCTTGCCCGACAACTGCGGCTCTTGGGATTGATCGCCCGTTCCCGCCTCAACCAGTTGCACTCGCAGGCATTCGCTGGCAAAGGTCTGCCCGGCGCACACCGCCTTTATGGCCAGGGGCAACTCCCTGGCCGAAGCGCTTTTGGCGACAACCGCCTTGGCACCATGAGCGAAAGACGCGCGCAAGGTGGCGACGTTGGCGAA
>NZ_QORI02000103.1 GCF_003325755.1 Pseudomonas sp. SST3 | reverse complement strand
CATCTCTTCGGGCAGCTTGGTGTGGACGCGTAGCGGGAAGGCGACGTTCTCGAACACATCTAGGTCCGTGAACAAGGCGCCGCTCTGGAACAGCACGCCCATCTGCTTGCGCATGTCGAACAGCTCGCGACGCGACAGCGTCGGCAAATTGGTTCCAGACACCCAGACTTCACCGCGGGTCGGTTTGAGTTGGGCGGCGATCAGGCGCAGCAACGTAGTCTTGCCACAGCCGGAAGGGCCCATGATGGCCGTCACCTTGCCGCGGGGAATGACAATGTCGACGTTATTGAAAATGCTCCGCTCACCGCGCTTGAAGGTCACACCCTTCAGCTCGACGGCGTTAGCGTTGGCGGCGCTCATCGGATCTCCTCGGATACAGCTTGCGAATCAGACGCCCCCCGTTCTTTCGGAGATACTTCGCAGAGCCGTTTTTGGCGGCGCGAACTATAGCACCGCGCCATGTGCACCCCAAGCTGGTCTCTGTGTCGTTGCATGAGCGAGCGCACATTCGTTCAGCCTGGGTTCAGCTTCAAACGCGACGATCCGCGCCAGGCTTTTCAGTGAGCGGCGTCCGGTTTACCGCTATAATCCCGCGTTTTCATTCAGGCGATGACCCATACATGAGCCAGAGCAGCCAGTTGATCGAGACTGCCCAACGCACCATCCGCATGGAAATGGAGGCGGTGGAACAGCTCAGCACACGCATCGATGAGCACTTCGTCAAAGCCTGCGAGCTGATCCTGCAGAGTAAGGGCCGAGTCGTCGTCGTCGGCATGGGCAAGTCTGGGCATATCGGCAATAAGATCGCCGCCACGCTCGCCAGCACCGGCACCACGGCGTTCTTCGTCCATCCGGCCGAGGCCAGCCATGGCGACATGGGAATGATCACGCATGATGACGTGGTGCTGGCGCTTTCCAATTCGGGAACCACCAGCGAGATCGTCACTGCTGCCGTTGATCAAGCGCCTCGGCATCACCTTGATCAGCATGACGGGCAACCCCGAGTCAAGTGCTCGCAAAGGCGGCAGAGGTCAACATCGACGCCAGCGTCGCCATCGAGGCCTGCCCCCTGAACCTGGCACCGACTTCATCGACGACCGTCAGCCTGGTACTAGGTGATGCGCTGGCGATTGCGCTGCTGGAAGCGCGTGGCTTTACTGCCGAGGATTTCGCCTTCTCACATCCGGGCGGCGCTTTGGGCAGACGCCTACTGCTGAAGGTCGAGCATGTGATGCACGCTGGTGATCGCCTGCCGCTGATCAATCGTGGCACATCCCTCCGCGAGGCCCTGTTGGAAATGACCCAGAAAGGACTTGGGATGACGGCCGTGGTAGAGGCAGACGGCCGCCTGGCGGGGATCTTCACCGACGGCGACTTGCGCCGCACGCTGGACAAGGGCATCGACATTTCGTCAAGCCAGCATCGATCAGGTCATGACACTGCATGGCAAGACCGCTAACGCCGACATGCTTGCTGCCGAAGCACTGAAAATTATGGAAGACAACAAGATCAACGCGCTCGTGGTGGTTGATGAAAACGACCGACCGATTGGCGCGTTGAACATGCACGATCTGTTGCGCGCAGGAGTGATGTAAGTGAACGACTTATTACGGCGTGCCCGCGACATTCGCTTGGCCATATTCGATGTCGATGGCGTACTCACCGACGGCAAACTGTACTTCCTTGTCGATGGCAGCGAGTTCAAGACCTTCAACACACTCGACGGCCACGGCATCAAGATGCTGATCAATTCCGGCGTACGCACCGCGATCATCAGCGGCCGCAAGACGCCGGTGGTTGAACGCAGGGCGCAAAACCTGGGCATCCAGCACCTTTATCAGGGGCGTGAAGACAAGCTCGTGGTGCTTGATGAATTGCTCGGCGAACTCGGCCTGGACTACGCCGAGGTCGCGTATCTCGGTGATGACCTACCAGACCTGCCGGTGATTCGCCGGGTAGGCCTGGGCATGGCGGTCGCCAGTGCCGACGCTTTYGTYCGYSARCAYGCYCAYGGCRTCACCACCGCCCGTGGCGGCGAAGGYGCSGCSCGMGAGTTCTGCGAGTTGATCCTGCGTGCCCAGGGCAGTCTTGAAGCGGCCCACGCCGCCTACCTATAGAGCGTTATATGCTGAGCAAAAAGATTCGCAACTTCCTGTTATTCGGGGTCATCGCCGCGCTGCTCCTGGCGGTGGGCTACTGGAATATCAGCCCGGAGCGCTTTCTCGACAAGCCTGTTGCGCAGGTTGACGAAGGTCTTATCGACTATTACGCCACCAATGCCTACAGCATTCAGTACCTGCCTGACGGCAAGGTGCAGTATGAGATGACATCGGACAAGGTCGAGCACTTGAAGGCTTCCGAAGTCAGCCTGCTGACCAATCCGGACCTGAACCTGTATCGCGGCACCGAATTTCCCTGGCACGTCACCAGCAAGCGTGGCGAGGTCAACCCGGATGGCACCGAAGTTGAACTGATCGACTCGGTTCGCGTCGCACGTACAGACGCGCAGAACCGCGACACCATCATTACCAGCAGTCGCATGACCGTATTCCCACAGAAGCAATATGCGCAGACCGAGCAAGACGTTAGAATCGACGGCGCTGGCGGTGTATCGACTGGCAAGGGAATGAAAGCGTATTTGAAAGAAAGCAGGATACACCTGACTATCGAACGTAAGAGGACAGATATGAGGCTCGTTAAAACCCTCCCTATTTTGCTCGGTCTGGGCGCAGCACTGGGAAGCGTGAGCGCCTGGGCTCTGCCGAAACGATAGCCAGCAACCGATCCATATTTCGGCTGACGATGCACAGCTCGATGACAAGAAAGGTGTTGCCACCTATACAGGCGGCGTGATCATCACCCAGGGCTCGATGAAGATTACCGGCAACACGGTGACTCTGACGCGCACCCAGGCAGGCGACATTGACGTGGTGACGTCGGTGGGCAACCTGGCTTATTTCGAGCAGAAGCAGTCCGCTACCGACACCGGCCCGATGAAGGGCTACGGCAAGACTATCCAGTATCACGCCCAGCAGAATCGTATCGTGTTGATCGACCAGGCCAAGGTACTGAGCCCAGACGGTAACTCGACCGAAGGTGAAAAGATCACCTATGACACCGTCAAGCAGATCGCCAACGCCGGTCGCGCCAACGGCTCCAAGGTCACTGCACCGCGCCCGCGCATCGACATGGTTATCCAGCCGAAGAAGAAGGCCGAGTAATGGCAACCCTGAAAGCCCAGCATCTGGCCAAGGCCTATAAAAGCCGCCAGGTGGTACGCGACGTCAGCCTGTCGATCGACAGCGGCCAGATCGTCGGTTTGCTCGGCCCCAACGGTGCCGGCAAAACCACTTGCTTTCTATATGATCGTCGGGCTGGTCCAGGCAGACCAGGGTCGTGTATTGATCGACGACCTGGATGTCAGCCATCAACCCATGCACGGTCGTGCACGGGCAGGTATCGGCTATCTTCCCCAGGAAGCGTCGATCTTCCGCAAACTGTCGGTAGCCGATAACATCATGGCGATTCTCGAGACCCGCAAGGAACTCGATCGCGATGGCCGCCGCCAGGAGCTGGAAAGCCTGCTGCAGGAATTCCACATCAACCATATTCGCGACAACCTCGGCATGAGCCTGTCCGGTGGTGAGCGCCGCCGCGTGGAAATCGCCCGCGCCCTGGCGACCGCGCCGAAATTCATCCTGCTGGATGAACCCTTTGCCGGTGTCGACCCGATTTCGGTGGGTGACATCAAGCAGATCATCCATCACCTCAAGGCCAAGGGCATTGGCGTGCTGATCACCGACCACAACGTGCGCGAAACCCTCGATATCTGCGAAACAGCGTATATCGTCAACGATGGTCAGCTGATTGCCGAAGGCGATGCCGAGACTATCCTGGCTAACGAGCTGGTGAAGGAAGTGTACCTGGGTCACGAGTTCCGCCTGTAAACACAGGGGTATCGCGCTTTTCCCTGGAGCGCGCGGGAGTCAATGGAAACCTCGGTTTTTTTATTGTTACCGCGCTCTAGGCAAAGGCCCCGAGATCAGGCATATAATTTGCTTATGTTTGGCGCTCACGCGCCCTGTCGTGGATGGCGCATTGCGCCGGCGAATAAGGTGTTAAGCCCCTGCCATGAAAACCATCGCTAGTCCTGAGAATGGGCCAGCAGCTGACGATGACACCGCAGCTGCAACAGGCCATCCGCCTGCTCCAATTGTCGACCCTGGACCTGCAACAGGAAATCCAGGAGGCCCTGGAGTCCAATCCGATGCTCGAACGCCAGGAAGAAGGCGACGACTTCGATAATGCAGACCCGCTGGCCGACAACATCGAGCAAAAACCCAATCCCGACGTGCAGGAACCCTCCTATCAGGAAACCGCCCCGACGGTGGACAACCTGGAGGAAGGCGACTGGAACGAACGCATTCCCAACGAGCTTCCCGTGGATACCGCGTGGGAAGACGTCTACCAGACCAGCGCCAGCAGCCTGCCGAGCAACGATGATGACGAGTGGGACTTCACCACCCGTACGTCGGTGGGCGAGAGCCTGCAGAGCCACCTGTTGTGGCAACTGAACCTGGCGCCGATGTCCGATACCGATC
>NZ_QORI02000102.1 GCF_003325755.1 Pseudomonas sp. SST3 | reverse complement strand
GGACTCGATAGAAAATATCTACACCCCAACCGGGCTTGCCAACCATCTCAAGGGTTCAGCACAGGCCAATACCCTGGTCGCCGCCGGTCACAACGATCGGATCGAAGCCGCAGAGGGCAACGATACAGTGATTGTGCTGGGCGCTGGCGCCTGGGTGGACGGTGGGGCGGGCAAAGACCGTTATGTGATTGCCAGCAACCCTGGCGCGGTGACATTGCATGAGCAGGACTGGGCCGAGGGCTCTGTGATTGAGATGCGCTGGCCGTTGGCGTCTATCAGCAGTTGGCGTATCCAGGGCTGTGCGCTGGTCATCGTGGCGTGGAGGGGCGTGGACGGCGAACTGCCGGAGCAAGTCATCAAGCTTGAGCGGCTCTATACGTCCAGTGATGAGCAGCGCCGCTTGAACACGCACAACCTGCTGTTTCTCACGGAGGACGGCTATACGCTTGAGCCGATCCTTGAACCGGTGTTGATGGGCAGCGAGGACACTAACGTCACCGTTGCCGTGAGAGCGGGCGGCCAGGACGTCAGCCTGGACAAGGTGTTGGGCGCTGGCAACGTTCGTGGTGCCCCATGGGCGTTCTAACGCGTGGGTTCGTCGAAACGCGGGCCAGGTGCAAAGGTGCTCGATGTTCGCCTCAAGGGCGACACCACCGCGTGCGTGCTGTACGTGGACTATTCGTCGCGGGAAATTCTCCAGGCCTTGGCCCACTACCGCGTGACCCTGCGCAGGAGGGGACGCTTCGATTCGCTGACCTACAGCGACGTGAGATTGACCATCAGGTTCAACGACGGCAGCCAATTGGTCCTCGCCCACTATGCCAGCGATCGTTCTTCGGCGCGCACCAACGTGACCTCAAACATCATCGCGGTGGCCTTGACGCTGGACTGCCGATTCGTGCTGGTCATGAATGACGGCGTCTCATACCGCGTGCAGGCGGCCCAGCAATCCTATATCCAAGACCGTGCCTCGCCCGGGTTCAAGACCTTCGACGGCAGCTCTGCCTTGATAGAAAAGCCCGGCGTGCACGGGTTTTTTCGACCGCACAGCGCCAAGGGCATCTGGTTGCAATCGGTGCAACAGRAAAGTCGTTATTCCTGTACCACCCCATTACCAGAGGCCTTATGCGCTGATGGGGCGCTCATCGACCTACGAGGTCGTGCCCAGCGCAGGCTCAACGATTGCCCTGTCCACGCCGGAGGCATTGGCCAAAACGGCGGATGCGTCGTTCTGGCGGATCAATACCGCCGGTCTTGGCGAGTTGATTGAGCGGGCGCATATCGCCCTGATCAACGACACGCTGACCGTTGGCAGCGTGACAGTGTTGCTGCCTCCCGTGACAGACCCTTCGATACCGCTGGAACAGGTCAGCGTACACACCCTGCAGGGCGAGCAGTACGACATTCGCCAGGACCTGGGCGCGATCTGCCTCGTGCAACTGGATGCTTGCCGTTATTCGAGCATCGATGAGGTACTGGGTGCGCTGCGCCGTTCTCGCCAGTGGACGACCGTGATGGTGCGTCAGTTGCGTATCGTCGGCCTTGAGCTGGAGGACGGTACGGTGTCAGGTATTCATTACGATGCAGGTCGCGATTGCTGGGGAGCGGACGCTGATCCCCAGCGCACTGTGACGTCTGCGCAACTGCGGTTTATCGGTGCCGATTCAGTTTGATAGATCATTGAAAAGGGATTTTTTATGCAGCAAAAACCTCAATCACCCAGGACCGCGCATGTATCACCCTCACGTATCGGCTTGGGTGCCGACACCGTCATGGTCAGGGACTATGGCCGTCAGGTTCCTTCCCTTCAACCTGTGAATCAAGGCGTGCAGCACACCGGGCACGGCGACGCGCCTGGGGTCGCGCACATAAGTGCGCTGGATCTGCCTGGGCCGCTGCCGCCGCAGGCAGTGTGGGTAACGGGCGATGCGCTTGGGCCCGCAAATGCCGAGGGTATTCGTCAGGCTGCCGGCCGCAGTTACATTGATCTGGATACCGGGCAGACAGTGCAAGTGGACTATCACCCGGCCAGCGGCACTTATCACCCGCGCTTGGCTCATCAACTGGCGGCCAGCCCATCTGCTGTCAGCAGAGTGGGTGGCACTTGGACCTGGACCGGCGTGACGACGGCGGCTCATGCCAGTGCACCGGTGTCGATGCCGATGGCCGCCCCCGTGCCGCGGGATCCACGGTTGGATCTGCAGCTTTACGATGCACGAGGTGGGGGCGCAACGACGGGGCCGGCTATCCAGGGGAAAAGACAGTACGTCATGGCCGGGCAGAGCTACTACGGCGATGCCCGGTTCTCGTTGGCGTCCTTCAAAGCGGGCGATAAACAAACTTTACGTACCTGACGCGCGTGGGGTGTGGCAGCAAAGCGGGGCCATCACCGAAGACGGCATCATTCAGATCTCTGGTGACTCAATCGCCAGCTATCTGGAGGTGGGGGGCGTAGTGGTTCGCGTCGATCTTGATAGCACGAGAAATAAATACCAGATGATTCCCAATGCACACAGCCATGCGCCGGGTGTTTACCTGGATACCGGTGGCAGCCGTGCTTCGTGGGTGCCCGAGATGCGCTTGGGCAGCATCGGCGCCATCATTCGCGCGGCCCGCAAGGTTCTGGGCTACACCACTGTTACCAGTGATATGAGCCAGGGCGTGATGTCGACGCAGGACAGGCAAACGTACTGCTACATGCGCCAGTATGCGCGGCAGATGATTGCATTCGATAACCCGGCTATCCGCAATGCACCCGCGCACCTGCAAGATCGCAAGATTGATACGCACATCTGGACCCATGGTTATCCCTATGGTCGGCTGTTACAGGGGATACAGGCCAAGGCCGACGGCCTCGCCCTACCCATGGGCATTGTGCAGTTTGATCCGTTTCAAGGCATGGCCACCGTTGCGGTACGCCGTGAGGGCTCGTTCAATGTCGACGCAGTGGCCGCCAACGACCAGTTTCATTATCCCCATCGGCAAAGGCGCGCGGATGAAATAGCGTTGTTTGATCATTGGAAGACGCTGAGTATTCAGGATGCAAAGGGCCGTGGGCTTGCCAATGAGAAGATGTACCGCGCACTACTGGTCAATGATGGCTATCAAATCATCCCTGGTGGAACCTACGGTGGCGGTCAAAACGGTTTTCGATCTGGTGTTCAAAGGGCCCGCGGGCGATGTCTACGTGCTTGAGGTCAAGCATGCCAAACCGCGCAATGTCAGCATGCAGAGGGTCTATGAGCATTTCCAGATGGAGGATGGCTGGGTTAGACGCGTGTTGAAGAAGTTGGACCGCAGTGATCCAGGGGCCAGGCAACAGGTAGCGGATGCGCTGGACCGTCAGCGGCTGTTCAAGGTGATTGGCGCGACCCTGCCAGACGGCAAACTGGTGCTATTCAAGATCGATATGAGCGGCGTGCGAGTCTGAGTCTGATGGCAGACGGCTCAGCCCCGTCTGCCACCGATGGCGCCTGGGGCGTCAGGACAAGAAACCACCGTCCACATTCAGCGAAACCCCAGTGGTATAGCTCGACGCATCACTGGCCAGGTACAGCACCGCGCCAGCCATTTCGCTGGGGTCGGCCACGCGCTTGAGCGGGATCTGGGCCAGGGCCATTTTCAGGATGGAATCATTCTTGACCAGCGCCGAGGCAAACTTGGTATCGGTCAGGCCCGGCAGCAGCGCGTTGCAACGGATTCCAAAGGCCGCACATTCCTTGGCAAACACCTTGGTCATGTTGATCACGGCGGCCTTGGTTACCGAGTAGATGCCCTGGAACACGCCCGGCGAGATGCCGTTGATCGAGGCCACGTTGATGATGCTGCCGCCGCCGTTCTCGCGCATCAGCTTGCCGGCTTCCACCGACATGAAGAAGTAACCACGGATATTCACGTCAACGGTCTTCTGGAATGCGCCCAGGTCGGTGTCCAGTACATTACAGAACTGCGGGTTGGTGGCGGCGTTGTTGACCAGGATATCCAGGCGGCCGAACTGTTCACGAATGCCGGCGAACACCTGGGTGATCTGTTTCCATTTTCACCAATATGGCAGGCAATGGCCGTGGCTTTGCCGCCCTCGGCGATGATCGCATCGGCCACGTGCTGGCAACCCTCCAGCTTACGGCTGGAGACAATCACATGGGCGCCTTGCTGGGCCAGCAACTTGGCGATGGCTTCACCGATGCCACGGCTGGCGCCGGAAACAAACGCAATCTTGCCATCGAGGTCGAACAGGTTGGTCTTGGACATGAGGGTTCCTTGTAGTTGCACTCAGAGCGCTGATTTGCCGATGACATTCAGGCTCATCTGCTCCAGCAGTTTGTTCATGTGGATGAACTGCGCGAAGCGTTTGTCCTGGGTCTGGCCATGGAAGAAGCGGTAGTAGATCTGCTGCACAATCCCGGCCAGGCGGAACAGGCCGTAGGTGTAATAGAAATCGAAATTGTCGATCTGGATGCCGGAGCGCTCGGCGTAGTAGTCGACAAACTGGCGGCGGGTGAGCATACCGGGGGCGTTGCTCGGCTGGCGGCGCATCAGTTGCACGGCGCCGGTCCGGCGCCGTCGTACGGTAACTCGTAGGCGAGGGTGTTGCCCAGGTCCATCAACGGGTCGCCCAGGGTGGTCAGCTCCCAG
>NZ_QORI02000101.1 GCF_003325755.1 Pseudomonas sp. SST3 | reverse complement strand
TCGACAAACGAGGCCTATCAGTGATGTCGCTGGCAGCGGTTGCACGCCAGCAGCGTCGAGCCCTTTTGCGCAAGGAGACCCCCTATGAAGCGTTCCGCTCTTGCTGGCTTGTTCATGACCGCTGCGATGCTCGCCTCCCCTGCTTTCGCCGCCAGTGACAAAGACCTGTGCCAGATCAACCTAGACAAAATCAACAACGGCAAAGCCCTGCTCGCCACCGACACCAGCGGTAAAAGTGGCGAAATAGACACCGCCGTCTCCCAGGCCAAGGCCGCCCACGCCGCAGGTGATGAGAAGAAGTGCATCGAAATCACCTCCAAGGCCCTGCAAGACCTGCAGAACAGCGAGAAAGGCGGCCAGTAAGCGAGAGGGCCAACCTTCGGGTTGGCCTTCGCTGACGTTTTGGCGTACACTGCACTAGGCTTGTCACTCACTAAGAAACAACGAGTTACAAGCACGGGGCCGTTTAGGATTCGACGCCGGTCGCGAAACTTTAGGTGCATGCCGAGTTGGTAACAGAACTCGTAAATCCACTGTTTGCAACTTCTTATAGTTGCCAATGACGAAAACTACGGCCAGGAATTCGCTCTCGCTGCGTAAGCAGCCTTAGCCCTGAGCTTCTGGTACCTTCGGGTCCAGCAATCACCAGGGGATGTCTGTAAACCCAAAGTGATTGTCATATAGAACAGAATCGCCGTGCAGTACGTTGTGGACGAAGCGGCTAAAACTTACACAACTCGCCCAAAGCACCCTGCCCTTCGGGTCGCTGAGGGTTAACTTAATAGAAACGGCTACGCATGTAGTACCGACAGCGGAGTACTGGCGGACGGGGGTTCAAATCCCCCCGGCTCCACCACTTCAACATCTAAAGACGTCCACGGACGTCTTTTTTTGTGCCTGAAATCCAGTAAATACAGGGCCTTGGTGTCTATTAGCGTCCACAGACGTCCGACATAATCCACGCCATCTTGTATTCCACATGGTATTCCAAGCCCTTCAGTGGTAGTTTTTGGAATACCGAATGATGTCATGGAATACCTCATGTGCGCCCAAGCCACCCGACTCTCTGATCGCCAACTCAAAGCGGTAAAACCGAAAGACAAGGATTACGTCCTCAGCGATGGGGACGGCCTTCAGCTTCGGGTGAGAGTCAACGGCTCGACGCTCTGGAACTTCAACTACCGGCAGCCGGTCACCAAGAATCGTATCAATATGGGGTTCGGCACCTACCCAGAGCTCTCCCTCGCGCAAGCCAGGAAGAAGACCGTCGAAGCTAGAGAACTGCTCGCTCAGGGCATCGACCCGAAAGAGCATCGTAGCGCCTTGGAGCAAACAAAAAGGCAGGCAACCGAGCACACATTCGAAAACGTGGCGTCTGCCTGGTTTGAACTCAAAAAGGATTCTGTCACTCAAGCTTATGCCGAGGACATCTGGCGTTCGCTCACATTGCATGTCTTTCCATCACTGGGAACAACACCCATCTCCCAGTGCAATGCCCCGATGGTCATCCAGTTGCTGCGCCCTTTGGAAACCAAAGGCAGTTTGGAGACAGTGAAGCGACTGACCCAACGACTCAACGAGATTATGACCTACGGTGTGAACTCGGGGATGATCTTTGCCAATCCACTCAGTGGCATCCGGGCGGTTTTCAAAAAACCGAAAAAGCAAAATATGGCTGCCCTCCGCCCAGAAGAACTGCCAGAGCTAATGGTCGCCATCGCCAATGCGAGCATAAAGAGAACGACACGCTGCCTGATCGAATGGCAACTCCACACCATGACGCGTCCTGCGGAGGCCGCCACAACTTCCTGGGCCGACATCGACCTCGACAAGAAAACCTGGACGATCCCAGCGGAGCGGATGAAGAAGCGACGAGCACACGTTATACCACTGACCGAACACGCTCTTGCTTTGCTTGAGACAATAAAACCCTACAGCGGTCATCGGGAGTTTGTGTTTCCAGCAGATAGAGATCCACGAACTCACTGCAATAGCCAGACGGCAAACATGGCCCTGAAGCGCATGGGCTTTGAAGGTCGATTGGTGAGCCATGGAATGCGCTCCATGGCTAGCACCATCTTAAACGAACAGGGATGGGACCCAGAGCTGATCGAGGTCGCACTTGCGCATGTGGACAAAGACGAGGTGCGTAGCGCTTATAATCGCGCGGATTACATAGAGAGAAGACGCCCCATGATGACCTGGTGGAGTGAACACATCCAACAAGCCGCCACTGGAAACTTGTCAGTTTCAGCCATTCAGGGAACCAGGGGAGTAAAGGTAGTATCGATGCGATAGCTAGCCACGCGAGATTTATTGTCGCTGGCAACCTACCCTCTCAATACATATTCCGTGTTACCCACGGCTTACCTTTTCAATTATGGAAGCGCCAGTTATCCGCTGAGTTGTCGTTTTGTTCCACCGAGTGCTGCATCCTGTAGCCCTGAATGATTTCTGACGCAGCAGCGTTGTTTCGAACCTCATAAGAGACACCACCTGGCGCGGCTGAAATTAGCTGCACTACTGTGCACGGCAATCCTGCAGCACTAAATTTTCGTTCAACAAACTCGGTCTCAGCACGATCGTGACTCGACATTAGGACTTGGTAGCCCTCCAACTCAACGAGATTACGCATCACGTCCGTGAATGCAGCCGAGTGGATCACATCGTTGTGTTGTAGGGGATCATCCAAAAGGAGCGCTCGCCACCTCGACCAAGGATAGGAGACGCTAGCACTGCAAAGAATACTGAAACCGTTGGCAGCTAACTGCCCCTCGCTCAGGATGAGCTGGGGATTAAGATTACGGATTTCGGAACTACCTCCATCCTGCGCGCGACGACGGATGCGAGCGCTAAATTCGGTTCGGTCAGCGAAATAGTCCGCATTAAAGAACACTGATGTCCCGGGGCTGGTGAGAAGAGCATCGTTGAAGGCGCCGATTAATTCGTTTAATGGGCGCAGAAACTGATCTGAAAAGGAGTCAGCCTCATCTTGTAATCGCTCAGCAAGACGATGGATCGCCTCACGCGCTACTTGAATTCGTGATGCATGAGAGCGGGCTGCCGCAACCGCGGCCTCCATGTTCGCACGGGTCGTCTCGACCGACCCAGTGCCGATCTGTGCCGAAACCATACCCCGCAAATTATCCAACTCTTCCTGACCGGACGTGAACTCCAGTGCCGCGACTAATCGCTGCCGCTCTGACTCGATTGCGCTGAGATCAAACCGTCGACTGCTGAGCTCTGCCAATTTATGCTCGAAGACCGCTTGAGCTGGTGGTGGTAATAACCCATGCGACGACCACATACCGGTCAACTCTGTAATCTGCTTCTCAAATTCGGCCCAAGTCTGTTCTTGCTCGGCCAACGCTCCGCCCAATCGCAAATTTTCTGCTTTCGATTCAGACAATACTTGGAGCTCGACAGCATTTAAGCGACGTGCAGCTTCCTGCGCAGCATCGACTTCATCGATGTCTGCCTGAACCTTGGCTAGTAGTGCGGGAACATTTTCAGGACTGAGCCCCTCCTCCCCTCCCCTTACTTGGAAACGCCGCTCGGCCCCCGCCAGATCTGAAATCGCACGAGCAATTTCAGTGCGCACATCGGTAACATCCGCTTCCAATTGTTGCAGCCGCTCAAAGCAATGATTTCGCTTGTGCTGCATCTCAACCGCCCCTATTTCCATCGAGGCAAGTGCGCGCCGTGCAGAGTCGAGCCGAATCTCCCACTCACCCAGCCGGGCAGCAGCCACCGCGGCGATATCGCTTACCGAATCCATAAGCTCCAGACGAGCGAACAGTTCGTTGCGCAGGGCATCTAGAGCAGATTGCGCATTATCAACTTCCTGTGCCGCATCATCTATTTCTGCTAAGGCACCGACGGCCGCAGCTCTTTGGCTCTGAGCGAACGACAGCTTCGCCTGAGCATCATCAAGACGCGTTTGTGCAACTGGGAGCCCCTCGTCCGCCTCCCTCGCAGAAAGTTCGGCCAGTTTTTTGAGCTCGCCCACGTCGAAGTGCGATTTGCAAAGAGGGCAATTGGTATCGTGCTCGCCAAGATGCGCAGAAATTGTCGCCAGCGCGCTTGAGATGGCCCCGGCGCGATCACGGCGCTCTTCAAGCTCGAGACGCCGACTCTCTACGAGAGATCTAGCAACCACCTCCAACTCCGCATACTCTGACTCAGAAAGTTCAGGTTCATCGCCAACCGCGCGGTCCTGTTGCAGCAACGCATCCGAAAGCCGGTCTTCTAATACAGACAGCTTGGCCGAATCTACGACGAGTGCCAGCGCGGCAGAATGGCGTTCCTCAGCAACAGCAAGAGCGGAACGCGCACTCTGCAACGCCGCAAGTTCCTCGTCAGCCTTTGAGCACTCCAGACGAAGCTCCGCAATTGAAGCTTCAATTTCCGAATTTTTTTCATCAAGCGTAATCCGCCGTCGAGCTGCTGCTGCAGCTTCGTCCAAGTCGGTCTGAGCACCTAGAAGAGTCGCCATACGCTCTCTCAAGCGCTGGCCTCGCTTGGAGATATCGCGCCAATTTCTATCCAGAATCTCGACTGAAGCCTCCAGCGCGGGTACGTTGCCGCGCAGGCGGGTACCCACCTTCAGGCCCCGCATCTGCGATTCGCGCAGGTTCACCGACACCCACA
>NZ_QORI02000100.1 GCF_003325755.1 Pseudomonas sp. SST3 | reverse complement strand
GATCGGTGAAAAACATTAGATCGGCCTGGAATTCTGTTTGGCAAACTCCTGCAGTGGGCGGGCATGGGCCGGTAGTGGCGTGTGCTCGATGCCTTCTCTTGCCTGCTTCTGCGAAGATTGAACTGGCCCGTAGATTTCGTGGCATACGGTAAACACGATGCACCCTTGAATCGCCTTCGTGCAGGAGCGAGCTTGCTCGCAAAAAAACGTCAACGATAACGCGTGCTTCCTGAATAAACGCAGCGCCTGCGAGTTTTTCGCGAGCGAGCTCCTACAAACAATGGCTGTGGACTAGGCCCGGGCCACCGGCATGCGGGACAGCTCTCGAAGCCACGGCAACACCCGCAGGCCGTGGGCGGTCTCGCAGGGGTCGACGATGTCCATGAAGTGTTCGAGGTTGACGTGGTCCGGCACACCCGGCAATCGCACTCGCACAGCCGGCGTTTACGCCGCAAGGGGCGCCCAGGTCCAGATGCTCGTAGACGAGTACATGACGCACCTGGGGCAGAGGCTCATGGGCTTGGGCCATCAGCCCCGCATTGATTATCAGCACGTCGAAGGGTTCGGCAGGAATGGCAGTGAGAATCCGCACCTCTTCGAATGTTTGCACCGGCACGATCCGGTAATAACCCAACTGGTTGAGCATTTTCTCGATGTACAAGCGTTGCAGATGCTGTTCATCGGCAATCAGGATGGTCAGTGCTTTGTTCGGCATGGCAAACCCCTGGGCAGGCAGTGCTCGGCAGTGAGCGCAGCCCATTCTCCAGACATATGCCGACGACAAAATCAGGCATGTTCCCGGTTTGTGTAAGAGTTTTCCCAAATTTCCCGAATGGCGATCAACCGCAGTCAGGGCTGATTGCAATAAGCTTTCAAGCCACGATGCAAAACATCAAGCGCTTCGTTCACGCCGTCAACCGCGGGCCCCAATGCCTGACGGTCGCGCTGTTCACATGCGGCCTCCAATGCTTCACACCCACTGATCAATAGGTTTGCCTTGACCATTCGCGCGCCGCCCTTGGCACGGTGGGCCAGGTCGTGCAGCTTGGCAAAATCTGCCTGGCTTGCCAGGCGTGGCAGCAAGGCACGGTCCTCCCCCAGGCTTTTAAGCAACGGCGCCAACAATCCGACAAGCGCTGCGTGATCATCGCCGGTCAGCGCGACGAGTGTGCTCAAATCGAATGTCGGCACAGGCTGCGGGCCCGCGTCTGCCAAACGCGAGGCCAGCGCCGACCGCAAGTCGTCAAGCCCGGTTGGCTTGAACAGGCACCCATCCATGCCCGCCTGCCGGCAGCGCTCAGCTTCCTCCGGCTGGGCGTTGGCGGTGAACCCCAGCAACAGGCAGGGTTCAAGACCCTGCTCACGCTCTTGCGCGCGAATGTCCTGTGCCAGCTGATAGCCGTTCTTGAAGGGCATGTTGCAATCGGTAATGACGCCATCGAACTGCCCCGCTCGCCACTGCTCCAGCCCCTGCACACCGTCTTCGGCCGTGACGATACGGTGGCCCAGAAAGCTCAACTGTCGAGCCAGCAGCAAGCGATTGGCCGGGTAGTCGTCCACCACCAGAATGCTCAGCGCACGGCCCTCAGGCGCCGCCTCTTGCACAGGCTCAATCGGGGCCGGCAGCGTGGCGGTCATGGCCAGGGCCAACGTCACGTCCACCCGAGTGCCATGCCCCAGCACACTACTCAAGTGCAATTGGCCGCCCATCATTTCGCACAAGCTGCGGCTGATCACCAACCCCAGCCCAGACCCGCTGCGTGCCGACTGTTGATTGTTGCTGCCCTGGATAAACACGCTGAACAGCCGCTGCTGGTCGGCGACGCTAATTCCAATGCCGGTGTCTTGCACCCATAATTGCACGGCCAAGCGATCGCCCTCGACCACCGCCCGTGCAACCAGGCTGACCTGCCCATGGGGAGTGAACTTAATGGCATTGCTCAGCAGGTTGGACACCACTTGCTTGAATCGCAGCGGATCGACCAGCACCGCCTGGTCAATCAGCGGGTCCAATTCAACCTGCAGCGCCAACCCCTTGGCTCGGGCCAGCCCCTCGAACACCCGTGCGACCGACGCCAACAGCTCATGCAGGTTGGCGGGCTCCAGGGTCAGCGACAAGTGCCCGGACTCGATCCGCGCGATATCGAGAATATCGCCGATCAACTCCAGCATCCCCCGCGAAGCCACCGAGGCCACCTCCAGGGCGTCGCGGTCGACCCGCCCCTGTTCGGCATTTTTCAACGCCAGCTCAATCATGCCGATCACGGCATTCATGGGCGTGCGGATCTCGTGGCTCATGGTCGCCAGGAAGGTAGTCTTGGCGCGATTGGCGGCGTCGGCATCGTCCTTGGCTTCCTGTAGCTGGCCGAGCAAGCGGTGCCGCTCGCTCACGTCGACCCAACCGGCAATCATACCCACCACCTTGTCGTCGCCGTCGCGGTACGGCAGCATCCACTGGTAAATGGTCAGCACATCGCCGTTGGGCACCTTGAGTATTCGATCATGAATCTGCGGCTCGCCCTCAGCCATCAAGCGCAGATAATCCTCATGAAACGACTGGGCCTGTGCGGGTTTTCGACGTCGGTTTCCACCACCGTCCTGCCGATCACGTCTTCAAGCTTGTAGCCAAACACGTCGAGGTAGGCGTTATTGCAGGCCATCAGCCTCCCTTGGCGATCACGCACATAAATCGGGTGCGGCGTGCCGTCAATCAATACACTCATGAACCGCATCTGATCGCTCAGCGCCCGCTCGGCCTGCAGGCGCTTGCGAATCAGGCTGCGCAGGTAAATGGCCCAGCCCAGCGTGACGGCCAACAACAGCGCCGCCAACCCAAAGCCTTGAAGAATCACGTTGCGATAGCGCAACCAGTAACTGTCCTCGATGATGACCTCGCTGCGCCACTGGCCAATCAACTCGTCCATTTCCTGCGGGGTGATACTCAGCAGTGCCTTGTCGAGGATCGAATACAACTCCAGTTGACTGCGGTTGACCCCAAAGGTCACGCGTGCAGGCTCGGTGCCGACCGTACTGGTGACACGCAAGCGGTCGCGGTAATACCGGTTGATCAGATAGCGTGCGCTGATCAATGAGTTGACCGCGCCATCGGCGTCACCATTGGCCACCAGCGCCATGGCTTGCTGGGGGGTCTCCACGTCGACAAAGGATCACGCCTGGAAAATTCTGCGCTATCTCATCGTGCAGCCCATTGCCAACCACCATGGCCAGGCGTTTGCCGACCATGTCCTCCAGCGTGAGCGGGCTGTGCGGACCGTCGCGGGTAACCAGCACAAAGGGGTTGGTCAAGTAGGGCCGGGTAAAGCGCACTTTATCAGCCCGCTCCACGCTAGGCGTGACGACCGCCAGCATGTCCGCCGTGCCCGCGCTGACAATGTTGATCTGGCGCGGCAACGAACTGCCTGGCACCACATCGAACTTCAAGCCGGTACGCAAGCTGATGCGCGACAGCACTTCGGCACTCAGCCCTTCAAATTGGCCTTGATCGCCGATAAACGATAAGGGAAGGAAATCATTGAGCACCGCGACCCTGACCCGTGGATTTTTCTGCACCCAGCGTTGTTCACTGGCGCTCAAGTGCAGCCGGTCAACGCCGATTATGCCCAGGTTACCCCCGCTCCAGCGGCGTAGAATTTCCATCTGCTCGCTAGCGGGAATCGCCTCCAGCGCAGCATTGAGGATGGGCAGTAAACGCGTATTTTCCCGGGTGACGGCAAACGCAAACGGATTGACTTCCAGGCCGGAAAAATCCGCCATGCGTACATTGTTGAGGTGGTTGCGATTGATCAGGTAGTTGCTACTGATGGCATCCCCCAGGTAGACGTCGGCACGACCAAACGCCACGGCACCAATGGCTTCGAAGGTCGAGGCAAACAGTTCCAGCTGGGCCTGGGGGTAAAACGCCCGTACGGCGTCGGGCTGCATATAGTGATACAGCATCGCCACGCGCTTGCCGGCCAGGTCATCATTCAACACCTGGCTGTCACCGCTGCGGGTCACCAGGGTCGGTTGATCGTTGGCATAAGAGCGAGACAACAGCAGTTGCGGATCGGCCGCTTCATAGCCATTGGCGGAACCGAGGAAATCCACCGCTCCCTGCTTCAGGGCCTCGATCACTTCATCGCGTGTATCGTAACGCCGAACCTCGATGGAGATATGCAGGGCCTGGCCGACCAATGCGGCAAAATCGGCCGTGATACCTTCGAGCTCGTCGTTGTTGTTAGTCAAGTCAAATGGTACGTAATCGGGCGCCGAGACGCCCATCAGTAATGAGCGCCGCTCACGCAGCCAACGCCAGTCGGCCTCGTCCAGCGTCACTTGCGGGGTTTCGATATGAGAGTGCCCCAACAGCCGCAAAGCGTGAGGCTCTTCGAGGGCCACCGCGATCAGGGGTAACAGGCTCATCCAAAGGACCGTGGCGAACCTCATCAACGCGGTGGTGACCATTTCAGTTCGGATCAGATCAGATGGTTGCGCTGGGCAAACTTGGATAAGTGCACTACCGAGGACATTCGTAACTTCTCCTTGAGTCGAGTCTTGTAGGTACTGATAGTCTTGTGGCTCAGCAGCATTTGCTCGGCGATTTCCTTGTTACCCAGCCCCAGGGCCAGCATCTGCAACACGGTCAATTCACGATCCGACAGGCAGTCGATCATCTGCCGTTCCGTTTCTTGCAGATCGTCGCGACGCACCGAAC
>NZ_QORI02000099.1 GCF_003325755.1 Pseudomonas sp. SST3 | reverse complement strand
CCGCATCGTCGAAAGACGCCACGCCGCTGACCTTCCCGTTCAAAAGCGCCAAAGGACCTGCTCGGTCATTGCACCACCTATGGCTTGTCGATCAGCCAGGTGATGCTGACCAACGAAAGCGCCTGGCGTCCGGAGGCGGAAACCCGCGCCGGCCTGCTGAAAATCTGGCAAGTGATGCAGGATTGCGTCGACGCTGGTTGCAGGAACGAAGGCATCCTGCCGGGCGGTTTGAAGGTTAAACGTCGAGCGGCAGCGCTGCATCGGCAACTGTGCAAGAACCCGGAATCGTCGTTGCGCGATCCACTGTCGGTGCTGGACTGGGTCAACCTCTACGCCCTGGCGGTCAACGAAGAAAACGCCAACGGCGGGCGCGTGGTCACCGCGCCCACCAACGGCGCAGCGGGTATCGTCCCGGCGGTTTTGCACTACTACATGCGCTTCATCCCCGGCGCCAGCGAAGACGGCGTCGTGCGCTTTTTGCTGACGGCAGCTGCCATCGGCATTCTCTACAAAGAGAACGCCTCGATCTCCGGCGCCGAAGTCGGTTGTCAGGGTGAGGTCGGCGTGGCCTGCTCGATGGCGGCAGGCGCCTTGTGTGAAGTGCTGGGCGGTACCGTGCAGCAAGTGGAAAACGCCGCCGAAATCGGCATGGAACACAACCTCGGCCTGACCTGCGACCCGATTGGCGGGCTGGTACAAGTGCCGTGCATCGAACGCAACGCCATGGGTTCGGTGAAGGCAATCAATGCGGTGCGCATGGCCCTGCGCGGCGACGGTCAACATTTCGTCTCCCTCGACAAAGTCATCCGCACCATGCGCCAGACGCGCGCCGACATGAAAAGCAAATACAAGGAAACCGCCCGTGGCGGTTTGGCGGTCAACATTATCGAGTGCTGATACGCGCTCATTGCATCTGCACACATTTTCAGGAGCTGGATATGTCCACCGAACAACTGTTGGAAAACCCCGTTGCACGCACTGCACATCGAACTCGGCGCCCGCATGGTGCCGTTTGCCGGCTACGACATGCCGGTGCAATACCCGCTGGGCGTGATGAAAGAGCACCAGCACACCCGTGATCAGGCCGGGCTGTTCGATGTCTCGCACATGGGCCAGATCCGCTTGACCGGCGCTAATGCCGCCAAGGCCCTGGAAACCCTGGTGCCAGTGGACATCATTGATTTGCCGGTGGGCATGCAGCGCTACGCCATGTTCACCAACGAGACCGGCGGCATCCTCGATGACCTGATGGTCGCCAACCTCGGTAACGACGAACTGTTCCTGGTGGTCAATGCGGCCTGCAAGGATCAGGACCTGGCACACCTGCAAAAACACATCGGTGATCAGTGCACCATCGAACCGTTGTTCGAAGAACGCGCCTTGCTGGCCCTGCAAGGTCCGGCAGCCGTCACCGTGCTCGCGCGCCTCGCGCCTGAAGTGGCAAAGATGACTTTCATGCAGTTCGCCCGCGTGAAACTGCTGGGCATTGACTGCTTTGTCAGCCGTTCGGGTTACACCGGTGAAGACGGTTTCGAAATCTCCGTACCGGCCGACAGCGCCGAAGCCTTAGCTCGCGCTCTGTTGGCAGAACCGGAAGTGGAAGCCATCGGTCTCGGTGCGCGCGACTCCCTGCGCCTGGAAGCGGGCCTGTGCCTCTACGGTCACGACATGAGCATTGATACCACCCCGATCGAAGCAAGCTTGTTGTGGGCCATATCTAAGTCGCGTCGTGCCGATGGCGCACGTGCGGGTGGTTTCCCGGGCGCAGAAACCGTATTCGCTCAGCAACAAGGAGGCGTTAGCCGCAAGCGTGTAGGCCTCTTGCCGCAAGAGCGTACGCCTGTTCGTGAAGGTGCACAGATTATTGATAAAGCTGGCGATGTTATCGGGACGGTTTGCAGTGGAGGTTTCGGCCCCACGCTAAATGCCCCTTTAGCGATGGGCTATGTGAACAGTGCCCACTTTTTAAGCAACGACGATGTCTGGGCGGTAGTGCGCGGAAAACATATTCCGATGAAAATTGCCAAAGCACCGTTTGTACCACAGCGCTACTTCCGAGGCTGATGCCTCAACGTTATGAGTTGATGGAGAGCGTATGAGCACATTACAAAAACCATTCCAAACGTCCCAAGTGAAAGTGGAGGCAGGTGTTAAATTACGTGGCGCGGAAAAGGTCGCTCGGATTCCGGTCAAAATTATTCCAACCGATGAATTTCCACGTAAGCCGGATTGGATACGAGTACAAATTCCCGTCAGTCCCGAGGTAGAACGAGTTAAGCAAATTCTTCGTAAACACAAACTACATAGTGTCTGCGAAGAAGCGTCCTGTCCGAACCTAGGTGAGTGTTTTTCTGGAGGCACGGCAACCTTCATGATCATGGGTGACATCTGCACCCGTCGCTGTCCGTTCTGCGATGTCGGTCACGGTCGCCCGAAACCCTTAGACGCTGATGAACCCCGCAACTTGGCGATTGCCATTGCTGACCTGCGCCTGAAAATACGTGGTCATTACCTCGGTCGATCGCGATGACTTGCGCGATGGTTGGCGCCCAGCACTTTGTCGATTGCCTTCGCGAAATCCGTAAGCTATCGCCAGGTGTCCAGCTGGAGACCTTGGTCCCGGATTATCGTGGCCGTATGGACGTCGCCTTGCAGATAACAACCAGTGAGCCACCTGACGTATTCAACCACAACCTCGAGACTGTACCGCGGCTGTATAAAGCGGTACGACCGGGTTCGGATTTCGAGTGGTCCCTGGATCTCTTGCAAAAGTTCAAGCTGCTAGTACCGAATGTACCGACCAAGTCAGGTCTCATGCTGGGACTTGGGGAAACCAATGAAGAAGTCATGGATGTCATGAGACGCTGCGTGAGCATGACATTGACATGCTTACCCTTGGCCAATACCTACAGCCTTCGCGTAATCATTTGCCAGTTCAGCGCTTCGTTCATCCGGACGAATTTGCCTGGTTCGCGGAGGCAGGTAGCCGCATGGGCTTCAAAAATATTGCATCCGGACCATTGGTGCGCTCGTCATACCATGCCGATCAACAAGTTGAATTGATCGCCAACTCAAAGCGGTAGAGTGGGATGGCTAGGACTACGTCCTCAGCGATGGGGACGATTCATAGCTAAGCAATACGCTCTTGCATGGCCGACCGTCTTGGGCCGTATCCAAGAGCTTGGGCTGGTGGTGATTCAATCGGATGCTGAGGCCTTGTGTGGGTAAGCGTGTGGATATCACCCTAGCAACGCTGTCCATTCACGATCTTTGTCTTTCATAGGTTTACCGTTGTACCTATTACAGAAAGCCAATATTTCTCCGGTAATAGCTAATGCAATGCTAGCAGGATTATCGCCACCTAAATCCAATCCAACCGGAGAATGAAGTCGCTTCAAATCCTCGTTATCCAAGGCTGAATCAATATCTGCTAACAGTCGCTCAGTTCGGCTCCTAGGGCCCAACTGCCCGATGTAAGCAGCCTTATACCTTAGCGCGAGCGCCAACCAGTAAGTATCTTGCTTTAGACTGTGTGTCATCACCACGACCGCAGCATCTGCGACAAGTGCTTCAAGAGCGTCAGCGTCCTGAAACTGCACACACTTGACCTCGTCCGCCTCGGGAAATGCATTGCGCCGGGCAAAATGAGGTCTCGAGTCTATAACGCTGACATGCCACCCCTGTGTTTTAGCGATACGCACCAGTGGTGGCACATCATGTCCTGCTCCGAAGATGACCAACCTGACAGGTGCTGGAATGAATTCGAAGAAAACCTCTCTGGCGATACCCTCCTGGACCAAGGGCCTTAGTGTAGAGCGCTGCTCTTGCAACGTTTCCTTGAGGCATTTCATTATCGATAAATTAAAATGGGCATTATTTATCTCTGATTTGAACTCACCCAGTGGTCCCAATGCCGCGGTTGCACCTATTTCTAGATCGGGAGCGTTGAGGATCGTGGCGACAGCTGCAGGCATTCGAATGAGCTGAGCTTGTTGAAGCATTTCTACCGATAGGGGAACGTGTCCGGGCGAAATCCGTTCAAGAATCAAATGTATTGTTCCGTTGCAGCCTAGGCCGAACGTGAGTTCGGCGTCATCTCCATCATCCTCAGTATCCCCTGTTGAATAACTGCGTAAAATCCGTCCGGTAGAAGATGTCATCCACCAAGCTTTCCTAGCAACGTCGCTTTCAAGGCAGCCGCCGCTTACCGTGCCTATGGTCCTGCCTTGAGGAAAAATTAGCATCCTTGCGCCTGGCCTGCGATACGCCGATCCTTCAGTTTTGACTACAGTTGCCATTACGAGATCATACCCTTCAGACTGGGCAGAACTAATGGAACTCAATAACGAATCGATCTCGGACATAGTCGTTTCTCACCAGAGAATCCAGTAAACGATAAATGAGTAGTGTTGTTAGTCGATTAGGAACCAGGATTTAATTCAAAGCGGAAAAGAAAATTGCACCCAGATTTTATCGCCTTCTGGACCATTTTTTAACACCAAGCTCATGTTGCCATTTTACCGCAACACCAGCTGCCTGATTGAAATACCATAAAATCTGCGGTCCGACTCCAAATTTTTCTGAGACGATTGCCGTCTCCGACAGTATCGTCATCAAGCTTGTCGTCTTGTATCTGTTGAGTGTAAAAACCGGCGAGGCCAAATTGAAGCTGTGGTAGATCTTTGAAGAAAAGAGTAATTAACGTCAAAATCAGTATTTA
>NZ_QORI02000098.1 GCF_003325755.1 Pseudomonas sp. SST3 | reverse complement strand
CGGCATGGTCGAAGGCCATAACCCGAGCGCGCCGGTGGTGGGCCGTGGTTATGAGCGGCGCAACCTGCGCCTGCCGTTGACCATCGAAGACGCTCTGGAACGCATGGAAAACAGCAAGACCATCGAGAAATACCTGGGGCAAAAATTCATCACGGGCTACGTCGCGGTCAAGCGGGCCGAGCATGAAAACTTCAAAGCGCGTGATCAGTTCGTGGGAGCGGGAATTCCTGCTCTTCGCCGTCTGATGCGCCGGGCGCGCCTTTTAAATGGCGCGCCTTCACTGAAAAGTCTAGGAGATTGGTATGTCCAGCAACAACCCGCAAACCCGTGAATGGCAAGCCTTGAGCAATGATCACCACCTGGCGCCGTTCAGCGACTTCAAGCAATTGAAAGAGAAAGGCCCAAGGATCATCACCAAAGCCCACGGCGTTTACCTGTGGGACAGCGAAGGCAACAAGATCCTCGACGGCATGGCCGGCCTGTGGTGCGTGGCGATCGGTTACGGTCGCGATGAACTGGCCGATGCCGCCGCCAAGCAGATGAAAGAACTGCCGTACTACAACCTGTTCTTCCAGACCGCACACCCGCCGGTATTGG
Organism: Pseudomonas sp. SST3; assembly: GCF_003325755.1. Next base: position 4,163 of record NZ_QORI02000098.1, on the reverse strand, counting down.
AGTTGGCCAAGGTCATTTCCGATGTCGCGCCGGCAGGCATGAATCACGTGTTCTTCACCGGCTCCGGCTCCGAAGGCAACGACACCATGTTGCGCATGGTCCGCCACTACTGGGCGATCAAGGGCCAGCCCAACAAGAAAACCATCATTGCCCGCAAGAATGGCTACCACGGCTCTACCGTGGCCGGCGCCAGCCTGGGCGGCATGACCTATATGCACGAGCAGGGCGACTTGCCGATCCCGGGCATTACCCACATCGCGCAGCCGTACTGGTTTGGCGAAGGCGGCGACATGAGCCCCGAGGAATTCGGTGTGTGGGCCGCCAACCAGTTGGAAGAGAAAATCCTGGAGCTGGGCGTGGAAAACGTCGGCGCCTTTATTGCCGAGCCGATCCAGGGCGCCGGTGGCGTGATCGTGCCGCCTGCCACGTACTGGCCGCGCATCAAGGAAATCCTCGCCAAGTACGACATCCTGTTTGTCGCCGACGAAGTAATTTGCGGCTTCGGCCGTACCGGTGAGTGGTTCGGTAGCGATTTCTACGACCTCAAGCCGCACATGATGACCATCGCCAAGGGCCTGACCTCGGGCTACGTGCCCATGGGCGGCCTGATCGTGCGTGACGAAGTGGTGGCGGTGCTCAACGAAGGGGGCGATTTCAACCACGGCTTTACCTACTCCGGTCACCCGGTGGCCGCGGCTGTTGCGCTGGAAAACATCCGCATCCTGCGCGATGAAAAAATCGTTAACCGTGTGCACGACGAAACGGCACCGTATTTGCAGAAACGTCTGAGGGAACTGGGCGATCACCCGCTGGTGGGTGAAGTACGCGGCGTCGGTATGCTCGGTGCGATCGAGCTGGTGCAGGACAAGGCGACGCGCAAGCGTCACGAAGGCAAAGGCGCCGGCATGATCTGCCGAACCTTCTGCTTTGAAAATGGCCTGATCATGCGCGCCGTGGGCGACACTATGATCATTTCGCCGCCACTGGTCATCAGCAAGGCTGAAATCGACGAGCTGGTCACCAAGGCCCGCCATTGCCTGGACCTGACTTTGGCTGCCTTGCAGGGCTAAGTGCTAGGCTCAGTGCGCGGTGCACTGGGCAGTTAAAAAGGCAGGGGCTTTGGTTGAAAGCCAGCCCCTGAACTTGCCAGACTGTCGCCCTGTTTTGTTGCCCTTCGGTTGGGCCGTAAAACATACAACGCTTGGTGGCCCAAAAAAGAAAAAATTGGAGCATCACCAAATGAAGGCATTAGGTTTGAAGAACGCTGGCAAGACTCTCCTCGCCTTGTCCCTGATGGGCGCAATGGCGGGCGCGGCCCAGGCAGACAATAAAGTGCTGCACGTTTACAACTGGTCCGACTACATTGCACCGGACACCATCGCCAACTTTGAAAAAGAGTCGGGCATCAAAGTGGTGTACGACGTTTTTGACAGCAACGAAACCCTGGAAGCCAAGTTGCTGGCAGGCAAGTCCGGCTACGACATCGTCGTGCCGTCGAACAGCTTCCTCGCCAAGCAGATCAAGGCCGGTGTCTACCAGGAGCTGGACAAGTCCAAGCTGTCCAACTACGGCAACCTGAACAAATCCCTGCTCAAGGCCGTATCGGTCAGCGACCCGGACAACAAGCACGCCTTCCCGTACATGTGGGGCTCGATGGGCATCGGCTACAACCCGGAGAAGGTCAAGGCCGCACTGGGCGTGGACAAGATCGACTCGTGGGACGTACTGATGAAGCCGGAAAACATCGCCAAGCTGAAAAAGCTGCGGCGTGAGCTTCCTCGATTCGCCAACCGAAATGCTGCCGGTAGCGCTGCATTACCTGGGCCTGCCGACCGACACGACGAAGAAGGCTGATCTGAAACAGGCCGAAGACCTGTTCATGAAAATCCGTCCTTCGATCGGCTACTTCCACTCCTCCAAGTACATCTCCGACCTGGCCAACGGCAACATCTGCGTGGCTGTGGGCTACTCGGGTGACATCGAACAGGCCAAAACCCGTGCGGCTGAAGCCGGTGGCAAGGTCAAGATCGCCTATGACATTCCCAAGGAAGGTGCTGGCAGCTTCTTCGACATGGTCGCCATTCCCAAGGATGCCGAAAACGTCGAGGCTGCCTACGCATTCATGAACTACCTGCTCAAGCCAGACGTCATGGCCGCGATCACCAACAGTGTGCGTTTCCCGAACGGTAACGAGAAAGCCACTGCCCTGGTCGATAAAGACATCACCAGCGACCCGGGTATTTATCCGTCGGCCGAAGTGCAATCCAAGCTCTACGCCATTGCCGACATGCCAGCGGCAACTCAGCGTGAAATGACCCGTAGCTGGACCAAGATCAAGTCCGGTAAATAACGCCAGAAACCTGTAGGAGCGAGCTTGTGTGGGAGCGGGCTTGCTCGCGAAWGCKRTTGCAGCAGCACCAACAATTACCGGTAGTGCTTCTGTCCCCAAGCCAACAGCCCTTCAAGCAACTGCCTCAACACCACCCGAGTCGGCTCGGCCAAATCCGGGCGATAACGGAACGGTTCGAACTCCTCCATATAGGTGCTCTGGCACAACTCCAGCTGCACCGCGTGGATATCCTGCGCGGGGTTGCCATAATGACGGGTGATATGGCCGCCCTTGAAGCGCCCGTTCAGCACATGGGTATATTGCGGATGCTGAGCGCAGATGGCTTCCAGCTGGCTGGCTAGCTGCGGGTCGCACGCAGCGCCGTTGAAGGTACCCAAATTGAAGTCCGGCAATTTGCCGTCGAACAGGTGCGGGATCAACGAGCGGATCGAGTGCGCATCGAACAGCAACGCATAACCGAACTCGGCCTTGAGGCGTGCCAGTTCTTCTTGCAGTTGACGGTGGTACGGCCCCCAGATTTTTTGCAGGTAACTGGCCCGCTCCTCCTCGGAGGGCGTTTGCCCTTCCCGGAACAACGGCACGCCATCGAACAGCGTCTCGGGGTACAGGCCCGTCGTAGCGCCGGCATACAGCGGCGTGTTGTCGGAGGGCCGGTTGAGGTCGATGACAAACCGCGAGTACTCCGCAGCCAGGGTGCTGGCGCCCAGTTCTTCGGCAAAGTCATACAACAGCGGGATATGCCAGTCGGTATCCGGCAGGCTTTGCGCCTCGGGGATCAACCCGGCCTCCACCGCAGGGGTGAGCCGCAGGCCGGCGTGGGGCATGCTGATCAGCAGCGGTACGCGGCCTTGCTTGAATGTCAGAACCTTATCCACAACTGCATCCTCTCAAACAGTGACGTCGGCGCCGTGGCGCACAACGCGTTTATCCAGCTCGCCACCCAGCCAGTAGGCCAGGTCGGCTGGGCGATCGATCTGCCAGGCGACAAAATCCGCGACCTTGCCCACTTCCAGGGAACCATGGGTATCACCCAGGCCCAACGCGGTGGCTGCGTGTTGCGTGGCGCCAGCCAGGGCTTCTTCCGGGGTCATGCGGAACAGGGTGCAGGCCATGTTCAGCATCAGCCGCACCGACAGCGCCGGTGAAGTACCGGGGTTGAGGTCGCTGGCGATGGCGATCTTCACGCCGTGCTTGCGCAGGGCCTCCATCGGCGGCAGCTGGGTTTCACGCAGAAAGTAGAACGCGCCCGGCAATAGCACAGCGACGGTACCGGCCGCAGCCATGGCGATGGCGTCTTCTTCAGTCATGAATTCCAGGTGGTCGGCCGACAACGCGTGGTAGCGCGCCGCCAGGCTTGAGCCATGCAACGACGAGAGTTGCTCGGCGTGCAGCTTCACCGGCAGGCCAAGTTGCTGGGCGACTTGAATACCCGCTCAACCTGCTCGGGGGAAAACGCCAGGTATTCACAGAAGGCATCGACCGCATCCACCAACCCCTCAGCGGCCAGGGCCGGCAGCATCTGGCTGCAGATGTGCTCGATGTAATCGTCGGCGCGGTCCTTGTACTCCGGCGGTAACGCGTGGGCGGCCAGGCAGGTGGCACGCACGCTGACCGGCAGTGCTTCACCCAGGCGCCGGGCCACACGCAGCATCTTGCGTTCGTTGGCCAGGTCCAGGCCGTAGCCGGACTTGATCTCCACCGTGGTCACGCCGTCACGCAGCAAACTGCGCAGGCGCTTTTCAGCGCTCGAGAACAGCTCATCTTCGCTCGCCGCACGGGTTGCGCGCACCGTGCTGGCAATGCCGCCGCCCTT
>NZ_QORI02000097.1 GCF_003325755.1 Pseudomonas sp. SST3 | reverse complement strand
GCAACGTCGTGCTGAACCTGGGTGAAGACCTAGACCGTGCCTGGGCCAGTGTTGGCCGCGCGTTGGAGCAGGGCCCTTGGCGCGTTGAAGACATCAACCGCAGCCTGGGCCTGTACTACATCAACGTGGCTGAAAAGGCTGAGAAGAAGGACGACGAGCCAGGTTTCTTCGGCAAATTGTTCGGCAGCGCGCCTACCAAGGAAGAGATCGAAACCCGTGCCGAGCGTTATCAGGTTCGTTTGAGCAAGGTGGGCGAAAGCGTGCAAGTCACCGTCGAGAAGAACATCAACACCGTCGCGCCAGCTGAAACAGCGCGCAAAGTGTTGGGCGTGATTCAAGACAACCTGGGCTGATCCGATGCGTTTTGCCGTTCTCGGCAGCGGTAGCCAAGGGAACGGTACGCTGGTCGCCCACGATGACACGTATGTGCTGGTCGATTGTGGTTTCTCGTTAAGAGAAACCGAGCGACGCCTGCTGCGCCTCGGTGTTCACCCGGCGCAGTTGAGCGCGATTCTAGTGACCCACGAACATGCCGACCATGTGCATGGCGTGGGTTTGCTGTCTCGGCGCTACAATCTGCCGGTGTACATGAGCCGCGGCACGTTGCGCGGGATGCGCAAACCCATCGAGCCGGCAGGTTTTCTGGCTGGTGGCGAGCAACTGCAAATCGGTGCCCTGAGCATCAATGTCGTCGCGGTTGCCCACGATGCCCAGGAGCCGACGCAATACGTATTCAGTGACGGTGAGCGGCGCTTCGGTGTGCTCACCGACCTGGGTTCTTATTGCGCCAAGGTGTTGGAGGGTTACCGGGACCTCGATGCCTTGATGATCGAGTCCAACCACTGCCGAGACCTGCTGGCACGCGGTCATTACCCTTACTTTCTCAAGCAACGGGTGGGCGGCGAGCTGGGACATTTGAACAACCACCAGGCCGCATACCTGGTGTACGAGTTGGGCTGGCAAGACCTGCAACATCTGGTCCTGGCTCACCTCAGCAGCAAGAACAACCTGCCGACGCTTGCCCGGCAATGTTTTGTCGACACCCTAGGGTGCGACCCGGACTGGCTGCAACTGGCCGATCAAGATTCAGGGCTCGACTGGCGACACATCGCCTAGCCCACCTTACTCAAAGCGGAGCCCATCATGGAAAAACGTGAAGAACTCTACCGCGGCAAAGCCAAGTCGGTGTACAAGACCGACGACGCCAACCGCCTGATCCTGCTGTTTTCGCAATGACACCTCGGCGTTCGACGGCAAGCGCATCGAACAACTGGATCGCAAAGGCATGGTGAACAACAAGTTCAACGCCTTCATCATGCAGAAGCTCGAAGCGGCCGGTATCCCGACCCAATTCGACAAACTGCTGGGCGACAACGAGTGCCTGGTCAAGAAGCTCGACATGATCCCGGTGGAATGCGTCGTGCGTAACTACGCCGCCGGCAGCCTGGTCAAGCGCTTGGGCGTGGAAGAGGGCCTCAAGCTCAACCCTTACACGTTCGAACTGTTCCTGAAGGACGACGCCAAGGGCGACCCGTTCATCAACGAATCCCACGTCGTGGCGTTCGGCTGGGGTACAGCTGAGCAACTGGCGCGCATGAAGGAGTTGTCCCTCAAGGTCAACGACGTGCTGACCAAGCTGTTCGACGACGCCGGCCTGTTGCTGGTGGACTTCAAGCTCGAATTCGGCGTATTCCACGACGGCTCCATCGTCCTGGGCGACGAATTCAGCCCGGACGGCTGCCGCCTGTGGGACAAGGACACCAAGAAGAAGATGGACAAAGACCGCTTCCGCCAAGGCCTCGGTGACGTGATCGAAGCCTACGAAGAAGTCGCCAATCGTCTCGGCGTACCGCTGTAATCGACGCAAGCATCTGATAGCACGGAAAAAAATCACCTTTGGGGTTTGCTTCCGCGAAAACACACTGTTATGATGCGCGCCGTTGGAGAGATGCCAGAGTGGCCGAATGGGACGGATTCGAAATCCGTTGTACCTTCACCGGTACCTAGGGTTCGAATCCCTATCTCTCCGCCATTACATAGAAAAAGCCCCCGCAGCTGAATAAGCTGCGGGGCTTTTTCATTTCCAGTCTTTATCAGCGACTGCTTCAGGGATATTTTCCAGTCCTGCCTAACGCTGATCAAGGCGCTCAGACGCTTTGCGATAAGCTTGATCACGCTCACGTTTATCAACGGCGACCACGAACACCGTAATTTCCTGATCGATCACTTGATACACCAGCCTGTACCCGCTACTACGCAGTTTGATCTTGTAGCAGTCAGGCAGGCGATGTAGGCGATTAGCCTCAATACGTGGGTTGTTCAGGATTTCGACCAGCTTCTTTTTGAGTTGCTGACGGAGGGTGTCACCGAGCTTTTGTCATTTCTTTCAATGCACGCGCATCAAAATCAAGGCTATAGGTCATCCAAAGAAACCCTTACGCGTTGAGGCGATGCAAGACGCTCACGTACGGTCGCCATCAAGGCTTCATCCTCTTCAGTCATCAGCACAGGCTTAAATGGCAACTGGCCGCGCTCGGCAACATATTGCAACGCCTGGCGTATCAGTTCGGAAGGGGTGACACCAAGTTTCTCCAGCTCCAGGTAGGCGCGAGCTTTCAGGTCGTCATCGATACGAATGTTGATAGATGCCAAGGGATAGCTCCTTGTGTAATGACGTTGGTCATTACATTGGAGCAATCGGGTTTCATTGGCAAGTTTGTCTGGACATACGGCAGTCGCTCTCATCTGTTGATCCTACTTTTTGGCCGTCGGCTTTGCCGGGCGCTTTTTATCGGTTTCTTTCACCGTTTCCCTTGGTCTTTTCTTCGCCTCTTGCTCGGTTACGTATTCACCTGTGACCGCATCGCGATATCTCGTTGGCATATCAGCACCCTTGACAGTATGTCGCCACGGCGGCGACTTTTTGAGACTAGCTCGCAGGCTTATGCACACAAGGTTCCCGGTGGAGATTCTGGTTACCAAGCTTTGCCGAAACAGGTGCTTACGTTGTGCAGGTTCGGCAGTTTTCGTGCAGGGTTGCGTTGGCTGGGGTTACATCATGAATAAGATCACCGCTGATTCTACCGAAGGGCATGCACGCAAAATCTTTTGCGTAGCCGATGATGTCGGCACCGAAGAAACCCTTATAAACGCCACCGAAACCCTCTCATCCGCCCTTCAATCCGCCTACCAATGCGCCGAAGATCCAGTCAGCACGCAGTCGCCCGTGATCATGGCCCTGGCTCAATTGATCGAGAACGCGCAAGCCTTGGTGGATGCTGTCCTTGAGCGTGATTTCCCCACGGCCAAATAAATACCTGCTCCCTGAAACGAAAAAAGCCTGCTGAGCTCAATGCTCAGCAGGCTTTTTTGCGCCTACAACCCGGTCAGGCTGGCTGCGCCACCAGGCTATTACTCACCTTGCGTCCCAACACCAGCACGGTCGCAAATCCGAAACCCACCAACACCGTGGCCAGGCTCAACAACACCGAGCTGCCCATCTGGTCGACGATCCGCCCGCCAAAGAACGAGCCCAGGGCAATGATCACCTGAAACAGCGCCACAAACAGCGGCATGCCGCGTTCTACATCCTTGGGCGCCACGACGAACATCCAGATGCTCGCGCAGGCCGGGAAAGCCCCGAAGGCGAAGCCCCACAGGGCGATCAGCATCGCCGCGCCGGTCATGCCGGTGGCGAAGTAGGGGAACAGCGCGGTGCTGGTGCCGATCATCAGTGCGACCAGCAACAGGGTGTTGCGTACGCTGCGGTTGGCGGCAAAGCCGGCGAAGATATTGCCCAGCACCCCAGCCACGCCATACAGCAACAACAGCGAGCCAATCGTCGGTCCGTCGAAGCCGGAGCTGTGTTTAAAGAACGGTGCGACATAGGTGTATGCGGCAAAGTGTGCGAGACCGATCAGCAGCACGGCGATCAACCCGACCCGTGCTTGTGGGTTGATAAACAAAGCCGGCAGGTCACGGATCTGAATGGCTTTCTCCGGGGTGAGTCGCGGCAGCAGGAAGATCTGCGCCAGCAGTACCGGAATGCCCACCAACGCCGTGACCAGGAAGGTCATGCGCCAGCCCATCAGGCCGCTGAGCCATGTACCTACCGGCACGCCCAACACGGTGGCCAGGGTTACGCCCATCATGATGATCGAGGTGGCTTTCGCAACCCCCACGCCTTTGGGCGCCAGCCGCCCGCTGAGGGCAATGGCGGTGGCCCAGAAGCCGCCGATGCTGATGCCGAGCAATACGCGGCCGAACAGCAGTAGGCTGAAATCGGTGGCAAAGGCCACCACCGAGTTGGCGATGATCATCACCAGTGTCAGGCCAATCAGCAGGTAGCGACGGTCCATGGCGCCAATGCTGACCGACAGAAACGGCGCGGCGAGGGCGGCCATGATGCCGGGTAATGTGACCATCAATCCGGCGTGACCGGCACTGATACCCAGGTCGCTGGCGACATCGTTGAGTACGCCCACCGGCAGGAATTCACTGGTCACCAGGGCAAAGGCACCCACGGCGACCGAAAGAATCGCCAGCCACTGCTGTTTGACGCTTTGTTGATTATGTTCGGGAAGGCCGTTAGAGGCCTGGCTCGCGCTTGGCATGGTGTGGGATTCCAAGGTGAAAGTCGCCTGAGGTCAGACGCAGGAGAGGGAAGCTGGGGGCGATTATGGGAATCAGTGTTGGCAATCGAGCAGGCGCTCGTTTCGATAGTAATCATCAGTGCTATCGATGTAAGGTTTTTGAAGAGTCCTCACTCAGCATCACA
>NZ_QORI02000096.1 GCF_003325755.1 Pseudomonas sp. SST3 | reverse complement strand
CTCAGGCCAGCGGCGGCTCAGGCTTCTCCACCAGCAGCCTGCTGACCGGCTTGCTGATCGGCAACATGCTGAGCAACAACCGCAACAGCTACCGTTCCGAGCCGGTGTACCGCTACCGCGATGATCGCGGCAACTACGGTAACTCGACGCTCAACCAACGCGTGTCCAATGGCGCGACCTTTGGCCGTTCCAACCAAGCCCGCTACGGCAGCAGCAATTACACCAGCACGCTGCGATCTTCACCTAAGTCGAGCTCGGTTTCATCGGCCACCTCCCGCGGCGGCTTCGGCAGCAAAGCCAGCGCACGCAGCGGCTGGGGCGGCGGGTCGAGCAGCTAAGGAAACCGGCCATGAAGAAGATCCAATGCGCAGAGCGTCATGACTGGAAACACACCGCCGAGAGCCTCGGCTTCCTGTTCCATACCATCGACGGCGAACCCTACTGGGACGAAAGCGCGTACTACCAGTTCACGCTCAAGCAAATCGAGCGCGACCTCGAAGACCCGACCACCGAGCTCCATGACATGTGCATGGACCTCGTCGCCCGCGTGGTCCACAGCGAAGAACTGCTTGAACGCCTGAGCATCCCCGCGCCTTTCTACGACATGATCCGAACCTCATGGCTCGAAGGCCACCCGCACCTTTACGGGCGCATGGACTTCTCCTACAACGGCAGCGGGCCCGCCAAGTTGCTGGAGCTCAACTACGACACCCCCACCAGCCTCTACGAAGCAGCCGCGTTTCAGTGGGGCTGGCTGGAACAATGCATCGAACGCGGCCTGCTGCCCAAGCACGCCGACCAGTTCAATAGCATCGACACCAAACTGCACCAGGCCTTCGCGCAACTGCAGGTCAACCAGCCGTTCTACTTCGCCTCGATGAAAGACTCGATCGAAGACAAAGGCACCACCGACTACCTGCGCCTGGTCGCTGAAAAAGGTCGGCATCGAATCGCGCCACATCGACATCGAAGACATCGGCCTGAACAGCGAAGGCCGCTTCGTCGACCTTGAAGATCGCTGGATTCCCCACCTGTTCAAACTGCACGCCTGGGAGTTCATCTTCCACGAACCCTTTGGTGCCGCGATTGCCCAGAGCGACACACAGTTCTTCGAGCCCGCGTGGAAATCCATTATTTCCAACAAAGGCATCCTGCCGCTGCTGTGGGAATTCAACAAAGGCCACCCCAACCTGCTCGCGTCCCACCTGGACACCGACCCAGGCAAAGCCGTGCCAAAAGGCTGGGTGCGCAAGCCGTTCTTCTCCCGTGAAGGCGCCAACATCGAACTGCAAACCGCCGAAGGCCTGACCGTAAAAGAAGACGGCCCCTACACGGATGCGCCCTTCATCCTTCAAGAGTTCGCACCGCTGCCAAAATTTGGTGACAGCTACACGCTGATCGGCTCTTGGGTCATTGGCGACCAGGCCGCCGGCATCGGTGTGCGCGAGGACAATAGCTTGATCACCAAGGATTCAAGCCGGTTTCTGCCGCACTTGATCCTGGATTAGGGACGTCTGACGGGTTCGTTCCCACGCTCCGCGTGGTAACGCATCCAGTGACGCTCTGCGTCACCCGCACGCCTCTCAATCTACACCCATAAAAAAGCCTGCCTTTTCAGGCAGGCTCAATACGGAGCATGGCAGTCTTAGCTCTGGCGAGCAGACAGGGCCGAGTAGCTGTTCATCAAATTGCGGTAGTTAGGAATCCGCTGGGACAACAGATTCCCCAGCCCTTCGATATCGTTGCGCCAGTCGCGGTGCAACTCACACGCCACCGAGAACCAGTTCATCAACTGTGCACCGGCCTGTGTCATCCGGCTCCACGCCGCCTGCTGCACCGTGGTGTTGAACGTGCCCGACGCATCCGTCACCACAAACACCTCAAACCCTTCTGCCAGCGCCGACAATGTCGGGAACGCCACACACACATCCGTCACCACACCGGCAATGATGATCTGCTTACGCCCGGTGGCCTTGATCGCCTTGACGAAATCCTCGTTGTCCCAGGCATTGATCTGACCAGGGCGAGCGATATACGGCGCGTCCGGGAACATCTCCTTCAACTCCGGCACCAGCGGGCCGTTAGGGCCTTGCTCAAAGCTGGTGGTGAGGATGGTCGGCAAGTTGAAGAATTTGGCCAGGTCAGCCAGGGCCAGCACGTTGTTCTTGAACTCGTTGGGAGAGAAGTCCTGCACCAGGGAGATCAGGCCGGTTTGGTGGTCGACCAGCAGAACAATGGCGTCGTCTTTGTTCAAGCGGTTGTAGGTTGTAGTGCTCATGGTTGAATCCTTTTTTGTTTAGGTTGGTTGGGCGTTGCGTTCAACATGGACACAGATTAATGGGTGGGTGACGAGGGATAAATCGGGTGGGAGGAGTCTTACTGTCAACTTAAAGTGGACAATGGTTGACGCCCGATTTCAGGCCTCCGGGTTGCTGTGCAGAACAGGAGTGAATTGCCTGATTTTGAGTAGCCAGCAGGTCCGATCCCTTTCATTTGCAGGACGTTTCCGAGAAAATCCCAACCGCTTGCGCCAGTGGAATTGGGTGTCTAGGCTGCTGACCGTCACTGCTAATTCAGTGATCGGGTTTAGTCGCCCGGACCTCGCTAGGCGCACGCGCCATCCCAAAGACAGGTGTCTTCTTGCCTGCACTTTATGGTGGCTGTGCGCAGGGCACCCTCGGGTGCGCCGGTGCCTAGCGGCCGGTCGACTAACCTGCGTACAGCCGCCACCTCTGCTCGTTTAGTCGCGAAAGGACGGTGGTAGTCACTTACTGCTAGGAGTTTTGCTATGGATAACGTTTGTTCAGATACGCTGTCGTCACACCTGACCAACCCCTTCACGGTCAATGAAGAACTGAGCTTCGAGGATGCCTGGGTGCAGGTGGCTGAGCTGCTGCATTGTGCGCTGGCTACGTCGCAAGTGATCAGCGAGTCAGTGGCTGCACCACAGAGGGCGGTGATGCATTTGGTGGAGATGGCGAAGATGGTGGCGGATAGGGCGGTGGAGTGTTTGCAGCCTAGGTGATATGACGTCGCCTGTTCGGTTTTGATCGTCCAGGCGACTTATTCACGATTTCCTTAATTTCGGCTCAGAAATAGGGCTTGAATTCGTTGCTGTCGCGAATCAGCAACTGCATCAGCTTTGGATGAATGAACAGTTTTTCCTTTCCGACCTGAACCTCTTGCAGAACATCAATGGAGACCAGCTCTTTGAGGTAGCGAGAAGCAGCCTGGCGCTGAGCGATCTGCTTGTCGACGACGTTGCTAATACGGCAATAGGGCTGCTCAAAAATCACGTCCACCAATTCGCGTGAGTAGGTTTTCGGCAAACGTTCGCGAACAAATTGGCTGGTGTGCTCGGACAGGCTGCGAATGGCGGCAATTTTTGCACTGGTCCAGCGAGCGGTTTCTTCCACGGCAGTAAGCATGTACAGCAGCCAGGGCTCCCAGGCCTGTTCGCGTGTGACATCAAGCAGTAGTCGATAGTAATCGGCTCTATGCGCAATGATGAAATGACTAAGGTAAAGAATCGGTAGATTCAACAGACCTTCCTGGATCAGATACAGGGTGTTTAGCACGCGCCCGGTACGACCGTTGCCGTCTGTGAATGGATGAATAGCCTCGAACTGATAGTGTCCGACAGCCATGCGAACCAGCGGGTCGAGGTCTGTCTCGTTGTGTAGAAAACGTTCCCAGTTGGTGAGCAAGTCGCGTAAGCGATCTTCGCCCTCTGGTGGGGTATAGATGATTTCTCCGGTCCGATCATTGGCTAGCTGGACGCCTGGCACTCGACGGATGTCCATGTCTACACCCTTGAGCGTTCGACAGATCTCTACTGCTGTGCCGGTAGAGAGTGGACGTTCAGCCAGAGACTGGAAACCGTTATGTAGAGCCTTGCGGTACCGGAGGGCTTCTTTGGTCGCGGGATCTGCATGATTGGCGCAATCCTGGGCATGCTGAAAGAGTAAATCTGTAGTAGTGACAATACTTTCGATCTCGGAGCTGTCCTTGGCTTCCAGCAGCGGGATCGTATTGATCAGCATCGTCTGGTTAGGAATCAGCTCGGCTGCTTGTTTCAATTCGGCCAAGGCTGCTCGAGCTTCGATGCAGCGTTTGAGGACTGCTCGGGTTTCCAGTTCTGCCTTTGGCGGCAAGGGTGGAAGCTGGTTATAGGGTCTATCCGCCTGCCAAGGCCGTTGGGGGTTAGTCATGGGGCGCACGCTCACTAGGACGTCCAGTTAAAGGTAAGGCCGCTTTTATAAGCGCCCTTGTCATGTCGCTAGTGTAAAGCCTGCGTGCATAACGTGTCGTTATTTTTGTATTTTTGCGACATGTTTCATCCTCGCGTCGCTGTTGGCGACATGTTGGATATCGATCAGGTCGCTGACTATTTGGGTGAAGCAATGAAGAAGGGGTAATACACCTAGATTGCGTCGAGTCATTTTGATATTGCTGGAGCCCACTGGCCTTTGAATGGCTGCCTATTGCACCAGAGACATGTTCAGGGGGGGCAGAGTGGATCTTTAAGGCTACGTGATTGATGTTTAAGGGGGGGGATTATAAAAAGCCGGCTTGTGGCCGGCTTCTCGGGGACTGCCTCAGCTTGTTTTTGACAAGCCTCACCAGCCTTCAAATCGCTCAGCCCACATTGCGTCGGGCTGAATAGTAGGGCATCCGCGGGAACTCCTCCGCTTCGCCAGCAGGGAGTCAGCTAGAAGCGACCCCTGCCAAATGTGCGGCGCATGATACTCACATTCGCTTCAGTTGCCCACCTCCGGTTCCGATTTAGA
>NZ_QORI02000095.1 GCF_003325755.1 Pseudomonas sp. SST3 | reverse complement strand
TTGCGCATCTTGCTGACCGCCACCTTTTCCATGGCGCTGGTGATCTTCTGCGTGCTTTTGATGCTCGCAATCTTGCTGCGAATCTCTTTTGCGCCTGCCATTTGACACCTATCGGGTTAGCAAGCGGGAGCCTTGCAGCTCCCGCTGCGGCTTACCAGGATTGGGTGGCCTTGAACGACTCGATACCGGCCTTGATGCCTGCGTCGATTTCGTCGTTGAAGTCGCCCTTCACGTTGATCTTGTCCAGCAGAGCGACGTGCTCGTGATGGAAATAGGCAATCAACGCCTGCTCGAAGGCGCCGACCTTGGCTACTTCGATGTCCTGCAGATAGCCGCGCTCGGCCGCATACAGGGACACCGCCATGTCGGCAATGGACATCGGCGCGTACTGCTTCTGCTTCATCAGCTCGGTCACACGCTGACCATGCTCGAGCTGCTTGCGGGTCGCTTCGTCCAGATCAGAGGCGAACTGAGCAAATGCCGCCAGTTCACGGTACTGAGCCAGAGCGGTACGGATACCACCGGACAGCTTCTTGATGATCTTGGTCTGCGCAGCGCCACCAACACGGGACACCGAGATACCGGCGTTGACGGCCGGACGGATACCAGCGTTGAACATCGACGACTCGAGGAAGATCTGACCGTCGGTGATCGAAATCACGTTGGTCGGAACGAACGCCGAAACGTCACCCGCCTGGGTTTCGATGATCGGCAGAGCGGTCAGCGAGCCGGTCTTGCCTGTCACGGCGCCATTGGTGAACTTCTCGACGTACTCCTCGGAAACGCGCGATGCGCGCTCGAGTAGACGGCTGTGGAGATAGAACACGTCGCCCGGGTAGGCTTCACGTCCCGGCGGACGACGCAGCAGCAGGGAGATCTGACGATAGGCCACGGCCTGCTTGGACAGATCGTCATAAACGATCAGCGCATCTTCGCCGCGGTCACGGAAATACTCACCCATGGTGCAACCGGCATACGGAGCCAGGAACTGCAGCGCAGCGGATTCGGAAGCCGAAGCGGCAACGATGATTGTGTTAGCCAGTGCACCGTGCTGCTCGAGCTTGCGCACCACGTTGGCGATGGTCGACTGCTTCTGACCGATCGCTACATAGACGCACTTGATGCCGCTGTTGCGCTGGTTGATGATCGCGTCGATGGCCAGAGCGGTCTTACCGATCTGGCGGTCACCGATGATCAGCTCGCGCTGACCGCGACCGACCGGGATCATCGCATCGACCGACTTGTAACCGGTCTGAACCGGCTGGTCGACCGACTTACGCCAGATCACGCCAGGAGCGACCTTTTCAACCGCGTCAGTTGCCTGAGCGTTGACCGGGCCCTTGCCGTCGACCGGGTTACCCAGTGCATCGACTACACGACCCAGCAGCTCGGGACCTACCGGAACTTCCAGTACGCGACCGGTGCACTTGGCGCTCATGCCTTCGGTCAGACTCTGATAAGCGCCCAGTACCACGGCACCAACAGAGTCCTGCTCCAGGTTCAGAGCCATGCCGAAGACGCCGCCAGGGAACTCGATCATCTCCCCGTACATCACGTCGGCAAGGCCGTAAATGCGAACGATACCGTCGGAAACACTGACGATGGTGCCTTCGTTACGCGCTTGGGCAGACACATCGGAACTACCGATACGCTGCTTTATGATTTCACTAATCTCGGAAGGATTCAGTTGCTGCATGCCACGACCCTCAAATCAGGATTTCAACGATTCGGCCAACTGGCTCAGTTTGCCGCGGACCGAACCATCGACAACCACATCGCCGGCGCGGATAACAACGCCGCCGATCAGCGCAGGGTTCACGACCTGCTGGGGGTTGACGGTACGATCTAGCCGCTTCGACAAGGCGGCAGCCAAAGTTTGGAGTTGCGCAGGGGTCAGCTCGAAAGCTGTCTGCACTTCAACGTCGAGTGTCTTTTCGGCCTCAGCCTTGAGCTCCTCGAACAGCTCCCGAATGGTCGGCAACACGTCCAGGCGATCATTGTCGCCAAGCGTGGAGACGAAATTTCGGAACGCTTCATCGATATCGCTACCGAGTAGCTGAACCAGCGTCTGAACTTTGCTTTCGCTGGTCAGACGAGGATTTTTCAGCAGCTCGGCAACTTGGGGAACGTCAACGGCGACCGCAGCCAGGCTCAACATGCCCGACCAGGCATCAATCCGACCAGCCGCGCTGGCGAACTCGAACGCGGCCTTTGCGTATGGCCGGGCAAGCGTCTGGGTATTGA
Source organism: Pseudomonas sp. SST3 (assembly GCF_003325755.1). The sequence goes on along the minus strand of NZ_QORI02000095.1, from coordinate 2,555 downwards.
TCATCGCTTGCCTCGCTTAGAGTTGGGAGGCCAGTTTTTCGACCAGATCGTTGTGCGCCTTGGCGTCCACCTGGGACTCCAGGATCTTCTCCGCACCCATAACAGCCAGCACGGCTACCTGGTTACGCAGTTGCTCCTTGGCACGATTCACTTCCTGCTCGATTTCGGCGCGGGCGCCGGCTACCAGTCGCTCGCCTTCGGCGCGCGCCTGTTGCTTGGCATCCTCAACGATGGCGTTAGCCTGCTTGTTGGCTTGCTCAAGGATCTGGGCAGCTTGCCCTTTGGTCTCACGGAGGGTATTGGAAACCTTTTCCTGAGCCAATTTTAGGTCTTGCTGCGCACGGCCTGCGGCGTCCAGCCCTTCGGCGATTTTCTTCTGGCGTTCTTGCATGGCCTTGGTGATTGGCGGCCATACGTACTTCATGCAGAACCAGACGAAAATAGCGAAAGCGAACGTTTGACCGAACAGCGTCAAGTTAATGTTCACAGCGATATACCTCGTGCTATCTCGTTCGACGCGGTTGTCAATTCCACGGCAACGGGGCTCGCGATGCGAACCCCATCAGGAACCGGAAAGGTCTTAAGCAGCGACAACGAAGATGAGGTACATCGCGATACCAACACCGATCATCGGTACGGCGTCGAGCAGACCGGCCATCAGAAAGGTCTTGGTTTGCAGCTGAGGGGCCAGCTCGGGTTGACGAGCAGTGGATTCCAGCAGCTTGCCGCCCAGCAGGGCGAAGCCGATGCCAGTGCCCAGGGCACCCAGACCGATCATGATAGAGGCGGCGATGTAGACGAGTTCCATGTAAAGCTCCTGAAGCTAAGGGTTAAGGTTTTCTTGGGTAAAGCGAAACTGTTTGAACCGGATCAGCTGTTACGGTGTGAGTTCGGCATGTCCGTGATCTTCATGCGCAGAGCTCAGGTACACCACGGTCAGAACCATGAAAATGAACGCCTGAAGCGGGATCACCAGAATATGGAAGATCGCCCAGGGCACATTCAGGGTCCACTGCACGTAGAACGGCAGCAGCGCGATGAGGATGAACACCACCTCACCGGCATACATGTTGCCGAACAGACGCAGAGCCAGACTCAGCGGCTTGGTCAGCAGACCGAGGATCTCGAGGAACAGGTTGAACGGGATAAGCGACCAGTGATTGAACGGCGTAAACGCCAGTTCCTTGCTGAAGCCGCCCACACCCTTGACCTTGACGCTGTAGAACAGAATCAAAATGAACACGCCGAGGGACAGGCCGAAAGTACCGTTCGGGTCGGCTGTCGGGACAATCTTGAAGTACGGCAGCCCCAGCAGACTTGCCAGACCGGGGATGTAATCCACAGGGATCCATTTCAGGCTGTTCATCAGGAACACCCAGACGAAAATGGTCAGGGCCAGTGGAGCAATCAGCGCGTTGCGGCCGTGGAAGGTGTCTTTCACTACACCTTCGACAAACTCAACGCACATCTCGACGAAGTTCTGCAGGCGACCCGGTATTCCGGCGGTAGCGCCCTTGGCAGCCATGCGAAAGATCAGAATGAAGATCAGCCCCATGAACAGCGACCATCCGAGCGTATCGAGATGGACCGCCATGAAACCCATATCCCGAGCTTCGAGACCCGATTGCGCGATGGTCCAGCTGGCCTGATCGACCACTGAGCCGTCTGCGCGAACATAGCCTTCCGGCAGTTTTCCGTAAGTCAGATTCTGTAGGTGATGCTGGATATATTCCGCCGGGGTACTCGCCATAAACGCCTCAGTGCTCAATGCTTCGGATTATTTTTCATCAGTAGGAGGGCGCTCGCGCCCGCGCCTAAAACCAACAGGTATCCGGCAAACAGAGCAGCCGGTTGTAGCGGTTTCACTCCCACAAACACCAGCGCAAACAGCGCTGCTGCCAGAATCTGTTTACCCATCTCGCCAGCCCATAGGGACTGAACGATGGCCTTGGCCGAACGCGCGCCGAAATAGCGAAACGCCTTGAACGCGAAGTACACGTTGGCCATCAGCGCTATCGAACCACCCAGTAGTCCCGAATAGCCGGCGACCATACCAAAAAAAAAGCCACAAGAAACGCCTGCGGCCAACGCAACGAGCGCCTGTACGATCAGCACTCGAACAACCGGCATGCGATGGAGTGGTGTCTTGTTGCGTATATTCACCGTACATCCATCGCCAAAGTCGTTCGCTGGTCAGCAATGACCGCAGTCAAAAAAGCGCGGCGAGTATAGGAGTAGGACACCCTGCGTTCAACCTTCAGGTAGCAGTTTCCGACTGCCACTACATAAATTTTGTTTCAGCGGATGTGTGCAAGCACACCTTGCAGCTCATCCAGCGAATTGTAGCGGATCACCAACTGTCCCTTGCCTTTTTCGCCATGCTTAATTTGCACGGGAGAACCCAGACGCTCAGCGAGGCGCTGCTCAAGGCGAACAATGTCCGGATCGCTTTTCGGCTCGCTTTTCGGCTGCCCCGTACTGTTCAACCACTGCCGGACCAGTGCTTCGGTCTGGCGCACGGTCAGTCCCCTTGCGACAACGTGACGCGCTCCTTC
>NZ_QORI02000094.1 GCF_003325755.1 Pseudomonas sp. SST3 | reverse complement strand
AGTAGGCCGGGAACACGAACGGACCGGTTGGGTCCTGCTTGTTCTTGGCGAACTCTTCAACGATGGCTTTGTTGGCCGGGTCGGTGTCGAAGGACTTCGGCAGGGTCACCAGCAGGCCTTCGGATGCACCTTGGGCGATTTGCGAGATGGAGTCGTTGCCGACGCCTTCCGGGCCCATGAACTTGGCGTTCAGGCCTTTTTCCTTGGCTTGGCGCAGGATCAGGCCCAGCTCAGGGTGGTAGCCGCCGTAGTAGACGAAGTCGACGTTGGCTTGCTTGAGTTTCTGGATGATCGAGGAGAAGTCTTTGTCGCCAGCGTTCAGGCCTTCGAAGACGGCAACCTTGGTGCCTTTCTTCTCGAGGGTCTGTTTAACGGCGGTGGCGATGCCTTCACCGTACTGCTGCTTGTCGTGCAGTACGGCAACGATCTTCGGTTTCACGTGGTCGGCGATGTAGTTGCCGGCTGCCGGGCCTTGGGCGCTGTCCAGGCCGATTGTGCGGAAGATCAGCTTGTAGCCACGGGCGGTGATTTCCGGGCTGGTGGCAGCCGGGGTAATCATGATCACGCCTTCGTCTTCATAGATGTCGGAGGCGGGTTGAGTGGAGCTGGAGCAGAGGTGACCAACCACGAACTTGACGCCATCATTGACCACTTTGTTGGCAACGGCCACGGCTTGCTTTGGATCGCAAGCGTCGTCGTATTCCTCGGCCTCAAGCATCTTGCCGTCTACGCCGCCCTTGGCGTTGATGTCTTTGATGGCTTGCTTGGCACCCATGAATTGCATGTCGCCGTATTGCGTCACCGGACCGGTCTTGGGGCCGGCGATGCCGATCTTGATGGTGTCGGCTGCGAACGAATGGCCGGCAACCCCAGCCAGGACCATAGCGGCAAACAGTTTGGAAATCTGCTTAGTAGCCTTATTCATAGTGCTCCACTCTTACTGTTGTATTTTTTATAGTTCTAGCGGCCTTGTGAGCTGCAGAACCGGATCAGATATCGCGGATATCCCCCCGGCATTGCCCTGGCAACTGTACCGGTACAGTGTAGAGCGCCGGTTGATCGCTTGAAAAGCTGGCAGCTGGGGGCAAAACCTGGGTGTGTCGCTTAAGTGAAAGAAAAAGACAGAATTGCGCCGGGTTGCTGATAGCTTTCAAGGCATTCCGTGGCTTTCCTGGCAGTTTCAATCGCTACTTCATTTGCTACTGGGTTTTTCTGCCTGAGCGACGGGGCTATGATTGCGCCGATTTTTTACTCAGGTGAATTCCCATGACGCAAGAACCAAGCACCCTCTATGCCAAGCTGCTCGGTGAAACCGCCGAAATTTCCTGGAAGGAGCTTGAACCGTTCTTTGCCAAGGGTGCCCTATTTGTGGGTCGATGCCGGCCTGGATTTGATCGAGGCCGCCGAAGGAATGGCCGAAGACAACCGTGACAAAGTCGCCGCCTGGCTGGCTGCAGGCACCCTTGCGAGGTGTCTGCGACGCGGGCATTGGACCTGGTGGAACGGGATCCAAGCTTATGGGCGGTAGTGGTCTCGCCGTGGATCCTGATCCAGGAAAGGGCGCGGTAATAATGGCGCGCACGAAAAAGGTGCGTATTTTTCACGCAGTGAAGTGTGTAGCCGAGTAACCGCTCAACGCGTGATGGCACCTTGCCGTAGAGAAAGGTCACAGCCGAGGGTGACGTAAGCGTCACGGGAACAGTTGAGGGCAGAAGGAATGAGTGGCGCAATTGTTTCCGGGTATGACGCGGCGTGAAGAGAAGCAACGATCACACCACCACTCCCCGTGCCCGGGTCTCAACGAATCGGCCTGACAATAGAAGGCGAGCCGATACGCCCTGGCGCCGGGTCTTTTGGCTGCGCAGCGTCGTTGCCTTCCACGCTTGGCAGATATAACGGATTGCGCATGGCAATGCCCTGCATCACGCCGATGATGTCATCGAAAGGCACCGCCGGGCTGAGCAGGTAGCCCTGGATGTAGTCGCAGCCATGCTTGAGCAGCAGCTCGAACTGCGCCTGGGTTTCCACGCCCTCGGTGACCACCTGCAAGTGCAGGGTGTGGGCCATGCCAATAATCGCCTGGACAATTTCACTGTCTGCGGTGGACTTGGGGATGTCCTGGATAAACGAGCGGTCGATCTTCAAAGTGTTGAGCGGCAAGCGCTTGAGGTAAGCCAGCGACGAATAGCCGGTGCCGAAGTCATCGATGGCCAGCGACACACCCAGGGCGCGGATCTGCCGCAACAGCGCCAAGGTACTGCTGATGTTGCCCATCAACGCGTTTTCAGTGACTTCCAGTTCCAGGCGGTTGGTGCCTATGCCGGCGAAGCGCAGGGCGTCTTCGATTTCATCGGCCAGTTCGTCACGCGCCAGGTTCAGCGCCGAGCAATTCACGGCCATGATCAGCTCGGTGTAGCCCCGGTCAGACAACAGGCTCAGGTCGTGACAGGCCTGACGCAATACCCAGTGGTCCAGCTCGGCGATCAGTCCGTTGTTCTCGGCGATGCCGATAAAGCGGTCCGGGGCCAGTAGCCCGTGTTGGGGGTGCTGCCAGCGCACCAGGGCTTCCAGGCGTGTGACCTTGCCCAGTTTCATGTCAAAGATCGGTTGATAAAACAGCACCAGCTGGCTGCGCGTTCGCAAGGCGGCGCGCAGTTCTTCTTCCAGTTGCAGCTCAAGAAAGGCACGGGTTTTAAGGTTGGAACTGAAGAAGTTCAAACAATTGCGCCCCGCATCCTTGGATTGGTACAGCGCTAGGTCGGCGGTTTTCAGCAGCTCTTCGCAGGTGTGGCCGTCCTCGGGGAACAGGCTGATACCGATACTGGTGGTCATCACCATGCGTCGGCCGGCCAGTTCGATGGGCTCTTTCATCTTCTGCATGATGCGCTGGGCCATGTGCCGGGCTTCGTCGCGGTGATGAATATTGACCAGGATGCAGAACTCATCGCCGCCAAAGCGTGCCACTACATCTTCATGGCTGCGTATCGAGCCCTTGATATGCCCGGCGAGCACTGTGAGCAACTGGTCGCCCGCGTCATGGCCCAGGCTGTCGTTGATAACGCTTGAAAATGGTCGATATCAAGGAAGATCACCGCCAGCATGCCTTGGCTGCGGGTTTTTTCCGCGACTTTTTCCGCAAAGATCTGATTGAAACCACGGCGGTTAAGCAGGCTGGTCAGTGCGTCGAAGTGGGCCACTTGTTGCAGCGAAGCGCGGGCCTGGTCGAGTTCGCTGAGCAGCGCGTTGACCCGACGCAGGTCACGCTCCTTGTGTTGCAACTTCTTGTCGGCCAGGGCTGCGCTGATGCTGCTGCCGATTACCAGCAAGGTGATCATGGCGACCGACAGGCCCAGTTGAATCGGGTTGTTATCCGCCGGTAACGAAAGATCCGCGCCACTGGGCACCAGCATTTGCATAGCCGCCATGCCGGTGAAGTGCATGCTCAGAATCCCGGCGCCCAGCACCAGGCTGGCGGCGTATTTGAGCAGTTGGTGAAACACGCCGGCACCGTTGCGCAGGTAACTGGACAGCAACAATGCGGCCAGGCTGGCGCCCATGGCAATCGCCACCGAGGCCAAAAAACAGCCGTGTTTCGAAGTACACCTGGGCCTGGGAGCGCATGGCTGACATGCCCACGTAGTGCATCAACGCGATACCCAGCCCCATCCACACCGAAGCCACCAGGTACTGATGAAAGCGCAGGTGGGTATGACTGAGGGTCTGCATGGCAAGCAACGAGGCGATCAGGGCGATCAGCAGCGAGGCGAACGTCATGATCAGTTCGTAGTGAATGGCGATGGGGGCCTGGAAGGCCAGCATGCTGATGAAGTGGGTCGACCAGATGCCGCCTGCCAGGCAACCGGCACCCAGCCAGCGCCAATGGCGGCGGGCGGTGGGGTCTTCGACATGGCCCACACGTTCGGCCATGTCCAGGGTACCGAAACCCGCCGCGCAGGCGACCAGGTACGCCAGCAGCACCAGAAACGGGTTATGACTGCAGTTGAGCAATAAATGCCCGCTGTCTGGAAGGTCGGTAAAAAAATGCTGCCCCAGCCATTCCATAGCTTATCCCGTCACAGAGCCATGTCACTGCCAGCGGCGATGACCTATGAGGTCGAGTATAGAAGTCTCTCGAGATTTGCCATGAGTAATGGCGTTTTGATCTCAAATTATTTTGATATGCCGTCCATAGCGTTTGGTGCTAAGCGCTGATGGGCAGGTCGAGTTCGAAGTGCGGGGCCTCCAACGGGGCCAGGCCGAATGCGGCACGGGCAGCGTCGCAATCGACATTTTGCACGCCCTGGCTCCAGGACGCCTCGAACTCGCGACACACGCTGGAGCGCTGCTCATAAATTGAGCAGCTGGTGGCCTGTCCGACTTCACCTTCAAGGCTGCAACACCGTGCCGGTTTGCGGTCGGTGCCGATCATCGCCACGCGGCTGGGGTTGATCTGCACCACCAGGTCATCGGGCACCGTGCCCCCGGACGAGGCGCACTCACCCCAAAAGAAGGACACGCGAAAGTGTGAACAGCAGGCACCGCAATTCAGACACGGACTGGCTTCGGACATGGGCGTCATCAATAAGAAAGTAGGGTGGGGGTGTTACAGGAAGGCTCGCCATTCTATCCGTGCCATGGCCGTTGGGAAGGGGGGTACGCACTTATATTTTCGTGGGACAAATCCCCGTGTTGCCGGCTGAAATCATGCCCTATCAGCTTTACGAATCATTACAGACAACCCCGCCTTACCTGACTATGTTGCAGGTACCGGGCAGGATGCATCGGGCATCACAGCTCTCAT
>NZ_QORI02000093.1 GCF_003325755.1 Pseudomonas sp. SST3 | reverse complement strand
TATATGTCGATAGTGCCATTGCGATTGCCAAAGCTGATTACGATGGGAACATTGAAACGCTCTGCGCTGACCTTGCTCTGCAGGCAAACGTCGCTGAGACTGCTCAAGGARGAATTATCCTGGCTCGTGTTTACGAAGGTTATGACGCAGTTACACAGAATGCCTTGGCTGTAGTCAGTTTGGCCGACACCGGGTTAACGCAAGAAGAAAGTGGTTCGCCTGCTGCAAACCACCCTCAAGCTGTCGCCGGGTGGCGCAGCTGCGGTAATCAAGAAAATCCAGGCAACGGGGACAGTTGAGGTGTTTGGCGCCAAAACGCTCAAAGTCCATGATGCCGTCCGTGCCCTAGGCCTACGTCACCTGGAGCTCATGGGTGAGCCTGTGGTCACTGCCGCCTTGCTGACGTTGAAGGAGTTGCTGATCCAGGGAATGGAGAAAAACCGTGACACCTCGCGGATTGCACTTCTGATTCAAGTTTTCATTAAGCTTAATGACGTCGAGCCGCTCATCGAACTCGCTGGTGAGGAGACATTCTATGAGATGGGGATCCTGGTAGATGTAGCGTCTAGTTTGGCGAGTGCAGTAAGCTCGGGAAGTTTAGATCCAGGACAAACGTTCTGGGCACTTGACGGACTTGTATTCTCTCTCATGAGAGACAGTCGTTATGATGAAGCTTCAAGCCATCTATCAACGATGGCGCAAATTCTAGATGCTCACGGCTTTGAGTTTCGCGAGCATTTATCGCTAGCTATGAAAAAAATCTTATTTGCAGCATACCTCGGTCATGAAAAAGATGTGAGGAGAGAGGTTGAGTCCGCTGCCCCAAAAATTCCAGATTCGATCCACAGGCGGATATTCGACTATAAACCATGCTTTCGCACTGTGGAAAGCTTAAAGCGCTACAAAAGCAGCAGAGCTTTTGTGCAAGGCAGTTATGGACGGATATTATGGGATTTTGGGGCTTGAGCCAAAAGATGTCCTCGGCAAAAATCCAGATGTACTTTGGAAAGTGATCAAGCGGTCAGATGACGTGAGTGAGGACATCAAGCATCTTGCGGACTCGCTGGATTTGTATGCGAAAATTTTGAATGCGCAGGGACGCAAGTCCGGCTTTTCTCGCATCCATGCCATGAAATTCTACAATATGGTTAATGCATACGATTCGTTCGTGAGGTTGGGGCAGGATGCCGCTGAAGAGTTTGCCGAAGCAGGTGAGTATGTGGGAGCTAGAGAAATTCTTGAGCAACAAGTTTTGCGTGTAGTCTCTGAGATGGGCTTAATCGGAAGGATGGTTCAGGTCAGGGGGCAGTATGCAGAGATACTCGCGCTTTGTAAGGACTATGCAGGAGCAGTTTCTGAGATCGAGCGACTCCAGCACTACTTACACGGACTCGAAAAAGATGAGGCGAAGGAACTGTTAAACCAAATCGGCAATATAGTCGGAATTATGCGCAAGGGAATTCATGGCTAACGCCTACATAGGCAAGTTTTTTTGTTCTTTTTTATGGCGGTTGGATGAGCCAAATTAAAATTATTAACTTTTTGAGGGAGAGAGGAAAGAGGTTTGAGTAGGAGGGGCGATGCATTAGCGTCAAACTATTGCCGAAACCCTTAGCATACGATATCGAAGCTAGGGGCTAGGTTAACTGTATGTGGAGCGAGAGGGCAGTGTGACGCAAGCGGAGCGCGCAGGCGTGCGGCATGGAAGCCCGGAGGGCCGAGACGAAGACTCGGTTCACGACAGACCATCCCCGCAGGGGCACGCCCCAACACCAGGCCGGATAAGCCAGAAGCGAAGAGCATCCTATGAGGATTTTTCGATGGGAATGATAGACGATGACGACACAGTGTATTGCGACGTCCAGATGCCCTTGGCTCAAGGTCGAGAGCTATTGCTCTTGGTGACAACACTGAAGGAGTCCGATACCCATCCGACCCTGAACAGGGTATTCGAGCGCATGCAGCGCGAGCTCAGCATCTCAATCGATATCGTCGAGAACCCGCCTTCCTGGGGCCCTTGGTGCCAGTGAAGCGTGCACGGCGTTCAGAGCTCTGCATCCCAAGCATTCATCGCGTCACTCACAGTCGCGTACCACTGGAAATCAATGCCCTGTAGCGCGTTTGCGACCTGTCTGTTGACGTCGCCGTCGATCCAAGTAGGGAGTGTCTCCGACGAGCCCGAGAACATGCTGGCTATAGCTACGGCATATCTACCGGTATGCGTGGACTGGAGGCACACGTAGCGCACAGCAGCGCCACTGGGAAGCCGACGCCAGGCCACCGCCTCAATACAGTCCATGGGCCTCACAGAAGCCTCTGCAGCGATATCCGCGCGCTGATCCGCCCTATGGTTCTCAGATGGTCGGGACGGCCCGCCAGGTGCTCCCGGGTTGGGTACGAGGTGCTTCAACTGCTCACGTGCGCAGACAATCTGCTCCCGGAACTCTTCGGGATCAATGAACATGGCTCCTTCCGGCGATACCCTAAGGGTCTTGAGCCTGTTCGCGGCTTGGATGAACGCACGTTCGCGCTCAATCTCACGCTGAGGGCGGTGGTCTTTGCTTATGAGATCCCATAGCGTACGGACTATTCGCATCTGACTATTCTCCCAGGTATCGGTAACCGCACACCGGTAGCGTATGGCACCGTGATAACTCTGGCCCACAGGCCGGTCGGGTGGTGTAGAAGCACTACTAAGCACTCTCGCGGTTGCTTAGCCGCATTTCAAGCTTTTCGGCCAGAGCTTTGAGGTTTTTGGATCTCAACCGACAGATCATTTTTTTGCAGCTTGGATTTATGCTCTAGAGCAGTGAGCGTGTCTTTAACAGAGTCCAGTTCGTCCTGGGCCTCAAGCATCGAACTGTAGGTCGAGCTCGACGTGAGCGCCTTGTATTCAGCGTGAAAATAATGATGGAGAGATTCAGGGTCAGAGTGCCCGGTGAGTTGTGCCACCTCTGCGCAAACATCGTCTCGCAGCGCCGGCGTCCACCCTTTCTTTAGAGCGGGGGTTTGGGCGAATCTTTCCTCCAGTCTGATATTGATTTGACGCGTGACAAAACGATGTCTAAACATGGACAGGCAAACACGGGTACCTGACAAACCAGCTCCTAAACACAGTCGGTCAAACTCCTTAGTGATTGACTCTTTTTTCAATCGACTACCGTTTTCACCTAGGAATATATTGTTGGGCTGGTCGAACAAAATATTACGATCCGCTAGGAAGTCAATATAAGTCTTCCTAGCTTCCACGTAAATTGCAAACCGCCTTGCATCTGCAGCATTGATTTTAAAACGGCGTAACGGTGCCGGAGTTCCGCGCTTTTTAGTGGGGATCACAATCTCCAGTGTGTTCGAAATGTTTTGATTGAGCTCAAGGTCGAGGTCAAACAGCTCCTCAGGACGTAGTCCTGTGAGCTTCATCATTCTTAACGTGAACATCCGCCGTTCGTATAGATACACACTGGTAGCATCGTAAAGTTCGAGGTCACTGATTGATTTAAGTCTGGAGCTAGCAGGCAGATCCTCCCAGTCTCGCTTCCGGAAAATCTCATCCTGGATTTTTTGGATGATATGTTCGTCTATTGCCACCTTGTCATCGTTGTACGGCACGGGAGCCACGAGCAGTGGATGAACCATGTAGCATCGCTTGGTTTTGGGATTTGTCTCGTAAGATATCGTGATGTTTGCACCGCTATTCTTTAAGCCTATCAATGGTGTTTTAGATAGATTTGGGTAATTTTCGGTTAGCCAGTGCAGAAAGTTAAGCATGGTATGCTGAATTAGCCGGGTGCGGTTGTTGTTCCTTGCTGGTTCGATACCACGAAGGGTGGATTTGGTTTCTTCAACTAGCTGTTTAGTAAAATCCTGAAAATTAGTTTCGTTGAAATTACTGAATTGAATGTTCTTGACAGAGCAGAAGCGAACGAAGTGCGTGATGAGCGCCGCGTCTACCCGCGCAGAATCCCTGGCGCCTGTGGACGCGCAGATCTCATCCATCCATAGATTGGCAAGGTTACATGGCCTCCCGTTGGGCCAACGAATAAGTACGAAATTTCCGATAATGCGTGGCTTTCCAATGAACGCCCCAGTCTTCCGAACCGGCATAGCTTTGTCTGGTACGCTTACGGACTCATATTCCGTGTAGAGTTGCTTACCCATCCTTTTTGCCGCCGTCGATAACCTTCATTTTCTCTGAAGAAAATATCTGGTCGCTTATCAGGAAAGAGTGATATTTGGCCTTGGAAGTTTTGACTTTAAGTGCGATGGCTGCACGGATTTCATCAGCGCTACGGGTGCTTTGAGGGTCAACACGCTCTAGGAAAGTCAGGATGTCAAAGTACGCCTTCGAGGCGATGTGAGCCTCCAGCAGCGCGATGCGTGCCTGATCCTTGTCTGAAGGAAGGTTAGGCGCGGCGCCGGGTTAACCTTGGGAGTCAACAGGGCGAATGCCATGGTTTCTCATCTGTAGCATCTTGTCCCACAGGCTTGACCCAGAGATGCCAAACTGTGCAACCTTAGCCGCTTGCTTCAGGGAGTTGAGCGAAATCGATGTGAAGCAGCCAGCGACCTCCAGTTTGCAGAAGCCTCGCATCGAGGATAGAGCTCGAAGCTGGGCTTTCGACGGTGTAATTTCTTTAGATAGCACCTGTGAAAGCCAAGTGTGACGAGAGTGGAGATTTTTATTTGTTGTATCTCTCATCTTTTTGGCCTCCTAGACAAATAGCGAAATCGATGGTGTAGATTTCTTCATCGTAAGTTTCAAGCCTGACTTTATATGTGGTCATATCGAACTCAGGTTGTTGCACCATTTTGTCTAGGTATTT
>NZ_QORI02000092.1 GCF_003325755.1 Pseudomonas sp. SST3 | reverse complement strand
GCTGGTGATGACCTCTCGGCTCAGGCCCGGCTGGCGCGCCAGTCGATGTCCTCCAGGCAGGCACTGGAGACCTTCAGGCGGGCCGCCTTCAACAGGCGCTCCAGGCGCTTGCTGTCACGCCAGTCCACCTCGCGCTGCACCAGCAGCGCCAGGCGTTGTTCAAAGGGCAGCTCGCTGGCCGTGATGTGGGTGGCCGCGTCGCTGAGGGCGGCCACCATGCCGTCCAGGCGCAGGGCGCGCAGTTGGTTCAAGGTCTGTTCGTTGAGCATGGTTCTTCCTTGTTAGGTTTGCTTGCACGTTGGAGTTCAGTGGTAGTAGCCCGGCCCGCGCACGTTCTCGTGCAGCGGCAGGTTCGCCTGTGCGGCCATCGGCGCATCCAGCGGCCGCGTGTCCAGGCCGCAGCCCAGGATGGAGGCGATGCTCTTGTAGGACGGTGAGCGAATCGACTGCGCCCGCGCACAGGCGGCCTCCAGCCGGTCAGCCCCGTACTCACGGCCCAGGCGCATGAGGCCCAGACAGGAGCGGTAACCCTGCTCGGGATGCTGGCGGTGCTCCATCTGCCAGCGCACCACGGCGGCGGTGGCCGCGCCCACGCGCTCACCCCAGGCGATGAGCTTGGCCGGCGTCCACTGCAGGTGCGCCCGGTGCGAGGCCGGCATGTGCTCGGGCGTGGTGGTGTGTGCACCCCGTCGGGGATTGAGGGCGTGGGCGGCCACGCGTTTGCTGCCGTGCAGGACTTCGAGCGTGCCGGCCGTGATGCGCAACTCCACCGGCTCACCCACCAGGGCGTGGGGCACCGAGTAGTAGTGGCCATCGAGCTCAACGTGGTAATCGATGTTGACGCGGGCGGGTTTGAAGCGCGCGATGGGCATGCGCACCGGCGGCAGGGGGCGCAGGGCTGGCCGGTCGAGTTCGGCGAAGGCGCTAGTGCGGTTGCCCGGCAGCTTCTTGAACGCGCGCTGGTTCAAGTCCACCAGCAAGGCGGCAATCGCCCGGTTGAGCTCGGCCAGGCTGAAGAAGGTCTGGTGGCGCAGCCTGGCCAGAATCCAGCGCTCGACCACCTGCACAGCGACCTCCACCTTGGGTTTGTCGCGTGGCTTGGCCGGGCGCGCGGGCATCACGGCCAGGCTGTAGTGCGCACAGAGCTCTTCGAGCAGGCGGTGCGCGGTGGGCTCGTAACGGTCGGGTCGGGCCATGAGGGCGCGCGGCTGGTCAGGCACCAGCAGGCGGGGCACGCCGCCGATGAACTCCAGCGCGCTAATGATGCTGGCCACCCAGTCGGTGGCCTTCTGGCTGGCGGTGGCGCAGGCGTAGGTGTAGTTCGATGCGCCCAGCACGGCCACGAAGACCTGGGCCTGGCGTATCTCGCCAGTGTCGGCATCCACCACGGGAACGGTCTGGCCGGCGTAGTCCACAAAGAGCTTGTCACCGCCCGTGTGGGTCTGGCGCATGGAGCGCTGCAGGCGCCGGGCCCAGGCCTTGTACTTCTCGCAGAAGGCGCTGTACTTGTACGCCTGCCCGCTGTGCTGTTGCTGGTATTCCTCCCAAAGCAACTGCAGCGTCACGCCAGGTCGGCGCAGTTCGCGGTGGATGTGGGCGTGGTCGGGTTCAAGGTGCCGGGACTCGCGCGCCACGGGTGGCTTGTAGAGCCGGGCCTGGAGTTCGTCGTCGTTCAGGCTCTGGGCCAGTGCCCAGTCCACGCCGGCCACGCGCGCGTAGCTGGCTATCTCGCTGACAGTGGATTTGGAGATGCCGAGGGCGGCACCGATTTGACGGGTGCTCAAGGCCCCGCGGTGCAGCAGTTGCAGTGTGTGTCGTAGTTTGCTCATGGTGACCCTGGGTGTGGGCATCGCTGGTTCCGGTCAAAAAACCGGGCAGCGTATGCCGCGTTCGGGTCACTCAGAACACCCCGCAGGTGTCCGCCATCAGTTTGGAATGCTGTCCGCCTTCAGCGTGGAACACTGTCCGCCATCACGCTGGAACACTGTCCGCCATCAGCATGGAATCGTGTCCGCCATCGCGTGGAATACGCACCTGCGTGTGGATGCGCTGGCCGATGCGCCAGTAGAGCATCGTCAGCTCGCTATTCACCGTCGAGGCGGCGCGTTGCCGCGCCGCCTCAATCAGTACCCGAATGTCGCCCAGCAGCGCCGACGGCGCTGCGGGCGATGCCACGGATGACCGGCGCCTGGTCATGCTGTCGCCTCCGCAGGAGGCTGCTTGGCGCCGGTAATCGCCTTGCGCCGGTTCGCCACCAGTTCGGCCGCCTCGCGCACTGGATCGTCCTCGGTGTGGACATAGCGCATGAACATCACGACGGTCTTGTGCGCCGTCAGCGCCATGCCGACCTTGACCGGGATACCTGAATTGGCAATGTCGGTCGCAGAGCGATGGCGGATGCCATGCGTCCCCACGTGCGTCGCACCCGCCGCCTTGAGCACGCGGCACCAGCCGCCGTAATATTCGCCTGTGGTCAGGTGCTGCGCCGGATGGCGTGGCGACGGCAGCACATAGGGATTGCCTTCCTGTCTCGGTGCCGTCGAAAGCAGCCGGTAGGCTTCCTCGCTCATGGGCTTGGACATGCCGCCGGTCTTGCTGTCGGGCCAGACGACGCGCCGATTCTCCAGATCGACCCATTCCCATTCGAGCGTGACGATTTCGGAGCGGCGGGCGGCGAACTCGAATTGCAGGCGAATCGCCAGAGGGATGACGTAGTTCTCAAGCCCTTCGACCTCGATCTTGTCGAGCTGCCGGAACAGCTTGCCCATGTCGTCGTCGCTGATGAGATGGGTGGACTTGCCGGCAGGGAACATCGGGACATGGCGGCAAGGATTGGTGCCGTCTGGCCGATAGCCCCACACCTCCGCCATGTTGAACATCTTGCGCAGGATGCTGAACGCCTTGTTCGCCTCGGTCTGCTTGTATGAAAGTTTCTCCATCAGCCCGGCAACGTCCGGCCGCTTCACGTCGTGAACCTTCTTGCGGCCCAGCAGCGGGATGATGCAGCGGTCGATGACGCCTTGATAGCCGACTCGGGTGCTGGGCTTGTTGCGCTTCTTGGAGTAGTCCTCCATGAACTTCTTGCACAATTCCTCAACGGTGGGTGCCTGGCGTGCCTCGGCCTTGTCCGCTGCCGGATCGCCGCCCCGGCGCACCTGGGCCAGCCATTCCTGCGCCAGCGAGCGGGCCTGTTCAACGGTCAGCTCGCCGAACAGGCCCAGGGCCGGCTTGCGTCGCTCGCCGGCGTTGGTTCGGTACTGGAGCATGAACACCTTGCGACCGGCCGGCGTAATCTTGCACAGGAAGCCGGGAACAAGGGTATCGCGCAGCTCGATGGCTTGCGCTTGGGGTTGTGCCGCATCTACTGCGGACTTGGTGAGCTTGATCTTAGCCATGATGACTCCTCGGAAAGACCCGATTCCCAGGAGCCTCGTAGGAGCCAGTAGAAGGGAAGCCGGGTCAAGTTTCAGAAAGCACCGGCATATGTTGAACTCGCCTAAGTCATTGATAAACTTGCTGTATATGGCTGTGGCGTAGTCCAGCAAAGTGCGGTACTGGAGTCATCCTGAAATAAAAAACCCCGTAGACGCTGATCTACGGGGTTTGTGTTCGCTTACTTGCTGCCAGAAGCGTCCTGCTCGACCACCATATCCAACACGTAGACCGTCGAAGGCGCATCCGCTGGCGGATTCTTCCATTCGTACTGCTTGACCCGCAGCACAGTGCGCACGCCGTCATGATGCACAAAGCCTTCGATAGGCTGGTACAGCGGATGCCAGGTGTCTTGGGTCGCCAGTTGCAGGCCCGCGTCGTCATAACGACGCTCGCGCACTTGCAGGCACTGATAATCTGGAATCAAAGGATGGCTGCACTTGACCGTCTTGGCCGCCACTTCCAGAAACTTGACCTCACCCTCGCTACCGTAGCGGGTCTGCGGGGTGGCCTCGCCTTGCAGCTTGAGCACCGAGCCATCCGCTGTCGTCAGTTGCAGCATCGGCGCCACGTTATCGCCGGTGATCACAGCGCGCAGCTCACCCTTGAACAGCCGCCCTACCTGGGCATCAAGGTCCATCAGGCTCTTGTCACAGGCCATCAGCGTAGAGGCCAGTGGCTGAACCTTCAGAACCCCGTCCTGATAGTGAAAGCCGCCGAACTGACGATTGCAGCCACCGCTGATGCTCAGGTTCTTGTCACCGAAGGCAACACGCAACTTGCGCTCGATGCCTTTGTTCATCGCCACCAGAGGCTTGCCCGACGCATCCGTTGCCGAGACTAGGTTCCAGTCGTAAGCGGATAAGGTTGGCTGGGCTACAGCAACTGAGGTAGTAGGCATTGAAGGTGATTCTTCATGGCTTTTGGAAGGGGCGGCACAGCCTTGGATGAGTGCAGCACAAACGGCTACAAGAAGAATTTTTTGTTTCATGGTTCACTCTGTCAGCTTTGATGAGCCCGGGCGTTATCCTGCGCTGGCAGGATAAGCGCGCGGCTGAACCGGCATGAGGAGGTCGCTTGAGGCTTTACTGAGCATAGACCCAATGCGCGCTTGGCGGACCTCTTCCTTGGCCGATAGCAATCGGACATCATTTGCTTCGATCAGTTTCACGCATGACGCGCCGTTATCAACCCACGGCTGCCCTTGATGTATGTGTGTTGTCGCCCTATGTTATTGGCATTCATGGAGGATTCTGACTGATGCCACGCGTGGGATTGATACTGACACCCGGTTTTTCGGACTGGGAATACGCTTTCATTGCTGGAACTGCGTCTCCGTATTACGGGATCGACGTCAGGTTTTTCGCTTCTGCTACGGGGCAATTTCGCTCGCAGGGTGGATTGGCGGTAACGGTCGA
>NZ_QORI02000091.1 GCF_003325755.1 Pseudomonas sp. SST3 | reverse complement strand
TCGGCGATTTTCTCGGCGATCATGATCGTTGGCGCGTTCAGGTTGCCGGTGGTGATGATCGGCATGATCGAGGCATCGACCACCCGCAAGCCCTGCATACCATGTACGCGGCCTTCGCCATCGACTACGGCCATCTCGTCGGTGCCCATCTTGCACGAGCAGGACGGGTGGAACGCGGTCTCGGCGTGCTCGCGGATGAACTTGTCCAACTGCTCATCGGTTTGCACTTCGATACCCGGGCTGATTTCGCGGCCACGGTACGGGTCCAGTGCCGGCTGCTGCATGATTTCACGGGTCAGGCGGATGCCGTCGCGGAACTCCTGCCAGTCCTGCTCGGTGGCCATGTAGTTGAAGAGGATGCTCGGGTAGTCCCGTGGGTTCTTCGACTTCAGCTGAATACGGCCACGGCTTGGCGAACGCATGGAGCCCATGTGCGCCTGGAAACCGTGCTCTTTCACACCGTTGCTGCCGTTGTAGTTAATCGCCACCGGCAGGAAGTGGTACTGGATGTTCGGCCACTCGAACTCTTCACGGGTACGAATGAAACCGCCCGCTTCGAACTGGTTGCTGGCGCCGATGCCGGTGCCGTTGAACAGCCATTCGGCACCAATTGCCGGCTGGTTGTACCAGAGCAGCGACGGGTACAGCGACACTGGCTGGGTGCACGCGTATTGCAGGTACAGCTCAAGGTGGTCCTGCAGGTTTTCACCCACGCCCGGCAGGTCGTGACCACCGGGATATCGAGGCTTTCCAGCAGTTTGGCCGGGCCGACACCGGAGCGTTGCAGCAGTTGCGGCGAAGCGATTGCGCCGCTGCACACCAGCACTTCTTTGCGCGCACGGGCTTCAACACGCTCTTCGGCGGCGCCGATCAGGTAACGCACACCGACCGCACGCTTGCCTTCGAACAACACTTTGTCAGTGAGGGCATGGGTGACGATGGTCAGGGTCGAACGCTTTTTAGCCGTGTCCAGGTAACCGCGTGCGGTGCTGGCGCGACGGCCGTTCGGCGTAACGGTACGGTCCATCGGGCCGAAGCCTTCTTGCTGGTAGCCGTTCAAGTCTTCGGTACGTGGGTAACCGGCCTGTACGCCCGCTTCAACCATGGCGTGGAACAGCGGGTTGTTGCCCGCTTTCGGCGTGGTCACGCTGACTGGGCCATCGCCACCGTGCCAATCGTTGGGGCCGATGTCGCGGGTTTCGGCTTTGCGGAAATACGGCAGGCAGTCCAGGTAGGTCCAGTCTTCCAGGCCCGGCAGCTTCGACCAGTTGTCGTAGTCCATGGCGTTGCCACGGATGTAGCACATGCCGTTGATCAGGGAAGAGCCACCCAGGCCCTTGCCGCGACCGCATTCCATCCGGCGGCCGTCCATGTGTGGCTCTGGATCGGTTTCGTAAGCCCAGTTGTAGCGGCGGCCTTGCAGCGGGAAGGCCAGGGCGGCTGGCATCTGGGTGCGGAAGTCGAGGCGGTAGTCGGGGCCACCGGCTTCCAGCAGCAAAACGGTGACGCCTTCGTCTTCGGTCAGACGGGTCGCCAGGGTGTTACCGGCAGAGCCGGCACCCACAATGATGTAATCGTATTCTTGGGACATGAATGTACCCTCTTTGAAGTGTGGTCAGGTCTGGCGAGTGCTTAGCACTCGATCGCAGGCAAACCAGCTCCCACATTTGATCGGGTTCACACAGAACAAATGTGGGAGCCGGGCTTGCCCGCGATGGCCTCACGGGCAATACAAGGCTCGGGTGTTAGAACACCGAGGCGTAATCGCCCAATTCAACCTGTACCGATTTGATGCGGGTGAAGTTGTTCAGCGAGCTGATGCCGTTCTCACGGCCCACGCCCGACTGCTTGTAGCCGCCAACCGGCATCTTCGCGTCGGACTCGCCCCAGGCGTTGATCCAGCAGATACCGGCTTCCAGTTGATGAATCACGCGGTGGGCGCGGTTCAGGTCCTTGGTGACCAGGCCAGCGGCCAGGCCGAAGTCGGTGTCGTTGGCGCGGCGGATCACTTCTTCTTCGGTTTCGTAGGTGAGGATGCTCATCACCGGGCCGAAGATTTCTTCACGCACGATCACCATGTCATCGGTGCAGTCGGTGAACACGGTCGGAGCCACGAAGGCGCCTTTGGCGAAGTCACCCTCGGTCAGGCGRTCGCCGCCGCACAGCAGRCGKGCGCCTTGCTCTTTGCCYTTGGTCGATGTAGCCCAGCACGCTTTCCATGTGGGCGAAGCTGACCAGCGGGCCGAAGTTGGTGTTTTCGTCTTCCGGGTTGCCGATGCGAATACGCGCCACACGCTCAACGATCTTGGCTTCGAACGCGGCTTGCAGGTGCTTGGGCACGAACACGCGGGTGCCGTTGGTGCAGACCTGACCGGAGCTGTAGAAGTTGGCCATCATGGCGGTGTCGGCGGCGCGGTCGAGGTCGGCATCGTCGAAAATGATCAGCGGGGACTTGCCGCCCAGCTCCATGGTCACGTCCTTGAGCGAGGAACTCGACGCGCTGGCCATGACTTTCTTGCCGGTGTCGGTGCCGCCGGTGAAGGAGACTTTTTCGATGCGTGGGTGCTCGGTCAGCCAGGTGCCGACTTCACGGCCGCTGCCGGTCAGTACGTTGAACACGCCCGCTGGAACGCCAGCCTCGGTGTAGATCTCGGCCAGTTTCAGAGTGGTCAGCGAGGTGACTTCGCTTGGCTTGAAGATCATCGCGTTACCGGCGGCCAGGGCCGGTGCGGATTTCCACAGGGCGATCTGGATCGGGTAGTTCCACGCGCCAATACCGGCAACCACGCCCAGTGGCTCGCGGCGGGTGTAGACAAACGAGGTATCGCGCAGTGGGATCTGCTCACCTTCGATGGCAGGTACCAGGCCGGCGTAGTATTCCAGCACGTCAGCGCCAGTGACGATGTCGACGTACTTGGTTTCGGAGAAGGCTTTACCGGTGTCCAGGGTTTCCAGGCAGCCAGTTCATCGTTGCGCTCGCGCAGGATGTCCACGGCACGACGCAGGATGCGCGAACGCTCCATGGCGGTCATGGCGGCCCAGATTTTCTGGCCTTTTTCAGCGCTGACCACGGCACGTTCAACGTCATCTTTGGTGGCGCGTTGCACTTGGGCGAGAACTTCACCGTTAGCCGGGTTGATGGCTTCGAAGGTGGCATCGCTGCCAGCGTCGCTGTAGCCGCCGTCAATGTAGAGTTTTTGCAGGTCGAAACGGGCCATAAAGTCCTCGCAAGTGCATAAGTGGTTGGCGTTACCCGCCGAACAGTGGGCCATGGGGGTGTGGCAACACTGAGCGGCGGACGTTCAGGGGTTGAGCGGTTATGTGTGCTCTAACTCACCTGCTTGGCCAATTGGAAATCCATGTATTCGTAAGCGATCCGTTGCGCCTGCTCCGTGTCGAAAGCGTCTCCCGACAGGGCGCCGCGCAACCACAAACCGTCGATCAGGGCCGCCAGGCCTCGGGCTGCTTTGCGTGCGTGCGGCAGCGGCAGCACTCGGCGGAACTGGCAGCACAGGTTGGAATACAGACGTTGATCGTTGATCCGCTGCAACCTGTGCAATGACGGGTGGTGCATGCTGGTGGCCCAGAAGGCCAGCCAGGTTTTCATTGCCGGGCCGTTGACCTGGCTGGCGTCGAAGTTGCCTTCGATGATCACCTGAAGGTGCGCCCGTGGGCTGTCATCCTTCAAGGCACGCCTGCGTTCTTGCACGTTCTCGATCAGCGCATTCATTAGGTAGCGCATCGTCGCTGCGATCAGGCCGTTCTTGTCCTGAAAGTAGTGGCTGATGATGCCGTTCGAGACGCCGGCCAGACGGGCGATCAGCGCAATGCTGGCATCTCCCATCCCGACCCGATCGATGGCCGTCAACGTGGCTTCGATCAACTGCTGGCGGCGTATGGGTTGCATACCGACCTTGGGCATGTAGCACCTCTCCTTAGGCCTGCCGATGGGCGATCCACGTCCGTCGGCTTGAGGGCCAGTCTATTTTGTTTTGATTGAACGTTCAATCAACAAAGAATAAGATCTGCGACAAATGGTCGCTGCCTACAGATGTTTCCTACCTGCGAGCCGCAACCTTCGACACCTGCAAAAACCCTTGAAACAGGCCACTTCAGAGCCTGATCACCGCTTAGGCGGGCTCAAGAATTTTGGGGTGTCTTTATAACACCCGTCCGTCGACTGACCGAAAAATCGATGTCCCGGGATAACCGTTGCCTTGTGTTTCTCTCTCGCACTGCCTGGAGCATCTGCGCCATGAGTTCTGCCTCTCTTATAAAGACCCCACCGGAAAAGGTCCGGGTCAACGGTTGGGTGTTCTACACCTCCACCGCGCTGATTTTGTTGTTGACCGCCATTCTGATCGTCGCCCCGCAGGAGGCCGGGCGCCTGCTCGGTGTCGCACAGGCCTGGCTGTCGAAAAGCTTTGGCTGGTACTACATGGTGGTCATCGCCGCCTACCTGGTGTTTGTGGTCGGCCTGGCGTTTTCGTCCTATGGGAAACTTAAGCTGGGTGCGAAGGACGATACCCCAGACTTCAGCTATGGCGCCTGGGCCGGCATGTTGTTCTCGTCCGGTATCGGCATCTCGCTGTTGTATTTCGGTGCGTCCGAGCCGTTGGACCACTACTTCAACCCGCCCGAAGGCGCTGCCGCCAGCAATGGCGCGGCACGCCAGGCGCTGCAACTGACCTTCCTGCACTGGGGCCTGCACGGCTGGGCGATCTATGCGCTGGTCGGCCTGGCCGTGGCGTACTTTGCGTACCGTCACAACCAACCGCTGGCACTGCGTTCGGCGCTGTACCCGCTGGTGGGCGAGCGTTGGGTGAAGGGCGCGGCCGGCCACGCGGTAGACGGTTTCGGCATGTTCGTGACCCTG
>NZ_QORI02000090.1 GCF_003325755.1 Pseudomonas sp. SST3 | reverse complement strand
AAGCAAGCTCCTTTGAGACGCCCGGCCGCGCCGGGCGTTTTTATTCCTGTCTTAAAAGTGCTTTTTTTCAATAGGTTACACATGAATCCTGATATCCCTCTTCAACTTCTGGGCGGCATCACGGCACGGGAATTCCTGCGCGACTACTGGCAGAAAAAACCGCTGCTGATCCGCCAGGCCATCCCTGACTTCGAAAGCCCGATCGACGCCGACGAACTGGCAGGCCTGGCCCTGGAAGAAGAAGTCGAGTCGCGCCTGGTGATCGAACACGGCGAGCGCCCGTGGGAACTGCGTCGCGGCCCGTTCGCCGAAGACGCTTTCAGCACCCTGCCCGAGCGCGAGTGGACCCTGCTGGTGCAGGCGGTCGACCAGTTCGTGCCGGAAGTGGCTGAGCTGCTGGAGCACTTCCGCTTCCTGCCGAGCTGGCGTATCGATGATGTGATGATCAGCTTCGCCGCGCCGGGTGGCAGCGTCGGTCCGCATTTCGATAACTACGATGTGTTCCTGCTGCAAGCCCAGGGCAAGCGCAACTGGAAGATCGGCCAGATGTGCAATTCCGAAAGCCCGTTGCTGCAACACGCCGACCTGCGCATCCTCGCAGAATTCGAAGAAAGCGCCGAATGGGTGCTGGAACCGGGCGACATGCTCTACCTGCCGCCGCGCCTGGCCCATTTCGGTATTGCTGAAGACGACTGCATGACCTATTCCGTGGGTTTCCGTGCACCGAGCGCCGCTGAAGTGCTGACCCACTTCACCGACTTCCTCAGCCAGTACCTGACCGACGAAGAGCGCTACACCGACCGACAGACGCCCAGCCGGTCAGCGACCCGCACCAGATCCAGGGCGACGCACTGGACCGCCTCAAGGGCTTGCTCGCCGAGCACATGAGCGATGAGCGCATGCTGCTGACCTGGTTCGGCCAGTTCATGACCGAGCCACGCTACCCGGAACTGGTGGCCGGCGAAGAGTTGGGCGAAGAAGACTTCATCAACAGCCTGCAAGACGGCGCGATCCTGGTACGCAACCCGAGCGCACGCCTGGCCTGGTCCGAAGTGGACGACGATGTACTGTTGTTTGCCAGTGGCCAGAGCCGTTACCTGCCGGGCAAACTGCGTGAACTGTTGAAGCTGGTGTGCTCGGCCGATGCACTGCACAGCGAAAACCTGGGCGAGTGGCTGGCCGACGAAGACGGTCGCGACCTGCTGTGCGAACTGGTCAAGCAAGGCAGCCTGGGGTTCGCGGATGAATAGAATTCACGTAAGTGTCGCGGACTGGCGAAAGGATATCGACGAGATTCGGCGCATTCGTGAAAGCGGTATTCATCGCTGAAACAATCGGTCCCGCCTGAATTGGAGTGGGACGCGGACGATGCCGATGCGGTGCACTTTCTGGCGTTCGAAGGTGATTTCCCGATCGGCACCGCTCGGCTGTTGCCCAGCGGCGAAATCGGGCGCGTTTCGGTACTCAAGGACTGGCGTGGGCTGAAGGTGGGCGACAAGCTGATGGAAGCGGTGATCGGCGTGGCCGAGAAGCGCGGCCAGACCCGGCAATTCCTAAGTGCGCAGGTGTATGCGGCGCCGTTCTACGAGCGCTTGGGCTTCAGGATCGTCAGTGATGAATTCCTGGAAGTCGGGATTCCGCATGTGGATATGGTGCGCGGGGACTGATCCGAGACCGCGTCGCCTGCATCGCAGGCAAGCCAGCTCCCACACTGGAYCGAGAAATAAGGGCAATCTGTGATAACCACCCAAGCCTTCCCGACCATCCGGGCTATCCAGCGCGATGCCTGGAACGACTGTTTTCCCGGTGCCCTGGAGGATTGGGACTATTACCTGGCCGTGGAAAACGCCGCAATTGATGACTTTCAGTGGCGTTACCTGGCGGTCTTCGAGGATCAAACGCTGGTGGCCGTGGCTGCCGCGTTCATCACCCATTATCGCCTCGACACTACGCTGTCGGGGGCCGGCAAACGCTTGACCGAGCGCCTGGAGCGGCTGTGGCCGGGCGTTTTTGCAACTGGCGTTGTACGCCATCGGTTCGCCGGTGGCTGAGCGCTGTGATGCCGGTGTCGCCAGCCATGTGGCCGAATCCCGGCGCCCGTTGCTGTTGCAGCAGTTACTGGCGGCTGCGCGCAAAGATGCCAACGCGCTCGGTATCGGCTTGCTGGCGGTCAAGGATGCGCCCACCAACGACCCGCATTGGGCCCAGAGCTGCCTTGCCGCAGGCTTTCAAAGCATGCCCAGTTTGCCCACGGGGGTGTTGCCCCTGCCTTATGGCTCGGTGGATGCCTACCTGGGGTCGCTGGGCAAATCCACGCGCAAGGACCTGCGCCGCAAACTGCGCGCACCAGGGCCGCGGGTCGAGTGGCGGCGCAATATCGATGACGTGCTGCCCGAGGTCATGCGCCTGTACGAGGCCACGCTCGCGCGCGCAGACTTGCAGTTCGAACGCCTGCCCGCCGGTTACTTCACGGGGGTGCTCGAACACCTGCACGAGCGGGCGGTCTGTGTTCTGTACTGGGTGGACGAGCACCTGGTGGCGTTCAACCTGATCCTGCTGGATGAGCATCGGCTGGTGGACAAGTTCTTTGGCCATGACCTTGCGTTCAGCCGCGAGTACAACCTGTACTTCCGTAGCTGGTTGACCAATGTCGACTACTGTATTGAACACCGTATTGCGCTGTACGAGTGCGGCCAGGCCGGGTATGCCAGTAAACTGCGCCTGGGGTGCGAGTTCGAGGGCAACAGCCTGTTCTTCCGCCACCGTAACTGGCTGGTCAACGGCCTGCTCAAGCTTGTAAAACTGTTTATTCGACCGGATCGTTCCGACCCTGCCATGGCTGCTGCGATAAGCGAAACCTGATGATTACCAAGACCCGCCAGAAAGCCCGCCCCTTTGCCATTTCGCGTTGGAGCGTCCAGCGCAAGCTGTGCTGGCGTTCTGGCTGGTCAGCGTGATTCCTACGATGATCGCGGCTGAGCTGGCTGCCACCACGCTGTCGCAGATTTTCGACAGCAAACGTGCGTATCTGGCTGCAAGAGTCGACCAAGATCGTCAAGGACGAAATCGGCGACATCCTTCACGACAACGCGCGCATGGCCAAGCTGTTCCTGCGCTATACCAGCCCGCCGTCGTCCAAAAATGCCGAAAAGCATGACCGGCTCACCGCCGACATTGCCGATGCCACCGATATCGACGTGGTCGCACTGATTCGCACCAGCGACCGTAAAGTGATGTTCAGCACGGCCGCCGATGACATCGTCAGGCAGATCAACCTCACCAGCAACGCGGTGCTGCAAACCGTGCAAGTCGCCGGCGTGAGCACGGGCCTGGTGGTGTCGACCTTCGAAACCAGCCGTGACGGCGTTGATTACCTGTTGCTGGTCGCCACTTACCTGGACAGCAGTTTCCTCACCAGCGTGGCCGACGTGCATTCCCTCGACCTGCGTTTGTACCTGGCCAACCCTGCCGGTTTTTCCGAAATATTTTCCACCCAGCGCTTCGCCAATCATCCCTCGCGCATCCCCAAGAATGTCGAGGCCTACCTGCGCAGCACCAAGCAGCCCAGCGAGCAGTTCACTAACCAGTACAGCGGTTTGTATTGGCCGATTTTCAATGACGCCGGTGAGTTGCAAGGCGTGATCTTCAGCGGCCTGCTACGCCATACCAGCCTGGTGGGGTTGGTGAACCAGAGCAACCTGTTCGTGCTGATCTTCCTGGTCAGCTCGGCGCTGTCATTGGCGGCTGGGTTGTTGGTGTCGCGGCGCCTGACCAAGCCTCTGCGCGATTTGTCCCAGGGCGTGGATGCGGTGATCTCGGGCAGTTATGCACACCGTGTGGTGGTCAGTGGCGGTGACGAACTGGCGCAATTGAGCAGCACCTTCAACCACATGACCGAACGCCTGGGCGAGTTGCATCATCTGGAAGCCCAACTGCGCCGGCGTGACCGCTTGCATGCCCTGGGTGAAGTCGCCATGGGCCTGGCTCACGAAATTCGCAACCCACTGGGCATCATCAAGACCGCCACCCAACTGTTGCATCGGCGCGCTGACCTGGCGGAAACCGACAAGCGTCACCTGGAATATGTCATCAGCGAAGTCAGCCGCATCAACGAGCTGATTACCGAGTTCCTCGATTTCGCCAAGCCCAACCCGCCGATACGCGTGCAGCAACCGGCACGCGCCCTGGTGGAAGAAATCCTCGGTTTCTGCGGCCCGGAGCTGAGTAGCCATCGCATTGACGCGCAGATCGACGACCAGGCGCCTGGCGCAACGATCTACGCCGATGCCAAGCAGCTCAAGCAGGCCTGTCTCAACCTGATTCTCAACGCCATCGACGCGATGCCCGGCGGCGGGCGCCTGACCCTGGGCATTCGCAGCGTGGGCGACAACACCGTGATCAGCATCGCCGATACCGGCGAGGGCATCCCTGCGGACATGGTGGAGCGTATCTTCACGCCATTCGTCACCACCAAGGCCTCGGGCACAGGCCTGGGCCTGGCCAAAGTCTATTCGATCATGGAAAGTCACGACGGCAGCATCGAATGCGCCAGTGAGAAAGATGCCGGCGCGACCTTCAGCCTGTACATTCCGGCTGACGGTGAAGACGACGGTGAAGATGAGGAAGGGCATGACGCATAACGTATTGGTGGTCGACGACGAGCCCAAGCTCTGTGATCTGCTGACCCAGGCCTTGAGCCAGAACGGCATCCAGGTGTTCAGCGCGGGCAATGGCCTGCATGCGCTCAAGGTGCTGGGGGAGGAGGACATCGACCTGGTCATCAGCGACTGGCGCATGCCGGGCATGGACGGGCCGGCGTTGCTGGCCGAAATCAAGGTGCGTTATCCGACCTTGCCGGTGATCGTGATGACGGCCTACAGCACGGTGAAAAACGCCGTGCAGTCGATGCGTAACGGTGCCTATGACTACA
>NZ_QORI02000089.1 GCF_003325755.1 Pseudomonas sp. SST3 | reverse complement strand
AGCGTCCCTGGCTGCATTCCCACGCGGAGCGTGGGAACGATCAGTGTGTATCAGGCTTGGGTAGTGTTGGCCCGTGCCGCATGCAGCTTCTTGTAGCTATCGATCAAGCGTAAATGCCGGTCCAGGCCTTCCAGCTTCATGCTCGTCGGCGTGAGCCCATAAAAGCGTACACTGCCGTCGACCGAGCCGATCACCGCGTCCATGCGCTCGTTGCCAAACATGCGCCGGAAGTTGGCCTCGTAGTCAGCCAGTTCCAGGTCCTCATCCAGTTCCATCTCCAGCACCGCGTTCATCGCCTGGTAAAACAGGCCGCGCTCAACGGTGTTGTCGTTGTACTGCAGGAACATCTCTACGCATTCCTTGGCCTCTTCATACTGCTTCAGCGCCAGGAATATCAGCAGTTTCAGCTCCAGGATGGTCAACTGGCCCCACGCGGTGTTGTCATCGAACTCAATGCCAATCAGCGTAGTGATATCGGTGTAGTCGTCCAGTTCACTTTCTATCAGGCGTTCGACCAACGCCTGCAGCTCCTCCTCGCTGAGGCGATGCAGGTTGAGGATGTCTTCGCGGAAAAACAGCGCCTTGTTGGTGTTGTCCCAGATCAGGTCGTCCACCGGGTAGATTTCCGAGTAGTCCGGCACCAGGATGCGGCAGGCAGTAGCGCCCAGGTGCTCATACACGCATGTACGACTCTTGCCCATGCCTCGAGGATGCCGAACAGTCGTGGCGGCTTCCTGGGCGTTGGAGTCTTCGCCCTGGCCGGAGAAGTCCCACTCGACAAATTCATAATCCGACTGGGCACTGAAGAAGCGCCACGACACTACGCCACTGGAATCGATAAAGTGCTCGACGAAGTTGTTCGGCTCGGTGACCGCCTGGCCTTCGAAGGTCGGCTGCGGCAGGTCGTTCAAGCCTTCGAAAGCTACGGCCTTGCAGCAGCTCGGTGAGGCTGCGTTCCAGCGCCACTTCCAGGCTGGGGTGCGCGCCGAACGAAGCGAACACGCCGCCGGTACGCGGATTCATCAAGGTCACGCACATCACCGGGAACTCACCGCCCAGGGAGGCATCCTTGACCAGCACCGGAAAGCCCTGGGCTTCCAGGCCTTCGATACCCGCCAGGATGCCCGGGTACTTGGCCAGCACTTCGGCGGGGACGTCCGGCAGCGCAAATTCGCCTTCGATGATTTCGCGCTTCACCGCTCGCTCGAAAATCTCCGACAGGCACTGCACCTGGGCTTCGGCCAAGGTATTGCCGGCGCTCATGCCGTTGCTCAGGTAGAGGTTTTCGATCAGGTTGGACGGAAAATACACCACCTCGCCATCGGACTGACGCACGAACGGCAGGGAGACAATGCCACGGGCTTCGTTGCCGGAGTTGGTGTCGAACAGGTGTGAACCGCGCAGCTCGCCCTCGCGGTTGTAGACTTTCAGGCAGTAGGCATCGAGGATTTCACTCGGCAGCTCATCGTTGGGGCCCGGCTGGAACCAACGTTCGTCCGGGTAATGCACGAACGGCGCGTTGGCCAGGTCCTCACCCCAGAACTGGTCGTTGTAAAAGAAGTTGCAGTTCAGGCGCTCGATGAACTCACCCAGCGCCGACGCCAACGCGCCCTCTTTGGTCGCGCCTTTGCCGTTGGTAAAGCACATCGGCGAATGGGCGTCGCGGATATGCAGCGACCACACGTTTGGGCACGATATTGCGCCACGAGGCAATCTCGATCTTCATGCCCAGGCCCGCGAGAATCGCCGACATGTTGGCGATGGTCTGCTCCAGCGGCAGGTCCTTGCCGGCAATGTAGGTGCCTGCTGCGGACGTGGAGTTGGGCATCAACAAACGCCTGGGCATCGGCGTCGAGGTTGTCGACTTCCTCAATCACGAATTCCGGCCCGGCCTGCACCACCTTCTTCACGGTGCAGCGGTCGATGGAACGCAGGATGCCTTGGCGGTCCTTGTCGGAGATGTCTGCGGGCAATTCGACCTGAATCTTGAAAATCTGGTTGTAGCGGTTTTCCGGGTCGACGATGTTGTTCTGCGACAGGCGAATATTCTCGGTGGGAATATTGCGCGTCTGGCAGTACAACTTCACAAAGTACGCCGCACACAACGCAGACGAAGCCAGGAAGTAGTCGAATGGCCCCGGTGCCGAACCATCGCCCTTGTAGCGGATGGGCTGGTCGGCAATGACCGTGAAGTCATCGAACTTGGCTTCAAGCCGAAGGTTGTCGAGAAAGTTGACCTTAATTTCCATGCGGGCACACCAGAATAACGAGCTAAACAAATTGGCCGCCATTATGAAGCGTTTCGCCGGGAAGTCTCAGGGATTTGCGTATGGGCTGCCGATCGGTGCTAACTTCCAACCAGTTAGATAATGTTCACCTCTGCCAGGACAGGCCATGGAACCGATAGCGACTAACGCCGCATTGTTGATCATCGATATGCAAAAAGGCATGGCCGATCCCACCCTTGGCCGCCGCAACAACCCAGACGCCGAGCTGCGCATACAGCAATTACTCAATGCCTGGCGCCAGGCGCAACGCCCGATCATTCATGTGCGGCATATCTCCCGCTCTGCCGCTTCGGTGTTCCGGCCAGGCCAGCCCGGCTGTGAGTTCCAGGATGCGCTGCACCCACTGGCCCATGAGCATGTGGTGGAAAAAAACGTACCGGATGCATTCAGCGCCACGGGCCTGGAGCGCTGGCTGCACCTGCGCTCGATCCAGCAGTTGGTAATCGTCGGGGTCATCACCAACAATTCAGTGGAATCCACCGCACGCTCGGGCGGCAACCTGGGGTTCGACGTGATCGTGGCGGCGGATGCCTGTTTTACCTTCGATCAAACCGACTTGTCGGGGCGGCTGTGGGCCGCAGAGGATGTGCATGCGCTGTCGCTGAGTAACTTGGCGATGGACTATGCAAGGGTGTTCCAAACGAGTGAAATCCTGGCCAGTCATTAATGAGCAATGCAGACATGCATCAGGGCAAACGCACGATGGCGACCGCTTGCCGGCCTGGACGGTTAAAACACCCCGGCATCCTCCAGCATTTGCGGTAACGCCTGCGGCCATACCGTATCGCTCGTGGCGCGCAACGCTTCTGCCGACCACCAGCATGATCCGCCATCACTTGGGTCTCCTGTAGCGTCCACTCGGCCCTGGATAACGTATCGCTGGGCGCATGCACAACGAAGTACCGCTCAACCGCCAGCACCGTTTCGCCGCAGGGCAGCATCAAGGTCACGTCGCGCTCTGCTACACATTCCCCGACGCTGCTCACCGTGATCCCAGTCTCTTCGCGCAACTCACGAATCGCGGCGCTGTGGAAGCTCTCCCCGGCCTCCACGCCACCGCCCGGCGTGGCCCAGTAATCCTGGCCGGCCAGGGCGCCGTCTTTATGCACGAAGCGAAACAGCAACACTTGCTGCGCAGGGTTTATGACCAGTAATCGTGCGGCTTTGCGTTCACGCATCTGATTGATTCCTTTCTATAAAAGCCGAAACCATCCAGCTCAGAAACGCCCGTAGGCGTGTCGTAAATGCCTCGCCCTCGGCGCTCGGGTTGCGTGCCTCAAACAGGAAGTAGGCGATTTGCACGCGGCATGGTCGGGTAATGCTGAACAAACAGCCCGACGTAGTCTTCCAGGGTTTGCGGCCAGGTTTGCGCATCTTCCGCTCGCAGGGTGTGGGTGGCGCGGATCAAGGCCCGTGATGCTTCCCGCTGCAGGCCAAGCCGCGTGTGTTCAGGGCTGGCCTGTTCAATGCGCACCAGGTAAGTCGTGAGCGCCTGTTCAAAATCGCCGTTGACCGCCAGGGCGATGGCGCGGGACGGGTGAAACGGTTCGACGTGCAGTGACAGGTCTTCGCCCCAGAGACAGCGGCAATGATGTTTGAGCCAGAAGCCCCAACTGTTTCGGTTTTCGGGCGCCAACACCTGGGCGCGGTGGCCGATGTCGAAGTCGATCTTGGTGACGCTCGGATGCCGTTGCTCCAAAGCGAGTCGGGCCGACTCCAATTGTTCAAGCACCGGCGCATTCGGTGGTTCGACCAGTATCAGTGAAAGGTCAAGGTCGCAAACTCCGGCCTCGCCCTCGCCCCGTGCAATGCTGCCATACAGGTAAATCCCGTGCAGCCCCAGCTCAGGCCGGGACAAAGTCGTGCAGATGTCCGTCAGCAGGGGCTGGAACTCGGGTTGTATAGGCGTATCGGCAACGGTGAGGATATAGCCATCGGCATCGATGCCAGCAGGTTTTTGGGTAGTCACGGGCGGTGCACCTCAATCACCAACCCTTCCTCTTCACTCGGCACACTGAAATGGCGAGTGATCAGGTCGAACTCGGCATCGCTGGCGGCAAAATCGTGGTTCGTGGCATCGTCCAGCTCCAGGTAATGCAGGCAGTGCGGCACCTTGGCTGCCTGGGCCAGGCCGAGTAACCATTGACGATTGGCGAGGGTATTGGCCGGAAAATCCAGCACCACATTGACGCCGCACGCCAACAGATCGATCACCAGCGGCTCAAGTACCCCACGAACCCGCAGGGCACAGCGCAGGTAGTCGGCAATGCTCTGGATTTCGCCGGGATAGAGATTGGCCAGCCACTGGTCTTCGCTGAGCACGATGACCCCCTGCTCGGCGGCCAGGGTTTTGGCGAGTGTGGACTTGCCGGAGGCGATCTTGCCGCAGAGCAGATGCAGGGTGGGCATAACGCGATTCCTCATGTCGGGCCAGGAAGAATGAGTCATATAGCCGCTGTGGTAAAACATATGCAGGCATAGGTATCTACATAACGTTGTGGGCTGTAGCAGCAGACGGTAACCACGATGCGAAGCGAGCCGCTCTTGCTCTGCTTGTGATCTTGATCTCAGGCGCCCCGTTAAACCACGTTGGCCGGAATTCGACAGGGATTTGGGGGGTAAACCGGCAGGGATGCCGGTTAGCCGCCC
>NZ_QORI02000088.1 GCF_003325755.1 Pseudomonas sp. SST3 | reverse complement strand
ATCTCATCGCCCAGGCCCATGGCCCGGAGCTGGCGATCCAGGTTTCCGAGCAATTCGTACTTGGCCGCATCCGCCCTCGCAAGGACCACCAGCGCATGCAGATCGCCACGCGCTACGGCATCAATAACAAGAAACTGGTGCAGGTGATCGGCGAAATGGAACAGCACACCGAACCGCCCCTGAGCACCTTGGCCCTGGCCGAAACGATCAAGGTCACCCGACGCCAACTGGAGCGGCTGTTTCGCCTGCACCTGAATGACACCCCCAGTAATTTCTACCTGGGCCTGCGCCTGGAAAAAGCCCGAAAACTGCTGCGCCAGAGCGACATGAGCGTGCTGGAAGTGAGTATTGCGTGCGGGTTTGAGTCACCGTCGTATTTCACCAGGAGCTATCGCGCAAGGTTTGCCAAATGCCCGCGGGAGGATCGGCGACGGGAGGTGGTTTGACGGACAATTATAGTCAATTATACTCTCGGCTATAATTTTATAGTCATTTTCCATAATTTGAGTATAAAACCATGTCCAAGCACAGCGGCTTTTGTGTTTTCGCCGCCCCACCCTGGCAAGCAGTATTGCCGATGGCCTGGTGGGGGCCGGTATTCAGGATTTCACCTCCGGCCTGTTTTCTCGCGGCGCCCCGACGCACGGGCAAAAGCACTTTTCTGCGCGAAGACCTGATTCCGGAATGTCAGCTGCGGGGCTGGCTGGCGGTGTATGTCGACCTGTGGGCCGACAAGGAAAAAGACCCCGCCGAGCTGATCGCGAGTGCCATTGCGGGGGCGTTGGTGCCGTTTGAAAAGGGCATTCGCAAACTGGCAAAGAACATTGGCATCGAGAAACTAAGCTTTCTGCGTACGCTTTCCTGGGACTTTACCAAGCCACAATTGCCTGTCGGTGCGACGCTGACCCAAGCGTTGGAATTGCTACCATAGGGCTGCAGAAAAACCCGTTGTACTGGTGATTGACGAAGCACAGCACGCATTAACCACCGAGTCAGGTATCAATGCGATGTTCGCGTTGAAGGCTGCCCGGGATCAGCTCAACCAAGGCCGTGACGAGGAGGGCAGCGGTTTGCGCCTGGTGTTTACCGGATCCAATCGCGACAAACTCGCCCATTTGGTATTGGGTAAAAGCCAGCCATTCTTCGGTTCCAGCATCACGCCGTTTCCGCTGCTGGGCAAAGCGTTCACCCAGGCCTACACCGTGCACCTCAACGCGCACCTAGCCCAGAACAACCAATTCAACGCGGCTGATATTGATGAGGCGTTTGAGCGGGTAGGTCGGCGTCCCGAGATGTTGCGCACGATCATCGGTGAAGTCGCATTGGAGTTGGGCGAGGCGAGCAATCTTGGCCAACTGCTGCACAGTCGCGCAGAACTGCTGCGCGCGGGTGTATGGACCGAGTTCGAAAGCGCCTGGAACGCCCTGACCATCCCGCAGCGCGCCGTGCTGGAGGTGATGGTGGAGCGTTCTCAAAACAACGAACCCTTCGCGCCATTCACCGATAGCACCCTCACGGCTGTCAGCAAGGCGCTGGAAAAGATGGGTAGCGACGTGGTGCCGGGTACCCAGACCATCCAGGCCTGCATCGATGCCCTGCGCGACAAGGAACTGGTGTGGAAGTCGAGCCGAGGCGGCTATGCCCTGGAGGACAACACCTTCGGTGACTGGCTGCAACACAAGAGCCTTACACCGCGCTAAAAGGCCGGCTTCTAAAGAGAGCGGAGGTGGTTTATTTCTTTACCAGGGCCGAGCATGCCGCCTTGTAGGCTTCATGCTGGTACTTGTTAAGCGTCGCGGGCAGATCAAAGGTGTGCTTTTTGTTCTGCGCATTGATGGTCTGCGGCGACAACAGCGTCACCTCCACCCCCTCCAGCAGTTGAAGCACCCCTTCAATCTTGAACGTCGTTGGGCCACCGGCGAATTCACCTTTTTTGCTGCGCTTCTTGATGGCGATGCGAGTGATGGCGTTGTCCTGCACAAACGCTTTCACCTGAGCGGCGAAGGCTTTGACGTTGGCCGCTTCATCGTCATCGTCGAGGGCGATTTTCTTGGTCGCCAGGGCGACGTGGGTCAGCGCCTGGTTGTCCAGGGCGGCGAGGGCGATGATGGCTTCGCTGCCTTTGATTTCGATGCCGCAAATAAATCATGGCGTTGCCTTGAGCAGGAAAAGAGGGCACGGATGGTAAACAGGCTCGGTTCGTTCGAGAGGAGCTGACCATCCGTCGGAGATAGTGCTGATACTGTCAGATCTGACAGTAGATCTTGATGGGTTCCCCAACTAGATTCGCAGCAGGGGCCGGTACGCGGTCCCATGTTTTTGCGACGAGGGGGGCGGGCAATGAATATTCGCAAGGAAATTCGAAAACTGAGCGGGCCTGAACGGCTAGCGTTTACCAATACGCTGTTGGCCCTTAAGGGTAATGGCGGATACGACAAGTATGTGCATTGGCATCACGCAGTGATGGTACCTACCGTTCACCCTGATGAACCCCAAGATCCCGACTATCGTAATGGCGCCCACTTGGGGCCGGCTTTTTTACCCTTGGCATCGTGAAATGTTGTTGCAGTTGGAAGCCGACCTTCAGGCCATCACGCCCGGTATCACGCTGCCTTACTGGGATTGGACATTGGACGCGGCAGACCCGACGAATTCGCCGGTGTGGGAGCAAAGCCTGCTGGGGGGGGACGGTGACGCTGCCGATGAATTCAGGGTGCAGGATGGACCCTTCGCGTACCGATACGGCAATTGGCCTGTGCCTGCCTATCCGGAAGATGGGCTGCCGGGGGCGGGGTTAAAGCGCCAGTTCTCACGTTTTGGTCAACTCGCTGCCGACGGCCGCGGACTTGCAGATGGCAATGAATGAAGAGCTGTATGACGAGCCGAACTACACGTCGAGTCCGTTCAATAGAGGCTTTAGAAACCGACTCGAAGGCTGGATCACTCAGAAGGGCGACCCGCAAGTCACCACCCCTGGTTCTCAAATTGCACAACCGCGTCCATTTATGGATTGGCGGCAACATGCTGGCGATGACCTCGCCCGAAGATCCAGTATTTTTTCTGCATCATTGTTTCATCGACAAAATCTGGGCCGACTGGCAGGCGCAAATGATGCTGGATAAGCCCGCACTGGCGCCTCATTACTGCCCGATGCAGGATGGCCCCACCGGGCATAATTACGATGATGTGATCAAACCCTGGACTCGTCGTATCCGTGAGGTGATGGATATCACCGCGCTGGGGTATGCCTACGAGCCAGCCTCACCCTTGACCAAAAGGCCGTTCAAGTCACCTTTCATGGCTTGAGCGTGGCGCAGCCCTTTGCACGGCCTGGTCGCGTGAAGGGTGTTTACTCCTGCCCAATCGACTCCAAAAACTCCGACCGCTCATCACTCATCCGCGCCAGGCAGTCGTTGTGCGCAATCGCATAGGCCTTGGTGCCGGTCACTGCCGGGAAGGTGTCCACCGCACAATCGGCGTCACGCAGTTTTTCCCATTTCTGCTGCGCGTCCTTCAGACGGGCGGTAATGTCCGCCAGTTTGGTCTTGTCGCTGCCGTAGGTCGAACCCATGCGCTCCAGCAACCCCTGATAGTTATCCTTGAGCAATTGCTCGGCGGTGGTTTTGTTATAGGTGGCGCATTCCAGGGTTTGCTGGTCGTTCTCGATGCCGTCGCACGGCGTGCTGTCGGTGTCTTCGGCCGCGTGGGCGGTGGTTGCGATGAGTGCCAAAGCCAGGAAAATCGATTTCATTGCGCCGTCTCATATCACGTGATGCGCAATTCTGGCTCAAGCGTCAGACAAAGAACAGCCGCCAGTCAGGCATGTCTGCATAGCCTTTGTCGTGGATTGACGCTTTCGGCAATTCCCCTGTCGTTTTTGCACCCGGCTCCGTCGGTGCCTGGGCATATGCTGGCCCCAAAGCGCCGGCAGACGATTCGGCGCATGAATCGCCAATAAGGGGACGCCTGATGAGCCCAGCCGAGTTGCACGCCGACAGCATCGTTATCGACGGTCTGATTATTGCCAAGTGGAACCGCGACCTGTTCGAAGACATGCGCAAAGGTGGCCTCACCGCCGCCAACTGCACGGTGTCGGTGTGGGAAGGCTTCCAGGCCACGATCAATAACATCGTTGCCAGCCAGACCCTGATCCGTGAGAACAGCGATCTGGTGATCCCGGTGAAAACCACCGCTGACATCCGCCGCGCCAAGGAGCAGGGCAAGACTGGCATCATCTTCGGTTTCCAGAATGCCCATGCCTTTGAGGACCAGCTCGGCTATGTCGAGATCTTCAAGCAGCTCGGCGTTGGCGTGGTGCAGATGTGCTACAACACCCAGAATCTGGTGGGCACCGGTTGCTATGAGCGCGATGGCGGCCTGTCGGGTTTCGGTCGTGAGATTGTCGCCGAGATGAACCGCGTCGGCATCATGTGCGACCTGTCACACGTGGGCTCCAAGACCAGCGAAGAGGTCATCCTCGAATCGAAAAAGCCGGTGTGCTACTCCCACTGCCTACCGTCCGGGCTTAAAGAACACCCGCGCAACAAGTCCGATGAAGAGCTGAAGTTCATCGCCGACCATGGCGGTTTTGTCGGCGTGACCATGTTCGCGCCGTTCCTGGCCAAGGGCATCGACTCGACCATCGACGACTACGCCGAAGCCATCGAATACACCATGAACATCGTCGGCGAAGACGCGATCGGCATCGGCACCGACTTCACCCAGGGCCATGGCCAGGATTTCTTCGAAATGCTCACCCATGACAAGGGTTACGCCCGCCGCCTGACCAGCTTCGGCAAGATCATCAACCCGCTTGGCATCCGCACCGTGGGTGAGTTCCCCAACCTCACCGAGACCCTGCTCAAGCGCGGCCACAGCGAGCGCGTGGTGCGCAAGATCATGGGCGAGAACTGGGTCAACGTGCTCAAGGACGTCTGGGGCGAATAAGCCACTGCTCGCTTAATCCTTCACCCGCCGCCATCCGCGTGGCGGGCATCAAAACGAATTTTCTGGAGTTAAGTTTCCATGGCCAAGAT
>NZ_QORI02000087.1 GCF_003325755.1 Pseudomonas sp. SST3 | reverse complement strand
TTCGGCCAGCGAGCGCTGACGCAACCACCGGGATAATTCCGGATGCTCGGTTTCCCAGGGCAACTGCAACTGGGTAAAGGGCCGTGGTCGCCACAGCCCTTGGTGCTCGATCAGGAATGCATCCAGTGCCTGGAAGCGTGCCTCAACGTCCTTGGCACGCATCGACGCGCAGCCATTTTTCCAGCAGTTTGAAGCCGCGCACCAGCACGTAGGCCATCAGCAGGTAGAACAACCCCGCAGCGAAGAAAATCTCCACCGGCAGGTAGGTGCGGGCAATGATGGTGCGCGCCATGCCGGTCAGTTCCAGCAGGGTCACGGTGCTGGCCAGGGCGCTGGCCTTGAGCATAAGGATCACTTCGTTGCTGTAGGCCGGCAGGCCGATGCGCGAGGCGCGGGGCAGGATGATGTAGAAACAGCGTTTTCGGTTTGGACATGCCCAATGCCCGCGCTGCTTCGATCTCCCCCGGCGGGATGGCCTGGATCGCACCGCGCAGGATCTCGGCGATATAGGCGGCGGTGTGCAGGGTCATAGTGGCGGTGGCGCACCAGAACGGGTCGCGCAGGTACGGCCACATGAAGCTGTTGCGCACGGCGTCGAACTGCGCCAGGCCGTAATACACCAGGAACAACTGCACCAGCAGCGGCGTGCCACGGAAGAAGAAAATGTAGCCGTAGGGCAGGGCGCTCACGTACCAGCGGCGCGAAGAGCGGGCGATGCCCAGAGGGATCGCCAGCAGCAGACCGGCGATCACGGCGATTGCCACCAGCTCCAGGGTCAAGGTTGCGCCCTGGGCCAACTTCGGCAGCCACTTGATGATCACGGCCCAGTTCAGGCCCAGGTCAAAGTGCGATAGCCAGCTGTAGTCGCCGCTCATTGGGTGCTCCTTGCAAAGCCGCGGGCGGCGCGTTTTTCCAGGAAGTGCATGCTGGTCATCGCCAGTACGGTCAGGCCCAGGTACATGAACGCCGCGACCATGAAGAAGGTGAAGGGTTGCTTGGTCACGGTCACGCCGATCTGCGCGTGGCGCATGATTTCTTCCAGGCCGATCACCGACACCAGCGCGGTGTCTTTCATCAGGATCATGAACAGGTTACCCAGGCCCGGCAGGGCGATACGCCACATTTGCGGCATGATCAGCCGGGTGAAAATCCGAAACTTCGACAGCCCCAACGCCACACCGGCTTCGCGGTGGCCCTTGGGAATGGCGAGGATCGCGCCGCGGAACACTTCCGTTGCGTAGGCGCCGAAGCACAGGCCCAGGGCGATGACGCCGGCGGCGAAGGCGCTCAGGGACAAGTCTGGGTTGCCGAAGAACTCACCCAGGGCACGCATCAGATTGACGGTGCCGAAGTAAATCAGCAGCACCCACAGTAATTCGGGAATACCGCGAACGATGGTCGAATACGCACCGCCCAGCCATTGCAGCGGCTTGTACGGCGAAGTCTTGGCCAAGCGCCGGCAAGGCCGAGCACCAGCCCCAGGCACAGGGCCGTGAGCGCCAGTTTGACGGTCATCAGCGCGCCGGCGGCGAGCGCCGGGCCGAATCCGTAGAGATCGAAATTCATGGTGTTTTCATATCGCGGCAGGCATTGCTAAAAAGCCAGCGCGCTCGCAGGAGCGCGCCGGGCAGGCCGTTCAGATCATTCGATGCTGAACGGGAAGTACTTGTCGTTGATCTTTTTGTAGGTGCCGTCTGCCTTGATCTCTGCCAGGGCTTTGTTCAGGCGCTCGCGCAGCGGGTCGCCCTTGCGTACGGCGATACCGATCTTGTCGCTTTCTACCACCGGGTCGCCTTTGAATTCATAGGCCGAACCGTCTTTGCTCTTGAGCCATTCGTACTGCACGTACTTGTCAGCCAGGATGCCGTCGAGGCGACCGGAGGTCAGGTCGAGGTAGGCGTTTTCCTGTGTGTCGTAGAGCTTGGCTTCGGTGTCCGGCAGCTTGTCTTCCAGGTAGGTACCGGCCAGCGTTGCGCGCTGTGCACCGATCACCTTGCCTTTGAGGTAAGTGGCGTCGGTCTTGAAATCCGCAGTGGCTTTGGGCGCAATGAACTGCAGCTTGTTGGAATAGTACGGGTCGGTGAAGTCCACCGCCTGCTTGCGCTCGTCGGTGATCGACAGCGAGGACACCAGGAAGTCGAACTTCTTGGCGTTCAGGGCCGGGATGATGCCGTCCCAGTCGGACACATACACTTCGCACTTTTCGACTTTCATCTTGGCGCACAGGCGTCGCCGATGTCCTTGTCGAAGCCGACAACGTTACCGCTGGCGTCTTTATTGTTGAACGGCGGGTAGGCCGCTTCGATCCCCATTTTCAAGGTTTCTGCCATGGCCGTGGCGCTGAACGCCATCGAGACGCCGCGGCCAGAAGGAATTTCTTATAGGTCTGCATGCATGTTGCTCCGTTAGCGGTTGCTGGACATGAATTGTTTGCAGCGCGCCGAAAGCGGGTTTTCAAACACCTGCTGTGGCGATCCTTGCTCTTCGACCAGGCCCTGGTGCAAAAACACCACTTCGCTGGATACCTGACGGGCGAAGCCCATTTCGTGGGTGACCAGCAGCATGGTGCGGCCTTCTTCGGCCAGTGCGCGGATCACATTAAGTACTTCCTGAACCATTTCCGGGTCAAGCGCCGACGTCGGCTCATCGAACAGGATGACTTTAGGTTGCATCGCCAGGGTGCGGGCAATCGCCGCCCGCTGTTGCTGGCCGCCGGAGAGTTGCGCAGGGTAAGCGTGGCGCTTGTCGGCAATACCGACCTTGGCCAGCAGGGCCTCGGCCACTTCTATGGCTTCTGCCTTGCTTTGGCCGAGCACGCGACGAGGGGCCTCGATGATGTTGTCGAGGATGCTCATGTGCGGCCACAGGTTAAAGTTTTGAAAACACAAACCCGATTTCGCTGCGCAGGCGGTTGATCTGCTTGCCGTCGGCGGCCATCAGTTCGCCGTTTTTTCGCGGCCTTGAGCTTGAGTTCTTCGCCGGCCACCAGGATCTGGCCCTGGTGCGGGTTTTCCAGCAGGTTGATGCAGCGCAGGAAGGTGGACTTGCCGGAACCGGAGGAACCCAGGATCGAGATCACATCGCCGTCGCGAGCGGTCAGCGAGATACCCTTGAGTACCTCAAGCTCACCATAGCGTTTGTGCAAGTTGCGGATTTCAAGCGCGGGCGTGGCCTCGGCCATGTGCGGTCCTCATTGTGTTCGTTGCGATCTTCGCTGTTGGGCCGCCTTCCTGGCGAGGCGCCAAGCTAGCATAGCGTTTGGATGACAGCCAACAGCGCTGCGGACGGTTAACCGATGGTCTGCGGCAGGGTGTCGCATCGGCGCAGTAGCGTGTCGCGCCATCAACAACCTACAGACGTTTTGAACCGGAAAGATCCACAGGCTTCGCGTAAAAAAGGGCGCGATGGTGCCAGCTTTGGCCGGGTGTTGGAAGGGTTAACCGGGCAAACGGTCCATATCAGCCCGTTTATGGGGCGTCACGTACTTTTTGTGTGTGTTTTTGGTGCGTCGGATTGGCTGGAAGGTGAGTCGCACGGTAACGCTATAGCGGAATGCCATGATTCTCAATGACTTGCGAGTGCTGACGAATTATCCTACAGCCCGCGTCAACTGCGGCTCTGTTACATTTTGGCGCAAATCTTGCGTAAAAAATAAAGAACGCCCTGTTGGATTCTTTTCACGAGAAAGGCTGCAGGCCGGGCGAACCGTTTTCGCAATTCCTACGCAAAGGTGTGTCAATGAGTAGTACGCAAAGCTCCAATGACCTCGAACAGGGGCTCAAACCGCGGCACGTCACCATGCTGTCGATTGCCGGCGTCATCGGCGCCGGTTTGTTTGTCGGCTCCGGCCATGCGATCGCTGCTGCCGGCCCGGCTGTACTGTTGGCCTATGCAGCCGCCGGTACACTGGTGGTCTTGGTAATGCGCATGCTGGCCGAGATGGCCGT
Organism: Pseudomonas sp. SST3; assembly: GCF_003325755.1. Next base: position 1,125 of record NZ_QORI02000087.1, on the reverse strand, counting down.
TGCGTCACCCGATACCGGTTCGTTCTCTACCTATGCCGACCGGGCAATCGGCCACTGGGCCGGTTTCACCATTGGCTGGCTCTACTGGTGGTTCTGGGTGCTGGTGATTCCGTTGGAGGCCAACGCAGCGGCGACCATCCTGCACGCCTGGTTCCCCGACGTGGCGATTTGGGCGTTTACCCTAATCATTACGTTGTTGCTGACTGCAACCAACCTGTTCAGTGTGAAGAACTACGGTGAGTTCGAGTTCTGGTTTGCGCTGATCAAGGTCGTGGCGATCGTCGGCTTTGTGATCCTCGGCCTGGCCGCGATCTTCGGCTTCTTGCCCACCAGCCAGGTCAGCGGTGTTTCGCACTTGTTCGATACCCAAGGGTTCATGCCCAACGGCATGGGCGCGGTGTTGGCGGCGATCTTGACCACCATGTTCTCGTTCATGGGCACTGAGATTGTCACCATTGCTGCCGCCGAATCGAAGAACCCTGGCCAGCAAATCACCAAGGCCACCAATTCGGTGATCTGGCGGATTGGTTTGTTCTACCTGTTGTCGATCTTCATCGTGGTCTCCCTGGTGCCTTGGAACGATCCGACCTTGGCTGCCGTAGGTTCCTACCAGACTGTGCTGGAACGCATGGGCATTCCGAACGCCAAGCTGATTGTCGACCTGGTGGTGCTGGTTGCCGTGACCAGCTGCCTCAACTCGGCGCTGTACACCGCGTCGCGCATGCTGTTCTCCCTGGGCCGTCGCGGTGACGCACCGGCCGTGGCCAAGCGTACCAACAAGAGCGGCACGCCTTACTGGGCAGTGTTGCTGTCTACCGGCGCTGCGTTCCTGGCGGTATTTGCCAACTACGTCGCCCCGGCAGCCGTGTTCGAATTCCTGCTGGCCAGCTCCGGCGCCATTGCGTTGCTGGTGTACCTGGTGATTGCCGTGTCGCAACTGCGCATGCGTCAGAAGCGTGCGGCGGCGGGCGAGAAGATCGTGTTCAAGATGTGGTTGTTTCCTGGCCTGACGTACGCGGTGATGGTGTTTATCGTCGGTACGTTGACCATCATGCTGTTCCAGGAAGCGCACCGGGTCGAGATCATCGCCACCGGGATTCTGAGCTTGCTGGTGGTGTTGGCGGG
>NZ_QORI02000086.1 GCF_003325755.1 Pseudomonas sp. SST3 | reverse complement strand
GATCATGCCCGACAGCGCGATGGTGCCGAGCATGGCGACGAAACCGAAGGGTTGGCGGAACACCAACAGAAACAAGGTCACGCCGATCAGCCCCAACGGTGCGGTGAGAAAGACCATGGCCGTGCGCGAAAAGCTGCGCAGTTGCAGCATCAGCAAGGTCAGCACCACCACGATAAAACAGCGGCACGCCGGCCTTCACCGAGTTTTGCCCCCGCGCAGAGTCTTCAACCGTACCGCCCACCTCCAACAGATAGCCGTCCGGCAGCTCGGCTCGCACATCGGCGAGCGTCGGCAAGATCTGCTGCACGAGGGTCGCCGGCTGTTCCTTGCCATAGATATCGGCCCGTACGGTCACTGTGGGCAGACGGTTGCGATGCCAGATGATGCCTTCTTCGAATCCATATTCGAGGGTGGCAATTTGCGACAGCGCCACGCTTTTACCATTGTCGGTGGGCACGGCCAGGCTCGGCAGGCGCGACAGCTCGCTACGCTCATGCACCGTGCCGCGCAGGAGGATCTCGATCAATTCGTTGTCCTCCCGATACTGGCTGACGCCGGCGCCGGTCAGGGAACTCTGCAGGAATTTCGACAGGTTGGCAGTGCTCACACCCAGGGCACGGGCACGGTCCTGGTCGATATTCAGGTATACGATTTTGCTCGGTTCTTCCCAGTCCAGATGCACATTCACCACATGGGTATTTTCGCGAACCTTGGCCGCCACTTTGCGCGCCAGCGAACGGACTTCTTCGATGTGCTCGCCAGTCACACGAAACTGCACGGGGTAGCCTACGGGCGGGCCGTTCTCCAGGCGCGTGACCCGCGAACGCAGCGCGGGGAATTGCTCGTTGAGGGTTTCGATCAACCAGGTGCGCAGGCTTTCTCGTTCCTCGATGGTGTTAGCCAGCACCACAAACTGGGCGAAGCTGGCAGCGGGCAATTGCTGGTCCAGTGGCAGGTAAAACCGTGGCGAACCGGTGCCCGCGTAGGCGACATAGTTATTGATGCCGGCATGCTCCTTGAGCAACGCCTCCAGGCGCTTGACCTGTTCGGCGGTGTTGCTCAGGGAAGCGCCTTCGGCCAGTTTCAGGTCGACCATCAACTCCAAGCGACCGGAAGCCGGGAAGAACTGTTGCGGCACGAAGCGAAACAGTGCAACCGAGCCGATAAACAGCAGCAGGGTCAGCACGATCACGGTTTTACGCCGCTGCACGCACCACTCCACCAGACGCCTTACACGCTGATAGAAGGGTGTGCCGTAAAGGGTCCGGGCCGTCGGTGCCGTGTTTGGCCGCATGAATCTTCGCCAGGTCGGGCAGGAGTTTTTCCCCCAGGTAGGGCACAAACACCACGGCCGCCACCCAGGAGGCCAGCAGTGCAATGGTCACCACCTGGAAGATCGAACGGGTGTATTCACCAGTGCTCGATTGCGCGGTGGCAATCGGCAAGAAGCCTGCGGCCGTGATCAGGGTGCCGGTGAGCATGGGGAATGCGGTGCTGGTCCAGGCGAAACTCGCGGCTTTGAGGCGGTCGTAACCCTGTTCCATTTTGATCGCCATCATTTCCACGGCGATGATCGCGTCATCCACCAGCAAGCCCAGGGCCAAGACCAAGGCGCCCAGGGAAATCTTGTGCAGGCCGATGCCCAGGTAATACATGGCGGCAAAGGTCATCGCCAGTACCAGCGGAATCGCCAGGGCGACGACCATGCCGGTGCGCACGCCGAGGGAGAAAAAGCTCACCAGCAAAACAATCGCCAGCGCTTCAGCCAATACCTGGACGAATTCTCCGACGCTGGTCTTCACAGCTGCCGGCTGGTCCGACACCTTGCGCAGCTCCATCCCTGCCGGAAGGTTCTTTTGCAGGCGTGCGAATTGCGCTTCAAGGGCCTTGCCCAGTACGAGGATGTCGCCACCGTCGCGCATGGCCACGGCCAGGCCGATGGCATCTGCGCCCATGTAGCGCATGCGCGGTGCCGGTGGGTCGTTGAAGCCTCGATGGATGTCAGCCACGTCACCGATGCGGAAGGTGCGATCCCCCACGCGTATCGGAAAGTTGCGGATCTCCTCTACTGTCTTGAAGTTGCCCGAAACGCGCAGTTGCACGCGCTCGGTGGGGGTTTCAAAGAAGCCGGCGGTGGACACCGCATTTTGCTCCTGCAACGCCTGTTGTACCGCAGCCAGAGGCAAGCCGAGGGTGGCGAGCTTGAGGTTGGACAGCTCGATCCAGATCTTCTCGTCCTGCAGGCCGAGCAGCTCGACCTTGCCCACATCCGGGACGCGTTGCAGCTGGATCTGGATGCGGTCGGCGTAGTCCTTGAGCACCGCATAGTCAAAGCCGTCGCCGGTCAGGGCGTAGATATTGCCGAAGGTGGTGCCGAACTCATCGTTTGAAAAACGGCCCCTGGATATCCGGCGGCAAGGTGTGGCGGATGTCGCTGATTTTCTTGCGCACCTGGTACCACAACTCAGGAATCTGCGCCGAACGCATCGAATCACGGGCAATAAAGGTGACCTGGGATTCACCAGGACGGGAGAACGACACGATGCGTTCATACTCACCGGTCTCCATGAGTTTTTTCTCGATTCGCTCAGTGACCTGGCGCGAAACCTCCTGGGCCGTGGCTCCAGGCCAGTTGGTCTTGATCACCATGGCCTTGAAGGTAAAGGGCGGGTCTTCAGCTTTGTCCCAACTTGGTGTAGGACAAGGTGCCAACCACGGCCAGCAGGATCGATCAGGAACAGTACGATCTGGACGATTACGCAACGCCCGATTCGGAAAGATTGAAACCCATGGGGACTACTCCTTGGCCGCCAGATTCACTACACGGTTGGAGCGATCCACCGGGCGCACGGGTTGGCCCTCATGGAGCACATGCACGCCTGCGGCCACCACCCAATCGGTGGCGGCCAAGCCTTCGAGTACCGGCACGGTGTTTTCGCCAAACGCACCAATGCGTACAGGGGTGCGTTCAAGGGTGTTGTCCGGTTTTACACGCCAAACGTAGGACGCACCGTTCTCGGCACTCAGGGCAGACAGCGGTACCGATAGGGGAATGACACCGTCGACCTGGATGAAAACCCGTGCGCTTTTGGCCCAGTTCGGCGGGCACTTTGCCGCCGATGAAGGCTACGCGCGCGGCGAAGGTGCGAGACTTGGGGTCGGCGGCAGGCGACAGTTCACGAATGCGCCCGGCGAAGCGTTGCTCTGGCTGGCTCCACAACTCCACCGACACCGGCTGGCCGATCTTGAAGCGGCCAAAGCCCTGCTCGGGCAGGCTGATCAAGACTTCACGCTCGCCATCGGTGGCCAGGGTGAACACCGTCTGGCCAGCGGAAAACCACTTGCCCCACCTCGACGGCACGCTTGGCGACTACCCCATCCTGAGGCGCACGCAGCACGGCGTAGCCCGCCTGATTGCTGGACACATCGAACTCGGCCTTGATCTGCTTCAGGCGTGCTTCACCGGCTCGGTAGAGGTTTTCGGAATTGTCGTACTGCGACCGACTGACCATCTGACGGTCCATCAAGGTCTTGTAGCGATCCCGCTCCGCACGCACCAAGCTCAGATTGGCCTCTGCGGCGGCTACTTGGGCGCGGGTGGCCTCCAGTTGCAGGCGCACGTCCTGGGGGTCGAGTTCGGCCAGCGGCTGGTTGGCCTTGACCCGTTCGCCCTCCTCCACCAGGCGCTTGCTGACTTTGCCGCCGATGCGAAAGGCCAGGTCCGGCTCATAACGGGCACGCACCTCACCGGGGTAGCTGTCCATTGCCTGCGCCGAAGGCTGCGGTTGCACCACCATGGCCGGGCGTACGGTGGTCTGGGCCGCTTCTTCATGGCCGCAAGCGGCCAACAGGAAGATCAGGCTGACAGGCAAAGCAAGGGGCAGGAAAGCGCTGCGCATGCTGAAGGACCTTTCGCAAATAGAGCTTGGAATAATTATACTGGCCGGTATGTTATTAATACCAAACTCACCAGTCCAGTATTAAAGGTGAAAATGTCCGACAATCCTCTGAACACCGCAAGCCCCGGGCGCCCCAAGGACATGGCAAAACGCCAGGCAATCCTCGAATCGGCAAAATCGCTGTTCCTGGACAAGGGCTATGCAAACACCAGCATGGACGCCGTCGCCCTGGCGGCCGGCGTATCGAAACTCACGGTCTACAGCCACTTCACCGACAAGGAGACGCTGTTCACCGCGGCGGTAGTGGCCAAATGTGAAGAGCAATTGCCGGTGATGTACTTCGAGCTTCCCGAAGGCATGCCCGTCGAGACGGTGTTGCTCAACATCGCACGCGGCTTTCATCGGCTGATCAACAGCGAGGAGTCGGTAAACCTGCATCGCCTGATGATGACCACCGGCAATCAGGACGTGAAACTCTCCCAGATCTTCTTCAACGCCGGCCCCATGCGCATGCTGCAAGGCATGGAGCGCTTGCTCGGCAAGATTGACCAGGGCGGCGCGCTGAGCATCGACACACCGTTCAAAGCCGCGGAGCACTTCTTTTGCTTGCTCAAGGGCACGGCGAACTTTCGCTTGTTGTATGGCTGCGGCGGACAATTGAGCGCGCAAGAGGCTGAAGAGCATGTGCAGGATGTGGTGCAGTTGTTTATGCGGGCCTATCGCAGCACGGGGCTCGACAGCACCGCATAGGCGGTAGCAACCGACGGTAACCACGATGCGAAGCGAGTCGCTCTTGATCTGCTCTTGATCTGCTTTTGATTTTGATCTTAAGCGCCCCGTCAAACCACGCTGGCCGGAATTCGACAGGGWTTTGGGGGGTAAACCGGCAGGGATGCCGGTTTAGCCGCCCCGCGCCATGGATGGCGCGTGGCGGCGGCCCCCCAAATCACTTGGCGGATTACGGGCACACCGAGCCCAGGCGAGGTGCCGAGTGGTGGGGCAAGAGCGCTTTGCTTACTTTCGCGCTTTTCGAAAGTGAGCCGCCGTCAGGGCGGAACCCTAAGTGGCCGTTACCGCAGGAATGGATATGTACTCGSTATAACWGYRTCGMCTGTCAGGCCGCYWTCGCRRGCAAGCCMGCTCCCACAGTTGGATTGCGGGGGTGTCTGGTAGGTAAA
>NZ_QORI02000085.1 GCF_003325755.1 Pseudomonas sp. SST3 | reverse complement strand
TTGACGTCGTACTGCCCTCCTTTCCCGCCCTGGCTGAACACTTCCATACCTCGACCACCCATATCGCTCGATCCGTCAGCCTGTTCGCCATTGGATTTTCCTGCTCAATGCTGCTGATCGGCCCGCTGTCCGACAGAATCGGTCGCAAGAAGCTACTCCTGGCCAGTATGGTAGTAGCCATCCTGGGTGCAGTCGGGTGTCTGGCCGCCAGAAACACGCCCCAATTCCTGTTTCTTTCGAGTCATTCAGGCCATAGGCTGCGGTGGTTTCATACTGTCCCAAGCGCTGGTGCAGGACCTTTTTTTCGGCAGGGAACAGGAGCGGTTGCGCATAGCAATGGCCACGGCCGGAGGCATTTTCATCTCGATTTCCCCAGTGCTGGGCGCATGGCTGCAATCGCACTGGGGATGGAAAGCCAGCTTCTACGCGTTTATCGCCCTCTGTGCTGCAACGTGGATTATGGCTCACCGATTACTGCATGGCGGCTTCCCTCCAACCGCGCCAAGCGAGCGGGGTATTTTCAGGGCCTACGCCAAGGTTTTTCGCCAACAGACATTTTCGCCAGCTACGCCACGATCTCCGCGATCACCTTCGCCTGTCATTTCTCATTCATCGTTGTGTCACCGCTCATTTTCATGGACCAGTTAAAGCTGTCACCCCATGAGTACTCATTGACCTTGCTTCTCTACGGCGCCGCCTACGTAGTGGGAGGCCTCTGTGCCGGCGTCCTGCACAAACGGCTGGCGGCGGCTACCCAGATGGCAGTCGGGCTGGTTCTGATCGCTATCTCTGGCGTGGTCATGCTGCTGTTGGCCTACCTGTTCGGCTTATCAACCCCGACAGTGTTGGTGCCCATGCTGCTCTGCACGGCGGGCACCACCATCACCCGGCCCATTTCCAACTCCAAGGCCATGAGCCTGTTTCCAGACAATGCGGGAGCCGCAGCTTCCGCCGTTGCGGCAGTGCTGTTCATTGCTGGCGGCTGTATCAGTGCGTTTATCAGCACCTTTACCCACCAGTTGAGTACTGCGCTTGGCTTGTGTTTTCTGATCCTGAGCCTTGCCGCCCTTGCGTTGAACTCATGGGCACGGCGGCGCCCGCACGTCCTGTAGCGGCTAACTTCAAGGTTGCGCCCATTCCCTCCAGCCGCCAGCGGTGTAGAATCGGCCCTATTCATCGCCAGTCATCCCCCGGCGGGTTTATGAGCTCGAGGCCCAAGCACGCGGCGATCCCGCGACGCGAGTGGCAACTTCCGGACACACGGCCATTTTCTGAGTGTTCCAGTCGTCAATTAGAAGCTCACTCCCCTTTAGTACTTGATTAGCCGCCCGGAGTGCTCCAATGCCTGATTACCGCTCGAAAACATCCACCCACGGCCGCAACATGGCCGGCGCGCGCGCACTGTGGCGTGCCACGGGGATGAAAGATGACGACTTCAAGAAGCCGATCATCGCGATTGCCAACTCGTTCACCCAGTTCGTGCCGGGCCATGTCCATCTCAAGGACCTGGGCCAACTGGTCGCCCGCGAGATCGAACGCGCCGGTGGCGTGGCTAAAGAATTCAACACCATCGCCGTGGACGACGGCATCGCCATGGGCCATGACGGCATGCTGTATTCCCTGCCGAGCCGCGAGATCATCGCTGACTCCGTGGAGTACATGGTCAACGCCCACTGCGCCGACGCCATTGTGTGCATCTCCAACTGCGACAAGATCACCCCCGGCATGTTGATGGCTGCCTTGCGCCTGAACATCCCGGTGATCTTCGTCTCCGGCGGGCCGATGGAAGCCGGCAAGACCAAACTCGCCTCCCACGGCCTCGACCTCGTCGACGCCATGGTGATCGCCGCCGATTCCAGCGCTTCTGACGAGAAGGTCGCCGAATACGAGCGCAGCGCCTGCCCGACCTGCGGTTCGTGCTCCGGCATGTTCACCGCCAACTCGATGAACTGCCTGGTGGAAGCCCTGGGGCTCGCCTTGCCGGGCAACGGTTCCACACTGGCCACTCACAGCGACCGCGAGCAGTTGTTCCTGCAGGCCGGCCGCACCATCGTCGAGCTGTGCAAGCGTTACTACGGCGAGAACGATGAGTCGGTGTTGCCGCGCAATATCGCCAACTTCAAGGCGTTCGAAAACGCCATGACCCTGGACATCGCCATGGGCGGTTCCACCAACACCATTCTGCATTTGCTGGCTGCCGCCCAGGAAGCCGAGATCGATTTCGACCTGCGCGACATCGACCGCCTGTCCCGTCACGTGCCGCAACTGTGCAAAGTCGCGCCGAACATCCAGAAGTACCACATGGAAGACGTGCACCGCGCCGGCGGGATCTTCTCGATCCTCGGCTCCCTGGCCCGTGGCGGCCTGTTGCACACCGACCTGCCAACCGTGCACAGCAAGTCCATCGCCGAAGGCATCGCCAAGTGGGACATCACCCAGACCGACGACGAAGCCGTGCACACCTTCTTCAAGGCCGGCCCGGCCGGTATCCCGACGCAGACGGCGTTCAGTCAGTCGACCCGTTGGGACACCCTGGATGACGACCGTGAAAACGGCTGCATCCGCAGTGTCGAGCACGCCTACTCGCAAGAAGGCGGCCTGGCCGTGCTGTACGGCAACATCGCCCTCGACGGCTGTGTGGTCAAAACGGCAGGCGTGGATGAGTCCATCCACGTCTTCGAAGGCCGCGCCAAGATCTACGAAAGCCAGGACAGCTCGGTACGCGGCATCCTCGCGGACGAAGTCAAGGAAGGCGATATCGTGATCATCCGCTACGAAGGCCCTAAAGGCGGCCCGGGTATGCAGGAGATGCTTTACCCCACGTCCTACCTGAAATCCAAAGGCCTGGGCAAAGCCTGCGCCCTGCTGACCGACGGCCGTTTCTCCGGCGGCACGTCGGGCCTGTCCATCGGCCACGCTTCGCCGGAAGCTGCTGCCGGTGGCGCGATTGGCCTGGTGCAGGATGGCGACAAGGTGCTGATCGACATTCCGAACCGCTCGATCAACCTGTTGATCAGCGATGAAGAACTGGCGGCACGCCGGGTTGAGCAGGACAAGAAAGGCTGGAAGCCAGTGGAGAAGCGCCCGCGTAAAGTCACCACCGCATTGAAGGCCTACGCGTTGTTGGCCACCAGTGCCGACAAGGGTGCGGTGCGCAACAAAGCCATGCTCGACGGCCTGTAAGCCCCGCGCATAAAAAAGCCCCGCCAGGTGCGGGGCTTTTTTTTGTCTGCAGAAATTCCCCAAGACATYRSAGATCAAATGTGGGAGCTGGCTTGCCTGTCGATAGCGTCGGTGCATTCACTACCGTTATCGCAGGCAAGCCAGCTCCCACAGGTTCAGCGTCAGCCACCATCACAATAATAAAGGGGCACACCCGTGACCACGCCAGACAACGGCTTTGCAGAGATTACCCACCGTGAACTGGGCCTGAGGCGCCAGCTCACTTCCGGCCAGATGAGCATGATCGCCATCGGTGGCGCCATCGGCACCGGGCTGTTCATGGGCAGCGCCTACGCCATCGGTTATGCCGGGCCGAGCGTGCTGGTGAGCTACGCCATCGGCGCGTTGATTACCTTGCTGCTGATGGGCTGCCTGGCGGAGATGACGGTGGCCCATTCCACCTCCGGCTCCTTTGGCGCCTATGCCGAGTTCTACATCAGCCCATTGGCCGGGTTCCTGGTGCGGTATGCCTACTGGGCAGCGATTGTGCTGGCGGTGGGGGCCGAGGTCACGGCGGTGGCGATGTACATGAAGTACTGGTTTGCCAACGTGCCGGAGTGGGTGTGGATCGTGTCGTTTTCCAGTGTGCTGATCCTGCTCAACGCGATCAGCGTGAAGACCTTCGGCAACTTCGAATACTGGTTCTCGACGATCAAGATCAGCGCTATTGTCGGTTTCATCATACTGGCAGTGTATGTGGTGTTCGGCTCTGGTAACCCCGACTACGGCGTGCAGAACTACACGGCCCACGACGGCTTTTTCCCCCATGGCTTGAGTGGCATGTGGATCGCGGTGATCGTGTCGATCTTCAGCTACCTCAGTGTCGAGATGATCGCCGTGGCCGCCGGTGAAGCTGCTGACCCGGAGCAGGCAGTGAAGAAAGCCTTCCGCGCTACCATCGTGCGGCTGGTGGTGTTCTATCTGCTGACCCTGGCGCTGATGCTCGCCATCGTACCGTGGAACCAGGCCGGCCAGGCCCAGAGCCCGTTTGTCACAGTGATGCAGACTATCGGCATTCCCGGTGCCACCGGGGTGATGAATTTCGTGATCCTGATCGCGGCGCTGTCGGCCATGAACAGTCAGCTCTACATCACCACGCGCATGATGTTCAGCCTGTCGCGCGCTGGTTTTGCGCCCAAGTCCATGGGCGCGCTGAGCAAGAACGGCATCCCGCTCAACGCATTGCTGCTGTCCAGCTCGGGCATTGCCCTGGCGACGTTGCTTAACGTGGTGTACCCGGAAAGCTCGTTCACCCTGATGATGGCGATCTCGATGTTCGGCGCAATCTTCACCTGGTTCATGATCTTCCTCACTCACCTGTTTTTCCGCCGCTATCGCAAGCGTCATGGCGGGGCGAAGTTGTCGTTCCAGTTGCGCCTGTTTTCCCTACAGCACGTTGCTGGGGTTGGTGCTGATGGGGGCGGTGATGATCACCACCTATTTCACCGACGCCTTCAAGATGACACTGGTGTTTGGCGTGCCGTTCCTGCTGATTCTGTCGGCTGTGTATTACGGGTTCTTCCGCAAGGGCAGGGCCAAGGCCTCGAACAAAGCCCTGGCATAACCCGGCAGTTGCTCGAACGAGCGTGCGCATAACAGCAACGTGCGGCAGGCCCACTCCTCTTGCAGGAGGTGGGCCTTGAAACGGCGTTCTGACGGCCAGCGGTCCAAGGCGGCCTGAGGCACGATGCCCAGGCCCGCACCGCCGACGACCATGCGAATCAACCCCTCAAAACCGTCGGCGCGAATGCGCGTCTGCAAGCGAAAGCCAGCGTGCAGTGCCTGTTCTTCCAGGTAAACCGCCAACGCGCTGTTCGCCCCCAGGCCCACGTAGTCATATTGCAGGCTCTCGATAAAACTCG
>NZ_QORI02000084.1 GCF_003325755.1 Pseudomonas sp. SST3 | reverse complement strand
ACGCTCGCGATTTCCGCTTCGATCTTGTTGCACACCGGAACAACGATGGCGCCTTCTTCGTCGGCAATAGCCTTGACCACGTCGAGCAGCGGGTTGTTCTCGAAGCCGTCTTCGGCAACGTTGGCGATGTACATCACAGGCTTGGTGGTCAGCAGGTGGAAGCCCTTGATCACGGCCTTCTCGTCTGCGCCCATGTTCTTCATCAGGCTGCGCGCTGGCTTGCCTTCGGTGAAGTGCGCGATCAGTTGCTCCAGCAGGCCCTTCTGGACCACTGCATCCTTGTCGCCGCCCTTGGCGTTACGCGCGACTTTCTGCAGTTGCTTTTCGCAGCTGTCGAGGTCGGCGAAGATCAGTTCCAGGTCGATGATCTCGATGTCGCGCTTGGGGTCGACGCTGTTGGAGACGTGAATCACGTTCTCGTCTTCAAAGCAGCGGACCACGTGGGCGATAGCATCGGTTTCGCGGATGTTGGCCAGGAACTTGTTGCCCAGGCCTTCACCTTTCGAGGCGCCGGCGACGAGGCCCGCGATGTCGACGAACTCCATGGTGGTCGGCAGGATGCGCTTGGGATTGACGATGGCCGCCAGTGCGTCAAGACGCGGGTCCGGCATCGGCACGATGCCGCTGTTGGGTTCGATGGTGCAGAAGGGGAAGTTCTCCGCCGCAATACCGGACTTGGTCAGGGCGTTGAACAGGGTGGACTTGCCGACGTTGGGCAGGCCGACGATGCCGCAATTGAATCCCATGGTGTTTCCCCTCGGATAAGAGTCAGGCCTTCTGGCTGTGCAGGTTTTTCATCGCACGGTTCCATTCACCGGCGAAGATATCCGGCAGCACGCCGAGGGCAAAATCGATGCTGGCATCGAGTTTTTCCTGTTCGGCGCGTGGCGCACGACCCAGGACGAAATTTGAAACCATACTGGCAACGCCTGGGTGGCCAATGCCGAGCCGCAGACGGTAAAAATTATTCTGATTGCCCAACTGCGCGATGATGTCACGCAGGCCATTGTGCCCACCATGCCCGCCGCCGAGCTTGAGCTTGGCTACGCCGGGTGGCAAGTCCAGTTCGTCATGGGCCACCAGGATTTCTTCGGGTTTGATCCGGAAGAAGCCCGCAAGCGCCGCGACAGCCTGGCCGCTGCGGTTCATATAGGTGGTGGGAATCAGTAGACGAACATCCTGACCCTGGTGCGAGAAGCGCCCGGTCAGGCCAAAATATTTGCGATCGGCCACCAGGTTGACGCCTTGGGCGTGGGCGATGCGCTCAACAAAAAGGGCCCCCGCGTTATGCCGGGTCTGTTCGTATTCGGCGCCTGGATTTCCCAGGCCAACGATCAGTTTAATGGCAGTCACGACAGGAGCCCTTCCTTTGGAGTTGTGGATAACATCGCCGTACCCAGGTGCGGCGAAAGTGGACGACACTACATCATTTACTCAAGAGTAAACGCCGCGTTATCGCCCGCTTTCTCGCTACGTTTCGGTCCGCGATGTTTCCTCAAGCTCCGGCAATACAGAGTGAATTACTCTGCAGCGCCTTCTTCAGCTTCTTCTGGAGCAACGCGTGGAGCGTGAACGTTGGCAAACAGCTTTGTCATCACCGTGAGCCAGTGCGACAAAACTCAACGCCTTTAGGGGCCTTGAGGTCGGACAGGTGAACGATGGCGCCGATTTCCAGAGCCGACAGGTCGACTTCGATGAACTCAGGCAGGTCTTTCGGCAGGCAGGTCACTTCGATTTCGTTCAGGACGTGAGAGATCTCGCCGCCTTTCTTGACCGGAGCTTCTTCACCCACAAAGTGCACAGGCACGATGGCGGTCAGTTTCTGGCCAGCTACAACGCGAACGAAGTCAGCGTGCATGATGAACTGCTTGGAAGGGTGACGCTGCATCGCTTTAACGATGACGTTCTGCTTGGCGCCGTCGACGTTCAGCTCGATAACGTGGCTGTAGGCAGCTTCGTTTTCGAACAGCTTGGCGATTTCCTTGGCCAGGATGGTCACGGATTCAGCAGGCTTGTTACCACCGTAGACAACGGCTGGGATGTTGGCGGCGTGACGCAGGCGGCGGCTCGCACCTTTCCCCAGGTCAGTACGCGCTTGGGCGTTCAGAGTAAATTCGTTCATGTTGTATCTCCAAAATAGCCATCATCGAGGGGCGTTTGCGACCAGCGCCGAACTCGATATGGGCAAAAAGCCCCGCCCCAGCGGAATGCTGGGCGGGCGGCTTTTCGTCAGTGAGGTGATCCGTTGGTTTGACCCTTAACGGAACATCGCGCTGATCGATTCTTCATTGCTGATGCGGCGAACCGCTTCGGCACGACCGGTGCAATATCCAGTTGGCGGATACGTGCACAGGCTTGAGCTGCGGCGGACAACGGGATGGTGTTAGTCACCACCAGTTCGTCCAGCACGGAGTTCTCGATGTTTTCGATCGCTCGGCCCGACAGCACAGGGTGTGTGCAGTAGGCGAAGACTTTTGCTGCACCGTGCTCTTTCAAGGCTTTCGCCGCGTGGCACAGCGTGCCGGCGGTGTCGACCATGTCATCAACCAGAATACAGGTGCGCCCTTCGACATCACCGATGATATGCATCACTTCAGAGTGATTGGCTTTCTCACGGCGTTTGTCGATGATCCCGAGGTCCACGCCCAGGGATTTGGCAACAGCCCGTGCACGCACGACGCCACCAATGTCCGGGGACACGATCATCAGGTTTTCAAAGCGCTGGTCTTCGATGTCATCCACCAGGACGGGGGAGCCGTAGATGTTATCTACCGGAATATCGAAGAACCCCTGGATTTGGTCAGCGTGCAGGTCAACCGTGAGCACACGGTCGATACCTACCACGGTCAGCATGTCAGCAACGACTTTCGCGCTGATAGCTACACGTGCGGAGCGCGGACGGCGATCCTGACGGGCATAACCAAAGTAAGGGATTACAGCTGTGATTCGAGTCGCTGAGGAGCGGCGGAAGGCATCAGCCATCACGACGAGTTCCATCAGGTTATCGTTGGTCGGAGCGCAGGTCGGCTGAATAATGAAGACGTCTTTACCGCGGACATTTTCATTGATCTCGGCTGTAATTTCGCCGTCGGAGAATTTACCGACAGAGATGTCACCGAGAGGGATATGCAGCTGACGTACGACACGTCGAGCCAGATCGGGGTTGGCATTCCCCGTAAAGACCATCATCTTGGACACGCGCAGTACCTAGAGGCTGAGGGTAACCTGGATGAGTATTAGAAAATGGCAGGGGCGGCTGGATTCGAACCAACGCATGGCAGGATCAAAACCTGCTGCCTTACCGCTTGGCGACGCCCCTGTATCTGTTGCAACGAGTGCCTAACACTCGGTTCCTTTTAGAGCAGACTTTGCAGCTTGCGATGCAACATCGAAACGTTGCTTCCTTTTGCTACAAACCCTGTAAGGGTCTCTGTAAGAAGGGCCGAGACTTTATCAGCTTCAGCTTTGCTTGGGAAGCCCCCAAACACACAACTTCCAGTGCCGGTTAATTTTGCTTCGGTAAATTTACCTAACAAATTCAAAGCGTTACGTACCTCTGGATAACGCCTTGCTACAACCGGTAAGCAGTCATTTCGACTGTTTCCCTTGGGAACGGGGCGCACTTTAATGGGAGAAGAGTTACGTGTCAACAACGGATCTGAAAAAATTTCTGCTGTACTTACAGATACTTGCGGCACCAGCACGACATACCAAGGTTCTTCGGGCTCTACAGGGGTGAGTTTCTCCCCAACGCCTTCAGCAAATGCGGCGTGCCCCCGCACGAAAACCGGGACGTCGGCGCCCAGCGTGAGGCCCAGCGCAGCAAGGCGATCGTGGTCCCAGCCCAGTTGCCATAAGTGATTTAGGCCCAACAAAGTGGTCGCGGCATTGGAGCTGCCGCCACCGATACCCCCGCCCATGGGCAGGATTTTGTCGATCCAGATATCAATGCCAAGTGGGCAGCCGGATTGTGCCTGAAGTTTTTTGGCTGCCCGCACAATCAGATTGCTGTCGTGGGGCACGCCGTCGAATTCGGTGTGCAGTTGGATTACGCCATCCTCACGCACGGCAAAGGTCAGCTCATCGCCGTAGTCGAGAAACTGAAACAGCGTCTGCAACTCGTGGTAGCCATCTTCACGACGGCCAAGGATGTGCAGCATCAGGTTGAGCTTGGCCGGGGAGGGCAGGGTCAATTTTTGTGCGGACACGTTATTGCCCCAGTTTGCGCGGTTGCCAGTCCTTGATCACCAGCGTGACATCAAGGTCGGTGCCATGCAGCTTGATACGTTCGGGAAGCCAATAGCCGCTTTGCTCCACGTAGCTCAAATATTCGACCTGCCAGCCATCCTGCTCCAGGGTGGCGAGGCGGCTGTCGCCATTGAGGCTCAGCCGGCTCTTGCTGTCAGGTGCCGGCAGGCCGCGGACCCACCAGACCAGATGAGAGACGGGCAGCTTCCAGCCAATCTGCTGCTCCAGCAGTTCTTCCGGAGAGGTTGCCTCGTAGCGGCCCTGATTGGCCACTTCCAGGCTTACTTGCCCTGGCCTGCCAGTCAGGCGGGCTGCGCCACGACCCAGGGGGCCCGAGAGGCGAATGTCGTAGTAGTCCTGGCGTTGCAGCCAGAACAGGGTGCCGCTGCCGGAGTCTTTCGGCGCACGCACCCCGACCTTGCCCTCGATCTGCCAGCCATCGATGCTGCTGAGCTGGTCCTTGTGTTGTTTCCATTGTGCCGGGTTGCCCTGGCCTTCAAACGGATTCACGGCTGCCGATGCCCGCGCAACCGGCGAGCAGGGCGATGAAAACTGAAAAACGATAAATGTGGCGCAAGAAACATAAAGCTTAAAAGGGTCTCGGATCGGTCAGGCGCTTGATGGTGCTGCGCAGGATAGGGCTGTCGGGTTGTTCCTTGAGGAACTTTTCCCAGATTTGTCGGGCTTCGCGCTGCTTGCCATTGGCCCAGAGCACTTCGCCCAGGTGTGCGGCAACTTCCTGGTCCGGGAAACGCTCCAGCGCCTGGCGCAGCAAGCGCTCGGCCTCGTCGAGGTTGCCCAGGCGGTAATTCACCCAGCCCAGGCTGTCGAGTACGGCCGGGTCTTCCGGGTTGAGCGCGTGGGCTTGTTCGA
>NZ_QORI02000083.1 GCF_003325755.1 Pseudomonas sp. SST3 | reverse complement strand
GTCTCAAAGGCGAAGCACGCTCACGCTAACTGCTAATGCGAAGCCTTATGCAAATTTAACCATGCGGCTCTGGTAACTATGGCAGCTTCTACGAACGTTGTAGCTGCCATGGTGTTGCCACTTGCAGCCTCAGTTGGAAGAACTAGCGAAGTCGTATTAGCCGCTCACATTTTTAAGCGGCATCGCCAACTATGCGACATAAATTGGAAACAATAGAAGCGTGGTCGAAATATAGTGATTGGAAGGCAGCCGCTATTAGATTTCTGATGTTCGACTTTCAATGAGCATCATTGCAGCCACATCCTTCAAATAAATCAAAAGTTCCGTCCCAAGGTAAAGCTATTGCGCAGCCTCCATACAGAAATCGACGTGGTCAGGTGATTTCTTGATCGCTTTTGATGCGCATTAAGCTTACAAAAATGTAATCACGCCTCTTCCTCAGGTATGCCATCTTTACGATAAAGGCGAGTCGCTTGATAAGACAGACCGCGCGAGCTTCTAAGATCAATTAACGCTGGCAACATCAACCCTTAGGGCTGGTTTCAGCTTGGCTCCTTAGCTTGATTGGAACGTACACATGCAACGTAAAACCTCTAGGCGAACCTTTGTTAAAGGCTTGACCGCCGCAGGCCTCCTTGGCGGTCTTGGCTTGTGGAGAGCTCCGGTCTGGGCAGTGAGTAGTCCCGGCCAGCCCAGCGTACTAACCGGCACGGAGTTCGATCTACTGATTGGGGAGACGCCGGTCAACATCACCGGCGCGGCTCGGACGGCAATGACCATCAACGGCACTATTCCAGGACCGCTTCTTCGTTGGCGTGAAGGGGATACGGTCACGCTGCGGGTCAGGAATAAGCTGAGCGAAGATACATCCATTCACTGGCACGGCATGATCCTGCCGGCCAACATGGATGGCGTGCCTGGACTGAGCTTCCACGGCATCGCTCCCGATGGCATGTATGTCTACAAGTTTCAGGTTAAACAGAGCGGTACCTATTGGTACCACAGTCATTCAGGCCTACAAGAGCAGCTTGGTGTCTATGGTCCCTTGGTCATCGATGCGAAGGATCCCGAACCGTTCAGCTATGACCGCGACTATGTGGTGATGTTGACTGATTGGTCCGATGAGGATCCTGCTCGAATCCTTTCTAAGCTCAAGAAGCAGTCCGATTATTACAACTTCCATAAGCGCACTGTCGGAGACTTCATTAACGATGTGAGCGAAGACGGGTGGGCCGCAACGATCGCAAATCGGAAGATGTGGGCTCAGATGAAGATGAGCCCCACCGACCTCGCCGACGTAAGTGGCTACACCTATACCTACTTAATGAACGGCCAAGCACCCGACGGGAACTGGACCGGTATCTTTAAGCCCGGCGAGAAGCTTCGTCTGCGGTTCATTAACGGCTCGGCCATGAGCTATTTCGATGTCCGCATTCCAGGGTTGAAGATGACCGTAGTCGCAGCCGACGGCCAATACGTCAACCCCGTTAGCGTCGACGAATTCCGCATTGCCGTGGCAGAGACGTACGATGTGATTGTCGAGCCTGCAACCGAGGAGGCTTACACGATCTTCGCCCAATCGATGGACCGCACAGGGTACGCCCGTGGCACGCTAGCGGTTGCCGAAGGGCTGAGCGCTCCTGTTCCAGAAACCGATCCTCGACCGCTAATCACCATGGACGACATGGGGATGGATCACGGCAGTATGGGCGGGATGGCGGGCATGGACCATGGCGGCGGCATGCAGGGCGACATGGGTGCGATGGACCATAGCAACATGTCCGGTATGAACCACGGTGACATGCAGGGAATGGGCGGCATGGGCGCAATGTCCGGAATGGATCACAGCAAAATGGCTGGGATGTCAGGGATGGACCACTCTGGGATGGCGGGTATGAGCGGAGGTATGCAATCGCACCCGCCCTCAGAGTCCAATAACCCACTGGTGGATATGCAGACCATGAGCCCGACTCATAGGCTAAACGATCCCGGTATTGGCTTACGAGACAACGGCCGCCGAGTCCTGACCTATGGCGACTTGAGCAGCACTTTCCCGGATCCGGACGGCCGCGAGCCAAGTCGGACGATCGAACTCCATCTCACCGGCCACATGGAGAAGTTCTCCTGGTCATTTGACGGCATAGAGTTCTCTGATTCGGAGCCCCTACGGCTCAAATATGGCGAGCGGGTACGCATCACGTTGGTTAACGACACCATGATGACCCATCCGATTCATCTGCATGGTATGTGGAGCGATCTTGAAGATGCGAACGGAAAGTTCATGGTTCGCAAGCACACGATCGACATGCCTCCAGGTTCGAAGCGCAGCTACCGCGTGACAGCTGATGCGCTAGGGCGTTGGGCTTATCACTGTCACCTACTGCTTCACATGGAAATGGGCATGTTTCGTGAAGTCCGAGTGGATGAGTAAGAGGAACTTTATATGGGAAATTTTATGAAGCGTAAAACTCTTATCGGCAGCGCGTTTATATTCAGTTTGCTGGGCGTAATGAATATGTCAGCTGCGTTTGCAGAGCAAAGGCATGATCAGCACAAGCAATCATCGGCTTTGTCGCAAAGTCCGGACAACAAGCCGGCATCTCAGGCACCAGAAACCTCTAACTCAGAAATGAACCACGGCGACATGGATCATGGCTCGATGGACCATGGTGAAATGGACAACGGCAAAATGGGTCATGACCCGAAGGCTACTGGTACTGAGGTGGATTCACACCATGACCACTAGATCTTGTCGCTTTGCTCTGATTGCACTCGGAGTTTCGTTGAGCGCGGTGGTTGGAGGCACAGCCAACGCCGCCGAGATGATGGATCACTCGATGCATCAAGCCTCTCCTACTGAGGCAGCTCAAGCCCCTGCATCTTCAGCCAAGCCCGCGGCTATGAATCATGGCTCCGGTGGGCAAATGGATCATTCTGCAATGGGTCATGGTGCGATGGACCATAGCAAGATGAACCATGGCCAAATGAAGCATGACGATACGCTCGAAATGCCTGGCATGGTTCATCCCTCGTTCATTCCGGTATTGACCGATGCGGATAGAGAAGCGGCTTTCCCTGGTCTTCAGGGTCATACGGTCCATGACAAGTATCTGGCCTGGTTCCTTCTGCTAGATCAACTTGAGTACCAGGACGCAGATGAAGGTAGCACTCTCAGTTGGGAAGCTACCGCCTGGGTTGGTGGCGATATCAATCGGTTCTGGTTTCGCTCGGAAGGTGAGCGAACAAATGGCGTTACTGAAGATGCCGAGATCCAGGCGCTCTTCGGGCGCGCAATAAGCCCTTGGTGGGATGTGGTAGCGGGTGTTCGCCAGGACTTTAAGCCCGCGTCTCCGCAGACGTGGGCGGCGTTCGGCCTTCAGGGGCTGGCTCTGTATGGATTCGAAGCGGAAGCCACCGCCTTTGTTGGTGAAGGTGGGCAGACAGCAGCACGCTTAGAAGGCGAATACGACATCCTTCTAACGAACAGGCTCATCCTCCAACCGACTGCCGAGTTCAATTTCTATGGCAAGGACGACCCAGCGCGCGGAGTAGGCGCTGGTCTTGCAAACACAGAGGTGGGGCTACGCCTCCGATACGAAATTGTTCGTGAGTTCGCACCGTACATCGGCGTCACCTGGAACCGGGCATACGGCAATACCGCTGATATGGCGAGAGATGAAGGCGAAGATGCAGATGAGGCGCGGTTCGTTGCTGGCATCAGGCTTTGGTTTTAAGGACTTTCAATGAAACGAATAATTATTAGCTTCGTTACCTTCTGCGCACTAGGCCTGTTGATATTGGCCGGTGTTGTTTTTACAGGACTGATTAATGTTGCCGCGGATGATCCTCATACGGAAGCCGTATACGCTTTCCTGGAAACTGCTCGCAATCGCTCGATTGTGGTTCGCTCCGAAGACATAGCCGTGCCAGCCCTTGACGATGAAGGCCAAATCAGCGCCGGGGCGGGGAACTACAACTCGATGTGTGTGGGTTGTCATTTGGCGCCAGGCATGGCTGAGACCGAGTTAAGCAAAGGCCTTTATCCTGCTCCACCCAACTTGGCTGAAGCAGGGCTATACGATGACCCAGCAAAGACGTTTTGGGTCATCAAGCATGGCATCAAGGCCACTGGTATGCCTGCGTGGGGTAAAAGCATGGCTGACCCGTACATATGGGGGATGGTGGCTTTCCTGCAGAAGCTTCCTGAGCTAGATGAAGGAGCGTATCGAGCACTCGTTGCGTCTAGCGGTGGTCATCAGCATGGTGGTGGGGAGACCCCAGCTGGGCACGGTGAACAACATGGTGAGATGGCCTCGGACGACCACCATCAGGGCGACAGTGGCAGCTCGGATCACCATGGCTCTAGCAGCTCAGGTGGAGCAACCAGCCAATCAAGCTCCGGTCATCATGGTGATAACGAAAGCGATGACCATCATGCGT
Organism: Pseudomonas sp. SST3; assembly: GCF_003325755.1. The sequence goes on along the minus strand of NZ_QORI02000083.1, from coordinate 728 downwards.
CCGAGGAGCCCCAGGCGGTTGAGCACAGCAATGGCAGTGACAGTGACAGTGACAGTGCCGATGCGGAAGGCAAATCCCCTTCGAAAAACCATGTGCACGCAGACGGGAAGCAACACGAGCACTAACATTCGGCATGTCTGCCTACGCGGTTCTGACCGAGCTGTTAGAAAGGCGGCTCAGCAAGCAGAGCGGTCAGTCGTAGGCCATCCTAGCCGACGCACCGATACCCGCGGACCTTGATACTGCTTCTTCCCATCAGACGCTAGCCTGCAAGGCTGGTAACTGACGTAACACAGCGGCTTTTCCGGCCAGTTCCCCATGGAGGCTCCCAGTCGTGGCGACAGGGAGCTATCCCGTACCGCTCCCATCCCTCTAAAACAGACTAGCGAAGCTGGCCAGGCTAACAAGCGGTTTGGATCATTAGCGGCTCCGTGGCTGCCCTCCCGAATATATACCTCAGGTACTGGCGCGAACCTTACAGCATTGTAATGAAGTTGATCGAAACGGGTGCGGCCGGGGCATGTCGTATTTTCTGTGCTTGCTAAGACGCTGATGAAGGCTATTCAGCTAGCAGGCCACGACGACATACAACTATCGAACCCTGGAGAACGCAATGACCAATTCTATGTTCGCTTCCTGCATCCAAGCTTGTTCGAATTGTGCCCTGGTGTGCGAAACGTGCGCCTCTGCTTGTCTGCGTGAGGATGACGTAAAAATGATGGCTCGAT
>NZ_QORI02000082.1 GCF_003325755.1 Pseudomonas sp. SST3 | reverse complement strand
TCGCCGCCGTGGCGCCACCGCACGTGACCAGCCGATTCTCTTCGCAGAGGATCTGCCGCTCATCCAGGCTGACCTGGGCATATCGACGCCGGAAGAACCCGGCAAATGCCCAGTGGGTCGTCGCACGCAAGCCGTGTAATAACCCCGTCTCGGCCAGCATGAACGCCGCCGTGCACATCGAAGCCAACACAGCGCCTTGCCCATGCTGCTCACGCAACCAGGGGCCGTAGGTGGCGAACGTCGGCATGGCTTCTTTGAGGGTAAAGAGAAAACCGGGAATCAGCACCAGGTCGGTATGCGCGATCTGCGCCAGTGAACCCTGCACTTGCAGGCATTGCCCGCCCCACGCCGTCACCGGCAGGCCGTCCAGGGACGCCAGCGTCACCTCGAAGGGCGGGCTGTCGGCGAAGAGATTGGCCGCGCTGAGCATTTCCATGGCCAGGGTGGCACTGGCAGCGGAGCATTGGTCCGCCAGGAGCAAGGTGACGTGCATGTAAAAACTCCAGCTTGCACTTTTCGCATGTAATAAGTCATTTACGCATCTACCTTAGCCGATTCCGGCTCCGTACAGTGCAGCCATTGATCAACTGTCTGGCGTCTTTATGAATCTCTGGTTTCGATTACTGCATATGCTGTTGCGCCGCCCCTGGCGCAAACCGGTCCATGGCCTGGCCACCACAGTGGTGCGCATGCGGGTCTGGCCCCTGGATCTGGACCTGAACCGGCATGTCACCAATGGCCGATATTTCACCCTGGCCGACGTGGCGCGCATGGATTTTGTGCTGCGCACCGGCGCCTTTCGCGTGGCCCTGCGCCACAAGGCCATGCCGATAGTCGGCGATACCTGGGGCAAGTTTCGCCGGGAATTGAAGCTGTTCGAAGCATTCGAAGTGCACACTCGCATTCTCGGCTGGGACCACAAGTGGAACCTGATGGAGCACCGTTTCGTCAGCAATGGGCGAGTGGTCGGCGTGGTGGTGATGCGTGGGTTGTTTCGCTCCGCCAAGGGCACCCTGCCCCCTTCCGAGTTCGTCCGCGAGCTGGGGTTGGACGACACCTCGCCGCCGATGCCGCAATGGCTCAGCGACTGGTCATGCAGTTGCGATGAGATGAGTGCGCAATTACGGGAACAAGAGCGAGCCTGAAGGGTGTCCAGACCACCGAAACGCGACTAACCGCATGTCGCTATTTGGTCACACTCCATCCTTTGCCCGAGCGGAACTCTCGCAGCTTTTTCCTTCACCCAACAATGCGTCTGAAATTCAGACGCACTCCTCAGGAAACTTGCCTATTGGATATTCGCCTTACAGGTCCCCGCCCATGCTCAGTACGACCAAGCAAGCCAACCCCCACTGGTATGACGTCCCTTTCCACTCTAACAAGCCCGATGGGCCACCTCGCCAGCCACCGCTGATCGAGCCGCTAACCACTCCCCCTGCCTTGGCTGGCGCGACGCACGCGCCTGCACCGAAAACCTACAAGGAAGGGTTCGGCGACAGACACGACCTGCAAACGCTGACCACGAAACTCGGAGACATCGCGAAGCAATTGGATGTGAACACCACGCCTCAAGCGATACTGGCTGCCTTGAGAGCCCCCCTGGATATTCATCCTGACTCATCGTTCCCTGTGCGCCCCAGTGAAGGCGCGACACTGGAGAGCTTTATCAGGGCCAAGGGCTGGCCGATACCTACCACCCAACTTTCGCTGACCGAGCTGATAAAGACGGTGAAACAGGAAGCCCTGACGCAGCCGATGGGTAATTTTGGTGGCGCGTTGTCGTGGTCAATACCCCTGAGCCAGGCTGAGCAGAGCCGACTACGCATTATCTCCATGAGGTCTGACTACCTGAACGCCCTGGATGCCTTGCTGGCCCAGCACCCGCTAACCCCCGAGGTACAAAGTGACCCCGCGCAAGCACTGGAGGCCCTGCTCAGTTCCTCCGCAGGCCAAACGCTGGGTAAACACCTGCAGGAGCAATCCGGCGGTATCGCCACTGCCAACAGCGCCACCGACTACCTGATGGCTGCCATTCAGTTGCAACTGGACCCCGAATCCATTACCGCCCCTCAACGTAATAACGTGGCGGGGTTTGACCTGGCGCACGCGCGCCACTGGGGCAAACCCGCGTCTACAGTGCTGGATACGTTGAGCAAGCATTTGGTCGACAGTGGCAGGATCAGCCCTGTGCTGTCCAAAGTGGCTGCGTATGTGTTGCTGGCCAAGAAGGCCCCTGTTTACCTGATCAAAGACATACCGCCCTCCGTGAGGCACGGCAGCCCAGCCTGGCTGAACCTGGTCATTACCGTGGCGAGCATTGAAGCGAGTACGCCGGGGAAAGTCCCGAACATGACGTTTGCCCAAGTGATGCAGGAAGGCGAACATGCAAGGGTGGCGCAACCCGAGGCGGCTGCGCAAGCTCGTACAGCAGCGCTGGTAGATTGGGGGGTTTGCCATAACGTAATTGCCCGCAAGGACGACACGCAATACACCGTGCAAGAGCTGGAAACCCTGAAAACCACCTTCACAGCCCGACAGCAGGACATGCTAGGCGCCTCTGCCGCCTTGGATCTGGAATTGCCCACCCGAGAAAAGATGGCCATGGCCGTACTGGTGGAACGGTATGGCGACCTGGGTGATCTGATTCAAACAAAAACTGATCAAGACCAGCAACATTCCGCGCAGAGGGCAGAACAAGGCACACACATGGCTACCCGGCCTGCATTCGATGCTCGACATCGCAATGATGGATCTGAGATTGCCCTATCTCTTTGAAGCCGCGAACAAACGTGTACCGATCAACGACTTGAACGCCCGCTACCGATTTGGTGTGAGCGATAACTTCGAAAAGCGCTTTGAGGAAACAATCAAGAAGAAAAAGATCGCCCTCGCCACGACGGTCAAACACCTGATCGCGCAGCTCCCCCTGGAAGACCGTAGAAACTTTGAGTACGGCAAAGTTACGTATTATCGAAACTCATCCACTGAGTTGGGTTTCTGGAGCAAGTCCGACCCGGTGTATGAAAAAAACCTGCTGGTGAAAATTGAACGCGACGGGCAATCCAGCGGCTACCGTATCGACCCGACCAAAGGCGAAATCGTGCCCATTGAAATGTGGGCGCTGAAAGAACGTGAATCCAGGGAGGCGAATGTAGCGTTCAACACCAGCGTGTTCGTCCCCAAAAGCGTCAGTGCCGACCACGCAAACGAACGCGCCGGCGCAACTGACGCAGCTATTGATAGTTTTGCTACCGACCGCACGCAAGACATTGCTGATGCCTTCGTTGAGCATTTCAATCTCGATGACCCGGATATCAAGAAATACGCCAGAGGGCAGACGACCCAGGACCTGGCGAACGAGAAAATCAATCAGGTAAACGATTTCTTCATGAACTTGATTCCTTTCCGCTCGGCAATTGAAAACTTTAAAAAAGGCAACAACGTCGAGGGCGGGTTTGACTTGGCCCTGGATGTGTTTGGCTTTCTCACAGCGGGCGCGGCCAATATCGGCAAACTCACCAAGGTCGCCGGCAGTGCCGCATCCCTTGCCACCAAGGTCGCGCGAACGGGCAAAGTCATCGGCATGGTCACCTTGAGCAACTTCAACCCTCTGGACGGGCTGGCTGACCTGGCCATTGGCGGCGCAAACCTGCTGAGCAAAGGGTTGACCAAAAGCACCGCGTGGCTGGCCAACATACGAAACACGGATAAAGCCCATGATTGGTTGAAGGCTATCAGCCAGGAGCATGGCAATGCATTGCTCGGTTCGATCACCTCCGGCGGGCGCTCGGTTGATAGTGTTGTGGTATTCAAAAACGATCAGTGGCACCACTACGACCCCATCACCCGTCAACCCTACGGCACGCCGGTGAATGGCTTCACGCCGAGAGTCCTGGCAACCCAGGGTGAAATCAACGGCACCCTCAGCGAGTGGGTCGCCAACTGGTTCAACCCGGCAAAACCCGGCATACCCATACCGGAGGCCTTCAACGACGCAGTTGACGCAGCAAAAGCAACCACCACAGGCCACGCGGCATTCAATCAGGGGTACAACACGCTCGCCCCGGCCAGCATTTTCTGGCTATTCAGCAGAGCTGGGCATCACTCAGTTGAAAAAACTGGCCACGGACGCCACCGCGTCACCCGAGGTACTGGGTAGCCTGTCCAGGCGTATCGACGAGCTGGAGGCGCTGCCAGGCAAAGTCAAAACACTCTACGAAAAGCTCATTCCGCCCACAAAGCCATTGCCCGGCAAGCCCGCGACGCCAGAACAATTGCAGTTTGAAGAGGCGCTCGCAAGGGGGGCTCCGGACGGGATCAACGGCTTCTCACCGACAATGAAAATGCATCAATTGCGCGAACTGATACTGGACCCGAAGCTGACGTCTGCCGAAGTCGGGGCTCTGTTCAAGCATTTGCAAAAACGAGCAATGGAAAACCAGCTTAGAGCTAAGCAGAAAATTCGCTGATGACATGACCGCCGCCCATGGCACTTTGATCGCCATGCCGCAAGGGTATTACCTGAGCCAGGTCAACGTTGCATCCGAGGGCGGCTGCGCCGCGTTGGCGAATACCATGGCTATGGCCATGCTCGATGGCTCGGAAAACACCTTGATCAGCAACTTCTTCCTCAGTCTGGCGCACCCCAAACACCCTAATACTGAAAGGTTCCGCGACAGCCTGGAGAGATTTCAAAACACCCTCAGAGATGATTTTCACTCTGGGCAGCTCACCCGCAGTGCGACCTGCGACAGGATCATCTCGGATTTGGCAACGGCCACCACCTCCAAAGCCTTTCTTATCAGCAATTCAAAGCACGGTGTTACCGCTGGCGTCAAAATCACGAAGGACCAAAAGATCTGGTTTTACTATGACCCCAACTTCGGGCTCGTCAAATTCTCCAAGGAGGCGGACATGCGTAGCGGTATGGAGCGTGCACTCAATAGTGGCCAGACCAGCCATTTGTTCCAGCCGCTCAAAAAGGCCGATGGGTACACGGTGTCTGAATTCAACGAGTTATACCTGATCAACAAGATAGGGGATCCTCGAAGTGTCAGCGGGCTGTATTCGGCAGCGATATCGGTGACCTAGAGCGCCTGCAACACGTTTTAAAGCGTGTGCGTGACCTTCAAATGTCGGGCATACCACGGCCGCCGCGGCACGCGCTTGAACAACCCCTTGAGCACGTCCTCATGCGCCGCAGGTAATGACGCAGGGCCAGCTTCATGACTTCCGGATCCATTTCCAT
>NZ_QORI02000081.1 GCF_003325755.1 Pseudomonas sp. SST3 | reverse complement strand
CGAGGCGGGTGATGCCCGGATGAATGTTCATGATGCGCCGTGCAAACGCGCACCCGGGCGCACCAGTTCGTCGAGGATCACCAGCAAAACCATCCAGCACCACGATGTCAGCCTTCAACTCCAGCAGGGTGTCATGCAGCCGACGCTCGAAATCCTGCTTGCCGGCGACATGTTCGGCGCTGCCCCGTGGCAGGCGACGATAGGTCGACGGCACGCTGAGCAGCAGGTCATTGACCAACGTGCCTTGCACACGCAAATCCGCCGGGTACAACCACTGGCGACCCGGCTGGTAAGCAAAGCCATAGTCCGCCACCAACTGCTGGTCCCGCGGGTTGTGCTCATCGTCGTCATACACCACGCCTACGAGGTTGTAAGCCTCGCCCAGCGACGTGTCGTTGAGCGAGCCCACCAGAAACTCCAGCACCGATTTCATATAGCGCTCGTGGTCTTTATAGGCCACCGGTTGCCCCGCCTTGTCGGCGGCGGCGTTTCTCAGGGACCAGACATACACCAGGTTCTTTTTCGTCATGTGTTTCGCTCTCGCTCAAAGGGCCACGCACGGCATTGATACACGTGCGCCTACAGAACAAGAACGAACCAGGCCCCGGGCAATTTATCGCCCACTGCCACCGCCCGGCACGCCGCGCTAAATAGTCACGCCACAGCTTCGTTTGTCATGGGTAAGGGTCTGTGTGCCCAGCCCCCTCTTTTTCTACTTTCCGGGAAGTATTTATGACCGACCCCAAGCGCGGCGCCTTCAAAGGTTTGCTCGCATTGCTCAGGCCCTTTCGCACCATCGTGACGGTCTCCGTCGCCCTTGGCATGGCGGGCGGCCTGGCCATTACCTTGCTGTTGGCGACGATTAACAATGCCCTGCATTCGGCGGGGGGCATGACCCAGGGTGTGGTGTTGACCTTCGCCGCATTGTGCGTGGTGGCGCTGGTCAGCTCGATTATTTCCGACATCGGCACCAACTTAACCGTCGGGCAACGGATCATTGCCGCCCTGCGCAAGGACCTGGGTGAAAAAGTGCTGTCAGCGCCCATCGGGCAGATCGAGCAATATCGCTCTCACCGCCTGATCCCGGTGCTGACCCACGACGTGGACACCATCAGCGATTTTTCCTTTGCCTTCACGCCCCTGGCCATCGCCGCCACCGTTACCCTGGGATGCCTGGGTTACCTGGCCTACCTGTCCGTGCCGATGTTCCTGATGATGGTGGTCGCAATCATCATCGGCAGCGCCGTGCAATTCATCGCCGGTGGCAAAGGCATTCAGGGCTTCGATCTGGCCCGCAGCCACGAAGATGAATTGCAGCGTTACTACAATGCGATTGCTTCTGGCGCCAAGGAACTGCGCATGCACCGCCCGCGGCGGTTTCGCATGAACACCCACCGCATCCAGGAAACCGCAGACCGCATCAGCGATATCCAGGTGCGTTCGGTCAACATCTATATCCTGGCCAAGACCTTTGGCTCGATGCTGTTCTTCGTGGTCATCGGCCTGGCCCTGGCGATGCAGGCCTACAATCCCAACCCCGATCCCACGGTGATTACCGGCTTCGTGCTGGTACTGCTGTATATGAAAGGCCCGCTGGAACACCTGCTGGGCTATTTGCCCGTGGTTGGCAAGGCGAAGATTGCCTTTGGGCGCATCAGCGAACTGTCGGAGCGCTTTTCTTCGCCCGAGCCCCACTTGTTGATGGACGACAGTGAAGCGCCGAAGCCTGTGGTCAACAGCCTCGAACTGCGCGGCGTCAGCTACAGCCCGCCAGCGGTTGAAGGCAGCCAACCGTTCCACCTGGGGCCGATCAACCTGAGCATCAAACAAGGCGATATCGTGTTTGTCGTCGGCGAGAACGGCAGCGGCAAGACCACCCTGATCAAATTGCTGCTGGGCCTGTATCCGCCTCAGGCGGGTGAGATCCTGCTCAACGGTACAGCGGTGACCGACCCAGCGCGCGACGATTATCGCCAGTTGTTCACCACGGTGTTTTCCGACTATTACCTGTTCGATGACCTGGTACAAGGCAGTGCCACCCAGTCCCTGGACAGCGCCACCCAATACCTTGAGCGCCTGGAAATCGCGCACAAGGTCAGCGTCAAGGACGGTGTGTTCAGCACCACTGACCTGTCCACCGGCCAACGCAAGCGCCTGGCCCTGGTCAATGCCTGGCTGGAGGAGCGCCCGGTACTGGTATTCGACGAATGGGCCGCCGACCAGGACCCGGCCTTCCGCCGCATCTTCTACACCGAGCTGCTGCCGGACCTCAAACGCCTGGGCAAGACCATCATCGTGATCAGCCACGACGACCGTTATTTCGACATCGCCGATCATTTGGTGCGCCTGCGCGCCGGTCAGGTGGTGCATGAGATGGAGCCTGCATGAAGTACCGGAATAATTTTTTCCGTTTTGCGAAGTAGGTAACGTCTCACTAGTGGTAATGAGAACTAAACTCAATAAACACTTAGAATTGCCCACTTAAAACATAGAAGAGAAAGCATCCATGCCAGCACGACTCGGTCTCAGCCCCCTGAGCAAAGCGCTATCCATGCGCCGGGCCCTGAACATCAACCTCTTGCCCAGTACCCTGGCGTTGGCTGTGTCGATGCCGATTGCAGGCTATGTGCAGGCCCAGGAGATCGAGTTGAATATTCCTGCGCAGTCGCTGGGGAGCGCACTGCAGGAATTTGGCCGCCAGACCAATGTGCAAGTGCTCTACAGCCCGGGCGATGTGCAGGGCAAGAACAGCCCCGCCGTCAAGGGCAAGATGCAGCCACAGCAGGCCATAGCTGCATTGCTGGCCGGTAGCCAGACTACCTATAACCTCAATGGCAATACCTTGACCGTCACTGCTGCTGGTAGCGGTGGCGGGCTGGAGCTGAGCCCGACGCAAGTCACTGGCAACATGCTGGGTAACGTCACCGAGAATACCGGCTCCTATACGCCAGGCTCGATTGCCACCGCAACGCGCCTGGTCCTGACGCCCAAGGAAACCCCGCAATCGGTGACCGTCGTCACACGTCAGCACATGGACGACTTTGGCCTGAACAGTGTCGACGACGTGATGCGCCACACGCCGGGCATTACCGTTTCAGCCTTCGATACCGAGCGCAGCAACTACTATGCTCGTGGTTTCTCTATCAACAACTTCCAATATGACGGGATCCCTTCCACCGCACGCAACGTGGCTTACTCGGCGGGGAACACGCTGAGCGACATGGCGATCTACGACCGTGTTGAAGTACTCAAGGGCGCGACTGGCCTGCTGACCGGTGCTGGTTCACTGGGGGCCAACTATCAACCTGGTACGCAAAAAGCCGACCTCTGAGTTCCAAGGTCATGCCACGCTGGGTGCCGGTTCGTGGGACAACTACCGCAGCGAGTTGGATGTGAGTGGCCCGCTGACCGAGACCGGCAATATCCGTGGCCGGGCCGTCGCCGCCTATCAGGACAAACACTCGTTCATGGACCGCTACGAGCGCAAAAGCCCGACTTACTACGGCATCATGGAGTTCGACCTGTCTCCCGATACCCTGCTGACAGTCGGCGGCGATTATCAGGACAGCCTGCCGAAAGGCTCATCCTGGTCGGGCAGTTTCCCATTGATCGACGCCCAGGGTAATCGCAACGACGTTAAGCGCTCGTTCAACAACGCGGCCGACTGGAGCAGTTTGGGAGCAATACACCCGCACCGTCTTCGCCATGTTGGAGCGACGACCTGGGGGATGGCTGGATAAACCAAACTGCAACTGGATCACAAGATCAACGGCTACCACGCACTCATGGGTTCCATTCAGGGTGACACCCCGGGATTGGATGGTAAGTCACAGCTGACTTCGGGCAAATACACCGGTGAAACCGTCAGTGACTCCGCCGATCTGTATGTAAGCGGCCCCTTCAGCCTGGGAGGCAGGGAGCATGAACTGGTATTCGGCGGTTCCATCAGCGCTTCGGAATGGAATGGCAATGGCTACTGGAACCTCGCCCCCAACCTGGTGGACTTCAATAACTGGCACGGCAACGCACCGCAACCTGATTGGGGCAAACCACAATCGAAAATCGACGACACCGTCCGCCAGACCGGCATGTACATGACAACACGGCTGAACCTTGCTGACGACCTGAAGCTGCTGCTCGGTGGCCGGGTAGTCAACTACACGGTGACCGGCTACAACCCTACCTATCGCGAGTCAGGACGCTTCGTACCTTATGTCGGTGCGGTGTACGACCTGAATGACACCTACTCGGTTTACGCCAGCTACACCGATATTTTCATGCCCCAGGAAAGCTATAACCGCGACAGGGACAACAAGCTGCTTGAGCCGGACGAAGGCCAGAATTGGGAGCTGGGTGTAAAGGCCGACTTCCTGGATGGTCGTGTAAACGCCAGTGCGGCCTACTTCGAGATCCATGAAGACAACCGTTCCGTTTCGGACGATGACTACAACAACTTGAAACCTACCCCCTCGAACTACGCGTTCAAAGGCACCCAGGCCGTGACGAAGGGGTACGAGCTGGAGATGTCCGGCGAACTGGCTCCGGGCTGGCAGCTCCAGGCTGGCTATACCCACAAGATTGTGCGTGACGACAAAGACGTCAAGATTTCCACTTTCGAACCCGAAGACCAGGTCAGCCTGTACACCACTTACAAGCTCAAGGGTAATCTTGACAAGTTGACCGTTGGCGGTGGCGCTCGCTGGCAGAGCGTTGGCTGGCAGAATATCTATAACTCTCCCCGTGGTGGCTACGAGGAGTTCTCTCAAGAAGCGTACTGGTTGGTGGACCTGATGACCCGTTATCAATTCACTAAAAACGTGTCGGCGACGCTGAACATCAACAACGTTTTCGACAAGTCCTATTACACCAACATCGGCTTCTACAATTCTGCCGCTTATGGTGAACCCCGTAACTTCATGCTCAGCACTCGCTGGGACTTCTAAAGCAGGATCAGACGCCCCGAGGCAATGACTGCCCGGGGCGGTTTTGTTTTGTCCGAATTTATAGATAGGGCCATAAAAAAGCCCCCAGTCGCTCAAGGTGACTGGGGGCTTTTCATATTGGCCTCTGGTCAGCTCATCGCGGCAGCGAAGCTATGGACGAACTCTGCGTTATCGATTAATCGGTCATGGCTGGTCTCGATCAACACTGAGCGCTCGATCGTTGATTGCACTGCAACTTCCAGCATGCTCGCCTCAATCAATTGATGATGTACCCCAGTACGACTCAAGGTCGCCCACTGGTCCGAGCTGCAATGCTTAGAGGC
>NZ_QORI02000080.1 GCF_003325755.1 Pseudomonas sp. SST3 | reverse complement strand
TTCTTTCTTCTTGCGGGTTTCCAGGGTATTACCCAAATATTCAAGGCGGTTGCGCGAGCGCGCGTTGAGGGATTGCTGGATAGACTCTTCGGAAGCGGCGAAGCGGCTGCGCAGGGTATCGAACGCCGCCCCTTCAAGTTTGATGCGGCTGCGCCTCGTCCAGCCAGGCCTGCAGCCGAGTGACGCCATCCTCACGCTTGAAGCCCTGCTCTCGAAGGTAGCCGCCTGACACAGTCAGCTCTTCATGCAGGCGATGATGGTTACCGCCAGTAATCACTAGGCGCGACACCACCACGACAGCAGGCGCATCAAGACGATCGTCAGGTAGTACTCGCACCGTCACACGGTGCATCCGCTTGTTGTCCTCTTGTGCCCATACCTCCGCACGCAGCAAGCGCAAGCACATTTGAACTAAGCGATGGTTGAGATGAATGAGCACTAAATCATCTCGCCCCTTGGCGACTTCATGATCAAAGGTCACCGGCCGAGTCTTACCAGTGAAGGGATGCTCTAACCCTTCACGGCAACGCTCCCAAGCACCGCCCAACGGTGGCAGTTCGAATACGCTCCCCGGCGCGACACCTGCCATCGTCAGCGGTCTGAGAGCTGGCTTCTCCGCGAGCACCAAGCCAGTCTCGACTGCTTTCAGGATGTGCTCGGGAGAGAGGTGGAAGTCCTGCCTTGTCTCGACCAGCCGCTCATGCAGCTTGGCCACACGATTAGCAAGATCTTTTTCGGCGCGGACGAAACGGCGGGCATGAACGATCTTCGCATCCGCCAGGCGGGTATCAAGATCACGTAGGGTGCCTTCAATGAGGCCTGACATCTGCGGCGCAATCACCGGGTTCACACTACCCATATCTGCGCGCATAGAATCGAGCTTACGCAGCGCACGCAAAATATCCTTCTTGTGCCCGCCAACAACCTCGTCGTCCTCGCGAGCATCGACTGGGTGCCAAATCAGCACCTCCTTTTCGCGTTGGCCATGACGATCGATACGACCATTACGCTGCTCCATGACGTTAGGGTTATAAGGGATCTCCAGATGGATGAGGTAGTTGCAGTGGTTCTGCAGGTCGATACCTTCGGAAGCGGCATCGGTAGCGAGCAAGATACGCACAGGAGAAACGTCCGCAGCAGCTTGGAATGCCGCCTTCACCTGTTCTCGATCGTCATGATCCATGCCACCGTGCAAGATCATGAGGCGATCTCCGCCTAAATCTTGAGTCGCCAGAATTTGGTGTAACCAATCGAGCGTGGTGCGGTACTCAGTAAAGAGAATCACGCGCTTGCCATTCCACAATTGATCCGTTTTAAGATGCTTATCGATCCATAAAAGTAATGCTTTGGCCTTGGAATCAATCTGGTTCATCGCCAGCTGAGACCAATGCCTGAGTTCGTTGAGAAGGATGCGCTCTTCTGCGCTCAAGGAGCGCGAGTGACGCGTGGCCTCTTCGACCGCCTCTTGCTGCGCAACCTCGACATCCGCGTCATTGGCGTAATCCTCCTCCGCACGCTGAATGGCTTTGAGCAGGATTCGTTCGGATAGGTCTGTCTGCGCCTTACCGTTTCCGCCGCTCTCCAAGGTTGCAACGTGTTTTTCCAAAGTTGACGCGAAGGCAGCCGGCGACGAGAACAAGCGCTTGCGCAGTAGCTGATTAACGAAGGACGCCCCTGTTACGCCGCCAACTTCCTCACCTGCTGCTTCCCTGCTGGTACAGAAAGCTTGCAGCTTATGATGAATCTCTCTTTCTTTGGGAGTGTAGTCGACGGGCAATGCTTCCAGCTTGCGCTGCGCATAGATTAGCTGACCATCTTTGTCGGTGATTTCGCTCTTGAGGCGGCGAATCATCACCTGGGACAGCTGTTTTTCTTCCGGCATGATGTTACGTGCGAAGCGCTGGTCATCAAGCAGTTCCAGCAACGAAGTAAAGGACTCGGTGTAACCGTTGTGTGGCGTAGCGGTTAGGAACAAATGATGCTGGAAGTGCGGGGAAATAGACGCGAATCAAACGGGTGCGCTGACTCTCGATGGCGTATTGCGCACTCGCTGCCGGCGCGACGTTGTGCGCCTCGTCGACGACCAGCATATCGAATTTGCGTGGATAGCTGACATGTGCCGGCAGGATATCGCGGAAGGCTCGCAGACCATCCCCAGCTTTGGCCCAATCCATTGACGTGATCAGGCGCGGGAACGAGGTCCATGGATTGGCATGAATTCCTCGTTCGCGTCGCATCTCCTTAATGTAAGTACCATCGACGATGCGAAATTCTAAGCCGAACTTTTCCATCATCTCGACACGCCACTTTTCTTGCAGCGACGCGGGACAAACAATCAGTACAGTACGTATACGATGGCGCAACAGCATTTCCTGGATGACCAAACCTGCTTCGATCGTCTTGCCAAAGACCTACGTCATCAGCAATCAGCAAGTTGACACGAGCCATGTCGATGGCGCGCACCAGTGGATCCAACTGGAAGTCCTGAATGCTCACACCGCTGCGAAACGGCGCCTGGAGAAAACCGCGATCGGCATTCGTTGCGGCTCCCCAGCGTACGGCGTCGAGAAAGGCTTCCAGCGTATTCGAGTCGTCCTGCCCAGTGATCGCCGGTAATCCAGCACGTTCGATGACGTGCGCCCCCGGCTCAATTTCCCAGATCACTTGGAGCTCTTCGCCCAATGCATCTTCGTCGATTGATGCCAGCGTGACGGCATTCTGCTGCACACTGCCCAGTTTGGAAGCATCCACTTCGGCCACCACCCACTGCCGGCGCCTAACTTCTACGAGCTGGCCTGGTTCCGGAATATTGCGGTAGCTGATGTCTTCCGCTGTTGCAGTCATTCTTTACTCCTTAGCTCCGTAACCATCTACCTGATGGTTACGGATGAGCGAAAAGCCGATGCCCAGCGCATCGTTGCTGCGCAAAGCACAAATTCTTGTGGGTAAGGTTGACGGAGGTCGAGGGCCGGAGCGGCAGCGTGCGAGCTCACAACAACCGCTGTAATTTAGTCATCCTTGGACACCACGGCCTGCCACGATGCGATGCCCGTCACCTTATCCACTGCCAAGACACGGGTAAAGCCATGCCGTGTGCTTTTCGCCAGTATCGCAAGTGGGCGAGCGCATTCGTCGAAATACCTATGCCTGGACTGCATCACTGAGCGAGAACGCTTAGGTCCGACTGGCTCCAAATCCATGACTACCATCCCCAAAGACCTTAGTACCCGATTTACACAGATAGCTCGCCCGAAAGAAGAAAGCGGCCTGTACGGCTGGTTCGTCACGATGCAAGTGATAGTAGGGATTCGGCGGAATCTCGACTAAACCTTTGACAGCCTCTACTGACAACCCTAAAGCACTTGCCCATGCTCCTTCCAAGCGATTAAACATGTTATCTCTGCCTGATTCGATCTTCCCCAGCGCATTGAAGGCATCGTAGTTCAGCAAGATCGCAAAGTGATGATGTGGCCGCCCGTGCTGCCCTTGCTCCCTAGCCCAGACGTAACGCACCTTGGTGTCGTGTGCGTACTTATTCACAAGTTTCGCCATTTGGCGATTGTGCTTGATCTTGGCTTTAAAGGATTCGATGAAACGGTCAACTACTTCGTTCGTGAAAGCGTAATCGGGCAATTGAATGTTAGCTGGTAGGCGCAGGTCAAACCTGAGGGCAAATACACGAGGGTACTGATTAAGCGCTCGAGACACCGTCTGATGAAGACGGTTTAGGTACTCTTGAATGAAAGGCCCCTTATCCACTTGTACGACGAAGCCTTGATAGTAGCCTTCGTAATGAAGGGTTAAGTTTGTGTTATCTGGATGTCTAGCCATGATGGGGTCCCGAGTATTGGTTTCATATAGTCAGGACTCCTAGTACATTTTTACTTTAGATCTCAGAATGCAGAGCACAATACTGTTCCGCTTAGTGAGACTACCTCCCCTCCAATACCACCTATATTTAATTGGTGACGACAAGCCAAAGTCATAACAGAGATACTGGATAAGCATAGTACCAATACCGAAAATCCCTGGCGTCACAACACCTGATAAAACACCCACAAACCCCGGTAAAACCCAACATCACATAGACCACAATCACTCTGGAAAAACACCACCAAGGAACTTATCCTTGATGGTGTTAACTGAACCTAGCTAATCAAGCTTTAAAAGCCAGCCACAGCAAAACCTCAAGTACTCTTGCTCACCAATTGATCCCGCTCTTTAACCTTATGCAGTATCCAATCGTGAACTTCACTTTCCAGCCAACCCACGCAACGATCACCCAAAGAAACAGGTTTTGGAAATGAATTCCCCGAAATAAATTTGTAAATCGTAGATCTAGCGAGGCCAGTTAGATCCATGACCTCTTTCAATCGAATTATCCTCATGAACGCAGCTCCTGTATTCGTCCAGAGGATTGGCAAGCCCAGTAAAAATTAACGTGTTACCGACTCTACCCCTCATCAAGAGGCAAAGCCTGGCGAGGTAACCCTGGCAGAGCAGCGCACGAAATTTAATGAGACGGAAAATTTGCCTGTGAAATGGCGCAAACCTTATTTCGCCAGATTGCTGCTATAAACAGGTACATTTTCCCAGTAAATACTGAGAAATCTAGATTTTTTAACTACTAGAGATGCTCTTGATTGACACGTGAGTGATGGTAGAGTAAATCTATATTCTTACTTTATTTACGCTAGAAGGACTCTACAGTGGCACTACACCTTGAAGATGCTCTTTCCCAACTTCTCGGCGAAACGGAATACAGCAATCGCCACGATATATGGCTGTGGTACACACTTTTATTTTACGAAACTAGATTTAACCCAAATGACTACTCAGATACTGGTATGAGAGACAAAATGGCCAGATATCTACAAACCAGGACATGGAGAGTCGACGAACTACTGAAAGAAAGACGCAAACAACTTGTCCACAAAAGAGATATTGAGTGGATAACTGAAGACCGTCGCGTAGCAGAGTGGATGACAAGAGAAATTCAAAACTCGACCGGACACAGCCAACTCAAGAACTACTTCGACCTCAAAGAAAAAGATCTACCTATAGCGATCCTCGACGTATGGCAAAGAGACATAACACAAAAAAACAAACCTACTTAGAGATCTTGAGCAAAGATGGAAGAGCCACAAAACAAATGACAAGGCCTATGCTTGGTTTAAAGATGACGACCAGAAAAGCCAATTCGCCTGGGACTGGCTAGAAAAGAACTCCTTCGTCGTCACAGTGGGATCAACCCCCTTCGAAACATTCGAAGACGTCTTGATTTTTTT
>NZ_QORI02000079.1 GCF_003325755.1 Pseudomonas sp. SST3 | reverse complement strand
TGCGCAACGAACTGGACACCTACAAGCAGTACCCCACCGGGCGCCAGGCGTCCCTCCGAAACGCCCGAGCGGCGAGGTGGTGGTGTGGTTGCTGGTAGACCGTCAAGGCCGTGTCCTCGACTCGGGTTTACAAACCCAGGCCTCGAGCATGCTGCTCAACCGGGCCGCCACCAATAGCTTGCGTCGCATCAAGCAAGTCAAAACCGTTCCCCGAGCAAGCCTTCGGGGGGCGCAATGAGCAGCGCTTCACCGCCACCTTCAACTACAGCGTGCAATAAGCACCCGACACCAGGACGACAGTGATGAAGTTCACCCGTATTCATCTGGCACTAGTGGCCGCGACCAGCATGACCCAGGGAATGGTCATGGCAGAGACCAGCGACAGTGACGTCGCACCATTGGGGTACAAGGCAAGGCGACCGCAGGAGGCGGTTACATGGTGCCGGAGGAAAGCATCAAGGGCCGCTCCACGGTAACCAAGGAAGCACTGGATAAACAGGCGGCCACCGGCAATGCCATCGACAAGCTCAAGTACACCCCGGGCTTGAACATCTCCAGTGAAGACAACACTGGCCTGTCGGGCTTTCGCTTCACCATGCGCGGCATGAACTCCGACCAGGTGGGCATGTCGGTGGACGGCATGCCGATCAATGATTCGGGCAACTACGCGCTGTATTCCAACCTGCTGGGCGATCCGGAAAAACATCGACCAGATCTTCGTCACCCAGGGCGCTGCGGAATCCGACGGCCCGCACATTGGTTCCAGCGGCGGCAACATTGGCATCGTCACGATTCGCCCGACCAAGGAAACCGGTGCCTTCGTCAAACAGGTCGTCGGCAGCAACGCCACGCGCAAGACTTTTGCCCGCCTCAACACCGGCGAAATCAACGGCCTGAGCAACTGGCTGTCGGTGTCCCACACAGAAGGTGAAATGTGGCGCGGCTCGGGCGCGGTACGCGCGGACAAGGTGGAGTGGAACAGTTTTTTCGACGCCGGCAATGGCAACACCGCCAACCTGATCCTCAAATACCACGAGCAGGACAACAACAGTTACAGCCAGTTGACCAAGGCGCAGTTCCAGCAATATGGCCGCAAGTACGACCCTTACCCTGCCACCCCCAGCGTGGGCAGCAACGGCAAATACAACAGCTATTACGCCCTGGCGCAGAACCCGTTCCAGACCTTCACCGCCGTGCTCAACACCCAGTTCAAACTGGCCGATAACCTCGCGCTGTCCGTGATCCCGTATTACTACTGGGGCAATGGCAGCGGCGTCGGTTCATCCAGCTATGCCCTCAACCGTGGCTCCAATCAGGGCGGTGTGTTCGACCTCGGCAACCTGCCCACGGCCGCCCAATACAACGCCGACGGCACACCCAACAGCGGCGTGTACTACCGCCCTTCACGCACGCAAACCTGGCGTCCGGGTATCACCACCAAGCTGACCTGGGACTTTGGCGACCACAGCCTGCAATTCGGCTACTGGTACTGAGCGCGCACGCCAGAGTMAAACCCAGCCGTTCATTCCGCTCAAGAGCAACGGCAAGCCAGTGGACACCTGGCCGGACTCCAACAGCGCCATCGTCGATGCCAACGGCAACACCGTGCAGGGCCGCGACCGTTTCACCGTGACGCCAGCGCAAAAGGTCTGGGCCCAGGACACCTGGTACATCAACCCGGACTGGACCTTCATCGCAGGCCTGGCCTACATGAACGTCGAGCGTGAAGGCACCAACCACGGCAGCCTCAACGAACGCCCGGAAAAACGTAACCAGACCTACAACAAACTGCTGCCCAACGCCGGCCTGAAATACCAGCTGGACGAGCGTGACCAGTTGTTCTACAGCGTGTCGCGCAACATGCGCGTGCCGCAGAACTACGTGCTCTACGACAAAGGCGCCGGCTCGATCGACGCCGAGCCGGAAAACCAGCTGGAACCATGAACTGGGCTGGCGCTACAGCGGCGACGACATGAGCCTGGCCGCCACCCTGTTCTACATGGACTTCAAGAACCGCCAGGTGTCGTCCCGGGACATCAACGGCGACTTTGCCGACATCAACGCCGGCTCCGTGGTCAACAAAGGCCTGGAGCTGGAGTGGAGCGGCCAGTTGCCCCACCACTTCAATTACTACACCTCCTACACCTACACCAAGGCCGAGCAGCAGGATGACCTGACCGTCTACAACGCCGGCAAACCCATCGTGCTGCCCACCAGTGGCAAGCAGTTCGCCAACGTGCCCAAGAACATGCTGGCGGCCAACATCGGTTATGACGACGGGCGCTTCTACGGCACCTTCGGCGGCAAGTACACCAGCAAGCTCTACGGCGACCTGACCAACGACGAGGCGATTTCCGGTCGCACCGTGTTCAACCTCGGCGCCGGTATTTACCTGCCGGTGGACAAGAAGGTGGTCAAGGACGCGACCCTGCGCCTGAACGTCGACAACCTGTTCGACAAGAAATACCTGGACGGCGTGTACACCACCAAGACCAACGCGGCCAGCTACAGCGGCTTCCGCGATGGCGACCCGGCGTACATCGTCGGCCTGGACCGTACCGTCACCGTTTCGCTGGAAGCGAATTTCTAAGACTCACCCCAAGAGGAACACCATCATGGATATGAACCTGCTCCACGACGTCACCTTCTATGTGATGTACGCGGCGATGGCCATTGCGATCTTCATCGCCATCGAACGCGGTATCTACTTCGCCTACGTACGCCGCCAGGCACGCGCATTGATCGACGCCCTGGGCGCCAATGTGCACAGCGAGCGTGACCTGCCGGAGAACCTGACCCGTCGCGACAGCCTGCCGCTGAACATGATCTTGCCGGTGCTGGCCCAGAAGGCAACCCACGGTTCGCGCAAAGACCTGGACGACGAAATCGATACCCAGTACCTGAAGACGCGCGCCCCACTGGCCCGCAGCCTGTGGATCATCGAGACCATCACCACCGCCGCCCCGCTGCTGGGCCTGCTGGGCACCATTCTCGGCATCATCGACACCTTCAAGGCACTGGCCACCGCGGGCGTGTCGGACCCAGGGCAGATTTCCGGGGGTATCGGGACGGCGTTGTTCGCCACGGGATTAGGTATCGCCATCGCACTGTTTTGCGTGGTGTTTCACAACTTCTTCCAAGACAGCCTGGAGCGCATCAACGACCAGTTGAAGATCCTGTTGATCCGCGCCGCCACCGGTGCCCGCGCACAGGATGAAGTGCCCCATCGCGTGCCCACCCCGCTGCACAGCCGCACGGCTTGACCTACAGGGCGGGCGCCTTGGGCGCTCGCCTTTTCCTTCGGTGCGATGAGACGCTTATGTCCCTTTCGATGAAGTTGCGTATCGCCGGCCTGACCGGCTTGCTCCTCAGTCCGCTGGCCCAGGCGGACTTTTCCATTCCAGGCTTTGAACTGGTGCATACCGTACCCGTGGACACCGCCCTGGGCACCGACGATCTGCGCCAGCCCGGCCCGGTATGGATCGAGCTGTTCGACGGCGCCAAAAGCCGCATTGATATCGGCCAATTCTATGCCGCGGACCACCCTGGTTCGGTGATGAATACGGTGCTTGAACACCTGGAAGCCGCCGGCAAACGCGGCGTGAAGATTCGTTTCCTGCTCGAAGAAAAAGGCATCAAGCTGTCGGATGCCGCCACCCTGGAACGCTTGCGCGCCATTCCCAACCTGACCTTGCGCGTGCTGCCCTACGGGCAACTGAGCGGCGGCATCATCCACGCCAAGTACCTGCTGGTGGATGGCAAGCAGGCGTTTGTCGGCAGTCAGAATTTCGACTGGCGCGCCCTGGAGCATATCCACGAAACCGGGCTGCGCATCACTGACGAAACGGTGGTGGGCCAGGTGCAGGCGATCTTCGAGCAAGACTGGCAAGCCCAGGCCGCGCTGGCGGGTAAACAACCGGTGCCGCTACCCGCCAGTGGCCCGGCACCCGCACGTACCGGCAACTACCTGGTGGCCAGCCCGCAACGCTACAACCCGCCCGGCGTGGGCGACTCACAGTTGGAACTGCCGCGCCTGCTGGGCGAAGCCAAAAAAGAAGTACGCGTGCAATTGCTCGACTACGCGCCGCTGTCCTACGGACCGGATCGAACCCGGCCGTACTACGCGGTGATCGACAACGCCGTGCGCGCTGCTGCTGCCCGTGGCGTGTTGATCAAGCTGATGGTATCCAACTGGAACACCGACCCGCTGGAACTGCCTTATCTCAAGAGCCTGGCGGTACTGCCCAATGTCGAGATCAAGATCGTCACCCTGCCCGAAGCCAAGCAAGGCTTCATCCCTTATGCGCGGGTGATCCACAGCAAAACCATGGAGATCGACGGCCAAGTGGCGTGGGTCGGCACCAGCAATTGGTTGGGCGGCTACCTGGATAATTCGCGCAATCTGGAAGTGGTGATGCGCAGTGAGGCGATGGCCAAGCGCGTAGGCCAATTGCATGAACAACTGTGGGATGGGCCTTACGCTAGAGCCTTGAGCGTGACGGAGGAGTATCCCGCGGCCCATCCTGGCCAGCATTGACCTTGGGCAACCTGAGTAATGGTAGTGTGTGGAAATGTTTCTGACTCTTCCGTCAGAAACCTCCTACTCACTACCTGCAAAGGAATGCCTTTAACCATGCACTTTCCACTGAAAAAACTGGTGGCTGCCACCTTGTTCGCCGCGAGCCTGTCGGCAGTTGCCACTCCCGCATCCGCAAACATCACCGCAGACCAAAGCGCAGCCATCCTGAAGCATTTCAGCGAGAACTCGGCCACCGATTTTCGCAGTTTCCTCGGCACCCTGGCCAAGAGCGAACTGGGCAAATCGGCTGACACCGGCCCTGCTATCAGCGCGTTTCTGGGCAACAAAACCCTGAGCGCCGAGCAGCAGAACGAGATCAATCGCCTGCTGGGCATTTATACCCGCGTGAAGTACGGCAAAGCCGCGCTCGAAACCCTGCGCGAACTCGTGGAAATCCCCACGTTCAACGTGGACGGCCTGCCACAGTATAAAAACCCGGAATTCCTCAAGATCGCGGCGAAGATCGAGGCCTTGGCCAAGTCCTTCAACCTGAACTTCCGTAACGTCGATAATCGCGTGTACGAAATTTCCCTGGAGGGCAGCGGTGATGACGTCGTGGGTGTGCATGCCCATGCCGATGTGGTGCCCGTGACTCCGGAAAACTGGGTGCTGCAAGACGGTACCAAACTCGACCCGTTCAAGGTCACGCTGATTGGCGACCGCATGTATGGCCGCGGTACCGAGGATGACAAGAACGGCATCGTGGTGACGATGTA
>NZ_QORI02000078.1 GCF_003325755.1 Pseudomonas sp. SST3 | reverse complement strand
TGCGCACCGCCATGGCGAAGTTGTGCACCGGTACTTTCTGTAGCTGGGTGTCTTGATCGAACGCAGCCGAGTAAGCGTAACCGCGTACCACGGCGATGGTCTCGTCGTGCAGTCGGGCCAGGTTCTGATAAACGATGTCATCGTCGCTGCGCTTGAGAAAGCGCACACGGTTAAGCAGGTACTCAGCAGAAAATTGGCCAAACTGCGTGCGGGCCTCGTCGTACCAGGCGTTGATCAGCACATCGTAGCGCCCATCGCCCACGCCCTTGAGCGCACGAGCCCAAGGCACCTGTTCAAAATCACTCGCGTACCCCGCACGGGCCAGGGCCGTGCTGACGATATCCGTGGCCAAGCCGCCATTGATCAAGGTGGCATCGGTGAATGGCGGCCAGCCATCCGCCACCAGACGCAGACGCTGTGCCAGCACTGGTTGGGCCAGTAGCAGCACTGCGATCAAAGCAACGGCACGAGTCAATCGCGGCATGCTCAAAGTCCTTGGCGGGCAGGCGGTGGCCTGATAACAGTAGCTCATCAATAAGCTTGCATTGCAGATTACACAAAGAAGCCAACGGCGCACGCACTGAATGATGGCAAATTGACGCCATTCACACATTTGTCAATTTTAGACAGCGGCGCCCGTCACGCTTACTATCCAGGCACGTCTTTATAAGAGCACACATCATGACGGTTGATTGGGTTTGCAAACATCACGACGACTTGGGCAAGGACCAGCTGTATGCCGTCCTGCGCTTGCGCAGCGAGGTATTCGTCGTCGAGCAGAAATGCGCGTATCAGGACATCGACGGGCAGGACCTGGCGGGGGACACCCACCACCTGATGGCCTGGAATGATAACGAGCTGGTGGCTTACCTGCGGCTGCTGGACCCGGAGACCCAGGGCGGCGATGTGGTGATTGGCCGCGTCATCGTTTCGCCAGCGGCACGGGGCACCGGGCTGGGGCATCAAATGCTGGAAGAGGCGCTTGAGCGTATTGAGGATATCTGGCCGCAAACGCCGATTTTTCTCTCGGCCCAGGCGCACTTGCAGGGGTATTACGGGCGGTATGGGTTTGTGGTGGCGGGTGAGGAATACCTGGAAGATGATATTCCACATATTGGTATGCGGCGCCTCTGAGCGCGCCATCGCAGGCAAGCCAGCTCCCACATTGGAACGCATTCAACTGTGGGAGCCGGGCTTGCCCGCGATAGCGTCAGTCCTGCCAAAGCCGACCTTCAGGGATAGTCCAATACCTGCTTGATCGACGCCAGATTAGCCTCGATCCACCCCCGATCAATCGCTCCCCAGTCCCGAATCCGATAGCGCCCGGCATGGTGACGCGCACCGTCCTCCTGCTCGAACTCACACACAATATCCAGGTCGGCCAACGCCGCAATGGTGTCCTGGGCGGTACGCCGAGGCATGCCGGTGGCCTCGGTCAGCGCCGGGACGCTGCTGGCCAGTTGGCTGTCGATCAAGTACGCCACGTACAGGCGGCGGTAGAAGCTGCTTTTGGTCTTGCTCACATCCATGGTCAGTCGCCTTGGGGTTAGGGCTTGCCCTGCAAATCGCGCCAGGTGAGGTACACACGCAGGTCAAATTCCACCTGATGGTAGCCCGGCATCATGTATTGGCAGAGTTTATAGAACGCCTTGTTGTGGTCCGACTCCTTGAAGTGAGCCAACTCGTGTACCACGATCATGCGCAGAAACTCCGGGGCCGCCTCCTTGAACAGCGAAGCGATGCGGATTTCTTTCTTGGACTTGAGATTACCGCCCTGCACCCGGGAAATCGTGGTGTGCAAACCCAAGGCACGATGGGTCAGGTCCAGGCGGTTGTCGAACAGCACCTTGTCGATAGACGGCGCGTTACGCAGGTGCTCCTGCTTCAAGGCCAGGGCATAGGCGTACAGGGCCTTGTCGCTCTGCACCCCATGGCGTTCGGGGTAACGCTGGTCCAGGTAAGCCCTCAACTGGTCCTTGGCGATCAGTTGGCGCACTTGCTCTTGGAGCGCGGCGGGGTATGCCTGGAGGTATTTCAAACGCGGTCATGGGCTCTGCAACGCAATTGGGACGGGCGCCAGTGTAGCGAATTCAAAGCGCGCGAGGGTACGACCAGCCGGCAACGTCCTCGGCCATCAACGGCAGCGCCGCCCACGGCCCCTGGATATGGGCGCAGCCATTGGCCTTGAGCCACTGTGTTTGTTCAAGAGTCTCCACGCCTTCGGCGATCACCAGTACACCAAAATGCTCACACAGTTGGATGATGCTGCGCGCCATCGCCCCATCCCGCGCCGAGCCAGGCAGGCGCGCCACTAATTGAGGGTCAAGCTTGAGGGTATCGAATGCCAGGTCGCGCAAATGGGCCAGGGAGCACTGGCCGCAGCCAAAGTCGTCCAGGGCAATCCGCACCCCGATCCGGCGCAGTAACTGGAGTTGCTTGGTAGACTCGGCAAGATTACTCATCAAGCAGTCCTCGCCGATTTCCACCTCCAGTTGCCGCGCCTGTAATCCATGCCGCTCCAGCATCTGCTGCAGTTGGTTGACCAGGTTGGGCATGTTGAACTGGCTGCTGCTCAGGCTCACGCTCAACACCAGTTCGGGGTCGAAGGTGGCTTGCCAGGCCTGGCGCTGGGCAGCGACTTGCTGGTAGATCCAGGCACTCAACTGGTTGATCAACCGCGCCTCTTCCAGCAGCGGCAAGAACAGGCCCGGCGGCACATCGCCGACGCTGGGATGCTGCCAGCGCAACAGCGCTTCGACGCCGCGCAAACGCCCGTCTTCCAGGCAAACCTGAGGCTGGTACACCAAGGTGAAGTCCTTGTTGGCAATGGCGGTACGCACACTGTCTTCCAGCATCAACCGCGAGCGGGCGCGGCCGTTCATTTCCTGGTCGTAGTAACGATACTGCTGACGGCCGGCGCGCTTGGCTTCGTACATGGCAATATCCGCCGCCCGCAGCAGGCCGCTCAAGTCCGAGCCGCAATCCGGGAAGGTCGCGATGCCGATACTGACCCCAAGCATCACCTCCAGCCCATCGACCTGCTGGCACACAGAAACCCGCTCGATGAGCTTTTCCGCGATCTTCGCCGCCTGTTCGGGAAACTCCAGCTCCAGCAACGCGGTGAACTCATCCCCGCCCATGCGCCCCAGAATGTCGTAGGAACGCAGGCACGCCTGCATTTGCTCCGAAACCCAACGCAGCACGCGATCCCCGGCGTCATGGCCCAACGTATCGTTGACCCGCTTGAAGCCATCCAGGTCCAGGTACAGCAATACCAGCGCCTGCTCGCTACGTTCGCTGCGCAGCAACGTATTCTCCATCGCCTGATGGAAACCGCGCCGGTTCAGCAGCCCGGTCAACGGGTCGGTCACGGCCTGGAACTCCAGTTGCTGGTGCAGATGCCGTACTTCGGACATGTCCAGCACCGTCACCACCATCGCCTTCTGCTCCACAGGCAAGGGCGCGCAGGACAACGCTACCGGCACCTGCTGGCCCCGACCGGTGCGCAAAATGGCGTCGTGTTGGCGCCACGTCTCGCCCCGGCGATACGCCTCGTACATGGGGAAGCCCAACCAGGCTGGCACATGGGGCTTTTGCAGGAAACTGAGGAAACTCTCGCCCTGCAACTCAGCCATCGTCGCATTCAACAGCCGGGAAATGGCCGGGTTGGCGTACTCGATCACACTGTTTTCGCTCACCACTAAAATGCCCTCGGCGGCGTTATCCAGCACGGAGGCATTAAAAGCGCGGGCCAACTCCAGGTCATGGCTCAGGCGCTGCAAGGCACGGCGATTGCGCTGGTGCTCGAGCAACGCCTGCACCTTGGGCTTGAGGATGTGCGGGTCAAAGGGCTTGAACAGATAGTCGATAGCCCCACTGGCGTAGCCTTCAAGCACCGCGTCGGGCGAATGGGCGGTGGCGGTCAGAAAGATAATCGGCGTCATGCGCGTGCGCTGGCTGCCCCGCATCAGGCGCGCGACCTCAAAGCCGTCCATGCCCGGCATGCGCACGTCCAGCAGCACCAAGTCGACGTCATGGGCCAGCAGTAACTCCAAGGCTTCCAGGCCAGACGCAGCAGTGATCACCCGCCAGTCGTCACGCTGCAACAGCGCACGCATGCTGACGAGGTTTTCCGGGTAGTCATCGACCACCAACAGAACCGAAATTGCATCGTCGTGTTGCGGAGCGCCATCCATGCTACGTCTCTTCCTTAGGGAGCTGCACCGGTCACTTTTGCTACCAAGGCCGGATAAAACACTGAGGGCTCACTCTAGCCGCGCGGCCAAAAAAGCAGAAGTGACGTGGGTGCCCTCATTGTGCCAAAGACCAGGAAGCCGACTAACGGTAAGGCCCTGTAGCCCGCGGTTCACGGGCAACATGGCTTTTTGGCATTCCTCTGACGCCAATAAATTGCCAGCAATTGTTTAACAATCTCACCCGCACCGCCTATAAAGAACCTGGAAGGCCCTTTGGGCCAATGCCTACACCCTCTGTAAAAAGGCCAACACCATGATCGACCTTTCCACCTGGAACCTGAGCATCCCGGTCGGCTCCCCACCCACGACGATTGAAACGCCAAGGCTGATGAGCGGCTTCAACGATCAATACTTCCAGGCCGAAGGCAGCGATGTGCAGTTCTGGACGCCTGTGACGGGCTCGCGCACCGAAAACGCCATCTACCCACGCAGCGAATTGCGTGAAACCTACGCCGACGGCCGCCTGCGTAACTGGACCTACCCCGAAGCCGACAACTTCCTGCGCGCCACCCTCACCGTCAACCAGGTGCCCTCCTCCGGCAAGATCGTGATCGGCCAGATCCACGCCTACGACAGCCAGAAACCGTTGATCAAGCTGGAGTACCAATTCAAGGAGAAAACCCAGACCGGCAACATCGTCGCCAAAGTGCGCATGCGCCCGGACGAAGCCGAAAGCCAGGTGATCATCGTCGCCTCCAATGTGCCGCTGCAGAAGAGCTTCACCTACGTGATCAACCTCAACAAAGCCGGGCTGCTGAGCGTGTATGCCGCCGACAGTGAGTGGAATGAACGCATAGGCGCGGCCTGGGGTGACAAGCCGTTGTACTTCAAGGCGGGGGTGTACGTGCAGGACAATTCGGGCGACACCAATGAGGGCGCGCGGGTGACGTTTGCGAAGTTGGATATTGATCATGAGTGAATCGTCCCGTGAGACACCGGATTTTTCCCAGATAAATCCAAAGCCTTAAACACACCGCCGCCCCCTGTGGGAGCCGGGCTTGCCCGCGATGGCGGCACATCAGCCACTATCCTAGGCGCCTGACACACCGCCAT
>NZ_QORI02000077.1 GCF_003325755.1 Pseudomonas sp. SST3 | reverse complement strand
ATTCTCAGCCATGCATTTCCAGACGCTGAAGAGCGTGCTCACGTCATTGGTGGCTGGTCGGCGTTCAGCGCATTGGCGCTTATCCTGGGGCGGCGGTAGTGGGTGGCAGCGTATTTTTGTTATCAACCTGCCTCTTGGGATGATTGCCATAGGCCTGGGCATCTGGGGGATCAGGGAGCACAAACAGCAAGCGCGCACAGCGCTGGATCCGGCAGGGCAAGTGCTCAGCGTCGTGTGTCTTGCCAGCCTGACTTATGGGCTCATCAGTATCGGCCAGCCGGGCTTGAACTCTTTGATACCCATAGCGGCGCTGGCAGTTGCCCTGGTGGTGTTTATTTTGTTTATGTTTGTAGAGCGGTGTGTAGATCGACCGTTATTGCCACTTTCGCTGTTTCGCAGGCGTTCGTTTGCCGTGGTCAACCTGGCCTCTTTTACCCTGGGTTTTTCGTACTACAGCTGCCTGTTCTTCTTCTCGATCTATTTACAGACGATTCAAGGCTTGTCAGTGGTTGAAACGGGTTGGCGAATGATGCCGCAGTTTCTGGTCACCGGCTGCGTGTCGATTTTGTACGGGCGCTTGAGCGCAGTGATGACATCGCGAAGACTTCTGGTGGCCGGTTATGGCGTGACGGCGCTGGCGATGTCTACCATGGTGACCTTCACAGCACATACCCCTTATTGGATTGTGGGCACCCTGTTCGGGCTTCTGGGGCTCGGAGCCGGTCTCGCAGTACCTGCCACCAGCATGGCGGTTATGACCGCCGCACCGAGTTGATCGTATGGGGGTGGCCTCTACCACGATGAACGCGTTGCGTCAGATGGGCATGACAATCGGCGTCGCCTTTTTGGGCACGCTCATGAGCAGCGAGGCGTCACGAGTGCTAGCTGCCGCGCTGCGTGATCAAGGGGTAGCCAAAGCGCCTGAGATTGCGCGGTATGTGATTGCTCATGGTGTGGCATCAAGTGACTCGCTGATTGTTTCTACACTTTTTGTTCCCGCGATGGAGCACGGGTTTCATGTGGCAATGATGGTTTCCGGGCTCGCCTGTGCACTGGTGGCCCTGATGCTGTTAATCACCTCTTTTGAGGCCGACACCTTGCCATCCGCCCCCACCGAAACACACAGATGGCGGCTGACTTTGCTTCAGAGTGGAGCCAGCCTTGAAATTCACCTGCAGTTCTGTGGTCTGTACAACAATCCCGTAAAGGACTGTTTTTATGTCTATTCGCCGTACCCTCTGTTTTCCTGACGCTGCCGTTGTTCGCAGGTTGCCAGTATTTGCCCCACACCAACTACTTCACCGCGCCCGAAAACGAGCCCAATCCTGCCTGGGTACGTATCGTCGACTACACGCAACATGCCGAAGTTTACCAATACGAAAACGGTAAACGTTCGGGCGGCGCTGTTCGCACCGGCCTCCTGCCGTTCACCCATACACAAGACGTGGGCATGCCCAAGGCAGGGCAAGACCTCACATGGGACTATTACGAAACGCGGATCCGACCCGGTATCGAAACGCAGGTGGATCTTTTCTGGGAGGGGTCACGCACTCGCTCCTGCCACATCTCGACGAAGTTTACTCCCCAAGCCGGACTCTATTACCAGTTCAGGCTAACATCCGGCTCATCAGGCAGCTGTAGGGTGTACGCATCGCTGATTGAGCGCGACACAGAAGGCAACGGTTGGCATCTCACGCCGAATCCGCAGGTGACCTACAACGGTGATGGACCGACGGCCCAAACCTATTACCAGAACAGTAGGTTTGAGGACCCCGATTATCATCCACCTGAAGCTCTGTATCCGGGGATGGACATTTACTAGACAGGTGCACGACTACAAGGAATCGTTAATTGGCTAGCGCGAAATACTTCCGAACGCTCGGCGAGCGAGCCTCAGAAGATGTGTTCGCATGGGCGGCATTTGTCGCGCAAACAGAATTCCAGTGGAAAGACACAGCGTCAGTCCAGGACGCCGTCGCCTGGCAGCGTATTTGGTTCG
Organism: Pseudomonas sp. SST3; assembly: GCF_003325755.1. The sequence continues at coordinate 3,603 of NZ_QORI02000077.1, read as the reverse complement.
AGCTGGAAATACTCAACTGGCTTGCATTGGCGCAGTGGGAGGATGAGGGAAAGCCTATTAACTGGTCGAGCCGCTGGAATACCGACTATCGACAAGAAGCGGCGGCCCTGGCGAATGAATTGCTGGAGCTTTTGTGCGATGCAGAATCATCTGGAGGCTGAACCATCACGCTGGTCTCACGCAAAGTGCCCAGAAGTCGGATTGCGGCGAACAACGACCCGACGGTCAGCTCAATAGGCATCTAAACCGCTCTTCAGGGAGTTTCTCTGCAAAAATCGCGTCGGCTTTCAGCAGCACACCCTCAAATATGCCAGCTTATCCATCCCCATCCGCGCGCTTGTGCAATAGAGCATTTTATAAAACCGCTCACACCGTATTGTTCCTCACTGCGTTGATGCTCTTTTGGCTGATACTGCGCGTAGAGGTTGTAGAGTGATCACGGGATGACTGCTTCTGGCCGATTTCTGCCGTTCGTGCAGGCCAGCAATCGCAAACCCGATGCCCAGAGCTAACCCCCCGGTATCTGATACACAACCGAATCATATTTTTCCGCCGTCCGCCTTTCGATGACGACTCCCCCCAGAGCTTCAGCAATACGTCGACTCGCACGGTTCTGCATCGCAACAGGGTAAATGAAGTGCTTTGCTGCCACCCACTGGCTAGCCCATTGAACAACCGCCCGCACCGCTTCCCCCCCAAAGCCCAACCCATGTTTATCTTCACGGATCCAGATCCCCAACTCCGGTGTTTCACTGGCGGTATGGTGCAGCCCGACCAAGCCAGTAAAACGAGCACCTACCAACTCCCTGACCGTGAACACGATATCGCTGCCATCCGCTATCGCAGGCAGCCACTGCCCCCAGACTTGCGCGTACTCTTCCAGCGAGGCAGGCGGTTCCCAGGACATGTAGCGAGTCAAAGACGGTGTGATACAAGCGAAAGACTCAACAGCGTCTTGCTCGCAGAAGGGCTCGATGCTCAGGCGTTGCGAGAGAATGCGGATTGCGTGGGTGTCCACTGGCATGGCCATTTCCTTCCTGGGGGCCGTTACTCCATGTATGCCGTGAACATATCATGCGGGTCGCGTCATCAGTATCAGGCTCTCTATACTGAGCCCCCAGGATGGTAGCTAGAGCACCCAATATGCCCGTCGCACCCAATCAAAATTCCCCCATCACTTTGGCCCCAGTTCAACAAAGCGACTTGGATAATCTGGTAGCCATTCGAATCGAGGCCATGCGCGATAGTCTGGAGCGTGTTGGGCGATTTGATCCAGCCCGTGCGCGGGAGCGGTTTGTTGGCGGCTTTGAAGCTCGCGACACACGCTATATCGAGGCGTCTGGAGAGAGGGTGGGTTTCGTAGTGGTCAAACATCACCCCAATGAACTCTTGCTCGACCACTTGTATGTAAGGCCGAGCGCGCAAGGTTCAGGGGTAGGGTCTGCAGTTCTCTCTCATATTTTCAAAGAGGCGGATGCGGCTGCGCTGCCTATCAAAGTAGGGGCTCTCAAAGAAAGCGCTTCGAATCGCTTTTATACCCGCCATGGCTTCCAGTTCATCGAAAGCAGTGAGTTCGACAATTATTATGTTCGTCAGCCTAGTCCGGCGATTGGCGCTCATTCCGGAACCATGGGCTGACGTGCACTAGCCCTTCAGTTCACCCGCCCGATTGCTCGCCGCGTCGTCATACGCCACATACAGCGACTCTGCAATTTGGCTTTTGATCGCCTTGGTGGCCTCCAGCCCCAGCACAAAACCCTCGGCTTTACCGCCAGCACGGTTGAGTTCTTCATGGGTGGAGGCGCCAGTAATGGCGTCAAGCAGCTTGGCGGCGTGGGGGCCGACGCCTTTGGGGAGGGAGATCTGGTCGATGGACATTATCGCTACCTTGAAAAATGGAGTTCGGGAGCGAGTGAAAACCACTGCCGGGGCTGGCATGGTAGACCTGTTTGCCTTGAAAGGGGTCGCTTTACGCATAGCGGCGCTATTCTTTGCGGCTACGCAGTGAGATGGGGCCATTGGTAAATCTGGAGGGGTTTATGGAGTATTGCGTTGAGGGCTACTGCCTTCGGCCATTGGCATGTGACGATTTCGAGCGGATCAGCCGTTACGAACGCGTCAATCGCAGGCATCTGCAACCTTGGGAGCCGCTCAGGGACGAGGAATACTTCACCACGGGCAACGCCAAGGCCAGGGTCGAGCAGCAGGTCAACAATATGCAGGCTGGCAACGCTCTGTGTTTCCTCTTGCTTGAACCCGAGAGCGGAGAGGTTCTAGCGCGGTGTAACTACACGAACATTGTGAGAGGCGTTTTTCAGGCCTGTCATCTCGGCTTCTCGCTGGCGGAATCTGCCCAAGGTCGCGGCTTGATGAAAAAAACGCTTCAGGTCACTAACCAACACTGTTTTGAGCAGTTGGGTCTTCACCGGATCATGGCCAATCATTTGCCCCGCAATGTGCGGAGTGAACGCCTTCTGGAGTCGCTGGGGTTTGAGAAGGAGGGACATGCGCGAGCCTATCTAAAAATCGCTGGCGTTTGGGAGGACCATACGTTGAGATCGTTGATCAACCCTGAAACAATAAGCGCCCCACCCCACTCAGGAAAAAGCTGATGTCTACCGAGCCCCTCTGCCTGGTTTTCGTACCCGCCCTGGCCGCCGTGCTGACCGCCGCCGAATCGAAAAAAGGCGCCCCTCTCAGCGAAGTCGAAGTGTGCAATATCCGCGACCAGGCCACTTGCATTGCGGTAACCTTCTCCACCGCGTTGGCGATGGAACAAGAACGGGGTTACCCGGATATCGTTGCCGAGGATTGCTGGAATGAGTGGCAACGGTTGCGTACCGCGCTTCAATCGCGCCCGCTCTGATCAGCATAGGTATCTACACAACTCTGTAGCGCTCAACGGTAACCACGATGCGAAGCGAGCCGCTGTTGATCTTGATCTRCTTTTGATCTTGATCTCAGGCGCCCCGTTAAACCACGCTGGCCGAACGCAGGCTTGAATTYGTGGGTAACCCGGCAGGACGCCGGGTTAGCCGCCCCGCGCCATGGATGGCGCGTGGCGGCGGCCCACGGATTCAAGCCTGCGTTCGGGCACACCGAGCCTAGGCGAGGTGCCGAGTGGTGGGGCGAAGAGCCTTTTGGTTACTTTTGGGCTCTTTTTCAAAAGTGAGCCGCTGTAAAAAGCGGAACCCTAAGTAGCCGTTACCGCAGGAATGGATATGTACTCGGTATTACGGCGTCGACTGTGAGGCCGTCTTCGCAGGCAAGCCAGCTCCCACAGTTGGATCGTGGGGTGTCAGGTAGATAGCCGTCGCCTGGCAGGCCGYCATCGCAGGCAAGCCAGCTCCCACAGTTGATCGCTGCGGCGGCCAAGCCGCGTCGAGAATCAGCCCTTGTGCAACTTACTCATCAACTGCGCCTCGGCCTGGGTCAGCCCGCACGACTGGGTCAACTCATCCACCGTCGCCCCCATGCCAACCAGCTTTGGCCGCCTGGGCAAACGACAGGTTTCGACGGATCACGCTGCTCCAACTGCACCAACCTGTCCGGCAACGGCGCAAGAATCGCACGCAGTTCATGCACCTCATCCCCCACCCGCAC
>NZ_QORI02000076.1 GCF_003325755.1 Pseudomonas sp. SST3 | reverse complement strand
TCTACAGTGGCCAGCCCTTGGCCTTGGTGATTGCCGATACCTCGAACTGGCGCGGCACGCTGGCTCGCTGGTGCAGATCGACTACGCGCCTGAAGCCTTCGAAACCGACCTGCTCACCCAGCAAGCGGCGGCGCACCCGTCGCCCCAGACCCCCACCCAAACCGCGCGGCAACTTTCGAGGCTGAATGGGCCGGTGCCGCAATCAGTCTGGACTTGCACTACAGCACGCCCATCGAGCACCACAACCCGATGGAGCCCCACGCCAGCACCGTGCTGTATCAGCCCGACGGCACTCTGCATATCCACGACAAGACCCAGGGCCCGCAGAACTGCCAGGCCTATGTGCAAAAAAGTCTTCGGACCTGGATAAGAACCAGGTGCGCATCTTCGCTGCCTTTGTCGGGGGCGCCTTCGGTTCGGGCTTGCGCCCGCAATACCAATTGCCGCTCGCGGTGATGGCGGCCATGGCGCTCAAACGCTCGGTGCGCGTCACCCTGACGCGCCAGCAGATGTTTTACCTTCGGCTATCGCCCGCGCACCTTGCAGCGTTTGCAGATGGGCGCCGCCGCCAATGGTCGCTTGCTGGCGTTGGGGCATACCGCGATTGGCCAGACCTCGCGCTTTGAGGATTTCAGCGAGCACGTGGTGGAGTGGAGCGGCATGCTCTATCACTGCGACAACGTGCAGCTGACCTACAAGCTGGTGCCGCTGGACGTCTTTACTCCGCTGGATATGCGCGCGCCCGGTGCGGCACTGGGCGTGATCGGCCTGGAGTGTGCCATGGACGAACTGGCCTGCGCCCTGGCCATCGATCCGGTGCAACTGCGGCTGATCAACTACGCCGAACGCAACCAGAACGAAGACAAACCCTGGTCGAGCAAAGCCCTGCGCGAATGCTATAGTGAAGGCGCCGAACGCTTCGGCTGGAGCCAGCGCAACCCGGAACCGCGCAGTATGCGCGACGGCCGCCAACTGATCGGCTGGGGCATGGCCGGTGGGGTGTGGGAAGCCATGCAGATGAAAGCCAGCGCCAAGGCCCGCATCGATAGCAACGGCAAACTCACCGTGAGCAGTGCCACCACGGACATCGGCACGGGCACCTACACAGTGATGACCCAGATTGCCTCTCAAACCAGTGGCGTGGCGATGGCCGATATCAGCTTTCTGCTGGGGGATTCGTCATTGCCCACGGCGCCGTTGCAGGGCGGTTCGTTTACCGTGTCTTCCGTCGGCACCGCCGTGCAGCAAGCGTGCGAAGCGCTCAATGCCAAGTTGCTGGAGATCGCCCGGCAGACTTACCCGGTATTTAAGGATGCCGATTCCATTCGGTTTGAAGACGGCCAGCTACAGAGCGGTGACGTGAGTGTGTCGTTGGCGCAACTGGTCAAGGACAGCGGTGAAGAAGCCTTGCAGGTACAGGTCGACAGCGAGCCCGACAAGAAGCGCGAGAGCTATGCCAGCGCTACCCACTCGGCGGTGTTCGTCGAAGTGCGCGTCGATGAAGACCTGGGCACCATCAAGGTCAGCCGTGTGGTCAGCGCGGTAGCCGCCGGGCGCGTGGTCAACCCGAAGATGGCCCGCAGCCAGATCCTCGGCGGCGTGGTATGGGGCATTGGCATGGCGCTGCATGAAGAGACTCAGGTCGACCACCAATTGGGACGCTACATGAACCACAGCCTGGCCGAATACCACATCCCGGTTAACGCCGATATCGGCGAGATTGACGTGCTGTTTGTCGAAGAACACGACGAGGTGGTCAATGCGCTGGGTTCCAAGGGCGTAGGGGAGATCGGTATCGTCGGCGTGGCGGCGGCGGTGGCGAATGCGATTCACCATGCCACCGGCAAGCGGGTGCGGGAGTTCCCTGTAACGCTGGATAAGGTGCTCTGACACAGCCCCCTTAAGGGGTTGCACATTTTCAACGCTCTGCGAGGTCAATATAGATCTGCGTTTTGTCTCGGGATTGAACGACAGAGGTTGAGACATTCGCAGGCGCGTTGTCCACAGTAACCCCTGTTTGCGCCTGTCAGTGTATCGAGGCCTTGAACATCTTTATACTTAAACACATGGTAGCTGCCGACCCGGGCAATCCATTTTGTTTGGGGAGCGGCAGCTTGATCTTGCTCGATCACGTTGGCCGCATAATAGTTCATGTTTTTTAATACGCCTGGCGATGGGCTCCACCGAGGGCACGTCAATTGCTTTAACTCGAATGCCATATTTTCGCATCGTCAGAAGAAGATTTTTATTGGTGTAGGGCTCATGGGCGACATGCGCGCGGTCAATTAACCTCAACCGTTCCCTCAATGCTTGAGAAAACTCACCCGTCTCGAAAAACCTATCAAGGTCTGGCTGCAAAGAGTGTTCAAAGCCCTCTGAATACAGCAGGCTCACATTATTGGCTTTGAATGTAGGCGCTTCATCCATAAGCACTCGCAACACCGCCGATTGCGTATGGTCTTCGCCAAAAATCATACCGGGTGATTTTTGGAGTACGGAATTGATGACTTCTTTGGGCGGTGTGTTGGATGGCAGGTCCGAATGAATGGGCATCGTTTTCGGTTTTGCTTTTTTTAGGTAGTGATCTGCATCTTGCTTCAGCCGTTTATCTACTTTCCCGGTCGCTTCTGATGAAGAGGCTTCCCCCTCGCGGGGATAGTCGTAAGCGCCGGGATCAAATGGCTGCGTTCGAGAGCTTCCTGATTGCCAAGGGAATTTTATCCCCCCAGGCCCATTGATCGGCGTCCACTCTCCCTGCGCAGTGGCCTGCACGGTCATCACAGGTTTTTTGGTCAAGGGATCAATAATCTGGGCATAACCGTCACTGAGCTTAAACCGGCCGTCAATCTCATGTACTTGGCTGTTTTCCTGCGTCATCGGTTATTCGGATCATCCATCGGTCTTCGCCGTTGGGCCCCTTGATTTGATAGATGCCTTTGGCGTTTGGGGTAACGCCTGAGATCAGTTGCTCACCCTCTGGTACCACATGGCTGCTGATGTCCTTCCATTGAGATGGACGTAGACGATTGACTGTCGATTCGCCGGCCCCTACAGGGGGGGCGGTATCTGGCGGGTAGTGGGGGGGCGAAGGTGCCTCGCCGGGTTTTACCGTAGGCGCCTTGAGTTCGTTAACGGCACCTTCCCCCGCTTTGCCAGCCTTTACGATACGCGGTATCGCCACAGTTGCGGCATTTGAACACGCCGAATATGATTCGTTGGTTGCCAGTCGGTTTGCCATGTATTTTGTCATCGATACCAATACCCGTATTGGTGGCTCCGCTGGCCAGATAGAACGCATCCAATGCCAGTCCCACTTCAGGCATCGCGAAAGCCAGTGGAGTCAGGAACATCGCTACTTTTGTAGCCTTTTCAAAAACCAGAGAGAATATTTTTCTTGGTGACGTCGCTGTCACTGGTGATATCCACGGCAGCATCTGCATAAGATCGGTCTTTCTGACGCTTTGTGAGTTCATCGAAGGGCGAATGGCTGGGTTCTGCCTTAATGTAGTTTTGTGGGTCCCAGTAACCGCTGAACGCCCGATGGTCATAGGACAATAACCCTCCCGGGGTCTCGCGCTTTTCAGGCCAGGTACCGAGCCCGGTCAGCGTCTCTTCTGTGCCTGCTTGCGCATAGCCGTTAGGTTTATCTTTGAGGGGGAAGTGCGCGACCATCGCTTCGCGCTTCACGGGATCGGCCATCTGCTTGGCGAACCATGCCTTCATTTCAGCCTGGCTGTTGAAGGTGTGAATGGGGGAAGAGTTTCCGGGTATGTACAAAAGCGTCAGGGGTGGGAGCTTGTTGCCGTTGGCATCGTATCTGACCTTTTTGTCCGTGATGTACATAAGATCGGTAGATTGAAAGTTTCCGACTTTCAGCATCCCCATTTCGATGTTGGGATCTTTTGGAGGTTTTTTTTGCAGGTCTTCAAGTTTGATGTCCGGCCAGGCGGTCTCTTCGCCTGACAAACCGAGGGCCCGCATGACCAAGTCGTGGGCGTCCTTAGTGAGGCTGTGCTCTTGATGCTGGGTTTTGGCGGCCTTGATCAGAGACGCTTTGGAGAGTAACGGATAGTTTTTCTCGTTCTGGTTCCAGTAACTCTATTCAGGAAATTGATCGTAAGGCTTTTTATAGTCCGCCTTCCAAATCATTTTCCTGAACTCATCGGGAGTGAGCGCACTCTGGTTTCCTGCGTTGTAAACCAGTGCAGGTTCTTCGGCGGACTCTCGGTAAATGCCTTGAAAGGTATGGGTAGTGTCAGCCTTTTCAGTGTAGGGGTTGAACCGGCTGAAGCTCAAGATGCCAGGTGTATGCGTTTTTAATTCAGGCTTAACGATGACCTCAGGGCCGCCTGGGTAGAAAGCGACTGGGTAACCATTACCCTTTGGTACGTCCTGATCGTTGGTAATGAGTGCCTCGGTCAATGAGATGCGCTTGATGATTTTCGCGGGATAAGGTCTTTCACCCTGGGTGTTGTAGTCGTACGTCACTATGTAGGTGTTATCGGGATCTATATCCCACTTTTCTTTTTCGGCAGGGGTCTTGGCTTTGGCCGCCATCTCGGCAAATTTGTTCTTCAGGTAAATCGAGGCTTCTTGTTGAACGCTTTTGAAGTCGTCACTTATCTTTTGTGTGACTGGGTCGACGCTGGTGTTTGGGCCAAGGTCGACGGTCGCGGGGGCTTTCTGCCCCACCCCGACGCTTTTGCCCGGATCAGGGTTAACAGTGATTTGAGTATATCCATTGCCTGAGTCTGGGTCTGGCACGGTCTCCTTCACTAGTTCCTGTTTTTGAGGTGGACTGGAATCGATTGAGCGTTTCTGGCGCTGACCAACATTTGCCGAAGCAGGCTCGGGCAGTGCGGGGTAGGTGTTAGGGCGAGGGGAGCCGACTAGCATGAAAAACCTCAGGTTTTATGACTGAACTAGGTAGCCCCTGAGTGGTGATCCTGTAGGTAAAGTTCCATTGGCTGTGTAGCTCTTTGCAACCTTTGGGATCGGCTTGGTTCCTACTTATCCTCCCCGGTAAACGTGCAATGGTCAAAACGTTCTCAAGTACTCTTTTCTTCGACCGGTACGTGCATACGATCACGGTTGGCCAGCGTCGGGAACAGCTTGATCCACACCCCGGTCACCACCAAAGTGCCAACCCCGCCCATCACCACCGCAGGCACGGTGCCAAACCAATGGGCGGTAATCCCGGATTCGAATTCGCCCAATTGATTGGACGCACCGATAAACAGGCCATTGACCGCACTCACCCTCCCGCGCATTTCATCTGGCGTTTCCAACTGCACGAACGACGCACGGATCACCATGCTGATCATGTCTGCCGCGCCCAGTACCACCAGCACCGCCAGTGAAAACCAGAACGAAGTCGACAGGCCGAAGGCAATGGTTGCCACCCCGAACACGCCGACGGCGGTGAACATTACGCGGCCCACCTGGCGGTCTACCGAGAACCGCGCCAGCCACAATGACATCAGCAATGCCCCCACGGCCGGGGCCGACCGCAGCAGGCCCAGGCCCCAGGCGCCGGTCAGCAGGATGTCCTTGGCGAACACCGGCAACAGCGCGGTGGCGCCGCCCAGCAGCACGGCAAACAGGTCCA
>NZ_QORI02000075.1 GCF_003325755.1 Pseudomonas sp. SST3 | reverse complement strand
GCCTAACGGTTTCGAGCGTCAGCGGTTAAGTATCGGCCAGGCGTTCTACTTCGAAGACCGTAAGGTCCAGCTGCGCGGCATCGATTATCGCACGCGCTCCAATGCGACTTCCTCGGTATCGCCCTATGCGCTGGAGTACATGTACCGCTACAACCGGGACTGGCGCTTCACGTCCACCTTCAACTGGGACCCGGACACTCATAGCACCCGCTCAGGTAGCGCCATGTGGCATTACCAGCCAGCTGACAATCCGAACAAGATTGTCAATATCGGCTACCGCTACCGCAACGACACCGTCCGTTTCGACCAGGCCACCGGCTTGTGGACCTATGGCGGTGATTACGGCACGCCGGGTACACCGGAGTACATCAAGGATTACTACAAGATCAACCAGCACGACATCTCCACCATCTGGCCAATCGTGCCGCAGTGGAGCGTGATCGCGCGCTGGCAGCATGACTACAGCCGCAACCGTACGCTGGAAGCCTTCGGCGGCTTCGAGTATGACAATTGCTGCTGGAAGCTGCGGCTGATCAACCGCTACTGGATCGACTACGACGAAACCAGTCTCAACCCATCGCAGAACGACGAGCCAGACAATGGCATCTTCCTGCAAATCGTCCTCAAGGGACTCGGTGGCGTGTTCGGCAGCACGACCGAGACATTCCTCGACGAAGGCATACAAGGTTACCGTGAACGTGAAGACCAAGCTTTCTAATTACCTGCGCCCGCTGCTGGTGGGCGCGCTCCTGCTAGGCAACGCCACCCTCGCCACTTCAGCCGCTGCCGAGGTGCGCCCGCTCGATCGTATCGTCGCCATCGTCGATAACGACGTCATCATGCAGAGCCAGCTGGATCAGCGCCTTCGCGAGGTCGAACAGACCATCGAGAAGCGCGGTGCGGAGATGCCGCCGCGAGACGTCATGCAGCAGCAGGTGCTCGAGCGCCTGATCACCGAGAATCTGCAGCTGCAGATCGGTGAACGCTCAGGCATCCGTATTTCGGACGAGGAGCTCAATCAGGCGATGGCCACCATCGCCCAACGTAATAACATGAGCCTTGATCAGTTCCGCGCCGCCCTGGAGCGCGACGGGCTGAGTCTGGAAACTGCTCGCGAGCAGATTCGCCGGGAGATGATCATCAGCCGCGTGCGTCAGCGCCGCATCGCCGAGCGAATTCAAGTATCGAACCAGGAAGTGGAAAACTTCCTCGCTTCCGATCTTGGCAAGCTGCAGCTTTCCGAAGAATATCGGCTAGCCAACATTCTTATTCCGGTACCGGAGTCAGCCGATTCGGCGGCCATCCAGGCAGCGGAAGAAATGGCAAGAGACACCTACGAACAGCTGCAGAATGGCGCGGATTTCGCCAAGCTGGCGGTTGCTCGCTCGGCCAGCGAGAACGCACTGGAAGGCGGTGACATGGGCTGGCGAAAAGCCGCTCAACTGCCACCGCCATTCGACACCGAAGTCAGCACCATGGACGTCGGTGACTTCACCCAACCGGTTCGCACCCCACCAGGCTTCATCCTGCTCAAGGTGCTGGACAAGCGCGGCGGTGATACCCAGGTTCGCGACGAGGTTCACGTTCGCCATATTCTGATCAAGCCGAGCCAGATCCGCAGCGAAGATGAAAGCCGCCGCCTGGTGGAGCGCCTGCGCGACCGGATCCTCGCAGGTGAGAGCTTCGCCGACCTGGCGAAGAATTTCTCCGAAGATCCAGGTTCTGCGCTCAACGGTGGCGACCTGAATTGGATCGACCCGAGCTCGCTGGTACCGGAGTTCCGCGAAGTCATGGCCAATACCCCCAATGGCCAACTGTCCGAAGCCTTCAAGACCCCGTACGGCTGGCATATCCTCGAAGTTCTCGGCCGCCGCGCCACTGATGCCAGTGAGGAGTTCCGCGAGCAGCAGGCGCAAACGCTGCTACGCAACCGCAAGTACGAAGAAGAACTGCAAGCCTGGCTTCGCCAGATACGCGACGAGGCCTACGTCGAGATCAAGATCTGATATCGGAAGGGTCGCCGCACGCCATCAGCGGGCCTGCCAATTTGGCCGGCCCGTTTTTTTTAACCCGCCTGAGGGCTGATCGATATGACCGTCAAACGCTTCGCTCTGACTCCTGGCGAGCCGGCCGGTATCGGCCCCGACCTCTGCCTGCTGCTCGCGCGCGACAGCCACCCCCACGCCCTGATCGTCATAGCCAGCATCGAGCTGATGCGTGCGCGCGCAACCGAGCTAGGGCTGGATATCAACCTGATTGAGGTCACTCCAGACAGCTGGCCGGACCAGCCTGCCGCTGCGAGCTGCCTATATGTCTGGGATACGCCATTAGCCTCACCCGTGGTCAGCGGTGCGCTCACCGCGGCAAATGCCAACTATGTGCTCGCGACGCTGCAACGCGCTGGTCGCGGCTGCCTCGACGGCAGTTTCGCCGGGATGATTACCGCACCCGTGCATAAAGGCGTGATCAACGAGGCCGGTATACCCTTCTCCGGACACACCGAGTTCCTCGCTGAACTGACGGGCACCGAGCAGGTGGTCATGATGCTGGCCACCCGTGGCCTACGGGTAGCCCTCGTGACCACGCACCTGCCGCTCAAGGATGTCGCCGCCGCGATAACCACCGAGCGGTTGCAGCGTGTGACGCGCATTCTGCATGCCGACCTGGTGGAAAAGTTCGGCATCGCTCGACCGCGCATTCTGGTCTGCGGACTCAACCCGCATGCCGGCGAAGATGGTCACCTGGGGCTCGAGGAAATCGAAATCATCGAACCAGCACTGGAAGCACTTCGGCACGAAGGACTCGACCTCGTCGGCCCGCTGCCTGCGGATACGCTGTTCACCCCCAAGCACCTCGATAACTGCGACGCAGTGCTGGCGATGTATCACGACCAGGGCCTGCCGGTGTTGAAATACAAAGGCTTCGGCGCGGCCGTCAATGTCACCCTGGGTTTGCCGATCGTGCGCACCTCGGTTGATCACGGCACCGCGCTGGATCTCGCAGGTACCGGCCGAATCGATACCGGCAGCCTGCAGGTGGCGCTGGAAACGGCGTATCAGATGGCTAGGTAGCCGATGCGATCAGGCACATGGCTGGCGCGACGCATCGACTTCTGATGGACGTAAAAAGCGCCATTCACACCAGCCTGCTAAACTGCGCACCTTTTCGTTTCCAGCTTCTGGCTTCCCGCTTCAAGCTGCTCCCTGGGTGCTGCTGTCCATGTCCGAGAACTACCAACACCGCGCGCGAAAGCGTTTCGGCCAAAATTTCCTCCACGATGCTGGCGTGATTCATCGCATCCTGCGCGCCATCCATGCCAAACCGGGTGAGCGCATGGTCGAGATTGGTCCAGGCCAGGGCGCCCTCACCGAAGGGCTGCTCGACAGCGGCGCGCATCTGGATGTGGTCGAACTGGACCTGGACCTCATCCCGATTCTTCAGCACAAGTTCGCCGGGCGGGACAATTTCGCGCTTAACCAGGGCGATGCCTTGAAGTTCGATTTCGCCCAGCTGAGCCAGGAACCCGGCAGCCTGCGCATCGTCGGCAACCTCCCATACAACATCTCCACACCGTTGATCTTTCATCTGCTCGACCACGCTCACCTGATCCGCGACATGCATTTCATGCTGCAGAAGGAAGTGGTCGAACGCCTCGCTGCGCAGCCCGGCGGTGGCGACTGGGGGCGTCTGTCGATCATGGTGCAGTACCACTGTCGCGTAGAGCACCTGTTCAATGTTGGCCCTGGCGCCTTCAACCCGGCGCCTAAGGTGGAATCGGCCATAGTGCGCCTAGTCCCTCACGAAGTGCTGCCGCATCCGGCGCGCGATCATCGCCAGCTGGAAGTCGTCGTTCGCCAAGCCTTCAATCAGCGCCGAAAGACGCTGCGCAATACGCTCAAAGGCCTGCTCGACGCGGACGCCATCGCCGCGGCAGATGTTGATGGCAGCCTTCGCCCGGAACAGCTGGACCTGGCAGCGTTCGTAAGATTGTCAGACCAACTTTCCGCCCGCGTCTGAAGGCGAGCCCCAAAGTAGGAGTCCCCATGCCTGAAGACCTTCGCTACTGGATCAACGTCAGCGTCAGCCCGGCGTATCTGGCCGACCAGTCGCAGCCGGAACAAAACCGTTATGCCTTTGCCTACACAGTAACGATCGAAAACAAGGGCCAGCTCACTGCACAACTGCTGTCTCGTCACTGGATCATCACCGACGGCGATGGCCAGGTTCAGGAGGTACGCGGCGCCGGCGTGGTCGGCGAACAGCCGGTGGTCGCGCCGGGCCAGCGTCACGTCTATACCAGCGGCACGCTGATGGCCTCCAGCGTCGGCACCATGCAGGGCAGCTATCAGATGCTCGCCGAAGACGGACACCGCTTCGATGCCGAGATTGCCCCCTTCCGGCTGGCCGTACCCGGAGCCTTGCATTGACTATCTATGCTGTCGGCGACCTGCAGGGTTGCCTCGAACCCCTCCAATGCCTGCTGCAGCGAGTCGACTTCAGCCCCTCGCGCGATTGCCTGTGGCTCGCCGGGGACCTGGTCAACCGTGGTCCGCAATCGCTTGAAGCTTTGCGCTTCGTACGTGATCTGGGCAGCTCCGCCGTGACCGTGCTCGGCAATCATGATCTGCACCTGCTGGCCGTTGCGCACAACATCGAACGATTGAAGCGCTCCGACACGCTCAAACCCATCCTCGACGCGCCCGACCGGACTGACCTGATCGACTGGCTGCGCCAGCAGAGGCTGGTCCACCACGACGCCGAACGAGCCACCACCATGGTCCATGCGGGCATCCCGCCGCAATGGACGCTGGCCAAGGCGCTCAGACGAGCCGCAGAAGTCGAACAAGCATTGCGTGACGACGCCATGCTGCAGCCGTTTCTCGACGGCATGTACGGCAACCTGCCCGCTAAGTGGAACAAGGAATTGCACGGGGTGCCACGGCTGCGCCTGATCACCAACTATTTCACCCGCATGCGCTTCTGCAAGGCCGATGGCACCCTCGATCTGCAAGCCAAGGAAGGGATCGAATCGGCCCCGCCGGGCTTCGCGCCCTGGTTCAGCCACCCCAATCGCAAGACTCGTGGCTGCAAGATCATCTTCGGCCACTGGGCCGCGCTGGAGGGTCGCTGCGACGAACCCAACGTCTTTGCGCTGGATACCGGCTGCGTGTGGGGCAACACTATGACCCTGATGAATCTCGACAGCGGAGAAATGCACCGCTGCGAATGCGAGGCAACCCATGACTGAGTTCAAACGTATCTCTCCGCAACAGGCCCAGGCGCTGCGCAATGACGGTGGCGTGATCGTCGACATTCGCGACGCCCTCAGCTACGCCAGTGGCCATATCGCTGGTTCGACACATCTTGATAACCATTCCCTGCCGGACTTTATCGCGGCGGCAGATCTCGACCATCCGTTGGTCGTCACCTGCTATCACGGTCACTCCAGCCAGAGCGCTGCTGCCTACCTGATCAACCAGGGCTTCTCGGATGTCTACAGCCTCGATGGCGGCTTTGAGCTATGGCGCCAGACTTACCCCCAGGACGTCGAACAGGGCGATCCTTCGTAAAAAAAATATCGCCTCCAAACGCCGCGCATCGCGCGGCCTTGCGCTTCCCATCCGACGAAACGCAGCGGTAAAAGCACCTCTCCTCCCTTGAATTTGCTGAATCCGAACTATCCTTCAGTTCAGGCCATCCAAACAGGTGAAAGCCGTGCACCGGCTACCGGGCC
>NZ_QORI02000074.1 GCF_003325755.1 Pseudomonas sp. SST3 | reverse complement strand
GGCGAATACGGCACACGCGACGGTTGCCGGGTGAGGATTCGTCGCTTGAGTAACGCTTGTTCGGTGGGTGGATAAAAGCGTTCTGACATGACCGATTCACTTCCTTGTGCGAGGGAGTGAGCCTATGAGGGGGAGTCAGAAACCGATATCAGCTCAATTTGTCAGTTGATGTGGGAAAAGTTGACTGGTACGTGAGTCGCCAGCATTGTTTCGAATATTGCGATTTTCGTTTGTTTCGTTTAGCGTTGACCTCAACTGAATTGCGTAAGGCCGGAGTTGCATCATGACCATCAACAATCTTCCCAAAACGATCCTTCCGCTGGAAAAAGAAGTTGAGGCGGCAGTGCAAGGTCAGCGTGAATTAGCGTCCCTATTGTCGACCAAATTTGAAACCCAGCGCATCGATATCTTCGACAAAGAAGACAAGCCACACAGGCTTGTCCTACCAACCTCCGCACTGCGTCTGCTGGTCGATATTCTGGGCGAATTGGCGCTGGGCAATGCCGTCAAGGTAGTGCCGGTTCATGCCGAGTTGACCTCGCAGGAGGCGGCCGACCTGCTTAATGTGTCACGCCCGCATTTGGTCAAGATGCTGGAGGAAGGAGCCATCCCCTTTACAAAAACGGGCCGACATCGGCGAGTCCGTTTTTCGGATTTGATGGCGTTCAAGCAACGGCGTGACGAGCAAAGCCAAGAGGCAATGGAAGCGCTGGTTCAACAGGCCCAAGAGTTGGGAATGGGGTATGACGGATGAGGTGTTCGCCCTTTACTGCGGTGTACGATGCTTGTGTTCTCTATCCTGCGGCACTTAGGGACTTACTCATGTGGCTTGGTTTGTCTGGTTTGTATCGAGCGCGATGGACTGGCCAGATTCAGGATGAGTGGAAAGCGCAACGTACTTAAGAACCGACCCGATCTTACGGCGGCTCAGGTGGACTGCACGTCGGCGCTAATGGACATTGCTATACCTGACGCGTTGGTGACGGGATATGAGGATCTGTGTTCGAGTTTGGATTTACCAGACCCGGATGACCGGCATGTGTTGGCGGCGGCAATTCGGAGTAAAGCTGAGGTCATCGTGACCTTCAATTTGAAAGACTTTCCACCTCATATATTGGCTGTCTATGACATTGAACCGATGCATCCGGATGACTTTATTTCGGATCTCTGGGATTTGGATCAGGCGGCAGTGTTGGGAGCGGCGCAGAAGCAGAGGAGGGCGTTGAAGAAGCCCGCGATGGAGGCGGGAAGTTATCTTGAGATGTTGATGCGGCAGGGCTTGGTGCAGACTAGCAAGGCAATGGGACCCTATGAAATGATGCTGTGAGCAGGATGAGCCCGGTGTACGTCAGCTGAGCCGCAATAAAAAAGACCTTGAAACACCAAGGTCTTTTGGGTGCCTGCGGATCAACTCAGCAGATGCTTGGAAATCAGCCGGGAGATTTCCACGATCGAGGTCTTGCCAGTGAACTCGAATTTCACCTTCCCCAACGACGAAAAATAAATCTCCAACTCCGAATCCAAGTCAAAACGTCCCGGACGTTTCCACCGAGTACGCCACGATGTTCTTGTATGGCAATGAGGTGAAATCCTTCTTGCTGCCGGTAATCCCCTGCACGTTCACCGCGATGATGCGTTTGGTGGTGAACACGACGCCGTCGCGCATGGCCTTGTAGGCGTCGACCACTTCTTCGCCGTCCAGCAGCAGGGCCGCTACGCGTTCGGCGTATTCGTTGTTTTGCTTGAGCTTGAAAGAAAACCTTTGTTGTTGAAGTCGATCATGTGCCTGTCCTGGGTAAGTGGTGCCGTCGGTGTATGACGTTTTGCCTGCGGATCTGTATCTAACGCCCTGGCCTGCAAGCCCCTAGCATGACGCTCAACACGACCGCGTCGGCGAAGGATTTCACGCTGGCAGCCTAAAAAACCAGGAGCCAATCCATGCCTGATATGTCCAGCTTGCTCGCCTACGGCCTGATTTCACTCGGCATGGTACTGACTCCCGGGCCGAACATGATCTACCTGATTTCCCGCTCCATCTGCCAGGGGCGCACGGCCGGGTTGATTTCCCTGGGCGGGGTGGCGCTGGGGTTTGTGGTGTACATGGTGTGCGCGGCGCTGGGTATCACGGCGTTGGTGATGGCTGTGCCGTTTGCCTACGACGCGCTGCGGCTCGGCGGGGCGTTGTATCTGGTGTATCTGGCCTGGCAGGCGGTCAAGCCGGGTGGGCGCTCGCCATTCCAGGTGCGCGACTTGCCCAAGGACAGCCCGCGCAAGTTGGTGACCATGGGCTTGGTCACCAACTTGCTCAATCCCAAAGTGGCGGTGATGTATTTGTCGTTGCTGCCCCAGTTCATCGACCCTAATGGTCATGGCAGTGTGCTGATGCAATCCCTGGCGCTGGGCTCCCTGCAGATTGTTATCAGCGTGAGCGTCAACGCGGTGATTGCCTGCATGGCGGGTTCCATCGCGGTGTTTTTTGTCACCCGGCCAGGTTGGCAGGTGCTGCAGCGCTGGCTGATGGGGTCGGTGTTGATGGGTTTGGCGGTGCGGATGGCGGTAGAGGGGCGCAAGTAAGGCTGCTTTCAGCGCGCCATGACGTTGACAATCACATGCAGGATGAATGCTGGCCCGTAGCAAGGCTGCCCATGTTCATCTTCGATACGCCAGATTGAGGTGACGGTGCTGGTCTCCCTCGGGGCTCCGAACTCCACGGTGATATGCACTGGCTGGCCGGGCAAAGTATCTGCTATCGGAATATCGTTATTCAGGCTTCGCAGATGGCTATCCATCACCACTTCCAATGGCTCCCCCGAAGCGGTTCGACGGGCGATCACGTACTCACCGTCCACTCTCACCAATCGCCGGCCGCGCCAGGGGCGAATCCCGAGGTTCTGGATCTCCCAGGTTTTCTGAAAGGTTTCACCGGGCAGCACTACGGTCTGGTCAGGCGTGGTCACGTCTGCATTGAATACGGCAATGTCAGATGGGTCGTGCAAGCCAATGGCCCGGTTGGTGATAGCCATTGAGTAAGCATCAGTTGGAGCACCGGTCAGGTCGGCAAAGTAGCGAAACAGCAGCAGCGGGGAGACACGTAGCGCTTTGGCTAATTTGATCAGGGTACGTACGGACGGATCTTTTGAAGCACCGTCCGCCAATGCATAAAGGTAGGTTCTGGAGATGCCAGCCTCCTTAGCCAGGTTAGTCAGGGGTTTTTCCCAGTTCTCGGCTGCGTCGTACAACAAGCGCTCGAAGAGTATCGCCAGTTTTGATGCTCATATTTTGCAAACCCGTTTCCAGTGGAAGTCGTCATCTTGTAAGCCAAAAAGGACAACCTGCCCGCCGTCACGGTTACATAGCGATTCAGACTTTGGTCTTGCTGGCGACGTTGTGAAAGACATGGATAGGTCCCGGTTTGGTTGGCATATCCAGTGTCGCGGTTTCTCACATGCTTGCGAACCTTGTGTGTGTTGCATTCCTTTACATCTATCTGTGGATATAGCTATGAGTCCAATGAAAGCGTGCTGTGAATCCATTGCCCGATCAGGCTTTGGCATCCTGCAAATTCCTGATGCGATGTTGCAGGACTACAAAAAGATCATTTGATTGGCTATTCGGCCATTCCCCAGGCCATCAAGGATGAGTTTTCCTTTGCCCAGGACACGGATGGTTTTTTCCCTTTTGGCGCCGAGTACTCCCTTGCCGAGGAGCACCCGGACCTGTGCGAGCGGTTTTGTTACTGGCCCGCGCACGCTTCAAAAAGAACCGCTTTCGAATTCACCCGAAGTACTTTCGTTGTCGCAGTCGGCAGTTTTGAACGACAGATGAGCGAGTTGGCCCAGGGAGTTATGGATGGCATTTGCGAGGAATTTGGCGTTGCCCCTTGGCCCCCTTTCGCGCGGCATCGTACATCCAGCTGTGTGTCTATGGTCCACAGGCGAAAGACCATTCTCGTCAATATGCCCAGGATCCTCATGAAGACGGGCATATGCTTTCGTTTATCAAGCCTACCCGCGAAGGGCTGGTTTTGATGAAAGGACGATCGTTGGAGCCGGTACGCTTCTGGAGAACGAGGTCGCGGTGCTGGCGGGTTCCTTGCTGACAGAGCTCTCCGATCATGCCGTGCCTGCCGCCTACCATGCTGTACTTGCGCCCAGCAAACCGGTCGCCAGAAGCTCATTGATCTACTTTGCAAATCCCAATCCGGATCAGTTGCTGACGACCTTTTACCGCCAGAAATCCATTGACCTGGGCAGTACTGTGAATGCTCGTCATACCGGTTTCGGTAATCAACCGATTCAACTGCGCTAAATAGTCCTGGAGGGCTCGAACAGTCCATGTTTCCTCACTTCAATGCCCTTTACATCGAAGGTTTGCTCTTGGGTATCGGACTGTTCGCCGCCCCTGGCCCGAAAGACACCTTGGTGATCCGCCAAGGTGTCGGTCGCGGGCCGATCTGGGGCGTTGTCGCTATTTGCGTAATGGCCGATATTTTCCTGATCGCTTTCGGGGTCACGGGTTTAGGTTCGTTGTTGGGAAGCCGGCCTGAGGTGATGGCACTATTGCTGTTGTCCGGCGCTGCGTATCTGCTTTGGTTTGGTGGCCAACGTCTGTTGGCCTGCATCCGGGATCAGTCCATGCCGGACGCTCAAGGCGGCAACTCGCAAAGAGGGCTGTTGCGCTCGGCGGTCATACTCGGCTTTGCCAACCCTTACGCCTGGCTCGATACCGTGGTGTTGATTGGTTCCATCGGTGCCACGAAACCTGCGGGCCAACAGGCGCTGTTCGCGACAGGCGCCATGACGGCATCACTCGTGTGGTTCGTGGTGTTGGCGCTGTGCTGTCAGCGATTGACGGTATTGTTTCGCAAGCCTGCGGTCTGGCGCTGGCTGGATGCAGGGGTGGCGGTGTTGATGGTTTACCTGGCCGTTACCCTGATTACCGATTCATTGCACATCTTTCAGATAGCTCTTTAGTACGGTCAGCGGGCAGGTCAACTCATCAAGACGAGCGATGTTTTGCACATCGGTGGATAGCCTTTGCAATTCACGCCCGAGAACGCTGTCCGCTCCACCCAATGCAATCAACGCCTGGGTGATGCACTCATCGAGCTTCAACTGGATCTCGGCCAGGTTTCCCTGGCGCACCAACAACCCAAACACCTCGCGATCATAGCCTTCCATCACGGGATCATCGCGCAGCAACGGGCTGCCGTGGTCAGTCTCATACACCAACTTCAGCGCGAACAACGCAACCGCTTCAAGCGTCAACTCCATGGTCCCGCTCCCTCCACTGCCACGCCTGGCACTTTTTTGCAGGCGAAAAAAAGACCTTAAATTTCAAGGTCTTTCTTTAAGATGGTGCCCCGAGGGAGACTCGAACTCCCACTCCTTTCGAAAAACGGATTTTGAATCCGCCGCGTCTACCAATTCCGCCATCAGGGCTCAATGGCGGCGAAGTATAGAGATGAGATTACCGTTGGTCAATCACGTTTCATGGTCTATTTTTCACTATTTCCGCTAGACTTCCCGGCCCTGCTAGACGAACCCCATCATGCGCGTTGCTGACTTTACTTTTGAGCTCCCTGATTCGCTGATCGCTCGCCACCCTTTGGCCGAGCGTCGCGCCAGTCGACTGCTGACCCTGGACGGGCCCAGCGGTGCCCTCGCACACCGTCAATTCACTGATTTGCTTGAGCATTTGCGCCCAGGCGATTTGATGGTTTTCAACAACACCCGGGTGATCCCGGCGCGGCTGTTTGGCCAGAAAGCGTCCGGCGGCAAGCTGGAAATCCTGG
>NZ_QORI02000073.1 GCF_003325755.1 Pseudomonas sp. SST3 | reverse complement strand
GGGCGCAACCGGGTCGAGCGCTACACCCGCGACCTGACCGCCCAGGCCAATGAACGCGTAGCGCTGGAGCACGAACTGCGCCGCGCCATCGAACGTGAAGAATTGAGCCTGTATTACCAACCCAAACGCAGCCTGGTCACCCAACAACTGATCGGCGCCGAAGCCTTGATCCGTTGGCACCACCCGACCTTGGGCGAGGTCCCGCCCGAGCACTTTATTGCCCTGGCCGAAGAGAACGGCATGATCCTGCAAATCGGCGACTGGGTACTGGAACAGGCGTGCCGGCAGTTGCACGCCTGGCAAGCGGCTTTCAAGGATTTCGGCCCCCTGTCGGTCAACCTCGCAGGCGCGCAACTGCGTCACCCCAACCTGCTGTCACGCATCGAACAACTGCTGCACGATTACCGCCTCGAACCCGGCTGCCTGCAACTGGAAATCACCGAAAACTTCATCATGAGCCAAGCCGAAGAAGCGCTCGCGGTGTTGCACCAACTCAAGCGCCTGGGCGTCCAATTGGCGATCGATGATTTCGGCACCGGCTACTCGTCCCTCAGCTACCTCAAGCGCCTGCCCCTGGACTTCCTCAAAATCGACCAATCCTTCGTCCGCGGCTTGCCCGACGACCCTCACGATGCAGCCATCGTGCGCGCCATCATCGCCCTCGGCCACAGCATGCAATTCACCATCATCGCCGAAGGCGTGGAGACTCCGGCGCAACAAGCATTCCTCGCAAGCGAGGGGTGTGAACAGATGCAAGGCTACATCGTCAGCCTGCCCCTGCCGCCGGAGCTTTTTGCCGCCAGCTTCCTTCGTACACGGCACAAGGATTTTTCGGATGGCACAGTGAACAAACCATCGCTATAATCCGCGACCTACTGAGGGCCTATAGCTCAGTTGGTTAGAGCAGGGGACTCATAATCCCTTGGTCGTAGGTTCGAGTCCTACTGGGCCCACCACACAAAAAAAGCCGCGCATTGCGCGGCTTTTGCGTATCTGGCATCACGGTTCTTTCAGCCAGGCCAAGCCTGTACCATGCTTGCTCATTGCCCCCGCACTGGAGCCCCCCTTGCCCGCCCTAGACGAAATCGACCGCCAAACTGATCGCCGCCCTGCAGCTCAACGCCCGTGAAAGCGTGGCCATGCTCGCCAGGCAGTTGGGCATCGCGCGCACCACCGTCACGTCGCGTCTGGCCCGCCTGGAGAAAACCCAGGTCATCACCGGTTACGGCGTGCGCCTGGGGCCAGCGCGTTGGCGGATGGGGGGTTGCAAGCTTATGTGGGCATTACCGTGCAACCCCCGTTCGGGCAAAGAGGTGTTGCGCAGGCTGAGCGCCATGGCGCAAGTGCAGCAGTTGTGCGCGGTAAGTGGAGAGTTCGATTACGTGGCTTGGCTGCGCACCGATTCGCCAGAGCAACTGGACCAATTGCTGGACCAGATCGGCAGTGTCGACGGCGTGGAGAAAAACCACCACCTCGATCATCCTCAGTAACAAATTGGATCGCGGACAACCAATCTGATCACTACCTTCGTCATATTGACTAAAACCAGTACAATCCGACGACACATTGCGTCTTATTAACGAGCGCAACGCTCCCTAAACTGGCTGCCATCTTTTCCTATACTCAACGGGCCCTCCTCCCGCCGAGCCGTCAGTAAGGTCAGCCATGAGCATTCCGTCCAGCACCCTCAGCAAGCCCAATCGCCACCCGGGCGACGGTAAGAAACCCATCACCATTTTCGGCCCGGACTTCCCGTTTGCCTTTGATGACTGGATCGAACACCCCGCCGGGCTGGGCAGTATTCCTGCGGCCAATCATGGCGCCGAAGTGGCGATCGTCGGCGCCGGGATCGCGGGCCTGGTTGCGGCCTACGAGCTGATGAAACTCGGGCTCAAGCCCGTTGTGTATGAAGCCTCGAAGATGGGTGGCCGCTTGCGCTCGCAGGCCTTTGAAGGCGCCGAAGGCATCATCGCCGAGTTGGGCGGCATGCGGTTCCCGGTATCGTCCACGGCGTTCTACCATTACGTGGACAAACTTGGACTGGAGACCAAGCCCTTTCCCAACCCGCTGACACCGGCGTCCGGCAGCACCGTGATCGATCTGGAAGGCCAGACTCACTATGCGCAAAAACTCTCCGATTTACCGGCACTGTTCCAGGAAGTCGCCGATGCCTGGGCCGACGCCTTGGAGGCCGGTTCGCAGTTCGGCGATATCCAGCAGGCAATCCGCGACCGCGACGTGCCACGGCTCAAGGAACTGTGGAACAAGCTCGTGCCGCTGTGGGATGACCGTACCTTCTACGACTTCGTCGCCACCTCCAAAGCCTTCGCCAAATTGTCCTTCCACCACCGCGAGGTGTTTGGCCAGGTCGGTTTCGGCACCGGCGGTTGGGACTCTGACTTTCCCAACTCCATGCTGGAAATCTTCCGTGTGGTAATGACCAACTGCGATGATCATCAACACCTGATCGTCGGTGGCGTGGCACAAGTGCCCATGGGCATCTGGCGCCATGTGCCAGAGCGCTGCGCCCATTGGCCGGCCTGCACCAGCCTGAGCTCGTTGCATAGAGGCGCACCACGGGCAGGCGTGAAGCGCATTGCCCACGCCGCCGATGGCCGCTTTGCTGTTACCGACAACTATGGCGACACGCGCGAATACGCGGCGGTGCTGACCACCTGCCAAAGTTGGCTGCTGACCACACAAATCGAATGCGACGAAACCCTGTTCTCACAAAAAATGTGGATGGCCCTGGATCGCACTCGCTACATGCAGTCATCGAAAACCTTCGTGATGGTTGATCGCCCATTCTGGAAAGACAAAGACCCGCAAACCGGCCGCGACCTGATGAGCATGACCCTCACCGACCGCCTGACCCGGGGCACCTACCTGTTCGATAACGGTGACGACAAGCCGGGGGTGATCTGCCTGTCCTACTCGTGGATGAGCGACGCACTGAAGATGCTGCCCCAGCCTATCGACAAGCGGGTGAAACTGGCCCTCGATGCGCTGAAGAAGATCTACCCCAACGTTGATATCAAGGCGCGCATCATCGGCGACCCGATCACCGTGTCCTGGGAGGCCGATCCGCATTTCCGTCGGGGCCTTCAAAGGCGCCTTGCCCGGTCACTATCGCTATAACCA
Organism: Pseudomonas sp. SST3; assembly: GCF_003325755.1. Next base: position 2,709 of record NZ_QORI02000073.1, on the reverse strand, counting down.
GCGGATGTATGCGCACTTCATGCAGAAGGATATGCCCGCCGAACAACGCGGGATCTTCATCGCGGGTGATGATGTATCGTGGACGCCCGCCTGGGTCGAAGGCGCGGTACAAACCTCGCTCAACGCGGTATGGGGCATCATGAATCACTTCGGTGGCAGCACCCACCCGGAGAACCCAGGCCCAGGCGACGTATTCGATGAAATAGGGCCAATCGCCCTGGCAGAATAAGGAGTTGAGCATGCGTGTCGCCCTGTACCAATGCCCGCCGCTGCCGCTGGATGTGGCCGCTAACCTGCAGCGCCTGCACCAGTTGGCCCATGAAGCACACGGCGCCGATGTGCTGGTGCTGCCAGAGATGTTTCTCAGCGGCTATAACATTGGCGCCGAAGCCGTTGGCGCACTGGCAGAGGCACAGGATGGGCCATCGGCGCAGGCGATTGCCGAACTGGCGCAAAAGTGCCGGGCTGGCGATCCTGTATGGCTACCCGGAGCGGGCCGAAGACGGCCAGGTCTACAACGCCGTGCAGTTGATCGACGCCCAGGGCAAGCGCCTGTGCAATTACCGCAAGACCCACTTGTTTGGCGATCTTGACCACTCAATGTTCAGCGCCGGCCCCGATGATTTCCCGGTGGTGGAATTGAACGGGTGGAAGGTGGGCATGCTGATTTGCTACGACCTGGAGTTTCCGGAAAACACCCGGCGCCTGGCCCTCGCCGGTGCCGAACTGATTCTGGTGCCCACCGCTAATATGGTGCCGTTCGACTTCGTTGCCGACGTCACCGTGCGGGCGCGAGCCTTTGAAAAACCAATGCTTCGTGGCCTATGCCAACTATTGCGGGCACGAAAGGCGAGATTCACTACTGCGGGCAAAGCAGCATTGCCGCGCCGGACGGCCAGCGAATTGCCCAGGCTGGCCTGGATGAAGCCTTGATCGTCGGCACCCTGGATCGCCAATCTATTGTCGACGCCCGCGCCGCCAACCACTACCTGCAAGACCGTCGCGCCGAACTCTACGGCGCACTGCACAAGCCCTGACCCATTGGGTTTGCTAGCATAGGCACTTCCCACGCCTCGGAAGTGCCCATGCCTGCGCCGGTTCACCCTCATCCCCTTCACCTGACTCTCGCTAATGGCCTGCGGGTTTGCCTGCGCCATGCGCCACGCTTGAAGCGCTGCGCCGCCGTTTTTACACGTGGCTGCCGGCAGCCATGACGTGCCATTGGCCTGGCCTGGCCTGGCGCATTTTCTTGAGCACTTGTTGTTTCTCGGTACCGAACGTTTCCCAGTCGGCGAAGGGCTGATGGCCTACGTGCAGCGCCACGGTGGGCAGGTCAACGCCAGCACCCGTGAGCGCACCACCGAGTTCTTCTTTGAACTGCCGGTGCCGGCTTTTGCAGACGGGCTGGCGCGTTTGGCGGATATGCTGGCTCACCCGCGCCTGGCCCTCGACGATCAACAACGTGAACGCGAAGTGCTGGAGGCGGAGTTCATCGCCTGGTCCCAGGATGCCAAGGCCCAACAGCAAGTGGCGCTGCTGCAAGGCTTGGCGGCGGATCATCCTCTACGAGGTTTTCATGCCGGCAACCGCGACAGCCTGCCGGTGGAAAGCGACGAGTTTCAGCACGCCTTGCGAGGGTTCCACGCACGCTTTTATCAAAGCGGGCAGATGACCCTGAGCCTCGCCGGTCCACAATCGCTGGCCGACCTGCAGGCCTTGGCCCAGCAGTTCAGTGACCAACTGACGCCCGGCCCATTGCACCCGCAGGCCGCTCCACCGGCCTTGATGCATGGCCCGGCGCGCCGTTATCAGCACGTCGCCGGCCAACACCTGCATCAGGTCATTACGTGTAACGCGCCACGGGAAGCGCTGGCGTTTCTCTGCACCTGGCTCAACGCCTCGGCCCCCGGCGGGTTGCTCGCTGAACTGCAAGCGCGACGACTGGCCACCGCGCTGCAGGCGTCCGTGCTGTACCAATTCGCGGATCAAGCCGTGCTGGATATAGACTTCACCCTCGCCAGCGAACGCGAACCGGCTACGCAGATTGAAGAGTTGCTGCACGACTGGCTGGGTTTCTTCGCACACAGCGACTGGACAGCGTTACGCGAAGAGTTCGCCTTGCTCAATGCTCGCCAGCAACAGGTCCAAGGCGCCCTGGCGTTGGCGCGCAACGATGCCCAAGACCTGTCGGAACAAGGCGTCGTAGCCCTCAAGGCCATACTCGATTCACTGCACCTGCCCGCCTCCCGGCACCCTTGGCAACTGCCGCCCAATAACCCCTTGCTTCGTGCGCCCGCCAAGGAAGAACGCGCTGGCCTGATTCGTGGCCAAACCAGCGCCCACCGTGGCTTGCGCACCTTTGCCCAGGATCGCTCACGGGGCCGACGGGAGCTGTCAGCGTTGACCTTCAGCCAGGCGTTGGCGGATGACACTGGCGAAGGCGCGCTGTACCTGCACTGGCGGTTTGACTCGGCGGTACCCAGCGGGCTGGAAAGTCTGTTGCGGCCGTTGCGCGAGCAGGCACGCCAGGCCGGCGTCGAGTTGTCTTGCGAAACCTGCGCCACGGATTGGCAGGTGAAGATGCACGGCCTCCACGAGCCCATGCCGGCGGTGCTCGAAGCGTTGGCGCGGTGTCTGAGTGACTCGGATGAACCTTTGCCACCGACCGCTCCCGTGCCGATGATCGCCATCCGGGAACTGCTCAAGGCG
>NZ_QORI02000072.1 GCF_003325755.1 Pseudomonas sp. SST3 | reverse complement strand
GGTCAGCGATTCGTATTCGTCCGGCCCGGTGTGGCCGGCGAAGAAGCGTCGCCGGAAGGCTTCGGCGGCGGCGCGGCAGGCGTCCTCGCCTACGGCTTGCCGATCAGCCGCGCATTGCCCGCGTAGCGCCTTGAGCCGCACGGGGTCGGCGGCCAGGGCGTCGGCCAAGTTCTCGACCGGCTGCTGGCCGCAAGCGGTCAGCAGCACGGCCAGCAGGACGGAAAGCGCATCGCATGGCCGCCTCCCGTCAGTTGTTGTAGAAGTTGACGGACTGCGGCGTGTACGGCGTGCCGGTGCCGAGGAAGCGCCGCCGCACTTCGCGGGCGCGTTCGGTCGCCGCCGCCTGCCGCGCCAGTTCCAGCGAAGCGGCCCGGTCTTGCGTGATCTGGAGCTGCTGCGCCTGGATCGACTGCTTGGCCTGCAAGGCGAGAAGCTGATTCGTCGCCTGCATGGCTTGCAGAGCGCCGGTGGCCGACTGGCTCTGGCTCACGAGGTCGGCCAGCGCACTTTCGTCTTGAGCAAGGTTTTGCGACACCTGCGCCTGCATCCGCATCGCGGTGTGCAGACCGTTCAAGGTGTTCTGCCAGCGTTCGCGGGCGTCCTGCGCCATGCGGTCGCCGCTGATGGTGGCGGCATATTGCTCCGGGTACAGGCGGGCGAACGTGGCGTCCATGCTCTGCACGTCGTAGGCCAGGCCGCGTGCCTCGGCGATCAGGCGCTCAGTGGTGGCGAGCGTCGAGCGCAGCCGGTTGACGATGTTGAAGTCCAGCTTCGCCAGATTGCGTGCCTGGTTCATCAGCATCTGCGCTTCGTTCTGGAGCTGGTTGATCTGGTTGTTGATCTGCTCCAGCGTGCGGATGGCTGTCAGCGTGTTCTGCACGAAGTTCGACGGGTCGAACACCGTCAGCGCGGACGCGGGCTGCACGGCCAGCAGCGATACCGACAGCACGGCGGCGAGCGAGACGGACAGCAAACGGGGCTTGGTCTTCATGGTGAAACCTCCAGTGGTTGGGAGTTGAGAAACGAAGCGGCCGCCGGTGAGGACGGCAGCAGGTCGGCAGCCCAGTCGAGGCCGCGATGGCGCAGCCACGCGCCGGTGAAGCCGGGGGCGCCGGCCTGCGTCAGCACGCGGTCGATGTCGCGTTGGTCTTGAGGGGTGGATGCGCCCGCGAAGGCGAGCGCCAACGGCCCCAGGTCGAGATCGAATAGGCGGTTGCCGAGACGCGACTGGTAGTAGTAGTCGCGCTTGGGCTGCGCGGTGGCGACGATCTCGATCTGCCGGCTGTTGAGCCCGAAACCCTCATAGATCGTGCGAATCTGCGGCTCGGTCGCCTGCGGGTTAGGCAAGAAAATCCGACTGGCGCAGCTCTCGATGATCGCGGGCGCGATGGTCGAGTCCTTGATGTCCGCCAGGCTCTGCGTGGCGAAGATGACGCTGACGTTCTTTTTCCTGAGCGTCTTGAGCCATTGCCGGATGCGGGCCGCGAAAGATGGCTCATCGAGGAACAGCCAGGCTTCATCCAGAATCAGCAGCGTGGGCGCACCATCGAAACGCTCATCGAAGCGGGCGAACAGGTAGCGCAGCACCGCTTGCACGGCGGCGGGGCTGTGCATCAGTTCTTCCATCTCGAAGCCCTGCACGTCGGCCATGCCCAGCCGGTCGCGGTCGGCGTCCAGCAGCTTGCCGTGGGCGCCGCCAAGCACATAGGGCGACAGCGCTTGCCGTAGCGCGTTCGATTGCAGCAGCACGGAAAGCCCGGTCAGCGTGCGCTGTTCCACCGGCGCACCGGCGAGGCTACCCAGCGCCGACCAGATGGCTGCCTTCTCGTCGGGGCCGACGGTCACGCCTTCGTGCAGTAGCCGGCCTTCCACCCATTCAGCCGCCCAGGTGCGGTAGCCCTCGCTGTCGATACGGGCCAACGGCTGAAAGGCGATGCCGCCATCGGCACCGAGGTCGTAGTGTTCGCCGCCGAGGCCGAGGATCGTGGCACGCATGGAGCGGCCCATGTCGAAGGCGAAGATCCGCGAGCCGAAGTAGCGCCGGAACTGCATGGCCAGAATGGCAAGCAGTACCGACTTGCCCATGCCGGTCGGCCCGGCGACCAGTGTGTGGCCCACGTCGCCGATGTGCGTGACCAAGCGAAAAGGCGTCGCGCCATCGGTGCGGGTGACGATCAGCGGCGGGCCGTCCAGATGGTCGTTCTTCTCCGGCCCGGCCCACACCGCTGACAAGGGCATCATGTGCGCCAAGTTCAGCGTCGAGACGATGGGCTGGCGCACATTGGCGTAAGCGTTGCCAGGAATGGACGACAGCCACGCATCCACGGCGTTCAGCGTTTCGGGGATGGTCACGAAGCCCCGGCCCTGGATGACGCGCTCCACCATGCGCAGCTTTTCGTCGGCCGCGGCTGGATCGACATCGAGCACCGTCACTGTGGCGGTGAGGTAGCCGAAGGCCACTTGATCGCTGCCCAGTTCCTGCAGGGCGGCGTCGGCATCGGCGGCCTTGTTGCTGGCGTCGGTATCCACCAGCGGGCTTTCCTGCTGGAATATGGTTTCACGCAGCAGCGCGATGACGTTCTTGCGCTTGGCGAACCACTGGCGGCGCAGGCGACCGAGTTCCTTTTCCGCTTCGGCTTTGTCCAGGCAGAGAAAGCGCGTGCTCCAGCGGTAGGCGAAGCCCAGGCGGTTGAGGTCGTCCAGCAGGCCCGGCCAGGTGGAAGTTGGAAAGCCCCGCACCGACACCACGCGCAGGTGCTGGTCTCCCAGCGTGGGCGCCAGGCCACCGACTAGGGCGCAGTCGGCCAGTAGCGCGTCGATGTGGAACGGCACTTCGGGCACGCCCACGCGATAACGCCTCGTCGAAACCGCGGCGTGCAGGTAGGTCAGCGTCTCGGCGTCATCGAGCCAGGCGATTTCCGGCATCACGCCATCGAGCAAGTCGAAGACACGATCGGCTTCCGCCACGAAGGCATCGAGGCGACCGCCCCAGTCCACGCCATCGCCGGGCGCGTTCTCGAAGAGCAGCTTGGCCGCGCGGGCGCGCGATTCCTCGGGCGGCAGGTAAGCCAGCGTCAGGTGATAGCCGCTCTCGAAGTGATGCCCTGATTCCTCGAAGGCGGCGCGGCGTTCCTCGTCCACGAGCCAGGACAGCGGTTCGGGAAAGTCGGAGTGTGGGTAGTCCGCCGCCGGCCGGCGTTCGGCCTCAATGAACAAGGCCCAGCCCGAACCCAGGCGGCGCAACGCGTTGTTGAGCCGCGCCGATGTGGCGATCAACTCGCCTTGCGTGGCGCTGTCCAAGTCCGGCCCGCGAAAACGTGCCGTGCGCTGGAAAGAGCCATCCTTGTTCAGCACAACGCCCGGCGCGATCAGCCCGGCCCAGGGAAGCCAGTCGGCCAGCAGCGCGGGCCGTTGGCGGTATTCGGCAAGGTTCAGCATGGCATCGTCCTCACACGTCCAGCAGCGGCTTGTGCTTGATGTGCCGGGCGAAGACCTGCATGAACTGCGGATCGACACGCGCGCCCCATACGGCCAGCGAATGGCCGATGATCCAGAGCACCACGCCGGGAATCCACAGTTGCAGGCCCAGCCCGACGGCGGCGGCCAGCGTGCCGTTGGCAATCGCCACGGTGCGCGGCGCACCGCCCAGCAGGATCGGCTCGGTCAGCGAGCGATGCAGCGGCACTTCAAAGCCCGGAAGATCGGTGGCCGTGCTCATACGACGGCCCGCCGGAGAAGCTGAAGAACGACAGGAAGAAGCTCGAAGCCGCGAAGGCGATGGACAGGCCGAAGACGATCTGGATCAGCTTGCGAAAGCCGCCACTGGTATCGCCGAAGGCCAACGCCAGGCCGGTGGCGATGATGATGATCACCGCGACGATGCGGGCTACCGGCCCCTGGATGGATTCGAGAATGGATTGCAGCGGGCCTTCCCACGGCATTGAGGAACCGGCGGCCTGCGCCGTGCCCGCCAGCAACAGCATCAACACCGCGAGCAGCAACCCTTGTCCTGCGGGTCGGGCCAGGCGATGCAAACGCGCCAGCATGGGCAGCGGGGAAAGCGGGTTTACAGAAAGACGGAAAGCATCAACGTGCGTCATGGCAGTTCTCCAGGTTGTTCAGGGATCGAGGAAGGCGTAGCGGCAGCGGCTGTAAGAGGAACCGGCGGCAGCTCGGGAAGCGTCGCTTCCAGCGCATCCGCCAGGCGGTAGCCCGCGCCGTCGAAACCGACGACGCGGGAAATGGTTTCGACGTGGCGCTTGCGGCCGCGGCCTGCGATGTGGATCACGACATTGACCGCCTCGGCGATCAGGGCGCGGGGCGGATTCACCGCCACTTCGAGGATCAGTTGCTCCAGGCGCAGCAGCGCGCCCAACGCGGAGCCGGCATGAATGGTGGCGATGCCGCCGGGGTGGCCGGTGCCCCAGACCTTCACCAGATCCAGCGCTTCGCCGCCGCGCACTTCGCCGACGATCACGCGGTCGGGCCGCAGGCGCATCGTGGCCCGCACCAGCTCGGTCATGGACACGACGCCGGCGCGGGTGCGCAGCGGCACATGGTCGCGGGCCGCGCATTGCAGTTCGATGGTGTCTTCGAGCACCAGCACGCGGTCGCCGGTGGCGGCGATCTCGGCCAGCAAGGCATTGGCCAGCGTGGTCTTGCCGGTGCTGGTGCCTCCGGCGATCAGGATGTTGTGCCGCTCGCGCACGGCATGACGCAGAAACTCGGCCTGCCCAGTGGTCAGGATGCCATCAGCCACATAGCGATCCAGACCGATGATGCTCACGGCACGCTTGCGCAGCGCAAAGGCCGGGCCGGGTGCGGCGGGCGGCAGGATGCCCTCGAAGCGTTCGCCGGTTTCAGGCAGTTCGGCGGTCAAGAGCGGTTGGCCGCGATGCACCTCCGCACCGACATGGGCGGCGACCAGGCGGATGATGCGTTCGCCATCGGCTTCGGGCAGTTCGACGCCGAGCGGCGCACGGCCAGACGACAGCCGATCCACCCACAATGTCCGGTCGGGGTTGAGCATCACTTCCACCACGTCCGGGTCTTCCAGCGCAGCGGCGATCACCGGCCCCATCGCCGTGCGCAGCATCTGGATGCGGCGATCCTGGGATGCTGCAGCGGATGAGCGCGGTTCGGGCGGGATTTGAGGAACGGCACTCATGACGCACGCTCCGCAGTGCGTTCATGGGCGGCGGCCATCGCGGCCGCGTCATCCATGCGCATCTCGAACTCACGATCCTGGGGATGCAGTTCTTCCACCACGTCCCGTACCAGGCTGCGGCCACGCAGCAGGTGGCGGCCTAACTGTTCGACGAACTGCTCGAAGCGCGCCTTGCCCTGCGCGCGAGCCGCATCCTGATGGGCCTCCGGCACCGGCGTGCTGACGGTCAGGTAGTAGCGGACGAATAGCGCCAGCGTCTCGATCTGGATGTTCTGGTCACGCTCCAGGCGCTCGGCCTGCCGCGACAGGCGATCCAGTCGTTTGGCGATGGCGGCCTCACGCTGGTCGCCGGCATCGGGCGATAGCCACGATGCGAGCGCCGCCGCGACGATGGACGACTTGGACACGCCTTTCTTGGCGGCCAGTTCTTCCAGACGTTTGGCGTGCTCGTGCTGGATGAACAGATTGAGGCGGTATTGGCTCATAGGTCGATTCCGTCGTTGGGGTCGAGAGAAGCCAGTCGCGCCGTGCGTTGCAGGGCGGGGTCGATCTGGCCGGGAAGCACCGGGGGCATGTCGTCGTCATCGAGCAGCGACAGGTCGCTGCTCGGGGCATCCATCTCGGGGGCATAGGCGATGGCTTCGGACAGTTCGGGCTGGCGGCGTGGGCCGCCATCGTCGGTCGAACCCAAGGCCTCCAGGTCATCGGCGGACGCCGTGGCCGGTGTCGCGGGAACCGCAGGTATTGCCAAGCCGCTCCAGTCGTCAGGCCGTGC
>NZ_QORI02000071.1 GCF_003325755.1 Pseudomonas sp. SST3 | reverse complement strand
GACCCCGGACCTAGCTCGGGAATGGTTGGACCCGGCCACGCCCAAGGAGCGCGCCGAGCAGATGGTGCTACACCAGGGCGAGCCGTCCGAGGTGTTCGAGTGGTTCAAGGTAGATACGGCCGTGGGCAACGTGCGCAACAAGGGGCCCGAGCTCATCCAGCCGATCAGGGCTTGATACCACCAGGCCTACTGGCAAGCCTGCACCGCCGCGACCAGCTGACGCTCGTAACCGATACGCTGCCGACGCTCGGCCAACAATGCCCGAACCTTTACTTCCAGGCTGTCGGACTTCTTCAGCCCAGCAGCTGCCCATGGCGGCACAGCGACCCCCTGTGTTGTGCACGGCACCAGCACCGGCACCTCCACGCGCACAGTGCGCACCTCTGGCTCCCGGCCCGCGCAGCCAGTCAGCACCAGCGCTAACAGCACCAGAAAAGACTTCATAACCCCAACTCCTGATCGATGATGGCCGCAGCAGCCTGGGCCGGTCGCCACCGGTTCGCTCCCGCAAACAACTGACTGGCAGCGGCGTAGTCGGGCTGGGCCTCTTGCGTTGCTTTTGCCAGGGCCTGGGCGGCAGTTCGCTCCCGCTGATCGCCGGCCTGGACAAGCTCACCTAGCTTCCTGCCTTGCTCTCCCGCCAGCGCTTCCAGGTTGTCGAGCGCCGACTGAGCACTGACCAAGTCGGTGTTCGCGGCGTCGAGTAACGGCCGGTAATGCCGGGCAGCCAGCCACGCACCACCGCCAGCGCCCAGCACCAGCAGAAGGACAGCCGCAAGCCCAAAGCAAGCCAGCTTCTGCAAGGGCGTCATCACGGCACATCCTTGAAGAACACATGGTGACCAAGGCGCAGTGTCTGCTTGGCCTTCGCCGCCCAAGCCGGGGCTTTTGGCATCGTGGTCGCGTAGTAATGCGTGGCCCCGCCGGTTGGATCCGGTACCGCGCCTGACATCACCTGGTCAGCCGCACGCTGGGCCTGGGCGAACTGCCGCGGGCCGGRATCTGCTTGGGCACCACTCAGGTAGGCGTAGTTCGGGTCGTTCTGGTTCCAGCAGCTGAACTGCCAAGGCTTCAGGCACACCCCAGCGTAACCCTCGCCCCACCATGAGGTGGCCTTGCCGTCGAACACACGGTTGCGGATGGTCCAGGCTACGGCGATCTGGCCGTCCAGACCCTCGCCGCGGGCTTCGCCCCACAGCGTGCGCGCCAGGATGTCCCGGTCTTTTCCAGTAGTGGTCATACTTTTCTCCAGGCAATAAAAAGCCCGCTCGAGGCGGGCGGTTTTTTTCGCAGAAAGTCAAGGCGCGGATGGAGGGCTTAGCTGAATGAGAGTTGCGCGGGCAGCAGTGCGTGCCTGCTTGATATCACCAGGAATCGGTGTGCCATCTTCAAGCAAGGCGAATGCATACCAGTTGGTCTCATTTAGATATGTTTTCGCCTGCTCCACACTGAGATCATTCGCCACATCTTGCGGCGTCTTGATCGGTTCAAGTTTGCTCCAGTCCACCATTACTTTTCCTCCTGAGTTGCAGTAAGTTCCGTCATCGACAGTGCTGATGGCGATGTGTCCGGAAACTTCACAGGGCCACTGCGCGCATCGATTACGATTGGCTCTATCGGATTTCTATATTCATCAGGGCTGTCTGCTTGCACGGGCAGCCTCAGGGTCATATGCAGCGTTTGGCCCTTGCGTTCAACATAATCAACAAAACCATTCACTAGAAATTGCTGAGGCCGGAAGCCTGAACCCATCCTTTAGCGGTGTAAAATCAAAACTATCTCCATTTACAGTTAAGATATCACCACTTACGGAGCCGGAAATAGATTCATTAGTCAGAAAAGGCAATAGTTTTAATTTTCATTTTCCACTGGCTCAGTATAGTAACTCTAGGATTGAATGACTGTGACGTTGCTCCATTTCTTATTACCAATGTAACTGAGGTTGAAGTATCAGCAAAACCGGAGACTATGCCGTAATGATCGTAATTATTGCTAGGCTGCGCAAACCCATCCACGCATGCCTTTGCCAAGTCCGGGCCGACAGAAACAGGCAAGTTGTAGCGGACAACTGTAGAAGCGTTAGCAGGAATATTACCAGAAGAGCCAAGACTACCACTGATCACTTGCATACCATTGAGATATTTACAAATATCTAAGCCTGAAACGGTTGTGCGTGACATCAAGCCACCTCCAGTAGGATCAACCAAGGCAGACACTGCATCAAACTTTGTGGCGAGCGCTGAGTATATTTCAGCTGTCATAGCATTTATTTTCACGGCGCTACTTCGGGTCGTATCGCCGCCAGCCCCTGTTGGGGCTATACCGATGTTGATTTCTTGTCTTGGCATTTTATAACCTCAAACTGTTAATTGATCAGAGCATCGGCTTGCCGAACAGAAGTGAAAAGTAGAAATAAGCCTCATTAAAGTCACCTAAATTCTGAAGCCCAATAGAAACTTTATTATTCTCTTGATTCCACCCACAACCCAACCATGAGTAGCTATCCCTTGCGGGCATATCCATCGCAATATTATTGATTAATATATAGCTACCATCGCTAATTGGAGCCGTGGAGGTCCAAGAAAAATTCCATCTTCCGGGTGATGTATTAACAGCTCCCATAAATGTCCATTCAGAAACTACAGTCGTAAACTGCGCACAAGGCGCGCCATTATCGAACAGTAGTTTTGAATTTGAATCCCACAACCTTAGCCCATAACCTTCTACGGGCTTAGCTTCATAGGCGGCCACGAAATATGTTCCGGATACATTCCCAGGCCATTCGTTTCGCCAACCAGTCCAGTTACCTGGCGCCCCCAATAGCTGCACTCCCTGAAAAGACGCGGTGGCATCTGGTCTTGCAAAAACCAAAGGAGGTTCTTGGGAGGTAAACGGTGTGGGGAATACGGCTCCTATAGGTTCATATCGAGCCGAGTAGAGTATAACCAACCTAGAATACTCGGAGTCCAAGGCAACAACGTCCGAATTATTTTTTAAATATTAATCCGTATGACATTATCTATACCTAAATACTAAAAGCCTTTGAGTCGAAACGCCTTTCTTGCCATTAGGCATATTTCGATTTGCAAACCATACGGTAACCCCGCCACTCATAATCTGAACGTCAAACTGTGAGTTCCTTGGATCTTGAGAGAACCTCCACGGTTCGTTTGGGAGACAAACCCCAACATGAGTCGCGATATCAACCTCTGGTATTGGGATATATACATTCCTCGCAACAGAACCAACAGCAGAAGTCACCAGCGCCGAGTAAACGACCCTCACGGTGAACGAGTTCTCGTCCAACTGTAAATTACCAGTGGGCCCCCAAATTCTGATTCCAGAACTCATTCGGTAAGATCTCCGATTTGAACGCGCTTGACGCCACCATTATCCCAAAACCGTAACGAGCGATTTGTCATCATTGATCGGCCCTGCCCTGGTACAACTCCGTTGATTTCAAAGGTCCCGTCGAAGAAAAGCTTCCAGCCAGCTTTACCTGGATCATAGTTGTTCGACTGGATGTAGTTACCGATCTTGGCATTAGTTATCGTGCCGTCCTGGATAAATGCGGCCTTAATAAAGGTCTGCCCACCCTGCACTGCGAACGGAACCGATCCAGCCTGACCGATGGCAAACCTGTCGGCGTCGATGATGAACTGCGACTGCAATCCCCCAGGGCCATTCTCCAGCCCAAGCCCGATGCCAGCGTACTTGTAGAGTCCGGTTGCGGTTTCGTACTGCATCCGCACCGACCAGTTCGCCGTGACCTTGCCGTCGACCGTTTGAATTGCCGTGGTGTTGGTCTGGATAGCCAGTGTGTTGCCGTTGACCGAGTTCTTGACCGTTTCGATGCTGGACGACAACACGCCGTCGGCATTAATACGGGCGGTTTGCTCGGCTACGACTGCGGCGGCATTGTTGGCCACCTTCACTTCCACCGTGTCAGTTCGCTGTCCCTGCACCAGGTCGCCCTCGATCAGGGCGGACTGAACAGACCAGACACCAACGTAGCTCTCGTCCGAACCGATCAGCGCAGTGTCATCACCCTGGAGCGGCGGATTGACCTGTAAGTAAATACCGTCAACCCGCTGCGCCGTGGTGGTGACCTTGCCGTCGAGAGTGGTTACCGTGGCCTTGAGGCTGCTTAACCCGCTGGCCGTGGCATTCACGCCCGTCACAGGATCGTTGACCGTAACCTTCACCGCGTTGAGCTGTTGTGCCTGAGCGGTGATGTCCTGGCCTTGCTGCGTGATGGTTGAGGTGTTTTGCTGGACCTGTGTGGCCAATGCACTGACCGTCTGCGCAACGGTACCAATGTCCATCCAATGCCAAATATTCGGCGGTGGAACGTTTACAGGGACAGGCGCTACCGCTTGATACAGCCGTTGCCCTTGGCGAACGATGTCATTAACCGCGTAGGTTTTGGACGGGTCGTACTCAAGCGCGTCGACGATCTGGTCAATCAGCCCTTCCAGTTCGTCCTTGGCGGCTTCGATACGCCCGTTGACCGAGCCAGGTCCGTTGCCGTCGATAAGATTGATCCGATCTTTGAGCAGCTGGCCCAGGGACGTTTTCATCAATCTGCCCCTTGATCTGCTCAAGAATCGGCCCAGCATCAGAACTGGCTTGCCCCATCACCCCATTCACCACCGGATAGAACGGACCGATGTTGCCGGTACGGTCCACCAGGCGCGCCCAGAAGAACAGCGTTGCGCCCGCCAACAGGGACTGCATCCGGTAGTCGGCCTGCGGATATGCCAGGTCGGCCAGCTTCGTCGCGGCCGGCAGGTTATTCGCCGGGCCATACCAAAGCTCGGTACGCTGGGTATCCTCGGCGCCAGCAGGGAAGCCCCACTTGATGCCAATTCCGAACAGCTCGCTGGTGGTGGTAAGGAACGACACAGCCGGCGGCAGGCCGGTTTTGCCTTCCAAGTTGGTCAGACTGGAGTTTTTCCAGATCGACGAGATTTCGAACGCGCTCAACGCACGCACCCGAGCCAAGTAGGCGCCCGAGTAAATACCAGTGACGTCGACGCTCGTTGAGCCAGTACGCTGCACCTTGATCCAGTTGCCGCTGTCCTTGCGCCACTCCACGTCATAGGCGACGGCGCCAGCGACAGCGGGCCACGAGATGTTCATGGTGCTGATAGCGATGCCTTGGTCGATGGAAACGTCCGACGAGACGGTCACGCTCTCGGGTGGGGGAACAACTGTGATAGGAATGACGCTAATTGGTCGTTCCTCAAGGCGCGCGCCAGTATCAATGTTTGCGTATTTGCTTGGCTCGTATTGCAGGGCACTGATCTCGTAGTCGCCTTCCGGCGTCCGCGCTGTCCTAGTGACCCTGTAGAGCGGAATTGCTAAGTCGTCCGCATCAATTGCCCACTGAAGCTGTACAGCCGGAGCCTCGCTATACGCAACAGTCACCGTTACGTTGCGTCCGCTCACGCTTTCCACTGTACGCCCTTCTGCCCGCCCACCAGGGAGGTTGATCATCAGCCGGTCACCGGCCTTGGCCAAGGTGTCGCGGTCCAAAGTGATGACCTTCCCGGCCGCCGCTGCAATACGCCCGCCAATCTCCCGGCCCGCCAGCAGCGAGTCGGCGACGGGGATAATGAACCCAGGCAGCGGGATGCGACCTTCCATACCGGTCCTGAAGCTGATGGTGCGGTCCTGGTTGTTGCTCAGCACCAGCCACTTAGCGCGGCGCTGGGCCTCAGATGCCCGAGTGCAGCCGATGGCACTGATCTCCGTCGGCTTGTCGCCCAGGCGTCGCTGCAGCGGCAGGTCGGAATAGACGGTGACGTCGGTGTCGTAGTTGTTCAGCGGGTTGTCGTAGCTGGCCAGGCAGCGTGTAAATCGGGTCTTCGCCGATGCACTGCCGTAGGAAATCTTGCCGTCGATAACATTGGATCGGGTGAAAACGTAGTCGATGTCCTGGGAGCGAGGCATATC
>NZ_QORI02000070.1 GCF_003325755.1 Pseudomonas sp. SST3 | reverse complement strand
TGACGCGGCCTCCCATGCTGGAAAGCCGGGATTCGCCTGCCCTGCAAAACGCTGTTCGCTGTGCCGTTTGGCGGTTGTCCACCGAAACGGTGCGCTTCTACTAAAAGTTAGAGATTTATAGTTAGGTAAGTTAGAGAGGCTGAAAACCCGCGCCATTACTGGCTTTGCGGCGTTTTCGTACTCCTGATAGCACGATAGGCGTACTCCCGATAGCACGATACCGGGTACTCCTGATAGCACGAGGCCGTCCACAGCTTTTCCCGCAGTTATCCCCGTGCCGTATGCAGCACGGGCCGGAAGGTCAGCAGTTCGGTGTTGTCGTCCGGCATGCGCTCGATGCCGAGGACGTAGCCGGGTAACGACTGCCGTGCCACCAGCACGCGCAGGTCGTAGGCGAAGTCCGAGAAGCGAGCCGCGCTGCCGGATTTGCGATGCAGATGCCGGAAGTCGAATTGCCAGCCGTGTTCCTGCCGCCCGCCGTGCTTGCGTACCAAGCGGTACAGCCAGCGTTCGATGCCGCCCTTCAAGCGGAAATAAGCCGGGTCGATGGTCAGCACCAGGGCGGCGTCGAGCACGCCGGCATAGAACCAGTCCGGCAGGATCAGCTCGATGCCCAGCGGCGTGCCGCTGGCATCGGCCAGTTCGCGCCATTCGTTGATCCACGAAAAGCGATGCAAGCGCCTGCCCGTGGTTTCTCGGATGGACGTGGCCACACTGGTCGATTGCAGCCGGTCGAGCGCCGCTTTCAGGCGCAGGTAGTCGTTGAGGGATGTGCCGCGCCCGATGAAGCGCAGGATCTCGTAGGGCGTGGCGTGTATCCAGCGCGACGGGCGAATGCCCGCGTCGCGTGCCTCCACGATCTGCGAGGCCGCCCAAATCAAAACGTCGGCATCCCATATCGTGGCGATGCCGTGCTCGGCCGTGCCTTCCACGCGGATGGTGATGTTCCCGCTGCGGAAGTCGATCGGCGCGATGCGCCGCGACTTCGCCAGCGAGAAGAATGGAAAGGCCATCAAGTCCTGGCTGTCGCGTGGCGCCATGTCGCCCGGCAGCGCGCGGAACAGGTCGAGCTGTTCGCACTGCGGCAAGGCTTGCCCTGGAGGGCCGGACATGGCGAAGGCCACCCACGCGCCGACGATCAGCGGCCATCACGGTAGTCACCCGCGTGGCGTTCGGCGTATTCCGGGTCGGATGTAGCCTCGTAGCTGCGCTGGTCGGCCCAGGCATCGAGGTCGCTTACTGCGTACATGACGCGGCGACCGAACTTGCGGAACTTCGGGCCACCGCCGATCACGCGCTGCTTCTCCAGCGTGCGAGGACTGAGGCGCAGATACTCGGCGGCTTCGTCGTTGGTCAGGTAGCGTTGGGGCTGCGAGGGCGCAGCGACAGTAGCGGCGGCAGGCCGCAAGGGAGAGGGTCGCATGGGGTGTACCTCCATCAAGCCCGGCCACACCACGCGGCCGGATAGAGGCACTTTCAAGAAAGCAAGGCTTCTTGCTAAGGGACGATTTGCAGGGGGCGCGAAACGTCCCCCCTCCTAATGCGACGGGAACGGCGGAAGCTGTGCCAGGCGGCGGTAGCCGCCGCGCATCAGCGCATCGCCCCGGCGCACCAAGCGCCGCACGCGGGCACGCAAGGCGCTGTCTTTGTGCCAATCGGCCGCGACGGCATCAACGCCGAACAGCCCCTCGGCAACCTCGCGCAAGGACGCGCCCGCCAGGGTCGCGTCGAGTGCCTGCAAGGTGTGCAGTTCCAGCACTGCGGCGTGCGTGGGCCGCGAGCGGGTCGCCGCCGCAGGCGCGGCCCCGGTTGCAGTGGACAACGCATCCAGCCCAGCCGCCAGTGCGCGATAGCGTGCGCAAGGCGTAGTGCAGCCTCGGATGGCGTAGAGGTAGGCCATTCCGTCGGCCATGCTCGGCGTGAGCGTGAGCCGCACGCAGCAGCCGGGCCATTGCGCCGTCAGCATCAGGCGCTTGCCATCATGGATCAGGTGCTTGCGTCCTGGGACGTTCCAGAACTCGAAGGCATCGGCATCCGGCGGCGGGTCGTCGTCCGGGTAGAGCTGGATCACGCCATCGTGATCGGGGAACCACGCCGGATGTGCGTCGCGCGCATCCAGGGCGGGATCTTCCAGCAGGCGCAAGCCCCAACGATGCGCCGTATCTGGTCGGCGGCGGCGGTGCAGCCAGTCGCGCCGGTAGTCAGGGTTTTCGGCGCAGGTACTCCCAGGCCAGCGCGGGGCCGCCCTGGTGCAGAACGTAGAGATAAGCCGCTGTCGGATACCAGTGTTCGACGCTGCGATTAGTCATGACGGAACCTCCCTGTGCTTGGGGTGCGTCGCCTGGATTCCGTCGTGCGGGAGCTATCGAATCACCATCAGGTTGTCATCGAAATCGGGGTAAGCTGTAACTACTGGTGTCAAGACAGATTCGCTCCGGGGCATTGCTGAAATCGTCTGAATGCGACGGCTGCGCCGCCACGAAAATGGTGCGCGGCATGGCGCACGGTGCAGCAGCCCGCGCCAAAGATCATGACTGTTTGCGTCAGAAGCGCACCGCTTCGGTGCAAGGATGTGGATTCAGACCTGCCCGGTCTTGGGTAAGACCGAAATAGTCACGATGCGCCCGTTTGACCCGGCTGCGCTGGCTTGCATCAATCCATGATCGAGCCGTTTTCCTGCGCCAGCCGCACGTATTCCGATAGTCGCCGCGCAGGTTGAAAGTAACTGTCGCGCATCACGGGCCACTTGCACGGCCCGACGATGGCAGCCAGATCGGACAGCTTCACCGTTCCCAAGGCGGGCATCCCGATCCCGAGGTCGATCAGGCCGTAGGCCGTATCGCCATCGGTAGGATCGAGCGCGGCCAGCAACCAGGTCGCGTGCGCGTCCGGGGTGAATAGCCGCACCACGGGCATCGGGTCGATGCTCTGGCCGTTGGCGCGCGCCTCGCCAACGGCGAGCAGTTGTGCGTGCTGTTCGGCAGTGATGAGCGGTTGGGTCATGGTTGGCGCTCCCACGAATCCGACGATGCAAGGAGGAGCCTTCCTGCCAAAACACGGAAGCGGCGAAATGGATGCGTGCTTTCGTGCGAAAGCACGAAGGCGTAAGCCGTCGAATCCGTACAGGCACGGAAGCGCAGAAGCGGAATTGTGCAGGCCATGAAAGACACGGATGTGGCTCCACGGGTTTGAGGAAATCCGCATATGCGGATTTCCGTAAAAGCACGAAAGCGTGCCTCTCAGCCATAAATGAACACTATAGATTGTAGCCCTATAGGGCGCAATGGACTGTCATCTTGGTTTTTATGGGGAAACCAAGTTGGTGACAGCGAAACACTCATTGGCGACGGCGATACGGACAGTCAGGAAGGCGCGGGGCTTGAGCCAGGAAGCGTTTTCGGACGTGTCTAGCCGCACCTACATGAGTTCGCTGGAGCGCGACTTGAAAAGCCCGACCCTGCACAAGCTGACCGAGCTGTGCGAGGTCATGGAGGTGCATCCGCTCACGCTGCTGACGCTGGCCTATGCCGGCGACAGCACGGATAAGACCGATGAGCTGCTGGCGCGGGTACGCCAGGAGCTTGAGGCGGTGTTGAAAGAGCGCAGCACGCCGTAGCGCGCGTCGGCGTGTAAGACTGGATTCCGCAAGCGGAGCGCGTAGCGCCGCAGGCGCGAAGGCGTGAGGGATTGAAGCCGCATGGCCGTGACGGCTTGCCGGCACGGGGCGCAGCCCGAAAAGCCCGGCGGTGCTAGCAGCGCCGACACGCCATCTTGGATTTGCCTCCACGGGCATTGAACCTGCTGAATATGACTGCGGCAATACCGGAACCAGAAACGATCGGGCGCGAGCTGACGGTTTCCCGCTGCCGCGTGTTCGGTGCTGCGATAAGCAGCGCTGCACCCCGCCGCAATGGGCGGGATGCTTGGGGTGGCCGTCAGGCCGCTTGCGGCCTGCTGCGCGACCAGATCAGGTCGTGCGTGCCGTCCTCGCCTTCGATCAGGCGGGCATACACCGCGCGGGGAACGAAGGATCGTCGAGGGTCACGGACAGGTACTCCCGCCCGGCCTCGCTGGTCTTCTTCCACGCCGCGCCGATGTCGTGGCTGGCGGCCTGGAGGCGGAAGTCGGGGGCGTTCTCGCTGTTGCCCTTGTCGTTGGGAACCAGCTTGACCTTGACGTTGAGCGTCAGGGTGCGAAGCGTGCCGGTGAAGCCGTCTTTGTCTGCGGTGAAGGTGCCGATGTTGGCCATGATGTTTTCTCCTTTCGGTTGAACAAGGTTCGCGCCCATCGCGTCCTTGTTGTGATCCGGCCGGCGGGGGACGGGCTGGCTGCACCGCCTGCGGTCGCAACGCAGTGGAGAGCCGGGAGGCGAAAAGAATTTGCTGCGCGAGGAAGCCGCGCAGCGGCGGGGAAATTGTTTTCGCCGGACGGTTGCAGCCATGAAGCCCGAGGCGCAGCCGCGCCCCCGCCAGGATTCACAACGAGACAAGGACGCCTTGGGCCGAACCGCTCCGAAAGRAGATGGGGCCGGCTCGGCATCCCCGCCCGAAGGCTTCTCCGGCTCGCCCGCTGACGCGGGCCAGGTCAACCACCCAACGACAGGCGAGAGCGCCCCTGCCGCACCTTGCGGCGCCGGTTTTGAGGCGTGGCGTGGAAGCTCCATAGCGATGCCGGGCGGGATGTTCGTGAACCGTCCTTCGTGACGTGATGGGCGAGAACCGCCAGCGTTGAGGACGGCACGCATCCGAACAACCTGCCGCAGCAAGCGCCAGCGTGTTCGCCAGCACCCGTCCATCGCGGCGGGACGCTTGCCGGGCCGATCCGGCGCAGCCGGTTCGGCGGTATTAAGGGGCGCCAAGCTGCGCGCGGCGGGGATAGCCCGCAGGGCTTTCCCCTGGAGGCAAGCGAAGCACGCAGCGCCGCAGGCGCGAAGGCGTGAGGGATTGAAGCCGCATGGCCGTGACGGCTTGCCGGCACGGGGCGCAGCCCGAAAGCCCGGCGGCGCTGTGCGCCGACACGCTCAAGCAATTTACGGCATCATTCTATGACTGAATATTTAGCCATTTTCCCGTTGGGAACCGCTCATCAGGCAAGGAGGTTGTCGAGTCATGCGTGTTTATATGATCGACAGAAATATCGTATCCAAAATTTCATCAGGCTTCAAAAATTGCAGCATCGAAGATAAAAATTTCATTAAATCACTGGATACAAAAGGAAGTGCCATAAGCCTTCTTCTTTCAAACATCGAAGGCCGACTTGGGATTCCTCAAGACATGAGTCAAGCATCCTCCGGCATGTTCGCTGAAGGTGACATAGCTAAGGGGTTCTTCAAGAAGGCTCGCGTTGATTCAGGTTTTTTTGAAGCCTTCAACAATCTTGCCTCCTGGGGTATCACAACTCATCAGAGAGACTCTTTTCTGAAAAATTCAGAAATCGTCGCATACCTACAAGATACGTTGCATCAGCCGCGCAGCCCGGCCCAAGCTAAAGAGGTTAGGGAGGATATTTTAAATTTCGCATCTAAGCGAGATATGGAAATTGGCCACCCAATCATGCTGTGTGGCTTGTCGACTTTATATGGAAACAAGAATGCGCATGGAGTGCTAAAACCTAAGAAACCCAAACAGAATGATCCTAAGAGAAATGCGAGGATTTATAACGCATTGGCCGACCTGATGGTGATTGTCAATCTTTCAGAGTTGGCGGGCATAAGCAGAGGAATGAAAATGCGAATTCATTTCGCAACAATCGACAAACCTCTCCATGGATTTGTTCAGGAATTCGGACTGCTTGGTGTTACAAAGAGCCGTTTAGCCCTAGTCAATGACAGCACAATCACCCTTGGATTCAATATGTCGCTTTTCCCAAAGCTAACCGGCAACGAGGCAGAAGAGTTCAAGGAATGGTTCAACACCAAGAAGCAAAAAACATGAACATAAGGTTTTAAGCCTTGACCTTGAACACCGGGCGCGGCTACG
>NZ_QORI02000069.1 GCF_003325755.1 Pseudomonas sp. SST3 | reverse complement strand
CTCGTTTCCAGGGATCGCGTCGGCTTTGACCTTGGAACAAGCCCTGAGCTTGGCCGAGCAAGAAGCGCCTTCGCTGGATGCACAGGCCGCCAGCCTTCAAGCCGCACGCAGCGCTGCAATCCCTGCCGGCGAGCTTCCAGACCCTAAACTTAAGCTTGGGCTGCAAAACGTACCCATTGAGGGTGACGCACGCTGGCAAATGGGCCAAGAGGCCATGACCATGCAAATGGTTGGGGTCATGCAAGAGGTCCCAAACCGAGCAAAAAGGCGCGCCCGTGTCGAGGCCGCGCAGGCAGGTGTTGCGCTCGCTGACGTCCAGCAAACCATTGAACGTCTCAGCGTGCGCCAGGAGACCGCCGAAGCATGGATCGCTGGTTTCGCGGTTGAGCGGAAGCTAAGCCTTTTCAAGCAGCTGTACAGTGAAAACCAGCTCTTCTCCCGGGCAGTTCAGGCGCGCATTGCCGGCGGCGGTGGGCTAGCGGCAGACAGCGTACTTCCGAAGCAAGAGGCTGCATTGCTTGCTGAACAAGAGGATGAACTGCTGCGCAACCAGCTTGTTGCGCGGGCCGACCTACGCCGCTGGATAGGCGAGTCCGCAGACCAACCGCTTATGGGCGACTGGCCGCAATGGCTTGCCGACATTAGCCATTACCAGCACAACCTGAACCGTCACCCGGCTTTGCTCGCCTTCGATCCAATGTCGCTTGAAGCGGAAGCGAAGGTTCGCCAAGCCATCGCTGAGAAAACACCGGACTGGAGTTGGGGCGTCGACTACCTGCGTCGTGGGCGGGAGTACGGCGACATGGTGAACCTCAGCGTCAGCTTCGACCTGCCGTTGTTCACCGGCTCGCGGCAGGACCCAAAGATCGCAGCTGAGCGTGCTCGGCTTGCGCAGATCGAGGCTCAGCGCCAAGCAACGTTACGCATGCATA
Organism: Pseudomonas sp. SST3; assembly: GCF_003325755.1. The sequence goes on along the minus strand of NZ_QORI02000069.1, from coordinate 5,060 downwards.
ACCAGGAGCTGAGCACCGACCTAGCTGAGTATCAGCGTCTGGACCGAGCACTCACTCGGCTCGAGGAAACCCTACTGCCGCTCGCGGACGAAAAGGTCCGGCTTGCCATGGCTGATTACCGCGCGGGAAAGGGCGAATTGATCGCTGTGGTCGATGCGCGTCGCCAGCTCGTCGAGACCCGCCTGCGCCGCATCGACACGGCCCGTGACCGAGCGCTGATTAACGCCCGCCTGCATTTCGCTTTTGGAGATACCCAACGATGATTTTCCAACTCAAGCGGCTGGCCCTCGTACTCAGCCTCCCTATGATGATTGGTGCTACCGCCGTAGTCATGTTACCTGCCGCAGCCTTCGCACAAACATCTGAAGAAGAAGGGAAGGAAGTGCTCTATTGGTACGACCCGATGTATCCCCAGCAGAAGTTCGATGAACCAGGCAAATCACCTTTCATGGATATGGACCTTGTTCCGCGCTATGCCGATGAGGGTGGCAACGGGGCATCGATGAGCATTGACGCGAGCGTGATGCAGAACCTCGGCATGCGCCTGGCGACCGCAACGCGTGAATCGATTAGCCAATCGCTCGACGCGACAGGCGCATTGATGTTCGACGAGCGAGATGTGGCGATTGTGCAGGCGCGTGCCGGTGGCTTCGTCGAGCGCGTTTACGACCGAGCACCGGAGGACGTCATTGAAAAAGGAGCGCCGCTAGCCGATCTACTCGTTCCAGAGTGGGCAGCGGCACAGGAAGAATACTTGGCCCTGAAGGGCATCGGCCAACCCCAGCTGCTGTCCGCTGCTCGGCAGCGTCTACGTCTGGCTGGCATGCCGCCAGAGGTCATTACGCAGCTGGAACGAACCGGTAAAGCGCGCCCGGTCTGGACCGTAACCAGTCCGATCGGCGGCGTATTAAATAGTCTCGACGTCCGCGAGGGCATGACTGTATCGGCCGGCGCGTCTCTTGCTCGCATCAATGGGCTGGACAATGTCTGGTTGGAGGTCGCGGTACCTGAGGCGCAGGTTTCCAATCTAGCCCAGGGCCAGTCAGTAACAGCACGCTTGCCCGCTTTTGCCGGCGAGACACTGGAAGGCAAAATCCAGGCTGTACTGCCACAGGCCAATCTGGACAGCCGCACGGTTCGTGTCCGTGTTGAGCTCCCTAACCCAAAGCGGCGGCTTCGTCCCGGCATGACCGCCGAAGTGACGTTGAACCGCAACGTTGACAATGCGCTCGTAATACCGACCGAAGCCGTAATCCGTACTGGTAAGCGCGCTTTGGTCATGCTGGCTGAGGAAGAAGGCCGTTATCGCCCTGTCGCAATCCGCACCGGCCGCGAGTTCGATGAGAAAACCGAAGTGCTCGAAGGGTTGGAAGCTGGCCAGAAGGTCGTGGCGTCCGGCCAGTTCCTGCTCGATTCCGAGGCAAGTCTTCGTGGACTTACCGCGCAGCCCTTGGAGCAGCCGGCATCCTCGGCGGAACCCGCTCTACATGAAGCCGAAGGCACGATTGTCAGCCTGGACGATGGCATGGTCGGCCTGTCACACGGCCCCTTCAAGACTCTCAACATGCCCGGCATGACCATGTCCTTCCCCATTGCTGACCCATCGCTCATGGTAGGCCTGGATACGGATGACCGGGTCCGGGTCGGCGTGCGTGAAAGCGACGAGGGGCTGATCATCGAACGCATCGAGAAAACCGGAGGCTCGCAATGATCGCAGCCATGATCCGATGGTCAGTAGCCAACCGGTTTCTGGTATTGCTCGCGACCCTGTTCGCTGTCGCCTGGGGCGTCTGGTCGGTCAAGAATACTGCGGTCGATGCGTTGCCGGACCTCTCCGACGTGCAGGTCATTATCCGCACGCCGTATCCGGGGCAGGCACCGCAAATCGTCGAGAATCAGGTCACCTATCCGCTGACGACCACCATGCTCTCGGTGCCCGGTGCGAAGACGGTTCGCGGCTACTCGTTCTTCGGCGACAGCTATGTGTACGTGCTTTTCGAAGACGGCACGGATCTGTACTGGGCTCGCTCGCGTGTACTCGAATATCTGAGTCAGGTGCAGAGCCGGCTGCCCGCAGCGGCCAAGCCTGCACTGGGTCCTGATGCGACGGGGGTGGGTTGGATCTACCAATATGCTTTGGTCGATCGTACCGGCAAGCACGACCTGTCCCAGCTGCGCTCGTTACAAGACTGGTTCCTACGCTACGAGCTGAAGACACTCCCTAACGTGGCAGAGGTGGCGCCCATTGGCGGGATGGTCAAGCAGTACCAGATCGTACTCGACCCTGTCCGCATGGCCAGCGCTGGCGTGACCCAGCAGCAAATAACCAAGGCTGTCGAGGAGGCCAACCAGGAAACCGGCGGCAGTGTGCTGGAACTTGCAGAGACCGAATTCATGGTTCGTGCATCTGGCTATCTACAGACGCTTAAGGACTTCCGGGCCATTCCATTGCGCCTGGATGCAGGCGGGGTGCCGGTGACGCTCGGTGATGTCGCCCATATTCAGCTCGGTCCAGAGATGCGTCGCGGCATTGCTGAGCTCGATGGCGAAGGTGAAGTGGTCGGCGGGGTGGTGATCCTGCGTAGCGGCAAGAATGCGCGTGAAACCATCGCCGCTGTTCAAACCAAACTGGAGGAGCTAAAGAAAAGCCTGCCGGAAGGGGTTGAAGTCGTCACCACCTATGACCGCAGCAAGCTGATCGATAGTGCGGTGGAGAACCTCAGCCACAAGCTGATCGAGGAATTCATCGTCGTCGCTCTGGTCTGCGCGCTGTTCCTCTGGCACCTGCGCTCGTCCCTGGTGGCGATCGTCTCGCTGCCGGCGGGCATTCTGATTGCGTTCATCATCATGCAGCGGCAGGGGGTCAACGCCAACATCATGTCCCTGGGTGGGATCGCCATCGCCATTGGCGCAATGGTCGATGCCGCGATCGTGATGATTGAGAACGCTCACAAGCACATCGAGGCGTGGCATAAGAAACATCCGGACAAGGCTCTGAAAGGCGAAGCGCATTGGCGGGTGATTACCGATGCTGCGGTAGAGGTCGGTCCGGCGCTGTTCTTCAGCCTGCTGATCATCACCCTGTCGTTCATCCCGGTGTTTACGCTGGAGGCTCAGGAAGGACGCCTGTTCGGTCCGCTGGCATTCACCAAGACCTATGCCATGGCGGCGGCCGCCGGGCTTTCGGTGACACTGGTGCCGGTGCTTATGGGTTATTGGATTCGAGGAAAAATCCCGGATGAACACCGCAACCCGATCAACCGGGGGCTGATTTGGGTCTACCAGCCAGCCTTGGATGCGGTGTTGCGTTGGCCAAAGGCGACCCTGCTGGTGGCTGTGCTGGTATTTCTCACCGGCCTCTGGCCTGTTGCTCGCCTGGGGGGGGAGTTTCTGCCGCCGCTGGATGAAGGCGACCTGCTCTATATGCCCACCGCGCTGCCGGGACTTTCGGCACAAAAGGCATCACAGCTGCTGCAGCAGACCGACCGCCTGATCAAGACCGTGCCTGAAGTCGCCCATGTGTTCGGCAAGGCCGGTCGGGCCGACACCGCGACGGATCCGGCGCCACTGACCATGTTCGAGACCACCATCCAGTTCAAGCCAAGGGACCAGTGGCGCCCCGGCATGACACCAGAACAACTGGTGAAGGAGCTGGACCAGGCAGTGCAGGTGCCGGGCCTGGCCAACCTGTGGATACCGCCCATCCGCAATCGCATCGATATGCTCGCCACCGGCATCAAGAGCCCCATCGGGGTCAAGGTGTACGGCACCGATCTGGCTCAAATCGACAAGACTACTCAGGCCGTGGAAAGGATCGCCAAAACGGTGCCTGGGGTCAGCTCGGCGCTAGCGGAGCGGATGACAGGCGGGCGCTATATCGATGTCGATATCGATCGAGCCGCCGCCGCGCGCTATGGCTTGAACATCGCAGGCGTGCAAGCCATCGTCTCCGGGGCCATCGGCGGCGCGACCATCGGCGAGACGGTCGAAGGCCTGGCACGCTATCCGATCAGCCTGCGCTATCCACGCGAATGGCGGGACTCGCTGAGTGACTTGCGCAACCTCCCGATCTATACCCCACAGGGCAGCCAGATCACGCTGGGGACGGTGGCAACCGTTAAGGTCACCGAAGGACCGCCGATGTTGAAGAGCGAAAATGCGCGTTTGACCGGCTGGGTCTATGTCGATGTGCGCGGCCGCGACATGGCCACGGTGGTGAAAGAGATCCGAGCTAAAGTCGACGACGAGGTAAAGCTCGAGTCCGGCATGAGCATCAGCTACTCCGGCCAGTTCGAGTTTATGGAGCGCGCCAACGCTAAGCTGAAGCTCGTAGTACCGGCTACCTTGGTGATCATCTTCGTACTGCTGTATCTAATCTTCGCTCGGCTCGGCGAGGCGCTGCTGATCATGGCCACCCTTCCTTTCGCGCTGACGGGCGGAGTTTGGTTCATCTACCTGCTGGACTATGACCTGTCAGTGGCAACCGGGGTCGGCTTTATCGCCCTGTCCGGGGTTTCGGCCGAGTTCGGCGTAATTATGCTGCTCTACCTCAAGAACGCATGGACCGAACGCCTGGATGCTGGATCGAAGGATGAGCATGCGCTGCTCGATGCAATCCGAGAAGGCGCCGTTCAGCGCGTTCGTCCCAAAGCAATGACAGTCGCGGTCATCATCGCCGGCCTGCTGCCCATTCTTTGGGGTAGTGGAACCGGCAGCGAAATCATGAGCCGGATTGCTGCTCCCATGGTGGGCGGCATGATCACCGCGCCCCTGCTCTCTTTGTTCGTCTTGCCTGCAGCGTATCTCCTGATGCGTCGCAAGCAGTCTCGCGTCACCCCAACACAAGCAACCAACCACGCTGGAGAATAACCATGAAAATCGCAAACATTGCCTTCGCCTCACTGCTCCTGGTACCTGCAGCGTTTGCAGATGACAAGAAGCCCATGGAAGGCATGCCGATGGATCACAAAGGCATGGATATGCAGATGGACCAAAAGGCAGCTGGGCAGACCGCTACAGCTACCGGTACGGTTAAAAAGATCGATACAGATAAAGGGACA
>NZ_QORI02000068.1 GCF_003325755.1 Pseudomonas sp. SST3 | reverse complement strand
AGCGAAGAACAAACGACTCAAAGCGTTCAAGGATGCCGCGCTGATTTTGCGCCGCCGCATCGAGCTGTTTCTCTCGCTGCCACTGCAACGCCTGGACGCCATGTCGCTGCAACGCGAGTTGCGAAACATCGGCCAAGAGTGAAGAGCGTCACTTCATCAACAACCAATTTGAAAGGACACCCCATGCCAAGCATCCAGATTTTCGACCCGGCGCTATGTTGTAGCACCGGCGTATGTGGCGTTGAAGTGGATCAAAACTTGGTGAACTTCGCCGCCGATGTGGATTGGGCCAAGCAACACGGTGCTCAGGTCGAACGCTTCAACCTGGCACAGCAACCCCTCGCTTTCGCCGAAAACCCGACAGTGAAAGGCTTTTTACAACGCTCGGGCCAAGAGGCGCTGCCCCTGGTTCTGGTCGATGGTGAGGTGGCCTTGGCCGGTCGCTACCCCAGCCGAAGCGAATTGACCCGCTGGGCTGGCATCGAGGCGCCCGAAGCCTCGCCAGCCCAAAACGCCTGCTGCTCTGGCGGCCGCTGCTGCTGAACAAGGAGATCCCATGCACTTCCTGACCCAGCCGCCTCGCTTCCTGTTTTTCACCGGCAAAGGGGGCGTCGGCAAGACCTCCATCGCCTGCGCAACGGCCGTGCAACTGGCGACCCAGGGCAAGCGTGTGCTGCTCGTCAGTACCGACCCGGCTTCCAACGTGGGGCAGGTTTTCGGCGAACGCATCGGAAACCACATCACGATGATTGCCGCCGTGCCGAATCTATGGGCACTGGAAATCGACCCGCAGGCAGCCGCGCAAGCGTACCGTGACCGCATAGTCGGCCCAGTGCGAGGCGTGTTGCCCGATGCGGTAGTGGATGGCATCGAAGAATCCCTGTCGGGTGCCTGCACCACGGAAATCGCCGCCTTCGATGAGTTCACGGCCCTGCTGACCGATGCGGCGCTGACGCAGGATTACGCGCACATCATTTTCGACACAGCCCCTACCGGCCACACCATCCGCCTGCTGCAACTGCCGGGCGCATGGAGTGGCTTTCTGGAAGCAGGCAAAGGCGATGCGTCGTGCCTGGGGCCGCTGGCGGGCCTGGAAAAACAGCGCAGTCAGTACAAGGCTGCGGTAGAGGCGTTGGCCGATCCCTTGCGCACTCGTCTAGTGCTGGTTGCCCGTGCGCAGCGCCCCACGCTGCGCGAGGCGGCCCGCACCCATGAAGAACTGGCCGCTATCGGCCTGTCACAGCAACACCTGGTCATCAACGGCGTATTTCCTGCCAGCGAGGCCGAAACCGATACGCTTGCCGCTGCCATCTACGAAAAAGAGCAGGCTACGCTGGCCGCCATTCCGTCTGTCCTCCAGGCGTTGCCTCGGGATCAGATCGCGCTCAAGCCGTTCAACCTCGTGGGCCTCGACGCTCTGCGCCATCTGCTGGTCGATACCGACGCCACATATGGCGCCGATGCCATCGAGCTGCCCGACCAGATCAATGCGCCGGACTTATCCGCCCTGGTCGATGAAGTCGCTGCCGATGGGCACGGTCTGGTCATGGTGATGGGCAAAGGCGGCGTGGGCAAGACCACGCTGGCCGCTGCCATTGCCGTGGAGCTGGCGGGCCGGGGCCTGCCCGTGCATCTGACCACCTCCGACCCGGCTGCGCATCTGGCCGACACGCTGGAAGGTTCGCTTCCCAATCTGGCTCTCAGCCGCATCGACCCCCAGGAAGCCACGGCACGCTATCGCCAGCATGTGATGGACACCAAGGGCGCGCAGCTCGATGCCGAAGGCCGCGCCTTGCTGGAAGAAGACCTGCGCTCGCCCTGCACCGAGGAAATCGCGGTGTTCCAGGCATTCTCCCGTGCCATCCGCGAAGGGGGCAGAAAGTTCGTGGTGATGGACACCGCGCCCACAGGCCACACCTTGCTGCTGCTCGACGCCACCGGCGCATACCACCGCGACATCGCCCGGCAGATGGGTGAGACGGGCGTTCATTTCACGACGCCGATGATGCAGTTGCAAGATCCGAAGCAGACCAAGGTGCTCATTGTCACCCTGGCCGAAACCACGCCCGTGCTGGAAGCGGCCAACCTGCAAGACGACCTGCGCCGCGCGGGCATCGAGCCGTGGGCCTGGATCGTTAACAACAGCGTGGCGGCCGCACATCCGCATTCCCCGCTGCTGCGCCAGCGTGCACGCAACGAGTTGCGGGAAATCGACGCCGTGGCCACACAACATGCCCGACGCCATGCTGTCGTGCCGCTTCTGACCGAAGAGCCGGTGGGAGTGGAGCGTCTGCGGGCTTTGGCAAAACAGGAAAAACCTCATGAAATCACGACAGCCCCCAAAGCGGGCATTCGATGCTGAACACGCCATCGCGCCTGTCCTTCCTAGATCGCTATCTCACCGTCTGGATTTTCGCCGCGATGGCGCTGGGTGTTGCATTGGGTACGTTCTTCGACGGTTTGCCCGATGCGCTCAATGCGCTCTCGATCGGCACGACCAACGTCCCGATCGCCATCGGCCTGATCCTGATGATGTACCCGCCGCTGGCCAAGGTGCGCTACGAGACGCTACACGAGGTCTTCGCCGACCGGCGCGTGCTGTTGCTGTCACTGGTGCAAAACTGGATCATCGGGCCGGTGCTGATGTTCGTGCTGGCGGTGATTTTTCCTACGCGACCAGCCGGAATACATGACCGGCCTGATCCTGATTGGACTGGCACGCTGCATCGCTATGGTGCTTGTGTGGAACCAGTTGGCGCGTGGTGATAACCAGTATGTCGCGGGCCTGGTCGCCTTCAATTCGATCTTCCAGATCCTGTTCTTCTCGACCTATGCCTGGTTCTTCCTGTCGGTGCTGCCGCCTGTGTTCGGCCTGCAAGGCAGCGTCATTGACGTGGGCTTTTGGACGATCACCGAGGCGGTACTGATTTACCTGGGCATCCCGTTCCTGGCCGGCTACCTGACCCGGCGCTCGCTGATTCGACGCAAGGGCCAGGACTGGTACGAGCGTGCATTCCTGCCGCGGATCAGTCCCATCACGCTGGCGGCGCTACTGTTCACCATCGTGGCCATGTTTAGCCTCAAAGGTGCCGACGTGGTGCGCCTGCCGATGGACGCGCTAAAGATTGCCGTGCCGCTGACACTCTACTTCGTGATCCAGTTCCTCATCAGTTTCTTTATGGGCCGGCTGATCCAGGCCGACTACCCACGCACCACCGCCATCGCCTTCACTGCCGCAGGCAACAACTTCGAGCTGGCCATCGCCGTGGCTATTGCGTCGTTCGGCCTGGCTTCGCCTGTCGCCTTCACCACGGTGATCGGGCCGCTGGTGGAAGTGCCGGTGCTCATCCTGCTGGTGCATGTCGCCTTGCGGTTGGGCCGCCGGTGGCGGCTCAAGGGCGCCAGCATGTATTCCGCCAACCCCACGAATCCCTGAACCGAGGCAATGGCATGAGCCAGATCACCATCTATCACAACCCCGACTGCGGTACGTCGCGCAACGTGCTGGGCTTGATTCGCAACAGCGGCGAAGAGCCGACCATCATCGAATACTTGAAAACACCGCCCGACCGCGAGACGCTGAAAACGCTGATCGCTGCGATGGGTGTGCCAGTGCGTGCGGTGCTGCGCGAGAAAGGCACACCTTATGCGGAATTGGGCCTGGATGATTCCAAATGGAGCGACGAACATTTAATCGACTTCATGCTCCAGCACCCCATCCTCATCAACCGCCCCATCGTGGTCTCGCCGCTGGGCGCACTGCTGTGCAGACCTTCGGAAGCGGTGCTGGACATCCTGCCCCAGCCGCAGCGCGGTGCATTCAGCAAGGAAGACGGCGAAGCCGTCGTGAATGCGGAAGGCCGCCGTGTCTGAATCCAGAATCGACCTACCCAATATCGACACCGCGCTGTTCCAGCAACCCGATGCCCAGCGGTTAATGGCACCCGAGCGTGCCACCCACGCGCCGCGCTTCCTGCTGCTCTATGGCTCGCTGCGCGAACGCTCGTTCAGCCGCCTGGCTGCTGAAGAAGCGGCACACATCCTGAGCGCGCTCGGCGGCGAGACACGGATGTTCAACCCCTCGGGCCTGCCGTTGGTGGATGACGCGCCTCACGATCACCCAAAGGTCAGGGAACTGCACGAACTGGTGCAATGGGCCGAAAGCATGGTGTGGAGTTCGCCCGAGCGCCACGGTGCCATGACCGGCTTGATGAAGACCCAAATAGACTGGATTCCTCTGTCGGTCGGCGCGGTGCGCCCGACACAGGGCAAGACGTTGGCGGTGATGCAGGTGTCGGGTGGATCGCAGTCCTTCAACGCCGTTAACCAAATGCGCGTGTTGGGCCGCTGGATGCGGATGCTGACCGTCCCAAACCAGTCTTCGGTCGCCAAGGCATACCAGGAGTTCGATGAAGCGGGACGCATGAAGCCCTCGGCCTATTACGACCGCATCGTGGATGTGATGGAAGAGCTGATGAAGTTCACGCTGCTCACGCGCGACGTGGCGCCATATCTGGTAGATCGCTACAGCGAACGCAAGGAAAGCGCCGAAGCCCTGAGCCGGCGCGTCAATCAAGCAGCGATCTGAGAGCCGCCATCGCAGCAAAATGGGGGCCGAAGCCCCCTCGGTCAAATCAGACCGCGTTCGGCGAAGGATATGGTGCTGCCACCCGCCACGATGATGTGATCCAGCGTGCGGACATCCACCAGCGCCAGCGCCTCCCTGAGCCGCTGGGTCAGTACCTTGTCGGCGCGCTCGGTTCGGGGTTGCCGCTCGGATGGTTGTGCGAAACGATGACCGCTGCCGCATTGAGCCGCAGCGCCTCCTTGACCAGCTCGCGTGGATACACCGATGCACTGTCGATGGTGCCTCGGAAAAGCTCGCTGTATTCGATCAGGCGATGCTGCGTATCCAAGAACAGCACAGCGAAGACTTCATGCTCGAAACCAGCCAACTTGGCGCTCAGGTACTCCTTGACCGCCACCGGCGAACTGAACGACGCACCGCGCTGCATCTTGTACTCGATGGCCTGGCGCGCGGCCTCCAGAATTTGGTCGGCCGTCGCCAGCAGGTAGCGGCCCTGTGCATCGCGCACCATCAGCGAGGCATCGAACGAGGAAAAGGACAGTTGCGACATGATCGTGCTCCGGTTGCTCGGGCGGAATTGCCCGGAACCGTGGCCAGCACGGCGCAGCGCAAGCAGTCAGGGGTCGCAGACGGCCGCCAGGACGCAAGCGTGCATGGCACGCGCCGCCCTTGACGGCGAGAACGCCGTGATACGGTGAAGGGAACAGCAAGACCGCCCACACCCCGCCCACTGCACACTGTCGTCTTTTGGGCAAGCGAAGCACGCAGGCCCGGCAGGGCCGGAGGCGGCAGGGGCCAAAGCCGGATGGCCGCGATTCGGCACGAAGCGCGGGGCGCAGCCCGCGAACCCGACGGCGGCACGCCGGGACGCCCGACTGCTTGGGGCAGGGCTACTCGTTGTCGGTCTTGCGCTGCTCGATCTGCAACTGCGCCCGCTGCGTTGCCTGTTGTAGCCGCTCCACCAGCACGCCCCTCGGCGGCAAGGCGGTCAGGTACTCGGCGACGTGGATGCCCGACTTGTCCAGCTCCAGCAATTCGATCTGCTCGCGCTTTTTGCCGGTGCAAAGGATGATTCCCAGCGGCGAGGCTTCCTCCGGCTCCCGTTCGTGCTTGTCCAGCCAGCGAAGGTAAAGCTCCATCTGTCCCTTGAAAGCCGCCTTGAACTCGCCGACCTTCAACTCCACTGCCACCAGCCGCCGCAGTTTGCGGTTGTAGAACAGCAAGTCAAGGTGGAAATCTTCGCCGTCAATTTGGATGCGCTTCTGCCGAGCCACGAAGCTGAAACCTGCGCCCAGCTCCAACAGGAAGGATTCCATTTCGCGGATGATCGCCGCCTCCAAGTCGCCTTCCTGCCATGTGTCCCGCAGTCCCAGGAAGTCGAGGATGTACGGGTCRCGCATGACCAGGGCGGGCGACATGCGCTGCGCATCGCGCATCGTCGCC
>NZ_QORI02000067.1 GCF_003325755.1 Pseudomonas sp. SST3 | reverse complement strand
CTCGAAGCGGCCGAAGTGGCGGGCTCGCAATTTATCGTCACCCCTGGCATCACCCGCGACCTGCTGGAAGCCTCGGTGCACAGCCCGATCCCGCTGCTGCCGGGCATCAGCAACGCCTCCGGCATCATGGAAGGCTACGGCCTGGGTTATCGCCGCTTCAAACTGTTCCCGGCTGAAGTCAGCGGTGGTGTTGCTGCCATCAAGGCGCTCGGCGGCCCGTTCGGCGAAGTCAAATTCTGCCCGACTGGCGGTGTTTGGCCCAGCCAACATCAAGAGCTACATGGCGTTGAAAAACGTGATGTGCGTGGGGGGCAGCTGGATGCTGGATCCGGAGTGGGTCAAGAACGGCGACTGGGCGCGTATCCAGGAAGTCACTGCCCAGGCGCTGGCGCTGCTGGACTGAACGGATTTATCGAATCGTTGTTGCTGTGCTTAACGGCATTTTTGCGGCGCACTTGGTCGGTGTGCCGCTTTTTTTTGCCTGTAGAAAAACCTCAAGCACATCGCCGCTCTGAAGGTGGGAGCTGGCTTGCCTGCGATAGCCATTTATCAGTTAGCCCATCTTTGGCTGATACACCGTTATCGCAGGCAAGCCCGCACACAGTTTTTAATCGGTGTTTTAGTTTTGGTGATCGCGTGGACTAGCGCATTGATGTTCGCCGCCGACGTCACCAGCCCCGGCGTCACCCGGATACAGGTGCCAAACGCTGCCCCCGTGCGCGTAGTGGTGAACAGGCCGTGCTCCTTGAGCAACCTGTCCACCATCGCCTGCTGATCACGCCCGATAAACTTGAAGGCGGTGATCCCGCAATACAGTCGCGGGTCATCCGAAGTCAGCACTTCGATCCCCGTCAACGGCCGCACCTGGTTCACCCACAGGTTGCGCAGGTAATTGACGCGTGCGCCCTTGGCTGCAGCGCCCCCCAATTGTCGATGCTCTTCAAACACCAGAGGCAAGGTCATCAGCGCCGGAAAGTTCGGCGTGCTGTAGGACGTACGCGCTCGCACATCGGTGGCTGGGTAATGGAACTCGCCCATATCCGGGTCGATATCGGCCAGGCGCTCCGGTGCGATGTACAAAAAGCCCAGGGTCAACGGCGCGCCGATCCACTTGTGCAGGTTGAAGCCTGCGAACTGAATGCCCAGTTCGGCCAGGTTGAATTCGATCTGGCCCAAGGCGTGGGCGCCGTCGAGGATCACGTCGATTCCTCGTTCGCGCGCTGCCTTGGCAATGGCCGCAACCGGCATGACCAGGCCCGTACGGTGGGTCACATGGGTCAAGGCCATTAATTTCAGGCGCGGGTACTGCACAAACGCATCGTGATAAGTCTGCACCAAGCTGTCGAAACGGGCCGGGTGGGTGTGGGCCACCTCTATGACTTCCACGCCGCGAGTCGCTGCCAGCCAGCGCATGGCGCCTTTGACTGTGTCGTATTCCAGATCAGTGATCAGCACCTGGTCGCCCGGTTGCAGGCGGTTGTAGTTGCGGATCAGCGACTGCAAGGCTTCGGTGGCGTTACGGGTGAAAGCGACCGACTCGGGGTCGACAGCAATCAACCCGGCCAACTGGCGGCGTATCTCGTTGTTTTCACCCTGTTCAAAACGCTGGCGCACATGCACAGCGTTGCTGCGGTTGATAAAGTTGATGTGCTCAAGGTATTGGGCCTGCACCGCCCGGCTCATGCGCCCGAAGTAGCCGTTTTCCAGGTTGATCGGGCCGGGCTCGCACTCGTAACGCTGAGCGATGGCCTGCCAGTGCGCTTCGTTATCGGCATTCCTTGGCATGGTGGGTCTCCTAGTGGCGGGGGGCGGGTCTGCCGTGTTTGGCGCGCAGTGGCTCAAGCAATTCGGACAGACCGTTGTGGTCGATTTCCTGCATCAAGGCCAGCAAACCGCCCAGCTCCCCGTGGGGGAAACCTTCGCGGGCGAACCAATTCAGGTAGGGCCCAGGCAAGTCGGCAATGATCCGGCCTTTGTATTTGCCGAAGGGCATTTGGCGGGTGATGAGCAGTTCGAGTTTTTCGGGATTCATGAGCGTCGCAGGGTTGAGGCCAGGCTTTCGAAAATACAGGCATTCTGCATGAAGGCCAAATGACAGATCATGCAAATAACCAAGATACAGATGGTTCAATAATTCGTAACTTATTGAAATAAAACGTAAAAATAATTTTTGAAAACCTGGCACGGGCGCTGCAATAACCAAGGCAACCTTCTAACCCGTACAAGGAATTGAAAAATGACTGATATCAACAAAGAATCGATCTCCGTACTGAACGACCTGATCGAGACCAGCATCGACGGCCAAAAGGGTTTCAAGGAATGCGCTGAAGACATCAAGCATCCAGAACTCAAGGCCCTGCTTGCCAAACGCTCCGCTGATTGCGCGACAGCCGCTGCTGAACTGAAAACTGCTGTGCGTGCCTTGGGTGGCGATCCTGAAGATTCCGGCAGCATGGCTGGCGCCCTGCACCGTGGCTGGGTCGACGTGAAGTCGATGGTCACTGGCAAGGACGAAGAGGCCGTATTGAACGAAGCCGAGCGCGGTGAAGACCACGCACTGAAGGCTTACAAGGAAGCGATCGAGAAGATCAACAAGCACAACCTGGTGGGCATTCGTGACTTGGTTGAGCGTCAGTACCACGGTGTACAGCGCAACCACGACCAGGTAAAAGCCCTGCGTAACCAGGCTCGCGCTCAGTCGTAAGCCCTTTGTTGGAAATGTTCTGAAGAATGTGGGAGGGGGCTTGCCCCCGATGGCGGAGTATCAGTCACTGCAGCTGTGACTTGACTTGCGCTATCGGGGGGCAAGCCCCCTCCCACATTGGTACTGCGTGAATGTCAGCCGATGCTGATCGGCGGCAATTCGGTCAAGGTCACGACTTGCTGCTTACGCGGTGCCAGAATCTCTGCCTCGCCATCTACCACCAACTCATCACGCTGGTTGAACACCCGAGTGGCAATGCGCACGCGAAACTTCGGCAGTTTCTCGAGGATTTCCAAGCGCACGGTCAATGTGTCGCCGATCTTTACCGGCTTCTGGAAGGTCATCTGCTGGCCGATGTAAATCGTGCCCGGCCCAGGCAACTCACAAGCCACCGCCGCGCTGATCAGCGCACCGCTGAACATGCCGTGGGCAATCCGCTCCTTGAACATGGTTGCCTTGGCGTATTCAGCATCCAGGTGCACCGGGTTGTGGTCGCCGGACATGGCGGCGAACAACTGGATATCACGCTCTTCGACGGTTTTGCTGAAGCTGGCGGTCTGGCCTACTTCGAGCGCTTCGTACGGGGTGTTGGTTACCTGGGTCATCTAAAGGTGCATCCTGTGGCTTATCGATAATTAATCGGCTGATTTTAAAAGCAAAAACTATTCGCAGCGGGTGGGCCTGCGCAACGCCAGCGCCTGTTCCAGCCAGCTCAGCAGGTCGGCGGTGACTTCATCACGGTTGGTTTCGTTGAACACTTCATGGCGCGCTGCGGGTAGAGCGTCAATTGCACGTCCTGGCAACCGGCTTCACGCAGGGCGTGGGCCAGGTCCTTGAGACGCTTGCCTTCACTCACCGGATCACAATCGCCGCCCATCACCAGGATCGGCAGGCCAGGATCGATCTGCGCCAGGTTGGAGACTTTGCTGATCTGCTGCAAGCCGCCCAGCAGGTCGATCCACAGTTGATTGGTGCAACGAAAGCCACAGAGTGGGTCGTTGATGTAGTTATCCACTTCAACCGGGTCGCGGCTGAGCCAGTCGAATTTGGTGCGGTTGGGCTTGAAGGCTTTGTTGAATGAGCCGAACGACAGGAAGTCGATCAACGCACTGCGCCCTCGCAGGCCTTGGCGCGCTCGCTCGATGCGCGCGATGATTTGCGCTGCACGGTAGAGGGCCACCGGCTGGAAATTCGAGCCGCTGAGTATTGCGCCATGCAAGCTGGCACTGTGATGCAGCAAGTACGCCTGGGAGATATAGCTGCCCATGCTGTGGCCCAGCAGGATGATCGGCAGCCCGGGATGCTGTTGGCCGATGTGCTGATTGAGGCTGGCCAGATCGCCCACTACTTTGTTCCAGCCATCCGTTTCAGCATATAGCCCAATAGTGCCGGCCTCTGCAGTGCGGCCATGCCCGCGCTGGTCCAGCGCATACACACCCAGGCCTGCTGCACACAATGCCTGCGCCAGGCGCGCATAGCGGCCGCCATGCTCGGCCATGCCATGGGAGATCATCACCACGGCCCTGGGTGGCCCGTCGGGCAGCCATTGGTTGACGTACAGACGGGTGTGGTCGTTCGCGGTCAGCCAGAAGGTGCTGTGGTTCATGGCGGCTTCCTTTGCTCAGGGTGGTTGCATTGTATAGCTCATCCGGCGTGGGGCGGGGTATCTGCCTACGCCTTAGGTACAAGATTCATACAATCAATGACACAGTTCAGCGTCTTGCCTGTTTTGGCCATAGCTGCTAACTTCCCCAAAGCTCCGCTTCTTATTGCTGCACATCTGCATGGCAGCGGCCGGACACACTCAGGTAAAGAGGACAAGAATAATGCAACCTGATTTCTGGAATGACAAACGCGCGGCGGGAGTCCCCAATGCCATCGACCTCAGCACCTACAAGTCGGTGATCGAGGTTTTCGAGCGTTCCTGCAAGACCTTTGCCGACCGTCCGGCATTCAGCAGCATGGGCATTACCCTCACCTACGCAGAACTTGAACGCCAGAGTGCGGCGTTTGCCGGTTACCTGCAGCAGCACACCGACCTCAAGCCCGGCGAGCGCATCGCGGTGCAGCTGCCCAACGTGCTGCATTACCCGGTGGCGGTGTTCGGCGCACTGCGCGCCGGGCTGATCGTGGTCAACACCAACCCGCTGTATACCCCGCGCGAGATGCGCCACCAGTTCAAGGACGCCGGTGTGCGCGCGCTGGTCTACCTCAACCTGTTCGGTTCGCGGGTGCAGGAGGTATGCACCGACACCGAGATCGACTACCTGATCGAAGCCAGGATGGGCGATTTTCATGCCCGCCGCCAAAGGCTGGCTGGTCAACACCGTGGTCGACAAGGTGAAGAAGATGGTTCCGGCCTACCACCTGCCGCGAGCAGTGTCGTTCAAGCGCGCCCTGCGCATGGGCGCGGGCCTTGGGGTGACGCGCCATCCGGTGACCCTGGACGACGTCGCCGTGCTGCAATACACCGGCGGCACCACCGGCCTGGCCAAGGGCGCGATGCTCACCCACGGCAACCTGGTGGCGAATATGCAGCAGGTGCGGGCGTGCATGTCGCAACTGGGCGACGACGGCCATCCGCTGATCAAGGAAGGGCAGGAGGTGATGATTGCACCGCTGCCGCTGTACCACATCTATGCATTCACGGCCAATTGCATGTGCATGATGGTCTCCGGCAACCACAACGTGCTGATCACCAACCCACGGGACATCGGCGGGTTTATCAAGGAGCTCAAGCAGTGGCAGTTCTCCGGCCTGTTGGGGCTGAACACCCTGTTTGTGGCGCTGCTGGACCACCCGGATTTCAAGAGCCTGGACTTCTCCCACCTCAAGATCACCAACTCCGGCGGCACCGCCCTGGTCAAGGCCACGGCGGAACGCTGGAAGGCGGTGACCGGCTGCGCCATCGGCGAAGGCTACGGCCTCACCGAAAACCTCGCCAGTGGCCAGTACCAACCCCTACGGCGGCCTGTCGCGCCTGGGTACCGTGGGCATCCCGGTGCCGGGTACGGCGATGAAAGTCGTCGATGACCTGGGGCAAGAACTGCCTTTGGGCGAGCGCGGCGAGCTGTGCATCCAGGGCCCACAAGTGATGAAGGGCTACTGGCAGCAACCGGCCGCCACCGCCGAAACCTTGGACGCCGATGGCTGGTTGAAGACCGGTGACATTGCGGTGATCGACACCGATGGCTACATCAGTATTGTGGATCGCAAGAAGGATTTGATCATCGTCTCGGGTTTCAACGTGTACCCCAACGAAATCGAAGACGTGATCATGGCCCATCCGGCCGTGGCCAACTGCGCCGTGATCGGCGTACCGGACGAGCGCACGGGGGAGGCGGTGAAGCTGTTCGTGGTGGC
>NZ_QORI02000066.1 GCF_003325755.1 Pseudomonas sp. SST3 | reverse complement strand
CCCAGGACGGAACGGCCTGGGCGCGGTGCTGATCGCGGTTATTCCTTCGTCTCGATGAGCCACCACACGGCACGCGGCAAGACGCGGCCCGTGATGGGATGAATGTCGGTGAGGTCGGCGCAGGCCGTCCAGCCCAAGGGCGGACGGTAGCCGCGCACGTCGCCATCGCCGTGCCAGCGGCGGGCGCGTACCGTGCCGGGGGCGTAGATCGCAGCCATACGCGGGCGGCTGATGGTGGTGCGGGTCATGGGGGTGTCTCCTTCCAGCGAAGCGCCCCGGTTGAGGCCGGGGCGCATGCCTTCGGCGCGGATCAAGCGGCCAGCGCCTCGGCAGGTTCATCCGCTATTGCCTCGGCATCCTCCGGGGCGTCCTGCTCCGGGCCTGCCTCCTGCGCGGCATCCTGCGGGCCTGCGGCCTTGAAGATGGCGGGCATCCAGCCGGTGCCATCGGCCAGCCGTTCGGCCTCGCTGGCAATGTCGGCCTTCTTCAACTTCGCCAGCCGGGTGACGTGCTGCGGCGCGTACTCGCCCACGGCATCCAGAATCACGGCCTTCGGAACGTGCTTGAAATAGCCTTCTGCGGTCGGCTGCCACCATGCGGCCATGTCGAGGCCCACGGCCTGCGCCAATTCCTCGCCGGGTTGCTGCACCGTGGTGCGGGGCGTCACCACGTCCACCGTGGAAGCCACGCATACGGCCAGCAGCCGCACCAGTTCGTCTTGCGGCTTCGCCAGCAGCGCGGCGAACAGTTCGGCGCTGTCCTCCGGCAAGGCTTCGCCCGCCACCTGTTGCAGTTCGCGCAGTGCCACGGCGGCGGGCGATTCCGGCCAGTCCGGGGCCATGCCTTCCAGCCGGTCTTGCACTTTCAAGCTCATGCCCAGCGGCAGGTCGTGGCCGTAGTGGCTGCCCTGCAAGATGGTCTGCACCATGCCATGCACCACGGCAGCCAGCGCGGCTTGCGGGTGCCGGGCGACTTCGATTTGCAGCGCGGCGGTGCGGTGGGCGCTCAACCGCTGCGCCAGCCGGTCAGACATGGCGGCGATCTTGGGCTGTTCGTCGTCCTCGCCTTCGTCGTCGTTTCCGGCTTCGCCTTCGCCGCCGAAACCCTGCCGCAAGCGTTCCAGCGTGCGCAGCGCCTTGGCTTCGGCCTCACGCATTCAAACCGCGATGAATCACGGTTTCGCCGTTGCGGTCGATGGTGACGATAGCCCCGGCTGCGGCCTTCACGTTCGGACTGTAGTCCTGCAAGCCATCTTCCAGCGCCTGCAATTGCTCGCCCACGGCTTCGCCTTCCTCTTGCAGCGCGTCGGCCTTGTCCTCGTCCTCGGCGTCCAGCGCGGCATCCACTGCTTCGGCCAGTTCGTGCAGCTTGGCTTGCAGCTTCTCGATACGTTGGGCCTCGCGCTTGATTGGCTCGCGTCGCTCCCTGGGCGCACGCTGGAAGGCGTGCAGGTCGGAATGGGTCATTCCCGGCGTGGCATCCACCCATGCCCAACCTTCGGCGCGAACATTGGCGGCAATGCCTGCCAGCCGGTCTTGCACCAACCGTTCCAGCAACGCGGCATCGGTCAGATACACGCCCGCGTCACCTTCCGCGAACAGGTCACGGCGAATCCCGCCGCCTGCGGCTTCGTAGCTGTCCAGCCCGACAAAGCGCACCAACGGATGCCGGTAGGCGTCGATTTCCCGTTCGGTCAGGCGCTCGCGCAAGTGCGAGGGGTGGCGCTGCCATTGCGGGGCATCGTAGAACGCCGCTTCCTGCGCAGTGTGTTCGTCAGTGATGGCAAGGGCCATCAACTGGTCAAGGCTCACGGCATCGGCGCGATAGTCGGCCATTAGGCGCGGGGAGACATTCGCCAGCTTCAAGCGGCGCTGCACCACCAGCGGCGTGACGGAAAAATCCGCTGCAATGTCCTCGATGGGCCGTCCTTCGGCCACCAGCGCCGCGAAGGCTTCAAACTGGTCTGCCGGGTGCATGGCCTCCCGCTGCACGTTCTCGGTGAGGCTGGCCGTGCGGGCGGTTCCATCGGCCACCAGCAGGCAAGGCACTTCCCATTCCTTGCTGATGCGATGCTTCTTCGCCAGCAGCTTCAAGGCGGCGAGGCGACGGCCACCGGCCACGACTTCGTAATGCTCGCCATCGGCGGATGCAATCACAATCAGGTTTTGCAGCAGGCCCACGCGCTGGATGCTCGCGGCAAGTTCGGGAATCGACATGCGCGGGGTCTTGCGCACGTTGCGGCCCGTGGGGCGCAGTACCAACCGTGACAACGGAACCAGAATCAGGTTCTTGGTCGGGTCGGCGGCTTCCAGCGGGATAGCTGCGGCGGTATTGACGGCGCGGGCTTCGGTTTGGGTGATGGCGTTCATGATGATAACTCCTTGCGGTTAGGAAATGCAGCAGCGAAAGAAGCGGTAAGGGCTGCTGCCTGCCCCTGCCGCGTGGGGAATCAGGCTTTCAACTGGCGCAGGCCATCGGCCAGCAGCCACAGGGCGCGGTTCAGGCGCACATCGGAATCAATGCCCTGCACGGGGCGGGTACGTTGGCGGCGTCCGTTGGCGCTGCGGCCATGCAATCCGCCTTTGGTCAGGTTCTCCTGCGTGCGGTTGAACACGCTCCACAAGTCCGGGCGGCGGTCGTCGAACCGGCGCGGCATCAGGATTTGCGATTCGGTGATGGGTGCGGGCTTGTCGGGGTCGTCGTACTTGAGCGACAGCGCAGCGCGGGCGAACACTTCGGCCTCGCCTTCGTCCAGCGTGATGCTGCGCATCAGGTCACGGGATTCCTTCACCCGCTCGAAGCCGCTCAACACCTCGAAAGCGCCTTCGATGACGTGCCCGGCCACGTCGCCTTTGTGGGGTACGCGCACGTCCGCCACGGTGTCGCCACACACAAGGCCATTGCTGCACACGAACCGGAACATCCCGGCCAGCATCTGATAGCTGCTGGTGCCGTCGTGCGAGTTCAGCAACACGATTTCATTGGCTTCCGCGCCGTTGATCTGGCTGGCGTGGCGCAGGCGAATCATGTGTTTGGTGTGCTCGCGGCGGCCTTCATCGCGCACGCGGGTCTGCGTCACCATAAAGGGTTGAAACCCCTCCTTGCGAAGCTCGGTCAGCACCGTGGCGGTGGGGATGTAGCTGTACCGCTCGGAACGGCTCTCATGCGGGGCATCCGCGAAGATGGACGGGGCCACCCTGCGAATCTGGTCATCGGACAGCGGGTAGTCGCTGCGCAGTGCTGGGGAATGGGAAGCGAAACGGGATGCGAGTTGCATGGTCTTTCTCCTGACGAAAAGGGTTTGCTGTTCAAACCGCACACCGGATTCCTAGATTCGGAGCCCAGCCTTTCGGTTGTTCGGTGCGGTCGGCACGAGGAACCCGGTTGGCCCTGTTGCCACCGTCTTTCCTGAGTTCATCGCCCGCGACGGTCAGGAGCACGCGAACGGGTGCCGTCAAGGAGGCAAGCGCAGGGTTGGTGCGGCCCGCAGGCGAAGCCGAGGACACGGCCCTGCGCGCCTTGACGGCGCACGGGCGCGGGCTACAGTCGCGGACAAGGTGATGAAGTCAGGGGAGACGGCTCGACAAGGCAACGGCCTTCCCTGTGTGCCGAACCGCACGGCAAGCGAAGCGCGCAGGCCCGAAGCTGGAAGCCGGGCCGGAGGCGTCAGCCGAGCGGAGCGAGGGAACGATGGAAGCCCGTCAGGGGCGAAACCCCGCAGGGGGTTCGATGCGCAGCACGACAGCGCGACCGGCCATGTTTCTTGGCCGGGGACGCCCGGATTTCAAAGCTCGATGCACAAGCTCATTCGCCAAGCATCGGGAAGCAGAGCCAGTTGTGCCGGTGATTGCTTCGGTCTGGCCGATCCCGCGTAGCCGGTTCGGCGGTCTTTGAGGGGCGCTAAGCATCGCGCGGCGGGGGTGGCCCGCAGGGCTTTCCCCTGGAGGCAAGCGCAGCGCCCCGTCAGGGGCGCGAAGGCATCACGCCGAGTCGTCAGGACACAGGCTGGATTCCGCAACCGGCATCCACGGCGAAGTCGAGTTCAGGTAGTAGCGCCTACCACGCGCATACAACCCCGAAGGCTCGGTGGGCTGGTAGAACCCGGTGACGCGGCGCCAGAACTGCACACCAAACTCGTTGGTGTAGATCACCGCGTCGCCGATCTTGAAGCACAGCGGCTGCCCGTTCTCCGGCGCGAACGGTTTGAGCGCATCGTGCTGCGCCGTGATTTCGATGATCTAGTCGTGATGGCTACTCATGGCATGGATCTCCTGCAAAGGTTGAGAAAGCACAAGGAGCGCCTTGCGGCGCTCCCAGGGCCGAGTCAGACAGCGATCCGCCCGGCCAGCCGCGCATCGCGTGCGTAGGCGCTCAACCGCTTCTCGGCGCGGAAAGACAGGTCGCGCTCGATCGGCAAGCCCAGCCCGCCGCGCACCGTCGCCAGCTCGCCCAGGCTGACCCAGCCGATTTCCGGCATCCCCAGGCCCAGGTCGCAAAGACCAAAGGCGTGGTCGTGGTCRTCGGGATCAATCTCGGTTAGCAGCCAGGTCGCGCCGCTATCCGGCGTGAACAGCTTGACCACGGGCGCCGGATCGAAGTCCGGGTTCTCCAGCGATTCGCGGCCGTTGGCCAGCAGCACGATGCGCTGCTCGTCAGTGATGAGTGCGTTGTTCATGGTGAACTCCTGAAGGGTTGCCGGGCGGAATTGCCCGACCCTTCCGTGGCACGGCGCAGCGCAAGCAGTCAGGGGTCAACGACGGCCGCCAGGACGCAAGCGCCATCGGCGCGCAGCCCTTGACGGCGAGCACGCCGTGGCAGATGAAGGGAAACAGCAAGACCGCCTCCCTTGCACCTCCATATGCGTCGGTTTTAG
This sequence comes from Pseudomonas sp. SST3, assembly GCF_003325755.1. The sequence continues at coordinate 1,305 of NZ_QORI02000066.1, read as the reverse complement.
GCGAGCAGAGCACCCAGGTCGGAGGCGCCAGGGGGCATAGCCGGATGGCCGTGATTCGACACGAAGCGCGGGACACAGCCCGCGAACCCGACGGCGGCACGCCGGGGCGCTACGAGGTTCTGTTTGCTGGTTTCTTGCGCAATGATTCAATAAATGTTGTATTATCGAACTATGAACGAAGATCAAGCTGTTTCCGCCCTCGGCGCCCTGGCCCACACCCAACGCCTGCGCGTGTTCCGCGCCCTGGTCGTCGCAGGCCCCGAGGGGCTGACGCCCAGCGTCTTGGCCGACCAGCTCGACGTGGCCCGCAACTCTCTGTCCTTCCATCTGAAGGAGCTGGCTCACGCTGGCCTCGTCACCATCGAACAGCAAGGGCGCAACCTGATCTATCGCGCTGACTTCGCGCAGATGAACAGTCTGCTTGGCTACATGACCGAGCACTGCTGCCAGGGCGGCGTATGCGAAGTCACTGAATCTCCCTCCACCTGTGCCTCCTGCTGAAAGGAACTCTCCATGAAGCGCTTCCACGTCCACCTGCACGTCGATGACTTGAACCGCAGCATCGGCTTCTATTCCCAACTATTCGCGGCGCAGCCTGCGCGCGTCGAAGGCGACTACGCGAAGTGGATGCTCGAAGACCCGCCGGTCAACTTCGCCATCTCCACGCGCGGCAGCGAGCCGGGCATCGACCACCTGGGTATCCAGACCGACGACGCCGAGGAACTGGCCGCCCTGAAACTCCGCGCACAAGCCGCCGACATGGCGTTGCTCGACGAAGGCACGACCACCTGCTGCTACGCACGCAGCGAGAAGCATTGGGTCACCGACCCGCAGGGTATTGCCTGGGAGCACTTCCACACGTTAGGCAGCATCCCGGTCTTCCATGAAGCGGCTTCAGTCACGACACCGATCACCGCACCGGCTTGCTGCACAGCAAGCCCCCGTTCTTCCTGCTGTTGAGAAAGCACACCATGACCACAGAGGCCGCATACAACGCACTGTTCATCTGCACGGGCAATTCCGCACGTTCCATCCTCGCCGAAGGCATCCTCAACAAACTGGGCCAAGGGCGCTTTCGGGCGTACTCGGCAGGTAGCCAGCCCAAGGGCGAAGTGCATCCGCTGGCGCTCGCCACGCTGGAGCGGCTGCACATGCCAACGACTGGCTACCGCAGCAAAAGCTGGGATGAGTTCGTAGCGCCGGGGGCGCCGGTGTTCGACTTCATTTTTTACCGTCTGCGACAACGCCGCCGGCGAGGCTTGCCCGTTTTGGCCGGGCAAGCCGGTATCGGCTCACTGGGGCGTG
>NZ_QORI02000065.1 GCF_003325755.1 Pseudomonas sp. SST3 | reverse complement strand
GCAGCGGTGCGGGCGTCGGATTCGGTGTTTCGTTATGGCTCCGACGAGTTCGTGGTGCTGCTTAACGATATCCAGCATCCCCAGCAAACCCAGCACATTGCGCAAAAGGTACTCAATGCCGTCAGCGCGACTCGCCATGTCGCGGGGCATGACCTGAGTGTGAGCGCCAGCCTGGGCATCAGTATTTACCCCGATGACAGCGACAATGCCGTGGGTTTGCTCAAGCACGCTGAAACCGCGATGCGCACCAGCAAAGAACGCGGCCCGGGGGATCTCAGCTTTTACACCGAAGACATGAACCTGCGCGCCCAGCACCAGCAAAACCTGGAAAGCGCGATCCGCCAGGCGCTGGACCGCGATGAGTTTTGTGCTGCATTTACCAGCCCAAGCTGGCGCTGGAGACCGGGCGCATCGTCGGTGCGGAAGCGCTGACACGCTGGTTTCGACCGCAGTCGGGTTGGGTCAGCCCGGCGGAGTTCATTCCGGTCGCCGAAGACAGCGGCCTGATCGTACGCCTGACTCAGTGGGTACTGCGCCAAGCCTGTACACAGGCCCAAGCCTGGCGCGAGATGGGCCTGGCGCCCCTGCGCATGTCGGTGAACATCTACGGCGATCGACTTTCGCCAACGGGACTTCGTCGACAACCTGGCCGCCATCCTCAAGGACACCGGCCTGCCGCCCACCCAACTGGAACTGGAAATCACCGAAAGCGTGCTGATGCAGAACGTCGACGAAACCGTGGAAACCCTGCAAAAGATCAAGGCCATGGGCATCCGCCTGGCCCTGGACGATTTCGGCACTGGCTACTCCAGCCTCAGCTACCTGCGGCGCTTTCCCATCGACGTGCTGAAGATCGATCAATCCTTCGTGCGCGGCCTGCGCATCAATAGCCAGGACGAACAACTGATCAGCGCTATCATCGGCATGGGCAAGAGCCTGGAACTGAACATCATTGCCGAAGGCGTGGAAACCGTCGGCCAACTGAATTTCCTCAAAGCCCAGCAGTGTGAGGAGGGCCAGGGTTTTCTGTTCAGCAAGGCGCTGCCTTCGAAAGATTTCGTGCAGTTGCTGCAAACGGATAGCGCGACACTGATGCCGGATCAATAAAATCAATAGCCCTGGGCCTGCAAGGAGTGCTCGCTTGAGCAATGTCGTAAACCACCGTTCCGGCCTGATGTTCGCGTTATGCCTGGGCACCGCATCGCTGTCAGCCGCGCCGCTGGACGAAGCACTCAAGCCCTTGCCGGCGGTTCCAGTACTGGACCCTGCCAAGGTTGAATTGGGTCGCCAACTGTTCAACGAGCCGCGTTTGTCGGTCAACAACACCTTGTCCTGCGCGAGCTGTCACCAACTGACCAGCGGCGGCGCCGACAACAAGCCATTCTCCATTGGCTTTGACGGCAAACCGGTGCAGATCAACACCCCGTCCGTGTTCAACGCCAGCCTGAACTTCAAGCAGTTCTGGAACGGTCGGGTGGACACGTTGCAGGCCCAGGTCGAGCAGGTGGTGATCAGCCCGGTGGAAATGGGCAGCGACTGGAATACCGTGGTGCGCAACCTGTCTGCCCTGCCCGCCTACCAGAACGCGTTCAAACAGGCCTATCCCGATGGCGTCACCGCTTCCAATGTGCAAAATGCCCTGGCCACCTACGAGCGCACGCTGCTGACACCCAACTCGCGGTTTGACCAATACGTGCTGGGCAACACCGATATCCTGACCCGCCAGGAAAAATACGGCTACCAACGCTTCAAGGATTACGGCTGCATCGCCTGTCACCAGGGCGTGGAAACAATTTGGCGGCAATATGTTCCAGAAGTTCGGCGTGATGGGCGACTACTTCAAGGCCCGCGGCAACCCGCTGGAATCAGACCTGGGGCGCTACCTGCTGACCCAGGATGAAGAGGACCGCCATGTGTTCAAGGTGCCCAGCCTGCGCAATGTGGCCGTCACGGCGCCGTACTTCCACGACGCCTCGGCCAAGACCCTTGAAGAGGCGGTTGACGTAATGTTCAAGTACCAGTTGGGGCGCAACCCGTCCCWGGGGGTTGCGCTGATCAACACCTGATTATCCAGTTTCTCAAGACCCTGACCGGTGAATGGGCGGGCAAACCGTTATGAGACCCTTGTCACGCCGACGCACCAGTCAGATCCTGCTAGGCCTCATCACCCTGCTCCTGGCCTCCACCCTGGTGTTTTTGTACCTCAAGTCTTCACGCGACCAGACAGCCACTTATACCCAGTCGCGCGACTTGATCCGCCAACTCCAGCAGCTCAATGCCCAGTGGGACAGCGAAGTACTCAAGGCCCGCATCGCGATCACCCACAACTACGACCCACTGGTCACACCGCTGACCGAAATGACCCGCATCGGCGCTGAACTGGAGAGCCGCGACACCTACCACAGCGCTGCCGACCTGCCCGGTTGGCAAGCCAGCCATGCGGCGTACCTGACGGCCATCGAGGAAAAAGCCCGGCTCGTCGACCAGTTCAAATCCCACAACGCAGTGCTGCGTAACTCATTGGCTTTTTTGCCGACGGCCGAAGACGACATCCAGGCCCAATTCGAACAGCATGACCGACGAAGGCCGCCTGCAACTGCAAAGCGTGGCCACCGACACTTACGACCTGCTGCTCAGCAGCCTGGAGTTCGCCCAAGTCACCAGCGACGAACGTGCCGCCGATATCCTGGTGGGCCTGGGCAAGCTGGCCATCAACCAACAGAGCCTGCCCAGCGAGTTCCAGGCACCGGTGGAGATTCTCAGCAATCATATTTCGCTGATCCTGCGCGAACAGCCACTGGTCAACAGCCTGCTCGAGCGGATTGCCGCCGTACCGGTGGCCGAACACCTCGATGACCTGACCACTCACCTCAATCAGGACCAGCAGGCCACTGACCTCATCGATCATCAGTACCATCGCTACCTGCTGATCTTCTCGACCTTGCTGGTGGTGTTACTGCTTTATCTGGCGGTGCGCCTGTTGCGCAGCTTCGCCGAGATCAACCGCGTCAACCGCGCGTTGCAGGCCGCCAACGAAAACCTGGAGCAACGGGTGGAGCGGCGCACGCAACAGCTCAAGGATGCCCAGAGCGAGCTGATGGACAGCGCCGCGCGACTAGCGGAGATCGCCACCAAACGTGCTGCACAACGTCGGTAACGTGCTCAACAGTGTGAACATCTCCGCCGACCTGGTCAGCCGCAAAGCTGCGCAGCAGCAAAGGCGCTCGGCCTGGGCAAGGCCATGCAACTGATCAACGCTCACCAAGGCGAGCTGGGTACCTTCCTTACCGAGGATGAAAAGGGCAAGTTGCTGCCGGGCTATCTGAACCAGTTGGTCGAAGCGATTGCCACCGAACAGCAAGGCATGAGCGATGAGCTGGCGCAGTTGAGCAAAAGCGTGGACCACATCAAGGACATCGTCTCGACCCAGCAATCCTATGCGGGTGCGTCTACCTTGCTGGAGCCAGTCAATATCAGCGCCTTGATGGATGACGCCCTGCGCATGAACGCCGGCGCGCTGAGCCGTCACCATGTCACTGTTGTGAAGGCGTACGCCCCGGTGCCGGAGATATTGGCGGACAAGCACCGGTTACTGCTGATCATGGTCAACCTGATCAGCAATGCCAAATACGCCATGGACAAACTGTCTGAGCGGCCACGGCAAATCACCCTGGCGGTGGAATCGGTAGGCGATGAGACCCTGAAGATCAGTGTGAAGGACGATGGCGAAGGCATACCGCCCGAGAACATGGCACGCATCTTCACCCACGGTTTTACCACCCGCAAGGAAGGCCACGGCTTCGGCCTGCACAGCTGCGCCCTGGCCGCCGTGGAAATGAACGGCCAGCTCAGCGCCCACAGCGACGGGCCGGGCCTTGGCGCCGTCTTCACCTTGACCATCCCCCTGACCCTTGCCGGAAGCAGCTCATGAACCAACCTCCCAACCGGCGCATCCTGCTGATCGATGACACACCGTCCATCCATGAGGATTTTCGCAAGATCCTGATGCCCCACGAAGCCTCAACCGAAGCGCTGGATGAGATGGAGTCGGCACTGTTTGGCGACGCGGCCAAACCTCAAAACCCAGGCATTCGAACTGCACGGCGCTTATGGCGGCGAAGAAGGCCTGGGCTTGCTGACCAGCGCCATGGCGCAAGAGCGCCCCTATGCGTTGGCCTTCGTTGACATGCGGATGCCCCAGGGTTGGGACGGCGCCAAGACCATTGAAGAACTGTGGAAAGTCGCCCCCGACCTGCAAGTGGTGGTGTGTACCGCCTACTCGGACTATTCCTGGGATGACCTGTTGTTTCGCCTGCACGCCCACGACCGCCTGCTGATCCTGAAAAAGCCGTTCGACAACATTGAAGTCCAGCAAATGGCCAACACCCTGGCCAACAAATGGGACATGGCGCGCCGCGCCTCCCTGCAAACCTCGCAGCTGGAGCGGTTGGTGGAAGAACGCACCCAAGCGCTGCAACTGGAAATTGAAGAGCGCAAGCTCCTGGAAAGCCAACTGGTGCAGTCGGAAAAACTCGCCTCACTGGGGCAACTCGCGGCCGGTGTCGCCCATGAGATCAACAACCCGGTGGGCTTTATTTCGTCCAACCTCAGCACCCTCGACAGCTACTTCAAGCAGCTGCAACAGATGCTCGATGCCTACCAGCGCAGCGAAGCGCACATCGGGGCGCCAGAACATCGCGAACCGCTCACGGCATTGCGCAACGAGCTGGACCTGGATTTTCTCAAGGACGACATTCCGATCCTGATCCGCGAATCCAAGGACGGCATCGGCCGTTGTGGTGCAAATCGTCAAGGACCTGAAGAACTTCTCACGGGTGGATAACGACCAGACCTGGCAATTCGCCAACCTGCAGCAAGGCATCGATTCGACGCTGAACATCGTCGCCAGCGAACTCAAGTACAAGGCCGATGTGGTCAAGCACTACACGCCGCTGCCGGAAATCGAATGCCTGGCCTCCCAACTCAACCAGGTGGTAATGAACCTGGTGATCAACGCCGCACAAGCCATGGGCCCTGAGCGCGGCACCATTACCATCAGCAACGGAGTGGAAGGCGAAAACGTGTGGCTGGAAGTCGCAGACAACGGCTGTGGGATTGCCCCCGACACCGTGCAGAAGATTTTCGACCCGTTCTTCACCACCAAGCCGGTGGGCGAAGGGACGGGGTTGGGGTTGTCGTTGTCCTACGGGATCGTCAAGAAACACCGTGGCGATATCAGCGTCAGCAGTGAGGTAGGCAAGGGTACGAAGTTTCGGGTAGTACTGCCGATTCGGCAGACGGCGGCGTAGGGCACGCCGCCGAATCATGCTCATGCGTCAGCTTTTTTCGGGCTCGACCCAAACGATGCAAAACGCTTGTTGAACCCGGCAATCCGGCCTTCGGCCTGGGTCTTACGCTGCTGACCGGTGTAGACCGGGTGCGAGGCGCTGGAGACGTCCAGCGGGATGTAGGGATAGGTGTTGCCGTCGCTGTGCTTATGGGTGCGATCACTGTCGGCGGTGGAACCGATGAGGAAGAACACGTCGGCGGCAGTGTCGTGGAACAGCACGGTGCGGTAGTCGGGGTGGATACCAGCTTTCATGAGGCCTCCGGGGCGTCTGGGTGCGGTTGATTTGTTATACAGTAACACAACATCAAGCACCCAAACGAGAACCTTTTGCAATAAGGTTAGGCTTGTTGCGTCTAGTAAGACGATGCTGAGAGCGGCCCGAAACTATCAATGCTGACAAGGGTAGAACCGAATCAAGCGCCGACAGGTGTCTATCCCAGGCCAGTCTGTCCCACCCGCGTTGCCAAACTGAATATTCCCACAGGTTGTCTATGGTTTCCTGACAGGCGCAGAATGGCGGATCGACCTGAAAGAGTCCGAAACCCAAAGGAAAACCGTATGAGCCTGTCCTTGTTAAGCCGCTACGCCTTCTTTGCTGTGTGCGTCATTTTCACCCTCGCCAGCCTCCCCTTTATCGAACATGAATGGCTGTGGCCGATCACGCTGGTCACCGGCGTACTCAGCCTGATCGGCATTGTCGACCTGCTGCAAAGCCCCCATGCGGTGCGCCGTAACTATCCGATCCTGGGCAATATCCGTTACCTGGTAGAAACCATCCGCCCGGAAATCCGCCAGTACCTGCTGGAGTCCGACAGCGACGCCCTGCCCTTCTCCCGCGCCCAGCGCTCGCTGGTGTATTCGCGCGCCAAGAACGAAACGGCGGACAAACCCTTCGGCACCCTGATTGACGTGTACCAGTCAGGCTTTGAATTTATCGGCCACTCCATGCGCCCTGCGCCACTGAGCGACCCCAGCAGCTTTCGCGTGATGGTCGGCGGCCCGCAGTGTGCACAGCCATACTCGGCGTCGGTGTTCAATATCTCGGCCATGAGTTTC
>NZ_QORI02000064.1 GCF_003325755.1 Pseudomonas sp. SST3 | reverse complement strand
AAGGGGCTGGCCGACGAGCTGCGCGACCGAGGCTATCTGGTCATCGACGGCGTGGACGGCAAGGCCCATTACGTCGCGCTCAAACACCCGCGACGAGCTGGCGAACTACCCGGCCGGGGCCGTGGTGGAGGTGAAGGGATCGGCCGACGTGCGCGCGGCCGACAGGAACATCGCCGCGCTGGCGAGCGATGGCCTGTACCGCACCGATCACCACCTGGCGGTGGCACAGGGCCCGGCCGTCCCCGGCCGTGACCCGCAAGAGGTCGTGACAGCTCATGTCCGCAGGTTGGAAGCCCTGCGCCGGGCCGGCATCGTGGAGCGCATGGCCGAGGGGTTATGGAAGGTGCCTGGCGACCTTCCCGAGCAGGGCCGGCGCTACGACGCGCAGCGTCTGGGCGGCGTGGCCGTGGAGTTGAAATCGCACCTGCCCATCGAGCGACAGGTGCGCGTCATCGGGGCCACCTGGCTCGACCAGCAGTTGATTGGCGGCTCGGGCCTGGGTGATCTGGGCTTTGGTGCAGAGGCCAAACAGGCGATGCAGCAGCGCGCCGACTTCCTGGCCGAACAGGGTCTGGCCGAGCGACGCGGACAGCGCGTGATTCTGGCGCGCAACCTGTTGGACACGCTGCGCAGCCGGGAGCTGTCACAGGTCGCCAAGGACATTGCCGCTGAAACCGGCCTGGAGCACCGGCCCGTGACAGACGGCCAGCGTGTGGCCGGCATCTATCGCCGCAACGTCATGCTCGCCAGTGGGCGGTACGCGATGCTCGATGATGGCTTGGGCTTCTCGCTGGTGCCGTGGAAACCCGTGATCGAACAACGCCTGGGGCAGCAACTTGCCGCGACGGTGAGCGGTGGCGGCGTGGCGTGGGAAATCGGACGGCAGCGGGGAATGGGCATTGGCTAATGCTCGAAGAGTCTCAGCCACATAACCCGGCAGGCTGTCTAGAGATATGCCGAGGCAGTTGTGAAATTCTTCGCTGCATATCTTCAACGGGTTGGATCTATGGCCCGGAAGCGGCCATCCAGATAGACGAGTGGATCGGCATATGCAGATGTGAGCACACGCTCGACACTGGCCAGCATTACCGAGTGGGTGCCGACTGCATGGTGTTCAATCAGCTCACAGAACAGCGAAGCCTGCGCCCCTTGCAGATAGGGCAACCCATTGACTTCATCAAATCGCCAGGCTTCATGATCGAAACGGTCGGTCCCCGTGGCGCTACGGCAGTGCACCGCAAGTACCTCCTGTTCTGCGCGGAGTACATTGATGCAGAATCGTCGAGCAGCCAGCAGCGGCCCATGGATACGGGTTTGCTGACCAATGCACACTAGAACCGTGGGCGGCTCCAGTGAGACTGATGTGAATGAACTGGCGATCATTACGTGTCCGTGGCCATCGGGAGCGATCGACGTGATTAGCGTCACCGTGGAGGCCACGCCGCGCATCGCCTGCCTCAATTGGGCAGCAATCAAAGGGTGTTGGGACATGTAGGTGCGCTCAATCATAGGTTACGGGTGCGTTTCACGCTTGGCCCAACCAGGGTGCTTTGTCAGCAAACCCAACATCTCGTCCATCGCGTCATAGGAGCGTTTGAGCGTGCTGTATGGATTCCCCCCGACCAATGTGCCGTCATAGCCGACGGGGCCGGTATAACCGAACGACTTGGCAAGTCCAAGAAGTGCGAAGTTGTCGAGTTCTCCTGCATCGAGCGCCTCGAAAGTGGCAATACGACTCCAGCCAAGTGGGCTGCGGGTTGCGCCGCTGAGAGTCAATTCCCGCATGAAGGGTGTTGACGCCATTAACGCTGGCGTCGGGTCTACTGCCTGATAGCCCTCCGTCGGGCTGCCTGCATTGGTTTCGTAGCCATACCAGTGATAGCTTGGAAACACGATGCCGAGATTCGGATGGTTCACGACCGAGCAGATCTGTGCCGCAATGGAGTAATGATCCATCCAGAAGCCCAGATGAAAATACAGCAGGATGTTAATTCCGCGCCGTGCGCAAATCTCAAGTGCCCGACCAAGGAAGTCCTGCAATACCTTGTCGTCCGGTGCCTTTCGATGATTTGAACCGTGGCCTGCCGTCCTGATTCCAAGATTGACAGCCTTCACGCCTTCCATCTCCTCAAGCATCCGCAAGAGTCCTGCGTTGATGGGATGCTGTGGGCCCTGATCCAGGTCGATCACCACATACACGCTAAAGACCTCCAAACCGAAACGATCTTTCACGGTGGATAGACGCTTTGCGGTTTCCCATCGGCTCCCTGACCAGACGGCATAGGTCAGGCCGTCATAACCGATGTCAGCCAGCATTTCGCATTGGACATCGAAGGCATAGGTACCAGCCGAAGAAGTAAAAGCGAGATCCCAGGCAAAAATTTTATGACCGTGCAGCATCCTGCGCCTCCTCCAAATGGGCAGTAGCGTGCGCCGGAAAGTGCGGTACGACATGCTCGCCAAGTTCCTGAACAATCTCATGCGCCGGACGTGTCGCGTATTTCAGGTTGAGGCCAATATGATTAACCCCAATATCGCGCAAGCGGCTGAAGTAGTCAGTAAAGAATCGGTGACCAGCCCGAAACCCGAGGAAGATGGGCGACGGGGGTTCATCGGGATTCTCCGACAGGTCAATATAGAAGGATTGCGTGAAGGGTTTGAATCTTGGTGTCAGCGACCGCCAATTCTTGATTGTCATGGCTTGCTGCGCGATATTTTGGGGATAGTAAAGCCAGCCATCCCCATGCTCGGCAATCCATTCGACCGACTGGCGTGAATGACCAGTCACCATCACGGGAATGTCTCTCAACGCCGGTTTCGGCAGCGTATCTGCACCCGACAAGTTCACTCGGGGCGTGGAGATTTCCGGGAAGTCCTCACGCCAGGCTTGACGCAACACAGTCAATGCTTCTTGGAACAACGTGGCTCGCGCATCCATTGTCTGACCGAAGGCCGGGAACTCTGTTGGCCGATCACCCGTGGCGATACCTAGCACCAGGCGCTGATTTGACAAGCGGTCGATCGAGGCTGCTGCTTTGGCCACAAGCAAGGGATGACGCAGAGTGGTGATGACGCTGCCAGTTGCGAGCGCGATGCGCGACGTCTGTGCCGTGACGTAGCCCATGAATGGCCACAGGTCATGGATGTGACCCACGTCGCCAAAAGACGGGACATTGAGAAATACGGGTATACGGATTTAATGGTTGGGGTATACGGATTTAATGGTTGATGGGGCACCTTCACCCCATCAATCTGATACCACCCTCAGATGGTTGATAGATCGACTCCGTAGTTGAGTTCCTCTGCGAAGTCCGGCAGTCCGTAACCGATGGTTTTCTTGTAGAAAGGAGAGACCTTCGCAGTCGGTGCCTTCTTCTTGTGCTTCGTGGTGTAGAGCATTCGTGCCCGCATCACCTCGAAGGAGTAACCGCGCCCTTCACGGTTCTTGTCCTTGGCCAGTCGGTTGATGGACTCCGTGTAAGCGTTGGTGACGGGCATGTCCGTCTCGAAGTAGGTCATGGTCTCTTCGCGCCAGTTTCCCACTGCCCTGACCAGATCGCTCCAGACTTCCTTTTGGCCCTTCGGGATGGTGGCTATCCACTCGTCCAGGGCGGCTTCTGCCTGGAGCCGTGTGGTGGCGTCCCAGATGCCGTAGAAGCGCTCCTTGTGCTCGTAGGCGGCCAGCAGTTGCGGGAACGCGCCTGTCCAGGTCTCCATGATGAGGCGCTCCCGGTCTGAGACTTCGTGAGCGCGTTTCAGCAGGATTTTCCGGTCTCCCTTGAGAGTCCGGCTCTGGGACGGTTTCGGCTCCTTTCTGAGGCCCTTGCGCACTCTCTCTAGGGCATCGTTGGCCATGCGCACCACATGGAACTTATCGACCACGATACGGGCCTGGGGCAGCACAGCCTTGACCGCTGCCCGGTAGGGGTTCCACATGTCCATGCTGACGATCTCGACCTTCTGCCGGTCTTTCAGCTTCATCAGGTAGTTGGTCACCACGTCCTGGCGGCGGGTGGCCAGCAGGTCGAGCAGGGTTCGCTCCTCAATGTTGGTCAGAATGCAGCGGTAGCGCTTGTTCAGGTATAGCTCGTCAATGCCCAGGATGCGGGGCGTCTCGAAGCGGTGCCAGCGCCCCAGGAACTCGGCGCGGGCGTTGAAGATGTCGCGCACCGTCTTCTCGTCCAGGCCGGTCTGTGCCGCCACAAAGGTGTAGGGGTGGTTGAAGGATTCCTTCTCCACGTACTCATGCAGCCGCAGTGTCATACGGAATCCGTCCACCATCTCCGGTAGCTGGGGCCTGAATGTTGTCTTGCAGGCCCGGCAGGTGTATCGGCGGCGGACCACCCAGAGAGTGACCCGCTTGCCGTGGATGGGCAGATCACGATAGGGAACGTCACGCTTGCCGAACCGCACGAACTCACCCTGCACGCCGCACCCCTCGCAGGCTACTGGTGTAGGTGCTTCAAGCCGAAAATGTATGTCTTCATTCTGCTCATCAGAATCCACCAACTGGTACCCAGGAAGGCTTAACGAATTAATCATCTCCCGCCTTGATCAGAAAAACAGGTAGGTGGCGTAACCGGCAATCATCGCCATAGCAAAAATGACTGCTAAAAACGCCGCTAAAAGCTTCAGCGTGAACAAAGAGCGCAACAGAATGAGCTCAGTCAGGCTGGCTCCGGCACTGCCGATGATAAACGCTAGCACCGTCCCGGCACCCACGCCTTTGGCCATCAGAGCCGCTGCCAGAGGTATGACGGCTTCAGCGCGAATATACAACGGCACGCCGATGACAGCGGCAACTGGAATGGCAAAGGGATTATCTGGGCCTGCATACTGCTCCAATAAGTCAGTGGGCATGAAACCATAGATCACGCTGCCAATCGCAATACCGATGAGCAGGTAAGGCAACACATCGATAAAGTCCGACCAAGCTTCCCGCCACACACCACTGTACTTCCCTTCTTTCTTAACCGTGACAGTGGGTTGACTGTCACAGCATTCGCTAGACGTAGAGACTGTTGTCTTCCTATCAGCCCCGCAAGAAGCCGTCTTCGGAGTGGTGTCGCAGCTGTTGGTGCCGCAACTCGATGCGGTCGATGTAGCACTGCACGGGCTTGCTGATGAACTACATCCACTGCTCTCTTGTGTCGCCGTCCGGCGCACATAACGCTCGAAGCCAAGCGTGTGAAGCAGCCATCCGGCACCTACCGCGACCACCAAAGCGGCGAGCACATAGATAGCAGTAAGTGTCCATCCAAACGTGGCAACCAGCAGGCCGACGACGATAGGATTCAGCAACGGAGATGAGAAAAGAAACACCATCATCGGCCCAAAACCGGCCCGTGCCCGAATCAACCCTTTCAACATGGGGATAGTCGAGCAACTACAGAAGGGCGTTATAGCTCCTAAACCAGCAGCAAGAAAATAGCCTCGCTTCCCACTGGAAGTCAGTAACGCTTCCACCTTGGATGGTGGGATGTGACGTTGAAGAACTCCGACCAGCAAGCTAATGCCAATGAATAAAACCGATAGCTCGATAGCGAGAAAGGCGAACATGCCTAGAGCGTCTTGGAGTTGAGATGACATTCAATATTACTCCTATATTTCTGGGTCAAAGAGTCCGGCCTGCCGGTCGGCACCTTTGGGTTGTTACGGCTGCGCGGGAGAGGTGTCCCGCCGCAAGCCCGCCACCAGTACAAGAAATCCCTGCACGGCTTTTTCGGAAGCGGCGCGTGGGTCGTCTGCGCTGGCGATCCACAGCGATGCGCCCAGCAGCGCCCCGTTTATCAGGCGGGCCGTCGCCAGGGGATCGACGGGGCGTATGACTGCCTCCTCGATCAACTTCTGGAGGCTGCGGCGCGTATTCACGATGCACACGTTCTGGCTGGCCACTGGGAGGGATCGCCCAGAACCGCTGGCCCGTCCAGCAGGACGATCCGCTGGACTTCGGGCTCGACGGCCATCTTGATGTAGCCAATGCACTCCTGAACGAAGCCGTCCCAGGTGGACTCCGCCTCCTCGACGATGACGGCCAGTCGGCCAGATATCTCTGCATCAATCTGGGCGATGACCGCCTCCAGCAGCCCTTTCTTTCCACCGAAGTGGTGATAGAGCGCTCCGCGCGTCAGTCCGGCTTGGGCCGTCAGCTCATCCATTGAACTGTCCGCATATCCCACGGTTGCGAACGCAGCGCGGGCGGCACTGATGAGCTTGGCCCGCGTTTCCTCAATCATCTCTGCACGCTTTTGTGCCATTAGGTCGTCCTCCGATTTTTCACATAAGAAGTGTATGTAAATGATTGACATACGTTGCGTATGAGTGGATGATAAATGGCATACGTCACGTATGTCAAATTTTATCAACCGGGTTTCGCCATCCCTTCGAGACTGAAAACAATGAGCACATTGCCTTACCTTGCGGTCCTGCCTTCCTGGCGCCGCGCCTTGCCGTTAGCTGCGGCGAGCTTGCTGGCGCTGTCCCTAGCTGGCTGCAATAGCGACGCCGCCGACGCGGTCGCCGCCCCTCCACCCACGGTCAGCGTGGCACCTGTGTCGGTGCGCAAGATCGTCCAATGGGATGAGTTCAATGGCCGCGTCGAGGCGGTGGAAGGCGTTGCGCTGCGGCCACGTGTGAGTGGCTACATCGACAGGGTCAATTACGAAGAGGGCCAGATCGTCAAACGTGGCGACGTGCTGTTCGAGATTGACGCTCGCAGTTACCGTGCTGCTCTGGCTCGCGCGGAA
>NZ_QORI02000063.1 GCF_003325755.1 Pseudomonas sp. SST3 | reverse complement strand
GGTCTTGCGGCGTTGGTTGAACGCTTCGCGTACCACACGTTCCAGCAGTTTGTGATCCTTGGCCGGGTGCGGCAGTACGGCATGCGGCACCAGGCGCACGATGGCTGAATCGACCTTCGGTGGCGGGTTGAACGCGCGGGCCGACGTTGAACAGGTGCTCTACGCGGCAGTGATACTGGACCATGATCGACAAGCGGCCCCAGTCACCACCGCCAGGGCCTGCGGCCAGGCGCTCCACCACTTCCTTTTGCAGCATGAAGTGCATGTCGCGGATGATCCCGGCGTTGTTCAGCAGGTGAAAAATCAGCGGTGTGGAGATGTTGTACGGCAGGTTGCCCACCACCCGCAGGCTATTGGGCGCGGCATTGAGGCTATTGAAGTCGAACTTCAGCGCATCGCCCTGGTGCAGATTGAAGTTGGACTTGCCGGCGAACTGCTGGTTGAGGATCGGGATCAAGTCCTTGTCCAGTTCCACCACGTCCAGTTGCCCACCGCTGGCCAGCAGGCCTTGTGTCAGTGCGCCCTGGCCCGGGCCGATTTCCAGCAGGCGGTCTTCTGGCTTGGCATGGATGGAGCGCAGGATGCGATCGATTACGCCAGCGTCATGCAGGAAGTTCTGCCCGAAGCGCTTGCGCGCCCGGTGTTGGTAATGCTCAGTCATATACGGGTCTCGGCCATCTGATAGGCGGTTTCCAGGGCCACGTGCAGGCTGCCGGTATCGATCTTGCCGCTGCCTGCGAGGTCCAGGGCGGTGCCATGGTCGACGGAAGTGCGGATGATCGGCAGGCCCAGTGTCACGTTGACTGCGGCGCCGAAGCCTTTGTATTTCAGCACGGGCAGCCCCTGGTCGTGGTACATCGCCAGCACTGCGTCGCAGTGCTCCAGATATTTGGGGGTGAACAGAGTGTCTGCAGGCAATGGGCCGCGTAGGTCCATGCCTTCTTGGCGCAGGCGCTCTAATGTCGGTTCAATGATGTCGATTTCTTCATGGCCCAAGTGGCCGCCTTCACCGGCGTGGGGGTTAAGCCCACAGACCAGGATACGCGGCTGGGCAATGCCGAATTTGTGTTGCAGGTCGCTGTGCAGGATGCGCGTGACACGCTCCACACGCTCGGCAGTGATGGCATCGGCGATTTCACGCAGCGGCAAGTGGGTGGTCACCAGCGCCACACGCAGGCCGCGGGTGGCGAGCATCATCACCACTTGAGCGGTATGGGTCAGTTCCGCGAGGAATTCGGTATGGCCGGAAAAGGCGATACCGGATTCGTTGATCACACCTTTGTGCACCGGTGCGGTAATCATGCCGGCGAAGTCGCCGTCGATGCAGCCTTGGCCCGCACGGGTCAACGTCTCCAGCACAAATGCCGCGTTGGCCGTATTCAACTGCCCTGCAACCACTTTGGCTTGCAGCGGGGTGTCCCACACATACAGGCTGCCGGCGGGGGCCGGCAGGTCGGGCCAGTTGCCCGGCGCCACGTCCAGCAGGTTGACGGCCACACCCAGTTGCGCGGCCCGCTCAAGGAGCAGGTCGCGGCTGGTAATGGCAATCAGGGGGTGTGGCGTGGGGTTGCGAGGCGAGCAGCAGGCACAGGTCTGGACCAATGCCGGCTGGCTCGCCGGGTGTCACCGCGAAACGCTGGGGTTTCACTGGGGTGCCTGGTCGGTGCCTGTTTGCTCGGCGCCTGGCAGCTTGTTCTCTACATACGCTTCGTCACGGATCTGACGCAGCCAGGTTTGCAGCTCTTCGTCGTATTTGCGGTTACGCAGTACGCTCAGGGCTTGCTGCTCGCGGGCCTGGGTGGTGTTGTCCGTGGCGCGACGGCCAAGCACTTCCAGCACATGCCAGCCGTACTGAGTCTTGAACGGCTTGGACAATACGCCTTGCGGTGTCTCGGCCATAACCTGCTGGAACTCAGGCACCAGAGCTTTCGGGTCGATCCAGTTCAGGTCGCCGCCGTTAAGGGCAGAACCTGGGTCTTCCGAGAAGCTTTTAGCCAGGGTGGCGAAGTCTTCACCGCTTTCAATGCGGTCGTAGATCTTCTGGGCCAGTTCCTTGGTTTGTGCCTCGGTGCGGATTTCGCTCGGTTTGACCAGGATGTGACGAACATGGACTTCGTCTTTCAGCGAAGTCTCGCCACCGCGACGTTCCAGCAGCTTCAGGATGATGAAGCCACCCGGGGTGCGGGCTGGCTGGGTAATGCCACCGACTTCCATGGCGCTCAATTCGCGATCAAACGGAGGTGGCAATTGAGCGGCTTTACGCCAGCCCATGTCACCGCCTTCGAGGGCGTTGTCGCTGCCGGACTGAGCAATGGCCATCTGGGCAAAATCTGCACCCGCTTTGAGGCGCTCATAGATCGCCTGGGTTTTAGCGGCGGCGGCATTAAGCTGCTCAGAGTTGGCTCCGTCCGGGGTTGGGATCAGGATATTGGCCGAAGTGCAACTCTTCGGAGAGCTGCATCTTGCCCAGGTCCGAGGCCAGGAAGTTCTTCACTTCCTGCTCGGACACCTGAACCCGCTCGGCCACACGGCGCTGGCGCACACGGCTGATGATCATTTCGCGCTTGATCTGGTCACGGGCGTCCTCGTAGGACAAAACCATCGCGAGCCAGGGCGGCGCGGAACTGATCAATGCTCATGTTGTTACGCTGAGCGATGGTGCCAACGGCCTGGTTCAATTCTTCGTCTGAAATACGGATGCCAGAACGGTCGCCAATCTGCAATTGCAGGTTCTCGACGATCAGACGCTCCAGCACCTGGGGTTCCAGGACGCTGCTCGGTGGCACACCACCGCCACGCTTGGCGATGGTTTGCTGAACTTCCTTGACCCGTTGGTCCAGCTGGCTCTGCATGATCACGTCGTTGTCGACGATGGCCGCTACTTTATCCAGCTGTTGAACCGCGGCGTGTGCCGAAACAGTACCCAGGAACAGCGCGCCCAGCACTAGCGGGCGCAAAACACTCAGAAAGCTTTGTCTTCACGTTCACGATAACCTTCAATGCCTTTGTCGAGGAAGCTCTCTACCTTGGCGCCGGTCAGGCCGCCGAGTCCTTTAAGGACGATCTGGAAGAAGAGCCCGTGGTCACCCTTTTCGTTCTGAGGGGCGAGCTGCGTGTATTCGTCGTTGGAAACCCAGTAACGGTTGATGACGCGCAGTTTCCAGCAGCAGTTGTCGTACTCGAAACCACCGAAGGCTTCCAGGGTACGGTTGCGGGCATAGTCGTACTGCCAGCGGGTGATCAGGTTCCACTGAGGAACAATCGGCCACATCATCGAGAAGTCGTGTTGTTGGATTTTGTAGTAATCCTTCACGAAATCTTTGTCACCTTCCTGGCCAAAGTCGCCGCCAAACTGCCATTTGCCGGTCAGCTGGTTGTAGACAACCTGGTCGTTGCGATAGCGGTAGCCCAGGTTGACGACCTTGTTCGGATTGTCTTCCGGCTGGTAGTGGAACATTGCGCTGCCGGAGCGAGGACTATGGGTCTCGGTATCCCAGTTGTAGTCGGCTGTGGCGCGCCAGTCGCGGTTGAAGCGGAACTCGTACTCCAGTGCAACAGGAGATACGTTCGAGTGCGCATCATCACGTGTCTTGGCATCTACACCTGGCAATTGAACTTCGCGATCCTTGAAGTACATCGCTTGACCAATCGATGCACGCTGACGTTCGAAGCCATTTTCTTCGATCCAACGGCTGGTAAGCCCAAAGGACAGCTTGTTCTCGTCACCGATACGGTCAGAACCACTGAAACGGTTATCCCGGAACAGCGAGGAGTAGCTGAAAGAGTTTTCGCTGGTGTCGAAGACCGGGATCTCGGTTTGATCTCTATTCGGTACGTAGAGGTAGAACGCACGAGGTTCGAGGGTCTGGTTGTAGTCTTTGCCGAACCAATTGGTTTTACGGTCGAAGTACAGGCCGCTGTCGATGCTGGCGATAGGTACAGAGCGATCTTGCGAGCTGTCAAAGGTCTGGCCGACAGGTAATTGCGACTTGCCTTTACCATCAAGATCCAAATCATATTTGGTATAGACGTACTTCAACTTCGGCGTGATAAAGCCGTAGCTCCAGTTCATCGGGTAAGAGACAGCTGGAGCAACGTTCAGACGGGTACCGTTTGCACGGGTCAAACCTGTTACGTTGTCATCCAGCCGCTTTTCACCGAGAAGGCCTGTTACAGGATCGAACGGGCCGCCATCTTTGTCGAGCACTCTGCCGCTACGCAGGTCACGATCAAACCTGACTGCTTCGGTCTCATAAGAGAAGTTCAGCCCCGCCGGTTGAAACGGGAGCGTACCGTTAAAGGTGATCTGCGGTAGTCGATCATATGGCGTGATTTGGGAAATCGTCGCCAACTGGTACGACTGCAAGTTCACGGCAGCCTGGTAGCTGTCGCCACGGTAGCTCACGGTACCCTGTTGGTTCAGGAAGTCCTGGCTCTGAACGCCTTCCTGATAGGACTTCAAATCCTGGAAATAGAACGGATCACTGATCTTGGTGTAATCAACCAAGGTCGTCAGACGCGAATCCAACCCACCCTTATGCTGCCAATTGAGCATATAGCGGGTTTTTTCGTAATCAGTCTGCTTCTTGCGCTCGTCATTGTCGTCGTTGAGGTACGCCCCACCAAACTGCCCTTCACTCGACTTAGTCAGATAGCGGAACTCGCCCTCCATCAACATGCCGCGCTTGGTCATGTACTGCGGGTACAACGTGGCATCGTAGTTCGGCGCCAGGTTGAAGTAGTACGGTGTTACCAGCGTAAAGCCAGTTTCCCCACCGTGCTGAAGCTCGGCGGCAGGAAGCCGGATTGGCGACGGTCGTCGATCGGGAAGTAGATGTACGGGGTGTACAGGATCGGGATGTTCTTGACCCGCAAACGTCGCGTTGGTCGCCGTACCGAAACCGGTGGCCGGGTTCAACGTGATGTTGTTGCCCTTGAGCTGCCAGGCGTTGCTGTCCGGCTCGCAGGTGGTGTACGTACCGTCCTTGAGACGGATGATCGCATTCTCTGCACGCTTGGCGTATAGCGCGTTACCGCGGATGCGTGACTTGTGCATCACGTATTCGGCGTTATCGATCTGGGCGGCGCCGGTGTCGAGCTGGACTTGAGCGTGGTCACCCACGATCAGGGCGCCGTTGTCGCGCAGGCGCACCTTGCCATTTAGTTCGCCACGGTTCTCAGCCTGGTACAGGCTGGCTTCGTCCGCTTCCAGTTGCATGCTGCCCTGGCGCATGACCACGTCACCGGCCAGGGTAGCGACCTGCTGCTCCTGCTCGTAACGCGAGGCCTTGGCGCCGATGAAGGTCGGCGCATCGCTCTTGTTCGTCTTGTCGTTCATGCCAGGACGAGTCGGCTCGATGTACGCGCCGCCGCAGTAAGGGCCGGTTTCGGCCAACTGTGCTGCGGTCAGCTTGTCGCGAGGTACCCAGTCCAGGTGGCTGTAGTCGGCGCTGCGCGAGCGCAGGCCACGGCCCTTGGCTTCGGTGACCAGCATGGTCTTGGGCTCGGCGTCGACGCTGCCGCCAGCTTTGCCTTGCGGCGTGCTGTTGGCCGAGCTGACGGCAGCACCGTCATGCACCGGGCGCGGTGGCAATGGGGCGGCGGCCGTCTTCGGCGCACAATCCCAGGCACCCGAAGCAGAGACTGAGCAGTCATACTGTTCCGCGGCGACCACGAATGAGGTGGCGAAAGGTTGCAAGGCCAGCAGACTGCCGGTTACCAGCAACGGAAATTTTCTACGAAACGCGGGGGATTTCAATGCCATCTTATTAGTCCGGGCTTCCTGCGTGCCATCTGCCCGCGGTTTGGGCCGCACGCCTCTCGATGGTCTGAAAAAGATGCGTGATAATAAAGCATGCCCCGCTTGACGGCTAGCGCCGTCGGAGACCCTTGTAATGCCCGAGCACGATCTACGTTTACAACAGCTGGAAGTCTGGCTGGATGAGCAGTTGCCGATTCTTTTCAACGCTCAGGACTGGGGCCCCGTGCCCCCGGCCACATTGACCGCGGCCAGCAGCGACGCGAGTTTCAGGCGTTACTTCCGATGGGAGGGCGGTGCCCATACGTTCGTCGTCATGGACGCGCCACCCCCCCAGGAAAACTGCAAACCTTTCGTCGATATTGCGCATTTGCTCGCGAAATCGGGAATAAATGTGCCAAAAATTTATGCAGAAGATTTGCCCCGTGGCTTTCTTTTGCTCAATGACCTAGGCACAAAAACCTATCTGGACGTGATTGACGGTGAAAATGCCGACCAATTATTTGCCGATGCCATCGACGCGCTGCTGGCTTTCCAGCAATTGCCGATGGATGCACCGTTGCCCAGCTATGACGTGGCTTTATTGCGTCGCGAGCTGGAGCTGTTCCCGGAATGGTATGTGCGCCGTCACTTGGGCATCGACCTCGACCCTGAGCAACAAGCCCTCTGGCAACGTGCCAGCCAGCAGTTGATCGACAGCGCCCTGGCCCAGCCCAAGGTGCTGGTGCACCGCGACTACATGCCGCGCAACCTGATGATCAGTGAGCCAAGCCCTGGCGTGCTGGATTTCCAGGACGCGGTCTACGGCCCGGTGACCTATGACATCACCTGCCTGTTCAAGGACGCCTTCCTCAGTTGGCCCCAGGCCCGCGTGCGCGAATGGCAGCGTGGCTATTGGCAGCGTGCCGGACAATTTGGGGATTCCAGTACAGGACGACTTTGAGGAGTTCCTGCGTGCCAGCGACCTGATGGGCGTGCAGCGTCACCTCAAGGTTATCGGCATCTTTTCGCGTATCTGCCACCGCGACGGCAAACCA
>NZ_QORI02000062.1 GCF_003325755.1 Pseudomonas sp. SST3 | reverse complement strand
CCTGGTGACTGCGCTGTGTCGCTGGCTGGTACGCCAGGGGGTCGCGGTGGCGCCGTTCAAGCCGCAGAACATGGCGCTCAACAGCGCGGTGACCGCCGAAGGCGGCGAGATCGGCCGCGCCCAGGCGGTGCAGGCCCAGGCTGCCAACCTGGCGCCCCATACCGACATGAACCCGGTATTGCTCAAGCCCAACAGCGACACCGGCTCCCAAGTGATCATCCATGGCCGTGCGGTCACCAGCATGAATGCCGTGGCCTATCACGACTACAAAGCCATTGCGATGCAAGCGGTGCTGGCCTCCCACGCGCGTTTGAGCCAGGCCTACCCGGTGGTGATGGTCGAAGGCGCGGGCTCACCGGCCGAGATCAACCTGCGCGCCAATGACATTGCCAACATGGGCTTTCGCCGAGGCGGTGGACTGCCCGGTGCTGTTTGATCGCGGACATCAACCGCTGGCGGCGTGTTTTGCCCATCTGGTTGGCACCCTGGAGCTGCTGTCGCCCAGTGAACAGGCGCGGGTCAAGGGCTTCATCATCAACCGTTTTCGCGGCGATATCGCGTTGCTGCAACCAGGGCTGGACTGGCTCGAAGCGCGCACCGGCAAACCGGTCGTCGGCGTGCTGCCCTACGTGATGGACCTGCACCTGGAGGCGGAAGACGGCATCGACCAGCGCCAGATCGACAAGGCCGCCCAGGTGCTCAAGGTGGTGGTGCCGGTGCTGCCGCGCATCAGCAACCATACCGACTTCGACCCGCTGCGCTTGCACCCCCAGGTGGACTTGCAGTTCGTCGGGCCGGGCCAGGCGATACCTGCCGCTGACCTGATCATCCTGCCGGGCTCGAAAAGCGTGCGCAGTGACTTGGCCTATCTGCGTGCCAATGGCTGGGACACCGCCGTGGCGCGGCATCTGCGTTATGGCGGCAAGGTACTGGGGATCTGCGGCGGCTTGCAGATGCTCGGCGAGCAGGTCCATGACCCGCTGGGTCTGGAAGGGCTCGCGGGCTCCAGTGCCGGCCTTGGGTTTGCTGGCGTTCAGCACCACCCTGGAACAAGAGAAACAACTGCGCAATGTGCGTGGGCGTCTGGTATTGGAAGATGCCGACGTCAGCGGTTATGAAATCCATGCGGGGGTGACCTGCGGCGCTGCCTTGGCAAGCGCTGCGGTCCTGCTGGACGATGGCCGCAGCGATGGCGCGCAGAGCCCTGATGGGCAAGTTCTAGGCACCTACCTGCACGGCTTGTTCGAGACCCCGGCAGCGTGCAGCGCCTTGCTGCGTTGGGCCGGGTTGCAGGAGGTGCAAGAGGTGGATTATCACGGCTTGCGCGAGCGCGATATCGAGCGGTTGGCGGACTTGGTGGAGCATCACTTGGACACCGATTTGTTGCGCAAGCTATGTGGGATCTGACGGTGCTCACACGACCCAACTGTGGGAGCGGGCTTGCCTGCGATAGCCATGTGTATCTACACAACGCTGTAGTGCTCAACGGTAACYACGATGCGAAGCGAGCCGCTCTTGCTCTTGATCTGCTTTTGATCTTGATCTTAGGCGCCCCATCAAACCACGCTGGCCGGAATTCAGGCTTTTCAAAAGTGAGCCGCTGTCAGAGCCAGCCCTTTCAAGGTCTTTTCGTCTTGGCAGCCTTGATTATCCGGTCCGTTGAAACATGCGCATTCACCGCGGTGCCTTTAACCCATGCTTTGGGCTTGGGTACCTTGGGGCCACGGGGGCTTTTCGCAACTTGTTTAGGTTGGATATTTCTGGCAAGCGCCAATAAGTGCTGAGCCAGTTTTTCCAACGGAATGACAGGAAGATGTTCCGAGGGCAGCGCAATCTGCATTCCCTCATATCCACTCCTGACCTGAACCGCTAAATGGTAAATCGAGGCTTCCCATCCTTCAGGCTGGGTATCCCGATGAGCCTGTTCAACACTGCGTTTGAGAACAGCCAGGACGTTGTAAGCCAATACCGCCGTTGCAAACCCCAGTAAGGCAGCCTTTGGGCTGCCAAGGGTTTCGATCTCACTTTCCAGGATCGCTTCCAGTCGCTGGAACATACCTTCAATGCTCCAGCGGCGGCGATACAGTTCGGCGATCTGTTGCGCACTGACGCTCTCAGGCAGGTTGCTCCAGAACATCAAGCTGCTGTCGCCGGAGTCCGTTGGCGAATGAAGCGTCAGTTCGACACGCCGACATTGGTAACCGCCTTTGACCTGGATGATCTGCTCACGCACAGTGCCAGTTTCCACAGGTACTGGCTCTTGCCACTCACCCTCTTGAATCAAGCGTGGATGCTTGGCTTGCTGACGAATGACAAAGCAAGTTTGGACTTGCTCACAAGCCTCCATAACCGGGAGCGTGCAATAAAGCCGGTCAGCCAGCCACACTTGGCCTGGCTCGGCATTGGCCAATAAAGGCAGCACACAAACGCGCTCGCTTGCGTAGGCATCCTCACACGCCTGAAGGTCGACGACCTGATCCAGATCGGGATCGTATGCAACAACCGAAAAACCGGGACGAGCGGCGCCGCGCTCGTTGCGTAAAGCTCCCAGACGTTTTTCAGTGGATGCCAGGTGATTACCGTCCACTACCCGAACCTGCCAACCCGGCAGCATCGCCGTGCAGCCCAGCTCCCGGATGGTTGGAGCCAGGCGCTGTGCACAGCCCGTAATCAGGGCGCGCAACAGAGCAGGCTCGGTACGACTGATCTTGTCGTAGAGAGCCGCCAGGCTGACCGGAAGGTCCTCCAGTTGTCGCGCGGCGGCGTGCAGAGATGGCTTCAAGCCCAATGAAACAAGGGACATTAGCTTGATGATGGTCGAGAACAATAGCTCACGAGAATACTGCCGTTGCCGGTGTTCTTCGAAAACCTGATCAATCCACTCGGGGGCAATAGCCTGCTGCAGCGCCAGTTTGGCCATGACACTGGCAGGTGCTTTTTTTTCGAAACGCGCTAGAACTTCCGCCCACATCGTTTAGGTACCCCCTGAATGAATTTCAGGGGATTTTACAGAAGACCTTGAAAGGGCTGGCTGTAAAAGCGGAACCCTAAGTGGCCGTTACCGCAGGAATGGATATGTACGCAATCAACTGTGTCGCCTGCCAGGCCGCCTTCGCAGGCAAGCCAGCTCCCACATTTGGATCGCGTAGGGTCAGATAGATAGGTGTCGGCCTTCAGGCCGTCATCGCAGGCAAGCCCCACAGTTTGATTGCGCAGCACCAAAGTTGAACCTCACGCTTCACCCGTCAGGGCCGGCCTTGCGGTGCCAAAGGTGCAAGGTTTCTCTATGATGTGGCCTTTCACTGAAAATCTCTGGAACGGCCCATGCCCACCCTCACCCTGCGCAACGCCCTGCCCACCGACGCAGCACGCTGCTTTGAAATCGAAACCAGCGCCTACGAGGGCGACGAAGCCGCCACGCTTGAAAAGATCACCACGCGTATCGCGCAGTATCCCGAGGGCTTTTTGATCCTGGAGGAAGATGGCGCAGTGGTGGGCTTCATCAACTCAGGGTGCGCCCATGAAGTGGTGATGTCGGACGAGGCCTTCAAGGAGTTGGTGGGCCATGTGGCCGAGGCACCGAATGTGGTGATCATGTCGGTGGTGGTCGACCCGGCCCATCAAGGCAAGGGCTATGCGAAACGGCTGATGACTGAGTTCGTGCAACGCATGCAGGCAATGGGCAAGCGCACCCTCCACCTGATGTGCAAGGCGCAGCATGTGCCGTTGTACCGAGCAATGGGCTACACCTACGTGCGCCCTTCGCCGTCGGATCATGGGGGTATGGCGTGGCATGAGATGGTGAAGACGCTTTAATGCAAGCCGTTTGCACGAGTGATTGCAAAAGTGTTTCCAAGCGTGAGGCAACCAAAAGACCTGCAACGACCGAATGTGTTTCGGTGAGTGAAAAGCTGGCACTGCGCTGCGCTATCTGACAGCCAGCCTGACTTTTCGGAGCGTGGGCCGGACTGCGCCTATAGCCTTTTGACTCACTCGAAAACCAACAACCTGATGCGGTTTCACGTTGTTACATCCAGCCAAAAACAGACCTCGTTGAGCGCCTGCCCCAGGCGCTGTAGCCTGCGAAACGCCCTGTCAGGGCCACCCTCTGACAGGGTCAATTTCCAAGCAATCAGAGAGGTGCAATCATGTCTTCAATCAATGGCTCCGCCCCATTCGTACCCGCGTACCAGCCCGCTGGCAAACACCCTATCGATAACGATGTACCGAGGAAAAACTCTCTGGACAAACAGGCTGGAGAAGATGCCGAAGTGTCCAATGGCAAGGGCGGCTGGAAAAACATTGGCAATGCGACGCGCGACCACGCCAACCGCACTCGGCTGGATCGCAATTTCTTGCCTTCAGACAAAAAGACCGTCGATGACGCCCAGGTCAATACCAGGGCTGGATATCACGGCACCGGCACCCTGCCCGCCTTCCCAACTTGGGATGACAAGGCCTTAAACGACTCCGCGTCCAATGCCCTGCGTGAACCGATCGACTTCGAAATAAAACCTGACGGCAACGGCGGTTGGACCAAGGCGTGACAACTCCACTGTCTAAGCCGCTTTAGCACTCAGGGCTTTGCCGAACAACCAGTACCCAGGGGCTTCACCCTCAAAGGTACAGTTCAGCGGTTGTTCCGCTATGGGACAGCCGCCGAGTCATCTACCAACTGCCGGAAGCCCCCCCGCCACCGCTGGAACCGCCACCGCCCGACGAACTGCTGCTGGTGCTGGAGCCGCTGGAACCTGAGCTGGACCCGCCGCCGGAGCCAGAACCTTCGCCGACCTTGCCAAAGATAATCAGCGCAACAAACGATGCGATAGGAAATGCCAGCAACCAGGCGTCGTGATCGCCGTCCATCACCTGCCCCGCCACCCCATACACGGCCACCGCCGCCAGCAGTCGTACGCTAAAACCTGCGCGGCTGGTGCGCCAGGTCTGCCTCATGAGCAGCACCAGCACCAGGTACAACCCCAGCACCACCAAGACGCCCAGGGGCCACAGCAACCAGTGGGTGAAACTGACGTCTACGTAATGGTTTGCCACCACCAACCCGAGGATGTAAGCCAGCAGCCCGATCACGCCGTAAAACAGCGTGCGCACCTGCCACAACGCGCCGAATAGCGCGCCGCCAATCAACAAGGTCAGCGGCATTGCAACGAGGAACATCGGCCAGTCCCGACCACCGGCCAATACCGTCAGCAACAGCGTGGCCGCAACTGCGATGATCAAAAGCTCTGCGCCAGTGCAACTTGCCAGCGGCGATCAGTGTACCGGCGAGCGCCCCCAGGACAAACGCCGCCAATATCGCGAAAAATTGCGGGTTGATCCCCGGCCCGGCCACTTCAGGCAGGTCGCCGCCGTCCACCAGGACCACCAGCGCGCTCACGCCTTGCTGGATGCCACCGGCAAAATCGCCCTGACGAAACGCTGGAGTGAGACGTTCTTCAATGATGCGATGGGCCAGCAGATCAGTGACGATGCCTTCCAGGCCATAACCCACCTCGATGCGCACTGTGCGGTCGGCTTTGGCCACCACCAGCAGGATGCCGTCGTTGACGTCCTTGCGCCCCAGCTTCCAGGCGCGGAACAGTTGGTTGGCATAGTCTTCGATGCCGCTGCTGCCGGTGGTCGGCACCAGCAATACGGCCACTTGCGCGCCTTTGCGTTGTTCAAGGTCGGCGAGTTGTTGCTTGAGGCGCAGCACGGTGCCCGAGTCGAGGGTATTGGTCAGGTCGATGACCCGCTGATCAAGGGCAACCCCAATCGGCGAGGTGTCCGCATGAGCGGCGATTAACAGGCTGGAAAACACCAGGGCCAGTAGGCTGAACACCGATTGCCGCACAAGCACGATCATGTATGGTTACCTGAAGTCTCTCCCTGAAGACGCCGACTTTACCTTATCTGCACGCAAACGCGTGACCCAGGGCCTGCGACTATCTAAACTGCCCACTAAGCTGCATAGCAATTAGCCATCCACGAGAACCCCATGGACCTACGTCACCGCAACAATATACATGTGATGGGCCACGGTCCCTCGACGCTGGTGTTTTCCCACGGCTTTGGTTGCAACCAGGCCATGTGGAATGCCTTGGCACCGCACTTTCTCGAGCGCTTTCGCGTGGTGCTGTATGACCTGGTCGGCGCCGGCCTTGTCGGACTTGAGTGCGTTCGACAAAACCAAATACAGCCGCCTGGATGGCTATGCCCATGACCTGAACGAGATTATCGACGCCTATGCCCAAGGCCCGGTGATTCTGGTGGGCCACTCGGTCAGCGCGATGATCGGCACCCTCGCCGACCGTTTCATCCCGCAGCGCATTGCCGCGCACGTGATGATTGGCCCATCGCCACGCTATATCGATACCGAGGAATATGTCGGCGGTTTCCAGCGCGACGACATCGACGACCTGCTCGACACCCTCGACAGCAACTACCTGGGCTGGTCCAGCGCCATGGCCCCGGTGATCATGGGCGCCCCGACGCAGCCGCACCTGAGCGAGGCGCTCACCGAGAGCTTCTGCCGCACCGAGCCGGACATCGCCAAGCAGTTCGCCCGCGTGACCTTTCTCTCGGATAACCGCCAGGATGTGTTCGGCCTGACCACCCCGGTACTCATCCTGCAATCGACCGACGACCTGATCGCCCCCGTGGCCGTGGGTGAATACCTGCACGCCGTACTACCTAACAGCACTTATTGCCTGGTCGAGAATGTCGGCCATTGCCCGCATATGAGCGCCCCCCAGGCGTGTGCAACGGCGATGGACCGGTTCCTGGCCCATTGGGCGGCTGCC
>NZ_QORI02000061.1 GCF_003325755.1 Pseudomonas sp. SST3 | reverse complement strand
TGACTTCCGGAGGCGCATAGAAGCCATGGGACGTTTGACCACACACGTTTTGGACGCTGCACACGGCTGCCCTGGCAGCGCAATCAAGGTTGAGCTCTACCGTGTCGAAGGCACGCAGCTTGAGCTCGTCGCTACCGCCACTACCAACGGAGACGGTCGTTGCGACGCGCCGCTGCTGCAAGGCGACGACTACCGCAGCGGCGTGTACCAACTGCAGTTCAGCGCCGGTGATTACTACCGTGCCCGCGGTGTGCAATTGCCTGAACCTGCCTTCCTCGACGTGGTGGTGTTGCGCTTTGGTATCAGTGCCGAGCAAGACCACTACCACGTGCCTCTGCTGATTTCGCCTTACAGCTACTCCACTTATCGCGGTAGCTGAGTTGTCACCTCGCTTCACACCCCCAAATGCTCTTCGTTGGTTTCGCCCGCGCACACTGCGGGCTTTTTTTCGCTCAACTATCTAGCCCCTCTTGCTCATTGATGGGCCCTAGGCTGGTTTTTCCTCAGTGCATAGAGAAGAAAAACACCATGACCTTGCCCCCTGATCAGCTCGGCGTTACAGCGCCCTCCAGTGACCCTGACGACACCCTTGAGGAGGACGCGCCGCCCTTTTTCGTCGATGCCGATTTACAGGCCCTACGCACTCCGTTGCGAGAACGGATCAACGCCTATCCCCATCCCAGCCGCCTGATCAATCAGATCGGGCTGGCCGACGCGAGATGCCGCGAGTCGACACGGGCGCTCACACGCCTGATAGGGCGCTCACCCAGGATCTTGAAGGTGATCCGCGCCCAGTTGCAGAAGGCGTTCGAGATTGACCCGGACAGTCTGCTCTTCACCGAACCCATGCCTCCGCGGTTACCGCAGAAAGTCGACACCTTGACTGATCGTGCGTTGTTGCTGCTGGTCCGCCCTTCGGTGCCTTTCAATATCAATCAATACACCCTCCTCAGCGTCAAGGGCGCGCCTGACCGTCGGTTGCCCTATACACCGCTGGAAGCGCTGCGGCGGGTTATCGCGTTGGGGCTGTTTGAGCGGTTGGGTCGCGCAGCCAATCAATATTGGGACGCGCTGGAGTACGGCTCCTGGCTCACACGCCGGGAGCGTTGGATCGAGCTGCACCAGGCGCTTTTTGCTGACCGGGCCTTTATTGCCAGGCAACTGAACGAGCTATCACGGGCTGGATTGGCCATGGTTCAGGCCGTGATCGATGCACCAACCGCTGAAGCACGCCTGCGTGCGGGCGGACAGTGGGCCGATGTGCGAGTAGGCCCGTTGATGTGGCCGGGTAACCCTG
Source organism: Pseudomonas sp. SST3 (assembly GCF_003325755.1). The sequence goes on along the minus strand of NZ_QORI02000061.1, from coordinate 5,590 downwards.
CGGTGGCTATTGCGGGCGCGTTGCATTTCTATCGTGAGGGCGATCCCGATGATGTGCCTCATGTTGTCTATTTACCGGGTGTGGCTCGCAATTTTTACGAGTACCCGTCTTTCGTCGCCCTGGCGTGCGGCGTGCAGGCGCTGGGCAGGACTCGTCTACACGAGCTATGGCAATGTTTGCCATTAAGTCGTCGCTCTGTGTTGCTTCCACCTGCAACGTTCTCCTCGGTATCCACTGTCTCTCGAGGCGTGGAGCTTATGGAGGATGCGCTGGCGTCAAGCGCGCAGGCGTTGTTGGAAGGGCAATGGGCCAATGAATTGGCGTGTACGGTAAAAAGCAACCACGCCCATGTGTTTGCCGCCGGAACGTCACAGCCTCTGGAGTCAGCAGTTGTTCTCGCACGAGTGGAGCGTAACCGGCAGCAGTTGATTGGCGGGGCCCGACTTGGCCCGCTTCGAGAGCAGTTGCTCAAATGGGACCAGCAACGACGACACGCCGAAATAATCTTTGGCAGCACTGCGCCAGGCTTGGCCGAATACACCGTAGAACACCGGATCAAACGCTACGAAAAAGGGCTGGTTGCGTTGCTCGATCCCGATGATTTGAGTAACGATACGCCCGCATACCAGGCATTTGTATCGCTGGTATCCCAGCTCAACGCCCATGCCCAAACGATGGACAGGTGGGTGCAGGATGCCCAGCAACGGCTGTTCGAGGTGGCATTTTGGGCTGAGCGCCCTGGTGGAAAGGGTACGTTCAGGCGCGGCACGTTGTTTCTTGACGCCCAGACTGAGGCGCTACGCTGTGAGGTGCAATTGCAGCATCGACTCAAGTTGATAAGCACCGCGCATCGGGACCTGATCATCGAAGTGCTCGATCAGCCTTTGCCGTCAAAACGTCCAGACAGTCAAACCCGAGTGCTGTCAATTGCGATTGGCAATGACCCTGATGCCTTCTATCCGCTCCATAACATGTGGGTGGTGACTACGGCGGCGGCGGTACGGGTGCCGCGACGCCAGCATGCGGTAGTCCTGTGCGGTTTCGGAGCGGAAGGTGGGGTGCAGGGGTTTTCCGGACTGGACGCCCTGACCCGAAGTATCAAAGCCAGCCTTGATAGTTGGGATCGCAGCGCGCTGTGGGACTATGTCGAGCACGACAAGCGTAACGACTTGCGCTCACACGCGGCGCGTGGAACGCTGGCTGTGCGCTACGTACCGATTAATGGCAAGCCCGCCCTGGCTGCGATCAAGACATTGCTTGGGTGTTATCAGCGCCTGCACAACAGTACAGAAGACATCACGCGCATATTCAACGGCGTGAAAGATGCGCAAATAAGTCGCGCCTTGCTGCTGGCAGAACTGCAAGAGCAGCTCAAGGCACCTGTCAGTGACGCCCAGAGCCGCGCCCAGGCCAATGTCGAGTTGTTGCGCAAAACCGCACTGCAAGCGAAGAAACTGCCAGCTTGGCTGGAGCACGCATCCCGTTACCAGCGTAAGAAGTTCAGGCGATCGCAGCGCTTTTACCTGAGCAGTACTTTTGCATTCAAGACAAGGCTTGAAGACCAGTTGCCCGGTCTGGAAACCTTCGCTCGCCGTGCCCTGATCGATCGCTTGCGGTTGGACGGCATACCTGCGCAGTTTGATATCGACCAGCCCTTCCTTGATATGCCCGATGATGTTCAAGGCAGTTATTGTGGATGGACAAGCGGTTGTGCCATTGGCGACCGCGCCATAAAACTTACCCCGACCCTGAAGCGCACCACCTACAGCCTGTTACAACTGGCGCAGCATAACCTGGACCCACTGGCGCCCTGGACGCAGTGGCGACTCAATCGCGCCCGCTATTTGCAACCTGAATGGAAAAATCAACTGAATGCCGCTTACTTGATCCGTACGATTTCCTCGCTGGATGTCGGCGGTCAGTACGACGCGTTGATCAACCAGGTTTTTTACCCGCCTGGCGATACCCTCCACACGCTCAGCAAAGGGCGCATTCCCGAGTTACTGAACCGGACGTTGCTTGCCGGCACTGAGCAACATCTGTTGTTGGCCACGCAACAAGGCTTGACGGCAACCGCGCAAAGTATCTTCACCACGGCGATGGCCGCACGAACGCCGCAAGACTTGTTGAAAAACCAACATGAGCTGCAACTGCATGTGCTTCATTTAGTGGGCCACACGATGCAGCATGACCGCTATATCGCGGGCCTGGTGATCGTGCGAGACCTGCGGTCGGGGCATTGCGTGATCTATTGGCCGAATGCTTCGCCCGCGTTGGTTCTCACCGAGTACTGCAGTTTGCAACAAGCCCAGGATGCATTGAACCGCCTTGGCGCACGGCCTGAAAACACCCAGATGCTGGCGAGGCAGATCGCACCCGGCTGGGCATTTCAGGCAATTACCCATCACCCGGTCAGGGTCGATAGGCTCGGTGCTGCCGTCAGTTACCTGGACGCTATACCTGCGTTTGCCATGGTCAAAGGGATATGGCAAGCGGTTGAGTTTGTTCGCTCCTTCGGTATCAAGCACTTGGAGCCGACGGTGCTGCCGGATGAGGTTGAGCAGGTAATCCTTGAGCAGATTGCCAGTGAACCTGAGGCTTGGCTGGCAATTGTCCCCACGTCCCACAGTGATGCCCAGGCATTGCTTTACGACGCCCCGGTGCAGGAGTTGAAACGTCAGACCCAGGCAGCCAGCCATTCCGGCAAAGCGCTGGATGAGTATCGCACCCGTCGCCTGGGCGAGCAGGGCGAGACACGCAGGCGCCGGTTGATCGCTTTTTTCTCTCCGTTATTCGGGATGTTCAATGATGCCTACGAGTTGCTGCTTGTGGCGCGGCGCTTTCATCGCTATGGGGACCCTCATGATGCCGTTGACGTGGGTTTTATGAGTGCGTTTATGGCGGCTGACCTGCTGACAAACTTTATACCGGGGCCCAAGGGGCGCGGCAGTGCTGTGGCCAAGGTGACGCGTCCTGCGCCGAGGGCTTTACTGGCACGCATACACCGCATGCGCATGGCCGTGCGCGGTAGCCTTGCGCGCGTGAAGGTGCCCGTTGTAACTCAGCTCAAGGTGTTCGACCGGTTCAAAATCAAGGCGATTGCTGACGACGCCGTGGCGCTGAAAGGCCCGGGCAAAAAGGGGATCCATGTCAAGAAGGGTGAGCTGTTTCTGGCAGACGATACGCACCATTACCCGATTTACCAGCGCGAAAACGAACAGGTATTTCGACTCAAAAAATACCCGGCAGCCGGGCGAAGACGAGTTGATCTTGCACATCGATCAGCCCGGTGAACGCTTGTTGGGCTCGGGCGACCCTCAACCGGGGCCCAGCTCGGGGGTGCTCAACCCCTGGCGCGTAGAAGTAGAGGCGCTACGGGATTGGTTCCCACCGACTGTGCGTTCTGCTACACAAAGCACCATTGTCCAGTCCTCAACGGTCGCCACCCACTGGTTCGATTGGCGTATCCGAGCCCAGGCCATTGAGCTGTCGGACTCATCGATACCTGGCGTTTTACGTGTGCAATCGACTCCTCAAGGAGCCTTCTACAATGCCATCTATATCGGCGCGAGGTATGACACACCGAGCGCTGGATCGGGAATCGGATATTACAGGCTACTGGACACGGGGGATCAGGCGCCATTGACCGACATTGCGTTTATTACCAGGGATACGCAGCAGGTTTTCATTGGCTCGCACTGATATTGAGCGCTGGACAAGTACGGCAATCAACGATCAGCCCATTCCGGTATCACGCACTTCGGCGGGCGAGTGGCAGCTGCATGCGCCGCTGTTCGACAGGCCACTGGAGCGCTATGTGGGCAGTGCTTTTCCCACCCTCACAAATACAAGCCAAGCGCTGGCAGTCGCCAGGCTGATTGAGTTATCGGGGCCGCCACAACTGGCAACGGCCAGTCATTTACTGAATATTCGCGCCACGCTCGACAAGTGGTTGCTTGCTGTAAATGGCCGTGTTGGCCAGACGGATGATTTGCTACAGATGTTGCGGCCCAATGAGCGGCGCAAAGAAATGGTGTACATCGGTTACGATGGCAAGGCGCCAGGCTTCACGCGTGTTGACTTCACGCCGCCTCACCCGTTGGATCCGCGCCTTCAATTTGGTGTCACACCGGTCAGGACGCAGCGGCTCGAGGCAGAGCGCTCTGCCGTCAGAACCGTGCTGGAGCAGCAGGGCTTCGCCGTCCAGGATTTGTCTTTGCGGCGGCAGGGGACAACCGCTGGAGAATTCAGCCACGAATCAGTTGTGACGCATCGCCATTCGAACAAAATTTACTATGTCGCCTATCAATGGCTTGAGACGGGGCGAATGACATTGAGAACCAAGCTGACGGACAAGTGGATTCGGTTCGCAATTAAATTACACCCCGACTCTCTTCTATTGAAAGCGGTCGACAGCGCGCTGCAAGAACAGCGCTTGGTGCGGATCGTGGCGGGTATCCAATGGGCGACGAAGGGCAATCTGAACCCCAGCGTCTACTTCGTCAAATTGGCCCCCTAGCGTTGACGAGTGCCGCTGCTGCGGCGCCACCAAACAGTGCGGCACTGATCCGATTGAACCAGCTCTGGCCCGAGCCGCTGCGCAAATAGCGCGCAGCGCCATGGGCGCCCAAGCCGTAAGCCAACTTGCACAGCAGATCAAGCAGCGTCCAGGTGACGATCATGACCAGCAACTGCGGCAGGAACGGTTGCTGGCTGCTGAGAAATTGTGGCAGGAAGGCAGCGAAAAACAGGATGTCCTTGGGGTTGCTGGCGCCCAGTACAAAAGCCCGGCCAAAACAATGCACGAAAGCGTGGTACTGGCGCAGCGTGCGGAACTTCAGCGCCAGCATTGGGCAGGCGCGATTGCTGCCAGCTCTGCCACGCCAGGTAGAACAGGTAGAGTGCGCCGACAATTTTGAGCGCGCTGAACAGTTGTTCGGACGCTAGCAGCAGCGCGCCCAGGCCCAGGGCCGAGGCGCTCAACAGGCAGATCGAGGCAAACACACCACCGAGAAACGCCGGGTACGAGCGGCGCAGGCCATAGTTAAGGCTGTTGCTGATCATCAGCAATGAGAGCGGGCCGGGGATCAGGATCACCACCAGCGCAGCGCCGCTGAACAGCAGCCAGGTTTTCCAAGGTCATTTACATTCCTCCCTTTCATGCAAAAGCCTCACCCGAAGGTGAGGCGGTTTTTCAGCCCTTCCTGAACTACAGAAAGATGAACTTGGCGATAAAGATCGCGCACAGCACCCAAAGGCTGATGGAAATCTCGCGGTACTTGCCGGTGCCGGCTTTCAAACGCCACGTAAGTGATAAAACCCAGGGCGATTCCGTCGGCGACCGAAAACGTCAGCGGCATCATGATCGCGGTGACGATCGCCGGAATGCTGTCGGTGGCTTCATCCCAGTTGATATGGGCCATGCTCGCCATCATCAGCATCGCAACGTAAATCAACGCGCCCGCGGTGGCGTAGGCGGGAATCATGCCGGCCAGCGGCGCAAAAAACATCGCCGCCACGAACAATATGCCCACGGTCACCGCGGTCAAACCCGTACGGCCGCCAGCAGCCACACCGGCGGCACTTTCTA
>NZ_QORI02000060.1 GCF_003325755.1 Pseudomonas sp. SST3 | reverse complement strand
ACTCGACCCGGTCGCGATAGATCATTTCCAGCGCCAGGCGTTCACGCAAGTCTTCATCGTCCGCAGCACCAACATTCGCCTCAAGGGCAGGACGACGACGAAATATATCTTTCACCGAACCTACTTCACTGGCCCGCACTAGAATTTCCGGCTGGAACACCCAGGCAGTGTCACGATTTTCCGGAGGCTCCTCCTGGCCATTGACCAAAAACAGCGTAACCAAACGCTCTCCCTTCTCGTTTGGTGATCGCACAGTGCCCTGTATACGTACTTTCGGACATGCGGCGTCCGGAACAACAGGGGAAATCACACCGTCGCTCAGCGCCAGCAGGAAGACCCCACCAGAAGATTTTCTCCGCCAAACTTTGGCTTTGAGAACTTGCTCAATGGTCTTGACAACCCGACCTTCGGCATCACGGATAGCCTTCTTGACTACTTTTGTATGCGCGGGATCATCAGAATTAAAGCGCTCATAGCGGCCCCAGCTCACTACGACCTCGAGACTTTCTGCATTACTATCGACGCAGAAGGTGAACCCTAAACTCGAAGGTGCTAGCGATTGGTTCGAAGCGGTATCGACCTCTTCGTTGGCTTCGGAATCACCACCACCGGATTTGGGTGGAGAATCGACTTTGTTCGACTGCGCCTTCGGCTCCAAATCAGTAGGCTCGTCCTCCTCATTCGTCTCAGCAGGAGCTACGTCCTCACCACGCTCAGCGTTTTCCATCGGCGCTAGCTTGCCGACAAGATAACGATCGCGGACACTCATATCGACGATGATTTCTTCCGGCCCTCCGGCCGGCCCCAAAAGATCGTCCATGATGGCGCACTGCAGTAATTCACGAACGTAAGCCTCGTCCTCGATCAGAGGTATCTCGGCAAGGGTGATGCCGAGAGCACGCGGAATAGCTTCAGCAAAGTCGGTCCAGGGCGCACGTACGACACTTCCAGTGGCCGGAGGTAGCAAGTTGGTGCTACCGACCCCCACAGTAGGCTCAAGCACCTTGGCCCTATCGAAGTATAACGAAGTGCCTTCGCCATCAACTCGGATGCGTAGTACACGACCGATGCGTACGATAACGCCTGCAGGGTTCAGAACCAGTACCCAAGCGTCCTCACGCAACTTGGGATGGCGCCCCTTCAGATAAACGCCTTTGTCAGCCAGACGAGGATCATCCACCAACCCACGATCAACCACGATCCAAGCCTCAGGGCTACTGTCCTGCTTTCGATCTTCCATGCTCATCTCTCAAATTCCGTTCACAATGTCTTCTAGCTTATCGAGCGCCTTGGTTTTCTCGATATAAGACGAGTAAGCCACCTGAGCCCCGAGTATCAACGCGTCATAGTGCTTTATGCGACTACCGGGAGAGATTGCGGCCATGGAAGACTTAAGGCGTTCGGGGTTCGAGGACTCTTCATCCACGGTTTTGCCCAAGACAAACACGACTTCTATGTCTGGATCATTTTCGCCCATCTGGACCAAGATCTTGCGTAGTTTATCGACGTAGGTCTGCCCTTGATCCTGTAACTCAAGAAGCCTCATCTTCCTGCCGACTTTCTTAAGCTCGACGATGATGTGCCTACCGGCGTTCGTGCGATACGCAATATCGACCCGCCCGAGCTCTTCCTTCTTGGTCATGTCATCGGTAAGGATGCCTTCAGCGATGAGGCGTGACTCCATGATGGGACTGCCAGTCGCTCTGTCCCAAGCCGGATCAAGAAGCCAAAGATGATCAAAAAGATACTTTTGGAGCGCCCTCTCCTTGGCATCTTCGTCGACCAGGCTCTGGAACTCCTTTATCGCCTCGAGCCTTGACTTGACGATGTCACGGTAGAGTGAAGCTTCCAATGCATCACGATCGGCGAGAAGCGTTAGAAGCTTTTCGACATTGTCGACATGAAGAGCCAGTTCATCCGATGAACCACGCAACTGCATCCGTTCGAAAGCCAAAATGCCGTGCCGGTACAGAACCTTTCTGTCCTCTTCATCATCGACAGGAAGTGCGCTGAGCTTAGATATGAGGGTTTCCGCGCTCTTCCTGAATCCTGGCTGCAAGCCATTAAGCCACACAGCGAGCTTGGGAGAGTTCTCTTTAGCTTTCTCGACCTCGTGCTTGCGTCGCCATTCGCTCCAGCGCCTTTCAACCTGCACCAACCAGCGACCTCAAAAATACGATGAGCTGGATATAGCGAGGATCATCCTCCTGGACACGCTGACGATCACTTGTCGCGATATCCGGCTGGTCATCGGCATCGAGAAAGTCTGCTTCAATCTGCCCCGTGAGGTACTTCGTATACAAGCGACCATCGTTCAACTTGTCCAAAATGTTCTCGTGGAACAGACGACCTCTAGCGAACACGACAATACCATTGAGGTTGCCGGCATCTTCACTGTCCAACTGTTTGGGCAGGCCAGCTGTTCCAATCCAGCCGGTCACTCGCCAGTCCGAATTCCAAGCATCTAACCGGTTGGGCAGTACTTCCTGCTCTAGCAGACCCTTCGCAGAATCCAGCTCGATATCGGAGCCGTCCAGACGCCAGAGGAACTGCACCACAGGCAAGTCTCCTCGCTCGGATGTCGAGATAGGTTGCCCGTCGATGATTTATCTTGAAGTCGTGAGCCTCTCCAATGACAGAAAAGCGGCGAGCCAATCGCTTTCGAAGAGCTGTAACGCTTTTCCCCAGGCGCTGGCGGTTGATGTCACGAAGAACGATTCGAGTACCTTTAGTTACAGTTAAAAATTCTTCAGCCAGCGGCTCGGGACTGTAATGTGGCTCCTTTCGCTTCACCGAAGCCGCGATACCGTCCACTGACATTCGCAGTCCATGAACCATCCCGCCCTTCGCCGACTGTACCTCAATGCCCCGTGCGACTGAGAATAATGAAAGCTTTCCCAAGCCTTTCCGCCCCATGACTGGCCGCCCTTTCGCAGTGATCCGGCCATGTTCAAGATCTTCATCACGCCGCCTGTAACCAACTCGCAAATACTTAGCGTTCATATCCTCAATCGACAGACCAATACCATCGTCCGCTATGTCAATCCACTGCCCTTCAGGGTCGATACGAATTTCAACTTTTTCAGCATCGGCATCCCAAGCGTTAGCTACGGCCTCGGTCAGAACGGCGGCGATATTGCTGTAGAGGTTGATCCCGAGATGATCAAGTACGTTCAGGTCTACCGTCATTTTGTATGTATCGCTCATTCTTCAACTCCTTGAACAGCCCAATATCGTACATCTCAACACTCGCCCTGCCGCTCTACCATCCACGACTGACTAAATCATCAATAGCAGCATTCCACTTTTTTCTGGATCATCTATTATTGCGAAAAACAATTTCACTCTTAGTATTCCAACTATAAACTGATCCCAAATAACCAAGCACCAATAGTCAATCACTCACTTTAGAAGTTCCGGAATGCACTACAGTGGCATCGTCAAAATCAAACCCTGACTGCTCGAAAAAATCAGGCACCTCACACTTCGACATCAGTAACCTCGAGCGAGAGGGTTTCTCGCTAGCCCCATCTTTGGCAACGCCCTCTTCAGAGCGCTTTCGATTAAGCTCCGAGAGCCGATAAATAATCTCAACTCGAGCAGACTCGCTTATGGTAAAGCGTACATTCTTGCCCTCTGGCAGATAACCAACCTTATGAAAACCGTGCTTTAGATCAAGATCATCGAAGCCATATGCGGATAGTACAGTCTCATTCAACTCCATCTGTAGCGCCCTCATCGCTACAACGCCATCGGACTCAACTTTCTGATCGTGAATATCATTATAAAATTTTGTCAGCCCCTTTCCGCTGTCAAGCAAACACATTTCTCGCTTCTCGAAATACCGCCTCCCGATAGCTGACAGAGCTTCATGATCGTCCTCTAAAACCCTATCCGGAAATGGTAGCGTTTCGAATATATCACCATGGGTATAACGCAGATCTTGCTTCATCTTTGAACCTCGCTCCCAGGCCCAAACCGCATGTATATCCGAGGACAAACAAGAAAAAAGAGCATAGCTCTCACTCGCAACAACTCCTACTGTGTTAGCGAACACACTAGTATTTGGCACAAAGGTAAAACATGGATACTTGGTAGCCCCCGTGGCAAAAACTAAAACTTTGTTCAGCTTTGCCTCAGCTCCTGTCCAGCCTGCCGGATGCTCATGAAATAGGCCGCCCCGCCCAACTTTATGCAGCCAGGACTTCCCATTTTTCCCATGCAGCCACCAATATTTCTTATATCCTTGAGCAGATGGATTATTTTTCAACAATTGCCGCTCGGGCTTCACTAGATTCTCGACACGAACAAATAACTCACCAAACTTTCTTGCTTCATCTTCTGGCCAGTCCCAAAACTGAATAACCCAGCGCCCTGGCTGATGGCTTGGACTTTGATTTACTTCCTGACCAATCAAATATGGAAATAAAACATCTACATATTCCGGATTCCGGACAATTATTTCAATAGCTTCGGCAGAGTCCAAAAACAAACCCCATACCTAGAACAACCGACCCCTGAAAAAGCCAAACTCTTATTTTTGACTAGCTTTATTGGCTCCCAGTGCTGCCTATCGCTAAGCGAGGAGGATATTTCCTTAGCATAGCCACCATTCAAACTACAGCGCCCGCCCCATTCCCCCGAATAAAAAATCACTCGACTCGTAACAACGTTTGCTTTTCCAGGCCAATTTTCACTAGTTACCGCAGAGTAAATAGAAGCGCCCTTAGATAAGATATTTGGTTTAAACCAACGTCCCGAGTATCACCTTCTGCAATCGTTTTTACAGCGATCAATCCTGCTGTAGATCTAGCTGCCAGAAGTGAAAAAGCTACTATTGAAGAAATACGAAACCAAATCTGCTGAGCCACGTATACCATCGGCCAAATAGCAGACTAAATATTCGCGATACAAATCACCCGCAACTCCACTTATTTTCTGGCCGCCTAAGAACGGCGGGTTTCCAATGATGGCATTGAACCCGTACGCCCCACGAGAAAACACCTCTGGAAACTCCAACGGCCAATGGAAAGGGCGTCGACTCAATTTACTTTCCGCAAAACCGGCAGCTTGTATTTTTCATAGCGAGACGAGCAATAGCTGTTTATAGCGCCCTGATCACCTTCGACAGCCTGCCCCGCTTGCATCGTTAGCGGCACGATTGCACGTTCTAGCGCGGTCGCGTTGCCCCTCACCGCAATCGCTTCACCAATGAATGCATCCGCAATAAGCTCCAGTACCTTGAGTTTCTGCCGCGCATCGGCATCAAGCCGCGCCATGGCTTCGACGTCATGAATATCGCGTATTGGTATTTCCCGTAAGCACACCCTCAGCTCAATTGCCTCGCGTACCGCCTGCTTAACATTTCGCCCGAACAGCCGCTGCTGCCCCTTACCGCTGGGCATCATAGAGAGCTCAGTGAGCTGATCAAGCCGATGAATACCCAACAGGCTATCGCCACACTTGAGGTTATGGTCAAGGAAACCGAATGGACGGCCCTTGGCAAGGGTCACCAGCCAAATGGAGAGCTTGGCTAGCTCCACCGCCAAAGGATTCAGGTCCACTCCGTAAAGGCAACGTTCGGCGACCAAGCGACGAGCTGTCATCAGCCTATCTTCGGGATTAGCAGGTAAGCCTTCTAGGTCAACGAGATCATCGACGACCACGCCTTCGATGGTGATATACCGACCAACTGATTCTTCCGCAGCCCAGGCATCGGCGATCCGCTCTGCGAGCCAGCGACAGACCTGTACTAAGAACGCTCCTGAGCCCATGGCTGGATCGCAGATTTTTAAATCAAGAAGCTCCGCTGGTGATTTCAATTGCCACTGCTCACGCCCCCGCCCCTCGGAAGGGCCTACGTAGACGACCGGTTCCAGAGTATTTTCAACAATCTGTTCAGTGAGAGACTTGGGCGTGTAGTGTGTGCCCGTCTCCCTACGATCGCTACCCGTGGTGATGATAAAAGCGTCCTGGGGATATATGAGCGGATATCCCCAAGAGTCAGTACGAAGCAGACTAAGGAACGGCAAAGCACGATCGCGCAGTTCCTCATCGCCAGCACAGGCTGTAAGCAAGCGGTTGGCCTGGACTGCATCGACCGTGCGTTCAAGATCCTTACGTATAGCCCCTGCGCTACGCTTGATTGCATCAGCACCAGAAAGCTCATTGATCAATGCCTCCTCACCCCGTCGATGAAGAACTTCAAGTGCCTCCAGGGCATAGAGGGTCTTCTTCGCACCCTTGCCACCAGTCAGCTCCACCGTAACTCGTTCAGTTCGAGCAACTGTGCGCTCTAGTAAGCCTTCGTAGACATAGCCGATCTGTTCTACATCTAGTGCACGATAAGACAGGGTACGACCTTCATATTGCTGAATGGCTTCCAACAAGAGCAACACAGTGCGGTTATCGATCGGTATCGGTCGCGCGGAATCAACCTTCCAGTTGGAACCTTTGGCACGCCCTTCGAGGAAAGGAAACCGATCAGGGTCGAATATCGACCCCCCCAGAGCGGGAAGGCGAAGCGCTTTCATGCTCAATACCGCCGTATACTGCACGGAAAGTCGCTAGCAATCGTGACCAGGCATCATTACGTCGCTCAAGCACCTCCTCCGTTTCTTGGCGCAGTTGCATACGTAAAGTGGATATAGCGTAATTGCTCTCGTACGCTTCTTCCCCCATCAGCAAGAGACCACGCTCCTCGGCTGAGAGCAGGAACACCAGACGCATCATGATGGTCAGGCCCGCCTCGTAAAGCTCGGTAGGTTCGATACCTTTCAGCAGTGCCCGAGAGCGCTCGCGGTCTTCCTTATCCAGCGCCTGGATCAGCATCTCGACCGCACGACGGACCTGCTCGCCTAATGCATCGGTGACTTCTTCCTGATGCTGAATTGGACTCGTCCAGCATTGATGGCAAGCTTTCATCGTCCGGCCCGAAGAAGCGCCTGATACCCAGCAAGGTAAGGAAGGCTTGGAGCGTCAATCGCTCCTGCCCCCAGAGGCGTGCATACCAACTCGCGAAGGTCGATACAGCTCCAACAGAAGCATCAACAAGCATCCAGCGCTCGCCATCAGTGACTAGGCCGAGACGACAGCCGCTGGTCCGGCAGAGCCGTTCCATGCGCTCTGCTGGGCTCGCGATCCAACCATCGATTTTAAGGGCCGCTTGGAGGTCCGTACCTGCTGGATATATTTGGATCAGCAGCTTGCTTTGACCGCCCGATACCAGCGCATAGTCAGGCGCTAAGGTGACACCATGTTCAGGAACAGTGACACGTAGTTCCGCAGGGACGTGCTCTGC
>NZ_QORI02000059.1 GCF_003325755.1 Pseudomonas sp. SST3 | reverse complement strand
GTTTCCGACTGCCACTACATAAATTTTGTTTCAGCGGATGTGTGCAAGCACACCTTGCAGCTCATCCAGCGAATTGTAGCGGATCACCAACTGTCCCTTGCCTTTTTCGCCATGCTTAATTTGCACGGGAGAACCCAGACGCTCAGCGAGGCGCTGCTCAAGGCGAACAATGTCCGGATCGCTTTTCGGCTCGCTTTTCGGCTGCCCCGTACTGTTCAACCACTGCCGGACCAGTGCTTCGGTCTGGCGCACGGTCAGTCCCCTTGCGACAACGTGACGCGCTCCTTCTACCTGTTGTTCTGCTGGTAGCCCAAGCAGTGCGCGGGCATGCCCCATTTCCAGATCGCCATGAGACAGAAGCGTCTTGATCTCCTCCGGCAGGGCGATCAGACGCAACAGATTGCTGATCGTCACGCGCGATTTACCTACGGCATCGGCAACCTGCTGTTGAGTCAGCTGAAACTCCTGTTGCAATCGTTGCAGTGCTACAGCTTCCTCGATGGGATTGAGGTCCTCGCGCTGGATGTTTTCGATCAGTGCCATGGCGATGGCCGCCTCATCGGATACGTCGCGTACCAGTGCTGGTATTTTGTCCAATCCAGCTTGCTGGCTCGCACGCCAACGGCGCTCGCCGGCAATGATTTCGTAACGACCTGAACCGATCGAACGAACGACGATCGGCTGCATCACGCCCTGGGTGCGGATCGAGTGCGCCAGCTCGTCGAGCGTCACCGGGTCGATGTCGCGCCGTGGCTGGTACTTGCCACGCTGAATGACGTCGAGTGGCAGCTGCTGCAGCTCCCGCTCATCGGCCTGAGCCGCCTCCTCCTGCACTGCCGTCACATTGGCGCCGCCGAGCAGGGCATCCAGTCCGCGTCCTAGGCCTCGTTTTTTGGTCGCCATGTAAATTTCCTTATGCGGTTGCGCTGCGGGCGGCTCGGCGCTGGCGGCGCGACAATTCACCTGCCAGCGCCAAATAGGCCAAGGCGCCCTTCGATTGCTTGTCATAGACCAGCGCCGGCATACCGTGACTAGGCGCTTCGGCCAGTCTCACGTTACGGGGGATTACCGTGTCGTAGAGCTTCTCGCCGAAATGCGTCTTGAGCTGTTCGGTGACATCGTTGGTGAGGCTGCTGCGCGGGTCGTACATGGTCCGCAGCAGGCCCTCGATCTTCAATGAAGGGTTCAGCGCCTGACCGATACGCTGAATCGAGTTGACCAGATCAGTCAGCCCTTCGAGCGCGTAGTACTCGCACTGCATCGGGATGATCACGCCGTCCGCAGCCGTCAACGCGTTGATCGTCAGCATCGACAGCGAGGGCGGGCAGTCGATGAGGATGTAATCGTAGTTCTCCCGTACCGGGGCGAGCGCCTCGCGCAGGCGATGCTCCTTGGTCGGTAATTTGAGCAGGGCAACTTCGGCAGCCGTCAGATCACGGTTGGCCGGCAATAACTGGTAACCGCCATGCTCGGAAAACTGCATCGCGTCGACCAAACTGCACTCGCCGATCAGTACGTCATAGATCGAGTATTCCAGGCTCAACTTATCCACACCGCTACCCGTCGTGGCGTTGCCCTGCGGGTCGAGGTCAATGAGCAGCACCCGGCGCCGCGTCGCAACAAGCGAGGCGGCCAGGTTGATGCAGGTGGTCGTCTTGGCGACACCGCCCTTCTGGTTGGCGATGGCAAATACTTTAGCCATGGTCAGTGTCTGTCCGGAGTCATGAAGTGCGGCGCAGTATCAGCAGATGGCGTTGCCCTTGGCAACCGGGAACCTTGAGAACCAGACAGCACTCCAGTTGGAAGTCCTCTGGCAGCGCCTGCAGCTCGTCGTCCGGCTGCACACCTTTCATGGCGAGCCAACGGGTATCCAGATCGCCAAGGTGACGCGTCCAGCTGGCGAAATCATTCAGCGAACTGAACGCCCGCGAAGTGATTCCGGTAAACGGCTGTTCTGGCCGGAACTGCTCGACCCGCTTGTGGACAACTTCAACGTTGGTGAGTTTCAGCTCGAGCTTGACCTGGGTGAGAAAGCGGGTCTTCTTGCCGTTAGAGTCGAGCAGCGTGAAGCTTCGCTCCGGAAACAGGATGGCCAGCGGAATGCCCGGCATTCCGCCACCGCTGCCAACATCGAGCCAGCGCGCGCCGCCTTTCTCCACGTGCGGTGCAACGCTGAGGCTGTCGAGCAGATGACGCGAAACCATCTCCGCCGGATCACGAACGGCGGTCAGGTTATAAGCCTTGTTCCACTTGTGCAGCAGCGCCAGATAGGCGAGCAGTTGCGCTTGCTGCGCTTCGCTCAGCTCAACACCCAGTAGTGCCGCACCCTGCTTGAGTTCTTCGGCGTAGCGCGTGTATTCGGCTTCCATCAAGCGCTGTGCTCCAGCGTCTGCCCGGCACTGCGCTTTTTCAGATGAATCATCAGAAGGGAAACGGCTGCTGGGGTTACGCCCGGGATCCGCGACGCCTGCCCAAGCGTTTCGGGACGTGCGAGGGAAAGCTTGTGCTGGATTTCCTTCGACAGTCCAGAGATGGTCGCGTACTCCAGATCCGCAGGCAGCGCGACATTCTCGCTTGCCCGCAGCCGCGTAATCTCTTCCTGCTGGCGATCGATGTAGCCGGCGTACTTGCTCCTGATCTCGACCTGCTCGGCCACCTGAGGATCCTCTACACCCGCTCCGGTGAGCTGAACCAGGCCCCGATAGTCTATTTCTGGTCGAGCGAGCAGGTTCAGCAAATTGTATTCGTGGGTCAGCGGGGTGCCGAAGCGTTCGGCAATCGCCTCCCCTTGTGGCGTTGCCGGGCGTACCCAGGTGCTCTTCAGGCGCTGTTCTTCTCGCTCAATGCCTTCGCGTTTGCGCTCGAACGCCGCCCAGCGAACATCATCCACCAACCCCAGCTCACGGCCCTTTTCGGTCAGCCGTAGATCGGCGTTGTCTTCGCGAAGTATCAGGCGATACTCGGCGCGCGACGTGAACATGCGATACGGCTCCTGAGTCCCAAGCGTAATCAGGTCGTCTACCAGCACACCGAGGTAAGCCTCGTCGCGACGCGGGCACCAGCTATCCTTACCCTGAGCGCGTAGCGCGGCATTGGTGCCGGCGAGCAGTCCTTGAGCACCGGCTTCTTCGTAACCGGTGGTGCCGTTGATCTGGCCAGCAAAGAACAGCCCGCCGATAACCTTGGTTTCCAGGCTGTATTTGAGGTCGCGTGGATCGAAATAATCGTACTCGATGGCGTAGCCGGGACGAACGATATGGGCCTGTTCCAGGCCGCGGATGCTTTGCACGATCTGCAGCTGAACATCGAATGGCAACGAAGTGGAGATACCGTTGGGGTAGAGCTCATGGGTCGTCAGGCCCTCGGGCTCGATGAAGACCTGATGGCTGTCCTTGTCGGCGAAGCGATGGATCTTGTCCTCGATCGACGGGCAGTAGCGTGGCCCCACGCCTTCGATGACGCCGGAATACATTGGTGACCGGTCGAGGTTGGCCGCGATGATTTCATGAGTCCGCGCATTGGTATGGGTGATCCAGCAACTGAGCTGTTTCGGATGCTGCGCGGCATGGCCCAGAAACGACATCGGTGGGATGGGGGTATCGCCTGGCTGTTCGGTCATTACCGAAAAGTCGACGCTTCGTCCATCGATGCGGGGCGGCGTCCCGGTTTTCAGACGGCCGACGCGAAGCGGCAGTTCACGCAGACGTTTGGCTAGCGCGATGGAGGGCGGGTCGCCCGCGCGACCGCCGGAGTAGTTCTGCAAACCGATGTGGATAAGTCCGCCCAGGAAGGTCCCTGTCGTGAGGACTACCGAATCAGCGAAGAAGCGCAGTCCCATCTGGGTGACCACGCCTTTGACCTGGTCCGCTTCAACGATCAGATCATCAGCTGCTTGTTGAAATATCCAAAGATTCGCCTGGTTCTCCAAGGTTTCGCGGACTGCGGCCTTGTAGAGCACTCGGTCAGCCTGAGCACGGGTTGCACGCACTGCAGGACCTTTGCGGCTGTTGAGTACGCGAAATTGAATTCCGCTTTTGTCCGTCGCGGTCGCCATGGCGCCGCCGAGCGCATCGATTTCCTTCACCAGATGGCTCTTGCCGATACCGCCAATCGCCGGATTGCAGCTCATCTGCCCGAGAGTCTCGACATTGTGAGTGAGCAGCAGAGTCCGCACGCCGATTCGAGCGGCTGCCAATGCAGCTTCGGTACCGGCATGGCCACCGCCGATAACGATGACGTCAAAACGGGAAGGGAAATCCACCACGCACCTCGTGCCTGTTCAGATGAGTTCTGGGAAACGCGCAAGTATAGGGGTTGGAGGCCTGTGAAAGAAGGCCCTTGCACAAAAAATGACCAGCCGTAGAGGGCGCTGGCTAAAATGCAAGCCATAGATAAAAAGATAGAGAAATTATTTAAAGCTTATTTCTATGTTTATAAATATGCAGCGATTATCTGTGGATAAAGCTCTGTAAGCCGCGCTTTGAAAGACGTTCAGTCTATAGAAACCTTGTGCCGATCCTGGGCTGTAGCGGTGCAGTACCGGTTGGCAGCCTGTGTATTAAATGCCTAGTTATACACAGGCGTATTTTCCAACAGTTTATCCATAGGGTTATGGACCGGTCTCAAGGTAGGTTTTCCACAGAGCTCCTGGATGGCCTGTTTGGCAAAAAAGAAACCAGGCCAGCGATAGGATGGTGAGAAAGCGGATCAAAAGCTCACTAGAGCGGGAATGCGGACACCCGGTAACTGCAGCTCAACATGAAGTGAGCTGCCGGAACTGACGCCGCAGCGCCGAGAACTTCATTCGAGCTATTTGCCGATGCAGAAGCTCGAAAAGATACGTCCCAACAGATCATCCGAGCTGAAGGCACCGGTAATCTCGCCGAGTGCCTGCTGGGCCTGGCGTAGGTCTTCGGCTAATAGCTCTCCCGCCCCCGCGAGGGTGAGTTGCGCATGCCCATGGTCAAGGTGCTCGGCTGTTTGCCGCAGCGCGTCCAAGTGCCTGCGGCGGGCGCTGAAGCCGCTCTCTGCGGTCTGGTCGTAGCCCATGCAGCTCTTCAAGTGCTCTCGGAGCATTTCCAGCCCATCACCAGATCGCGCCGAAAGGCTCAAAGTGCTGTAGCCGTCTGGGTCGACTGATAGAGCGGCGTTCTCTCCGGTCAAATCGGCCTTATTGCGGATAAGGGTTGTCTTGGCGCGATCTGGCCTGACCACGAGGAAATCGGGCCAATCGGGGTTCTGTTGATGTACAGGTGATGCGCTGGCGTCTATCACCAACAAAACCCGGTCAGCATCCTCAATCGCCTTGATCGCCCGCTCCACGCCAATTCGTTCCACCTGATCATCGGTGTCCCGCAGGCCCGCGGTATCAATGATGTGCAGGGGCATGCCATCGATATGAATGTGTTCACGCAACACATCGCGAGTAGTGCCGGCGATGTCGGTAACAATCGCGGCCTCGCGGCCCGCCAACGCATTGAGCAGGCTGGATTTCCCGGCATTGGGGCGCCCAGCGATTACCACGTTCATGCCCTCACGCAGCAGCGCGCCTTGACCGGCTTCGCGAATCACCTCGCTCAGTTCCTGCCTGACAGCCTGCAGCAAAGCCAGTACGCGGCCGTCGGCCAGAAAATCGATCTCCTCTTCAGGAAAGTCGATCGCTGCCTCGACGTAGATGCGCAGCTGGATCAGCTTTTCCGTCAGATCATGTACTCGACGGGAAAATTCGCCTTGCAGCGAGCGCACCGCGTTACGTGCCGCCTGGGCTGAGCTGGCCTCGATCAGATCGGCGATCGCCTCAGCCTGTGCAAGGTCCAGCTTGTCGTTGAGGAAAGCCCGCTCGCTGAACTCACCCGGCCTGGCCAGCCGTACTCCGAGTTCCACGCACCGCCGCAGCAGCATATCCATTACGACAGGACCGCCATGGCCTTGAAGTTCCAGCACGTCTTCACCCGTGAAGGAATTCGGGGCCGGGAAAAACAGCATGAGCCCCTCATCGATGACCTCACCGTCATCGGAGTGGAACGGACCGTAGTGTGCGTGTCGGGCTATGGGCTCACGTCCGCTAAGCGTGATGGCCACCGCCTTTGCCCGTGCCCCGGAAACTCGCACGACGCCGATACCACCTCTTCCCGGCGCGGTGGCAATTGCAGCGATGGTTTCGTGGTCTTGGCTCATGCGTACTCTCCCAGGAGGATCGGAAAAGCAAAACGCCCCAATCAAGGGGCGTTCTGTTGACTCAGCAGATCAGGCGGCGGCTGCGGTCTGCCTCTCGATTTTGCGGGTAATGTACCACTGCTGTGCGATCGACAAGACGTTGTTGACCACCCAGTACAGCACCAGGCCCGCCGGGAACCAGAGGAAGAAGAAGGTGAAGATGACCGGCAGCAGCTTCATCACCTTGGCTTGCATCGGATCCGGCGGCGTGGGGTTCAGCTGCTGCTGGATGAACATCGTCACGCCCATGATGATCGGCAGGATGAAGAATGGATCCTTGATCGACAGATCAGTGATCCAGAACATCCACGGGGCCTGGCGCATCTCGACGCTTTCCAGCAGTACCCAGTAAAGCGCGAGGAACACGGGCATCTGTACCAGAATCGGCAGACAACCGCCCAACGGATTGATCTTCTCTTTCTTGTACAGCTCCATCATCGCCTGGGACATCTTCTGGCGATCGTCACCGAACTGCTCCTTGAGCGCCTGCATCTTCGGTGATACCGCGCGCATGCGTGCCATCGACTTATAGCTGGCGGCCGAGAGCGGGAAGAAGGCCAGCTTGATGATGATCGTCAGTACGATAATCGACCAGCCCCAGTTGCCTAGGAGTGCGTGAATATTTTCCAGCAGCCAGAAGATAGGCTGGGCAATGAACCAGAGAATGCCGTAATCGACAGTCAGCCGCAGGCCTGGAGAGAGCTCCTCAAGCTTGTCCTGGCTCTTCGGGCCGGCATACAGCGTAGCGGATGTTTCACCCTGGCTTCCCGGGGCGATATTGATCGCAGGGCCCGTGAAACCAATGATGTAGTTGCCTTGGCTGTCCTTGCGGGTCTGCACCTGATTGACTTGATCAGGTGCAGGAATCCACGCCGTCACGAAGTAATGCTGCAGCCAGGCGATCCACCCGCCTTCGACAGTCTTTTTCAGGTTCTTGTCATCCATGTCGCCCATGGACACCTTGGTATAAGGCTCGTCCTTGGTCCAGAGTGCTGCGCCCAGATAGGTCGCGGTTCCGGTTGCTGTGCTGGATGACGGGTCGCCACTGTCGTCACGCTTGAGCTGACCGAACATATAACCGGTCCAGGGCTCCTGGCTCTGGTTGTCGATCAGATAGCGCACGCCCAGATCGTAATCGCCACGATCGAAGGTGAAACGCTTGGTGTAGTTGACGCCGTCTTCGTTGTACTTCAGATCGACGACCAGCTGATCCTGACCTTCTGCCAACTGATACTGCTGCTGTTCGCTGCTGTACAGCGGCCGGCCGGTGGCCTTGTCTGGACCGTCGCCTATCAAGCCGCTCTGGGCTTCATAGGTTCTTTCACCGCTTCGCTCGAAAAGCTGGAACGGTACATCCGGTCGATCCTGGCGACGAGRTCTGCAAGCGTAGATCAACGATGTCGCCGCCACGAGGATCGATCGCGA
>NZ_QORI02000058.1 GCF_003325755.1 Pseudomonas sp. SST3 | reverse complement strand
GGCGCCCATGCGGTACGGCGTGCCGAAGAAGATCACTCCGGCGGCGCGCAGGCTGCGGGGTTTGCCGATACGCAGGTAAGTGGCCTTGACCTGCTCGGCACAGGTATCGCACAGGGCAGCGTTGAAGAACTTCATCGGGCCAGCCGGGTTCGGGCTCGGGCCTTCGTTGCGAAAACTCAGCCAGCGTCAGGCTCCAGGGACCGACTTGCACCTGCCCGGCCACGCGCTCGCCGATGCCGGTATCCCCGCGAAACAACGCGGCGTCGGCAAAGTATTTGGGCATGAACCCCAGCGGCACCAGCAACAGCAGGATGTTGACATGGAAACGCCATTTCAGCCAAAAGGCGCGCAGCGGGGACGGCGGTACGGTTGCAACCTTGCTCATCGCTGGGCCTCCGAGGTGTCGGCGTGCATGGTCGGGATGGGCGCGTGCTGACGTTGTGTCTTGGCCTCGCGCTTGAGGGCGTTGAGGGTGGCCAGAGCGGTGCGCTTGGTCCAGATCAGCAAGCCGCTCAATACCATCATGCTCAGCACCAGGCCGAAGAATGCCCAGATCAGCTTGATCCACAAACCGCCAAAGTCCCCGGTGTGCAGTGGGCGCATCGACTCGGTGACGAATTCCAGCGGGGTACGGTCGGACAACAGGTTCGAGACCGCGATTTCACCGTCATAGGGGTTCAGCTGTGCGGTCTGGAACATCAACGGGTACCAGCCACGCCCGCCGATCTGCAGGTGGCTGTAGGCGTTGCTTGGCATGAACACAAAGCTGGCGTCCAGGCCGGGGATCCGCTCGGCGGCGATGTCGATCGCCTTGTCGATAGGGATCATCGGTGCCGGCACGCCCGGCGCCGACAGCGGCACCTTATCCCGTGCGATCACTGGCACGATGGGTTCACTGGAAATGGATATCTGGTTGTCGCCCAGGACAGCCTCGATCAGGAACCAGGTGCCGGTGATAGAAATGACCGCGATAAAACCAGATCGACCAGATGCCACTCAGGCGGTGAAAGTCGCCCCAGAAGATCCGCGCACCGTGGCGGATGCGCAGGGTAGGGCGCAGGAAGCCTTTCCAGAAGCGCTTGTACACCACCAGCCCGGTGACCAGTGAAGCCAGCAGCGGCAAGCCCAACGCAGACACCAGGTACCAGCCCCAGCTGTACCCATTGGTGAACGGCACCAGCCACCAACCATGCAGGGCGCGGGTGAATTGCTGGAAGTTGAACGAGGGGCTGATGCCCTGGATCGCGCCGGTGTAGGGATTGGCATACACCTCCACGGAGCGCCCGTCCGGGTAGCTGAGGCCGACGCTTAGCGCGAAGTGCGATTCATCCGGGCGGATGATGGACTGGACGATGGCCTTGGGCTCATCGTGCTTGATGGCCGCGATCACCTGGTCAAAGCTCAGCGGCTGAGCGTCATCCGACGGCTTGCTGGCGCGGATATCCGGGTTGGCCAGCCACACGATTTCCTGGCTCACCACGGCCAGGGTGCCGGTGACGCAGACGATCAGTACAAAGAACCAGATGGGCAACGCCAGCCAGCTATGGACGAGAAACCAGAGTTTGGAGCGTGACTTCTTCGACATATGAATGAGGGTCTTGATCGGAGGGGGCAATAGAGGCCCGGAAAAGGCCAGTCGTAGCTTTTGCTGACGCGACAGGCTGTATCTAAGTTAAGACGGATGAGCATGAGAAATCCCTAAGGTGGATATGAAAGAAAATGTTTCAGGTTCACATTCAGGCCGCATTTATGCGCTGATCGAACACGCAGTACGCCAGCCCGCAGGCGTTCAGCGGCTTGCGTTAGGCCGGGGCAGACCTCCAAGGACGTGATCATGCCGCTGTGTGATGTCGTCAGCAGCCACGCATCTGAGCGCCACTTCCTCGCGGCCAACCCCTGGCTCAGCTGAAGTGCGGCTACGTAGTTATATAAGTAGAAGTAACGCTCTCTATACTCACTGAGCGTGTTGCTTTCAGTATTATTTGTTTTTCAAATAGCTGGGCTTGAACGAAAGCGCCCCTTGTCATTACGGGGTGTTGGCGCGGGTGCAGGTTAATTCCAGAGGAATGACAAGGTTATTGTATTGACACATTGGCGGGCATCGGCTTTAGTGAGTGCGGACTTGGAAGTCGCAATAGTATAAAAAGGAAGTTAATCGCATGACCGTGCTAGTCGTTTATTCGCGCCATCACGTGGTGAACCGTTATATCTCTCTGGTGCCGGTGATCAAGTTAGTTACTTGATTGTGGTCTGTCGCCTGCCCGTCGATTGTCATTGCTGCGAATCATACTTTTCCTGTGCTGGAAAAGTACGCGTCCCTATGCCTTAACAGAGAGTTCAAACTCATGTCGATTTTTGATCAAGCCATGCATCGTTCAGTTCAATGGCAAGACTGGCGTTGGCAGCAGAAGAATGCCATCCGCGATGAACCTGCACTGCGCAATGCCTGCGGTGGATGGGACGAGGCCACAACGGCGCATATCGAGCACAACTTGCAAGATCGCAAGATGCAGATCACGCCTTATTACATTGATTTAAATCAAGCGTTCACTCACCAGCGCAGAGGTGATGGACCACCCCCTGTGGCGCCAGGTAGTACCGTATTGGAGCGAACAGGTGCAGGGCGACTACGACGGCAGTTCCGAAAACTGGGAACTCAATCATGAGATGAAGACGCCCATCTGCCAGCACAAGTACGACAACCGCGTGATCCTGCGCACCACCAACACGTGCAATGCCTATTGCCAGTTCTGTTTCGAGGCGCTGCGCACGCTGCAGGTGGGCACCGACAAAGCTAACGCCAACACTGACTCGTTCAAGGATTCGGTGGAGTACATCCGCGGTAATCCAGCGATTGAAGAGGTGATTCTCAGCGGCGGTGACCCACTGATGCTGGCCGACCGCAAGCTTGAGGAGATGCTGGCCGCATTGCGCGGCATTCGTGATGATCTGCTGATACGCATTCATTCGCGGGCCTTGAGTTTCAACCCGTTTCGCGTGACCGATGAGTTGGTGGCGATGCTGGAGAAGTACAAGGTCAATGCATTTGGTGTGCATGTCTGCCACCCGCTTGAGCTCAGTGCTGATTTTGCCGTCGCGGTTAAACGGATTCAGGGTGTGGTCCCGATTGTATTCTCTAACATGCCGCTGTTGCGTGGCGTGAATGATGATGAAGCGACGTTGCATAAATTATTCATTGATCTTTATCGTTTGGGCGTAAAGCCATATTACTTATATCACTTCATGCCGTTTTCACCCGGTGCTTCAGAATATAAGGCGTCGATCAGCCAAGCCATCGCCATCATGGATCGGCTCAAACGCCGTGTATCGAATATTGCCCTGCCCGAGTATGTACTGCCGCATGCACAAGGCAAGTTCACCGTGCCATTGTTGGACTTTGAAAAGCCTGAAGACTTACCGCATTTTGAAGTCCGCGATGGGCAGCGGACTTACCGTTTTCGCAAACTGGGAGGGCCAATGGTGCAGTTGGCAGGATGCGGTATGAAACAGGATGCGATTCTGTTTTATTGATGTAGATGACAGTGCTTGCGCTCGCTACCGCTACCGGGAACCGCATTTCACGGTGGCCCGCGCCCACGGTTTGGCGTGTTTGACGGCCGCCGTGGCGGGGCGCAAGCACCTGCAACGTCTCAGGGACGACAGTGACGAAGTGTTCCTGCTCGAAACGCTCAGTGAGCAGTCTGTCTTGGAGTTGGTCGGACAGTTGGACGGGCGTTATCAGGTGCGTGGGATTTTCTGCCAGGCCGGGCACCCGTCCGCACAAGGGGAGGTGGGCTGTATCGTCGCGCAGGCGTGTCAGCGGTTGGGCTTGGTCTACAGCCACCCGGAGGCGATTGCCGCGTGCAATAACAAGTTCTTGATGCGCCGCGTGTTGAAACAGCATCAATTGCGTTCGGTACCGTTCGTGCTGTGCAACAACGAACAGGAACTCCAGCAAGGCGCCGAGCGCGTGGGTTATCCACTGATCGCCAAACCGCCCTTTGGCGGGGCTTCGGCGTTTATCAAAAAATGCTCGAGCTGGGAGGAGCTACGCAGCCACTATTGGCATTTCGTAAGTGATCATGGCGCCGCCGCTTATGCGGACTTCTACGGCTGTGCGCACGCCCTGCCGCTTGAGGATGGGCTGCGGCGTGAATACTTGCCAGGCCACAGCATTCTGCTGGAAGGTTATATTCCAGGCATCGAAGGCAGTGTGGAATGTGTGATTGTCGGCGAGCGTGTCCATCCGCTGCTGATCAATGAAAAACTGCTGCTGACCGAGCGCAGCGGCACGGTCCTGGAGAACCTGCTGATTTCCCCGCCGACGTCGTTCAGCCAGGCCCAGTGCGAGCAGATCCGCCAGTACGCGGTGGACTGCCTGCACGCGGTGGGCCTGACCAACGCTGTGGTGCATTTCGAGTTTCGCATGACGGACGCAGGGCCGGTGGCCATCGAGATCAACCCGCGTCTGGGCGGACTGTATGTGAACTCGGCGTTCCGCGACCTGGCCGGTATCGATCCTTATCAGCTGTACATGGGATTGTTGTTGGGCGAGAAGGGCATCAATGCACAGTTGGAGGCTGGCGCACATAAGGTTGCCGATGCGGGGCAACACTACGCGATGCTGGCGATTTATCCGCAGCACAGTGGCCTTTTCAGGGGCATTGACGGCCTGCAGTTCCTCGACCAACACCGCTCGGTGCTGGAATACGCCCCGCAGGACCCCGGCCACTACATTGACGCGGATATCGAGGAGCATTATTTGCTCAAATGCTGGGCCCAGGTTGGCAATGCCGCCGACGCCCATGCCTTGCACGATGCGTTGCAGCAACATCTGCGCATCCTCATCGATCCACCGGTTGCAGGATAGCGATATGGACATCCCTCAGATCTCGGCGCTTTTGCGCGAACATCACTTCTGTCATCGCCCGGACTTTCGCGAACTGGTCAACGTTGAACCCGGTGAGGAACAAAGCTTTCGCGCGTATTGGGATAACCTGGTGCGCGACGAGGCGTTCAGGACTTACACCCACCGCGAACGGCGCATCTTGCGCTATCGTCTGTTACCGTCACGGCAATTGCAGATCGACAGGAATACGGCGTTCAAATCGCCGGTCACCTACGCGGTGAACTATCGCCAGGGCGTGAATCACCTGAGCTATAGCGAGGAGGGCTTTATCGAGCATCCCCTCATGCACAAGCTGCTGGCGACGGACCTCGCGGTGATTGCCCCGCACCTGGGCGAACAGACCTATACGATCGATATCCATCAGTTCCGGGTGCGGGCGGACGTGTCATCGAGCAGCCCGACCACATCGGGGATTCACCAGGACGGCCTGGATTGGGTGTTCATGCACTTTATTGGCGAATGCAACACGGTGCCGGTGGTGTCGGAGGTGTTTGCCGACGAAACGGAGCACAGCCGGCTACTGAAACTGCCGATGGAGAAATTTCTGGAGACTATCGTGATCAACGACCGTGGGTTCTACCATCGGGCCGGGGAGGTGCGACCGCGGGTAGAGACGGAACCGGCCTGGCGCGATGTGCTCTTGGTAAGCCTGCGCAGTGTCGAGGGGGCACAGCCTGCATGAGTCACGATCAACAACTGAATCTGTCGACCCGCAACGCTCGCCTGATCATCTTTGCCCGCGGTGTGTCGGATTTTGGCGCATTCCTTAACATGGTGGCGTTGTCCACTTATGTGTACTGGCTCAGCCAGAGCGTGGTGTTTGTCAGCATCTTCCTGGCGTGCCGGGTCACCGGCGGGATTGTCGCGAGCCTGTTTGGCATTCCGTTTTTCCGGCGGTTTGCCGGGCGTGGGACGTTGGCGGGGTTGGACCTGGCCCGGGCGCTGTTGCTGATGCCGCTGCTGGTGTTGTTTACCGGCCCATCAACTTACCCTTCTTCCCTTTTATCGCCTTCGGTATCGGCCTGTGCAATTCGCTGTTTGCCATTGGCCTCAACAGTCAGTTGCCCACTTGGGTCGCGCTTGAGCAGCGGGTGAATACCAACGCATGGATCACCTCGGCGGCCGCCACCGGCGCGGTCTTCGGCAGTTTGCTCTCCGGCTTGCTGATCGCCACGGGCGGATTTGAAGCGGTGTTTGCGGTCAACATCGGCACCTATGTGATTGCCGCTTGCCTGGTCTTGCCCTTGCGCGCGTTGTTTAGCGTTGCTGTTGCCGCGCATCGCGGACTCGCCGCCGAATGGCATGAGCTGACCAAGGGGTTGCGCGGTGCGCCGGTGCTGGCTGCGATGTTGCTGATCAGCATGTTAGACACCCTCGGCAGCGCGGCCCATAACGTCGGTTGGCCAGTGCTGTCGCAGTACATTTCACCGGACACGGCCAAAACGGTCATGGGCTATCTGCTGGCCGTGTGGGCCTGTGGCAAGTTTGTTGGCGCGCGCATCGCCAGTGCAGTGTTGAAAGGTCGTGGCACCCAAGGCATGGAGCGCTTGTTCATGCTCGGTGTGGCGTTGATGTCCAGCGGCTTTATCCTGACATTCCAGCAGACCGAACTGTGGCTGGCGCTGTTGCTGGTGGTGTGGGCGGGGCTGGGCGATGGATTGTCCGAGGTGGCGTTGATCTCCCGTGCGCAAAGCGAGCCCGATAGCTTGCGCTTGCCGCTGTTCAGCCTCTTGACCCTGATCCAGATGGCCGGTTTTGGCGTGGGCATGCTGGTGGTCGGGCCGTTCTATGTGACGTGGACGCCGGCCCAGGTGATCGTGTTGTTCCATGGACTGCCATTGACCGCCTTGTTGGTCATGACGATATGGCTGGGGCGCAATGCCTACCGGGGTGTCAGATCGACAAACCCTTGAAGTGTTCCAACGCCACGCAGGCCTTTACTTTGCCGGAGCAGGCCGGTTGGAACCTGGGGCAAGGCGTGGCGTGTTGCAGGCGCGAGCAAGCTCACGCCCACAGGGTTAATGTTGCTTGAACATCTCCRTGGCACGCTGGCGGATTTGCTCCTCGGTCAGGTCCTCCTTATGGGTGGCCAGGAACCACAGGTGCCCGAACGGATCCGTCACACTCGCCGAGCGATCCCCATAGAACTGATCCTGCGGCTCGGACACTGCGCTGGCGCCGGCATCAACCGCTTGTTTGAATTGTGCGTCCACATCATTCACATACAGGTGCAAACCGACACTGGGATGCGCGTCCGGATTGCGCAGGGCCGTTTCATCGCAGGGCGTGCCCAGCATGATCACCGCTTCGCCAATACGCAGCTCCGCATGGCCGACCCTGCCGTCGGGCATGTCCAGGCGCATGAACACTGAGGCGCCAAAGGCCTTCTTGTAGAACTCGATCGCCTTTGCGGCCTCGTTGATGCCCAGATAGGGGGTAATGCCGTGATAACCCTCGGGAATAGGTTTAACGCTCATAACGTTCTCCTTTGATTGTGGTTATGGGGTTACAGCCTTTTCACTATAGGTCACGTTGCATTGCGCAACTGGCTTTACCGATCAGCATCAGGCGTGGGCTCCAGCAACTGCGCACCAGGGCCACGCTCACCCAGCTGGTCATCGTGATTGCGCAGCGGGCACGCCTCCATCGACAGGCACCCGCACCCGATGCAACCATTGAGCTTGTCGCGCAGCAGCATCAGTTTGTTGATCGGCAAGCAACGAGGCCGAACCGCCCTGCGCGGCGCTGCTG
>NZ_QORI02000057.1 GCF_003325755.1 Pseudomonas sp. SST3 | reverse complement strand
GACACAGGAAGAGCAGTCCAGGGCCGCTCGCATATACTTGGGAAAGCGCGGAATATCTCAACCGAACACCCCCTGGCTAGCTGCCGAGTTTGTAAACCCGCTTTTTTTGCGTAGCGCTTGCGTTTGCACTTGAAAGGGAAAATCTAAAGTGGTTTCCCAAGGGTTTGGTAGGCACGAAGCAGGTTTTTTCGTTTTATACGAAGAGTATTGCTCGCAACTTGGGTGCCGGAAGGGATGGTAGCGATGAGTTGGTGAAGCCGACGAACCAGGCACTTGCTGCTATTGCCTCAGAGATGGCTGAAAACAGACGGGACTATGTGCCGCATAGCGACGCTATAAGCATCATCGATGGGAAATTCCGTGCGTACCCAGCACCCCTTGGAACGACATGGTTTGAAGTTCTCCAGAGAAACGGATTATTCAGACTTGATCCAGATCCTAGAGAAAGGAGAGCCGATCCTTTTGCCGCCCCTGAAGACATAGTTCGATTCAGCTTCCAGAGACTTCAAGACCACTTGATGGCCTCAGTAATACTGGAGACGGTAATAAAACCTTCTGATGCACTGAAATCTGGCTCCCTGAAGTTCATCCATGATGATGAGAGCATTCAAGGAGACTGGGTGGGATTGGTCGACGCCCTATCGGTGCAACTGCCTGAGCGCTTCAATCAAGAGCTCCTCGATCTGCTGCCAGGCGATATCAATGCATGGGCGAATGATCCAGCGGTCAATGATGCCTTCATAGAAAGTCTTAGGTGGCGCAATAATGAGTCGTTCACCGACCGGACACTTGAGCTATTCAACGCATTCTTGGAGGTTGAAGATGGACACTTTGACATTATTATCCAGGTCAGCGCGAGTGCCGGGCACCCCTGGAATGCAAAAGCGCTGCATAAGCGGCTAATTGTCCTTGATATGCCGAAACGGGACGCATACTGGACTGTGCACGCGAATATTCTCCCGTTAGACGCGGGGGCTACTGCCAGGCGGCTCATAGAATGGAGCGCTCTCGAGCAAAGCGAGCAGACAGACCCTGAGGTACAGTACCTTTGCGCGATAATCCTTACATGGTTCC
Source organism: Pseudomonas sp. SST3 (assembly GCF_003325755.1). Next base: position 6,588 of record NZ_QORI02000057.1, on the reverse strand, counting down.
TTGCTAGCTCTAATCGGGAGCTGCGGGACAAGGCCACCAAAGCGCTTACCTCCCTGATGATCCGCAACCCTTCTCTGTACGCGAAGCTTGGTGATGACTTCGCCGCAGTGGACGACTTATACATCCTGGAGCGCCTGCATACCGCTGCCTTCGGTGCGTGCTGTGTCAGCAATTGTGAACGGCTTCTGCGCCCCTTTTCTGCGGTGGCCTACAAGGCAGTATTCGACCGAGTGGATGTCCCCGCGTCCATCCTGCTTCGAGACGCCGCCCTTGGCATCATCGAGCTCGCCGATTGCAAAAACTGCTTGCCGGAAACCGTGGACATTCAGAAGGCCCGGCCACCCTACAACTCGAAGGTCATTCGGCTTTCCGTTACAGAAGAGGCTGTCGAGAAGGCTGCCAAAGTGCGCTGGCGACTCTCAGATACAAAGCTCATGCGCCCAGTGGGGTGGCGACTTTGGCTGCTATGAAATACGACCTCGCGTGACTTCGTTCCTGAATATCTCGCTCAGCACTCCTGAGCCCCTGACCCCTTCTGAAAGATATGAAATCTTTGAGCAAGAAGTCATCAACCATTGTCCTGAACGCGTCGAACTACTTGAAATGATGCACGCCTTTACGCCCAACCGCTTCCGAGATCTTCTTCAGCGTCGGCAGGGCACAGCTGCACCTGACCACTCTGAGAGCTTTAAAGCGTGCGAGACACTCCTTCTAAGAATGCTGAGCACAGGTGAAAAGGCTAGGTATCGCAAGGAATACAGGCCGCGCTTCAATGCTGCCGAGGAACGGCCTGACAAGCTACCGCATATCGATGTGACTGCCGCCCAGCACTGGGTTGCGAAGCGTGCCTATGGCCTAGGCTGGACGAAGGCTCGGTTCCCCGATGATCGAAGCAGGGGGCATGATTACAGTCGGGACAGACCGTTGGTTGAGCGCATCGGTAAGAAATACCAGTGGCTGGCTCTGGATGAGCTTCTCTGCAGCCTTGCTGATAACAAATGGATGTCCGAACGCGCCCTCCATGGATCTCGTCGGTATGTTGGCCCTCTCGATATAGGTTTCCATCGGGACATAGATCCAACAATCCTCCTAACCTCCGAAGAGGCGGCGAGCCCGGAAGACTCCATCCCCAGATCCGAAATCACCATGCGACAGACCTCAGAACACGAACTTGGGAAGTGGCCTTTTGAAGAGGATCCGGCTCTGGGTATAGCAAGCCTTGTCAGCAGGACGGATGCGAAGGGCTGGGCCTGGAGAGTTCTGCATGAGCATCGGTCGGTATCGGAGCGCTACAAAGACAAGCCCAGCCGCGAGCACGGGCTTAGAAAACAGGAATGGCGCTTCTTACTGCCGGTAATCGTCAAGCGTGAGGATGAGCAAAAACTCATAAAATTTATCCGACTGCAGAAGGAGATTCGAGTAGACACTTGGTCAGCCCGTAATGCGACGGATGATGGTTATCTACTTGAAGCCCCTTGGCGCTCAACGTGGGAACAGGAACAGTGGTCAACCATGGACTTTCACAATATTGGGGAGGTTGAGATTGCCTACCCGTGTTTCCGTTACCACTGGGAGTCCCATCTAGATGCGTCCCTGAACGACGGCGCTCACGCTCTGATACCTGCACCATGGCTCGCAAAACGACTAGGGCTGACGCCGCATCACTTGAACTCAAACATATACGCTGACAGCTCTGGCAGAACACTTTTCGTTAGTGGTCAGAGTCCTGACGACGGCTCTCATGCTTTTATAGATCAGAATCTGTTTTGACTCCTTTCTCGAGGAAGACGGTCTGTCCTGTATATGGATTTTTGTCACAGAACGGGGCGCTTGGCCAGGCGGTGGAAACAGCCATGCCTCCTGGCGTCGATCTGAAGGGGTCGTATGGCACAGTGGACGCGAACCACAGGTGCAACATTGGAAAAGAGATGTGGACAAGGGAGAGCCATCCGACCTGGATTCGTAAGGTAGGGGCAACCGGGGAGGACATCAGGTCGAGGCTCAGCTTCAGTTAACTGGGCCAGCGTCGAACTGATGGCTGATGACGGTTCCAATAGTGCGTAGCCAAACAGGAAGTAGCTCATGTCTAATAGGAAGAAAAAGCCAAATCGCTCCGGAAAAGTTACGTCGTCACTGGCAGATCACAAGAGGGTAGGCAAAGCGCTCATACCTCCTATGATGCAACTCACGGGGATGAGTTTCTCGTCGTGGGCGAACAATCGCCTACCGGAAATGCTTTGGGCTTGCCTGGTCATTACCGTAATTCCCCGCAAAGAGGCAATCGAGGTTTTTCGGGACATCGCCTCCATCGGCATTCGCTATCGACGTGATGAACACGAGCAGGAGTCAAAACCAGCACTGGGCTGGTCGCTTCGCCACTCTGATTTGCCGAACCAGCCGAGAGAGCTCTTCAACGCGCTTGTAACTCGGGTGCTCCACTGCCATTCAGGCTTGCAAGCGTTGCGTCCGTTACTGCTCCTCGAAAGTCTTCCAGGTCGAGACTGGTGGAAAGCAGCACTCGCTGTTGAGGCATCCGAGGACGACTGGCAGACCCTTGTCCAGGCGGTACTGAAAACCTTTGATCATCAGTCGCAAGAAGCAACGGATGTGCGCTGGTTAAGCGTGCTGTTCAAGCTAGGTCTGGGGGAGATCTTCGTCATGGAAACGATGAGGGAGCGAGTTCAAGAGCTAATCGAGTATCCGAATCATGGGGATATGAGATCAGTGCGCCCCTATATCAGATCGACGGAGATTGCTGTAACCAGCCTCAAGCCAGATCAAGCACCGAAACCCCTGGCCCGAATTATTCTGGGATTACACACTCGAACATACTCAATGCCTCCCAGCCCCATTGGAGTCCAGAGGTGGATCTGCCCACGATCCCAAAATCTTGGGCACGACGATTAATGATGTCCGCGAAGCTCTACTGGCTCATTGGTTCGCGAGCTTGAGTACCACTGGCCTGAATCAGAAACACGATGGCGTTTTTGGGTTCGGATTCTTCGCTCTCGCCTGCTTAGCCGAAATGAGTATGGGGCCGTTGAGTTCAGCAATTACTGGAAGGCTACTGCTTCGATCTCTTACTGAATGCAGGATCTCACTAGCTTACCTATTACGCTGTGGTAACGACGAGATGTGGAGGAAATTTCGTTCCTATGGCACCGGGCAAGCCAAGCTGGCACTGCTCAAGCACGAAGAGATGGCCGGCCAAAAACCTCAGTTTGTTACCCAAGAAGCTTTGGAAACCTTGGCGAACGAAGACTACTTCCAAGAGTACGTGGAGATCGATCTGGGCCATTGGGCTGGTAAAGATCTTCGCAGGCTGGCAGAGGATTCAGGAACGAAGGATGACTACGACCGGTACTACGGTTGGGCCTCGGGCTTCGTCCATGGTCAATGGGGTGCAATAAGGGACAGTAACTTCACCCACTGCCTGAACCCTCTCCATCGGTTCCATCGCATCCCACTGCCATACCACCGGATGCTGGAACCTACCATCGCTGATGCGCTGCACTTAGTAAATGCCATTCTTGCTGACGTGAACACTGCGTATCCTGGATTTGATACGCGCTTCGAGATCGAGGACGCACCAAGGGATGAGGAGAATAATGCAGCGGCTCCCAAAGAGCCTGCATAGGATGAGGTTGGGGAAATAAAAACAGGATTGATCTGCAGGTTCATAAATGATCCCGAATCGGTACATTAAGCCTATAAAACTGGCTTAGTGTCCCTTTCGGGCACATTACACGGCCCCTTCATCTCGAGCCGTGCTTGTCATTGCTTGGACAACTCATCCAGGGGTACGAACGCAGAGCCAGTTTCTGCAGCAGCTCTAACTTTCCGGTCAATTACCTCCGCAATGGGTATCCGCCGTCCCAGTGCTTTGTAGATATCCTCGCCGGACATGCAGATCACCTTTCGGCCTCTGCCAAATGCGTGGAGGCCTTCTTGGGTGAATCCGCCATAGCTGATGAAAAACCCCACGCGCCCAGGCGGCCTTTTGATCCAGCTTGCCGTGGAACGTATGTAGATCAGCTGCGCCGATTGGATACTCTGACCCATTTTGCCTCGACCAAATAGGTTTCGTTTCCGAGTTGAAAGCTACCATCGATTTGTTCACCGACCAGTCGAAAGGGCGACCGTGCCTGCAGCTTGGACGAGTCAAAGAGATCTTTGAGAAAGACTTCAAATTCATAGCCACGCTTATGGGGCGGTAGGCTGTGCAGCTTCTTCAGCCGCAGCCTTAGGGTATCAAAAATTTGCTCCTGATCGAGAAATGCTGCCGCCGCGAATGGATTCACCGCAACTTCTGCGGGCTGCCCTGGCGATCTTACGGACTTGAGCAGGGAGACGAATCGCCCCTCAGCGTTCACGACGGTTTCCTCAGCCTTGGTCTCCTCTCGCATAGATTGCCGATACTTCCAGAGAGCTTCGAGCACTCGAGATACCGTAGGGTGATCGGCGTTTTGAAGTAGGTATCTGACACGTCTGGCCTTGGAGGTGCCGTCTTTGGAAAACATCTCGTGCGAGATGTCGATTTCAAGCTCCTCCATGAAGAATTCGTCCATACGTGCGGTTAGGAAAAGTCGAGAACGTATCCTCCACCCATGTCGAAGATCGAGTCCAAAAACCGCATCTCAGTCGATTTGAAGTTCGCCACGCCTTTCCTCAATTTTCACTTGCTCAATATCTGATACCGAGCCCAAATCCCGTTTGAAAAAATCAGCTGCCAATATGCCCCCGAAACGGTGGTCATGTGCCCTGAATCGATGAGGCAGCCCAATCTTTCGGAACCATCGTAGACGCTCCGCAGATTGCCATGCTAATTTCTACGCCTCTGATCTCCCTGGATCAAACGGTCGGCTCGTGAAGGCTCAAGTGCCACAGGTTGTAACACCTCTTTATCGCACGCATTTCGACGATAGTCAGCGGGCAGCCGACACCCTGGCGCTCGGAGATTCGCATGCGCATTCCTGTTTATCCTGACGATCTAATCAGCAACCGAGGCTTCAAAAGCTTAGCCAAACAGCTACGCAATTTGTTGCACGGCCCATCGAGAGTACCACTCGCGTTCGCTCAAAGCCTTCTGGCTAGAGGCTTGGGTTATCAGGACTATCACGATCTCGAACAGTGTGCGAAGTCCGGCTCGCCCGAGTCGCTGATGGCTACGCCAGATACTGCAAAACTCGCGATCCTCTCAAGTATTCAAGCTGCGCTTGAGGCAAGTGAGGTGACCACCGACGAACAACAACTCAGACATTTTGTGGGCTCGTCTGCTTTCTCCTATCTGATGGCGTTCAAACGGAACCGCAGGGGCCGCCTGCCACTGCCAACTAGAGGCGTTCCAACGAGCGAGGATTTGCAGGCGTTGGAGCGTGCTATCAACGCCTCCGTAAGCTTGCGAGACCAGGCGCTGTTTTCATGCATGCGGGCGGGCGTGCGCCCAATAGAGTATCTAAGCTCGATTTGTCACAACGGAGGCGGCGCTTACCGGGTTTACAAAACCTGGCGCAGTGCTGGCAGAAACTTCAGCTATGTAGGTCTGCCCGCAACAACTCACGGGTCAGTCGCTCGGTATCTAAATGCCGAAAAACTCTCAGAAGGTGACTGGCTTTTCCCTTCTGCTCGACGCCCAGAGCACCCTATGTCTTTATTTGAGCTCGCTAGACTGCTGTCTAAGTGGTCTCGGGATGCTGGCATCATAGATGGGGCTGTCACTCTGGTAGGCATCCGGGTAACTAGCGATGCATTCCAGCAGATGTGGGAAGCTCGGAAACCTCGTTAGCTCGTATCTCATCCGGACAATGCTGCAGATCGAAGCTTGTGTTAGCAAAGATCAACTTAAAGTCCGGCTCCAAGGAATGCTCATTATGACCAGTACGCCAGCTCTGCAATTGAGGAAAGCTCAGCACGTTGTTGTCTTCACAGGCGCTGGTGCATCAGCTGAGAGTGGCATCCCGACTTTCAGAGACGAATTGACGGGACTATGGGAGCGCTTCGATCCAGCGCAGCTCGCCACCAGCGAAGCATTCCGAGCTGATCCATCACTGTGTTGGGGATGGTACGAATGGCGCCGGCATAAAGTTCTGCAGGCGCAGCCAAACGGTGCTCATCTCGCTATCGCCGAACTAGCTATGCATGTGCCCAAACTGACCGTGGTGACCCAGAACGTTGATGACCTCCATGAGCGCGCTGGTAGCCAGGATGTGATTCATCTGCACGGCAGCTTGCATTCGCCTCGGTGCATCGATTGTGGCCTGGCGCATACCTTGCCTCTTACGTCTGAAGCCCAGCCTGAAGATGGAAGTCGGATTGAGCCGCCGCGATGCAGTGCGTGTGATGGGTATGTTCGACCTGGCGTCGTTTGGTTTGGTGAGATGCTGCCAGAGGATGCATGGGGCGCAGGGCTCGCAGTTGCGCAGGAGTGCGATGTGTTCCTGTCGATTGGAACGTCCGGGGTTGTCTATCCGGCAGCAGAGCTTCCGTTACGCGCTTTGGGACAGGGGGCGACTGTCGCACACATCAATCCTGTGCGCTTCGATGTCAGCAGCCAAGAGCACTTTCTCGAAGGCCCCGCCTCTGTGATGA
>NZ_QORI02000056.1 GCF_003325755.1 Pseudomonas sp. SST3 | reverse complement strand
TTCTCACGAATCGGCTAATTTTACAGCCGACCGCTGAGCTGAACTTCTACGGCAAGAACGATCCGCAGCGCGGCATAGGCTCCGGCCTTGCTAATGCGGAGGTTGGCTTACGCTTGCGCTACGAAATCGTGCGTGAGTTTGCGCCCTACATCGGCGTCACATGGAATCGCTCATTCGGTAACACAGCAGATATGGCTCGTGATGAAGGTGAAGATCGGGAAGAGGCGCGCCTTGTCGCCGGCATTCGGATGTGGTTCTAAGGAATAAGATGAAAACCATCATTGCGACCTTGGCTGTAGCGTTTGTTGCCGCTGTAACTGGCGTAGCGGGAGTTGTCTATTTTGGCTTGATAAATGTGGGGGCTGATGACCCGCATACAGGTCCGGTACATGCGTTTCTAGACACCGCCCGAAATCGTTCAGTTGAAGTTCGTGCTAACGATATCGAGGTACCGGTCCTCGATAACGAAGCCCAGATTCGAGCCGGGGCCGGTAACTACGACTCGATGTGTGTGGGATGTCATTTGTCGCCTGACGCAGCACAAACCGAATTGAGCGAAGGCCTCTATCCGGCACCGCCTAACCTGGCTAAAACGGGAATCTACGATGATCCTGCGAAGACATTTTGGGTGATCAAGCACGGAATTAAGGCAACGGGGATGCCTGCTTGGGGTAAGAGTATGGACGACCAATACATCTGGGGGATGGTAGCGTTTATTAGACAGCTTCCAAATCTGGATGCCAGGCAATACCGCGATATGGTCGCGGCCAGTGGCGGACACCAGCATGGCGGTGGTGAGACCGACGTCGGAAACCATCATGGTGACAGTCAGGCAGAAGATGGCGGCGATCATCATGGTAGTTCTGGCGCCGATCATCACGGTTCTGCCAGCCCCATGGGCCATAGCGATAGTGGCACGCATGCCGAAAGCAGCTCAACGGGGCAAAGCGGAAGCGATCATCATGCTTCAGGAAGCGCGAGCGACCACCACGCCCCGACGCCTACGCCAACAACCCACACTCATGCAGATGGCAAAAAACATGTGCATGAGGATTGACCCCGTTGACTGCGGCGGTCTTCGGCGCATTGCCGGTAGACGAGTTCTGAGGTGACTGTTCAGGGTTGGAGCCAGGCAGCTCGTTCTGTTGAGATGGCTTATGTCCTAGGAGATGCCGGTCCGAATAACTGCTCAAACGGGGCTAGTCGACCAGCCGCTGCGCCGGATGTCCTGTCGTTCAGCGCCGGTGGGTAACCAACGTGGCGTAGGACCTCAGCACGTGCGTTTGAGGTAATGCACGCTGAACAGCTGCTGCGGGTCGGTCCACTGCTGGATACTGTCGAAGCGCGCCAGGCGTGCCAGCGCAGCGAAGGATTCGAGGCTGTACTTGTAAGAGTTCTCAGTGTGCAGAGTCTCTCCGGCTTTAAAGTGAAAGCGTCGTCCCTCAATGGTCACGGTTTGCGCCTCGGCGCTGGCCAAGTGCATCTCGATGCGCGACTGCACGGCATTAAAGATCGCCTTGTGTGTGAAGCGCGCCGGGTCGATGTCGCTGGCAAGCTCGTTGCGGATGCGTTCGAGCAGGTTCAGGTTGAATGCCGCGGTGACCCCGGCTGCATCGTTGTATGCCGCCTCTAGCACCGCACTGTCCTTGACCAGATCGACACCGACCAGCAGGCCACCGCCGACCGGCAGCAGGCTGTGCAGGCGGCGTAAGAACTGCTGCGCATGGGCCGGGGTGAAGTTGCCGATGCTGGAGCCAGGGAAAAAGGCTAACGGGCAACGGCTATCGAACCCCTTTGGCAGGTGCAGTTCATCGCAGAAGTCTGCGGACAGCGCGTGGACGTCTAGCCAGGGGTAGTCGGCCGCCAGGCGCTGGGTACTGCTGCGCAGGAAGTCATCGGAAATGTCGATGCCCAGATAGCTCGTCGGGCGCATGGCTTCGAGCAGTAGGCGCACCTTACGGCTGGCGCCACTGCCGAACTCGATCAGGTCTGCGTCCGGTCCGGCAATCTCGGCGATCTCGGTGGCAGCCTGGGCCAGGATCGCTACCTCGGTGCGCGTGGGGTAGTACTCGGGCTGCTCGGTGATCTGCTCGAAGAGCTCCGAGCCGCGGCGGTCATAGAAGAATTTCGGCGAAGCCCATTTCGGCGTGGCGGCCAGACCTCGCAGAGTTTCATCACGAAAGGAAGTGGTGCTGGTCTGCGAAAGCTGGCCGTGGAAGCGAATAGCAAGGGCCATCGAGAACTCCTGGGCAAAGTAGTGCAGGCGCTGTTTTAGGGAGTTTTGGTGCCGTTACAACCGACTGCCAGGCCCGTGAAAAAGTTCGTGGCAGCAGAACGGAGGAGCGTAAACCGAACGTCTTCTGTCGGGTGGGCTCGAAAAGTGGTCAGCCGGCCCGGTTCGGCATTGCACCAACCGAGAACGAGGATCCTATGATGGCCCGCTCCGCTATAACGGAAGCAAGCTCCAATAATCCCGCCATCGGGTCACTGGCGGCACTGGGTGATGGCCACTCTCTGGCGCTGATAGGCCCTGACGGAGGACTCGAGTGGTTTTGCCCGCGCCGTTTTGATTCTTCGCCTCTGATATGGCCGCTGCTCGACCGTGTGCGAGGCGGCCAACTGCGCCTCGCCGCGAGTGGCGATGCCAAACTAGAGATGCGCTATCTGGACGGGACTGCCGTGCTCGAGCAGCGGTGGACATCGGACAAAGGTGAAGCGCGCGTAACGTTGGGAATGGTCTGGCCGGCAGAGGAGTCACGGCAGATTTTGCTTTGGTGCGTCGAGGGTATCTCTGGCGAGTTGAACTTCGAGATGATGGTCGAGCCGTCGCGCGGTTTTGGCGAAGGGCCGGTGGCCTGGTCGATGAACGAGACCGGTCAACTGCAGGGCGACGAGCCGCCACTACGGCTCGACGCCGAGTGCCGCTTCGAAGATACCGATGCGGGTTGGCGTGGGTGGCGTTCGGTCAAGGCTGGTGAACGCTTCACCGTGGCGCTGCAGGTTGGGCTCGACTCTTGGCTGCCTGCGCCAATGTCGCCAGCACAATTGTGGTCGCGCCTGGACGGCACGATTGATGCCTGGCGCGCTTGGAGCGGCCGGCTGCGCTGCCCCGAGAGGCACCGCGACCTCATCGTACGCAGCGCCATCACTCTCAAGCTACTCATTCATCAGCCGACCGGGGCGGTAGTCGCAGCGGGCAGCACCTCGCTACCCGAGGCTCTCGGTGGCACACGTAACTGGGATTATCGCTACACCTGGTTCCGTGATGCCGGGATGACCCTCTCCGCTCTGTTCAGCCTCGGCTGCCACGACGAGGCCCACCGTTGGGCGCAATGGCTGCAGGACACCGTTGAGCAACATGGGATGCCGCTGCAGATCCTTTATACAGTGGACGGCCTGCCTGCGCCGAGCGAACGCGAGATTGAAAACGCTGACGGTTATTGCGGCTCCGCGCCGGTGCGGGTCGGCAATGCCGCCGATACGCAGCGTCAGCTCGATATTTATGGCGAGCTGCTCGAATGTGTCTACGTCTGCGACAGTATGGAAGCATCGGTTTTGCAAGCTCATTGGCCGCATATGCTTGCGGCGGCTGATTTTATTGCTGGCAACTGGCGTGAACCGGACCAGGGCATCTGGGAGGTGCGCAGCGAGCCGCGCCAGTTCGTCCACTCGAAGGTCATGGCCTGGGCCGGGCTGCAACGCGCGCTGTGGCTGCAGGGGCGGCACGACCTCAAAGCAGATGTGGCGACCTGGCGGCGCGAAGCCGAGGCTATTCGTGAGCAGGTGCTGCGTGAAGGCCTCAGCGCGGACGGCCGGCACTTCGTTCGCGCGTACGGCGAAAAAGGCTTGGATGCATCGCTGCTGTTACTGGCCCGTAGTGGCTTCGTCGCTGGCGACGAAGCGTTATTCCGCGCCACCTTGGATGCCGTACGCGACGCCTTGGCAATCGAAGGCCAGCCCTACTTGGTGCGGCGCTACCTTTCGAACGACTCTGATGGACTGAACGGCAGCGAGGGGGCTTTTCTGATCTGCAGCTTCTGGCTGGTCGAGGCAATGATTGAGGCCGGGGCACAAGCCGATGCCGAGGCAGTGTTCGAGCAGTTGCGAAATTTGCAGGGGGAGTTAGGCCTATTTGCAGAGGAAGTCGATCCCGCGAGCGGCGCCCAGCGCGGCAATGTACCCCAGGCATTTTCGCATGTCGGGCTGATCAATGCTGCCATCAGCCTAGCAGATAGAAACGGACGCACTGCTCGACCCTAGTGGGTTCGTTGCAACCAGATAAAAATGCGCGTCATGCGATTGATACGAACTGTATCTGAACTCGACCGGGCGCAGTCGGTCGGTTTCTGGGTAGGCCGAGCCGCCGTTACTCGGCCCGTCTTTCATCGCAGTCGAACCGGAGCCGATCGATGGAGCACCAGGGTGAGTATCTGCGTCAGGGCGCGATGAAGTCCGACCAGAGCATGGACGAGCATATGCAGGCGATGGAGCATCGCCACATCGCCACACTGTGGTGCCATTTCCTCAACGCGTTGCTGGGCTTCTGGGTGATGAGCGCGCCCTTCGTCTTCGGCTACCTGAACATTGCCCCTGACGACCTCGACCTGGCGCGTCTGGCCGCGGAGCGCGAGCTGCCCGACGTCGCCACCCGCGCCTGGCTGATGACCTGGAATGACGTAATCAGCGGTGCGTTGATCGTGGTGTTTGCGCTGCTCTCGCTCAAACGCGTTGGCTGGGCCAGTTGGGCCAATACGGTCATGGGGCTCTGGCTGATGAGCGCTCCATTGCTGTTTTGGACCCCATCGCCTGCCGGCTATGGCAATGCATTGCTGGTAGGCGGACTAGTTATTACTTTCTCCGTCCTGGTACCGATGATGCCGGGCATGAGCATGAGCGGCATGATGCAGAAGGGAGCCGTACCGCCGGGCTGGGATTACAACCCTTCGACCTGGTTGCAGCGCCTGCCAATCGCCGTACTAGCTTTGATCGGAGTGCTTCTGGCGCGCTACCTGACCGCCTACCAGCTTGGTCATACCGCCAATGCCTGGGATCCGTTCTTTCCGGCGCCCGGCACCGGCCCGGCCGAGAACGGCACCGAGACCATCATTACCTCCAACATGTCGCGCGCTTGGCCGGTCTCCGATGCTGGGGTCGGTGTGCTGGCCTACATGATCGAACTGACCATGGCGGTAATGGGCGACGCGCGGCGCTGGCGCACCATGCCGTGGATGGTGGCTGCTTTCGGCGTGGTGGTAGTGCCGCTGGGCGTGGTGAGCATCTTCTTCATCATCGCTCAGCCAATCATGATCGGCACCTGGTGCACTCTGTGCCTGATGCAGGCGCTGGCGATGCTAGTGATGATGCCTTACGCGCTTGACGAGCTTGTCGCCATGGGCCAGTTCATCAAGGACGCCAAGCGCCGAGGCAAGCCGATGTGGCGCACCTTCTTCAAGGGCGACGCGATGGAGGGTTGCCGGCAGGACGACTCGCCGGAATTCTCCGGCAGCCTTTCCGGCATGGCGCAACAGGGATTGCGCGGGGTCAACCTGCCTTGGGGCCTGCTGCTGCTTTGTGTACTGGGCGTCTGGCTGATGTTTACCAGATTAATCTTCGGCACCGAAGGTGCCATGGCCAACAGCGACCACCTGATGGGTTCGCTGCTGCTTACCGTCACCGTGCTGGCGCTAGCCGAAGTCGCTCGCCCGCTGCGCTTTCTCAACCTGCCGATCGGCCTCTGGTTGCTCGCGGCCCCCTGGTTTCTCGACGGCGGCTCGACGGCCTCAACAATCGGCAGCCTGGGCGCAGGCGTGCTGGTTATCGGCCTCAGCCTGCCGCGTGGGTCGATCCACCACCGCTACGGCGGCTGGAACCGGCTGATTCGCTGAATCCTTCGTCAGAGTTTTCAAGCAGGAGTCGATTTGCATGAGTGAACCTATCGCGGTCATTACCGGCGGGACCGCCGGCGTCGGCCGCGCTACCGCCATAGCGTTTGCCCGTGCCGGTTATCAGCTGGCAATACTGGCGCGCGGCGAGCGGGGCCTGGCCGACACCCGCGACGAATTGATGGGCATGGGCGCTAAAGTGCTGGCAATCCAGTGCGACATGGCCGATGCCGCCGCCGTGGATCGCGCCGCCGAGCACATCGAGAAGGAACTCGGGCCAATCGACGTATGGGTCAATAGCGCCATGGTCACGCTGTTCGGGCCAATATCAACACTTAAGGCTGCCGATATCGGTCAAGTCACCAACGTCACCTACATGGGCTTCGTCCATGGCACGCTCGCCGCGCTGCGGCACATGCGAGCGCGCGACCGAGGCACTATCGTCCAGGTCGGCTCGGCCCTGTCCTACCGCTCGATTCCGTTGCAGGCGGCCTATTGCGGTGCAAAGTTCGCCATACGCGGTTTCACCGACTCGCTGCGCAGCGAGCTGATCCACGACAAAAGCCGCATCCGCGTGACGATGGTACAGCTGCCGGGCCATAACACGCCGCAGTTCGACTGGGCCCGCAATACCTTTGGCAAGCGCCCGCAGCCGGTGCCGCCGATCCACACGCCGGACGTCGCCGCGCGGGCTATTCTGCGCGCAGCTGTCGATAAGCCACGCGAGTTTTGGCTGGGCAAGGCAGCGTTCCAGGCAATTCTCGGTAACATGGTTTTGCCCGGCGTGCTCGACCGGATGATGGCCAAGCGCGCCTGGGAGGGGCAGCTTACAGGCGAGGATGAAGAGCCTAATCGACCAGATAACCTCTACGGCCCGGTCGAGGGCTTGGCCCGCACCTCTGGCCGCTTTTCCGAGCGTGCCGTCGACAAGGCCATGGGGGTTAGCGCAGAGACGGTGGGTAAAATAATTACCGTCACAGGAGTGACTACGGCCGTCATTGTCGGTGTTGTCATCGGAATGATTGCGAGCTAAGCCTCTTAACCGTTATCGACGCCTACGGGTGCTCCCAAATACTCTACGGTATGAATTTTACCGTCAGGAGTCCTTACTTTCATTTCGTAGGTTCTGACTTTTCCGTTAGTTGTATAGTTTTGGATTGCGTTAGTGGTTCCCGCAGTTCCCTTTGGTGCGATGCTGACTACTGTGCCTTCTTTTAGTAGCTCTTTTATAGTGTGCTTTGCTTCGCCCGCTTCGTTCATGCGATTAAACATGCGATCGCCGCCACCTTCAGCCATTGCTATAGACGAAGCGGTGACAAATACGATCGAAACGATTGCTGTGGTAAGGGTTTTCATGGCGTTGCCTCTGGGTTAGTGATGTCTATAGATTACGACCACTTCCCTTACAGCAAGCTGATCCAGATATTACAAAGATGTAATTCCTAACCGCTATTGCCGAAGTACGGTGAGCTGGCGGTCAGCACCTTACGGAAATGTAACGTTTGCATCAGCTTTTTGACAGCTAACTACGTTAACTTGAAAACAGTTCAGCAATTCATATCCGCGTTAATGCCTGCTTTCTGGCTGTCCATCTCCCTTTGGCCTATCGGCGCCTATACGGCCCCATTTTTTTAGCCGTAGGTTGACGGAAGCACTCGGTACGGCCTGAGCGACAAAACGCTTTACTTCGGTAAGTTTCGGAAATCTTTTATCCGTAGATTCCAACTCTGTCAAAACCGTAATGTCTCGATCAGCAATCTGACAGGAACCCTCGGTTAGCTTATGCACAAACCCAAGCCGG
>NZ_QORI02000055.1 GCF_003325755.1 Pseudomonas sp. SST3 | reverse complement strand
AAGCCTTGGATTACAGCCTCAAACGCTGGGTAGCGCTGACGCGCTACCTGGACGATGGCGCTGTGCCCATCGACAACAACCAGGTCGAGAACCAGATCCGGCCATGGGCCCTTGGACGCTCGAACTGGTTGTTTGCCGGATCACTGCGCAGCGGCAAACGCGCGGCAGCAATCATGAGTCTGATCCAGTCGGCGCGGATGAATGGGCATGATCCGTATGCCTATCTTAAGGACGTACTCACACGGCTGCCGACGCAGCGGGCGAGTGAGATCGGCCAACTGCTGCCGCATCAGTGGGCGCCGGCCTGAGTCGCGCAAGGTGAGTTCGGCGTACGCTTACCTTCTATCGACCTGGGCTGACACTGACTAATGACCAGGGCTCCCGAATCTATCGGTCCTGAAGGCTATGAGAGGATTCCTAATGAACACAAATCACATGAGCTCAACAATCGGCGGAACCGTTGGCGGCACTGTCGGTGGCACCGTGGGCGGAACGGTGGGGGGAACGGTCGGCGGAACCGTGGGCGGTACTGTTGGTGGCACGGTCGGCGGAACTGTGGGCGGCACATTTGCCGTCGGTGGAATGCAGTTGCGCAGCCGTCTGACGAAGTAAGAGCCTTGGCGGCGCCGTGTTTTGCGCCGCCATCTCGAACCTATCGTTAACGCAACTACGGAGGGAGCTAGGTGAACCAGCTCGATACGGAGTTCTACGTTGTCTCCGACGACGTGATTCAAAACCGCGTAGGTGATCGATACGCAACCTACCACCGCCTTCTGGGTGGACTGTTCTTTCTCGACGATACCGGCCAGGAGCTGCTTGAAACCTACCGTAAGCAGCGGCCGATACAGGCGAAGATTTTGACCGGCGAGGCTCAGACAAGAGAAGAGGAACTGACCCAGCAGCTCATCGCTCGTCATATCCTCGTACCGGCCAGTTCTCTTCGGATGCCGAGTGAGCCTGCGCCGCTTGAAAAAAAGGTCAACATCATCCAGTTGATTTTGGCTAATGCCTGCAATTTCGGTTGTACGTATTGCTTCGAAGGCGTTCAGGGCAAGGAAATGTCTGCAGAAGATGAATACAACAAAGTTGACAGCTCCAGGCTTATCGCCCGTGAAGGAATAAAGGTAAACATCGAAGACTCGATATATGCCTCGAAGGAGCGCTTTGATCATCAGTACGACCCGAAGAACAGATCGATGAAGCCGGCAGATGGTATCGCCTATGTCGAGTCTGCCCTTGCTGTGGCTCGTTCAGAGGGCGTGCATGAGGTAATGCTCCAGTTTTCGGAGGTGAACCGCTGCTCAACTGGCGGACTATTCATGCTGTGCTTGAGCGGTTTGGGAACGGGGAAAGTGATGGCGTCAAGATCAATTACTCGACCGTTACAAACGGGTCGCTCATCACTGACGAAGTAGCTCAAGCATTCGCAAGGTACCAAGTGGCTGTTTGCGTCAGCTTTGACTCGCCGACTAGCCCTAGTAGACCGCTTAAAAACGGTGATGACAGCACGCCAGTCGTGATGCAGGGTCTTCGAACACTCCAGAAGTTTGAAAACCGGGTGGCTATCAATGCAGCTCTAACGTCCTCAACTTGGGGAGATTTCAATAACTCAATCGTGGATCTCGCTGTCGACGTAGGGGCACGAGAGATCGGCGTTGTAGTGGATTTTGACCCTACGTTCTATTCAGATTTTGGGACCCAGAACATCGTCGATCGCCTCTGGAAGGTGGTCGAGTACGGCAGGACACGTGGCGTGGTTCTCACGGGTTACTGGCACCAAATCTTTCAAGTAATGTTGGGCTTCGACAGTGTGTCCTACCGTGGCTTTAAGAATTGCTCTGCGAAAGGGGCGCAATTCAGCATTGAGCCAAATGGCTCTGTGTTCGCGTGTAAGGCCGGATCAACGCTCCTGGGTGATATCCGGGATGGCGCCGAAATCCTGAATTCACAACCTTATCTCAAGCATGCCGGCCTCCGTAGAGATAACCCGGAGTTTTGCCGCGGATGTGAAATCGAGGGATTCTGTGGCGGGCTATGCCTGGGCCCTCTGGAGAAAAAGTTCGCATCAGTTGACTCGGTCGAACCTTCCGCCTGCGACTTTTATCGGGGAATCACTCGAAAGCATATTGAGTCGCTTCGCCCCTATGAAATTGCCACCTTCGATCTTCAGCCAGCTTGATTGAGAGAAAGCAAATGATCACCGCCATGGTACAACTACAACAAGATACGCCAGCTGATAACGAATTCTTAACGAACGGCTTTTGTGTAATTGATATGCCGGTCATGCCAGACAGTTTCCAGGCCTCCTTTGCGAACCTCCCACGTGATCGCCATAGCCCGGGTCGGCTCCGACAGATTCGGCTTTCTCAGTACATGGGATTCTGGGATGAGAATGAATGGCTATTTGCGTTGCTGCCTCAGAGAAAATATGTCCAGTCTGCACGCTATATCAAGCTAGCTGAAGCTGGCGGAGTACCGAGACATCGGGAGTTGCTTGAAGTAGACCCCACTCCGCTTATTGCGCGGGTGCTTGACGCATTGCCCGTAAATAAGAAGGAGTTGTTTCAGATAAACGTCAATCAGATCCGGGTGGTGGCGAACGAACTTTTTCGTGGCGTGACCGTACCTGAAGGACCACACCGTGATGGACATGAGTACAGCGTAATTGCCGTAGCTCGTCGAACAAACGTCAAAGGAGGGGAGACACAGGTCATTGATCCGTCTTCAAAAGAGGTAGTCCATCGACAAACCTTAAATGAGAATGAGGCCATCCTCATTGATGATGAGCGATACATCCATTACGCGACGGATATTGAGCCCGTCGAAGGAGAAGCCGGTTTTCGAGACATCTGGGTGATTGAGATCAACCATTGGGAGAATCGTGCATACGGCCGATTTCATGAAAAGCAGGCGATGGCGTCAGCGATCGAATGAGAAACGTCCTGAGTCTTTTCAGCAGGGCCGCAAGCTTGCAACGTGATGGGGAGCGCGTGACTGCCCTTCACCGCGTTACTCCGACGGCTCTGGCAATCGTTCCGGTAAGCATGCTGTTTGGTGTGCTTGCCGCGCGGGCTGACTGGACGTTGCTAGAAATTCTCGCGGTAAGTGCGCTGGGGTTTTCCGGAAGCGGCCAGTTTGCTCTGCTGCCGCTAGTCGACGCCAACGCCGGCTTTCTAACGATGTTGCTAGTCACCGCCTCAATCAACAGCCGGTACCTTCCTATCGCTTATGCATCAGCAAGCCGCTTGCCGCGATCTGTTTCAAAACGGGCATTTGTTGCTCATATGCTGGGCGATGAAGCGTATGCGACAGAGGAGGAGTCTGACAGTTGGCGATCAGCTTTCTTGATACGAGCAGTGATTTTCGGGGCGTGGGTGGCTTCAGGCTTGCTTGGCGCGCTGCTCGGCCAGTTCATTCCGGCAGAATGGTTTGGTGAGGGGGTAAATCTAGGTTTCCCAGCAAGTGTTGTTCTTATGTATCTATCCGTGTGTCAGCTCCGGTCCAGGTTGTGGCTTTCGCAGAGCGATCCGCGCGATCGTTCCGGTTTATTAGCAGCGTCCGGATTGTGTGTAGGCGTCGCACTGCTACTGATCAATCTGATCGGTGCTCACTATTTCTGGATACCTAGCATATTGCTTGCTACCTCCATCCTAGGTTGGGCAAAGCTATGAGTCAGTCGACCGAAGTTGCTATTGCTGCTTTGTTTTTTACGAGCTGCCTAGTACGCATCCTTCCCGCATTCATTACGGTGAAATTGGGCCCTGAGAGCCAGCGCTATCTAGAGCGTGTCCTTCCTGTTGCGGTGTTTATCAATTTCGCCGTCTACATCGTATATACCGAAGCGTTGCAAGAGCCAACTGCCGCTCTGGTCTCGCTTGGCGTGGTTGCTGCCATAGCCTTGCTGAATCTCTTTGGATTGATCACTGCTGCGGGGATTGGAACCGCTCTTTATTTTGCGCTTGTGACTTGAAATAAACCGAGCCGCGCGCACTAGACTCCATCAGCGGAAGATTACATAGGTACTGCTTGGGATCGAGGGCTTGGGCGGCGACCAGCCCTGGGAGACCTTCATATGCTGTTACCTATCCAAGCCTCATAGAGCCGAGCCGGCGAAGGGGTGCGTGTTTCCCTCCATCTCTGCCGAGTTGGGTCGGCGGGGGCAGGCCAGCCCAGTCACCGACGAGGCGGCGAATCAACGGCTCGATCAAATCAGCGATCACATCGATGGCAACCAGGATGCGGCACTGGTCCTTAGCGCCATGGTTGGCGCGTTGTTGCTGTCGCGCAGCGTGGTTGACCCGGACTTGTCTGATCGCCTGCTCGATGAAACCCGCGCCAGCCTGCTTAGGCTCATCGACGCCGATCTGCCCGAGACCTAGAACTCGTTTCGATAGCGGGAGGGCCACTTGAGCATGCGACAGGTTCGGTCCGAGCGCTGCGCGTACGGCCACCATTCGGTTCCACTTCTTGGCATCCGGCAATGAGGAGAGGGTAACGGACTCGCGTTGACGCTTCAGTTCATGGAGGCTACCGGTCTGCGTCCGGCAACAACCAAGCTTCAGCGGAAGAAGATGCGGGCCGTCGAGGAGCTTCCTACGCGCGATCACCTGTCACGCTGGGTGGCTCCGTCTGGTCAGTGGGTCGTCCTGGACGAGCCCTACGATCATGTGAGCGAGCCAAGCGTGATGGCGTCGCGAGCGGCCTGGGTGGAGAGCCGCGGATTGTTTTGGGCTCGGCCAACGTGGAGCGGGCTTTATTACCCGAACCATGCGGTTCCCCACCCGCATACGAATCATATCTCCCATTGCACGAAGCGATCCTCGTCCTAGTTGCTTTCTGCGCTAGAGCGAAACGCTGCCGTCCCTGCAACTAGTAGCCAAAGCTGATGAGATATCGCCTCCTCAACTGCCGCTCTGCGAGGTGATTTAAGATCAGGTATTTCTTGCGTAAGCTCCGATACAGTCTGTGGTTCCACCGTGACATTTTTGAATCAGCTGCGGTACACATGCGTCAGCCGCATTACCATTGAGCATCCTGGTCAGGATAGAACTGCAGCCGATCCGCGCGCTTTCTATAGCAAAAAAGGGAGTTGGATATGACGACGGAGCGGAATCGCCCACTGCACCTGCATACGCTGGATAGCCTCTGCTCAGATCTGGTAGCAGGTTTATTAGTCAGCGTGGGTGAAGATGGAAGCACCTTCCAACTTCAATCCAGTGCCTCTCGAGGCGTGCTGCTCTGGTACGCCAAGAACAAACTGAAATGGACGCGTGAACAGCATCTCGGTAAAGAGGCCGGGCTCTCGAACTTCCAGAGTCACATGTTTCGCAGCGGCAGGCTGTCACTGAGACCGGCATGGGCCAAACGCGGAAATCCCGAAACAGCCACGGCACGAATAGAACGGCAGTATTGACCACTCCTGATGATGTAGTAACATGGCTACATTATGTTTGAGGGAGTATCAATGATGCCCACTACATTAAGCAGTCGCGAATTCAATCACGACACAAGCGGGGCAAAAAAGGCTGCGCTTTCTGGTCCCGTTTTCATCACGGATCGCGGTAGGCCCGCGCATGTTCTGCTGTCTATTGAGGACTACCAACGCCTTACTGGCGGTAGCGTGAGCATCATCGACTTGCTGGCCATGCCAGGAGCCGAGGAGGTTGCGTTTGATCCGCCGCGGGCGGAAATCCGGACTCGCCAAGTCGATTTGTCCTGATGTTCGTCCTCGACACAAATGTTGTTTCCGAGCTGCGCAAAGCCAAGTCGGGGAGGGCGGATGCAGGTGTCGTCGCCTGGGCCAAAACCGTTCAGGCGAGCGAGCTATTCGTGTCGGCGATCACCATTCTGGAGCTGGAAATGGGCGTGCTTCAGATTGAACGGCGCGATGCGGCCCAGGGTGCCGTGTTGCGAGCGTGGCTCGATAAACACGTATTGCCAGGGTTTACTGGGCGGATACTGCCAGTCGATACCGGGGTGGCGCGCCGTTGCGCCCGGTTACATGTGCCAGACCCTCGAGCCGAGCGCGACGCGCTTATTGCCGCAACTGCCCTCATTCATGGGATGACAGTTGTCACCCGCAACATGGCCGACTTTGCACATACAGGCGTTCCTCTCCTTAATCCTTGGGACGTGGGGCTATGAGATCTTCAAGGCGACAATGACCTGAGCGTCACCGCTCAGTTGTCGCCGCGCTGTATTTGGCCTTGCGCGCCTGAAGAGCCAGTCAGGATCAAATAGTCAGGGGCGGGTACGCAGCACAGCTGCATGAGGCAGGTCGCCGCTTCCGGCTCGCCCCAGGTCGGCCGTGGTACGTACAGGCTTTCAGTTGCCCGTAGCTACACCACAGCTGAAGCACTAGCCTACAAAGCTCAGCAGCACCCCTGCAGCCACCGCCGAGCCGATAACCCCCGCCACGTTCGGTCCCATCGCGTGCATGAGAAGGAAGTTCTGCGGGTTCGCCTCAAGCCCTACCTTGTTCGATACCCGTGCCGCCATGGGGACCGCCGAGACACCTGCAGAACCAATCAGAGGGTTGATCTTGTTTGTACTGAACATGTTCATCACCTTGGCCATCAGCACACCTGCCGCGGTACCGCCGCAGAACGCGACCATGCCGAGCAGGAGAATGCCAAGCGTCTTCATCTGCAGGAAGGCTTCAGCAGATAGCTTGGAACCGACGGTCAGCCCCAAACCAATGGTCACGATGTTGATTAAGGCGTTTCGCGAGGTATCAGCCAGGCGGTCAACCACACCACATTCGCGGAGCAGATTGCCGAACGCGAACATACCCACCAGCGGAGCGGCATCCGGCAATAGCATGCCGACCATCAACGCAAGCATGAGCGGGAAGACGATCTTTTCGGCCTGGCCAACATGACGCAGCTGCGTCATGACGATGGCGCGCTCCTCCTTGGTGGTCAGCGCGCGCATGATCGGTGGCTGAATCAACGGAACCAGCGCCATGTACGAGTAGGCCGCCACGGCGATGGGACCGAGCAGATGCGGCGCGAGCTTCGCGGTGACGAAGATTGAGGTGGGGCCATCGGCACCGCCGATGATGGCGATTGAAGCGGCCTCTCGAAGGGTGAACTCCATCCCCGGGATACCCATCGCGGCCAGCGACAACGCACCAAGCAAGGTAAAACCAGCTCGTAGGCCATATATGGCGTAAGAATGCCGGCCATGTCCTTGATCGCCACCG
Source organism: Pseudomonas sp. SST3 (assembly GCF_003325755.1). The sequence goes on along the minus strand of NZ_QORI02000055.1, from coordinate 729 downwards.
AGTCGGCGTCCATGTCCTCGATCTGCTTGGCCACGGGGACCGCCCGACTGAACGACAGCATGCCTACACAGTTCTGTTGAGCAGCCGGTCATGTGCCGGCTGTGCCGCAAACGGGGGGAGGGGGAGTTAAACGAGCAACCGCTCGAGCTCAGGCACGATCTCGAACAGATCGCCCACCAGGCCGTAATCGGCAACCTGGAAGATCGGTGCTTCTTCATCCTTGTTGATCGCGACGATCACATTGGAGTCCTTCATGCCCGCCAGGTGCTGAATCGCGCCGGAAATGCCGACCGCGATGTACAACTGTGGTACGACGATCTTGCCGGTCTGACCGACTTGCATATCGTTGGGCACGAAGCCGGCATCGACCGCAGCGCGCGAGGCACCAACGGCAGCACCGAGTTTGTCGGCCAGCGAATAAAGATGCTTGAAGTTTTCACCATTCTGCATGCCACGCCCGCCGGAGACGACGATCTTGGCAGCCGTCAGCTCAGGACGATCAGACTTGGCCAGCTCTTCGCCGACGAACGCGGAAACACCCGCATCGCCAGTACCGGATACCTGCTCGACGCTGGCCGAGCCACCTTCGGCACTGACCGGATCGAAACCGGTCGCACGCACGGTAATGACCTTGATCGCAGCGCTGGATTGAACAGTCGCGATGGCGTTGCCGGCATAGATCGGGCGCTTGAAGGTATCAGCGCTCTCGACGGCGCTGATCTCGGAGAT
>NZ_QORI02000054.1 GCF_003325755.1 Pseudomonas sp. SST3 | reverse complement strand
TTTTTTCATCAAGCGTAATCCGCCGTCGAGCTGCTGCTGCAGCTTCGTCCAAGTCGGTCTGAGCACCTAGAAGAGTCGCCATACGCTCTCTCAAGCGCTGGCCTCGCTTGGAGATATCGCGCCAATTTCTATCCAGAATCTCGACTGAAGCCTCCAGCGCACTAAGCGCTTCCTCGCTCTCAATCTTTGCAGCACGCAGTGTTACGAGCGAAGCGCTCGCAGCGGACTGCCGACTCGACAAATTGGCATGCTGTTCAGGAATGCGAGCCAGTTGCATGAGGCGACTTTCCGCGACTTCTATGGCTTTATTTGCATCGACAATCCGAGTTCGAAGTTCCGTAAGGAACTGCTCCAGATCGACTGCAGGGTGAGCCATCGCTCCATCTGCCACAAGCGACAGGCGTCGATTAAGACCCTCAGCCCCACGGATGATTTGATCTCGAGGAATAGCTCCGGCCGCTTCAGTCCTTCCTTCCTGACGCCGTAGTCTTTCGATTAGCGCATCCCACTGGGCGAGACGGTCCTCGTGTCGACTCAACTCCAATGCAGCGGTTTCGGCCTTTCGCTTCAGGGCTAGTGTTGCTGAGCGGCCGCGCAGTCGCTTGCGTATGTGCTCTAGCCGCTCGACTCCGGAAGGAACACGAAGGGCGTTCCACTGCTCGGGAGCCTCTCTCGACATGAATCGCTGTTGTGATCCTTGCCCCAAGAAATGAGTGAGTGCCAAGTAGGTGGAAAGACTATCCACCTGCTGCCCCCAACCTGGACTAACAAGAAGACTTTTCAAGTCTTGATCTGAAGTTCCACTAGGTCCATTGCGATTACCTTCACGCTCAACTTGATGGCCGTCGGAGAAACTCAGATTAACAGCGTGCGAGAACCGTTCAGCACCCTCTCTCGTCAGATAATCAGCCTCGGTGTTACCTCTACTGAGATACCGTTCGAAATGCTTTACTTCTGACGTCAACCCCCACTCAATCGCGTCGAAGAAGGAGCTTTTTCCTAACCCGTTCGGTCCGGTGATAATGACGACGCCGGGAGCGCCCGCAAGGTCGAGATCGAAATGCCCAAATGTACGAAGTTGCGAAGTTGGATACGTTGAAGATAGAGACTCACGGTGTTATCTCCGGCCAGGCGTCTACGAGTGCATCTATAAGTTCAGCCCCATCTGCCAGATCAGAGTCGGCCAGTTCAAACCAACGATCAACCACGGACTGTTCGATACCTAGCTCTGCCGCAACGTCAATAAGAGCGCTTAAACGGTCCAATGGGGCCGCAGGCTGCGGTGGTAAAGCTTCCCATGGGCGGGCCAAAAACGTACGAGCTATAAATCCTGCGAATGCTTCATCACGCTCGTCTAAGCGCTCGGGCGGCAACCACACAAGCTTTCTAGCAACACGGTCATCTCGCTCAATCGCCAAAGCGAGTGCTCGCCATTCTGGATCGTCTTCACTGCCGTCCGGCCCAACGAGCCAAAGCTGCAGGTCCAGAACCTGCCCAGGGGCTAAGTGGGAGCGAGCAAACAACACATTGATTTCGATATCGACGAACACCGTCACGAACCAACGCAACATCGGGCGAGACAGGCAGACGGCCGAACAAGATCGGAAAATGGCCTATGGTTACGGTGTCGATATCGACAGGAAGATGCGAGCCCCTCAGCACATCCTCGCCAGCACCACCGCGAAAATCGGCTGACGCCAATTCACTCCGAACCACTGCCTCAAGATCTAATGCTCCTGCAGCGGAGATTACGCGCGACACAAAATCGCTCAAGAGCTCGCTCATGCTTGCACTTCCCCTGTGTCAATCTGGGCTTGCCACTGCTGGCGCAAACGAGCTTCAGTGGCCGCGATATGGTTAACGACCGCATGCGCTCCGAGGCCCAATGCTCTCTGAAAACTCGCATCAACACCAATGATCACATTACATGGAGTAGGTGGTGCGTCCATCCTCATGTCTCCCAGTCCAGCATCTGACAAGGATAGTTGGCCGGCCTGCTCAAAACTTGCAGGAGCATTCAGCTCTGAAAGCAGGACAAAGGATGTCTGCCAGGCATGAAGAGTCGCCATTAATGTGATGCTCCGACCTTCGATTAGGTCTGCACCAGAGGCATGGATGGTGGCTATTTCTGTACCATCATCAGCACGGTTGTCAAAGTTACCTGGCGCCACACTCCGAGGAAATGAGTTGGGCCAAGCCTCGGCAGTAGCAAGCGCGAGAGTAATCGTTCGGATGATGTTCGCCATTCTTAGCGGCCCCACCAAAACCTGTCGATCGGTGTTGTCGCCGTCGTCCTCTATAGTGCATGCCGCCAATCGGAGTAGCCTGCCAAGCAAAGCCAAATCGGCCCGTAGGCGAATCTGCCAGGCAATCCACCTCCGAGCCATTTCGGATCGTAAAATGGGCTCAATCCTCCACGTTACCCAGTTCGCTGCCTCGCTACCTGTCGTGAGGTAGGTCATCAAATGCTCATCGACTTGATTAAGTGTCCAAATGTCCATACCTGCATGCAGTTCAGCCGCGACCACATCTGCATTGATGATAGCGGACTGCATTTGCGCAGCGACTGCTGCCCCTATGATCGGAGATTGTAACGAATGAGCATGTGGCGATCTTTGCGTAAGCGATGTTAACCATTCGTTCCAGCTGCGATCGTCAGTCTCCATACGAACCTGCCGGGCGTGAATTACGAACCTGGCGACTGCACCCGCTAAGCTCCCAAGATCGGTCGGCCTAGCGCCACACTCGAGGTTTAACGCTCGATCGGCGTTTTCCCACCAACTTAACAAATCAATCGGACGAATATTGCCGGACCAAACGATGGATGGGGGTCTGTCAGCGAGGCCGATCCGAACCCGTTGCGGCTGTTGTTGCACCGCAGCAGCGAGAAGATGACGCGAGACCGGAACGTTAGCGGTGGCAAGACCGTGGTCGAGCTCTTGAGCAGCACTCGGGAATAGGTGCGGTGGGGAGTAACGCTTCGAATCAGCAGCTAGCCAGTTCACGTGGTTCGCTTCATACGCGGCGCGAATATCCTCGAAGGGCCTAAAAGCCTCTAACTTGGCCGCACCATGGCGTATAAACAACTCATCGACCCTGAGTTCTGTTCCAGAAACAAAATAGAAACCCTGACGCGCAACATCCTCTGAAATCTCACCAGGTAGGTGCCTAATTGGTAGGCCGGCATCATGCGCAGCCGAGAAAAGCAGATACACCAATAGCCGGTTGAGCGTTGAAGTTGGTTGCACCAACAACTCATCCCGCTGAGTATTTGAAGATAATATTTACACGATTTACGGAGACGGCCTGCGATCTCGCCAATCAGACCATCATCGCGTAACCGTGGACCTACAAATCGTCCGTACGCGGCAAGGAAGTCGAAGCCCCTTCCGAACTGCTCAGCCTCAAGATCAATTTGCAATAATGCCTCAGAGATCTCTTCGATGCCCGGCCAGGTTGTCACCAGTTCGATTAAAGCCGTGTGATCAAAATCTTGAAGTGCTGCAGCGCAAAGATCGATTAGCCCACCATCCCCTGCTCCTGAAATGAGAATGGTTGTATCGTGATCAGCATATCGTGGCGCCCCAGGGACACCTCGGTCAGACCAATATGAGTTCCAAGGCGCATTACCGAGCTGACGCTCTCTACCAAAGCCAATTGCTATGAACACAGCGTCATAGCTCGCAGCTAATAGGTCATCACCCCGATCAGACTGGTGCCGAACTCGATAGGCGGCCGTGCCAATACGTTCAATGGCGGTGACTTCTCGCAGCACCTTGATGGCTAGCGCATTAGGCCGATGCGCCTGAAGTGTTCCGAACTGACGCATAACCTCGGCTGCAACTGAGTCTGCAGTACCTGCGCTCCAATTGAGAAAGGGCAGGCCAGCACTTCCCTCACGAGCACCTTGTCGAGGCCATTCATAAATGTGGGGATGAAGGTTGCGCTGTAAGCAACCTCGCTGCAAATGTAAGGCTTGCTCCTCGCGCTCGAACACGTCGACATGACAATCTGGCTTCAGGATCGACAACCCCGCGGAAACAGATAATCCCGCGGCCCGGCGCCGATTACAGCAAACCTTCTCTTGCCCTGCAGTATGCCATTAGCAACCAGAGCACTTGCCAGGTTGAAGCCTCGGACTTGCTGTGAGTAGAACGTAATGCGGCTGTCATACGACCCTATCACATAGATCGATGGCCAACCTGGTACCTCCGCACCATTGATCGAGTCCAATTCGTTCATTGCAATCCCTAGTAGATCGACATGAAGCCTATAGGCACGTCGCCTCTGGCGCTAAGTGTCCGAGGATACTAAAGCGTGCAGTATGGAGCTAGTGGGTAGGTCTCAAGCGCCCCTCTCTTATTCGCTACGTAATTGCATGGATCTGATCAGCAGGCATTTGCTGCTGTGGCACATGCGTCAGAGGTGATTGGAATGAAGTGATAGCAGACCCAGCTCATCTAAACGCTGCCAGAAAGCCCCTTCGCGCAGGACTTGAAGTACAGTAGTGTCCCCCGGAGGCATCAACATTCCCGCAGCCAGGGAGACGGCCAATTTGCCGAGCGCTTGGTGTTGCCCACGGGCTAAACGCTGATGCAGCTGACATCTGACAGCGGTGTCACTCCAGACTCCGTCACGATGCCGACAGCCCTGAAGTGAAAGATGTCCTAGCGACTCAAATATCCCAGGACATCCTGAAACTGATCAGACACAAAGCCCCGATATTTCCGATACCAGTGCACTCAAACTCGGTCTCGCCGGATTAGGTTGCGACATCTAGGCTTTTCGTCGCCAAATGGCTGGCCTCGGTCATTGTTTTTGCCCCATGCAGCGGGCTCCGGGGGTCAAAGCACCAGGCAACGGAGCTCATGACCTAAGAACTCGATACCACACAGTAAGCGTATTCTGGGGGGGCAGACCAATGATCGGTATTGCGACAACAAAGATCAGATGCGGAATTGTTTAACAAGTGCGTCAAGCCTGCTACCAAGTCCAGCGACACTTCTTGCGGTAGCGGCGCCCTTTTGAGTTTCTTGTGCAACCGTTTCAGCCGCTAGGGCAATACTGGTCATGCTTTGATTGATCTCCTCAGCGACTGCTGTTTTGCTCCTCAGCGGCGGTGGCAATCTGAGCACTCATACCATTGATAGTACTGACTAGTTGAGCCATAGCGTCTAACGAATCACCTGCCTCGTTAGCTTGATCGCCAGAAATTTTGCCTTTTTCACTGGAGCTAAACCATCGCTTTCACGGCAGCTGAGGTGCCTGATTGGAGGCGATTAATCATGCCTTGAATTTCTTGGGTACTGTTTTGTGTCCTGCTTGCGAGAGCTCGCACTTCATCCGCGACCACTGCAAAACCACGGCCAGCCTCTCCGGCTCGAGCCGCTTCAATAGCAGCATTCAACGCTAACAGATTGGTCTGCTCGGCGATTGAGCGTATGACGTCAAGCACACCGACAATTGACTGCGCATCGTGCTGAAGCCGGTCTAACGATATGCTCGTCACCTTCACGTCTTCAATCAATGAATGAATACTCCCGATTCCTCCATTTACGACCTCCCGGGCACAGTCCCAACCTCATCTGTTTCTTTTAGCGGCAGTAGCGGCGCTTTGAGCACTACGAGCGATTTCGTGTGACGCAGCAGATCATTTCATGCACCGCTGTCGCGACTTGGTCTGTTTCTAGTTTTTGGCGATCCATCACGAGTTCAGTTTGTTGTGCTTGGGCGGCCATTTCCTTTGAATGCTCAGCAAGATCGCGAGTGACCTCGACAATCTGCCTCACCACCCCATGAATTTTTTCGACAAACTGGTTAAAGGAATCGGCTAGGGCTCCAAGTTCATCTTTGCTGGTGACAGGTAGGCGACGAGTCAAATCACCTTCACCGGCGGCGATATCATCGAGATTGGATTGGATAACCAAGACAGGTTTGATAATCGAATTACCCAGGATCACAGCGATGACCGCAATCAAGAGCAGTAACACCAGGTCCGCAATCACAATACCTGTGGCTAGAGTATTGATTCGAGCGAATTGGGTTTGCGCAATGCGACTGACTTCCTCCTCAATGTCATCAAGGTTTACCGCGGAACCGATCATCATGTCCCACTTGTCTAGGAGTACTGAGTAACCGAGCTTCGGTACCGGCTTGTCACTGCCTGGCATGGGCCAGTCGTAGCGCAGGAAATGTTTACCCTCACGCGCTAGCTGGTTCAGTTCACGGATAACGTAAACACCGTTAGCGTCCATTGCGTTATAAAAGCTAACACCTATGTCGATATCCTTGTCAGCCCAAAACAGTCGCACGATGTCTCGATCATATCCAAAAAAATAGCCCTGTTCTCCATAGGAGAGCTTGCGCAGGATCTGCACTGCGCGATCTCTGGCCTCCACGTCGCCAAAGCTCGAGCTGTCATAGATGGCTTTTACGGAAGAGACAGCCATCTGGACATGGTTTTCGAGCGCTGCACTACGCTCTTTTAACAGTAGTTGCCGGGCTTGCTCAACCTCCTCCTGAGCCAAGCGAAATAGCACGGTTATTGAGACCGCACTCACTGCCACGGCAAGAACAAAGGTAGGGACAAGCGCCAGAAGGATGACCTTGCTACGAAGTTTCATATGACATAACCCCCGAATTGGTGCGTGGTCCAATTCCGTTTCTGCAAGTTATGCAATTGAGGGGTATCGATAGATTGCAGGAGCCTGCTGTCAAAGTAGCTTCTAGTCATTATTTTTCCGAAAGTTAAGGCGCTGACTTACGGAGTATCGGCGGCATAAAGCGTTTGCCATAACCGGCGTTTTCGCAATCAGTATTGCAAAAATGCAACTACCACTTGCAGTGGGCCGTCGCTTGAATCGCTCTTCGTATAGCTACTGGGAGTGTATTAAGAGTGACGACAGAGGGGGGGATAAGTGCAGAGCCGATGTTTTCGATAACGCTACTCTCTGCTCGATGCGGCGCTTTGATATCTACTATGCGAGATTAGCTACTGCTGCCGCACAGATGTCACCCGTTTGACCACGCAAGGTATGTAGGACGGCTACTCCAGCATTGGCAGGTAGCCACTCCATCTATTACTCGCGCGTAAAAATGTCAGATCTGCTACGGGAAATGGTCTGCATCTGTTGGGTAACGGTAGCTTCGAGTCCAGCCGTATGTACTGTTTTGCATGGCGCTGCGTGTTGGGATGAGTACCTCCGTCATAACTCATTCGCCCAGTTCTGGGTTAAAAAGCTGGTAAAGTGCCACCCGCCGCATCGCTGTGGTGAAAATCGTAAAGCCGATTGCTTGGGGGCAATATGCGTTGTGTCCTATACCTCGTTATGCCCCCCTTGGGTGACATAACTACCCACGCGACAGACGATTAATTCAATATCGATGACAGTGCCGATACGGGTAGGCCGATGTGGTGATTGCCTTCCGTTTTTCCAGTGCTCGCTGCGCACCTAAAGCCCTGACAAGGATTGCACCATGCAACTGACCCAAGCCCCGGCCCCCGGTGCCCGTGCACTAATCCGCGATGAAGAGTGGATTATCCAGAACGCCGACCAATGCAATCTTGGTGGCTGGCAGCTCTCCTGTATCGGTGTGTCGGAAACCGTGCGCAATCGTCATGCTCTTTTCCTCACTCAGCTCGAAGACGTTACCCTGATTGATCCAGCAAAAACTGAGCTGGTGTACGACGACTCGCCCACATTTATCGCCCAGGCTATCAATCGGTTTGAGCGAATAGTGGATCCTTAAGAAAGAGAGTCTCGAGGAAACTGACCGTCGCTTTAACGCGAGGTATGTATCGTAGTTCATGGTGTACGCCTAGCCATAAGTCTCGGGTTACGCGGACGTCTTCAGCTAATAGCCGACGTAGCCCGAAGCGGCTAGCGTCCGCGAACTCGGGTAGTAGCACTATTCCGACGCCCGCCGCGGCAGCAAACATTTTGCGCGAGCATGCTGGAGGATTGGAAA
>NZ_QORI02000053.1 GCF_003325755.1 Pseudomonas sp. SST3 | reverse complement strand
CAGAAAGCATTGGCTGGGTCAGTCAGTTCCAGCGCTTGTACCTCCAGCTCCCACATACCGTCTTGGCCAAGATTGTTAAGATGTTCAAGCCGAGCGCTATCGCGCTGTTGATGTTCAGTGAAGCCGGTAATCCTTTGGTTTAGTTCGTCTATTTGTATCTTCGCTTCTGCAAGTTCTGCGATCAAATTTTGCTCACGAGAATGCAATCCTAATAGGGCTTTTTTTGCCCTATTTGTCATTGGGTGCTTTTCGCTGGCAAAAAGCTCACCGTCAAATGCATGCCTTTCAATAACTCAATACTAAACACTCAAATATTCGAGAATTTAGCGCAGATTTATTCCAAGCGAACATGTTCTACCCTCTCTTTGTGAGAAACCTAGGGATGCTCCGATCAACTTGCCGCATAACCGTTGATGATCGCGAGGATCAGGTAGCCATGCGCAATTCAGTACATTTGCGGACTTGTTTGGAGAGTCCTTAGCAGTCTGCCTTGGCTAACAGTTATTTGGGCTACCTCTGATTTTAGGCTGGCTTATGAGGAGCGCCTGTAGCCAATTCGTTTTCGCGGATGAGCTTCTTGTTGATTTTACCGACGCTGGTTTTGGGGATGTCTGCAACGAACTTAATATGTTTAGGGATTGCCCATTTGTTTATGTGCCCACTGTCCACAAACTGTTGCAAATGGGTTTCAAGAGCCTGTTGATCAATACTTTGTCCTTGCTCGCAAACCACCAGAGCCATGGGACGTTCGCCCCATTGCACATCAGGAATTCCGACTACCGCGACAGAGGTAACAGCTGCGTGCTCGCTTATCAGGCTCTCCAGTTCTAGTGAGCTAATCCACTCGCCACCGGTCTTGATCACGTCTTTGATTCGGTCCTTAATCTCCACCCCGCCGCGGGTGTCGATCGAGGCGACGTCGCCGGTATGCAACCAGCCGTCTTGCCATAGCTCGGCGCCCTTTTCCGGTTCCTTCAGGTAGCCCTGGGTCAGCCAGGGGGCCCGTACTACGACCTCGCCGAGTGACTCGCCATCGTGGGGTACGTCATGGCCGTTGGCATCGATGATTTTCAGGTCGACCATCGGCACCGGCACCCCGGTCTTGATCCTCACGGCCAACTGCGCGTCCATAGTTAGATTGAGATCTTCGGTTCGCAGGTAAGTGGTACACAGCAACGGACAGGTTTCCGACATGCCGTAACCACTGTGCACCAGCATCCCTCTGCCGGCTGCCTGCGCGGCCACACCAAGGGTCAAGGCACTACCACCCAAGAGCATTTTCCAGCCGCCGAAATCGGTCTGCGCCGCTTCGGGGCAGCCGAGGATCATCTGCAGGATGGTCGGCACGCAGTGGGAGAAGGTCACCTTTTCTTCACGATAGAGTCGAACCAGGCTGTTGGGCTCGTACCGCCCTGGGTAGACCTGCTTAATCCCCATCAGCGTCGCCACATATGGCATGCCCCAGGCATGCACATGGAACATAGGCGTGATAGGCATGTAGACATCGTTGGAACGAAGCAGCGGCAAGCCTTGGTAAGCACCCAGAGTGCCAACGGCATTGAGGGTATGCAGCACCAATTGGCGATGGCTGAAGTAGACGCCCTTGGGGTTGCCGGTGGTACCGGTGGTGTAGAAGATGGTTGCCGCAGAATTCTCGTCAAAATCTGCAAAGTCGTACGTTGCGTCTGCCTGGGACAGCAACTGTTCATATTCCCCCAGTACCGGCAGCCCGGTAGCGGGTGCGCCGTCGTCACTGAGCTGGATGTAGCCCTTGACGGTGGTCAACTCGTCATGAATCTGCTCGATCAAGGGCAGGAAATCGTCATGTACTAGTACCAGGTCATCCTCGGCGTGGTTCATGGTGTAGAGCACCTGCTCCGGAGACAGACGGATATTCACCGTATGCAGCACCGCACCTAGCATCGGCACGGCGAAGAAGCACTCCAGATAGCGGTGACTGTCCCAATCCAGCAACGCCACTGTGTCGCCAGCCTTGACCCCGGCCGCAGTCAGGGCATTGGCCAGTCGGCGGATGCGCTGGTTGAGCGTCTGATAGCTGTAGCGCAGCTTGTCGGCATAGACGATCTCATGTTCGGCTTCGTAGCGCTGGCCGGACAGCAGTAGGCTCTTGATAAGCAAGGGGTAGGCGTAGGCATTTTGCGCGGGTGCAATTATTTTTGTTTTCAGCATGACGATACGTTCCAGCTCGGATTGAAGGGCTAGCCCTGCGCTGCATCCAGGGGCAGGAGTGGCACGCTCTGGGAGATATATCCCATTAGGCATCTGCAGGCCTGGATATGGGCCGCTTAGAACTGCGTGGCGTCTAACAGGTACAGGCTTTCGCTGCCGGCCTTGACCGACGCAGTCAGCGAGTGGATGCGCGGCAGGATGCGCGCAAAGTAGAACCGCGCGGTACCCAACTTGCTGGCGTAGAAGTCGTCTTGACCCTCCTTGCCCAGTGCTGTCCTGCCCATCAGTGCCCACATGTAGGCATAAGCGGTGTAACCGAACACCTGCAGATATTCGACCGAAGCGGCGCCGATTTCGTTGGGATTGGTCTTGGCCCGATTCAGCAGATCGGCGGTCATCTGTTCCAGATTGTTGATCGCGTCTTTCAGTGGATGGGTGAACTCGGCGAGCGAAAGATCGGCCGAATCAGTGAAGGCCTTGATCTCATCCGCGAAGTGTTTATAGAGCGTCCCGCCGCTACCGATCACCTTGCGCCCGATCAAGTCGAGGGCCTGGATGCCGTTGGTTCCTTCATAGATTTGAGTGATGCGGCAATCGCGTACTAGTTGCTCCTGACCCCACTCGCGAATGAAACCATGACCACCGAACACCTGCTGGCCGTGGAGAGTGGTTTTCCAGGCCCATGTCGGTGAGGAAAGCTTTAGCCACCGGGGTGAGCAGCGCGACCAGTTCTTCGGCGCGCTTGCGTACGGTCGGCTCCTCGCTGAATTTGACGATATCGAGTTGCAGGGCAACGTAGCTGGAAAAAGCACGGCCGCCCTCGTTTAACGCCTTCATGGTCAGCAGCATGCGACGTACGTCGGGATGGACGATAATCGGATCAGCGATCTTGTCTTTCGCTACAGGGCCGGTCGGCGCCCGGCTCTGAACGCGCTCGCGGGCATAGTTGATCGCGCTCTGGTAGGAACGCTCGCCAGTTGCCAGGCCTTGAATGCCGACGCCAAGGCGTTCGTAATTCATCATAGTAAACATCGCCGCCAAACCACGGTTCGGCGCGTCGACGATCCAGCCGGTGGCGCCATCGAAATTCATCACGCAGGTGCTGGAAGCCTTGATACCCATCTTGTGCTCGATCGAGCCACAAGACAGCGCATTGTGCTCGCCCAGTCGACCCTCGGCGTTGACCATGAACTTGGGCACCAAAAACAGTGATATGCCTTTCGGCCCGGCCGGTGCATCCGGCAGCTTGGCTAGCACCAGGTGAATAATGTTCTCGCTTAGGTCGTGCTCACCGCCGGTGATGAAGATCTTGGTGCCGCTGATCTTGTAACTGCCATCGGCTTGGGGGTCGGCTTTGGTGCGGATTGTCCCTAGGTCGGTGCCAGCGTGCGGTTCGGTCAAGCACATCGAGCCGGTCCAGACGCCGGCGTACATGTTCGGCAGGTATTTCTCTTTCAGCTCTTCATTGGCGTTGGGCGTTGATCGACAAGCAGGCACCAGCGGTGAGCATCGAGTAGAGGCCGAATGACAGGTTGGCCGAGTTTGACCATCTCTTCGACTTGCGCGGAGATCACCTTGGGCATGCCCATGCCACCGAACAGCGGGTCACCGCCGATCCCTACCCAACCGCCTTCCAGCGTATGTTTTGTAGGCTTCCGGAAAACCGGCCGGAGTTTTCACCGCACCGTTGTTCCAAGTGCAGCCTTCCTCATCCCCGCTGCGGTTCAGCGGTGCGACTATACCGGCAGTGATTTTGCCGGCTTCTTCCAGAATAGCGTTGGCAGAGTCTTCATCCACCACGTCGGCCAGGGAAGGTAATTGAGCCCACAGCTTGGACACGTCGAATACTTCGTTGAGCACGAAACGCATATCGCGCAAGGGTGCCTTATAGTCAGACATGATTGAAGGAACCCATTGCAGCTCCGAAAGAGCTGACGATATAGACTTTAGAGTTAGACATCGGATACTCCGTCGGTATTGGGATCGGACTGACGCGTGACGAGAAAGAAATTGTCACGCAATGTCGCGATCAAACTTACCGTCGATTAGGACGAATGCGATGCGGCAATTTTTGGAAGATCGGTTCGACCAACCATGATTGGTCCCACGCTGAACGACGATATCGCCAGCGCTGACCGTGACCTCGCCTTCATCCATAATCAGCGTAATCTCGCCTTCTAGAATGATCCCGTAGTCAATCGTCTCTGTCCGATGCATGTATGCATGTCGCGAGGTGACCCCATCATGCGAAGAAGCGTATTCAGCACCTACTTCTGCAAATCGTGCACGTGCCTCTTCAGGCGATAGGTCATTCAAACTGTCTCCTTCTGGTGGAAAATCTACAACCCGGATTCGGGTACCGTTCGTGGGCGGGGCGAGCTTAATACCATTCTCGTGCGGTTCCGACGAAGACCGATCAATGCGAGCCGGCGTCTGCAATGTACTCCAGACTTCGTAGAAAATTGGACCAGACTCATCTCCGATATACGCAACTCGCGGAGGAGGGCCGTCTGCGGTAATGACAGCCTGACCAGCTGAGTTGTGCCCCGTGACCACGCGACGGAATGAAGGACTGTTTCATGAGTTTCTCCAAGATTTATTTATTGTTTTGGGTGACGGGAGAGTGATTTGGCTATAAGCGAATCTGACTGGATCTCGACCCTAATGGCTATCGCCGCTGCTTCAGCTAGCTGACAACGCAAATATGGAGAATATATATATTTCAGTCAAGCGTTGGTTGGGCTTCCGTTCTCGGCGAGCTCATCACGCACGCTCCTTTCGCCGTAGATTGCGATGAACGGTGTAGCAAGGTGAAGCTCTAAAAACGCGGATGCACGACCCTCTTCTCGTCCAAGTGCGTGCATAGCAAGCTCGCGATGATCATTCTCGAATAGGATGCGGGGGCGTGGCTGGCTCATGAAGATTCTGCGATAACGATACGCTTGGTCATAAAGCTCGCTGCAATAGCGAAGCATGCGCTCGGATCCGCATGCGGAAATCAAGCTCATATGGAATTGCTTATGCAATTTATCAAACCCCTCATCACCCTCTGCAATAACGCCAGGCACTATGGGGATGTAGTCTTCCATTTGTTGTAGAGCACCCAGAACTGCGGCCTCCCAAGCTGCCCCGCCTTTGCGAACCGAGAGTCTCAGGGCTTCGGATTCGATCAACGTGCGGGTGTTTATCGTGTCTCGGAAATCTTCTTGACTGGCCACGGCTGTCCGAAATCCCCGCTGTCCCAAAGCGACTACCAATCCAAGCGACGCCAGTCGGGAAAGTCCCTCACGCACCGGAGTAACGCCTAGTTTGTATCGAGCAGATAGGTCATGAATATGGAGTTTTTCACCCGGAGGCAGATCTCCACCCAAGATGGCTTTTTTCAAAACCTCCATCGCTAGCTCCGCCTGTGTTTTTGACTCTGGCACTGCGATTGTTGCGCTCATTTTTGATAGTCCGATATGTCTTGATACCCGCGCGATCGTAAAGCGGGATGAGGCGCTAAGCCATAAATCTATATATTTTGTGTATTCATTTCAATAAATTCAGGAGTAAAGTGATCAATGGCGCCCCCCAACCTCAGCAAACAATTGCCCGAGCTTGGCACATCAGGAGTGAATCTTGCCAATGACATCCACTCTCACGGACACGTTTGGACGACACATTAATTACCTACGTATGTCAGTCACCGATCGATGTGACTTTCGCTGCGTTTATTGCATGAGTGAGGAAATGACCTTTCTACCAAGGTCGAGCATTCTCACTTTGAAGGAAATTCACAGCCTTGCTATTGCCTTCGTAAGAGCTGGCGTACGCAAAATCCGGTTGACTGGTGGAGAGCCGCTGATTCGACCCGGAATTGCTGCGCTATGCGAAAGTATAAAGGCCATACCAGGACTGGAGGAATTGTGCATGACGACTAACGGCTCTCGCCTGGAATCTCTAGCCGAGCCGTTGTTCAGTGCGGGCGTTGATCGACTGAACGTAAGCCTAGATAGCCTAGACCCCTCCCTATTCAAGTCACTTACTCGCACTGGGAATCTGACGTCGGTGATCAAAGGTATCGATACTGCGCGAGCCGTTGGTTTTAAAAAGATAAAGCTCAACTGCGTCATGCTGAAGGGTCGAAAACGACCATGAGGTCGAACGACWKAGTGGCCTTACGGCAATCGATCGTCCAGCTAGACGTCTCGTTCATCGAAGAGATGCCATTGGGCGTGATCACCGAACACGGCCGGGAGCAGACTTTCTGCTCGAGTGCATATCTCCGCGAACGTATCAGTCAAACCGCTACACACTTCTTGCTTCGTCCTATACCAGTTCAGGCCCCTCCCGTTATTGGGAGGTGGCCCACGCCCCTACCACTCGAATCGGCTTCATCTCGCCCCATAGCCACAACTTCTGCGATACGTGTAATCGCATAAGGCTTACAGCTGAAGGTCGCCTACTGCTTTGCCTTGGTCACGAGAACTCGATTGATTTAAAAGCGATTTTACGCTCCGATCCGACGAATACCGACCTTGTTACCCACAGCATCCATGACGCCATGAAGCTCAAACCAAGGCAGCACCACTTTTCCAATGACAGCGTTGAAATCGTGAGATTCATGAATAGCACAGGCGGTTAACCGTCGGTCAGAAATAAATATATTTATCGGCGGCATCTGGTGTTTTTTTGAAAGGGCGAACGCGCAGCCAGCTCGATTAAAAATAAATACGTTATAAAACAGCAAGTTGCGCAATCTATTCATTCTCTCATCTGTAGGCTATGCATAGGGTTTTTGGCGACGGCCCTGTCCTTGACATAAATATATATATTTATTAATTTGGAGCTATGTCGTCGCCTGAGCACCGATGGCCCACGGCTTCACATCCGAGACCGCGGTACGGTTGCCACAATAAAAAAAGTTCCACCTGTCCTAAGGATAGGAACTGGAGGTGAAATCAAGATGAAGCCTTGTGATTTTGAATACGTGCTTCCTGCCGACCTCAATGAGGCGCTTGCCGCCCTAGAAAACACTTCCCATAGGGACGCCAAGGTTCTAGCCGGCGGCCAAAGCCTCATCCCCATGATGAATTTCAGAACTCTAGCTCCTGAGGTGTTGATTGACATCAATCAATTGACCGAGTTGGACTATTGCAGAGTAGAAGGCAGAGATCTTCTGATAGGGGCGTTAACTCGCCACAACACGTTGAAAAACTGGACTGCGGCTCACGATGTGTGCCCGCTGATCCGGGACGCCTACGAACACGTCGCCCACCATACTGTCCGCAATCGAGGGACCATCGGTGGGAACCTCTCCCATGCAGATCCTGCGTCGGAAATGCCTGCAGTAATGCTCGCGTACGATGCGCAATTTGTCCTCCGATCTTCCACGTCAACCCGAACCGTCCGAGCAGATGAATTCTTCATCAGCTCGCTCCAGACCTCCATTGCTCCCAACGAGCTATTGGTGGAAATCAGAGTTCCTTTGCGTAGAACGAGTGGGTGGGCTTTCGAGGAGGTTTCAAGCCGCAAAGGTGATTTCGCAATCGTTGCGGTCGCGGTACTGATGGAGCTATCCAACGGTAAATGTATAGCGGTGTCGATTTCTTTGAGCGGAGTGACTGATAGGTCAACTCGAGTCTATGAAGCAGAAGGGGCGCTGATCGGTACTCGAGTTACGGCTGATCGCATTGATGCAGCACTGACAGCCATCGGAACATCTATTGATTTCACTGACTCTCCAGGCGTGTCGAGTGAGTACCGTAAGCATCTCGCAAATACGCTTGCGGGTCGCGCAATCAGGACTGCATTTCAGCGCGCTTCGGAGGCACAGTAACGTGAATAAGCACCCTATCCAGGTCAATGTAAACGACATAGACCATCTCGCAATAGTCGAGCCCCGACTCCTCCTATCCGACTTTCTTCGTAAGGATACGG
>NZ_QORI02000052.1 GCF_003325755.1 Pseudomonas sp. SST3 | reverse complement strand
ATCCCTACCTGGTGGCCGAAGAAGGTGGGGAGATCAAGGGCTACGCCTATGCCTGTCAGCACCGCGCGACGTCCGGCCTACCGGTGGGGGTGGACGTGACGGTGTACGTAGCTGAATCGGCTCGCCGTCAGGGCGTTGGCCGTGAACTCTATGAGATCTTGCTTCCGACTCTTCAAAAAGCAAAGGTTTCGTGCAGCTTATGCCGGAATCGCGCAGCCCAATGAAGGCAGTGTGGGTCTGCACGAGTCGCTGGGATTCGTCCATATCGGTACATATCCGGAGGTAGGCTTCAAGCTTGGGAAATGGCACGACGTCGGCTACTGGCGACTCGGGTTGTGCCCGGCAACTCCTCCACTGGAGCCTATTCTCTTTCCTGAGCTTGAAGTCGCATCACAGTAGGCACACTCGATTGGCGTCGCGAGCCATCAGGATTCGCTAGTGAGATAGCTTTGGACTTGGTTGACTACATCTCGAGCGGTGCGGGTTACTCCGATCAATGTTGCAGAGGCAAGCCCCGTCCAATCGCCGTAGCCCACCAGCCACAGATTAGGTGAAGCAACACTCCGGTTTTCATTCACGGCGACTTTACCGTCATCGTCAACGATACCCAGGTTGCCCAGGTGGTTGAGCGCTGGAGAAAATCCAGTACACCAGATGACTGCATCGATCTTCGTCTCGGCCCCCGATGGCCATACAACGCCCGTTGAGGTGAAGTGCATGAATGGCCGTACCGCGTTCAACACGCCGCGTTCGCGAGCTTCCTTTACCGGTGGCGCCATCACAATGTCTCCCAGCCCTCCAACGGGCTGTTGAGGCTCCATCCCTTCTTGTTGCGCCTTCAATCTAGCAGTGGCCCGCTCGAACAGGACGCGGCCATCGACCTCATCTGGAAGATACTTTGGCGCTTGCTGAGTCACCCAGATTGCGTGAGCCACCTCCGAAACTTCGGCGTAAATCTGGGCACCCGAGTTACCACCGCCGACGACCAGCACTGCCTTCCCCTCGAACTCACTCGGCCCAACGTAGTGAGCGGAATGGATTTGCTGCCCCTCGAAAAGCTCCTTCCCTGGATAGGTGGGAATAACCGGACTGCTCCACGTGCCTGTTGCACTGATGACCGCTTTGGCATCCCAGAAAGTATCCCCGGAAAAAACGCGCAACCCACCTTCGATGTTCTCGACATGGGTCACCCGCGTGGAACGGATGATGGGGAAGTCATATCGGCGTTCGTACTGAGTTAGATAGTCGACAACATCGTCCCGCCCAGGAGTCCCCTCGGGTACTGCTGGCATGGGCCAGCCGGCAATTGAGCTCCAAGCAGACGGCGAGAATAGTCGGAGAGAATCCCACCCATGCCGCCAGGCCCCTCCCGGTGCTGACTCGGCGTCGAGTAATACGTAGGAAAGACCTGTACGCCTCAAAAAATAGGCTACGGTGAGTGCGGATTGGCCACCGCCAATGACCACAACATCAAGTTTCGAATTCTGACTCACCAGCATCCTCCAGGCTCAATCGCGGCACCTCACCGTCGTCGTATCAGACTCTGCGACCGTGCTCATCAATGACCACTTGGCCGTCCTCTTTGACGAAACTCCCACGCTGCTCTTGCGGTAACAAATCGAGCACAGCTTCTGACGGGCGACACAAGCGTGTGCCCAAAGGTGTCACGACTATGGGGCGATTGATCAGGATGGGATGAGCGATCATGGCATCGATGAGCTGGTCATCAGTCAGTGACGTATCGCCGAGTTCTAGCTCCTCGTAGGGAGTGCCTTTAATACGAAGCAGGGCCCGCACCTCAATACCCATTTCCTTGATCAACCTGACAAGCGAGGTGCGGTCAGGTGGGGTCTGTAGGTACTCGATAACCGTCGGCTCTTCTCCGCTGTTGCGGATCAGCTCCAAGGTATTGCGAGAGGTGCCACATTGCGGGTTGTGATAGATCGTGATCTGACTCATACCGTTTCCTCGCGGTGAGTTAAATGGAGCGCTGGTTGACGCGCTTGGACAGCTCTTCAGCTGACTCTTTACGCTCGGAGTAGCGATCAACCAAGTAGTCCTGGCGACCCCGCAACAGCAGCGTGAACTTCATCAGCTCTTCCATCACGTCCACCAGTCGGTCGTAGTACGAGGACGGTTTCATACGGCCTGCCTCGTCGAACTCGGTGAACGCCTTGGCCACCGAAGATTGATTTGGGATGGTGAACATGCGCATCCACCGCCCCAATACCCGTAGTTGGTTGACCACGTTGAAAGATTGCGAGCCGCCACAAACCTGCATTACTGCAAGGGTCTTTCCTTGCGTAGGTCGAACAGCACCAATCGCAAGCGGAACCCAGTCGATCTGGGCCTTGAATACTGCGCTCATGGAGCCGTGCCTTTCAGGCGAACACCACACCTGTCCTTCAGACCATTGCATGAGTTCGCGCAACTCCGCGACCTTAGGATGTGTATCCGGAGCATCGTCCGGCAGCGGCAAACCCGAGGGATCGAAGATTTTGGTATCGGCGCCAAACTCCTCCAACAAGCGTGCTGCTTCCTGAGTCACCAACCGGCTGAAAGAGCGCTCTCGCGTCGATCCATACAGAAGCAAGATTCTAGGCTTATGGAGTGACGGTGTACGCGGCTCCAGTTGCTCCAACGACGGAATGTCGATCAGGTCGGCGTGTACGTTCGGCAATGTGTCTTGCATATAAACTCCTACGGCGGCGCCAGATTGGGCACCGCCTCGGTTGATCTTTAAAGCGAACTGATGCGATTCAGTTCAGCTTTCAACTGTTCAGCGCTGATGGTCTTCAGTGGCAGCGCAAGAAATGCGCTCACGCGCTCGTGAATTTTGGCCAGTGTGGTTTCGAACGCTGCGGTGATCTCGGCTTCCGACCCGCTAGCGTCAGACGGGTCGGCCAGACCCCAATGCGCCTTCAAAGCTGGCCCAAAGAAGATTGGGCATGCCTCACCCGCTGCCCGGTCACAGACAGTGATCACGATGTCTGGAGGCGAGCCTTCAAAAGCATCCGAAGCCTTGCTGCTCAAGCCCGCAGTGGAGATACCCGCCGCCTCAAGCGTTTGCAATGCCCGTTGATTCACCCGGCCACTGGGAAAGCTTCCTGAGCTGACCGCATCTACACCCTCGGGCGCCAAGTGGTTGAAAAGCGCCTCGGACAGAATGCTGCGGCAGCTGTTGTGGGTGCACATGAACAAGACTTTCATCAGGCGATTCCTTGATTCAGAAACTGAGGCGCAGTGCCAGGGCGGACAATGTGGCGACGAGGATGGGCACGGTCAGCACGATCCCGGTCTTGAAGTAATAACCCCAACTGATCGTTATGTTTTTCCGTGCGAGCACGTGCAGCCACAACAGAGTTGCCAAGCTCCCAATTGGGGTGATCTTCGGGCCCAAGTCGCAGCCGATGATGTTGGCGTAAATCATCGCTTGCTGGACTACACCATCGACTTCGGCGGCATGAATGGATAAGGCGCCTACGAGAACGGTGGGCATGTTGTTCATGATCGAAGACAGCAACGCTGTTAGCAGCCCTGTACCAAGGGACGCGCCCCAAACGCCATAACCGGCGAACACGTTCAGGATCTGCGCGATGTGGTCGGTCAGGCCGGCGTTCTTCAGGCCATAAACAACCAGATACATACCCAAAGAAAAAATCACCACCTGCCATGGCGCCTCTTTGAGCACCTTGCTTGTGTTGATGGCGTGACCACGAGCCGCGATGACGTAAAGAATGAATGCACAGACCGCTGCAATGGCGCTGATTGGCACCCCCAATGGCTCAATGACAAAGAAGCCGATCAGCAGTAGTGCCAGCACCCACCAACCGGCTACAAAGTCGCCCGGTCGTGGATTGCCTCGTCCGGATTGTCCAGTTGGTTAAGGTCATAGGTCTTTGGTAAGTCTTTGCGGAAAAACCACAGCAGCATGGCTAATGTCGCTGCCACGCTGACGATGTTTACCGGCACCATGATCGAAGCATATTCGTTGAAGCCGATATCGAAGTAGTCGGCAGAGACGATGTTGACCAGGTTGGAAACCACCAGCGGTAAGCTCGCCGTATCGGCGATAAAAMMARCCAAGCTGCCATGACGAATGCCAACGTAGACAGCAGGAGAAAAAACGCAACGCCAAACAAACATCGCGATCACAATGGGTGTGAGGGTCAATGCTGCTCCGTCATTGGCGAACAGGGCCGACACCGCTGCGCCCAGCAGGACGATAAATGCGAACAGCTTGCGGGTGCTCCCGCCTCCCCACCGGGCCACATGCAGCGCAGCCCATTTGAAAAAGCCTGCCTCATCAAGCAGCAGACTAATGATGATGACCGCGATGAAAGTCCCAGTGGCATTCCAGACAATGCGCCAAACCTCTGGTATGTCGGCAAGGGTAACGACACCTGCCAGCAACGCCACGATGGCACCGAACATCGCACTCCAGCCAACCCCAAGCCCCTTGGGCTGCCAGATGACAAGGACGATGGTGGCGATAAAGATCAATACGGCAATCAGCATTTCGTTAATCCGGTTGGGCGTGACTCAGCTACACACGGCTTGGTTGATCGGACGGTCGTTCATGCCGCAGAGGCGCTTAGCCTCGGTTTCCAGCCATTGCTGATTGGCGTCTACCACTTCCTTCAAAACTGCCGTCACCCACGCGGGCAAATCAGGATTCAGTCGGTAGTACACCCATTGGCCTTGGCGACGATCCAACAGCAATCCGGCAGAGCGCAGCAGGGCCAAATGACGAGAAATCTTCGGCTGACTCAGGTCGAGTGCTGCCGTTAGCTCGCAAACACACAGCTCACCTTCACTCACGACAAGCAGCGAAATTTTTGCTCGGGTGTCATCCGCCAGGCATTTGAATAAGGTGGTGGGGGTCATGGGTTCTGTCATAGATCCTCCAGGTGTTTGGTCTTGACCATAACGAAGAGCTTGATGCGCTCGTGGATGTCGTGGAGCGTATGGCGAAATGCGCCGGGATCATCGCTCGTTACTGGGTCAGGAAAATCCCAGGCAATGACTTCACCTACACTGGGCATTGGTAGGCACTCGCTTGCGGATTTATCGCAAAGAGTGATTACGTAATCGAATCGATCAGCTTGAAACTCGCTGATGGACTTGCTGCGCAGGCCCGTTGCATCGACTCCAACTGCCTCCAATGCCTGAATCGTGCGCGGATCAACCTCAGACGGTTCGGAACCGGCGCTGAAGGCCTCGAAGCTCGGGTCAGTGTGCCGCAGCAAAGCCTCCGCAAGCAGGGAGCGGGCTGAGTTGGCAACGCACACGAAAAGCACTTTGATAGCAGGGCTCATGGTTGAACTCGATGCATATGGAAAATCGAATATACGATTTTTCGAATATTCGGTAAAGCGAATATGATGACTGCTGCTTCGGCTTGAGCGGTGACGGCCCATACAAAGCGGCACAAAGGAGATAAAGGGATGAGCAAGGAGATGAGGATCCAGGCAAAGGAAATAGCCGGAGGACAGTGGCAGCGCTTTCGCGATGCGCTGAAATCTGCTGACCTTCCAGCAGACGATATTGATCTTCCAGGCCGAACCTTTTTTGAGTTCACCATGGACGGAAAGAGTGTCGGATGGGGTGGGTTTGAAACATATGGAGCAGATGGATTGCTGCGCTCCATGGTCGTAGAGCCGGCATACAGATCGAAAAGGGTCGGTGTCGCGGTGCTTCGGGTCATTGAAGCGATAGCCGTCGAGCAGGGAATCGCTCGATTTCATTTGCTGACAACAACTGCGTCAGGCTTTTTTGAGCAGCAGGGCTATGCAGTAAATCAACGAGGTTCTGCGCCGCCTCTGATTTCTCAGACAGAGCAGTTCAGAGGGCTTTGCCCTGGCTCGGCTTGCTATATGTGTAAGGATTTACATTCGAACGGGCTGACAGCGCTGTCTGAAGAACCGCTGGCTTGATAATCAAGCACAGCGGATTCCGGGGGGAAAGGAGATCATCGCAAATACCCTCGCCCTTTCACCAAAAGCAGGGTACGAACCCACAGCTTCTTCCATGCCGGCGTATCGTAGGCAAATCCGATGCAGGGCCTAGTTTGAGTAACAGTTCTTGCGAATGCACCGATGGGAGTGTCGCGCCGAATGTAGCCAATTTCGAAGAAGTCGCTGCGCTTCTCAAGATTGCTGCCGCCACGGGTGTACACATGACTGTCTTGAAAATCGTGCAGCTCCTGCTCCATAGGAATTGAGGAAAACTTGAAGTTTGGATCGATAAATCCGTAATCCGCGAGATAGATCGGGTGATCACTATGACTCACAACATGAATCATCGTTTCTCTGATGATCTCAGGGCGTACCGTTCCTGTGCCGACAGAGTAATGGTCGCGCTTACCACGCATTTGCAGCCAGAGGCTCCAGACGCCGGTGCAAGCCGCAACCACGGCGCCAACTAGCGTGATCTGCTTCGTCAAAGATTCGACGTCCATGTTCCCCCTAGCGCGTTTTAGATGGTGACGTGGTTCGGTTCCGCTGTCCTTCCAGTAACGCTTAGATTACTGCTAACAGCGCGAGATCAGCATGGGGCCTGCGTGCTTCATAGAATGCCGAATGGATGCTAAGAGGTTGCATCTATTTTGCAGTGGCACTGTGCTCGCCCGGCGGCCTTGCATCTAGCACATACATCGGATCTGTTTGAGCTCCAGGCAGAATGGATGCCCAAGCTTCGTATGCTTTGCTTGTGGCGGATTAAAGCTTCGTCCCAACCGCTCCCCGTCACTTCGCGAGAGACAACGAGCATCATTAGATGATTAGTGGTTGCATCTAAATCGATCAGAAGGTGATGAGCGTTAAATCGAAAATCATCGGTAGAAGGCATGACGTCACACGTTAATTGTGGGAGTGGTAAGGGAGCACGGGCACTTTCCATGTGACATCACTCTGACACTGCACAGTACCATCAGTGCGCCCTTCCAGACGACCGGTTGATGACGTTTGAAGACCACCTAGCCAATCTGAGTCGCGATGAGGGAGTGCTTTATGGTTTACCTGTTGATGGCTTTTAGCCTCGATGCCAGCTAGATTTGGAGCTTTCTACGATCAAGGATGGATATGAAAAAGCTCATCGCAGTAATGGGAATCTGTGTCGCACTTGGCGGTTGCGCTACGTCCCACTACACCGCAGGACGAGACTTTCCGTCGGCCAGTGTAGCGAGCATCACCAAAGGCAAAACGACGACTACTGAGTTGAGGTCGCTGTTCGGTGAGCCCTACGCCAAGAGCGCAGTCAGCGAGACTGACGAGAAGTGGGTTTATACCTTACACAAACGGCTCAGCCCATGCCCAAAGCTACGTGGTCACCATGAAGGTGACGACTACGGGCACTCAGAAAACGCTCGACGTTTTGATCCGTAATAACGTGGTCATCAACTACACGTTCAGCGAAGGCCCCGCTCCAGGCACTACCACTGCGACGAACTGAGTTCGCCACCTTGCCATTGGGCGACCCACTGCGCTCAGCACGTTGTTGATGGAGCAAGCTCATGGACAGAACCTATGCCTTCGTGGATGAGTCCGGGAATTCCGACCTTGATACGTCAAAGGGAGGAAGCTCAGGCTTCTTCATCGTGTGCTCCATTCTGGTGGCAGAGAAAGACCTAGAAGCTGCTTATGTCCAAGCTGAAGCACTCCGCATGCGTCATTTTCAAACAGGCGAGATCAAATCCAGCAATCTGAAGCCCAAGGATTCAGATCGCCGTGCCCGAATCCTCAACGAGCTAGCTGAGCTGCCATTCAAGCTCTATTTCACCGTCGTTGATAAGTCCCGAATTCACAAAGACGGCGGCCTCCGTATCAAGACCTCGTTCATAAAATACGTGAACGGGTTGCTCTATGAACGTTTGTTCCGCGCATACCCTGACCTCCAGATGATCGTAGACGAGCATGGTGGCCAGGAATTTCAGGAGAGCTTAAAAAGCTACGTTGCAGAACGATTCGTGGACGACCTATTTGGCGATAAGGATGCCTTCCAGACGATGGCCAGTAAGGACAACGTTTTGGTTCAGGTTGCAGATTTCTTCGCTGGCTCAGTCGCTCAGATCTACGAAGAGAAAGCTTCGGAAGAAGCAGTTCTTGCCTACAAAAAGATCCTACGCAGCCTGACTCTTGGAATGCTTGAGTGGCCATCCAAGTACCAGT
>NZ_QORI02000051.1 GCF_003325755.1 Pseudomonas sp. SST3 | reverse complement strand
GCGAGCCGCGGCTCGAGCACGCATATCTATCGCTGCGATATCCTTATTGTATTCGGCAAGTCGCTTAGCATAAGACGCTTTGGCCGAGCGAACTCCTTCGCTGATTTCTTGCTCATAAAGCGAGTTGAGCTCAAATCTGGAGATATCGACTGCTCGATCGGGAAAGAATACCGAGGTCCTGAACTGCGGCTCCCCACCGAACATAATGTGTTCGACGTGGCCGTTGCGAAAAGCTGCTGCGCTGGAGTAGCTGGTGCCGAAATCAATGCCGATCTTCATGTGCGATTCCTGCCTCGGAGGTGCAATACGATAGGAATCTATAGAAGAATGAATAGGTTGTCAGTGAAGCAATGGCAAAATAGCATTGAAATGCCAGCCATCGTATCGCTATAACAGAGCGAGCGGCATTGTCAGGATGTTGGCGCTGATTGAACGCTTACCCACCGGCCGCTCAATTTTGAGGGTGTATGGGTATGAGCATGAAATATCGTGCTCGATCTTTACTGAGGTTCCAGCTAGAATACATTACGCTAGGAGGACCTATCCCGATGATTGATGCAGTTGACCTTTTCTGTGGCGCTGGTGGCCTTACCGCTGGCATGCGCAACACCGGCATTACAGTGCATGCCGGGTATGATATCGAAGGCCAATGTGCGTACGCTTATCAGGAGAATAACCAAGCCGCCTTCGTCAAAAAGGACGTAACGGACGTAACAGCCGAAGAGTTGCTGGCTTGGTACCGTCCTGGTCAATACCGCCTGCTAGCCGGCTGTGCCCCTTGCCAACCGTTCTCGACCTACAACCAAGGCAAAGACACCCGCAACGATCGTAAGTGGCCGCTGCTCTATCACTTCAGCCGCCTCATCGGAGAAACTGAGCCTCACTTGGTAACCATGGAAAATGTTCCTGACGTCACCAAGCACGAGGTTTACCATGACTTCGTGCAAAGCCTCAGAGACCAAGGTTATGAGATCTGGGACGGACGGGTGGCCTGCGTCGAGTATGGGTTGCCACAACAGAGACGTCGCCATGTTCTGCTCGCATCTAAACTGGGGATGCCTATAAGCATTATCTCTCCAACGCATCTGAACGCCCCGGTAAATGTCGAGGACGTCATCGGTGAACTGCCTCGGCTAGCTGCCGGAGAACGTGACCCGAACGACCCCCTTCACCGGGCAGCAACGCTTACCCCGATCAATATGCGACGCATCATTCATTCTAAGCCAGGCGGTACTTGGAAAGATTGGCCACTGGAGTTAGTCGCCGAATGCCACCGCAAAGCGAGTGGCAAGACGTATCCGAGCGTATACGGACGTATGCGGGCAGATCGCCCTAGCCCGACGATGACCACGCTCTGCTACGGTTTCGGAAATGGTCGTTTCGGCCACCCCGAGCAGGCCCGCGCTCTGTCACTGCGTGAAGCTGCGATCCTTCAGTCCTTTCCTAGAAATTACGTCTTTATGGAGCCAGAGCATATAACCTTCAAAGCCGTCGGCCGCATGATCGGCAACGCCGTCCCGGTGCGACTTGGGGAAGTTATTGGGGAAAGCTTGATGCAGCATGTCAGGGCCTATGAAGCGGCTCGCAAAGCGGAAGATCAAATTCAAGCCTGAGGCGGGCCTTCAAGACCTCAGGCGTCTTCGTTTCACACTCCCAAATCACTAGTACACGCCAGCCCAAGTTTTGCAATTGAGCTTCCTTCCGCGCGTCACGCTCTACATTCG
This sequence comes from Pseudomonas sp. SST3, assembly GCF_003325755.1. The sequence continues at coordinate 6,608 of NZ_QORI02000051.1, read as the reverse complement.
CTTCGAACTTGGGCAGCCAATAATCTTGCCTGCTCTTGGGGGTGGTCGCGTAGCGGCAGTTTAGATGCCGGTGCCAGAAGCACCCATGCACAAATACCGCCGTCCGAAACCTAGGCAAGACTATGTCCGGTGAACCAGGAAGATCCCGGCGATGCAGACGAAATCTGAGCCCTAAAGCATACAATGCTTGACGAACTCTGATTTCCGGCCCGGTGTGAGCACGCTTGACTGAACGCATGATTTCGCTTCGCGACGCGCTTGAACTCACGTGTACCATCCCTCGTACCGACTAGACGTTGTAACCAGCTTTCGGCCCTTAGCAAGATTGCACGCCTCGCAGAGAAGCTGCATGTTCGTCACATCGTTGATCCCTCCCTCCGCAAGAGGAACTATGTGATCAAAATGCTTGTGAGTCGATACGGAAACTAAACCGCTCAAATCTTTATTACATGCTGCACACATTCCACGGTCGTAACCGGAAAAATAATCCCGCTCGTCTCACCCACTCTGGTATATGGACGCGGGCTGGTACGCCATCCCTCGCCAATAGTGCAAAATGCTCAGGCTCCAAGCCGGCCTTCTCTATACCCTGAACTACGCCTGACACATAGCCATTTAACTTAGCGAGCAGAGTTCTATTGCCAAAGAGGATGAAGAACACCTCATTGGAGAGCCGAGTGAACAACTCATCCAGCTGCCCTGTGAGCCTGAGATCTTGGTGATAATCGAAAATATGATCTTCCGTCACATCCTCCAGAAGGACTGTATTTTCATTTAGCCAATGCAGAAACCCAGAAGACTCAATTCCATGGCGCATGAGCGCTTGATCAACCCATAACTTATTTTTTGGCCCTCTCAGAACGGCTTCCAATGCAACCTCACCAATCCGCTCGTACATGAGTTCTTCAATAATAAACTGAGCAAATTCATGCAGCACACTACGCTTAGGGAAAGGCTGTAAGAATAGCCAAGCCTCCTGATCCTCATGCCAGTTGTGGAGATTACGCAAGTAGGACATTGTGTCGTCGAGAACGTTATGAACAATGTTCGTGTAGTAGTAGGTCTCGAAATACTTCATATCGACAAATTCTTCACGCATGACAGCCGCGACCTTTACAAGTATCAGGAAAAACCGTGACTACGAGAGCCTCAGCCCCACACATTGAGTAAATCCATCATCCACCAGCTGGAACAAATCACTCCTGTTATCACCAAAGCTTCCAAATGCCGATGAAGCTGCTCGGGCAATGGATTACCGGAGACCAGTACGCCAGCCTCCATGTTCTGATCCATTGCGTATCCAGTCAAATTAGCGCTGGTTATGAAACAATATGCACTGTCTGCCACTGCGACCTTCGCATGCACACTGCCGTTCACGAAGGCTGAACCTTTGTCTTTCCAGACATAGAACAGCGCATCTGGAACTATCTTTTGCAGGTTACCAATAGGATCAATACTGACCTTTCCACCCTGGGTGCTCGAGAGCTCCATCAGAAACACGATCTTTACACCTCGCTTTGCCGCTGATCTAAGAGCCCTAGCTATCGACTCAATGTCGTAAGCGACGTAACTCGTGATGAACAACCGCTGCTGAGCAACATCGATCACCTGGATCAATGCCTGTTCGGTTCGCCGAGCAGGAACGAGCTCAGTCGTCGGCCCCGTCCATACGAGCTCGACCCTCTGCCGATCCTCGGCATGACGAAAAGCATATGCTGCAGCCAAGAGCATTGCTGCCAATGTCTCGCCATTGATGGTCGATGCCTTCCAAATATCGATCAACCCCTTGAGTGCGTTATCCGCCTTCACGGACAGCACTCCCACCCTTAAATCTCCAGCTTTCGCGACTTGCATTCCCCTGACCTTCGACGCCAAGGCGGTCACCCGATCATAGGAAATGATTGAAACCAACTCGGATAACGCTACCAACATCTCTCGCATCTTATGCATCCGGGAAGAATGCCGCTTTGGCATTCTCGAAAGTAGGCACGACCATCGCCCGGTCGAGATATCGATTACCACGCTCGCACGATGTCTCCGCGACGAAGGAACATGCATGGCAGGCCGCTGCGTGCAGACTACGGTCTTTCTGGGGGTCGTGCTCCGCGCATAGAGGATCAGATGAGCAAATACGAGCACGTCGCAAAGCCTGAACCAGTAGACGCTCCAAGTTTTTCGGGTTTGCCCAGCTCGACCAATCCACCCAAGGTGCCATCGGAATCCGCAGCCGCTGTGTAAATGATGAAGCCGCATTGACTACCTCCTTCATTCACCTCGGCATAAATCCGCTCTCTAATGCTCGCTGCATTGTATCCGCACTCCAGCGCCAACTCTCGAATCAGCAAATGCGCCAGGGTGTGCAGCATCACGTAACGGGCACCCGGATAACCATCATCTGGCGGACAGAGATGTCGGGAGTTCCGCCAACCTTTATGTCCGCCTCGCAGCCCTACATCAGCAGCCTGAACTTCAGCACTCTGCTCCCACTCGGCGATTGATTGCTCATCGAACTGAATAAAGATGCCTTCACCGTGTACCTGATTAGCGGGAACCCAATCAGGTTTCGCTCGTGACAGTGGTGCTTGGATCGGTCCAGATCCAGTACCACCGGAGTCGTCAGGCGCTTCTACTCGCGTGAAGCCAAGCAAAGCATTCACTTCGCGCAGGCGCTTCAGCAGCAACACCCTAAATATCCTGCCTTGAAATCCATTGGGAACGGCCACCGCTTCAGACAAAAAGTGCGGATAGTCATTCACAGGCGACGGATCAATAAGCACTCGCCATTCCGGTCCTTTGATATCAGCCTCGGTGCCGCGCTCATCGCCCCCTGAACGGTGTGCCTCAATGGCAGCCCAGATAGCCTCTGCGGAATACAACTCTACTCCCGGTAGCAAACCATTTTTTCTTTAGCACCTTTATGGTCGGTGGCAGCTCGTCGTAGTCATCCAAGTCATGAAAGGAATCCCAGCCATCAGTGATCAGTTGAGCGAGCGAGTTCTTTGCCTGAGGAATCGCCAACGCTGATAAAGAGACCGGAAACCAGCTATTAGTCGCGCCCAACAGCACGGCTCGCGGCCCGGCGTCGCAATCCGGTTCGAACTGATCCAAATGAGGATGCCGCCCACGACACCCAGGCAAGTTCTCCTTACCGAGCTGCCCAAATGCGTGGGACATATTGCGCGCCGCCCCGCAATCGTCGCACTTCGCCCAAAGATTCTCGGTCTGTAGGGACGCTCCGCTTTCGAAGAAGCGCAACGTGCCTTTGCAATCGTCGGGGCCAGAGTGGACGAACCACTGCCAAGGGAAGTCATCTAGATGTCCATTTTTGCAAGCCAAAAGGAAACGTGCAGGAACGGCATCTGCATCCTTCGCGGGCTGATCCTTTTTGGAACCTCGGCAACCCTGATGAACGAAACGTGTCGCCTCCGGGCGGTATCGGCTTTCCTTTAGCTCGAACAACCCACTGTCATAAGGCGACAAAAGCCCGCACTTCACACAACGCAACCAGCGAGGGAAAGGACGAACTGGAACCCCAACGCTGGCTTCTGCTGAGAACGGATCTACCAGATCACTCTTACTGAACGGTGGCATACGTAGCGACTCAACCTGAGGGCCAAGTGCTTTTTGCACGGCAGCGAGCAAACGATTTTCGATCACTGGCTGACAACGATCTTTCTCCCAGACGTCAATGCCGGAGGTCACAACCGATAAGTTCGGCAAGTCGACCAGGGCACCTGGGCCGTATGCCCACAGTAGCTGACTAGGTCGAACTGAACCGACGTGAGTTTTTTCGTTGGCCATCTTCATTCGTCCTTATCAGCCACTGCAGGGCGAGGCTTCCATTGAATTTCGTCTTTGATCTTCGTTGAGTTCATGACCAAACGAACTCCAGGCTCGACCTCACGCATCGACATTGGTACCGTCCAGTTATCCCAAGCCTGCGCACCTGGAGCCTTGATCAAGGCAACCGTTCTGTCCTTGTCTGGCCCCCGCTTCTCATATGCCAAAATACGGTTCCCCTGCATCACCTCGCTCACCCACTGATCAGCACGCTGCTTGAGCATATCGCCCGCGAGTTTCTTCGCAGGAGCTTCCGCAATGTTGTCGGCGCGCGTTTCGAGTACCTTCATGGCGTCCAGCATTTCCACCTGATTTGGCTGTTTAAGGCTTTGCGCTCCACCGTTAGGCGCGAAATCATTCGCTTTTGGCGCGGATCAGTGACAGCATCGCTCCAGTCAAACCCCGATCCATCGCGCGCGGCGAAAACGGTGTGACTGATTGCGCCTCTACATGTTTGTAGAAGGTCGCGTGGTAATGCTCGAAGGTCTCATAATGCGAGAGATCGCGAGGCCGGGCCCATGTCAGCACGGTACACACTAGACCAGGGAACTGACGCCCCACACGACTCGTAGCCTGGATGTATTCCGCAGTCCCTTTTGGCTGACCGTTGACAGCCATAATTCCCAGCCGGTTAACGTCGACCCCAACCGACAGCATGTTAGTGGCCAGTACGATATCGATCGCTCGAGAATCCCCTTCTTCCCAACGAGTAACGTACTTACCTTTTTCAGGATCCCACTCGGACTTAAACATCACCTCAAGCTGATCGAGATACTTGGGAATGTCCTGGTTGGAAACACGAGAAGTCAGCTCACGAATGTTCATAACGCTGCGCTGCGCAAGACCCGGGCGCTCCACCATGCTCATTTGTACCCGGTATGCACGTGTCTGCACATCATCTTCGGCCAAACGCTTCATACCGCCCAATTCACGTAGCGAGTTGAAGTACCCCACCATGGTCATGTATGGATCAGCCGCCTTACCGAAGCGATCGAACAGGGCTTGAGCAGCAGTTAGAGCAGCGGTGTATACCCGGATTAGCATCGCTGGCCGCGAGCTGCCCGGAGAACAAAATGCCTAGATAAACGTCGCCCTGGCTTCTGCCTGATCGGACGCTGCACCGAGAAAAAGTTATCCTCGACATCCAAGCCATGCGGCGGGAAAACTGAAAACCTGGCGCATGAATACATTGTTGACCTGTTGCTGCGCCTTGCGCACGGTCGCCGTGGAGGCGATCACCTTCGGGCGGATCGAATCGTCACCCAGCCGCCAGGTGCAAAGCTCATCTACCGCCCCCTCATATAGCCCAACCATTGTCCCCAAAGGCCCACTAATCAAGTGGAACTCGTCCTGGATGATCAGGTCCGGTGGCCTTACTGGAACGATAGCTTTGACCGACGCTGCTGCTGCTTTACCTGCTACAGCCCTATGGCCGGTATTGCACTCAGAGCCCGGCCAAAGCAAGCCATGACGAGAGCATTCCTTCGAGACACGACCGAACAGATTCCGCACCTGCCCACGCCACGCCATCATGGCGAACTTGTCGACGGTGGCGATCATCATGGACGGTGGGCGACGATACATCTCTTCGTCTACGACCATAACTGGCAAGCCAGGATGTGCCAGCTTGCTTGAACGACCGCGGGAGAAGTCACAGGCACTGAGCTTATCGCCGCAGTAAATTGTCGTCCGCCCAACGATCTTGTCGACCTCAATATCTCTGCTTGGATCAATCTCCGTCCCGCACCATGGACACCCTGTAAGCTGTGCCGGCGATGCCATACCAGTGGGATTTCGTCCTGGGGTACGAATAGCTTCAATGAACCTGTGGCTATCGTCGGTGGTCCCCGGTGTCACCTTATTGCCGACCCAAAGGCCTATGGTAAACGCACTATCGCCTAAGGAATCATCACCCGCTGCAAGCGCTTCTCGGCGAATATGCTCCATCGCACAGATTAACGCGGTAGCCCGCTGGAACTGCTGCAGAGTCAGCAGGCGCAGGGTGTAGCGCATGATCACAGCCAGACCGCGAGAGGCATCGTAGCCGCCCATACTTCCTTGCAAGCGGCGAATCGCCATGGTGAATGCAGCGACACCAAGATATGCCTCTGTCTTGCCACCACCGGTGGGAAACCAAAGCAGATCAGCATAAGCCTGTAGAGGCTGAGTACGATCCGTATGTTTCGGATCAGCCAATCCAGGCAAGGACAGCAGCAGGAAAGCCAGCTGGAAGGGGCGCCAAGAGCGGTTCTTCGAAATGTCGAACTCCGCCAGCTTGACAGTGCGACCGCGCCGACGCTGCAAGGCGAACGCACTATGCACACGCTGGATGGCCATCGCACGATTAGCAAAACGAAATGCCGCCAGAGCATCATCGTCTGCTGCCAGCAGACTCACACCTTCGCGCAGTCGAGCCAGAATTGCCTCACATTGTCCCAGAGCCTCATCGGCTTGCTGGGCGTAACCGACAGCATCGGTCTCAATACGTGCTCGCTGATCTTTAATCCAGGCAGCATAATCCTCAGTCAGTATTCCGAGTGCGGCAACGAGCTCGCCTGCCTCCAGTTCCGCTAGATGCTTCATATCCAGTAAGCCTTCGTCGACCAGCCTGCGCATAGCTGGACGATCTTGCGAATCCAAACCTGGAGTTTCGGTGACCGGCAACTCATATTGCGGCATCACCCTTGTACGCAGCTCGACAGCCCTAGCTACATCAACACCGGATAACGCATGCACTGCAACACCATGGCCTACCGCAAACTCGACCC
>NZ_QORI02000050.1 GCF_003325755.1 Pseudomonas sp. SST3 | reverse complement strand
GCTCCAGCTGCTGCTGCATCTCGACAGACTGACTAAGGCTGGTAGCCGGTACACGAAGGGCTTGGATAGCGAAGTCCCCCTCGTTGAGGCTAGGCACGAATTCACTGCCCATACGTGCCCCTACGAGGCCGGAAAGTACAACTGCAACAACGGCAAAGGTGAGCACTACTGGCTTGTTGGACATCACCGCATCGAATGCAGGTGCGTAGGCCCGTTTAGCATTGCGGATTAGAAAGTTTTCCTTCTCTGTAACACGCTTGCCGATAAAGAGCGCAACGGCTGCCGGGACGAACGTCACCGAGAGAATCATCGCCCCGAATAGCGCTGTCACTACGGTAAACGCCATGGGCGTGAACATCTTACCTTCTACCCCTGTAAGGGCGAATATCGGCAGATATACGATCATAATGATCAGCTGCCCATAGAGTAGAGGCCGACGCACTTCCTTTGCCGCAGCGAACACTTCATGAAGCCGTTCGGACAGCGTTAATGCCCGCCCGTGATGGGACTGAGCGTGAGCAAGTCGACGCACGCAGTTCTCAACAATCACCACGGCACCATCGATAATGATGCCGAAATCCAATGCGCCTAAGCTCATCAGGTTGGCGCTGACCTCGTTGGCTACCATGCCGGTGAACGTAAAGAGCATCGCCAGCGGTATAACAAGTGCGGTTAGGATCGCCGCACGGATATTGCCCAAGAAGAGAAAAAGTATAACCACAACAAGAATGGCACCCTCAGTGAGGTTCTTCTTAACGGTGGATATAGCTTTGTCTACGAGTACAGTTCGATCGTAGACAGTAATCGCCTTTACGCCCTCTGGAAGCGAAAGGTTTATCTCTTTCATCTTGTCATCGACAGCCCTAGAAACTACCCGGCTATTTTCACCGATAAGCATGAAAGCCGTACCTAGAACCACTTCGCGGCCATTCTCGGTGGCTGCGCCAGTACGGAGCTCCTTTCCAACCTCTACCGTCGCAACGTCGCGGATACGTACTGGGGTACCGTCAACGTTGCTAATAAGGGTATTGCGGATGTCCTCTACTGATTGCATTTGTCCTGGAGCACGAACAAGATACTGCTCGCCGCGTTTTTCAATATATCCGGCACCTAGATTGTTATTGTTTTGCTCAACCGCTTCGATCAGATCTTGTAATGTCAGTCCAAACGACCGCAAAGTGTCTGGATTGGGGGCGATCTGATATTCCTTTGCATATCCTCCGATCGTATTGATCTCAGTTACGCCTGGTACATTGCGGACTTGCGGTTTGATGATCCAATCTTGAATCTCACGCAAGTCAGCAGAGGTATAAGGCGTACCGTCCGATTTGGTGGCACCGTCCTCAGCTTCAACCGTCCAAAAATAGATTTCGCCAAGCCCAGTGGAAATAGGGCCAAGTGTTGGAGTGACGCCTTCCGGAAGCTGATCTTTGGCCCCTCCCAAGCGCTCATTCACAAGTTGGCGGGCAAAATAGATGTCAGTGCCTTCCTCAAAAATAACTGTGATCTGAGAAAGTCCATATCGAGACAAGGAACGGGTCTGCTCGAGCTTGGGCAACCCGGCCATTACCGTCTCGAGCGGGTAGGTAATGCGCTGCTCCACTTCCAGCGGGGAATAACCTGGGGCCGCAGTGTTGATTTGCACCTGTACGTTGGTGATATCAGGGACAGCATCGATAGGCAGCTTTTGGTAGCTGTAAGCTCCTAACGCTGCCATGCCAAGCACGGCTAGCAAAACCAGCCAGCGATGCTCTATAGAAAAGCGAATGATACGTTCGAACACAGTCTATAACTCCGTATCAGTGAGCATGCGAGGCGCTGGCTTTGCCAAGCTCGGACTTAATGATGAAACTGTTGGCCAAGGCATAGCGCACTCCGGCCTGAAGACCTTCCTTGATTTCAACCGCTTCACTATCGCCGCGACCAGTCACGATTGGCTGAGCAGCAAAGCCATGGTCGGTCCGTACAAACACCACCGGATTATCTTCCAACGTGTGGATCGCATCGGGCTTGACTGCAACCGGCACGGACACTCCGCCAGAGCCTACCCGCACTTTGACGAACAGGCCGGGACGCCAAACACCTTCCGGGTTCGGAAGCGTGACCCGGGCGGTAGCGGCGCGGCTTTGCTGACCAACAAGTGAGCCGACATAAGAAACGGTGCCATTGGCACTGGACTCGAATGCTGTGGCTTCGATAACCGCGTTGCTGCCGACTCGTACCGCGCTGAGTGCATTGGCAGGAACGCTGATATCTGCCCAAACGGTAGAGAGATCGGAAATGATGAATATCTGGTCGTCGGTATTGACTGACTCACCGAGCGTGATGTCCTTCTCAACGATCATCCCATCGAACGGCGCCCTGAGTTCGTAGCGGCTCAATGCGTCTGGCTTGCCAGCATCACTACCAAGCGCTTGTAGCTGTGCTTTTGCATTCGCAACCGTCAGCTCTGCTTCCCGTAGAGCCTGTTGTGCCTGTAAATAATCCTGTTCTGCAGAAATACGCTCTTCCCACAGCTCCTTTTCGCGTCGATAGGTTTTCTGAGCCAATGCAAGACGTTTTTGTGCCGCGTAGAACTCGCTTCTACGTTCCGACAGGTCGGTACTCGCGATCACAGCAAGCACTTGCCCCTGTTTCACCTGTTCGCCCAAATCGACTTTGACCGCTTCAACGACACCTGAGAGACGAGGCACAACTTGCGCTGTACGATCCTGGTTAAACGTAATTTCACCTGGCAGCTCGATTGCGCTTTGTATCTGTGCAGGCTGAGCGGTTGCCAGCGAGATGCCCGCGGCTAGGATTTGGGTCTCGGAGAGTTCAACCTCTGCTTCGGCGTGCGCTGCTCCCTCAGGACCATCGTCATGCTCATCTTTCTCTGCCGCACCGACCTCGTGATCGCTATCGGCGCCTCCTTCATCATGGCCATGATCTCCTTCGGCTTCGGCTTCGGCTTCGGCTTCGGCTTCGGCTTCCTCATCCGAATGCCCTTCATCCCCATGCTCCGAAGCGCCACCATGCTCTCCATGCGCGTCGCTCGCATTAGGCACAGCAGGACTATTGCCAAGAAGCAATCCGCCAAGTACTAGTGCCACGCCTAATATGACGACGATCCAAAAAATCTGCTTCTTGTGAACAGCCAAGGAAGATGTGTTCGATTTACTTTTCATATGGATTCCTTATGGCTGAGTGGCCGAGGGGATAACGGCCGACCCATCGCCGACGATTCGCGCGATTTCCGCCGCCGCCTGGTTAGCTTGTGAGAGCGCAGACAGATACTGAGAGCGGGCTTGGAAAAGCGTGCGTTGAGCATCCAGTACGTCAAGGAAGGTGAACTTTCCGAGTTCGAACCCCTTGCTGGCAGCTTCATAAGCGCTCTGGGCACTGGGGAGCATGTCGTTGCGCAACAGTTCAAACTGCTGCCGAGCAGTGCGCAGGCGCATGTGTGCTTGGGAAAGCTCGCTTTTCAGGCGTATATGGACGGCGTTGAGCTCGTCCTGAGCCTGGTAGGCCCGTTCCTGCGCTGCTCCGATGTTGCCTTGGTTTCGATCAAGCAACGGCAAGGGCATCGAGATACTCACCAGTCCCAGCGTGCCGTTATATTCATCTGAGCGTTGGGCACCTACGCTAACCGTCACGTTAGAAAAGCGATTCGTCCTTTCCAGCTCCAACGCAGCCCGACGTCTTTCAGCCTCCCGACGCGCGCGGGTTAGTTGAGCGGAATCGTTCAAGCGGCTATAAAGCTCAGCTAGTTCGGGGAGCGGAGGCACTGCCTCTGCCGGCTCTTTTACTCGCTCAAAGCGTGGCTGTGGGTTTCCCCAGTTGGCCGCCAGCCGAGTGCGCGCAGCTTCGAGTTCAGCTGTGGCCCGGGCAAGCTCTACTTGCACTCCTGTAGCCGCAACCCGCGCCCGGGTTTCCTCTACAGGAGAAACCATGCCGGCCCTCACACGCCGATTGGCCACGTTCACTGCTTGCTTCGCAAGCTTTGAAGCAGCCTGAGCGAGCTCCAGCCGTTCTTGCGCAGTAAGCACATCGTAGTATGCGCCCATCACTGCCCCCCTCAGTCGAGCTTGGGCGTCCTGCAGGTCAGCAGCTGCTACGTCCAAGGCTCGTTGCGCCGCCTCAATACGAGCCGAACGTTTACCACCCAGCTCTATTTCTTGGCTCAGTTCAAGCGTGGTCTCCGGGGCATCGCCCCGGATTCCCTCCTGGCTAGCGGACAATATTGGATTCGGACGTGCTCCTGCTTGGCTAATTAATGCGCGAGAAGCAGCCAGCTCACGTCTTGCAGCAGCCAGTTCAGGGCTTGCAGAGCTAGCGAGTTCCAAGGCGCGTACAAAGCTTATGGAGTCGACAGACTCAACGGGGAAGGTATTTGACACACTGACAGGTAAGGTCTGTGTGAAGGTCGGCAACTCTAAAGGCTGCGCAGAGGCGAGGTTGCACGACAACATCGTCAACCCCAGCGGTAAAAGAACTTTTCGCACCGAAATCTCCTAGAAAAGGGAAGGTTCGGTGAGACGTCAGATACAGATAAATGGCGTCCTACTGGTTAATCTGGCGTCTCACCGGCTTTGCACCGATGCGCCAATTAGGTTTTTCAGGACGCCCGGCTTCAGCCGATGCGTAGCTAGCAGAAGAAAACGGTTTCAAGCTTATTGATAATACCGAACCAGGAGAAATCCCTTTCCTTATAAGCGGCTTGATATGGTCGCCATGAAAGACACAGTCTCCATCCAGACTGATTTTTTTTGCGGCTTTTGACGATCCTTCCTCGTCAGCACCCAGAGACTCGTGCGAATGTTCGTGATGTCCAAGATGATTTGCTGCCGAACCATCCTCATGTCTGCAGCTCGTGCTAACAACTGCCCATGATGATTGCAATGGGAACAGGGCTAGCAACAACAGCAGAACTATTTTTCTCATCCAAGGCAAAACGATGACTTCCTGGTTTAGATGTCGAATCCAATCATAGAGCTACCCCCGCCAAGACGCGGAACACAGCGCCGCTACTGCGACAGTGATTCGTCCTGGGTTTAGGACACAATACACGAAAGCGTTTTTATCAGCCTCGCCAAGCCGGGGAGATAACTGATGGCCATGGGGCTGACTTTAAAGAAGAGTGGATAACGACCGCGTGACCGCAACATTACAAATCTGTAATCGAGGATATGCGCGATTGCTTGCCTCTCAGATAACAAAATAGTAATTTGCCGCTAATCCTGCGGTCATCTGCAGGGAAGAACTTGCCTAAGCGCTAAAAAAAAGCGAAAGGCGTCATTTGAGCACTGACCTGCCGTACACCAGGAGCATCATCATGAGCAAAATGGCCGTTTTTTCACTAACAGCCCTTTCACTGGCATTGGGCAGCGCCCCGGTCTTTGCCCAATCGGAAACAGCGGAGGGCTTCATCGAAGGCAGCACGCTATCGCTGATAAATCGCAACTATTATTTCAATCGAGATTTTCGCGACGGTGAGAGTGCGACCGGCAATGGCTACTCTGAGGAGTGGGCGCACGGATTAATGGCCTTCTTCGAGTCCGGATATACTCAAGGCTCGGTGGGGGTCGGTGTCGACGCCTTCGCCATGCTCGGTCTCAAGCTCGATTCTGGATCAGGACGTTCCGGTGCTGGCGGAAGCGTCGATCTTCTCCCCTACAATAGCGCCGGCGATGCCGAGGATGACTTTTCTCGAGTGGGAGGGGCCGTGAAAGCACGGTTCTTGGACACCGAGATTAAAGCTGGTGATGTGTTCCCCACTACTCCCGTCGTGCACTTTGGTGACGCACGGCTGCTGCCGGAGTCTTTCAAGGGGTTCACCGTTGTGAACAACTCGCTGGACAGTCTTACGCTTGCGGCCGGGCGCCTACACGCGATGAGCCAGCCCAATACCAGCAACACGAACGATGACTTCGTCACGTTTTATGGCGGTGCCGTCGACGCCCCTTGGCTCGGCTACGCAGGCGGTGACTACAGCGTGAATGAAAATATCAGTCTTAGCCTGTACACCAGCCGCCTCAAAGATGCCTGGAACCAGCATTACTTCGGTGCGTCGGCCACCTATCCGCTCTCCGATATCGTCGCGCTGCTGGCCAGCTTCAACTATTACAAGGCAACCGACGAAGGCCGTGAGTTGCTGGGCGAGTTCAACAACAACATCTGGAGCTCCAGCCTGGGTGTCGCCTTCGGCGCGCACACCGTCACGGCGTCGTATCAGCGAAACAACGGTAACAACGACTTTGACTACTTGCGCCAGGCGGACTCGATCTACCTGAACAACTCCATTCAGTACAGTGATTTCAACTCACCTAAAGAGCAGTCCTGGATGCTGCGCTACGACCTGAACATGGCGGAGTACGGCATACCCGGGCTTACTTTCATGACCCGCTACGCCCGCGGTTGGGGCGCCGATTACAGCAACGCGAACGAGGTGTACATGCGCCAAGACGATAACGGTGCGCCGCTGACGGGACAGAACCGCTGGGAACGCGACGTCGAAGCCCGCTACGTTGTACAGACTGGCTCTCTCAAGGATTTGTCTCTGCGGGTGCGCCAGGCTACCACGCGGGCGACTGCTTTCGAGTCCGACCTCGATGAGGTCCGATTCATCGCCGAGTACCCTCTCTCGATCTTGTGAAACACCATGAGCAACACCACATCTTCTTTAGTTTTGCTCCCTTGGTTTGAAGATGTGTTTCAGGCGCCCATCAGGGCGCCTTTTTTCGTTTGGTGCACCCGCTCGCGCTGCGGGTCAACCAAATGACCGGTAGATTACAAATTCGCAAGATAGCCCTCACAGGGCTTTTACCGCGTTAAAGTGCTTCCCGCTTCCCTGGGCAGATCTTTTCGCCTCTGCCTTTCACGCTAGAGCCAAGCCGCTTTCGTCTTGACCTAGTTACTACATGGATTTTTTTGGTTCCGCTTACCGCGCACCTCCTTGCCGAGTTACCTCAAAACATGCGCATCCTGGTTGTCGAAGACGAGATCAAAGCTGCGGAATACTTGCAGCAGGGTCTTATCGAATGTGGTTACTTGGTCGATTGCGTAAGTGATGGCCTCGATGGGTTTCACCTGGCACTGCAGAACGACTATGACATCGTGCTGCTAGATGTGAATCTGCCAACCATGGATGGGTGGGAGGTTCTCGAACTCATCAGGCGGCGTAAGCAGACACGCGTCATCATGCTGACTGCCAATGGCCGCTTAGAGCAAAAAGTCCGCGGCTTGGAATCGGGCGCCGACGACTATCTGGTCAAGCCGTTCCAGTTCCCCGAGCTGCTTGCCCGTATCCGGACACTGTTGCGGCGAGGCGAGGCAGTCACACTTCCGAGCAACCTGCGTGTAGCCGACCTCGAACTGGACCCGGCCCGGCATAGGGCTTACCGGAGCGGTCAGCGTATCGACCTCACCAGCAAAGAATTTGCGTTATTGCATCTGCTCATGCGCCGGACTGGCGAAGTCCTCACGCGTACGGAAATAACTGCCATGGTGTGGGACATCAATTTCGACTGCGATACCAATGTGGTGGATGTTGCGATTCGTCGCCTGCGGATGAAAGTGGACGAACCCTTCGGCGATCGCCTGATACACACCATCCGGGGTGTGGGCTACGTGCTGGAGGCGCGGCCTTGAAGCCACTCAGCCTCGCATCGCGTCTCGCGCTTCAAATCACACTGACCGGCGCCGCTTTGGTCGCGCTGCTGATTGCACTGAGCTACTGGGTACTGGTGCGCCAACTGGAACTGCGCGCCCAGGAGGAAGTGACGGCCAAGCTCTCTCAGATCGATCATGGACTCCTCGAAGACACCAAAGCCCGTATGGGCCGCTCCTGGCAACACGCATTGAGCGATACCGTACTCGGCCATGACAACCTTTCGATTACGGTCATCGGCGATACAGCGAAATCACCCATTTTCAGTATCGGCCGATTCGCCAATGCGCCGCAGCAGCTGGATCTCGTGAGCAGGGACGGCGACTATCTTGGCTGGACAACGAAAGATGGCGTGCAGATGCTAACCGGGCGCAAGCAAATCCAAGTCCCGGGACTGGCTCCAATGACGCTTTTACTTTCGCAAGATCGCAGTGCCGATCAACGGCTGGTGGCTGCATTCCTGCGCTCGGCCTTAGTGACCGTGCCGATGCTACTGATATTGATCGGATTGGCTGGATGGCTAATCGCCCAAAATGGCTTGCGGCCGCTTCGCAAGTTCCGGGCCTTGGCGACTAAGGTATCTACACAGGATCTATCACCTCGAATCCGCACCGATCGGCTTCCGCAAGAGCTCCAGGCATTGGCGCACCACAAGCCTCAACGTAATGCTTCATCGACTCGATGACGGCGTTCAGCAAC
>NZ_QORI02000049.1 GCF_003325755.1 Pseudomonas sp. SST3 | reverse complement strand
TCACCGAAGGCGGCGGTAATACCCGCTGCTTGAAATTGGCATCGGCGAAATAGCGCAGCTTCTTCGCCTTGATCGGCGCGACACTGGACACCATCACCACCGCTTCATCGGTCGGCAGTTGCATCACTTCGCCCGGCGTAAGCAGTGGCCGTGCGGTTTCCTGCCGCGACACCATCAGGTGGCCGAGCCATGGGGCCAATCTGTGTCCGGCATAGTTGCGCTGGGCGCGCAGTTCAGTGGCGGTGCCGAGGGTTTCAGAAATGCGTTTGGCCGTTCGTTCGTCGTTGGTAGCGAAGGTCACGCGCACATGGCAGTTGTCCAGGATCGAATGGTTCTGCCCATATGCCTTGTCGATCTGGTTGAGCGACTGCGCGATGAGGAAGCTGCGGATGCCATAGCCCGCCATGAAGGCCAGCGCGGTCTCGAAGAAGTCCAGACGGCCCAGCGCCGGGAACTCATCGAGCATCAACAGCAGCTTGTGGCGGCGTTGGATGCCATCACTGCCATCCAGCGATTCGGTGAGCCGTCGTCCGATTTGGTTGAGGATCAGCCGGATCAGCGGTTTGGTGCGCGAAATGTCAGAAGGCGGCACTACCAGATACAGCGAGACGGGATGCTCTGAAGCGATCAGGTCGGCAATGCGCCAGTCGCAACGCGAGGTGACTTCGGCCACGGTCGGATCGCGGTACAGGCCGAGGAACGACATGGCAGTGGAGAGCACGCCCGAGCGCTCGTTGTCGCTCTTGTTGAGCACTTCGCGGGCGGCGGAGGCGACAACCGGATGCTGCACATCACCCAAGTGCTTGGTCGTCATCATCCGGTGCAATGTCAGCTCGAACGGGCTGGCTGGATCGCTGAGAAAGTTGGCGACGCCACGCAGCGTCTTGTCTTCGCCCGCGTACAACACATGCAGGATGGCACCGACCAGCAGCGCGTGACTGGTCTTCTCCCAGTGGTTGCGCTTCTCCAGCGCACCTTCGGGATCGACCAGGATGTCGGCGATGTTCTGCACGTCGCGCACCTCATGCGCGCCGCGCCGCACTTCCAGCAGCGGGTTGTAGGCCGCCGAACTGGCATCGGTCGGGTTGAACAGCAGGCAATGCGAGAAGCGCGAACGCCAGCCAGCGGTGATCTGCCAGTTCTCGCCCTTGATGTCGTGGATGACGGCGGATGCCGGCCAGGACAGCAGCGTCGGCACCACCAGGCCCACACCCTTGCCCGAGCGCGTGGGCGCAAAGGTCAGGACGTGTTCCGGCCCTTCGTGCCGCAGGTAGTGGCCGTCATGCTGGCCGAGAAAGACGCCGGCGGGCTGCGTCAGCCCGGCCTTGCGAATGTCGGCGACATCGGCCCAGCGGGCCGAGCCATAGGTCGTCACTTTGCGCGCCTGGCGCGAGCGCCACACCGACATGGCGATGGCGACCACCACGGCCAGCAGGCCGCTGCTCGCCGCGATCATGCCGCCGGTGTCGAACACCTGCGGCGCGTAGGCGTCGAAGAAGAACCACCACTCGAACAGCTTCCACGGGTAATAGACCGGCGTGCCGTGGAAGTCGAACCAGGGCGCGCCCAGGCGTAGCTGGTAGCCCAAGGCGGCGGCGGTCCATTGCGTGGCACCCCACACACCGGCGATCACGATGCCGAAGACGGCGGCGATCTGCCCGAACAACACGCCCTGAGCTTGCATACCCTGGCCTCCGATTTCTCCTGCGCTGATTCCCCGTGGAAAACGCGGCACAAAGGCGTGCCGCAGGCGTCAGGATCGGTGCCGGTTCAGTGCCGGTCAAAGACCGTTATCGGCAGCAAGGTGATGCAAAAAGCATGGTGTCATGCAGAGGCGAAACCAGTAAAAACGCCGCAGGCGTGAGCGCGCGGCGGCGTGTCGAGAAAGAAAAATCAAGATTCGCGGCAGAAAGCCAACAATCAGAACTTCGGCGGCGTGTAGGGCGTGTTTCCATAGCCAAAGAAGCGCTTGTTCGTCGCCTCGGCCACCCGGTTGCACAGCACGTCTCCCATCGTCGGGCGTTCGGTCTTGCACTGGCGGCGCAGCTCCCTCAGGCGCGCAGGATCTGCGACCAGCTCTTCCACGGTCGGTACATTGGTTGCCTGTTTCGGTGTTTCGGACTGGCCGCAAGCGGACAGCGCGGCGACCAACAGGAATGGGGCGATCTGCTTCATGGTCATGACTCGACTTCCTCTTGGGAATCGGGTTCAAGGGGGGGCGTGGCTCTGATGCCGTCCGGCGATTCGATGGCCTGCACACGCTCGATAAAGCGTGACAGCACGTCCGAGGATCCACCTTCCCGGTGCAGCACATAAGTGGTCAGCATGGGTGAGCGACCCGCCAGCGGCCGAGCCACAATCCCAGGCTCACGGCTGCCTGCGATATGCGGCGCTCCGGCTAGGCCCAGCGCAAAGCCCGCCGACACTAACGCCATCATCAAATCGCACGAAGCCACACGTTCGGCAATCAGCGGCTCCATATCTATCCGGCGCAGTACACGCTCGACTTGGCGAGCATGGCCTTCGCATACGTGCGGATCGCACAGCACCAGCGGATAGCGCAGCACTTCTTCCAGCGGGATGCGCCTGTGCTTCAAAAGCGGATGGCGTGCAGGAACCGCCACCATCAGTGCATCGCTCCAAACGGCTTCGGCAGTGATGCCTTCTCCAACTTCATCGGACTGGGCAAAGCCCACGTCGTACAGGTCGTCATGCAGTCCCTTGATCTGCTGCGACAAGGGTACCTCGAACAGGCGAATCTCGACTTCGGGTTCTTCCTGCCGACACAGCGCCAGCAAGGACGGCAGGCGCGAGGGCGTGATGCCGTCGGACAGTGCGATACGCAACTGACCGTGGAAGCCGTTGGTGGCTGCATTCACGCTATCGCGCGCCTGCTGCAAGGCGGTGAAGATGCGCGGCACATGCTCCAGAAACAGCTTGCCCGCCCGTGTCAGCCGCGTGCTGCGGCTGGTACGAATGAACAACTGTTCGCCCAGGCTCTCCTCCAGTTCCTTGATAGTGCGCGACAGCGGTGACTGCTCGATGTGCAGCCTCTCGGCCGCGCGGGCGAAATGTAGTTCTTCGGCGACAGCGAGAAAGCAGCGTAAGTGTCGAATCTCCATTTCGCCTCCTGTTGTCAGTACAAAGGCCGTTTGAGAGTCGCAGCGTTGTAGCCGCTCATCTCACCGAGTTCATCCAGTTCAGGCCTGTCGCCGCTTTTGTGGCGCTGCGCGACTGCCTCGCCCTGCGGTCCGGGCAAGGCGTGTGACCAGCCGGCCAGCGTCTTGTAGACCGCCACCAACGCCGTCGCCCTGCGGGTGGCGCTTTGTGCCAGCAAGTCTTCGGACTCCAAGCGTGAACGTTCGGCCTCCAGCACATCCAAAACATGGATGGCGCCGCCCTCAAATTGCAGGCGAGCCGTCTTGGCTGCCCGGCGGCTGGCCTCGGTCGCCTGTACCAGCATGGCGTTCTCGGTCTGCGCGCGCGATAGGCGTACCAGCGCGTTCTCGGTTTCTTCCATGGCGCGCAGCACCGTGCGCTCGTATACCGCCAAGTTTTCGGCAGTGGCTGAATTGGCCGCCGCGATGCGCGACCGCACCCGGCCCACGTCTAGGAAGGAACCACCCACACCGAGCGAGATCATTCGCGTTTCACTATCACGCTCGAACAACGAACCAAAGCCCAACGCCTGCGTGCCGATCAGCCCTCCCAACGTAAAGCGAGGGAACAGGTCTGCCATGGCTAACGCCGATACGCGCAGTGGCCGCAGCCAGCCTACGTTCTGCCGCAGCCACATCGGGACGGCGACGCAGTAGATCGCCCGGTGCACCGGCGTTGATCTGGGCGGGCAGCTCAGGCAAGGCTGCGGGGTGATCCAGCACTTCGGCCATCGCCGCAGGCGTGCGGCCAGTGAGCACGGCAATGCGGTGGGCGGCCACAGCAGCCTCAGCTTCAAGCGGCGGAATGCGCGAGCGTGTCAGCGCCAATTGCGTGCGGGCGCGGTCGGCATCGAACGACGTGCCCCGGCCGTTCTCGAACAAGACCTCGATCAGCCGCAGCGTTTCGGCTTGGTTGATTTCGTTGTCCCGCGCGACCTGTAATTGCACTTGCAAGCCGCGCAAGCGGAAATAGGCGTCGGTCAACTCGGCCACCATAGCCACTTGTACGCCCGCCAGGTCGGCTGCGCTGGCCTCGGTCTCGGCGCGCTGCGATTCCACGCTGCGCCGCACTCGGCCAAAGAAGTCCAATTCCCAGATCACGGATAGGCCAGCCGAATGCAGATCGTTATCCCGGTCGGAGCGGGACGCATCCGGTGCTTGTGCAGCACTGGCGCGCTGGGTACTGATTTCACCGGACGCGCCCAGCGTCGGATAGTAGTCTTGGCGACGTTCGCGCGACAGTGCGCTGGCTTGCTCGTAGCGCGACAGTGCTATGCGGATGTCGTGATTGGCGTGAAGAGCATTCTCCACCAAAGAGTGCAGCACCGGGTCATCCAGTTCCCGCCAGAATTGCGCATCGGCCTCCGGTACAAGCTGGGACACGGCAACGGGGTCTTGGCGGGCATACGTCACTGCCTGGGGCGCGGCAGGTGCCTTGTAATTCGGCCCTACTGCGCAAGCTGCCAGCGTCAACGCCACCAAAGGGAGCAGTACCAGATGTGGCATCCGACGTAGGCATGGTCGGATGCGGGATGGCGTTTGAAGCATGACGGAATCAGTCCTTGTGGAGTCAGTCATGGGTGGCCTCCATGGCGACATTTGCCTGGCGACGTGGCTTGCGCGTCGCGAGCCTGCGTAACGCGACGTAGAAAACAGGAGTCAGGAATAAACCGAACAAGGTCACGCCGAGCATGCCGGCGAACACAGTCACTCCCATAACCTGGCGAATCTCCGCGCCTGCGCCGGAACCGACCATCAGCGGCACCACGCCAGCGATGAAGGCGATGGAAGTCATGATGATCGGGCGCAGACGAAGGCGTGATGCCTCCAGCGCGGCATCGAGGATGCTGTGCCCCTTGCGCTCAAGTTCACGGGCGAACTCCACGATCAGAATGGCATTCTTGGAGGCCAGACCAATCAGCACTATCAAGCCAATCTGCACGAAAATGTTGCTGTCACCACCCGCGAGCCACACGCCCGTCATGGCCGACAACAGGCTCATGGGCACGATCAGGATGACGGCCAGCGGCAACGTCCAGCTTTCGTACAGTGCCGCCAGCACCAGGAAGACCAACAGTACCGCCAGCGGGAACACCACCAGCGCGGTATTGCTTTGCGTGACCTGCTGGTAGCTGAGGTCGGTCCACTCCAGTTGCATGCCTGGCGGCAGCACCTTGTCTGCAATGGATTGCACTTGCTGCAATGCCTGCGATGACGACACCAGACGCGGATCAAACTCACCAATCAGGTCGGCAGATGGATAGCCGTTGAAGCGGATGACGGGATCGGGGCCGAATGTCTTGCGCACGTCCACCATGCTGCCGATGGGCACCATGTCGCCATTGGCGTTGCGGGTGCGCAGTTTGACCACGTCCTCGACAGAACTGCGGAACGGTGCGTCCGCCTGAGCCATCACCCGGAAGGTGCGGCCAAAGCGCGTGAAGTCGTTGACATACGCCGAACCCAGGTACACTTGCAGCGTATCGAAAAGATCGGTCACGGCCACGCCCTGTGCCTTCGCCTTGGTGCGGTCCACTACGGCGTCAAGCTGCGGCACATTGGCCTGATAGGAACTGATCGGATATTGGAATCCCGGTTCTTGCGAGATGGCCGTCGCCAGCTCGGTGGTCGCCGTCTGCAATGCGGCATAGCCCTCACGGTTGCGATCCTGCACGTAAAGAGAGAACCCGGAACCCGCGCCCAGCCCCATGACAGGGGGCGGCATGATGGCAAAGGCCAGACCGTCCTGCTCCTGAGCGAAGCGCTCGTTCAACTGTTCCGCAATCTCGGTTGCAGTGTGCTTGCGCTCATTGATGGGCTTGAGTACGAAATACACTAGGCCGCTATTGGACGTGTTGGTCAACTGCAAGCCGTTCATGCCCGGGAACTGCACGGCGTTGTAGACGCCATCGGTCTTGAGCGCGATGTCGCTCACACGGCGGACCAGCGCTTCCGTGCGCTCCAGGGATGCACCCTCGGGTAGCTGGATGACACCGAGGAGATACAGCTTGTCCTGCATGGGGATGAATCCGCCAGGGACGGCCTTGAACACAGCTCCCGTCGCCACCAGTAGCGCGATGTAGACGAGAAACACCGCACCACGCCGCCCGAGGATGCGCGACACGCTGTTTCCATAGCCATCCGCGCTGCGCAGGAAGAAACGGTTGAACGGCCGTAATATCCAGCCCAGACTGCGATCCAGCACCCGCGTGGGCAGGTCTGGCGCGGCACCATGCGGGCGAAGCAGGCGCGCGGCCAGCGCAGGCGACAGCGTCAGCGAGTTGATGGCCGAAATTACCGTGGAGATCGCAATGGTGACGGCGAACTGTTTGTAGAACTGCCCTGTCACGCCGGACAGGAATGCCATAGGCACGAATACCGAGCACAGCACCAGCGAGATGGCGACGATGGGGCCACTGACTTCGCGCATGGCCTGATGGGCCGCAGCCAGCGGCGCCAGCCCTTCGGCGATGTTGCGCTCGACGTTTTCCACCACCACGATCGCGTCGTCCACCACGATCCCGATGGCAAGCACGAGTCCAAAAAGCGTGAGCGTATTGATGGAAAAGCCCAGCATCAGCAGCACGGCGAAGGTGCCTACCACCGACACCGGCACGGCTAGCAGTGGGATGATGGAGGCACGCCAAGTCTGAAGGAACAAGATCACCACCAGCACCACCAGTCCGATGGCTTCCAGCAGAGTGTTGACGACCGCCTTGATCGACTGACGCACGAAGACAGTTGAGTCATACTCCAACGACCATTCCACTCCCTCGGGAAAGCGCTTGGCCAACTCGTCCATCTTCGCGCGGACTTGATCCGAGATTTCGATGGCATTGGCGCCCGGGGCTTCAAAGACAGAGATCGCGACAGCAGGCTTGTTGTTGAGCAACGACATCAGCGAGTAGCTGGATGCGTCCATTTCCACGCGCGCCACATCTCGCAGCCGGGTGACCTGACCCTGCGATCCGGTCTTGACGATGACGTCGCCGAACTCTTCTTCCGTCACCAGCCGGCCCTGCGCATTGATGGACAGGAGGAAGTCGCTTCCCGAGGGGTTGGGCGGCGCACCTAGTTGACCGGCCGAGACCTGGACGTTCTGTTCGCGCACGGCTTCGACCACATCGCCGGCGGTCATACCCAGCGCCGCAATTTTGTCGGGGTCCAGCCATAAGCGCATGGCGTAGTCGCCAGAGCCGATGATCGTGGCATCGCCCACCCCCTGGATGCGTGCCAACTCGTCGCGTACATGGAGCACGGCATAGTTGCGCAGGTACAGCGCGTCATAGCGATCGCCCGGCGAGCGCAACTGCACGACCAGCGTTTCGTTGGGGAACTGTTTGACGGTCACCACACCTTGCTGGCGCACCGCTTCGGGAAGACGCGGCTCTGCCTGGGCGACACGGTTCTGTACCTTGACCTGGGCGTCGTCGGGATCGGTGCCAGGACGGAAGGTGACGGTCAGCACCAACACGCCATCACTACCGGCCACGGACTTCATGTAGAGCATGTTTTCCACGCCGGTGATGGATGCCTCCAGTGGTGCGGCTACCGTGTCGGCGATTTCGCGCGGATTTGCGCCAGGATACGTGGCGCGAACCTGTACGCTGGGTGGCACGACTTCCGGGTACTCGCTGACGGGCAAGAGCGGGATCGCGATCAACCCAACCACGAAAATGATGATGGACAGCACGGCCGCAAAAATCGGCCTGTCCACGAAAAAGCGGGCAAAGTTCATGATGGCTGGCTCTCCGCGCTCATTCGCTCGCCTGGGCGTTTTGTCGGCCTGCAGGCGCCATTTCAATGTCCTGGGCCGTCACTGGCATGCCGACAGAAACCTTCTGGATGCCGTTGACGATCACGCGGTCGCCGGGATTTAGACCTTCCTCGACGATGCGCAGGCCTTCGGCCTTGCGTCCCAGCGTGATGTCGCGGCGCTGGGCGGTGTTGTTCTCATCGATCACATACACGTACTTGCGGCTCTGGTCGGTCAGGATGGCCTTGTCGTCGATCAGCATGGCCTCGAAACTGCCGCTACCCGGCAGGCGCACTCGGGCATAGAGGCCCGGCGTAAAGCAGGCCGTCGGGATTGACCAGGGTGGCGCGTGCGCGGATGGTGCCGGTGGCCGCATCGACACGGTTGTCCACGAAGTCCACGTTTCCGGCGTGTGGATAGCCGTTCTCGCCGACCAGGCCCACCTGCACCGGGATACTTTCGCTGCGCTGGTCGGGGCGCTCTCCGTTTGCGAGCCAACATTTCCCGGGAAATTTCCCGGGGGAAAATTTGGGGTTTAAAAACCCCAAAAAGGGGCCC
>NZ_QORI02000048.1 GCF_003325755.1 Pseudomonas sp. SST3 | reverse complement strand
TATTCCGACGCCCGCCGCGGCAGCAAACATTTGCGCGAGCATGCTGGAGGATTGGAAAGCATAAGTCGGTTTATCCACTACCTCTTCAAGCCAACGAACAGCATTGATATGAATCAGATCACCGATATAGCCCACAAATTTGTGCTGAGATAATTCCCCGGCGTTCTCAGGGGCGCCGTACTGCTCGATATAGCTAGGGGCAGCATACAGATGGAGTGAAAAACCGCCCCATATGCTCAGTGTCGAGGCCTTTTCCATGAGGCTTGAAAAAGCCCAGAAATACATCAGCTTCTCGACGAGAGACATACAGCTGCTGCGCAGAGGTGACAAGTTCGACAGTTATGGCTGGAAATTCACGATTGAGGTCCACCAATCTGCTGCTGAGGTATAGCGATGCAATGCCCTCCATGGTGCCAATGCGCACTGGACCATGCAGAGCATTTGATCTCCGTTCAAGCGTTGCGGTCAGCGCCACAAAGCCGTTGTCCATTTCTTGCACCGACTCAAGCAATTCTCCGCCAAATCCATTTAGAGCAAACCCCATGTGATTTCGCTCGAACAAGCTGCCGCCAAGAACGTATTCAAGCTGAGCAACGCGCCGACTGACCGTGGATTGGTCGATGCTCAGCTTGCGTGCTGCCTTCAGCAAGTTGCCAGTTCGCGCAACGGCCAGAAAGATCCTCAGATCGTTCCAGTTAAGATGGTCTAGAGACACAGAGTACCCTCGGTTACAGATTGAGTAGGACAAAGCACAAAGGTCCTGAAACAGGCCGAAGCTTTTTGGAACAAAAAAATTGCGCGAAAAAAAAGCCTCACCAAAAGGCAAGGCTTTTTCCCGCAGAGACGCCGATTACATAAAGCTGTAGGTRTAABTGTAGGTGTAATTGAAGATCAGACGGGTACTGGTCCTGGGCACTGATATTGGTATCGCCACGATACGTGCCGTGACGCATGTCGTACCAAACCCTTTCAACGCTCCTGTTTGAATCACGTAATCAACGCGCAGGTCGCGCTCCCATTCGGATTGGTCGTTACCTATTCCATTGGTAGCTTTGATGTTTTCACCGCGCAGATAGGCGGCCGAAGCCTTCAGGCCTGGAATGCCCAGCGAGGCGAAGTCGTAGGTGTACTGACCGAAAGTGGTGTTTTCACCGGCACGGACGAAGCTGTTGATCATGGCGTCGGTGAACAGGTAGAAACTTGCACCACCGGCACCGTAATTGTGGCCGCTGTTATTGAGCAGGCTTCCCTGATTCAAATAGACGAAGCCGCCGTCATCGTTGACGCGCTGATGACCGACCAGGAAGGCGTTGCCACCTAGGGTGTAAGTGAACATGGCGCTCCAGGTCTTGTTATCGACCTCGCCTGGGTTCTTGGCGAACCCACCGTTGTTATTGAATGTGTAACCCGGATCGCCGTTCTTGCCATCGGAACTGCTATCGAAATAGCGAATGTCGGTCTTGAACGACTGGTTTGTGCTGATCGGGTAAACGTGCACCAAGCCAAGGAAGTTCTGCTTATAGTAGTCTTCTAGGTTTCGCATAGTAGTACTGCAGCGTCAGGTCCTTGGTGACCTTCCAGTCAGCACCGGCATAACGGAACTGGTTACTTTCCTGGGTACCACCATTCACCGCCAGGCCGGTGCTGTTGCTCGAGGCGCGACCTGTCGCGTGCTCCAACTGACCCACGTTGAAGGTCACGTTGTCGATTTCCTTCGAGGTGACGGTGCCACCCTCGAAAGTTTGTGGCAGCACGCGAGTGTCGTTCGCAATTAGGATCGGCATGTTTGGCTGCAGACCACTACCGTAATGGGCCTCTGTCTTGGAGAAGCGAGCTTTGACGTTGCCCGCAAGGCGACTCCATTCATCCACTGCCGAGCCATCAGAATCGCTAGGAGAGAAAGAGTTATTGTCCGGGTGATGGCCCTTGCCACCGTCCAGATGGATACCGACCAGCGCCTGGGCGTCAAAACCGAAAACCGACGACACCTTGGGTGAAGCCTGACTGGAAAATCGAACTTGAGTCCCTCAGCGGTTTCTCGCTGATTGTTAGCAGGAGTACTCGGACCTTCGCGAGCATCGGCGTTGTAATAAATGGTTCGCGAACTGACGGATACCTTGCTGTCTTCGATGAAGCCTGCAGCGACTGCCTGCTGCGTCAAAACCCCCGCAGCCACGGCTAGGGTCAAGGTGAACTTGCTCATTTTGAAGCTCCTCTCGTTTTTATAGTTGTGTTCTTGGCCCAGATTCATTTCCACCGGTTCAGTGATTGGCTCTATTGCGTGAGTTATAAGCCTCTAGTTTTTACTTATAAACCTATAGCATTAGTCAAATCAGCTGCCACTTGCCTTTAGGGTGTGATGAATCCGAAATAATTGCTTAGACAAGTTTTGATTTGTGTGTCGAGACGCGCGAAAAGGTGCTGGCTCCTTAAAGGATTCGGGAGCCAGCATTGATGCCAAGTGGTAATACAAGCGTGCGGTTGTGGTGCGCTTTGGGGATGCGGCCCTTCAGCTACCGCACACTACAACAACTTCCATGTAATTTTTGTCGCTAAGAGTACAATAATGAAACATATTAGATCATGTTAATGATTAACAGCCTCTTCCACTCCTATACCACTGTCACGTCGAAACACTAAAGCCCGCCATTTTTCATCAGCATCTATCCGCCGCCGGTAGAGCAAAGATCCCAACACTAGAAAGAGTGCGCCGAGTGGAACAGAAATTATTCCTGGGTTTCTCAAACTGATCAGCGGCTTTTCCAAACCAACCAAACTTGTTGTTTGTGTGCCAGTAGCGTCAAATTTATCCTTGTTCGCCTGTAGATTTACGCGTGCCTTGGAAATTTTTGAAGTAAGAGCATCGATTTCGTTCTGGTTGAGGTTTGGCTCATCAAGATGCAGTTTTAGCGTCCGAATTTCCTCAGTTAGGTTATTCATAGCTAACGTAGTATCTGCTCGAATGGCCGATGGGTATTGCATGTTAGGCGAAACGAGTACAAGAGCTATTGCAGTTAACGTTCCACCAAGTACTCCACAGATAACACCAAATATGTTGCAGTGTTTCCAGTAAAGCGTACCTATCAAAGCGGGAAGGTTGGCAGATGCTGCAACGGCATAAGCAAGTGCGACCAACTGTGCCACATTTTGCCCTTTGGCTAACAGACTCGCGAAAATAGCAACTGCACCTACAATAATCGCTGCAAGTTTCCCTGCAATCATCTGCTGCCGGTCTGTAGCTTCGCCCTTCTTGATTGCTCCTACGTAGATGTCGTGCGCCAGCGACGATGCAGCTGCGAGGGTTAATCCTGCAACGACCGCAACAATTGTAGCGAACGCAACTGCAGCTACTAGGCCAAGCAGTATGTTGCCTGATGCCGTAAGTGATCCGCCTCCGAGGAACTGCGCCAGTAACGGAGCTGCCAGGTTGCCGCCTTTCTCACCAGCGATGATGTTCGAGCTTCCCACATAATAAGCCGCGGCGAAGCCCAGGAAAATTATGAGTAAATGACATGCCCCAATCGCAAGCATGGCCCACAGCACAGACTTACGTGCGGTTTGTGCGTCACGAACAGTGAAAAAACGCATGAGAATATGAGGCAATGCGGCGGTACCGAGCGTAAGCGCCAAACCTAACGAAACTTTGCTCCATTGGGTTTTTCAGGTACAAGCCCGGCTCGAAGAATGTTTTCGTGACGAGCTTTGCATCCTCACCCGTAACAAGTGCGCGACCATGCGGCAAGATAATCGAATAGCGTAGTTTGATTTATCAGCGACTCGAAAAAGGCTGCGATATTGAGATGGAACGGTAAAAGCGCCAGAATTGTTAGCCCTGCACAAGCGGTAAGCAGCAGGCCAGCCTTGATAATTTGTACCCAAGTTGTTGCCGTCATCCCGCCAAGTGTAACGTATGCGAGCATCAGTACCCCAACGACGACGACGGAAACCTCATACTTCACGCCTAGCAAGGCATAGAGCAAGACCGCGCCACCAACAATTTGGGGGATCATGTAAGCAATTACAATTACCACGCTTGACGTAGCGGCCAGGATCTTAGACGTGCGAAAGTCATAACGATACGCAAGTACATCGCCAAATGTATAGCGACCAAGATTTCGACATGGCTCAGCAACAAATAAAAGAACAGGCATTAATGCTACAAAGAAACCTACAAGGTAAATGATGCCGTCAAACCCATAGAGTGCGATTAGACCTGACACCCCAAGAAACGCCGCAGCAGATAGATAGTCGCCAGCAATCGCCAAACCATTCTGAACCCCAGAGATTCCTCCGCCAGCGGTGTAGAAATCACGGGTGCTTTTTCCTTGCTTTGAAGCCAGCCATGTGATGATTAGCGTCAGTAAAATGACCGTCAAAAACGCAGAAAACGCATGAGGCTTGTATTCTTCTGGTACCAAATCTGCTGCATTTGCATGGGCTGTTATTAGCATAACGCCACATCCGGCAGTACAGTGTTTAATTATGTTCATGGTCTGCTCTCCAGGTGCTGGCAAACAACTTTATCTGAGCATCAATGCGCTTCATGCGATATGCATAAATCAACGCGAGACCTCCAACAAAGAAATATTGCGACAATGCAAAGGCAGTTCCTATATTAAGCCCTCCAATCAGCGGTAATACATAGATATCTCGAAACCAGCCTGCACCGATGATGAAAGCAAAATAGTAAGTGAAGAAGACCGCGCTGAGCGTTATCAACATTCTATTTTTCTCAGCCATGCACTTTTCGAATGAATCGACTGCTGACGATTTTTCGCCCATCCGTAAATCCGCTTGGAATACTTGATGAATGGTGTTCACGATTGCCAGTCCTCCAGAATTCTGGAATAAATATTTACGCACTCATGAATGCGCTCCACGCTGCACCATTCATCTGTTTGATGCGCACAAGAGGGTTCTCCGGGGCCTAGTACAATTGCTGGTACGTCGCCAAATACCTCTCTGAGTACAGGGCCGTCGGTAAAGAAGGCAACGGTTCGTGCCTGTGATTTCTCACCAGTAACTGACTCGACAGTTTCTGTTACCTGGCGAATCCATAGGTTGGAAAAGATCGTTCGAAAGTGCCGGAACGTCGACATCCGCTGAGAGCTGCACTTTATCGCCGATATGGGCTCCAACCTTGCCGCATAAGTCGTGATGCGAGATCCCGCATACGGTGCGAATATCGATGGTGAAGGCGGAGATGTCGGGAACTGAGTTGACATTCATCCCTCCTGTGATCGTGCCAACATTCAAGGTAGGATTGCCGAGCAATGGATCGACCGGAGTGTCAAAGTCGAATTGCCGCAATTTTTGGATCGCATCTACAGTGTGGTAGATAGCGTTATCACCAAGTTCAGGCATGGCACCGTGCGCAGTTTTCCCGTTTGCTTTGCCTGTTAGCCAGAGTGCGCCTTTGTGGCCAACAACACATCGGTTCGAGGTGGGCTCACCGATGAGCAGTGCACCAACGTCCATGCCGGGCAGGTCAAGCTCACATAAGCGCTTGGCCCCTTCGCAGCCAGTCTCCTCACCAGCGGTCAGTACGACCAAGACTGGTGGCATAAAACCATTCGTAGTCTTGAATCTTTCCAGCGCGCTAAGGAACGCTGCAATACCGCTTTTCATATCTGAAGAGCCGCGACCGTAAAGACGATCGCCTATCACCTCGCCACCTAATGGCTTTTGGGTCCATGGGGCAGCCCCCAATGGGACTGTGTCGAGATGGCCTGTGAAACACAATCTCGATCCGGACGCCGTGGCGTTCCATGCGAGAAGATTAGACCGTCCCTTTCCAATCGATTGACCAGCGTTGCAAGTCCCAATGAGTTTAGAGCCAGCTCCAAAGCATTGACGAGCTCGCCTTCATTGCCGGGGGGATTGATCGTGTTGGTGCAAACCAGGTGTCGCGTCAGTTCTATGGGGTCACGCAGACTTAGGGGCACGATGGGATTCCTATGTTAGGAAAACAAGAAAGCCGAACCTAGACATGACGGCAGGAATAGCCATGTACTGGTACGTTATATTTTTTGTACCAGCAGAATTTATAGCGGCATGCCATTCAGGTCAACAGAAAAGGTACAAATGGTCATCATCAAATACGACCGTATGTCTTAGGCATGAGTCGTGCACCTTTTTTGTCCTAGCATTTTGGCTTCATGCATCTGAACGGTGCGTCTTTGTGTGTAGGTTTGTCCCAGTTCGAGTTAGAGTATGTCTACGTGCCTAGGAGTCAGTCGTTCGCTAAACAAAATCCCCCGAGTGGGTTAAGCGATCGCAAAGAGTTAGTCGAGGATTTGTATGTTCAAGCTGCAACCCCATGAAATTGCTGAAGGCAAGGCAGAGTCGATTCGGCGTGCGATTGAGCAGGCCATCCTGGATGATCGTCTTAAGCCTGGGGAAAGCCTTCCCACAGTGCGCAGCCTTGCTGCTGACCTAGGCGTCAACAAAAACACTGTGGTTGTTGCTTATCGTCAATTACAGATGACAGGCTTGGTGGTGTCTGATGGGAGACGCGGTTCGATCGTCGCGAACCAGTCTTCGCCCGGCCCATCGTCCGAATCCGGCCTCCCTCAGATGATGTCGGTGCGTGACGGCAACCCTGATATAGCCTTTYCTTCCCGACGAAAACGATATTCGCGACGCGTTCTCTCGTATGAATCTGGAGAATCACCTTTATGGTGAGCAACGGAATAACCCAGGCTTCGTGAAGTGGGCAGTGGAATGCTTCTCGGCGGACGGTGTACCCGTGGATAAGGGCATTTTTGTTTCCGCCGGCGCTCTCGATTTGATCGAGCGCGCCCTCGACGCGGCCGGGCTCGTTCCGGGCGACAAGGTTGGTGTAGAGGATCCCGGCTATATGAGTTTGCTAGCCTTGACGCGCTTGATGGGATTTGAACTGGTACCGCTTGCGCTCGATCAGCACGGAATCCTGCCAGAAAGCTTGCAGTCAGCGCTTGATGGGGGCGTAAAGGCCGTTTTGTTTAGTAGCCGTGCACAGAATCCAACCGGCATCTCGACCTCGAAAGAGCGCGCATTGGCACTGAAAGAGATCGCTGCCAATGCCGATGATGTTCTGTTCATAGATGACGATCATTCCAGCCTTCTACAGCTTGCCCCTTACAACTCTTGGCATGTTCGGGATGATGGACCCTGGCTCGTTGTCAGGTCGTTATCCAAATTTTTGGGGCCTGACTATCGACTCGCAGTTTCAACTGGGGACGTTCAGACAATAGAGAGCCTCGAAAAACAGACAGGCTGTTGGAATGGGCTGGGTCAGTACGTTCTTGCAACGTTTGGCTCTGCAGCTTCTCACTAGTCCAGCGATGCGCAGAAAATTCAGCACAGGTGGCGCAGCTTATATCGAGCGCCATACAGCGCTGCTTACTTTGCTGAGGAAAAAGGGTTTTCGCGTGCATGGGGGTGCAGGGCTTAATCTGTGGTTACCCATCGCCGATGAGCGTGCAGTTGCTGAGCGGCTGTTTGATGCTGGTTGGCTCGTGCGTACGGGGCGTGATTTCTGTGTCGCCCCCCAGTCAGGCATTAGGATCACTTCCTCAAAAATGACTCCGCAACAGAGCATTGTGTTTGTTGACGCACTTCTCGCTGCGCGCCACGCAGTGCAACGACACTCTCCGCTTGAGCTAGAAGCAAAAAAACGGTCAATGCCACCAAGTACTTCGGTTGGCATTGATCGCCTCGCTCTCCGTGTAGAAAGCTAACCCCCCGCCGTGAACCTACGCTTCGGCCAATGCTTTATTGGCTCGAGCGGCTTGATAAAGCGCGAGCAGTTCCGAGACGCTTGGCCGTAATTGGCCCTGCCCGCTCTGTGACCGCGCGCAAGACATTTGAGGGGGCGCTTTTTGGTGAGCCCGCCTGAAATGGCGGTTCCGGATCGTAAGCCATATAGAGTTGTAGCTCCTGGGCTACCGTGTCTCCTCGCAACAACGAAGCCAGTACCAGCGAACCATCTATCCCGGAAGTCACTCCGCCAGCGCTGACAAATTTCCCGTCAATGACAACGCGCTCATCACTTGGGATGGCTCCAAAATACGGGAGTGTTTCCATGGCAGTCCAATGGGTTGTCGCGCGCTTTCCCTCAAGCAGTCCAGCCCCGCCGCACAACAATGCGCCGGTACAAACTGAGAAAACGTACTTTGCGTTTGCGGCTTGCTTTCGGAGAAAAGACAGCACGACCTCATCGTGCATTAAGTCTTCCTGGCCATATCCGCCTGGAACAAGCAGCACGTCGAGTTGTGGAGCCTCATCCAAACGTCGTGTCAGCCAGCAACAGCATTCCGAAAAGATCACGAACCGGCTCCTTGTCCTTCCAAATAGTCAAAAAGGTCGAATTTGGCACACGCGCCAACGCTTCGAACGGGCCGGTGAAGTCGCACTGATCCATGTTCGGAAAAATCAGGCCGCCGATAGTCAGATGGGTTTCTAGTGGAATGGTCATGCTTGCTCCGACATCATCAAGGTTTGTGGTACAACGTGAGTTATGTACCAGTACAATTATAGGCTATCGTCTTATCTGTCAATAAATTTTGGCTCGGCAGCCATGGCGCACCAGAAATTTCGGCATGAGGCTTTKGCCTCTCAGATCACTGAGGCCGGGCTACTACACCGGAATATCGATAACAGCTTTTCGCCAAGTCAAACGCACCCTCGTTAGGTCACCTATGCGCATCCATGTCACTTTCATCGATCGAGTTGGTATCACCCAGGAAGTACTAGCCCTGCTTTGCGGGCGAAGTTTCAATTTGGATGCTGTGGAGATGGTCCCGCCGAAACGTTTACATTGATGCTCCGACGCTTGGTGTCGAGGTGTTGGAAGAGTTGCGAGAGGCCCTTCTCGGAGTGCAGGGCGTGCAGGCGGTGAAAGTGGTCGACATCCTTCCTGGACAGCGTCGACACTTGCAGCTCGATGCGTTGCTTGCCGCCAGTTCCGACCCGGTGCTGGCGGTAGATGAATGCGGCCATGTGCTGCTGGCCAACCCTGCGCTGATTACTTTGTCCGGGTGCGAGCCTGCGGGTGAGTCACTGGCCAAGCTGTTCAATGATTCTGATTTGTTGACTTCGCTGATCGAACACGCTTTTCGCTTGCCGATGCGAGAGGTTAGCCTCGGTGGGCAGACCTTGTTGCTCGACGCCATGCCGATCACTGAGGCCGGCGCTTTAATAACGCTCTACCAGCCGAGCCGAATCGTCGAGCGTCTGTCGGCGCTGCGCCATGACCATGCCGATGGGTTTGATGCGCTGCTCGGTGATTCCCCTCCCATTCATCTACTCAAGGCTCGCGCCCATCGCGTGGGAGTGCTCGATGCACCGCTGCTGATTCAAGGCGAAACTGGCACTGGTAAAGAGTTGGTGGCCCGCGCCTGTCATGCGATCAGCAGTCGGTGTGACGCGCCGTTCCTCGCTTTGAACTGCGCGGCATTGCCAGAGAACCTCGCCGAGAGTGAGCTGTTCGGCTACGCCGCGGGCGCCTTCACTGGCGCGCAACGGGGCGGGAAGCTTGGCCTGCTGGAACTGGCCGATCAAGGTACGGTATTCCTCGACGAAATCGGGGAAATGTCGCCGTATCTGCAAGCTAAGCTGCTGCGTTTTCTGAGCGATGGGTGTTTCCGTCGGGTTGGCGGGGATCGAGAGGTCAAGGTCAACGTAAGGATCCTCAGTGCGACACACCGCAACTTGGAAAAAATGGTTAGCGAAGGCCATTTTCGCGAGGACCTGTTCTATCGCCTCAACGTGCTCAACCTGCAGGTGCCGCCGCTGCGCGAGCGCGGCAACGACATCCTGTTGA
>NZ_QORI02000047.1 GCF_003325755.1 Pseudomonas sp. SST3 | reverse complement strand
TTTCCACTCTACTTTCCTTATTGCCCAATACCTTTCCTCAATAGCGAGCTTTTCGGCAATTCGGTTTTGCACACCGAGGTCAGCTTCTTCAAGTTCCTTTCGATATTTAACAGAACGCGCAGCCAGCCTTACTTCGCCTGCTGGATCAACGAAAGTAATTAAGAAGTCTGTCGTCATGACTACAGGAACTCGAGTACCTGGATACATGGGATGGGGAAAGTTCAGACTGGAAGCGATTGCCTGGCTCTCCGCCTGCGTAAACAGCGGAAACTGTTCACGAATATCAATAATCGAGGAATCCTGTTCCAAGATCGTGTGATAGTCGCGTTCAGCGTTGGACAGAAGATGATGGGTGCGTTGGTATTTCACTCCCGGCACGAGGTGGGACACTCCCTTGGACTTAATATCCCAAACTTTGATCCAAGGTTGATAGGACTCTCTCACACCTGTTCCACGGCCCGATTTGATTCTTTTATCAATTTTTTGCTGAGTCATCAGTGTGGAGAGAGCAGGCTTAGCCGATGCAGCGGGAACGAATGTCATTTTACGAGTCGCTCATCATGGGGCGACCCACTCGATCGGAACGGCACAGAATGAACGTGACGTGGAGGATGTCAGGAGCGGGCTCAGCCAGGACGCCAGTCACAGCATTGCAGGAAGGATTGTGGTCCTAAATCTCGAGACCTGCTTGTGCCCCGATGTACGGTCAGGACACAAGCCTGTGACAACCTTTATTAACGTGTGACAGCCTTTATTGTTTTGTGGCAGCCTTTTTTGTTTGTAAACACCCGGTGCAACACACTCCGGCGCTTATTCCACCGTCACGCTCTTGGCCAGGTTACGCGGCTGATCGACGTCCGTGCCACGCAGCACCGCGACGTAGTAGGAGAGCAACTGCAACGGCAGGGTATAGAGGATCGGCGCCAGCACATCGTGGATATGCGGCATGCTCACGATGAACGTGCCCTCACCGTTCTCGATGCCAGCTTCCCGATCGGCGAAGACGATCAGTTCGCCACCACGGGCGCGCACTTCCTGGAGATTGGATTTGAGTTTTTCAAGCAGCTCGTTGTTCGGCGCCACGGTCACCACTGGCATGTCGGCATCCACCAGCGCCAACGGGCCATGCTTGAGTTCGCCCGCCGGATACGCCTCGGCATGGATATAGGAAATTTCCTTGAGCTTGAGCGCGCCTTCCATTGCCACCGGGTACTGTGCACCACGTCCGAGAAACAGCGTGTGGTGCTTTTCGGCGAAGTGCTCTGAGATCTTCTCCACCGTAGTATCCATCGCCAGAGCCTCGCCCAGACGCGTCGGCAGGCGGCGCAGCTCGTCGATCAGCTCCGCTTCCAGCGCCGGGGCCAGCGTGCCGCGCACCTGTCCCAGCGCCAGAGTCAGCAGCAACAGGCCGACCAGCTGGGTGGTGAAAGCCTTGGTCGAGGCCACGCCAATCTCGGGTCCGGCCTGGGTCAGCAGGGTGAGATCGGATTCGCGCACCAGCGAGCTGATGCCAACGTTGCAGATAGCCAGGCTGGCGAGATAGCGCCCCTCCTTGTCGGTGCGCGCCTTGGCGTTGCGCAGCGCCGCGAGCGAATCGGCGGTCTCCCCCGACTGGGAAATGGTGACGAACAAGGTATCGGGTTGCACCACCACCTTGCGGTAGCGGAACTCACTGGCGACCTCGACCTGGCAAGGGATGCCAGCCAGCTCTTCCAGCCAGTAACGGGCGACCATGCCGGCGTGGTAGCTAGTGCCACAGGCGACGATCTGCACGTTGCGTACCTTGGCAAACAGCTCGGCGGCCTGCGGACCGAAGGCCTGCACCAGCACCTGATGATCACCGAGCCGCCCTTCCAGGGTGCGTTGCACGACCTTGGGCTGCTCGTGGATCTCCTTGAGCATGAAGTGGCGATACTCGCCCTTGTCAGCGGCTTCGGCGCCCTCGTGGTACTGCACGCTTTCGCGCTCCACCGGCTGACCATTCACATCCCAGATCTGTACGCTATCGCGGCGGATCTCGGCGATGTCACCTTCTTCCAGGTACATGAAACGGTCGGTCACCTGGCGCAAGGCCAGCTGATCGGAAGCGAGGAAGTTTTCCCCCATGCCCAGGCCGATTACCAGCGGACTGCCACTGCGAGCTGCCAGTAAGCGATCCGGCTGCTTGGCGCTGACCACCGCCAGACCATAGGCACCATGCAGTTCTTTGGCCGCCGCCTTGAGCGCGACGGTCAGATCGCCGAATTCATCGAGCTTGTGGCGCAGCAGGTGGACGATGACCTCGGTGTCGGTATCGGAGACGAAAACGTAGCCCAGCGCCTTCAGTTCCTTACGCAGCGCTTCGTGGTTTTCGATGATGCCGTTATGCACCACCGCCAGATCATCACCGGAAAAATGCGGATGAGCGTTGCGCTCGCAGGGTGCGCCATGGGTGGCCCAGCGAGTGTGAGCAATGCCTAGGCGACCGGTAAGCTGCTCCTGCTGTTGCGCCTGCTCCAGTTCGGCAACCTTGCCGGAACGGCGCAAGCGGTGCAGCTCACCGCTGTTATCCAACACAGCGACACCGGCGCTGTCATAGCCCCGGTATTCGAGCCGCTTGAGGCCTTCGAGCAGAATTGCGGTGATATTGCGTTCAGCGACAGCGCCAACGATGCCACACATGTTCAGTTCTCCAGATGGGTTTCGACGGCCGCGCAGATCAGCTTGACGCCGCGGGCCTGAATGCTTGAACGCGCCTCGGCGGTGAGGCGTTCGTCCGTTATGAGGGTATGGATATCGCCCCAGGGCAGTTCCAGGTTGGGTATGCGTCTACCGATCTTGTCGGACTCGGCGAGCACGATGACTTCACGGGCCACTTCGGCCATGACCCGCGACAGGCCGAGCAATTCATTGAAGGTAGTGGTGCCCCGCTGCAGGTCGATGCCATCGGCACCAATGAACAGCTGATCGAAATCGTAGGAGCGCAGCACCTGCTCCGCCACCTGACCCTGGAACGATTCGGAATGGGGGTCCCAGGTGCCGCCGGTCATCAACAGCGTGGGCTCGTGCTCCAACTCTCGCAACGCATTGGCCACCCCCAGAGAGTTGGTCATAACCAGCAGACCGCGCTTGTGCCCGAGTTCGGGGATCATTGCAGCGGTGGTGGTGCCGCTGTCGATGATGATTCGAGCATGTTCGCGAATGCAGCCGACGGCGGCTCGGGCGATGGCCTGCTTCCAGGGCGAGACGGGCTGCACGCCATCTCCGATCAGCTCCTGTGGCAAAGGCACCGCGCCACCGTAGCGGCGCAACAGCAGCCCGTTCTTTTCCAGCGCAGCGAGGTCCTTACGGATGGTGACCTCAGACGTCTCGAAACGCCTGGACAGCTCATCGACGCTCACTTCGCCCTGCTCGTTGAGCAGGGCGAGAATGGCGTGGCGTCGTTGCGGCGTGTTGCGTTTCGACATGCTTAAGTTTCGATTCGAAAGAAAATTTCGCGAATCAAAACCTAATCCATCGCTTCCGTCAACTCCCGGTTGGGTCAGACGCGGAAATAGCCCATCAGGCTCTGCTGATGGTTCGCCAGCTGATTCAAGGCCTGGCTGACCCGCGCCGACTCGTCAGCCTGCCCGGAAAGTGATTCCGTTACGTCACGAATGCCCGCAACGTTGCGGTTGATCTCCTCGGCGACCGCGCTCTGCTCTTCAGCGGCGCTGGCGATCTGCAGGTTCATGTCGGAAATCACCGCCACTGCATCACCAATCTTGCGCAACGCGGCGACCGCATTGCCCACTTGTTCGACATTGCTCTGGGCCTGCCCGCGGCTACCCTGCATGGCCGTCACCACATCGTGGGTGCCGCTCTGCAGGCGCTCTATGACCTGGCGGATTTCCTCGACGGATTCCTGGGTACGTCGGGCCAGGCTGCGCACCTCGTCGGCCACCACGGCGAAACCGCGCCCGGCCTCGCCGGCCCGCGCCGCTTCAATAGCGGCATTGAGCGCCAACAGGTTGGTCTGCTCAGCGATTGCACGAATCACCTCCAGCACCGAACCGATCTGTTGGCTGCTCGCGGCCAGGCTTTCCACCTGGGTCATGGCGTGGTTAAGCTCGTCGGCGAGCCTGCCGATGCTGTGTGTGGTGTGGTCGATCACGCTCAGTCCTTCGTGGGTGGCCTGATCCGCGTCACGTGCCGCTTCGGCCGCTTGCGCGGCATTGCGCGCAACATCCTGCGCGGTAGCACTCATCTCCTGCGATGCCGTCGCCACCTGATCGACTTCGCGGAACTGCTGCTGCATGCCAGCACTGGTCTGGCTCGCGATAGCCGCCGACTGATCAGCGCTGCTGCGAGCATCATGCACCGAGCGCTTCACATCGGCGATGGTGGGCTGCAGCTTATCGAGGAAGCGGTTGAACCACCCCGCCAATGCACCCAGTTCGTCGTCGCGAGAGTACTCCAGACGACGAGTGAGATCGCCCTCACCGCTGGCGATGTCCTTGAGCATCGCCGCCACCCCTTCGATCGGCCGGGTGACGCCGCGCGCGGTCAGCCACATCAGCGCCAGGCCCAACAGCACCGCGCCAAGCCCGATGGTCAGCGCAATCATGCTGTCCTTGCGGCTCTGCGTCTGCAGCGCCTGTTCAAGACGCTGTGCCGGGCCGAGCAGGACCTGCCGTGGTACTTCCAGCAGGATCGCCCAAGGGGCCAGTTCGGGTATCGGCTGCACGGGTTGTAACACGCGAAGCATGTCGCCATTTTCGAGCATCGCCTTCTGGCCCGCATCGACGGCGCGGCCAATCGCCTCGCTCTCCGAGCCGAAAGCAGCACTCAACGACTTGCCGAGCAAACCGGCGTCGCGGCTGTGGCCACCCAGCAGCTTGGCCGGGCTGATGACGCTCAGCTGGCCTTCGCCCTGATATAACTCCTGGTGTGCCTGCTGGCTAAGTTGCTGAAGCGACGCCAGGCTGATGTCGACGCCGACGACGCCAATCACTTTGCCGTCCTCGATCAACGGAAAGGCAACACTGGTCATCAGCAGCGGTCGGCCTTCCACTTCATCGAAATAAGGGTCTAGCAGGCAGACCCGGGCGCTATCGCGGGGGCAGCTGTACCAGGCGTTGTACGGTGCGCCGCTGATGCTCGGTGTGGTGTCGGCGAGCAATTCTTCGCTCATGGTTTCGGCGGCGAGCTGACCCGGCGTGCGCTGCGACCAGTACAGTGAGAAACGGCCGCTGTCGTTGCCGCCCATCTCCTGGTTGTCAATGAACATGCCGTCCTTGTCGTCCAGTGCGTCGGTCTCGAACACCACGTAGAGACCAATCAGATCAGGGTTCGACTCCAACGCGGTCTTGACCTGATGATGCAGGTCTTCACGGAGCTCGAATGCATTCGACATACGCTCGATGGCTTGCTCGCGCAGCGACAGCACCTGACGGGCAAACCCCTGGCCATACTGATAGGCATCATTGAACTGACGCTCGATTCGCAAGGCTTGAGAAAGCCCGCGTGCCTGTAGGTTGTCACGCGCCGACTCTTCGAGCATGGCGCCGCTTGAGGCACTGACCAGGGCCACCGTCTGGCGTGATTGATAAAGTGAAGCACCGATCAACAGACCGACGATCAACAGCAGGCAGAGACCAGCCAGCAGGGTGAGCTTCCACTGGATGGACAGTCGAGTTAGGGAGGGCATGGGCACGTCCTGTTTTGTTATGCCCTGATAGATCGGCCAGATGTACGATCTCTTGAATGCCCTCCCGGATAAATGCTTCGCCGCTCGTCCGACACCGGAGCACTGGGCGCAAAAAAACGCTTACTTAGGGATCTTCTGCGGGCGCAGCCAACCCTCGATCAATGCCTGACGAGCCCGGCCCAGTGCCAGAGTGCCCGCCGGCACGTCAGCAGTGATTACCGAGCCGGCGCCGGTGGTGGCGCCGTCTCCAATGTTCAACGGAGCCACCAGCGAGCTGTTGGAGCCGATAAAGACATCTTCGCCCATAACCGTGCGGAATTTGTTCGCGCCATCATAGTTGCAGGTAATGGTTCCGGCCCCGATATTGGTTCGCGCGCCAATTTCTGCATCGCCCAGATACGCCAGGTGGCCGGCTTTCGCGCCGACACCCAGGTGTGAGTTCTTCACCTCGACAAAGTTGCCCACATGCGCCCGTTCCCCCAGTACAGCGCCGGGACGCAGCCGTGCAAACGGCCCACAATCAGCGCCTTCGCCAAGCTCGGCGCCTTCAAGGTGGGAGTTGGCCTTGACCACCGCTCCGCGACGCAGCGTGCTATTGCGAATCACGCAATTCGGTCCGATCTCGACGTCATCCTCGATCACGACTTTGCCTTCGAGGATCACATTCACGTCGATCAGCACATCACGGCCGACAGTAACCTCGCCACGCAGGTCGAAGCGAGCCGGATCCCGCAACGTCACTCCCTGGGCCATCAAGCGGCGCGCAGCACGCTGCTGATAATGCCGCTCCAGATCGGCCAGCTGGAGGCGATCGTTGGCGCCCTGTACTTCCATGGCATGCTGCGGCTGTTCGGTCGCAACAGTCAGGCCATCGGCCACGGCCATAGCGATGACATCGGTCAGGTAGTACTCGCCTTGGGCGTTGCCATTGGACAGCCTTCCCAGCCAATCGCCGAGCCGCTCGCCCGGCACCGCAAGAATCCCGGTATTGCCTTCAGCGATCAGCTTCTGTTCGGCTGTGGCATCCTTGTGTTCGATGATCGCCTGGACCATACCTTGTTCATCACGGATGATGCGGCCGTAACCGGTCGGGTCGTCCAGATTCACCGAGAGCAGCGCCAATTGCTGCGATCCGACTTTATGAAGAAGACGATCCAGCGTTGCCACCTCGATCAGCGGTACGTCGCCGTAGAGAATCAGGACTCGTTCGGCAGTGAGCGCCGGTAGCGCCTGAGCCACGGCGTGTCCCGTGCCCAGCTGCTCGGCTTGGACGACGAAATTCAGATCATCCGCCGCCAACCGCTCGCGTACCAGCTCGGCGCCATGGCCGATCACGACATGGATAGCCTTCGGCTTGAGCCCACGAGCGGTATCGATGACGTGACCGAGCATGGATTGTCCGGCGACCGGGTGAAGCACCTTGGGCAGGGCTGAACGCATGCGCGTGCCCTGACCGGCAGCGAGAATGACGATATCGAGAGACATTGGCAGATCCTGAACAATCGTGACCCCTAGGGCCAACGCGAGACGTTATTTTCAAAACGGAAAAGAAAAAGGGTAGCCAAGGCTACCCTTTTACTCGTGCGCGATGAAGCCGTTAACGGATCAACCGCGGCCGTACTTCTTGCGCATCGCCTCGATGGTCCGAAGCTGAGCGGCAGCCTCGGCCAGACGGGCAGCGGCAGAGCCGTAATCGAACTCCGCGCCCTTATCATGCAGCGCCCGCTCGGCCGCCGTCACGGCAGCCTTCGCCGCCGCTTCGTCCAGATCCTTGGCGCGCGTGGCGGTGTCGGCGAGAACTTTCACCATGTTCGGCTGGACTTCGATGAAGCCGCCGGATATGTAGAAGATCTCTTCGCCGCCGCCCTGCTTGATCACTCGCACCGGACCGGGCTTGAGATCGGTCAGCAGTGGGGCGTGGCCCGGCAGAATACCCAGATCACCCAGGTGACCATGAGCGACAACCATCTCTACCAGCCCCGAGAACAGCTCTTCTTCCGCACTGACGATGTCACAGTGGACTGTCATAGCCATACTTATGCCTCGGTAATCGGCCCAGCTGGCGACGACTGCCGCCAGCTGGGCTTATTGGCGCCCGCAAGCGGGCGCGCCAGTTACAGTTTCTTGGCTTTCTCGATGGCTTCGTCGATACCGCCAACCATGTAGAACGCCTGCTCCGGCAGGTGATCGTAATCACCGTTGAGAATGCCGGCGAAGCCACGGATGGTTTCTTTCAGCGAGACGTACTTGCCAGGCGAACCGGTGAAGACCTCGGCCACGAAGAACGGCTGGGACAGGAAGCGTTGGATCTTACGAGCACGGGATACCAGCTGCTTGTCGGCTTCGGACAGTTCGTCCATGCCGAGGATCGCGATGATGTCCTTCAGTTCCTTGTAGCGCTGCAGCACGTACTGAACACCGCGCGCAGTGTCGTAGTGCTCTTGACCAATCACGTTGGCATCCAGCTGACGCGAGGTGGAGTCGAGCGGATCGACCGCCGGGTAGATACCCAGGGAAGCGATGTCACGCGACAGAACCACGGTGGCGTCCAAGTGGGCGAAGGTGGTCGCCGGGGACGGGTCGGTCAAGTCATCCGCAGGGACGTAAACGGCCTGAACGGAAGTGATCGAACCGCTCTTGGTGGAGGTGATGCGCTCCTGCAGAACGCCCATTTCCTCGGCCAGCGTCGGCTGATAACCCACCGCGGACGGCATACGACCCAGCAGCGCGGACACTTCGGTACCGGCCAGGGTGTAACGGTAGATGTTGTCGACGAACAGCAGAACGTCCTTGCCCTCGTCGCGGAACTTCTCGGCCATGGTCAGGCCGGTCAGTGCCACACGCAGACGGTTTCCTGGTGGCTCGTTCATCTGGCCGTAGACCAGTGCAACCTTGTCCAGAACGTTGGAATCCTTCATCTCGTGATAGAAGTCGTTACCTTCACGAGTACGCTCACCCACACCGGCGAACACGGAGTAACCGCTGTGCTCCATGGCGATGTTACGGATCAGCTCCATCATGTTTACGGTCTTGCCAACACCGGCACCACCGAACAGACCGACCTTACCGCCCTTGGCGAACGGGCAGACCAGGTCGATAACCTTGATGCCGGTTTCCAGCAGTTCGTTGCCGCCTGCTTGTTCGGCATAGCTCGGAGCGGCGCGGTGGATACCCCAGCGCTCTTCCTCACCGATCGGGCCGGCTTCGTCGATTGGGTTGCCCAGCACGTCCATGATCCGGCCCAGGGTGGCAGTACCCACCGGTACGGAAATGGCCGCGCCAGTGTTGCTGACGTCCAGACCACGCTTGAGGCCTTCGGTCGAGCCCATGGCGATGGTACGGACAATGCCGTCGCCCAGCTGCTGCTGGACTTCCAGGGTGGTTTCGGCGCCTGTGACTTTCAGCGCGTCATAAATGTTCGGTACCAGATCGCGCGGAAATTCCACGTCGATAACGGCGCCGATGATTTGAACGATACGTCCGCTACTCATGTTTGGTTCCTCTGAATATTTGAACCGTTCTTAAACCGCGGCAGCGCCGCCGACGATTTCCGAAATTTCCTGGGTGATCGCAGCCTGACGGGCCTTGTTGTAGACCAGTTGCAGGTCGCTGATCAGCTCACCGGCATTGTCGGTTGCATTCTTCATGGCGATCATCCGG
Organism: Pseudomonas sp. SST3; assembly: GCF_003325755.1. The sequence continues at coordinate 867 of NZ_QORI02000047.1, read as the reverse complement.
GCGGCCTGCTCGGCTGCTCCGTTCTCGACCACAGCCTGGTAAACCTGGGATTCGACGTAGCGAACCAGCAACGCATCCAGCAACAGGCGGGCATCGGGTTCGTACAGGTAATCCCATTGACCTTTCGGCGCGGTCTGATCGTCACTCGCGGCCAACGGCAGCAGCTGGGCTACGGTCGGCTTTTGCGTCATGGTGTTGATGAACTTGTTCGACACCAGGTAAAGACGGTCCAGACGGCCCTGATCGAAGGCATCCAGCATGACCTTGACGCTACCGATCAGATCGTTGATCGACGGCTCTTCGCCAAGTCCGTTGACTGCCGCGACCACGTTACCGCCAAAGCTGCGGAAGAAGCTCGCACCCTTGTTACCGATCACGCACAGATCGGCTTCGACCTTGCTGTCGTGCCATTCCTTCATGCTCTTGATCAGCGCCTTGAACAGGTTGGTATTCAACCCGCCGCACAGGCCACGATCAGAAGACACGACAATATAGCCGACACGCTTGACCGGCCGCTCAACCATGAACGGATGACGGTACTCAGGGTTGGTATTGGCCAGATGGCCGATTACCTGCTGGATCCGCTCCGCATAAGGACGGCTGGCAGCCATGCGCATCTGTGCCTTGCGCATCTTGCTGACCGCCACCTTTTCCATGGCGCTGGTGATCTTCTGCGTGCTTTTGATGCTCGCAATCTTGCTGCGAATCTCTTTTGCGCCTGCCATTTGACACCTATCGGGTTAGCAAGCGGGAGCCTTGCAGCTCCCGCTGCGGCTTACCAGGATTGGGTGGCCTTGAACGACTCGATACCGGCCTTGATGCCTGCGTCGATTTCGTCGTTGAAGTCGCCCTTCACGTTGATCTTGT
>NZ_QORI02000046.1 GCF_003325755.1 Pseudomonas sp. SST3 | reverse complement strand
AAGGATGAACGTATTGCTGCCAGTACGCGTCGCATTGTTCTACCTGCTCCTGGCGTTCACGGCATTTGCTTGGTGCCTGGTCAGCTTGGTCTTTGCGCCCTTCATGTCGTTTCGCACGCGCTATCGGTTCGTGGTCCAGACCTGGTGTCGCAGTGCGGTGTGGCTGGCGAGAACCGTTGTCGGCCTTCGCTATGAGATCAGTGGCCAGGAGAACATTCCGGAAAAGCCCTGCGTCATTCTTTCCAAGCATCAGAGCACCTGGGAGACCTTCTTTCTCTCGGCGTACTTCGAACCGCTGAGCCAGGTACTCAAGCGCGAACTGCTTCATGTGCCGTTCTTCGGCTGGGCAATCATGCTACTCAAGCCGATCGCTATTGATCGCAACAACCCCAAGGCGGCACTGCGTCAGGTCGCCAAGCAGGGCCAAGAACGGCTGGAGCAGGGAGCATGGGTGTTGATCTTTCCCGAGGGTACACGCGTGCCGGTCGGGCAGACCGGTAAGTTTTCCCGCAGCGGAGCGGCATTGGCGGTGAATGCCAATCTTCCCGTTCTGCCAATCGCGCACAATGCTGGAATGTTCTGGCCGAAGTCTGGCTGGGGCAAGCGGCCCGGGACCATTCGGGTGGTTATCGGACCGGCCATGCACGCCGCAAGCGAAGGACCACGGGCAGTCGCCGAGCTCAATCAGCGCGCCGAAGACTGGGTCAACCTGCAGGTCAGTCAGCTTGAGGCCAAGTCCTAAGCGAATAAAACGCAGGTAGGCGCGAACGAAAAAGGGGGAGCAGACCGAAATCTGCTCCCCCTTTCTCTTACCCTCAGGTTCAGTCGTCGACCGAGCTGCGGATCAGGTGATCGAAGGCACTCAGCGAGGCCTTGGCACCTTCGCCGACGGCAATGACGATCTGCTTGTACGGCACGGTGGTCACGTCACCCGCGGCGAAGATACCCGGCAGCGAGGTCTCGCCACGCGCATCGACGATGATCTCGCCGCGCGAAGTGAGCTCAACGGTGCCCTTCAGCCAATCGGAGTTGGGCAGCAGACCGATCTGCACGAAGATGCCTTCCAGTTCCAGCGTGTGGAACTCGCTGGAGTTGCGATCCTTGTAGACCAGGCCGTTGACCTTCTGCCCGTCGCCGCTGACCTCGCTGGTCAGCGCACTGGTGATGACGGTGACGTTGGGCAGGCTGTGAAGCTTCTTCTGCAGCACGGCATCGGCACGCAGCTGACTGTCGAACTCGAGCAGGGTGACCTGGGCGACGATGCCGGCCAGGTCGATGGCCGCTTCCACGCCTGAGTTGCCGCCACCGATTACCGCCACACGCTTACCTTTGAACAGCGGGCCGTCGCAGTGCGGGCAGTAGGCGACGCCACGGCCACGGTATTCCTGTTCACCCGGCACGTTCATTTCGCGCCAACGCGCACCGGTAGCGAGGATCAACGTCTTGGCCTTCAGCGATCCGCCGTTCTCCAATTTGATCTCATGCAATCCACCCTCGGTCGAGGCTGGAATCAGTGCCGCAGCGCGCTGCAGGTTCATGATGTCGACGTCGTACTCGCGCACGTGGTTTTCCAGCGCGCGGGCCAGCTTCGGGCCTTCGGTCTCGTTGACCGAGATGAAGTTCTCGATGGCCATCGTGTCCAGCACCTGACCGCCGAAGCGCTCGGCGGCGACACCGGTGCGGATGCCCTTGCGCGCGGCATAGATGGCGGCGGCAGCGCCGGCCGGACCACCGCCAACGACCAGCACGTCGAACCCGTCCTTGGCGCTGAGCTTTTCGGCATCACGGGCCGAAGCACCGGTGTCGAGCTTGGCGAGAATCTCTTCCTCGCCCATGCGCCCCTGGCCGAACAGCTCGCCGTTAAGGTAGATGCTCGGTACGGACATGACCTGACGCACCGTGACTTCTTCCTGGAACAGCGCGCCGTCGATGGCGACATGGCGAATGTTCGGGTTGAGCACCGCCATCAGGTTCAGTGCCTGGACCACGTCCGGGCAGTTCTGGCAGGACAGCGAGAAGTAGGTTTCGAAGTTGTATTCGCCGTCGAGGTTCTGGATCTGCTCGATGACTTCCGGTGCAGTCTTCGACGGATGGCCGCCAACCTGCAGCAGGGCGAGCACCAGCGAGGTGAATTCGTGCCCCATCGGGATGCCAGCGAAACGCAGGCTGATGTTGCCACCGATGCGGTTGAGTGCGAACGAGGGCTTACGCACGTCATCGCCGTCAGTACGCAGCGTAATCTTGTCGCTCAGGCTGGTGATCTCTTCCAGCAGGCTGAGCATTTCCTGGGATTTGGCACCGTCATCGAGGGACGCAACGATCTCGAACGGCTGGGTGACCTTTTCAAGATAGGCCTTCAACTGGGTCGTGAGATTGCTATCTAGCATGAAATTTCCCCTTGGCTGGAAGGTTGAGAAGTTTTGAATGACCAAAGCATACGAGCCGAGAGGCGATTCCGAAAATTGATTAAGACAAGCGACGCCATCGAGTAACGCTATCGATGTTCCACGTGGAACAAAAACCCGGCTTACGCCGGGTTTTGTTAGCACACGCGCTTATCGCATCAAGCCCTCCATTAGAAGTCCAAGTTGGACACCGCCAACGCATTGGACTCGATGAAATCGCGGCGCGGCTCAACTGCATCTCCCATCAGCGTATTGAATATCTGATCGGCTGCGATCGCATCTTCAATGGTAACCTTCAGCATCCGGCGAACCGCTGGGTCCATGGTGGTTTCCCAGAGTTGGTCCGGGTTCATCTCACCTAGCCCCTTGTATCGCTGAACACTGTGCCGGCGCGTACCTTCAGTCATCAACCAATCGAGCGCTTCCTTGAAGGTTGTGGCCGGCTTCCTCCGTTCACCACGCTTCACATAAGCTCCCTCTTCGAGCAGGCTGTTCAATTTGTCACCCAGCACCGTGACCGTCTTGTAATCGTTGCTGCCGAAGAAGTCACGATTGAAGGTTATGTAGCTGGCCAGGCCGTGGGAAATAATCTCGACCTCGGGCAGCCAGAGATTACGCTCCTTGTCCTCACGCAAGCTTGCCTTGTAGGCCAGACCTGAGCGCTCAACCCCTTTCAACAAGGCGGCGTAGGGTTCAAGCCAGGCCTGCATGGACGCGTGATCAGCCAACTGTTCGACAGTCACTCGTGGCAGATAGATGAAATGCTCGGTCAGCTCCTGAGGATACAGCCGCGAAAGACGCTGCAATGTCTTCATCACGGTGCGGTAATCGTTGACCAGTCGCTCCAACGCCTCACCCGACAAGCCAGGCGCATCTTCGTTGACGTGCAGACTGGCATCTTCGAGAGCGGACTGAGTGAGGTACTCGTCCATCGCCTCGTCATCCTTGATGTACTGTTCCTGCTTGCCGCGCTTGACCTTGTACAGCGGGGGCTGAGCGATATACACGTAGCCGCGCTCGATCAGTTCAGGAAGCTGACGGAAGAAGAACGTCAGCAACAAGGTACGAATGTGCGAACCGTCAACGTCCGCATCGGTCATGATAATGATGTTGTGATAACGCAGCTTGTCGATGTTGTACTCTTCGCGGCCAATGCCGCAGCCAAGCGCGGTGATCAGCGTGCCAACTTCCTGAGACGAGATCATCTTGTCGAACCGAGCTTTCTCGACGTTGAGGATCTTGCCCTTGAGCGGCAGGATGGCCTGAGTCCTGCGGTTACGGCCCTGCTTGGCAGAACCGCCCGCGGAGTCACCCTCCACAATGTACAGTTCGGAAAGGGCAGGGTCCTTTTCCTGGCAATCGGCGAGTTTTCCAGGCAGACCGGCGATATCCAGCGCGCCCTTACGACGGGTCATCTCACGCGCCTTGCGTGCGGCCTCCCGTGCACGCGCCGCATCGATCATCTTGCCGACAACGGCCTTCGCTTCATTCGGATGCTCGAGCAGAAAGTCGGCAAAATGTTTGCCCATTTCCTGTTCAACAGCGGTTTTGACTTCGGATGAGACGAGCTTATCCTTGGTCTGCGAGCTGAACTTCGGATCAGGCACCTTCACCGAAATGATCGCGGTCAGGCCTTCCCGCGCATCATCGCCGGTGGTCGATACCTTGTGCTTCTTCGCCAGGCCTTCCTGCTCGATATAGTTGTTCAGATTGCGTGTCAGCGCTGAACGGAAACCCGCCAAGTGGGTACCGCCATCGCGCTGAGGAATGTTGTTGGTGAAGCAGAGCAGGTTCTCGTTGAAGCTGTCGTTCCACTGCAGAGCCACTTCGACACCAACGCCATCGTCACGCTGAACGTTGAAGTGAAAAACCTCGTTGACCGGCGTCTTGTTGGTATTGAGGTAGGCCACGAAGGCGCTAAGGCCACCCTCGTATTTGAACAGCTCTTCCTTCGCGTTGCGCTCATCGCGCAGAACGATTCCTACACCGGAGTTCAGGAAGGACAGCTCACGGAGCCGCTTAGCCAGAATATCCCAGCTGAAGTGGATGTTCTGGAAGGTCTCGGCCGACGGTTTGAAATGGATCTCGGTACCGGAATCCTCGGTTTCACCAACAGCGATCAGCGGCGCCTGAGGCACGCCGTGACGGTATGTCTGCTCCCAAACCTTGCCCTCTCGACGGATCGTCAGGATCAGCTCTTCGGAAAGCGCATTCACCACCGACACACCTACGCCGTGCAGGCCGCCGGATACCTTGTAAGAGTTGTCGTCGAACTTACCACCTGCATGCAAGACAGTCATGATGACTTCAGCTGCGGATACGCCTTCTTCGTGAATATCTACCGGAATACCACGGCCATTGTCGCGGACGCTGATGGATTCATCCACGTGAATGGTAATGCAGATATCGCTGCAATGGCCAGCCAACGCTTCGTCGATCGAGTTATCTACCACTTCGAAGACCATGTGGTGCAGACCGGTACCGTCGTCCGTATCGCCGATATACATGCCGGGACGTTTACGTACTGCATCAAGGCCCTTGAGAACCTTAATGCTGGACGAATCGTACGTGTGATTTTCGCTCATGCCTTCACTCCCGAGGGGCCGTGGACCTGGGCTATTGCACCATGTTCCACGTGAAACATTGAGACTGGCGTATCGTCACGCCAGCCTTCTTTCAATACGTCTGAATCGACACAGGTGATAAAAACCTGGCAATTCAGCTGTTCCAGTAACCGGCACAATGCAAGCCGGTGTTGGTCATCTAATTCGGACGGCAAATCGTCGACCAGATAAATGCATTGACCTCGCTTGGCCTCGCTGACCAAATGCCCCTGCGCGATTCTCAGCGCACAGACGACCAGCTTCTGTTGACCACGAGACAAGGTTTCGGCCGCGTTATGGTTGGCTATCCGCAAACGCAGGTCCGCTCGCTGCGGTCCCGCCTGCGTATGTCCCATAACCCTGTCACGCTCGATAGAAGCCGCGAGCACCTCGGCCAGGGAGCGCTCTTTGTCCCAGCCCCGGTAGTAACTCAACCGAAAGCCTTCAAGGTCCAGAAGGGAGGCCAGCGTACGTTCGAACACGGGCTTCAGCGCCTGAATATAAGCCCGCCTATAGCCGTCAATCTCATCGCTGGCAGCACTGAGCTCGCGGCTCCACGCGGCCTGCGAAGCGGCGTCCAGTGTACCATGTCGCAGCCATGAGTTTCGTTGCCTCAGCGCCTGCTGGAGGCGCTGCCAGGCCTGAAGGAAGAGGGGTTCCACGTGGAACACGCCCCAATCGAGGAACTGTCTGCGGAGCTTCGGCGCGCCTTCCAATAAACGAAAACTATCCGGATTGATAAGCTGCAACGGCAGCGCATCTGCAAGCTCCGCCGCACTCCGCACAGTCTGTCCGTTTATGCGAATCCGCACTTCGCCACTGCGATCTCTGGAGATACCCAGCGCGCTTGACTGCGCCTCGCCCAGCTCGACCTGACCAAATACTGTACAGCTGTCTTGCTCGTGGCTTATGACAGGATTCAAACGCGTACTGCGGAATGAGCGCGCCATACCAAGGAGATGAATGGCTTCGAGAAGACTGGTCTTCCCGCTGCCGTTGTCACCATGGAGGATATTGATTCGGGGAGAAGGAGATAGTGTCACCGGCAGCAGGTTGCGGATGCCGGTGACAGAAATGCGGCTAAGGGACATTCAGTTGGAAGCGCACTACAGACGCATCGGCATTACGACGTAGGCCGAGTCATCGTTATCGAACTCCTGTACCAGCGCGCTGCTATTCGCATCGGAAAGTATCAATCGAACCTGATCGGTGGTCATGACGCCCAACACATCGAGCAAGTAGCTAACGTTGAAGCCTATCTCCAGCGACCCGCCTGAATAGTCGACAGCGACTTCCTCCTCAGCCTCTTCCTGCTCGGGGTTGTTCGCCTGGATCTTCAGTAGTCCGTTTTCTAGCTGAAGACGGATTCCGCGGTACTTTTCGTTAGAGAGGATCGCCGTGCGGCTGAATGCTTCCCGGAGGGTCTGGCGTTCGCCAACCACCAGCTTGTCGCCACCACGAGGCAGGACTCGCTCGTAATCGGGAAACTTTCCGTCCACCAACTTGGAGGTAAAGGTGAATTCGCCGGTCGTCGCTCGAATATGATGCTGACCCAGCACGATGCTGACGTCGCCGTCCTGATCGGTCAGCAGACGCGCCAGCTCGAGAATGCCCTTGCGTGGAACGATGACCTGGTGGCGATCCGGTTGTTCGATGCCGGCCTGCATGGAGCACATCGCTAGGCGATGGCCATCGGTCGCGACCGCACGCAGCATGCCGCTGGAGACCTCGAGCAGCATTCCGTTCAAGTAATAGCGCACATCCTGCTGAGCCATAGCAAAGCTGCTGCGTTCGATAAGACGACGCATCTTGCCCTGGTTAACGCTGAAGTTCAGCGAGCCCGGGCCTTCCTCAACCGTGGGAAAATCATTGGCCGGCAGAGTGGAAAGGGAAAAACGGCTACGCCCCGATTTGATCACCACCTTCTGATCATCCAGACGGATATCGATCAGCGCGTCAGGCTGCAGGCTCTTACAGATATCCATCAACTTACGCGCCGGTACAGTGATCTCGCCTGGCTCGGATGCATCTTCCAGAGCCACGCGGCCAACCAGCTCAACCTCAAGATCCGTACCGGTAAGCGACAACTGATGGTCCTGAACCACCAGTAGCACGTTGGACAACACCGGCAACGTCTGGCGCCGTTCGACGACGCCAGCCACCAACTGCAGGGGTTTCAACAGGGCTTCGCGCTGAATAGTGAAATGCATGGTCTGGTCCCTTGCCTATTAATTGGCCGCAGTCTGTCAGGTTGTCAAAGTACGCAGCAGGTTTTTGTAATCTTCGCGAATATCAGCATCCAATTCGCGAAGTTCCGCAATCTTACGACAGGCATGTAACACCGTCGTGTGATCACGCCCACCAAACGCATCGCCGATTTCGGGAAGGCTATGGTTGGTGAGTTCTTTGGACAAAGCCATCGCGACCTGGCGCGGCCGTGCAACCGAGCGCGAACGTCGTTTCGACAGCAGGTCGGATATTTTGATTTTGTAGTATTCCGCGACGGTGCGCTGGATATTATCGACGCTTACCAGCTTATCCTGCAGGGCAAGCAAGTCCTTTAGCGATTCGCGAATGAGTTCGATGGTGATATCGCGCCCCATGAAGTGGGCATGAGCGATCACCCGCTTCAGCGCGCCTTCCAGCTCACGGACATTCGAGCGGATCCGCTGCGCGATAAAGAACGCCGCATCATGAGGCAGGTCGACGTTGGCCTGATCCGCCTTTTTCATCAGGATCGCCACTCGGGTTTCTAGCTCCGGCGGCTCGACAGCCACGGTCAAGCCCCAACCGAAGCGAGACTTCAGCCTTTCCTCGAGCCCGTCGATTTCCTTTGGATAACGGTCACTGGTAAGAATCACCTGTTGCCCACCCTCAAGCAGGGCGTTGAAGGTGTGGAAAAACTCTTCCTGGGATCGTTCTTTTTTGGCAAAGAACTGGATGTCATCGATCAACAGCGCATCTACGGACCGATAGAAGCGCTTGAACTCGTTAATCGCGTTGAGCTGCAGCGCCTTGACCATATCGGCGACGAAGCGCTCGGAATGAAGATAAACCACCTTGGCGTTGGGGTTCTTCTTCAGCAGGTGATTGCCAACCGCATGCATCAGGTGTGTTTTGCCGAGGCCCACACCGCCGTAGAGAAACAGAGGGTTGTAGCCATGCTTCGGATTGTCGGCAACCTGCCATGCAGCAGCGCGAGCCAGCTGGTTGGACTTACCTTCGACGAAGTTCTCGAAGGTAAAGGTTCGATTGAGATAACTAGTGTGTTTGAGCCCGCCTTCAACCTGAACGTTGCGTTCCGCCCTCGCAGGCGCCGGTGCAACGGCAGGCTCGATTGCCGCCGCAACCGAGGGCTCGGCCAACGAAGCCTGTGGTGGCGCGGAGGCAGCGGGCGAGCCCGCCTGCTGTTGAGTGCGAGCGACCGATGCCGACGGAAGCGCTGCGGCACTTCGCCTACTGCCTATCAATAAGGACAAAGACGGAGCCAAACCGGTGGCGCGCTCGGAAAGCAGCTCGAGCAATCGAGACAGATACTTCTCGTTGACCCAATCGAGGACGAACCGGTTAGGCGCATAGACGCGCAGTTCATCTCCCTCGGCTTCGACCTGGAGCGGACGGATCCATGTGTTGAATTGCTGGGCCGGCAGCTCATCTCTCAAGAGGTCAATGCACTGCTGCCAAAGTTCCACCGACACGGAATCTCCTAGACGCTGTCGAGCTTAAACGGCAGCCATTGTAGCCCCCGGCCGAGCGGTTATCCACAGTCCGGCGCTATAAGGTGGGCAGGAATTCGATCCAAAACCGCAATACCATTCTGCATAAGCTCTGTTGATAACCGAACCTGATGTCTTAGGAAAAGCCTGTGGACAGTCTAGTCACAGACCCGCCTGTTGATAAGTCACCATTCAATCCACAGGCTATCCAACGGATCCCCACCGTGAGCGCACCGCTTGCACAGAACTCTCGCGAGCGCTGTAAGCCCCGTAGAAAAGCCTGTGTAGCCATCTATCCACAGATTTCTCGTTATACATTTATAAGCATTGCATTAAGAAGAGCTTTAACTCTCTTTCTTTCTTACTATTTTCTGTCCTCATCTCGCTGGCCGGAAATTGACCTGACAGCGCGGCTTCTCTACAATCGCCGGTCTCTTAAAAGGGGGCCATTCCGGCCCGCAACGGATCACCAGGTAACGCATCATGAAACGCACTTTCCAACCCAGCACACTCAAGCGCGCTCGTACCCACGGTTTCCGTGCTCGCATGGCCACCAAGAACGGCCGCGCCGTCCTGTCGCGTCGTCGCGCCAAAGGTCGTAAGCGCCTGGCAGTCTGAACACGTCGGAAAAGGTAGTGAGTCGAGACTTCGCTCGGGAAAAGCGACTGCTGACCCCGCGCCAGTTCAAAGCAGTCTTCGACTCCCCTTCCGGCAAGTTACCGGGCAGGAATGTCCTGCTCCTGGTACGCGAAAACGGACTGCCGCATCCCCGTATCGGGCTGGTGATCGGCAAGAAGAGCGTCAAGCTCGCGGTGGAGCGCAATCGCATCAAGCGTCAACTGCGCGAAACCTTTCGTCTCCACCAGACGGAACTGACGGGGTGGGACATCGTGGTTATCTCGCGCAAGGGATTGGCTGATCTGGATAATCCCGAACTGGCACGGCAATTCGCCAAGCTCTGGAGACGGTTGTCTCGCACCCCCTCACAGACCGCCAATCATCCGGAACAGGGCAAGCCCGCCCATGCGTAAACTGGCTTTGATCCCGATTCGGATCTACCGGTATGCCATCAGTCCCATGATGGCGAGCCATTGTCGCTTCTACCCAAGTTGCTCCTGCTACGCACAAGAGGCCATTGAAACTCATGGTCTGCTGCGCGGTGGCTGGCTGAGCCTGCGCAGGCTTGGCCGTTGCCATCCATGGAATCCGGGCGGCTATGATCCCGTGCCTTCCAACCACACCTCCAATTCATCTTCGATGACCGAGTAACCATGGATATCAAACGCTCGATTCTGCTTGTCGCACTGGCAGTCGTTGCCTACCTGATGGTTCTTCAGTGGAATCAGGACTATGGCCAAGCTGCCTTGCCTGCCGAGACAAGTCAGGAACAACCGTCGACTGCTCAACTTCCGGACACCCCGTCAGCTGCCAGCGCAGAAGGTACGCAGGGTGATATTCCCGCCGTCGGAGGCGAGCAGCCTGCCAGCGCGCTTCCGGAAACCCAGGCCAGCTCGCAGCTAATTCGCGTTCGCACCGACGTGCTGGACGTCGCGATCGATCCTCGTGGCGGCGACATCGTTGATCTACGCTTGCCAGAATTTCCTCGTCGCCAGGATCGACCGGATGTACCGTTCCAGCTTTTCGAGCGAAGCGGTGAAAGAACCTATGAAGCCCAGAGCGGCTTGATAGGCGACGGTCCAGACAAGGCCACCGGCCGGCCGCTGTACAGCAGCGAACAGCAGCAGTATCAGTTGGCAGAAGGTCAGGATCAGCTGGTCGTCGATCTGAAGTACAACGAAGACGGCGTCAACTACACCAAGCGTTTCACCTTCGATCGTGGCGATTACGATCTGGGCGTGCGCTATCTGATCGACAACCAGAGCCAGGAGCCCTGGACCGGTTATATGTTCGGTCAGCTCAAGCGTGACGACAGTTGGCGACCCGTCATCCAGCACAGCAACCGGAACCGCGACCTATCTGGGCGCAGCACTCTGGACCAAGGGGCCCTTTTAAAACCCGGGGTTTAAAACCCCGGGTTTCCCCTTTGGGGAAAAGGGGCCCAAAATTTTCCCCGGAAAAATT
>NZ_QORI02000045.1 GCF_003325755.1 Pseudomonas sp. SST3 | reverse complement strand
TAGAACCGATCAAACACCCGGGCCTGAAGCTCGGCTGGAATTGTTGTACCTCGGTTGGAAATAGCTGTGGAAACCGAGGCACCGCTCTCGCTTATTTCAACGCTGATGGTGCTGCCTTCCTCTGCATACCGAACTGCGTTAGAGACTATGTTTGAGATGGCTCGTCTTAGCATTGATTTATCGCCATGTACCGACCCATCGCCTGAAAGCGCGATTTCTACCTTTTTGTCCTCGGCTGCAAGCTCGTAATATTCGATAACGCTCGCGGTAATCTCAGCCATGCTGGCATCTTCGGCACTGGGCGTAATCTTCCCGTTGTCCGCCTTGGCGAGGAAAAGCATGTCATCGACCATTTTTGACATGCGCCTAAGTTCTTCGAGGGCGGAATACAAAATGTCCTTGTAGTCGGTATTCTCGCGGTCGCGCATGAGTGCGACCTCCATTTGGGTCAGCATGCTGTTCAGGGGCGTTCTTAGCTCATGAGCAATATCCGCTGAGAAACCTGACAACCTGAGAAACGAGCCATCCAAGCGCGAGAGCATTTCATTGAAGTTGTCCACGAGTTCATGAAGCTCGCCTGGCACCGACTCGGTTGGAATTCTGGTATCCAAGCAATTGGCGGTTACCGTAGAAGAGGTCTTGGATAGTTCGTCGATCGGTTTTAAACCCTTCTTGATCAGAACAACACCTAAAGCGCCACTCAGAAGTGCACTGACCACCAGCGTATAAGCAAACCATTTCTGGATCATTTCGAAGAAATGGATGCGGTGCGTTACATCTAAGGCTAGATAAATGACGGTGTTCTGCCCTCCGACCCACCGATTTACTTTTCTAGTAATTCCGCTGTACTGATGGCCACCGAAACTTACTGTCCAGCGTTCCTCTTGGATGCCATTGACAAGCGGTAGCAAACTTTCAGACAAATTGTGGTGGGAGTAAACAGTCTTTCCGTCTACCACAACCGCAGTTGCGAAACCAAAGGAGTGCTCAATAACGGCATCGATCCTTGAAGCAGTCTCATGCCCGAATGCCGCGCTGCTGCGTAGCGTACGCTCTACTGCAGCGGCTTTTTCATTAAGCACTTGTGCATCTTTGCGTACGAAATGGAGCTGACAAAAATAATTAAAGCTGATTGCGGCCGCCAGCAGCACAACCGTAACCACGAGCATGAAAGCTATCGCCATTCTGCTCGTCAGTGACACTTTTCCCATCAGTACGGTCCTGGTTAGGCCATCAAGCACAAAAAAGCAGGTGGGGCACCCCCCACCTGCTTTGATCATTGTTACTCACACCCTCATATCCTATGCTGCGTCTGGATTTTCGCCATTTTGCGAGTGGTCGGCTTTGGCGGCCCCCATCATCTCACGACACTCTTTCATCATTCCACGCATGTCACCCATCATTTCCATATGCTTGTCGCCGCTCATCATGCCGGTTTCTGAATGGCTTTGGTCCGCTTTATCTGCCGCTGCGAAACTCAGTCCGCTCGCCAAGGTGATTGCGATTGCTGTAACGGTGATGGCCTTTCGCATGTTAAATCTCCAAGTTCAGTGGGTTATTCGCTTTTGCTTAACAAGGTGTTTTCGCCAACGTTGGGCTCCTTGGGCTTGTCGCACTTACCGCTAGACATATGCTTCATGCATACGACCATCATCAACAAGCAGGGCAAGAGAAAGAGCAGGCTTGGCAGCGTTGTTGCCAACGCCGCAGTGCTTTGGTTAAGGAGCATGTAGCCAACCACCGCTGCGGTTAAACCCGTCACGATCGGATTGCGCTGCAGTATGCTTTTCGTCTTATGAAGTAGGCTGCTCATCTACGTATCCTCGGATATAGTTGACAGGTTAGCCGTTGTTTACGCCAACTGGTGTGCCCAAATACTCTACCGTATGGATTTTTCCGTTTGGGGTCTTTACCTTCATCTCATACGTCTGAACTTTTCCATTAGTTCGATAGTTTTGTATCATCGCGGTTGTACCGGCAGTACCGGCTGGCGCGATGCTCAACACCTTACCTTCTTTGAGAAGCATTTTTAGTGTGGGCTTTGCTCCCGACGTATCGTCAAGGCGCTGCAGCGTACGTTCGCTTCCGCCTTCGGCCATTGCAAGCGAGGAAGCAACGGTCAGAATAAAAGGAACGATTACTTTGGTTATGCGGTTCATGGTTTGCACCTCTTGGTTAGTTGATGCCTGTAGATTAAAGGCTTGCTACTTACAAGAAGCTGTTGCCAAGGTTACAAAGCTGTAATCGCTCATTTTCGTGTTGCTACGACCGCCGCGCCTGCGGCGGTCGCTTTCTGCTCTTTACTGCTTTTCGATGCGCGTAATGGTGGAATCCATGCCTTTCGAGGAGAACTCGAATTCGACCTGGTCCCCTTCTTTCAGCGTTTGGAGCTGATCAGGCTTTGCTTTGAAGCCCATCGTCATCGACGGCCAGCCCAACGCTTCGACCGGGCCGTGGGCAATGGTGACGGTTCCGCTCTCGGTGTTTACTTTCTTGACCGTACCTGTGGCTGTAGCGGTCTGTCCCGCCGACTTCTGGTCCATTGGCATGTTCATGCCTTTGTGATCCATCGGCATGCCCTGCATAGGCTCTTTGTCAGCAGCATAGGCGGCCGGTACCAGAAACAGTGTGGCGAGAGTGATGTGCTTGATATTCATGGATGTTCTCCAGTGGGGTTGGTTGCTTGCTTGGGGGTGGTACGCAATTGCCGGCGGCGCATCAGCAGATAGGCTGCCGGCAGAACGAACAGGGAGAGCAACGGCGCGGTGATCATCCCGCCCACCATGGGCGCGGCAATACGGCTCATGATTTCGCTGCCGGTCCCGCCGCCCCAAAGGATGGGCAGCAGGCCAGCGATGATCACGGCGACGGTCATGGCCTTGGGGCGCACTCGCTGGACAGCACCTTCACGAATGGCGTCGAGCAGGACGCCTTCGCCATGGGCTCCAGCGTTAACCCGATCCGTCCAGGCGTTCTTCAAATACAGCAGCATAATGACGCCGAACTCAGCAGAAACGCCTGCCAGTGCGATGAATCCGATTCCTGTCGCTACGGATAGGTTGTACCCGAGCAGATATAGGAACCAGACGCCCCCGGTCAGAGCGAATGGCAGCGTGGCCATGATGAGCAGCGCCTCGCCAAAGCGGGCAAACGTTAGGTAGAGCAATACAAAAATGATCAGCAAGGTAGCCGGAACGACGAGCTTCAGCTTCGCGTTAGCGCGCTCCATGAATTCGAATTGGCCGGAATAGCTGATGCTCATGCCGGATTCGAGCTGGACCCCTTTGCTGATCTTTTCCCTCAGATCGCCCACCACAGCCGCCATGTCGCGGCCACGAACAT
Organism: Pseudomonas sp. SST3; assembly: GCF_003325755.1. Next base: position 8,301 of record NZ_QORI02000045.1, on the reverse strand, counting down.
CGACGTAAACCCAGCCCGACAGCCTTGCGTTTTCGCTTTTGAGCATGGGCGGTCCGTCTGTCACCTGTACTTTGGCCACGGTCCCCAACGTGATCTGGCTGCCTTGCGGCGTGTAGATCGGTAGGTTGCGCAGATCGGATATCGAGTCGCGCCACTCGCGGCCATAGCGGAGGTTGATCGGATACCTGGCGAGCCCTTCCACGGTTTCACCAATGGTTTGACCACCGATGGCACCGGCCACGATCGATTGCACGTCCGCGATATTCAGGCCGTAGCGTGCGGCGGCGACACGATCGATATCCACATCGATATACCTGCCGCCGGTCAGTCGTTCGGCGAGCGCCGAACTGACCCCAGGCACCGTTTTGGCGATCTGCTCGACCGCCAGGGTCGCTTTGTCGATTTGCGCGAGGTCAGTGCCATATACCTTCACGCCTATCGGGCTCTTGATACCTGTCGCCAGCATGTCGATGCGGTTTCGAATGGGCGGGATCCACAGATTTGCCAGCCCTGGCACCTGCACCGTGCGATCCAGCTCTTCCACCAATTTTTCAGGCGTCATTCCAGGACGCCATTGATCCTTTGGCTTGAATTGGATGGTGGTCTCGAACATCGTCAGCGGTGCCGGATCCGTCGCGGTATCGGCTCGGCCGGCCTTGCCGAACACATGAGCGACCTCGGGCACGGTTTTGATAAGGCGGTCCGTCTGCTGCAGAAGCTTGGAAGCCTTCTGAGCTGAGAGGCCTGGAAGCGCCGTGGGCATATAAAGCAGGTCGCCTTCATCCAGCGGGGGCAAGAACTCACCACCGAGGCGAGTTACGGGCCACAAGCCAGTCAGGAAGACCAGAACCGCCACTAGCAGGGTCGCCTTAGGCCAACGTAGCACCGCATCCAGGGCAGGCTTGTAGACCCAGATGAGGCCACGGTTGAGTGGGTTGCGGTGTTCATCCGGGATTTTGCCCCGTATCCAATACCCCATGAGTACTGGAACCAGCGTGACGGACAGGCCAGCGGCCGCCGCCATTGCGTAGGTTTTGGTGAACGCCAGCGGACCGAACAGTCGGCCTTCCTGCGCCTCCAGGGTGAACACTGGTATGAACGACAGCGTGATGATCAGCAGGCTGAAGAACAGTGCCGGCCCGACTTCAACGGCCGCGTCAGTGATTACCTTCCAGTGCTCTTGGCCCTTCAAAGTTGAGCCAGGATGCCGCTTGTGCCAGCCCTCGATGTGCTTGTGGGCGTTTTCGATCATGACGATTGCCGCGTCGACCATCGCTCCGATCGCGATCGCGATGCCGCCCAACGACATGATGTTTGCGTTGATGCCTTGCCGCTGCATGATGATAAAAGCAATCAGGATGCCGATCGGCAACGAAACGATGGCGACCAGAGATGAGCGCAGGTGCCACAGGAATATTGCGCAAACCAGCGCAACGACAATGAATTCCTCGATGAGCTTGTGGGTGAGGTTTTCAACGGCACTGTCGATCAGCTTGCTACGGTCGTAAGTCGTGACGATCTCGACGCCTTCGGGAAGGCTCGCTTTGAGCTCATCAAGCTTGGTTTGAACGGCAGCGATGGTTTCGCGAGCGTTCTTGCCGCTACGCAGGATAACGACTCCACCGACTACCTCACCTTCGCCATCAAGCTCGGCAATACCCCTGCGCATTTCCGGGCCGAGCTGGATATGCGCAACGTCCCCTAGCGTCACAGGCACGCCGCCGTCGAGACGCAAAGGAATGGCTCGAAAGTCCTTGAGAGTCTCCAGATACCCTGTCGCACGAACCATGAACTCGGTTTCTGCTAGCTCTAGAACGCTCCCGCCAGTTTCACGGTTGGCCTCATCGATCGCCTTTGCAATCTGCTGCTGCGTCACGCCCCTGCTGGCCATGCGTACGGGATCGAGTACGACCTGGTACTGCTTGACCATCCCGCCTATGGGCGCGACTTCCGCCACGTTGGGCAATGTTTTGAGCTCATAGCGCAGAAACCAGTCCTGCAGGGAGCGCAGCTGCGAGAGGTCATGTTTGCCCGTTCGGTCCACCAAAGCATACTGGTAGATCCAACCAACACCCGTGGCGTCGGGCCCCAAGGCAGGTTTGGCGGCAGCGGGAAGCCGACTCTGCACCTGACTCAGGTACTCAAGCACCCGCGAACGGGCCCAATAGAGGTCTGTGCCGTCCTCGAACAGGACGTACACGTAGCTATCCCCGAAGAAGGAGTAGCCGCGGACTGTCTTCGCGCCGGGGACAGACAGCATGGTCGTCGTCAGCGGGTAGGTGACCTGATTCTCGACAATCTGCGGCGCCTGCCCTGGGTATGGCGTGCGAATTATGACCTGAACGTCGGAAAGGTCTGGCAACGCATCGACAGCGGTGTTCTTGACCGACCAGATACCCCAGGCGACCGCAAACAAAGTGGCGAGCAAGATCAGAAAGCGGTTGGCCACTGACCATCGGATTATGGCTGCGATCATTGCTGGCCCCCGAGCTTCTCGATGCGCTCGATGACCAAGCCCTCGTCGCTTTCACGCACGCCAACACGGACACGGTTGCCCGTTTGCAGGCCTGACAAGAGGGATGGATCGGTAACCGGAAAGGACATGGTCATCCCGGGCATGTTTAGCGTCTTGAACGGCCCATGCGACAGGCCAACCATGCCATCTTCCAGGCTGACGATCGTGCCTTCAGCCTCGTGCAAAGCAGGTCCGGTGGAAGGTGTAGGCTGCTCCAAACCCTGAGCGGTCAGCCCGCGTAGGCTCGCCTCGGAATCAAGAAGGAACTGACCGGACGCCACGACCTTCTGGCCGGCTTCGAGCCCTTCAAGTACTTCTGTTTTGTCATCGAACTCCCGGCCAATGCGAACTTCAACGGGACGGTAACGACCTTCATCCTCAGCCAGCATCACCAATGCTCGCCGGCCGGTGCGAATGACCGCCTCGGTCGGGATGACCAAGGCATCTTCAACGTTGCGACTCAACGTCACCTCGGCCGTCATGCCGGGACGAAGCCGCTGTTGCGGGTTAGGTAGCTCAACCCGGACACGCACAGTGCGGCTATCCAGGTTGGCCTGCGATAGTACAGTCTGGATCGTTCCTTCCAGCGTTTCACCCGCAAAGGCGGGCAGGCGCGCTGTTACTGATTGCCCCGGCGCTAAATTTTCGATCTGCGCCTCTGGTACTGCAACTTCTAGCCAAACCGTGTCCAGCCCATTGACGCGCGCAAGAGATGCGCCTGCGGGTACGGTCATGCCCTCGCGAACATCGAGGCTGTTCAACACGCCGCCGATCGGGCTCGTTACGGTCCAGACGGGGCGCGCCTTACCGGTCCGTTCCAGCTGCGCAATGACCTCTGGCGGCATGCCAGCAAGGCGCAACCGCTGACGGGCCGCTGCGAGCAGCTGGGGTTCACCGATCTTTCTCAGTGCCAGGTACTCTTCCTGTGCAGCAGCCCACTCAGGGATAAGCAGATCTGCAAGCGGCGCCCCTTTTTCAATGACGTCTTCCGGCGCTCGGTCGTAAACGCGCTCGACGAAGCCCCCGGCGCGCGCCTGCACGACAGCCACGTCTCGCTCGTCAAACATTAATGCACCTGTCGCTTCGAGCGATTGGCTAATTGACTCACGCGTTGCGGTCGCCAGGCGCATGCCGAGATTCTGCGTCACGCTCGGGTCGATGCTCATCGACGCCCCGTCGCCTCCCTCATCGGCATAGCGCGGGACAAGATCCATGTCCATGAAGGGGGATTTTCCAGGTTCATCGAATTTCTGTTGCGGATACATAGGGTCATACCAATAAAGCACCTCCTTGCCTTCTTCTGCAGGCGATTGTCCGAAGGCTGCGGTAGACAGGCCGAATAGGGCTGTAGCGCTAACCATCAGAGGGAGGCTGAGGACGAGTGCCAGCCGCTTGAATTGGAAGGTCATGGTCGGATATCTCCAAAGGCGAAATGCAGGCTGGCGTTGCTCAGCGATCGGTCGCGGGCTACGTCGATCTGCCGTAGCCGGGTCTCGACAAGCTGGCGGCGCGCATCGACTACGGCGGTCAGCGCTCCGTTTCCGGAACGGTAATCGGCCATGGCAAGGCGGACCTTTTCGTCAGCGAGCGGTAGAAAAGTTTGTTCGAGACGGGTGAGTGCACGGTCCAGGCGCTGATACTCAGCGAGGTCAGCGGCCAGCTCCTGGCTATGCGCGCGTAACGTCGCTTGGCGCTGAGCCTCAATCTGTGCAAGGCGAGCACGCTCGGCTGCGATCTTTGGATCCTGCCGAGAGCTGGTGAATAACGGCAGGTCGAAGCTGACGCTGAGGTTCACCATGTCGCCGTATTCTCGGCCGCGACGCAGGTAATCGACGCCCCAGCTCCAGTCGGGCGTTTTCTCAGCGATGGCCTGACGAACCTTTGCCTCTGCTTCACGAGACATTGGATCGAAGGCGAGCAGGGCCGGGTGGCGGTTCAGGTTGTGCTGATAGTGCTCACCGTCGGCAAGCCATTGCGGCCAATCGCCTGTAAGCGGCTGGTCTGCTGGCTCGCCTATCCAGCGGCGGAGGTCGGCCCGCGCAACAACCTGGTTGCGTAGCAGCTCATCCTCTTGTTCAGCAAGCAATGCTGCCTCTTGCTTCGGAAGCACGCTGTCTGCGGTTTGCCCACCGCCGCCAGCAATACGCGCCTGAACAGCACGCGAAAACAGCTGATTCTCACTGTAGAGCTGTTTGAAAAGACTCAGTTTCTGCTCGACCGCGAAGCTAGCGATCCATGCCTCGGCAGTAGCCTGGCGCACGCTGAGACGTTCAATGGTTTGCTGAACGTCTGCGAGCGCAACACTAGCCTGCGCAGCCTCGACACGGGCGCGCCTTTTCGCTCGGTTTGGCACATCTTGCATGACCCCAACCATTTGCATGGTCATGGCCTCTTGGTCCAATTGCCAGCGTGAGTCACCTTCAATGGGTACGTTTTGCAGCCCAAGTCTAAGTTTGGGGTCAGGGAGCTCGCCGACAGGGATTGCAGCGTTGCGCGCGGCTTGGAGATTGGCGGCTTGCGCATCCAGCGAAGGCGCGTCTTGCTCGGCCAAGCTCAGGGCTTGTTCTAAGGTTAGAGCTGATGCGAGCTCGGAAAATGAGAGCGCGCCCATGATCAAGGCGGCCACGTAGGGAGGCGCCCAGCGGATACGGGGTTTCATTAAAAAAGAGTTCCTGATCTTCCATGCGAGCCAAAGGCGCGCGGTAGCCGGCCCGAATCTTCACATCCGGGCGGTTCCTAGAATTTGATCGGGATCAGACGCGGGGTGGATGCCAGACTACGTCCAGAAGACGAGAAGGGATTTGGTCGTTATAGGGCGTGGTCACGGGTCTAGCAGCAGGGACCAGCTGCGCCTTCGCAGCAACGATCTGAAGGAGGCTTGCGGTTTTGCATTCTTGCCCCGTCTTGCAGACGGTCGTCTTCCCTTGCTCATGCCCTTCACAGCACTCGGGCTCAGCGCCGCTGACGCCAGACATCAACGCGTGGCTGGCTGCCATGGCCTCCATGCCTTCCATATCAAGCATTACATGATGCGCAGATAATTCTGTCGGCATCAGCAACTGCGCCATTCCGTTGATCGGAAGCGCAAGCATTAGCAGCAGGATAAGGAAGGAGCGGATGGTGGACTTCATATATTTTCAGCTTACTGGGCAATTCAGGAGCAATCAATGAGGCAATCAGTCGCTCTGCAAGAGCAGCCTTAGCCGACAGGCTTCAAACTACACTCGCTTGACGGAGCCGGAGAGCGTTGAACACAACCGATGCTGAGCTAAGGCTCATGGCCAGGGCAGCAATCATCGGAGACAGCAACAGTCCAAAGAACGGATAGAGCAGACCTGCAGCAATTGGGATGCTCAACCCGTTGTACATAAATGCAAACAGAAGGTTCTGACGCATATTACGAACTGTCGCCACCGAAAGCGTACGGGCGCGAAGTATCCCCATCAGGTCACCTTTAACTAGCGTAACTTGGGCGCTGTTCATGGCGACGTCAGTGCCCGTGCCCATCGCTATGCCGACATCAGCCCTGGCGAGCGCCGGCGCATCATTTATTCCGTCGCCTGCCATTGCAACCACCTTACCGAGGGCTTGTAGCTTAACCACCAGCGCCTCCTTGTCCTGCGGCTTCACTTCGCCATGCACTTCATCGATCGATAGCTCACGAGCCACCGCGCGGGCAGTGGTAAGCCCGTCGCCGGTGGCCATGATGACTTGCACGCCCTCCGCTTGGAGCCGAGCTACAGCTTCCTTGGAAGTCGGTTTGATTGGGTCCGATACGGCAAGCAAGCCGGCAAGTGCCCCATCAACAGCTAGGTAAACAATGCTGGTACCGCTCTCTCGCATTTTTTCTGCCTGATCTTTCAAAGGCTCAACGCTCACACCCGCATCTTCCATAAGCGCGGTGTTGCCTAGCTGTAGCTGCTTGCCTTCCACCAGACCACGGACCCCGATCCCTGACCCTGACTCGAAGGTTTCAGGCTTTACCAACTGAATACCCTCGCTTCTCGCATGGTCCACGATGGCGTGGGCTAGGGGATGCTCGCTACCTTGATCCAAGCTGGCAGACAAACAGATGACTTCCTGAGCATCGAACGGCGTGACGCCTACCGCCCGATCGAAAACAGGTCGGCCCTCGGTCAACGTTCCAGTTTTATCGACAATCAGCGTGTCTACCTTACGAACATTCTCGATGGCGCCTGCGTCTCTGAAAAGCACTCCGCTTCCAGCCGCTTTGCCTGTGGCAACCATGATCGACATAGGCGTCGCCAGGCCAAGTGCGCAAGGGCAAGCAATGATCAGAACCGCAACTGCATTGATCAGGCCGAATACCCAGCCCTGCTCGGGTCCGAACAGGCCCCATGCAAAGAATGTCAGCAAGGCAATACCGATGACCGTCAGTACGAAATAACCAGCAACCGTGTCCGCCATCCGCTGCATGGGTGCTTTTGAGCGTTGCGCATTCGCAACCATCTGTACGATTTGTGAAAGCATGGTCCCGGAACCAACCTTAGTGGCTCGCATGACAAGCGAGCCACTCGTGTTCATCGTCGCGCCAATAAGCGAATCGCCTGTTCGCTTCGTCACCGGAACCGGCTCGCCCGTTAGCATGGATTCGTCGACGGCGCTCTCGCCCTCTAACACCTCTCCATCAACGGGTACCTTTTCACCAGGACGAACGCGCAGATGGTCGCCCTCGTGAACATGCATGAGCGGGATGTCCTCCTCTGAACCATTTTTGGCGATACGGCGAGCGGTTTTAGGTGATAAGCCGAGCAGGGACTTGATTGCCGAGGACGTCTGCAAGCGTGCCTTCAATTCGAGCAGCTGCCCTAGCAAGGTCAGCGAAATGATCACCGCGGCGGCTTCGTAATAAACGCCTATCCGGCCACCCACCATGAAGGACGCTGGAAATATGCTCGGTAAGACAGTTGCCACGACGCTGTAAATATACGCAGCCCCCGTGCCCAGACCAATCAATGTCCACATGTTTGGGCTGCGATGTTTGACCGAGGCGAGGCCGCGCGAAAAAAATGGCCAGCCTGCCCACAAAACAACTGGGGTCGTGAGGGCCAGTTCAACCCAATTCTGGCTAGCTCCATGAAACAGCGGAAGTGCATGTCCCGCCATGGCCAGCAAGGTCACAGCAACCGTTAACGGCAATGACCACCAGAACCGCCTTGAGAAGTCCTTGAGTTCAGGATTCTCCTCCTCGTCAAGTTCGGGAATCAGCGGTTCCAGTGACATCCCGCAGATAGGGCAATCACCTGGCCCCATTTGGCGGATTTCAGGGTGCATCGGGCAGGTGTACTCGGTCGTTGCATCACCAACAGGTGCCTTCTGTGCGGACGGCGCGGGTGCCTGAGATGCCGGTCCTTGAGCCTGCTGTGCAGCGAGATATCGAGCAGGGTCAGAACTAAACTTGGTCTGGCAACCCTGGCTGCAGAAGCGGTACGTTATTCCTTGGTGATCCTGTTCATATTCGCTGTCCTTTTTCACCTTCATCCCGCAGACCGGGTCTGTGAGCGGTGCTGATCCCTTCGTTTGGTCAGGCTGGAGATGGAACTGGGGAGAGGACATACGGGCACCTTATGGATTGGTTAGCAACGAACGTGGCCTACTGCAGGGACGTTTGTGGTTTTTCCAATGCTTGCAGCGTCCGACAACCAATATATGCAAAGCGTCCTGACCAAAGGTTGAACTAACCATTACATTTCTGTCAGGTTCTCCGGTATGTCAGGTCGAATGCATGTTGAAGCGGGCTGCTGGAAAAAGTAGCTCGCGCAAAT
>NZ_QORI02000044.1 GCF_003325755.1 Pseudomonas sp. SST3 | reverse complement strand
GTAAAGCGGTAGCCACTTGCGAATGACGTTGGCGTTGATGCCATGGCGTATGGCCACGCTGGAAACGCTAGCACCGGATTGCAGGCACTCCTGAACAACCTGGGCCTTGAACGGTTTGGGGTAAGAGCTTCGTTGGCGCATGGAAATCCCGGCGATAAGGGCTATCGCGTCCGCTTAAAAAACGCGGACACCATCGCCCTTAATGCTGGAGTTCGGAAGGTGAGTTGGCTGGACGCTTACACGGCACCGACGCCAAAGGGCTGCTGATTCGAGCGGGACTGATCGGCAGCGCCGTTGCCTATACCCTTCTGGCGATGTTCACCCTTGGCCTGCTTGGCAGCTCCATCGGCGAATCCGCTGGTGGTGGAGGTAGCTCTGGCGGTAGCGACTTCCTTACAGGCCTGCTCGGCTGGGAGTATTCGAACTACCTGGTCTATCTGGTCGCTCTCGTTCCGCTTGGCGTGGGTATCGCCCACATCGTCAAAGGCTGGAAAGCCAAATTCGAGAAGTATTTCTACGCCTCCGAAGATGTCATGCGCTGGGTGCGGCCGATTTCACGCGCAGGCCTGATCGCTCGCGGCGTCGCCTTTCTCGTCGTCGCCGGAATGCTTTTCAGCGGCGGCGCGCGCTACAAACCCACCGATCCGCCCAGCCTGGAAGATGCGCTGAACGCGCTACAGAGCCTGCCCTTTGGAACGTTCTGGCTTTCACTGGTTGGTCTCGGGCTGGTTGCCTTCGCCGTCTACAGCTTCGCCGAAGCGATTTGGCGCCGTATCGATATGCCCGCGGTCATGCATTAGCCGGCACCCAACAAGACGAAGCCCCGGTATGACCGGGGCTTTTTGATCTATCGGGAACCAATCACTCCCACTCCATCATCAACGGGTCGCCTGAACCCGCGTGGTTGAAGGGTTATAGCTGTGATCGATATGGGTCGTACCGTCGCTTTTACCGTCTTCCAGCGGAGCCTTTGCCGGGCGAGGGAGATGGAGCGATTTGTGGGGCGTCGACTCTAGCGACACCATTATCAATCGGCTCGCATTTTACCCTCTCCGGCCTAGCCTGACCATAAAGACCTTGAACGCGAAATCGCGCCATCGACCATCCTTACAAAAAAGTAATTTTAGATTCAGCTTAAAGTCAGGAGGCAATCCGTACATTAAGAGGTCAGAGGAAGCGAGGCGGACCTTAGGCGTCTCGCAGCCATGCTTGCCAGAGGTGTGGTCGCTCACAAGACGACACTAGCTGCAATAGGAGCTTCCGATGTCCCCCGAACATAATGCTCACCAGCCTGCTAGCACTCACGACCCACAATTGCTCCGGGACCCAGTCTGCGGAATGCAAGTCAAAGCGGACAGCCAGCACCAAGACCAGTATGAAGAACAGACCTTCCGATTCTGTAGTCAGGGCTGCCTTCAAAAGTTTCACGCTAATCCTGCGCAATATCTCGAAGCGCCGCATGGCCCTAATGCTACGCACACGCATACAGGTTCTCGCCAGCAAGCCCCTGCTGGCGATGCGACTACCGAATACACCTGTCCGATGCATCCAGAGATTCGTCAAATGGGGCCAGGTGATTGCCCAATTTGCGGAATGTCGTTGGAGCCGTTGATCCCCGAGCTTGATGAGGAAGAGAACCCAGAACTGAAGGATTTCTCGAAGCGGTTCTGGTGGTCACTGCCACTGACCGTCGCGGTGACCTTATTGGCCATGGCGGGACATGCGATACCGTTGTTCCACGGGGAGAGCCAAAATTGGATTGAACTGGCCCTTACGACACCCGTTGTGTTGTGGGCAGGCTGGCCGTTTTTTACGCGCGGTATCGCCTCAGTTAAACATCGCAGCCCTAACATGTGGACGTTGATCGGGTTAGGCACGGGGGCTGCGTATATCTACAGCGTTGCAGCAACTGCCTTACCGAGCATATTTCCTGAGTCCTTTTCGGTGGGCGGTCGAATAGGCGTCTACTACGAAGCCGCCGCGGTCATTATTTCTCTGACGCTCTTAGGGCAGCTGCTCGAGCTGAAGGCCCGCTCGCAGACCTCTTCCGCGATCAAGTCCCTGCTTGGTCTATCACCCAAGACAGCTCGCCGTATCGCCCAAGATGGCACCGAGGAGGACATTCCACTCACGCATGTTCACGAGGGCGACCAACTGCGCGTACGTCCTGGCGAAAAGGTACCAGTAGATGGAGAGGTAGTAGAGGGCGAGAGCGCCGTGGACGAATCCATGCTTACAGGTGAGCCCGTCCCGGTGACGAAACGAGCAGGCGACACGCTCATCGGCGCGACGCTGAATACGAGCGGCTCGCTTGTCATGCGAGCCACGAAAGTCGGTTCCGGCACGATGCTTTCACAGATCGTCCAGATGGTCGCGAATGCACAACGGTCCAAAGCACCTATGCAAAGAATGGCGGACAGGGTTGCAGGTTATTTCGTATTAACGGTAATCAGCATCGCCTTGCTAACATTTTTTGCATGGGGCCTTTTCGGGCCCGAGCAGGGCTGGGTATTTGGTCTGATCAACGCGGTTGCGGTTCTGATCATTGCTTGTCCTTGTGCGCTTGGCTTGGCAACGCCTATGTCGATCATGGTCGCCACGGGTAAAGCAGCTGGAAGTGGCGTGCTTTTTAGAGACGCAGGCGCCATCGAGAACGTACGTAAGGTAGACACGCTGATCGTCGATAAAACAGGAACGTTGACTGAGGGCCGACCTGTCTTTGATCGGGCTATAGGCGCTACGCCGTTTGATGCCCAAGAAGTCATCCGTTTGTCTGCCAGCCTGGATCAGGGCAGTGAGCATCCACTGGCCGACGCAATCGTAAGCCACGCGAGGAGCGAAGGTATCCAGCTGGTGAAGCCAGAGACGTTCGAGTCTGGGTCCGGGATTGGAGTCCGTGGCCTTGTCGAAGGCAAGCAGCTGCAGCTTGGCAACACCGCGCTTATGGAAGAAGCGGGTGTGAGCGTCGAACCTTTGAAAGATCAGGCAGAAAAACTGCGCGAGAGCGGTACCAGCATTATTTACCTGGCTGTTGACGGAGCGCTTGCCGGCTTACTGGCCGTGTCAGACCCCATCAAACCAACCTCAAAAGAAGCTGTAGCTCGCCTCCAGGCCGAGGGCGTGCAAGTCATCATGGCAACCGGCGACGGCCATACGACCGCCCGAGCGGTGGCTCGTGAGCTTTCAATCGAGGAAGTGCATGGTGAGGTAAAGCCGCAGGACAAGGAGGCGCTTGTGGCTAAGCTCCAAGCTCTCGGTAAGGTAGTCGCCATGGCAGGCGATGGAATCAATGACGCGCCGGCACTCGCCAGGGCTGATGTGGGCATAGCAATGGGCACGGGTACCGACGTCGCCATGAACAGCGCCCAAGTTACGCTGGTTAAAGGTGACCTGATGGGGATACTGCGCGCGCGGACGCTTTCGGTGGCAACAGTTCGGAATATGCGTCAGAACCTACTGTTTGCCTTCATGTACAACGGGCTAAGTATTCCAATTGCAGCGGGCCTGCTCTATCCATTCTTCGGACTATTGCTGTCTCCGATGATCGCTGCCTTGGCCATGAGCCTTAGCTCAGCATCTGTAGTGTTCAACGCCCTCCGGCTCCGTCAGGCGCGTGTTGTTTGACAACCTTTCGGCTAAGGCTTCTGTCAGAGCGACTGATTGCCTCGTTGATAACTCAGGAATTGCCCTTTAAGCTTAAGATATGAAGTCCTACTTGCGATCCTTCCTCATTCTGCTGCTAGTGCTTGCGCTTCCGATCAACGGAATGGCGCAATTGCTCATGCCTGCAGGATCGTCGGCGCATCACCTGATGGCTGATATGGAAAGTATGGACGCCATGGCGACCAGCCACGCTCTGATGGTTGGCACAGACGGCGCTGAGCCGGAATGCTGTGAAGGGCATGAGCAAGGGAAGACGACCGTCTGCAAAACGGGGCAGGAATGCAAAACCGCCAGCCTCCTCCAAATTGTCGCTGCGAAGGCGCAGGTGATCCCTACAGCCAAGCCCGTGACTGCACCCTATAACGACCAGGTCCCATCCCGCCTTCTCGACGCCGTCTGGCATCCACCCCGCGTCTGATTCCTATCGAATTCTAGGAACCGCCCGAATGTGAATTCGGGCCGGCTACCGCGCGCCTTTGGCTCGCATGGAAGATCAGGAATCCTTTTCAAATGAAACCCCGAATCTACTGGGCGCCACCCTACGTGGCCGCCCTGATCATGGGCGCGCTCTCGTTTCCAGGGATCGCGTCGGCTTTGACCTTGGAACAAGCCCTGAGCTTGGCCGAGCAAGAAGCGCCTTCGCTGGATGCACAGGCCGCCAACCTTCAAGCCGCACGCAGCGCTGCAATCCCTGCCGGCGAGCTTCCAGACCCTAAACTTAAGCTTGGGCTGCAAAACGTGCCCATTGAAGGTGACGCACGCTGGCAAATGGGCCAAGAGGCCATGACTATGCAAATGGTTGGGGTCATGCAAGAGGTCCCAAACCGAGCAAAAAGGCGCGCCCGTGTCGAGGCCGCACAGGCAGGTGTTGCGCTCGCTGACGTCCAGCAAACCATTGAACGTCTCAGCGTGCGCCAGGAGACCGCCGAAGCATGGATCGCTGGTTTCGCGGTTGAGCGGAAGCTAAGCCTTTTCAAACAGCTGTACAGTGAAAACCAGCTCTTCTCCCGGGCAGTTCAGGCGCGCATTGCCGGCGGCGGTGGGCTAGCGGCAGACAGCGTACTTCCGAAGCAAGAGGCTGCATTGCTTGCTGAACAAGAGGATGAACTGCTACGCAACCAGCTTGTTGCGCGGGCCGACCTACGCCGCTGGATAGGCGAGTCAGCAGACCAACCGCTTACCGGCGACTGGCCGCAGTGGCTTGCCGACGTTAACCATTACCAGCACAACCTGAACAGCCACCCGGCTCTGCTCGCCTTCGACCCGATGACTCGTGAAGCGGAAGCAAAGGTTCGCCAGGCCGTCGCTGAGAAAACACCGGACTGGAGTTGGGGCGTCGATTATCTGCGCCGCGGTCGTGAGTACGGCGACATGGTCAACCTCAGCGTCAGTTTCGACCTGCCGTTGTTTACCGGCTCGCGGCAGGACCCAAAGATCGCAGCTGAGCGTGCTCGTCTTGCACAGATCGAGGCTCAGCGCCAAGCAACGTTACGCATGCATAACCAGGAGCTGAGCGCCGACCTGGCTGAATATCAGCGTCTGGACCGAGCACTCACTCGGCTCGAGCAAACCCTACTGCCGCTCGCGGACGAAAAGGTCCGGCTTGCCATGGCCGATTACCGCTCGGGGAAAGGCGAGTTGATCGCTGTGATCGATGCGCGTCGCCAGCTTGTCGAGACCCGCCTGCGCCGCATCGACACGGCCCGTGACCGAGCGCTGATTAACGCCCGCCTGCATTTCGCTTTTGGAGATACCCAACCATGATTTTCCAACTCCAGCGGCTGGCCCTCGTACTCAGCCTTCCTCTGATGATAGGCGCTACCGCCGCAGCCATGTTGCCTGCCGCAGCATTCGCACAAACAGCTGAAGAAGAAGGGAAGGAAGTGCTCTATTGGTACGACCCGATGTATCCCCAGCAGAAGTTCGATGAACCGGGCAAATCACCGTTCATGGATATGGACCTTGTCCCACGCTACGCCGATGAGGGTGGCAACGGGGCATCGATGAGCATTGACCCGAGCGTGATGCAGAACCTCGGCATGCGCCTGGCGACCGCAACGCGTGAATCGATTAGCCAATCGCTCGAAGCAACAGGCGCGTTGATGTTCAACGAGCGTGATGTGGCAGTCGTGCAGGCGCGCGCAGGTGGCTTCGTCGAGCGCGTTTACGATCGAGCACCGGAGGACGTCATTGAAAAAGGAGCGCCGCTAGCCGATCTACTCGTTCCTGAGTGGGCAGCGGCACAGGAGGAATACTTGGCCCTGAAGGGCATCGGCCAACCCCAGCTGCTTTCCGCTGCTCGGCAGCGTCTACGTCTGGCTGGCATGCCGCCGGAGGTCATCACGCACCTGGAACGGACCGGTAAAGCGCGCCCGGTCTGGACCGTAACCAGCCCGATCGGCGGCGTATTAAATAGTCTCGACGTCCGTGAAGGCATGACTGTATCGGCCGGCGCGTCTCTTGCCCGTATAAACGGGTTGGACAATGTCTGGCTCGAAGTCGCGGTACCTGAGGCGCAGGTGTCCAATCTAGCCAAGGGCCAGTCAGTAACAGCACGCTTGCCCGCTTTTGCCGGTGAAACATTGGAAGGCAAGATCCAGGCGGTGCTGCCGCAGGCCAATCTGGACAGCCGCACAGTCCGTGTCCGTGTTGAGCTGCCTAACCCTCAAGGGCGGCTTCGTCCCGGCATGACCGCCGACGTGACCTTGAGCCGCGACGTAGAGAATGCCCTCGTCATACCGACCGAAGCCGTGATTCGTACGGGTAAGCGCGTGTTGGTCATGCTGGCTGAGGAAGAAGGCCGATATCAGCCGGTGGCAATCCGCACCGGCCGTGAATTCGACGATAAAACCGAAGTGCTCGAAGGGTTGGAGGCCGGCCAGAAGGTCGTGGCGTCCGGCCAGTTCCTGCTCGATTCCGAGGCAAGTCTTCGCGGGCTTACCGCGCAGCCCTTAGAGCAGCCGGCATCCTCAGCGGGACCCGCTCTACATGAAGCGGAAGGCACGATCGTCAGTCTGGAAGACGGCATGGTCGGTCTGTCACACGGGCCTTTCAAGACCCTCAACATGCCGGGAATGACCATGTCCTTCCCCATTGCTGACCCGTCGCTCATGGTAGGTCTGAATACGGATGATCGGGTCCGGGTCGGCGTGCGCGAAAGCGACGAGGGACTGGTCATCGAGCGCATCGAGAAAATCGGAGGCTCGCAATGATCGCAGCCATGATCCGATGGTCAGTGGCCAACCGGTTCCTGATCCTGCTCGCGACGGTGTTTGCAGTCGCCTGGGGCGTCTGGTCGGTAAAGAACACCGCTGTCGACGCCCTGCCTGATCTTTCCGATGTGCAGGTCATCATCCGTACGCCGTATCCGGGGCAGGCGCCACAAATCGTCGAGAATCAGGTCACCTATCCGCTGACCACCACCATGCTCTCGGTGCCCGGTGCGAAGACGGTTCGCGGCTACTCGTTCTTCGGCGACAGCTATGTGTACGTGCTTTTCGAAGACGGCACGGATCTGTACTGGGCTCGTTCACGAGTGCTGGAGTACTTGAGCCAGGTCCAGAGCCGGCTGCCCGCAGCGGCCAAGCCTGCACTGGGGCCGGATGCAACGGGGGTGGGCTGGATCTACCAATATGCTTTGGTCGACCGTACGGGCAAGCACGATCTGTCCCAGCTGCGCTCGTTACAAGACTGGTTCCTACGCTACGAGCTGAAGACACTCCCTAACGTGGCAGAGGTGGCGCCCATTGGCGGGATGGTCAAGCAATACCAGGTGGTGCTTGATCCCGTCCGCATGGCCAGCGCGGGCGTGACCCAGCAGCAGATAACCAAGGCAATCGAGGAGGCCAACCAGGAAACCGGCGGCAGTGTGCTGGAACTCGCAGAGACCGAATTTATGGTTCGCGCCTCTGGTTATCTACAGACGCTTAAGGACTTCCGGGCCATTCCATTGCGCCTGGATGCAGGCGGTGTGCCGGTGACGCTCGGCGATGTCGCCCATATCCAGCTCGGTCCAGAGATGCGCCGCGGCATTGCCGAGCTCGATGGCGAAGGTGAAGTGGTCGGTGGTGTGGTCATTCTGCGTAGCGGCAAGAACGCGCGTGAAACTATTTCTGCCGTTCAAACCAAACTGGAGGAGCTAAAGAAAAGCCTGCCGGAAGGGGTCGAGATCGTCACTACCTACGACCGCAGCAAGCTGATCGACAGTGCGGTGGAGAACCTCAGCCACAAGCTGATCGAGGAATTCATCGTCGTCGCCCTGGTCTGCGCGCTGTTCCTTTGGCACCTGCGCTCTTCCCTGGTGGCTATCGTCTCGCTGCCGGTGGGGATTTTGATCGCCTTCATCATCATGCAGCGGCAGGGGGTCAACGCCAACATCATGTCCCTGGGTGGGATCGCCATCGCTATTGGCGCGATGGTCGATGCCGCGATCGTGATGATCGAGAACGCTCACAAGCACATCGAGGCGTGGCACAAGAAGCATCCGGACAAGGCACTGAAAGGCGAAGCGCATTGGCGGGTGATCACCGATGCGGCGGTAGAGGTCGGTCCAGCGCTGTTCTTCAGCCTGCTCATCATCACCCTGTCGTTCATCCCGGTGTTCACGCTGGAAGCCCAGGAAGGTCGACTATTCGGCCCGCTGGCATTCACCAAGACCTATGCCATGGCTGCCGCTGCGGGTCTGTCCGTCACTTTGGTACCGGTGTTGATGGGCTACTGGATTCGAGGAAAAATTCCTGATGAACACCGCAACCCGATCAATCGGGGGCTGATCTGGGTTTACCAGCCGGCCCTGGATGCGGTGCTGCGCTGGCCGAAGGCGACCCTGCTGGTGGCCGTGCTGGTATTTCTCACCGGCCTCTGGCCCGTTACACGCCTGGGTGGAGAGTTCCTGCCGCCGCTGGACGAGGGCGACCTGCTCTATATGCCTACCGCCCTGCCGGGACTCTCAGCACAAAAGGCATCAGAGCTGCTGCAGCAAACCGACCGCCTGATCAAGACCGTGCCCGAAGTCGCCCATGTGTTCGGCAAGGCCGGTCGGGCCGATACCGCGACGGATCCAGCGCCGCTGACCATGTTCGAGACCACCATCCAGTTCAAGCCAAGGGACCAATGGCGTACCGGCATGACACCGGAAAAACTGGTGAAGGAGTTGGACCAGGCGGTGCAGGTACCGGGCCTAGCCAATCTGTGGATCCCTCCGATTCGCAACCGCATCGACATGCTCGCCACGGGGATCAAGAGCCCTATCGGGGTCAAGGTGTACGGCACCGATTTGGCTCAGATCGACAAGACCACCCAGGCCGTGGAACGGATCGCCAAGACCGTGCCTGGGGTCAGCTCAGCGCTGGCAGAAAGAATGACAGGCGGGCGCTATATCGATGTCGATATCGATCGAGCCGCCGCCGCGCGCTATGGCCTGAACATCGCAGGCGTGCAAGCCATCGTCTCCGGGGCCATCGGCGGCGCGACCATCGGCGAGACGGTCGAAGGCCTGGCACGCTATCCGATCAGTCTGCGCTATCCGCGCGAATGGCGGGACTCGCTGAGTGACTTGCGCAACCTCCCGATCTATACCCCACAGGGCAGCCAGATCACGCTGGGGACGGTGGCAACCGTCAAGGTCACCGAAGGACCGCCGATGCTGAAGAGCGAAAATGCGCGTTTGACCGGCTGGGTCTATGTCGATGTGCGCGACCGCGACATGGCCACGGTGGTGAAAGAGATCCGAGCTAAAGTCGACGACGAGGTGAAGCTCGAGTCCGGCATGAGCATCAGCTACTCCGGCCAGTTCGAGTTTATGGAGCGCGCCAACGCTAAGCTGAAGCTCGTAGTACCGGCTACCTTGGTGATCATCTTCGTGCTGCTGTATCTGATCTTCGCTCGGTTCGGCGAGGCGCTGCTGATCATGGCCACCCTTCCTTTCGCGCTGACGGGAGGTGTTTGGTTCATCTACCTACTGGACTATGACCTCTCAGTGGCAACCGGGGTTGGCTTTATCGCCTTGGCCGGGGTTTCGGCCGAGTTCGGCGTAATTATGCTGCTCTACCTCAAGAACGCATGGACCGAGCGCCTGGATGCTGGATCGAAGGATGAGCATGCGCTGCTCGATGCGATCCGAGAAGGCGCCGTTCAGCGCGTTCGCCCAAAAGCAATGACAGTCGCGGTCATCATCGCCGGCCTGCTACCCATTCTCTGGGGCAGTGGAACCGGCAGCGAGATCATGAGCCGCATCGCGGCCCCTATGGTCGGCGGAATGATAACCGCGCCCTTGCTTTCCCTGTTCGTCTTGCCTGCAGCGTATCTCCTGATGCGTCGCAAGCAGTCTCGCGTCACCCCAACACAAGCAACCAACCACGCTGGAGAATAACCATGAAAATCGCAAACATCGCCTTCGCCTCACTGCTCCTGGTACCTGCAGCGTTTGCAGATGACAAGAAGCCCATGGAAGGCATGCCGATGGATCACAAAGGCATGGATATGCAGATGGACCAAAAGGCAGCTGGGCAGACCGCTACAGCTACCGGTACGGTCAAGAAGGTCGATAAAGACAAAGGGACCGTCACCATAGCCCACGGCCCGGTCGAATCGCTGGGCTGGCCGTCTATGACGATGGGCTTTAAGACACAGCCTGATCAGATGGAAGATTTGAAAGAAGGTGACAAAGTCGAATTCGAGTTCACCTCGAAAGGCATGGACTCAACCATCACCCGAATCGAAAAACAGTAAGCGTAGAGAGCGACCGCCGCACTGCGGCGGTCGCCACTATCAGCAGATTCAATTACATCTTTGTAACGTTCGGAACAGCTTCTGGTAAGGACCTGCCTTGTAATCTAGAGGCATCAACTAACCAGAGGTGTTAAACATGAAAATCGCAACTAAGCTGATTGTATCTGTCGTTTTGACTGCAGCTTCTTCGCTGGCGATGGCAGAAGGCGGAAGCGATCGGACTTTGAAGCGCTTGAATGAAACGTCGGGAGCGAAGCCTACACTAAACGCACTTCTCAAAGAAGGCGAAGTGGTAAGTGTGGGGCCAGCTGATTCAACCGGCACGACCGGAATGATACAAACCTATAGAACTAATGGAAACGTTCAGACTTACGCGATAAAGATTAAAACCCCCGACGGGAATATCCATACGGTAGAGTATTTGGGTGCGCCAGTCGGCGTAAACAACGGTTAACCCGTCAAGCGAAATATTAGAGGGCACTTAGATGAGCAGCCTATTTTCCAAGATGAAAAGCATACCGCAGCGCAATCCGATCGTGACGGGTCTAACCGTAGCTGTAGTTGGCTACTTGCTCATGAACCAAAGTAGTGCGGCCTTGGCGCCGGCGCTCCCAGGCCTGCTTTATCTCTTGCCATGCCTGCTGATGATGGTCGTATGTATGAAGCATATGTCCGGCGGAAAGTGCGACAAGACCGAAGACTCTGCGGCCGGAGACAAGGCCGTGCTAAGCAAAAGCGAATAAACCCGGAAAATCAGGAGCATTAACATGCGAAAGACAATAACCGTAACAGCAATTGCAATTACCCTGGCGAGCGGGCTGAGCTTCGCAGCGGCTGATAAAGAAGGCCAAAGCCAGTCCGAATCCAGCATGATGAACGGCGGCATGCATATGGGAATGATGGGCGACATGCGTGAAATGATGAAAGAATGCCGAGACATGATGGAGACGGCGAAAGCCAGCCACCAGCAAAATGGCGGAAGCCCAGACGCGACATAGTATTCTTAAATGCAGATAGCAACGATTGAAGCAGGTAGGGCACCTCCACGGGTGCCCTACCTGTTTTTGTGTTGATGATGTAACCAGGATCGTACAGATGGGCAAAGTGTCGCTGACAAGCAGAATGGCAATTGTTTTTATGCTCGTGGTTACGGTTGTGCTAACGGCCGCCGCAATCAGCTTTAATTATTTCTGTCGGCTCCATTTCGAGCGCAAAGATGCACAAGTGCTGAATGAAAAGGCCGAAGCCGTTGAGCGCACACTGCGAAGTAGCCCTGCATTCGAGCAAAGAACCGCTTCAAGAATCGATGCAGTTATTGAGCACTCCTTTGGTTTCGCAACAGCAGTAGTGGTGGATGGGAGGACCGTCTACTCCCATCACAACCTGTCTGAGAGCTTGCTACCTCTTGCCAAAGGTATCCAAGACGAACGCTGGACGGTCGACTATGGCGGCCATCAGTACAGCGGAATCACCAGAAAAGTAAACCAGTGGGTCGGCGGACAGGACACTGTCGTATATCTAGCCCTAGATGTAACACACCGGATCCATTTCTTTGAAATGATCCAGCAGTGGTTTGCTTATACGCTGGTGGTCAGTGCACTTCTGAGTGGCGCTTTAGGTGTTATTTTGATCAAAAAAGGCTTAAAACCGATCGACGAGCTCTCCAAGACCTCTTCTACGGTTACCGCTAACTGCTTGGATACTCGAATTCCGACCGAATCGGTGCCAGGCGAGCTCCACGAACTCGTTGATAATTTCAACGAGATGCTCTCACGTCTTGATGATTCCTTTCTCAGGTTATCGGGATTTTCAGCCGACATTGCTCATGAGCTAAGAACTCCTCTGAACAGCATGCTTACGCAAATGGAAGTCGCCCTCCTGCGCGACCGCGAGAACGCCGACTATAAGGACATCATATATTCAGCCCTCGAAGAGCTCAGGCGCATGTCTAAGATGGTCGATGACATGCTGTTCCTTGCCA
>NZ_QORI02000043.1 GCF_003325755.1 Pseudomonas sp. SST3 | reverse complement strand
TCCAGCCAGAGCGCTGCTGCCTACCTGATCAACCAGGGCTTCTCGGATGTCTACAGCCTCGATGGCGGCTTTGAGCTATGGCGCCAGACTTACCCCCAGGACGTCGAACAGGGCGATCCTTCGTAAAAAAAATATCGCCTCCAAACGCCGCGCATCGCGCGGCCTTGCGCTTCCCATCCGACGAAACGCAGCGGTAAAAGCACCTCTCCTCCCTTGAATTTGCTGAATCCGAACTATCCTTCAGTTCAGGCCATCCAAACAGGTGAAAGCCGTGCACCGGCTACCGGGCCTCAGGTTTTCGACCATTAGGTGTTCGGGGGGACTCCATAGGCCGAGCAGTCGGCCGTACCTGAATGCCTGATGACAACACCGGCTCCGAGCATCGTCCGAGGTGAAGTCATGAGCATTTTCAGCCATTTCCAGCAACGATTCGAAGCAACCCGTCAGGAGGAGTATTCGCTCCAGGAATACCTCGACCTGTGCAAGGAAGACCGGGGTACCTACGCCACCGCCGCCGAGCGTCTGTTGACCGCCATCGGTGAACCCGAGCTGATCGATACCTCGACCGATCCTCGATTGTCGCGGATCTTTTTTTTCCAACAAGGTAATCCGCCGCTATCCCGCGTTCGAAGACTTCCATGGAATGGAAGAATGCATCGACCAGATCGTTTCGTACTTCCGCCACGCCGCTCAAGGGCTGGAAGAGAAGAAGCAGATCCTCTACCTCCTCGGTCCAGTGGGCGGTGGTAAATCGTCCCTCGCCGAAAAGCTCAAGCAGCTGATGGAGAAGGTGCCCTTCTACGCCATCAAGGGCTCGCCGGTGTTCGAATCACCACTGGGCCTGTTCAACCCGGCCGAAGACGCGCAGATCCTTGAAGAGGACTACGGCATCCCACGGCGTTATTTGAATTCGATCATGTCGCCCTGGGCCACCAAGCGCTTGCAGGAGTTCGGCGGCGACATCAGCCAGTTCCGCGTGGTCAAGCTGTACCCCTCGATCCTCAACCAGATCGCAATCGCCAAAACAGAGCCGGGCGACGAGAACAACCAGGACATTTCGGCCCTGGTGGGTAAGGTCGATATTCGCAAGCTCGAGGAATACCCACAGAACGACGCCGATGCCTACAGCTACTCCGGCGCGCTCTGCCGTGCCAACCAGGGCATGATGGAATTCGTCGAGATGTTCAAAGCGCCGATCAAGGTGCTGCATCCGCTGCTGACCGCTACTCAGGAAGGCAACTACAACAGCACCGAGGGCCTCGGCGCGATTCCCTATAACGGCATCCTGCTGGCCCACTCCAACGAATCGGAATGGCACACCTTCCGCAACAACAAGAACAACGAAGCGTTCATCGACCGTATCTATATCGTCAAGGTGCCGTACTGCCTGCG
This sequence comes from Pseudomonas sp. SST3, assembly GCF_003325755.1. The sequence continues at coordinate 12,765 of NZ_QORI02000043.1, read as the reverse complement.
GGTCACTGACGAGATAAAGATCTACGACAAATTGCTGTTCAACAGCTCGCTATCGAAGGCTCACTGCGCCCCCGATACGCTGAAGATGCTGGCGCAGTTCTCGGTGCTGAGCCGTTTGAAAGAGCCGGAAAACTCCAACATCTATTCGAAGATGCGGGTCTATGACGGTGAGAACCTCAAGGACACCGACCCTAAGGCCAAATCGATCCAGGAATATCGCGACACCGCTGGCGTCGACGAGGGCATGAACGGTCTCTCGACTCGCTTCGCCTTCAAGATCCTGTCGAAGGTATTCAACTTCGATCCACACGAGATCGCGGCCAACCCAGTGCACCTGCTTTATGTATTGGAGCAGCAGATCGAGCAAGAGCAATTCCCTGCCGAGGTGCGTGAGCGTTACCTGCGCTTCATCAAGGAATACCTGGCGCCGCGTTACGTCGACTTCATCGGCAAGGAAATCCAGACCGCCTATCTCGAGTCCTACAGCGAGTACGGCCAGAATATCTTCGACCGCTACGTGCTCTACGCCGACTTCTGGATTCAGGATCAGGAATACCGCGATCCGGAAACCGGCGAGATCCTCAACCGCGCCGCGCTCAACGAAGAGCTGGAGAAGATCGAAAAGCCGGCCGGCATCAGCAACCCGAAGGATTTCCGCAACGAGATCGTCAACTTCGTGCTGCGTGCCCGAGCCAACAACAACGGCAAGAACCCGTCTTGGCTGAGCTACGAAAAGCTGCGTGTCGTGATCGAGAAGAAGATGTTCTCCAACACCGAGGACCTGCTGCCAGTCATCAGCTTCAACGCCAAAGCCAGCAAGGAAGATCAGAAGAAGCACAGCGACTTCGTCGTGCGCATGGTCGAACGCGGCTACACCGAGAAACAGGTACGCCTGCTTTCCGAATGGTATCTGCGGGTACGTAAATCACAGTAACGCAAAAGCCGCTTGAAGCTGGGCTGGACGACAGAAACAACAATTCGTCCAGCCTCCAGCCTCAGCCCGGAGGGCTCATATGAGTTACGTGATTGACCGCCGACTGAACGGCAAGAACAAGAGCACGGTGAATCGCCAGCGTTTCCTGCAGCGGTACCGTGGGCATATCAAGAAGGCGGTGGAAGAGGCTGTTGGACGCCGTTCCATCACCGACATGGAACACGGCGAGCAGATCAGCATTCCCGGCCGCGATATCGATGAGCCGATCCTGCATCATGGACGCGGCGGTCGGCAGACCATCGTCCATCCCGGTAACAAGGAATTCGTCGCTGGCGAGCGCATCCCCCGGCCTCAGGGCGGCGGCGGTGGCCAGGGCGCGGGTCAAGCCAGCAACAGCGGCGAAGGCATGGATGATTTCGTCTTTCAAATCACCCAGGAGGAGTTTCTCGACTTCATGTTCGAGGACCTGGAACTGCCCAATCTGGTGAAGCGACATCTGGCCGGCACCGATACCTTCAAAACCGTCCGCGCCGGCATCAGCAATGAAGGCAACCCGTCACGCATCAACATTATCCGCACCCTGCGCTCGGCGCATGCGCGCCGCATCGCACTGTCGGGCAGTAGCCGTGCCAAGCTGCGCGAGATCAAAGCCGAACTGGCGCGCCTGAAGCTCGAGGAGCCTGCCAACTTCACCGACATCCAGGCAGCCGAAGAGGAGATCGAACGTCTCAGCGCACGCATTCACCGCGTTCCCTTTCTCGACACCTTCGACCTCAAGTACAACCTGCTGGTCAAGCACCCCAATCCCAGCTCCAAGGCGGTGATGTTCTGCTTGATGGACGTATCGGGCTCCATGACTCAATCCACCAAGGACATCGCCAAGCGCTTCTTCATCCTTCTGTATCTGTTCCTCAAGCGGAACTACGACAAGATCGACGTCGTGTTCATTCGCCACCACACCAGCGCCAAGGAAGTCGACGAGGAAGAGTTTTTCTACTCGCGCGAAACCGGCGGCACCATTGTGTCCAGTGCGCTGAAGATGATGCAGGAGATCATGGCCGAGCGTTACCCGGCCAACGAGTGGAACATCTATGCAGCGCAGGCTTCCGATGGCGACAACTGGAACGACGACTCGCCGATCTGCCGGGACATTCTGATCAACCAGATCATGCCCTTCGTCCAGTATTTCACCTACGTCGAAATTACCCCGCGCGAACATCAGGCGCTGTGGTACGAATATAACCAGGTGGCCGAGGCCTTCGGTGACTCGTTCGCCCAGCAGCAACTGGTAACCGCAGGAGACATCTACCCGGTGTTCCGCGAACTGTTCCAGAGGCGCATGGCTAGCTGAGGTACGCAGTATGAAACGACAGCCCATTTCCACCGGTTCGGAATGGACCTTCGAGCTGATCCGCGCCTACGACCGCGAGATCGGTCGTATCGCCGAGCGCTACGCGCTGGACACCTACCCGAACCAGATCGAAGTCATCACCGCCGAACAGATGATGGACGCCTATGCCTCGGTGGGCATGCCGCTGGGCTATCACCATTGGTCCTACGGCAAACACTTCCTCAGCACGGAAAAATCCTACACCCGGGGACAGATGGGCCTGGCCTACGAGATCGTGATCAATTCCGACCCTTGCATCGCCTACCTCATGGAAGAAAACACCATCACCATGCAGGCGCTTGTGATCGCCCATGCCAGCTACGGTCACAACAGCTTCTTCAAGGGCAACTACCTGTTCCGCACCTGGACCGATGCCAGCTCGATCATTGATTACCTGGTCTTCGCCAAGCAGTACATCATGCAGTGCGAGGAACGCCACGGCATCGATGCGGTGGAAGACCTGCTCGACTCCTGTCATGCACTGATGAACTACGGCGTCGATCGCTACAAGCGCCCCTATCCGATTTCCGCCGAGGAGGAACGACGGCGGCAGAAGGATCGCGAAGAGCATCTGCAAAAGCAGATCAACGATCTCTGGCGGACCATTCCAAAGTCTGGCGAAAAGGCCGACGAACGCGAACGCGACCAGCGCTTCCCCGCCGAGCCGCAGGAAAACATCCTCTACTTCGTCGAAAAGCACGCGCCATTGCTCGAGCCCTGGCAGCGCGAAGTGGTGCGCATCGTGCGCAAGATCGCGCAGTATTTCTATCCGCAGCGCCAGACTCAGGTCATGAACGAGGGCTGGGCGACTTTCTGGCACTACACGCTGCTCAACGACCTCTACGACGAAGGGCTGGTCACCGATGGCTTCATGATGGAATTCCTTCAATCGCACACCAGCGTGATCTATCAACCCGGCTTCGACAGCCCGTACTACAGCGGCATCAACCCTTATACGCTCGGGTTCGCCATGTATCAGGATATCCGCCGGATCTGCGAACACCCCACCGAGGAGGACAAGCGCTGGTTCCCGGACATCGCCGGCAGCGATTGGCTGACCACCGTGAAGTTCGCAATGAATAACTTCAAGGATGAAAGCTTCATCCTGCAGTTCCTTTCGCCGAAGGTCATTCGCGATCTCAAGCTATTCAGCATTCTCGACGACGATCACAAGGACGAGTTGCTGGTACCCGCCATCCATGACGAGAGCGGCTACCACACCATCCGCGAATTGCTCGCAGCGCAGTACAACCTCGGCAATCGCGAGCCCAACGTGCAGGTCTGGAGTGTCGATCGCCGCGGTGATCGCTCGCTGACCCTGCGCCATCAGCAGCATGACCGCAAACCCCTGGGCGGCTCCACCGATGAAGTGCTCAAGCACTTGCACCGGCTCTGGGGGTTCGACGTACATCTGCAATCGATGCAGGACGACAAGCTGGTCACCACTCATCACATGCCGCCGCGGGTAGAGCCGGACACCGAAAGCAAGTTCCCAGGCATGAACCTGGCGCTACCACCGACCTGATCACGCTTCGAGTGGCGGCCCATCCCAGGTACCCGCGGCTTGCTGCTGCGGGGCTTTCGTTTATCCTCCGCCGGAACGGAGGAACATATGCAGATCTACAAAGTCGGCGGAGCGGTGCGTGATCGATTGCTGGGGCGGCCAGTGACCGAGGTGGATTGGGTCGTGGTCGGCTCCAGTGCCGAAGAGATGCAAGCCAAGGGCTACCGCCCGGTGGGAGCAGACTTCCCGGTGTTTCTGCATCCGGCTTCAGGCGAGGAATACGCGCTTGCCCGCACCGAGCGCAAGAGCGGCCGCGGCTATGGCGGTTTCACCTTCTACGCGAGCCCTGACGTTACGCTTGCAGAAGACCTGACCCGTCGCGACCTGACCATCAATGCCATGGCCGAAGATGAGCAGGGTAATCTGATCGATCCCTACGGAGGCCAGGCCGACCTCGCTGCCCGCCAGCTCAGGCATGTATCCCCTGCTTTCGCCGAGGACCCGTTACGGGTGCTGCGTGTGGCCCGCTTTGCGGCGCGCTATGCCGAGCTTGGTTTCAACGTCGCGCCTGAAACACAGGCGCTGATGCGCCAGCTTGCCGAGTCGGGAGAACTTCAGGCGCTGACACCGGAACGCATCTGGAAGGAGATCTCACGCGCCCTAATGGAGCCCCGCCCTGACGTGTTCGTGCAGGTACTTCGCGAATGCGGCGCATTGAACGAACTGTTTCCTGAAGTCGACCGGCTATTCAACAGGCCGCAAGCGCTGTCCAGCACCCCAGAGCCAGCAACGGACGAACACGTGCTCGCGGTAATGCGCCAGTGCGCTGTCCATGGACAACCGCTGACGGTGCGCTGGGCCTGTCTGTTACAGCACCTGGGTGGAACGGTGGCGCCGATGCGGGGACCAGAGTCGGGCAAGGCAGGATTGCCGTTGATCGAGACCGTCAACGCTCGATTTAAAGTGCCGCGAGACTGCCAGGAGCTGGCCATGCTGACCGGTGAGTTTCACGCTCAGGCCCATGGCGCCATGACGCTACCCGCGCCTCAGCTGTTCGAGCTGCTTCAGCACTTCGATATCTACCGTCGTCCGGAGCGCTTCGAGCAGTTCATCGCCGCGTGCGAAATGGATGCTAAAGGTCCTGGCATGGAGGCACATGACTATCCACAAGCAGACTACCTGCGAGGCGCCGCCGAGTCCGCCCGCGCCGTACAGGTGAAACCGCTGATCGACCAAGGCTACCAGGGAGCCGAGCTGGGCGAAGCACTCAAGCGCGGTCGCCTGATTGCCGTTCAGGCATACCGGCGTCAGACCCAGGGCACCACTGACTGATCCGATCGGGACGAGCAGCACCGAGCTTTAGCCAAGCCCGGCGTACGGTCCGCGGCGCGCTCGCAAGTCTGCCGAGCTAGGCCCTAGAAAACGAGGCTAGCAGCGCGGCCGGTGTCAGCTCGTCGCCCCGCCAACGAAACGGCACCGGCCACAGTTGCTGCTCGATGGTCGATTCGCGCCACAGCTCGGCGAAGCTTCGCCCTGTGCAGGGATGCATCACATCCGGCGTTAGCAGCGCCAGCGGCCAGAGCACGAAGGCATTCTTCAGCGTTTCCGGTCGCGGCAGCTCCAGGCCATGGAAGTTGCCCACCAGATCGTCATACAGCAGGACATCTATATCCAGCGGCAGACCTTTGCGATCCGGCGCGTAGCGACCGTTATCCGCCTCGATGAACTTGAGCCTGCGGTCCAATTCCATCAACGGCAGGTCGGTGGTTCCGCATACGACAAGGTTGTAGAAATTGTCGCCCTTGTAACCCACCGCGAGGCTTTCGAAAACGGGCGAACAGCGCATGCCGCCGAGCAGCTGCTCCAGCGCATCGAGGCCGGCGGTCAGATTCTGTTCGCGTCGGTTATTGCTACCGAGTCCCAGCAGTACGCGAGTTAGTGACATCCGCGTTCGATCTCCACGCCGAGCGCCGAAGCGCGCGCGTTGACGCCCGGCTTGGTAACCCGCAGCCGCAGCCAGGGGATGCCGAACTGATGCATCAGGCCAGCAGCCAATCGCTCGGCAAAGGTTTCGACCAACTCGAAGCGCGACGCCTGCGCGAACCGATCGATGGCGGCGGTCACTTCGGCATAATCCAGTGCCTTGTCCAATTCGTCATTCTCTGCAGCAGGACGAATGTCCCAGCCGAGAGTCAGATCCAAACGCAGGCACTGCCGAATTCCACGCTCCCAATCATAGGCGCCAATCAGCGTATCCACTTCCAGCCCTTCGATGAAAACTGTATCCACGCAACTCTCTCCTACGGCACGACAACTTCGCCGCACGTCGTTAGACTCAGGAGCTCCCTGCCCCGGATGGATGCCATGTTTTGGCAACTGATTCTGCTCGCCTATCTGATCGGTTCTCTGTCATTCGCCATTTTACTCAGCCGCCTGACCGGCGCACCCGACCCGCGGGTGAGTGGCTCCGGCAATCCCGGTGCGACCAATATGCTGCGGCTCGCCGGCAGGCGTCTGGCAATCAGCACGCTATTTGGCGATCTGCTCAAGGGCCTGCTACCGGTCCTGCTCGCCGTAGCGCTGGGCTTATCTGTACAGCAACAAGCCTGGATCGCGCTGGCGGCGGTGCTCGGTCACCTTTATCCGTTGTACTTCCGCTTTCGTGGCGGCAAGGGCGTGGCTACCGCTGCCGGCGCCCTGCTCGGCCTGCATCTCCCGACTGCACTGCTAGCCCTGATTATCTGGCTGCTGGTATTCAAGATTACCCGGACCAGCTCGCTAGCCGCGCTTGCCGCGTTACCCCTGTGCCTGCCTTTTCTGGCCTGGCAGCATCCTGAAGCACTCTGGCCGATGGCACTGCTGGCCGGACTGATCGTCTGGCGTCACCGGAACAATCTACGCGACTTGTTCGCGGGTACGGAACGGCACTTCTAACTGGCAAGCAGACTTATACCGCTGCCAGCGTCTCCATTGGCCAACGCGCCTGAACCGAAATCTCCGGCCCGTCCTGCTGGCCGGCCAGTAACCGCTGGCAACCGGCGTAAGCGATCATCGCACCATTGTCGGTACAGAAACGTGGCCGCGCATAAAACACCTTCCCCTTCAGCTCCCCGAGCATCGTTTCGAGGCTCTCACGCAGTGCCGAATTGGCGCTTACGCCACCGGCGATCACCAGGTTGTTCAAACCCGTCTGCTTCAACGCGCGCCGGCACTTGATGGTCAGCGTCTCGACCACTGCCTGCTGGAAGGCCAGCGCGATATCGCAACGGGTTTGCTCACCGTCATCGCCAGCGCTACGGCATTGCTGCCAGGTAGTGAGTGTCGAGGTCTTGAGGCCGCTGAAGCTGAAGTCGAGCCCCGGCCGATCAGTCATGGGACGTGGAAAGAGGAAACGGTCGGGGGTGCCGCGCTCGGCGAGCAGGGCGATCTCCGGACCGCCGGGATAACGCAGCCCCATCAGCTTCGCCGTCTTGTCGAAGGCCTCGCCGGCAGCATCATCTACCGACTCGCCCAGCAGCTCGTAGCGGCCGATGCCATCGACCCGAACCAACTGCGTGTGCCCACCGGAGACCAGCAACGCCACAAAGGGGAACGCCGGTGGCTGCTCCTCAAGCATTGGCGCCAACAGATGACCTTCCATATGATGCACGCCGACAGCCGGCACGCCCCAGGCAAACGCCATCGCCTGCGCACACGAGGCCCCGACCAGCAACGCCCCCACCAGACCGGGACCGGCAGTGTAGGCAATCGCATCGATCTGGCTCGACTCGCGACCGGCTTCTGCAAGTACTTGGCGAATCAGTGGCAGCATCCGTTTGACGTGGTCACGCGAGGCCAGCTCCGGCACGACCCCGCCATAGACGCGATGCAGATCGATCTGACTGAACAGCGCATCGGCCAGCAGGCCGTGCTCGCTGTCGTACAGCGCGACGCCGGTCTCGTCGCATGAAGTTTCCAGCCCCAGCACCAGCATGGGTACGACCTTCCAGAGAAGCGAATGAAGCCGCGCATATTAATCGCCGGGACCAGCGACCGACCAGCGCTTTTCGATCAGGGGGCTTTGCATTCCACGCGGCAAGGCGTTAACATCCGCAACCCTTAAAACCAGCGTGCTCGCGATATTTGCCGAAGCGCGTTGTAACCGGTAAACAAGTGAAGGTACGTCCTGGATGCCCAACGTTAAAGTTAAAGAGAACGAACCATTCGACGTAGCTCTGCGTCGCTTCAAGCGTTCTTGCGAAAAAGCCGGTGTTCTGGCTGAAGTCCGCAGCCGTGAGTTCTACGAGAAGCCCACTGCTGAGCGCAAGCGCAAAGCTGCTGCCGCAGTCAAGCGTCACGCCAAGAAAGTGCAGCGCGAGCAGCGCCGCAGCGTTCGCCTGTACTGATCCAGTACAGCTGAAGCTGCATCAAGCCCGGCCAACGCCGGGCTTTGCATTTGAGAGAGACTCCGCTTCGCCAGCTGGCGAATGGTCGGAGTTTTTTTCATTCCGGCCCGAACACCGCGAGCGTATTCTCATACCCCTATGGCCGGCCTGATCCCGCAATCATTCATTGATGACCTACTCAACCGCTCCGACATCGTCGAGGTGGTCAGTTCACGCATCCAATTGAAAAAAGCTGGGAAAAACTACACGGCCTGCTGCCCGTTTCATAAAGAAAAGACACCTTCGTTCAGCGTCAGCCCCGACAAGCAGTTCTACTACTGCTTCGGCTGTGGCGCTGGCGGTAACGCGCTCGGCTTCATCATGGACCACGACAGCCTGGAGTTTCCCCAGGCCGTCGAGGAGCTGGCCAAGCGCGCCGGCATGGAAGTTCCGCGCGAGGAAAGCGGCCCAGGGCGCAAGCCTCGCCAGCCGGTGGACTCGCCGCTTTATCCGCTGCTTGAGTCCGCCGCCGGGTATTACCGGCAAGCCCTCAAGGGGCATCCGGCGCGCAAGGCCGCAGTGGAATACCTGAAAGGCCGCGGCCTGTCCGGCATCATCGCCAGAGATTTTGGCCTCGGTTTCGCGCCACCCGGCTGGGACAACCTGATGAAGCACTTGGGCGGCGACGCCCTACAGCAAAAAGCGATGATCGATGCCGGCCTGCTGATCGAGAACGCTGAAACCGGCAGGAGCTATGATCGCTTCCGCGACCGAGTGATGTTCCCGATCCGCGATAGCCGTGGCCGCGTCATTGCCTTTGGCGGCCGCGTACTGGGCGACGACAAGCCAAAGTATCTGAACTCGCCGGAAACACCGGTTTTCCACAAGGGTCAGGAGCTCTACGGCCTCTACGAGGCACGCAAGGCCAATCGCGACCTGGATGAAATCATGGTCGTCGAAGGTTACATGGACGTGATCGCCCTGGCCCAGCAAGGCCTGCGCAACGCTGTCGCCACCCTTGGTACAGCCACCAGCGACGAGCATCTCAAGCGCCTGTTTCGCATCGTACCCAGCGTGCTGTTCTGTTTCGATGGTGATGCGGCTGGCCGCAAGGCCGCCTGGCGTGCGCTGGAATCGGCACTGCCCAACCTGCAAGATGGCCGCCGCGCCCGCTTTCTGTTTCTGCCAGAAGGCGAAGATCCAGACACCTTGGTGCGAAGCGAAGGCACCGATGCCTTCATGGCTCGGATACAGCAGCAAGCTCAGCCACTGGCCGATTATTTCTTCCAGCAGCTCAGCGAAGAAGCAGACCCGCGCTCACTGGAAGGCAAGGCCCACCTGGCCACCCTGGCGGCACCACTCATCGAAAGGATACCCGGCGCCAACCTGCGTGCATTGATGCGCCAGCGCCTCGGCGAGATCACCGGACTGCACAGCGAAGCGCTTCAGCAAATGAGCGTTTCGTCGCCGAAAGTAGCTCCGGAATACGACGACAGCGTCTATTACGACACCAGCTTCGGACAGGACGACAGCGACTACTATGTTCCGCCTGAACCCGCCCAACCGAAGCGCAACAGCAAGAAAGAGTGGAAAAAGGACTGGAAAAAGCCCGGCCAGCGTCCAGACTTCAAACCACGGGCACCGAGAACGCCCGCGACCGTAGAACCGCCGGCACTGACCACGTTGCGCACGCTGCTGCATCATCCCGAGCTTGCGCAAAAGGTGGAGGATGCGAGCCATTTCGCAGCAGAAGACGATACTTATGCACAATTACTTGTCGCGCTTCTCGGCACCTTACAGAAGAATCCCAAGCTACGCAGCCTGCAATTGATTGCACGCTGGCATGGAACCGACCAAGGGCGCCTTTTACGCGCACTTGCTGAGAAAGAATGGCTGATCTCGGCCGATAACCTTGAACAACAGTTTTTCGACACCATAACCACTCTGGCCGCGAGGCAGCGCGAGCGCAGCCTTGAATCGCTGCTCCGCAAAGCTCGCCAGGGTGAACTCAGCGCAGAGGAGAAAGAGCAGCTGCGCAACCTGCTAAATCGCAACTCAACACCCGCTATATCGACCTCAACTGGCGCGTGAGGTCCTTGCTCGGCTATAATGGCCAGCTTGTTTTCAACCCGCCAGAACCGTCAGTGGATAGGGTTATATGTCCGGAAAAGCGCAACAGCAGTCCCGCCTCAAAGAATTGATCCAGCGTGGCCGTGAGCAGGGTTACCTGACTTACGCCGAGGTCAATGACCACCTACCGGAGGATATTTCCGATCCGGAACAGGTGGAAGACATCATTCGCATGATCAACGACATGGGTATCAATGTATTCGAGGTTGCCCCGGATGCCGATGCCCTGTTGCTGGCCGAAGCCGATACCGATGAAGCCGCCGCGGAAGAAGCCGCAGCGGCGCTTGCCGCTGTCGAAACCGACATTGGCCGTACTACAGACCCCGTGCGCATGTACATGCGTGAGATGGGCACCGTCGAACTGCTGACCCGCGAAGGCGAGATTGAAATCGCCAAACGCATCGAGGAAGGCATTCGCGAGGTGATGAGCGCCATTGCCCACTTCCCGGGCACCGTAGACAGCATTCTCGCTGACTACGAGCGCGTCACCAGCGAAGGCGGCCGCCTGTCCGACATCCTTAGTGGCTATATCGACCCTGATGACGACGGCGCTGCCGGTCCGCAGCAGGAAGTCGAGCCCGTTGCACCTCAGACAGCGGCAAAGCCGGCTGCTGACGACAAGGACGACGAGGAAGAAGACGACTCCGACAGCGATGAAGAAGAAGGCGATGGCGGCCCGGATCCGGAAGTCGCTCGCGTTCGCTTCGGCGCTGTTGCCGAGCAGCTGGACGTCGCCAAGAAGGCCCTGAAGAAGCATGGTCGCGGCAGCCAGCAGGCCACCGATGCACTGCAGGAGCTGGCAACGCTGTTCATGCCGATCAAGCTCATCCCCAAGCAGTATGATGCTCTGGTAGAACGTGTACGCAGCGCCTTGGGTCAGGTCCGCGCCCAGGAGCGCGCCATCATGCAGATCTGCGTGCGTGATGCACGCATGCCGCGCGCCGATTTCCTGCGCCAGTTCCCGAACAACGAAACTGACCTGAACTGGGCCGACCAGCTGGCCAGTGGCAAGAGCAAGTACGCCGAAGCCATTGCCGCGCGCAAGGAAGACATTCAGCGTTGCCAGCAGAAGCTGCTCGCGCTGGAAGAAGAATGTGTACTGGCGATCGCCGACATCAAGGACATCAACCGCCGCATGTCCATCGGTGAAGCCAAGGCTCGCCGGGCAAAGAAAGAGATGGTCGAGGCGAACCTGCGTCTGGTCATCTCCATCGCCAAGAAGTACACCAACCGTGGTCTGCAATTCCTCGATCTGATCCAGGAAGGCAACATCGGCCTGATGAAGGCGGTGGACAAGTTCGAATATCGCCGCGGTTACAAGTTCTCGACCTACGCCACCTGGTGGATTCGCCAGGCGATCACTCGTTCCATTGCTGACCAGGCACGGACCATCCGAATCCCGGTGCATATGATCGAGACGATCAACAAGCTCAACCGCATCTCCCGTCAGATGCTGCAGGAAATGGGCCGCGAGCCCACGCCCGAAGAGCTTGGCGAGCGCATGGAAATGCCAGAGGACAAGATCCGCAAGGTGCTGAAGATCGCCAAAGAGCCGATCTCCATGGAAACCCCGATTGGTGATGACGAAGATTCGCACTTGGGTGACTTCATCGAAGATTCCGCCATGCAATCGCCGATCGACGTAGCGACGGTAGAAAGCCTCAAGGAAGCCACTCGCGAAGTGCTCTCTGGCCTCACCGCACGGGAAGCCAAGGTACTGCGCATGCGCTTCGGCATCGACATGAACACCGACCACACCCTTGAGGAAGTCGGCAAACAGTTCGATGTCACCCGCGAGCGGATCCGGCAGATCGAAGCCAAGGCGCTGCGCAAGCTGCGCCACCCGACGAGAAGCGAGCACCTGCGCTCCTTCCTCGACGAGTGAACCAGAACCCCCGGCCCGCGCCGGGGGTTTTGCATTTCTGGCCACTCAAAACAGCTCGGCGCGCACAGCTTCGCTTGGCGCACGCGCAACACCACCGGTATAATCCGCCCGCCTCTGAGGGCCTATAGCTCAGTTGGTTAGAGCAGAGGACTCATAATCCTTTGGTCCACGGTTCGAGTCCGTGTGGGCCCACCAACTCCAAAGCCGCGCATTGCGCGGCTTTTGTCTATCTGAACGTAGGGCGTTGGCAATTTCATAGCCTTGCAGCGTCCACAATTCGTCCACAAACAATCACAAACTCCCTCGCAAAGCCTCCAACATGCGGGTCGTATCCTTATCAGCTAGTTGAAAAGCATCGCCGCTGGAGAGATGGACACGTGCCCCGCCTCCCCAGTCCGCGCCCTCTGTAGAAGTAACTTGAACAACGTGGTCAAGGTTGATGACTCGCTTTTGGCTCTCGCCGAATGCCGAGACGGCCGTGACTTCTAAACACTTAAGCATTGCGATTCCTCTGGTTGTGGGTGGATAGCGGATTCAGCTTCACCACGTCAGCCATAC
>NZ_QORI02000042.1 GCF_003325755.1 Pseudomonas sp. SST3 | reverse complement strand
GGCCTCGCCGGACGCCTGCTCCTGCTCCTGCTCCTGCTCCTGCTCCTGCTCCTGCTCAAAACCCTGCAGCATCTCGTAGGCGCCATCAATCACCTGGGCGGTCACGTCACCCTTGTGTGGCACGCGCACGTCCGCCACGGCGTCGCCACACACCAGGCCGTTCTGGCAGGCAAAGATCAAATCACGCGAACGAAAACGCAAGGGCGACAACGACACGGCGGCTGACGAACCGTTTTGATTGCATGGCAAGGGTGACCTGCTGCATGACGGAATGTGGCAGGTCTTCAACAACTGAACTGGGCTATCGAAGGAGTGGGTTCAAGAGCAGCTGCGCTGATAGACTTATCCACGCGTGGAAAAGCATCGAGCGCACGCTGAAATAAGTGCCGCTTCGCTAGGCAACAAAAAGTCCGCTTAGTGAAAATTTTTGCATCGGGCCTTTAGTTTGGAGGCCGCCGAAGCATCAAACCCAGCTGGCATCACAACCCTTCGCCCGGCACGCGTACCCATCCTTCCATCAGGATGCGCGCACTGCGGCTCATGCTTGCCTTCAGCACCGTCCACTCACCGTTAACCTTGCGGGCCTCGGCGCCCACCCTCAAGGTGCCGGACGGGTGCCCAAACACCAGGTCTGAGCGATCGCCGCCTCCGGCTGCCAGATTGACCAGCGTGCCTGGAATCGAGGCCGCTGTACCGATGGCGACGGCCGCGGTGCCCACCATCGCGTGGTGCAGCTTGCCCATCGATAACGCTCGCACTAGAAGGTCTATTTCAGCGGAGCTCACGGCTTTGCCACTAGATGAAACGTAGTCAGCTGGCTTGGCGACAAAAGCCACTTTTGGAGTGTGCTGACGTTTGGCGGCCTCTTCGAGCGTCGCGATAAGGCCCATGCGCAGCGCGCCATGGGCACGGATAACCTCGAACATCGCCAGCGTCTTCGGATCCCCGTTGATAGTTTCCTGCAGTTCCGTACCGGCGAAGCCGATGTCTTCAGCGTTGATAAAGACGGTCGGGATACCGACATTGATCATGGTCGTTTTCAGAACACCGATACCCGGCACGTCAAGGTCGTCAACAAGATTTCCGGTGGGAAACATCGAGCCGCCGCCCTCACCTTCGTCTGCAGGGTCGATGAACTCCAGCACGATCTCGGCGGCCGGAAAGGTCACGCCGTCCAGTTCGAAGTCACCGGTCTCCTGCACCTCCCCGTTGCTGACCGGCACATGGGCGATAATGGTCTTGCCGATGTTAGCCTGCCAGATGCGCACGCTGCAGACGCCGTCCCGGAGAATCCGCTCCGGATCGACCAGCCCCGCATGCAGGGCGAAGGCACCGGCAGCCGTGGAGAGGTTGCCGCAATTGCCGCTCCAGTCGACAAAGGCATTGTCGATCGATACTTGGCCAAATAGGTATTCGACGTCGTGTTCGGGACGATCGCTTTTGGAAAGAATCACGCATTTGCTGGTGCTGGATGTGGCGCCACCCATCCCATCGGTATGTTTGCCGTAGGGGTCGGGACTGCCGATGACGCGCATAAATAGCTTGTCACGCGCCTCGCCGGGGACCTGTGCCGCCGGCGGCAGATCCTGCAGGCGGAAGAACACGCCTTTGCTGGTGCCACCGCGCATATAGGTAGCCGGAATTTTCAGTTGCGGTGCATGAGCCATGGGAAACCTTCCTCATCAAATGCGGTGACCCCACTGGTCACAGCACAAATTCAACACTAGGGAGGCGACGCTGCCGCCTTGGGCGCAGCAGTTCCGCCTAGCGACGTCCTCAGGGTTGGTTGAGGAAATCCCTCGCGAAGCGTTGGAGCACCCCACCAGCGTCATATATCGACACTTCCTCGGCCGTATCAAGACGACAGATGACTGGCACTTCAAGCCGCTCGCCAGTCTTGCGGGTGATCACCAGCGTCAGCGTGGCACGCGGAGTGCGCTCGCCGATCACGTCAAAGGTCTCACTGCCGTCGATATCCAGGGTCTTGCGCGTGGTGCCCGGCTGGAATTCCAACGGCAGCACGCCCATGCCAACCAGGTTAGTACGGTGGATGCGCTCGAAGCCCTCGGCCACGATTGCCTCGACACCTGCCAGCCGAACACCCTTGGCGGCCCAGTCGCGGGAGGAGCCCTGCCCATAATCCGCGCCAGCAATGATGATCAGCGGTTGCTTGCGCTGCATGTAGGTTTCGATCGCCTCCCACATGCGCATGACGGTGCCTTCCGGCTCGACGCGTGTCAGCGAACCCTTCTTTACCTGGCCATCGACCACAGCCATTTCATTCACCAACTGTGGGTTGGCGAAGGTCGCGCGCTGAGCGGTCAGATGATCGCCGCGGTGGGTCGCGTAAGAATTGAAGTCCTCCTCCGGCAGGCCCATCTTTGCCAGGTATTCACCAGCGGCACTGTCCAGCAGAATCGCGTTGGACGGCGACAAATGATCGGTGGTGATGTTGTCCGGCAGCACAGCCAGCGGACGCATGCCCTTGAGCGAGCGTTCGCCCGCGAGCGCGCCCTCCCAGTAAGGTGGCCGACGGATGTAGGTCGACATCGGCCGCCAGTCGTACAGGGGGCTTTCGGCCTCGGTCACCGTCCCCAGATCGAACATTGGAATGTAGATCTGCTTGAACTGCTCGGGTTTCACCGACGCAGCGACGATGCG
Source organism: Pseudomonas sp. SST3 (assembly GCF_003325755.1). The sequence continues at coordinate 11,811 of NZ_QORI02000042.1, read as the reverse complement.
GTCAATCTCTTCATCGCTCGGCCACAGGACTTTGAGGGTAACCGGATTGCCCGACGGGTCATGGCCAAGCACGTCCTTTTCGATGTCGAAACGCACGGTACCGGCGATGGCGTAGGCGACTACCAGCGGTGGCGAGGCGAGAAAGGCCTGTTTAGCGTACGGATGAATACGGCCATCGAAGTTGCGATTACCCGAGAGCACCGCGGTGGCGTACAGGTCTCGATCGATGATTTCCTGCTGAATCTCTGGGTCCAGCGCTCCGGACATGCCGTTGCAGGTCGTACAGGCGTAGGCGACGATGCCAAAGCCGAGCTTTTCCAGTTCGGATAGCAGCCCGGCATCCTCCAGGTACAGCTTGGCCACCTTCGAGCCTGGCGCGAAGGAAGTCTTCACCCAGGGCTTACGCAGCAGTCCCAGTTCGTTGGCCTTCTTAGCCAGCAAACCAGCAGCCACGACATTTCGTGGATTGGAAGTATTGGTGCAGCTGGTGATAGCGGCAATGATCACCGCACCATCCGGCATCAACCCCTGTGCTTCTTCCGCCAACGCCTTGTCCAGGTCCGTGGCGATCCCGCGCTCATGCAGCGCCGAGGTCGGCAGGCGGCGATGCGGGTTCGAGGGTCCGGCCATGGTGCGTTCGACGCTGGACAGATCAAATTCCAGCACCCTCTCGTATTCGGCTTCGACCAGCGCATCGGCCCAAAGACCAGTGGTCTTTGCATAGTTCTCGACCAGCGCCACCTGTTCCGGCTCGCGGCCGGTCAGTATCAGGTAATCGATGGTCTGCTGGTCGATGTAGAACATCGCCGCCGTGGCGCCGTACTCGGGGCACATATTGGAGATCGTGGCGCGATCCCCGATGGTCAGGCTGGCGGCGCCTTCACCGAAGAACTCGACGTACGCACCGACCACGCGCTCCTTGCGAAGGAACTCAGTCAAAGCTAGGACGATGTCAGTACAGGTGATGCCGGGCTGATGTTTACCCGTCAGCTTAACGCCGACGATATCCGGCAGACGCATCATCGAAGCGCGGCCAAGCATCACGGTTTCGGCTTCCAGACCGCCGACGCCGACGGCGATCACACCCAGGGCATCGACGTGCGGGGTGTGGCTATCGGTTCCCACGCAGGTATCCGGGAAGGCTACGCCACCCCGTGCTTGAATCACCGGCGACATCTTCTCCAGGTTGATCTGGTGCATGATGCCGTTGCCGGCCGGGATCACATCGACATTTTTGAATGCGGTCTTGGTCCATTCGATGAAATGGAAGCGGTCTTCGTTGCGGCGCTCTTCGATCGCGCGGTTCTTTTCGAACGCTTCCGGATCGAAGCCGGCGAATTCCACAGCCAACGAATGATCGACGATCAACTGGGTCGGGACCACTGGATTAACTTTGGACGGATCACCGCCCTGCTCAGCAATCGCATCGCGCAGACCGGCGAGATCAACCAGAGCGGTCTGACCGAGAATGTCGTGACAGACCACGCGCGCCGGATACCAGGGGAAATCCAGATCGCGCCGGCGCTCGATGATTTGCTTGAGCGAATCAGCCAACACAGCCGGATCGCAGCGGCGCACCAGCTGTTCAGCCAGTACACGCGAGGTATAGGGCAGCTTGTCGTAGGAACCCGGCTGGATGGCTTCGACCGCGGCTCGGGTATCGAAGTAATCCAGCAGTGTGCCGGGCAACGGTTTGCGGTGTTCTGTATTCATGCCGGAAAGACTCGATCCAGTGGATATTCGAAGGCAAGGTCGGGGAAACCGCTGGTGCGGCCTCCCCCCCTTGATCAGCGTTCAGCGATCGGGACAACCTTGCGCTGTTCCGGGCCAACGTATTCGGCACTCGGCCGGATAATGCGATTGTTGGCCCGTTGTTCGATGACATGGGACGCCCAGCCGGTTACGCGCGAGCAGACGAAGATCGGCGTGAACAGCTTGGTCGGAATGCCCATGAAGTGGTAGGCGGAAGCGTGGTAGAAGTCGGCGTTCGGGAACAGCTTCTTCTGCGCCCACATGGTTTCGTCGACCGCGACCGAAACCGGGAACAGAACGGTATCACCGACTTCCTCGGCCAGTTTCTTGGCCCAGACCTTGATGACTTCGTTACGCGGATCGGATTCTTTATAGATCGCGTGGCCGAAGCCCATGATTTTGTCCTTGCGCTCGAGCATGCCGAGGATGCCCTGTACCGCATCGTCCGGCGACTTCCACTGCTCGATCATGTCCATCGCAGCTTCGTTGGCACCGCCATGAAGCGGGCCACGCAATGAGCCGATGGCACCGGTTACGCAGGAGTACATATCCGACAGGGTCGAGGCGCAGACGCGTGCAGTAAAGGTCGATGCGTTGAATTCGTGCTCGGCGTAAAGGATCAAGGAAACGTTCATCACCTTGACGTGCAGTTCGCTCGGTTTCTTGCCATGCAGCAACGCCAGGAAATGCCCGCCCAGGGTGTCTTCGTCGCTGGTGCACTCGATTTGCGTCTGCTGGTGCGTAAAGCGGTACCAGTAACACATGATTGCCGGAAACGCGGTCATCAAGCGCTCAGCCACATCGCGCTGCTGCTCGAACGAAAGCTCCGGCTCCAGCGTACCCAGCACAGACGCACCGGTACGCATCACATCCATCGGATGAGCATCAGCCGGGATCCGCTCCAGCACTTCCTTCAGTGCGGCTGGTAGGTCGCGCATGGTCTTCAGCCGTTTCTTGTAGTCGGCCAATTGCTGCTCGGTGGGCAGCTCGCCATAGAACAGCAGATAGGCGACTTCTTCGAATTCGGCATGTTCGGCCAGTTCTCGCACGTCGTAACCACGGTAGGTTAGACCCGCACCAGTCTTGCCCACGGTGCATAGCGCGGTCTGCCCGGCGACTTGCCCACGCAGGCCAGCGCCACTCAAAACTTTTGCTTCAGCCATTGCTCTCTCCTTATTGGATTTGTTCTGGATACTGCAAATTACTTTTCGGTCGGTCGGAACGTCAGGCGTCCCGCTTCGTTTCAGCTTTTCTTCTGGGCAAACAGCGCATCGAGGCTTTGCTCGAAGGCGTGGTAATTGATGCGGTCGTACAGCTCCATGCGGGTCTGCATGGTGTCGATCACGTTCTTTTGCGTTCCGTCGCGGCGGATCGCGGTGTAGACGTTCTCGGCTGCCTTGTTCATGGCGCGGAACGCCGACAGCGGATACAGCACCAGCGAAACATCGGCGCTGGCCAGTTCTTCGGTTGTATACAGGGGTGTCGAGCCGAACTCGGTGATGTTCGCGAGGATCGGCGCGCCGACCTTCTCGGCGAACAGCTTGTACATCGACAGTTCGGTGATCGCCTCCGGGAACACCATGTCTGCGCCCGCTTCGACGCAGGCCTGGGCCCGTTCCAGCGCGGAGTCCAGACCTTCTACCGCCAGCGCATCGGTGCGCGCCATGATCACGAAGCTGTCGTCAGTACGCGCATCGACGGCGGCCTTGATCCGATCGATCATCTCCTGCTGCGAGACGATTTCCTTGTTCGGTCGATGACCGCAACGCTTGGCGCCGACCTGGTCCTCGATGTGGATTGCCGCGGCGCCGAACTTGATCATCGACTTGACGGTACGTGCCACATTGAAGGCAGAGGAACCGAAGCCGGTATCGACATCCACCAATAGCGGCAGGTCGCAAACATCGGTAATGCGGCGCACGTCCGTCAGCACATCATCCAGACCGCTTATGCCAAGGTCCGGCAAGCCGAGCGAACCGGCAGCAACGCCGCCACCCGACAGATAGATCGCCTTGAAACCGGCACGCTTGGCCAGCAGCGCATGGTTGGCGTTGATCGCGCCAACCACCTGCAGGGGATGCTCGCTGGCCACCGCATCACGGAAACGCTGGCCGGGGGTAGGAAGTGTCATGCCTCACCTCTTGTTTGTGGTGTCTGTTCCTGAGCGGCCTGGTAGTGGCGCTCGATGTTGCGTTTAGATCCGCCGATATGCCGGCGCATCAACAACTCGGCCAGCTCGCCGTCACGGTCGGCAATGGCATCGAGAATCCTGTGGTGCTCGGCAAAAGCCTGCCGCGGACGGTTTGGGGTAGCGGAAAACTGTATGCGGTACATCCGCACCAACTGATACAGCTCACCACACAACATTTGGGTCAGCGTGCGGTTGCCGCTGCCCTGGATGATCCGGTAGTGAAAATCGAAGTCGCCCTCCTGCTGGTAATAGCCGACGCCGGCCCGAAACGCCTCATCCCGCTCGTGGGTATCGAGTACGCGCCTCAGCTCGTCGATCTCGGCCTCGCTCAGGCGTTCGGCGGCGAGCCGACAGGCCATGCCTTCCAGTGATTCGCGAATCTCATAGAGCTCGATCAACTCCGCATGGCTGAGCGACACCACGCGAGCACCCACATGCGGTACGCGAACCAGCAGCTTCTGCCCTTCGAGGCGGTGTATCGCCTCGCGCAACGGGCCGCGGCTTATGCCGTAGGTGCGGGCGAGCTCGGGCTCGGAGATCTTGCTGCCTGGGGCGATGTCACCTTTTACGATGGCCGCTTGGATCAGCCGAAAGACATGCTCGGAGAGGGTGCCGCTATCGACCTGCTCAGGACGGGGGATCCCCTGGGCATCGAGCATATTTGTTGACACCTTAATTTACGATGCGCACAAGTTAAGCTCCCTGATCCATCCCAGTCAATGATACGAAGGTAATTGTCGACACTTTCGATGTCCGCTGCGGTCATGCCGAGCGATTCATGCCAGCGGCGCCAGCCGTACAAGCCTAGTCGCGCGCCCAGACGGCACCAATTTCGGGCATGTTGCGGGCGATGACTTATTTCGATGACGGAGGCGGCACATGAAGCAACTCATTGATGAGGCGAGCCGGAATGAGTCGGTTTACTGCCTGGATGTTGGTTGACTTCGTTGACGAAGATGGCTACTACGAGCTGACAGAACTGGCTATCAGACCGAATCACTCAGCAGTCTTGCCGATGGCATCAGTATGCGAGGGCAGTTGAAAGCTTACGGCATGTCCGCCGCGTTTGCGCATTGAAGACATATCCCTCAGGTGCTTCTCAAATGGCGCAACTTCGCATCAGGAGTCGAAGGCCCAAACCGAGGCGGTGCCGATCAATCTCACCGACAAGCTCAAACTTATTGAGGCGGAACGAAGACCTAGAAAAGGAAGTAGACATCCGGATAGATACCACAACCCAGGGCGCAAACCAGGCCACGATCAGGATCTAAGCAAATGAATGACACAATCCAGAACCCGCAGATGATCTCTGCCTTGCATGCGGCGTTCGGCGCCGACCAGGTTCTCTTGGGCGAAGCGACAGAGCGATACCTGCACGATTGGAGCGGAATCGGTGCGAAGTCGGCGCTGGCGGTGCTACGGCCGCGCTCGACTGAGGAGCTGTGTGCCCTTATGGAGCTGTGTCACGCGCATGATCAGCCAGTGATTCCCCAGGGAGGTTTAAGCGGGCTGGTTGGTGGCGCGGTACCGCGCGGCGGCGAAGTACTGGTCTCGCTGGAGCGCATGAACCGGATCGAGAAGATCGATACGGAGTCCGGGACTGTAACAGTCGAGGCCGGCGCCGTACTACAAAACGTACAAGAGGCGTGCCGTGAGGCCGGCGCCTTGCTCGCAATCGACCTAGGCGCCCGGGGCTCCTGCCAGATCGGGGGCAACGTAGCGACCAATGCCGGAGGCAACCGGGTCATTCGTTACGGCACCACACGCGACCTGATCCTCGGGCTTGAAGTAGTATTGGCCGACGGCACCGTGCTGGACATGATGAACCAGATGGCGAAGAACAATGCCGGCATGGATCTCAAACACCTATTCATCGGCAGCGAGGGCACTTTAGGAATCGTCAGCAAGGTTGTGGTCAAACTCCACCCCCTGCCCCTGCGGACCTGCACCGCGCTAGTGGGTACCGAGAGCTATGCGTCGGCCCTCACTTTCCTGCGCCAGGCCCAGGCAAGCCTCTCGGGTCAGGTGAGCGCCTTCGAGATCATGTGGAGCGACTATCTGGAAATTGTCAGCGAGACCTGTGCGCTGCGCTCACCGCTTGATGGCGACTACCCGGTCTATGTTCTTATCGACATGCATTGCGGCCAACCAGAAACCGACGCCGCACGCTTCCAGGCGATGCTTGAGCAAGCCTTCCAACAAGGCTCGATCCTCGACGGCGCGGTGGCGCAGTCCGTGGCCGAGGCAGCATCCTTCTGGTCGCTGCGCGACGGCATATCCGAGATCCTGCGCGACTTCGCCCCGACCCTGAATTTCGACGTATCGGTACCAGTGGCCCGGATCGGTGAGTGTGCCGAGCATATCCGGGCGAACCTGAAACGCGACTGGCCTGTTTTGAACGCGCTTTTCTTCGGCCATGTCGGCGATGGCAATCTGCATGTGGTGGTTTGCCGGGTGCCGAATTCCCCCGAGGAGTTGGAGCGAGTTGAGAAGGCCGTATATTCGGTAGTTGGGCGCTACCGCGGCTCGATATCTGCGGAGCATGGCGTGGGCACGCTGAAAAAGCACTGGCTCGCCTATTCCAGAACGCCTGCCGAATTGGCGCTGATGCGGGGTCTCAAGAAGGTGCTTGATCCGAAGGGGCTGCTCAACCCTGGCAAACTAATTTAAGGTGCTTCGCGATTTAGCCTGGAAGCGGAGGAAGAAGGCGGTAAGAAAGGCTAAAGTTGCGTTCGCTGAACAAGCCCCATGAAAGACAGGACACCGTTTCCCCCTTACGATTAGGGATAAGCAACGGTTATTTAGGACTAGCAGCAACGACAAGTATATTGGCAAAGCATTTAGTCGTCAGGGCGGCGGCTCCGCTGGAGCCCAGAGCAAAGCTGCGGGGCGCAACGGCATGAATGCCAACCCACTGTCTCTGTGGCGCAAGCTTACCAAGACGGCAGTTTGTCGGCGATCAGCGCTGGTGAAGCTGTAGTGCCTGCGTCCGAGTGAAGCGATGCGCTCAAGCAGATCCGTGAGCTACAGCGGATGTTGGGCAAGCAAACCATGGAAGGGGAAATCCACAAAGAGGCCGTGGAAATCGCCCGCTGTCGAAAGAAAATGGATTGCGCACTCGCCCTTGTTGCCCCGGGGGCGGTCAGTGAAGCTGGTCAGCGAATGTCTCGGTGTGGCGCGCTCGCAATTAAGGAAACTCTGAAAAACACTTCCCGATTTGGCAAAATACCTACACTCCACTCGCTGAGCTTTTCTGATGAAGCAGATGACCTTCGCCGACGCCGAATACGCCAGCAAGCGCAAGCAGACCCGCAAGGAGCTGTTCCTGATCGAAATGGATCGGGGTGGTGCCGTGGAAGGGTTTGATTGCGTTGATTGAGCCCCATTACGCCACGGGTGAAGGCGGAAGACCAGCCTATCCGCTGATGGCGATGCTACGGGTTCATCTGTTGCAGAACTGGTTTGGCTACAGCGACCCGGCAATGGAAGAGGCGCTGTACGAGACCACCATCCTCAACTTCCATCGCCTGCTGGAGTAACACGAATTGGCTGCTGGCATCCTGGCCGTGATCAATGGCTACCTAGGCGACCGAGGTCTGTCGTTACGCCAAGGCACGATCGTCGACGCCACGCTGATTCATGCGCCGAGTTCGACCAAGAACAAGGACGGTAAGCGCGACCCAGAAATGCTTCAAACCAAGAAGGGCAACCAGTACTGTGTGTCACGAACACAGGTCAAATGACCTGTGATGCTGTACCGAAGATGGAAGTAGGCCTTCCGCAGTCAGCTTGCAGGAGCAGGCTTCAAACCACCCGGTGCTGCTGCATCCAAAAGTGTGGTGGTGAGCGACCGAGGAAAAGTCATCCCCCGAGGATGGCCCCCGGTGTCAGGATAGTTGTCGCCTGATCTGATTCATCAAAACGAAAGACCGGGGGCGGAAAGAGCGATGCAATGCCGCGTTATTCACCCGAACGTAAAGCAGCCCTGCTGAAGAAGCTGCTGCCGCCGTTGAACCTGTCCGTGGCCGAGGTAGCCCCCCAGGAAGGCATCAGCGAAGTGCCCCTGTATGCTTGGCGCAAACAGGCCAAGGCAGAAGGAGCCGTTGTGCCAGGAGATAAGAAATTGCCCGATGACTGGCCTGCCGAAGCCAAGTTCGCCGTGGTGTTGGAGGCCGCGACCCTGTCGGAGATCGAGCTGAGCGAGTACTGCCGCCGGGCAGATCAATGCCTGGCGCCAAGCCTGCATCACGGGTCAGCTGTCCGCTCAGACGCAGCGCCAGGCCGAGCGCGCGCAGGCGCGTGGCGACAAGAAGCGCATTACCGAACTGGAGCGCGAGCTGCGGCGCAAGGACAAGGCACTGGCAGAAACGGCGGCCATCCTGGTGCTGCGAAAAAAGCTTACTGCCTACTGGGGGGACGACAACGAGGACAATTGACCTCGTTGCCAGAACGGCAGCAATTCGTTGATTGGTTGACCGACGCGGTGACGAGCGGCGCCCGCAAGGCCGTGGCCTGCGAGGAACTGGGGTGTCCCTGCGCACCCTGCAACGCTGGACAGAAGAGGGTGACATGCAAGCCGATGCGCGAACCACCACGGTACGCCCCACGCCGGCCAATGCGCTGAGTCAGGACGAGCGTGAAGCCATCCTGGCCGTGTGCAACAGCCAGGAGCACGCCCACCTGCCGCCGAGTCAGATCGTGCCGCGGTTGGCGGATTAGGGCCAGTATCTGGCCTCGGAAGCGACCTTCTATCGCGTGCTGCATGCCGCCGACCAGCAGAATCGTCGGGGTAGCAGCCTGCCGCCGCACAAGCCTGCCGCGCCGACCAGCCATGTGGCGACAGGTCCCAATCAGCTGTGGTCATGGGACATCACTTACCTGCCCTCGCCGGTGCGTGGACAGTATTACTACCTGTACCTGATCGAGGACATCTACAGCCGCAAGGGCGTGGGCTGGGAGGTCTACGAGCAAGAGAGCGGTGAGCTGGCCGCCAAGCTGTTGCAGCGTAGCGTCATCGCCGAACAGTGCCTGGGCGCGCCACTGGTGTTGCACTCAGACAATGGTGCGCCGATGAAGTCGTTAACGCTGCTGAGCAAAATGCACGACCTGGGCATCAGCCCGTCACGTGGCCGCCCACGGGTGAGCAATGACAATCCGTACTCGGAGTCGCTGTTCAGAACCCTGAAATACTGCCCGCAGTGGCCGAAGGACGGCTTTGCCAATCTGGACGCAGCCAGGGCCTGGGTCAGGGGCTTCATGCGCTGGTACAACCATGAGCACCGCCACAGCCGCATCCGCTTCGTGACCCCGGCGGAGCGCCATCGCGGCGTGGATCAGCAGGTGCTGGCTCGCCGGCATGCGCTGTATCAGCAGGCCCGTGCCCTCCATCCGGGACGCTGGTCAGGCAAGACACGAAATTGAGAGCCGATCGGAGCGGTCATGCTCAATCCGGATCGGGAACAATCGCAGCAGAAAGAAGCGGCATAAAAAACACGGTGGACGCGACAACTACCTTGAAAAACGCTGACAAGACCAGCTCTTCACGAGCTTCCTTCCGGGAGCGAGTGCGGATGCCTTGAAGCGGATGCGGCAAGCGGTACGCAGGTGGCGACTCAATCGCCAAACCCACGTGACGCTGGCCGACGTGGCTCGGCTCTACAATCCAGTGATACAGGGGTGGTGGCAATACTATGGCTCGTTCTATCGGACAGCCATGCTTGGCATCTTCCAGCACATTGACCGCGCACTTGAACGCTGGGCCCGACGAAAGTATAAGGCCATTCACAGGCGCAAGCGGCGCATTAGCCAATGGCTGGAAAAGATGCGGACGGTGGCACCCCGACTGTTCCATCACTGGCGAGTGGCCGGCCAGCAAGGTTGGATAACGGGAGCCGTATGACGCGAGAGTGTCACGTACGGTTCTGCGAGCGGCTGTGGGGGCAGTTCCTGCGGTCGACTCACTACTTCGGCAGTGCGACCTGAAAGTCGCATGGGTTTCTGTTCCGCGGGGTAATGCCTGACGGTACCGATTGTTCCACCACTCGTTCCCTACCCAGACAGGCGTGGCCGGTAACAACCGGGTCTGAAGCTCTGGGGACAATGTAACCGCCGGTATTTCGGTAGGTCGAACCGCGAGGTCAGACTGAGTCTGCCAGCATCAAGGCGGAGAGGGGCTAGGGATGAACGGGTACGGCTAACACACGTGAACCTCATATAAACGTCGTCATAATAGCCAAGCCAAAGATGCTGACAGGCTTGTACCAAAAGGTGTGCGGCCAGGCAGGGGCTCTTACCGATAGCCCCTCGTGGATGTGGTGCCGCCGGCGAAGTCGAGGAGCCCGACCCGTTCGGAAATCCATGCGGAACAGGGTAAGCCCGTAGCGTTGCCGATTTCGGCAGGTGAGCTGTAAAGCAAGCTGTTGATGCTGCGGGTAAAGGAATGTGGAAAAAGCGAAGGTCACCCTGTAATAGGGTTTATGGAGCGCTTACGGTTATGCCAGGATGGAGAAACGCCCAGAACATGGAGGTGATCTGGCAGATCGCTGCCCGCCGCAGTACGTACAAAAAGCTGAGTACGTGCAGCGCACTGTACAAAGCCAAGCGCAAAATCGAGAAGGCCAAGGCGCAGGTGCATGCCAAGGTTGAACATCCGTTCCGGGTGGTCAAGTGCCAGTTCGGTTATGTAAAGACGCGCTTCCATGGCCTGGCTAAGAACACGGCACAACTGGTGACGCTGTTTGCGCTGTCGAATCTATGGATGGCGCGCCGACATTTGCTGACGAATGCAGGAGAGGTGCTTCTGTAATATGGGAAATGACCGCTGCGCGGTACTGGCAGCGACCAAATAGCTGAGAAATGGGCGGATGACCGATCGTTTTTGGTCGAATCTCCGTTTTAAAATCAGCATGTAGTGGTCTACTAATCCTGGACACCGATTTAGGCGAAAATCCTCGCCAACAGAGAGGTGTCTGATGAGCAAGCAACGACGTACCTTTTCCGCCGAGTTCAAGCGAGAGGCAGCAGCCCTGGTGTTGGATCAAGGCTACAGCCCTATCGAAGCCTGTCGCTCGTTGGGTGTCGTCGATTCGGCGTTGCGCCGGTGGGTGAAACAACTCCAAGACGAGCGCCAAGGCGTGACCCCAAAGAGCAAAGCGCTGACGCCAGAGCAGCAGAAGATTCAGGAGCTGGAGGCCCGGATCAATCGCCTGGAAAGAGAAAAAGCGATCCTAAAAAAGGCTACCGCTCTCTTGATGTCGGACGAACTCGATCGTACGCGCTGATAGACCAGTTAAGTGAGCGGGAGCCGGTGGAAGTGGTCTGTTCAGCCTTTGATGTGGCGCGGTCTTGCTACTACGCCCATCGTCTTCGACGCCGCCGTGTCGATGCTCGCCGCGTTGCGCTACGTAGCCGCGTCAGCCAATTGTTCAGCCAGAGCCGGAGCTCGGCCGGCAGCCGCAGCATTCTTGGCATGCTGCGCGAAGACGGCGTTGAGATTGGTCGCTTTAAGGTGCGAGGTCTGATGCGAGAGTTGGGCCTGATCAGCAAGCAACCCGGCTCGCACGCATACAAACAGGCCACGGTTGAACGCCCCGATATCCCGAATCGGCTAAACCGAGCGTTCGCTACCGAGCGCTCCAATCAGGTCTGGTGTGGCGATATCACCTATATCTGGGCGCAAGGCCGTTGGCATTACCTGGCTGCGGTGCTGGATCTGCATACACGGCGGATGGTCGGCTGGGCATTTTCTGCCAAGCCGGATGCCGACCTGGTGATCAAAGCGCTGGACATGGCGTATGAGCAACGCGGCAAGCCGCAACAGGTGTTGTTTCATTCCGATCAGGGCAGCCAGTACGCCAGCCGCTTGTTCC
>NZ_QORI02000041.1 GCF_003325755.1 Pseudomonas sp. SST3 | reverse complement strand
CGTACATAGCGATGCCATGCGCTACGAATGCCATGCCGGAAGCCTTATTGCTGGCGTGGCGCTCAGAGGCCAGCTGGCGACTGTCAAATAAAAGCCTGTTGGCGACAGCAACCGCCTGCTCTAGCAGGCGGCTACCTTGTGATCCTCATGAACGGGAACGAACGAACTGACCGACGAGTCAACAGAGCAGAACCTGTTAACCACCTTTAGGAGCTGCTCATGTTCGATAAGTCGTCGCACAAGTTTGAGGTCAATTACATCTTCCAGAACGACCCGCGCGTTCAGATCATCGAGTCTGAGGAGGAGCGCATGTCCCAAGGCAGCGCCGCTCGGCATCTGATCGAACTGCATAACGGTGATGCCGAGAACAGCCTGGTGATGCCGGAGGCGAACGCCGACGAAGCCAAGCTGCTGGAGCAGGCCGAGGTCATCGGCATCACCGATATCCGCGTGACCAAGCTGGTCCACGAACATGAGCCGGGCACCACACCCGGCCATTACCAGCAGCCATAAACGAAAAGAGCCGCGGTAAGCGGCTCTTTCTTTTCCTGGCGCTTTACTCAGCCGTGATACTTGGCCGACAGCTCGTGCACCGACTCGATGAAGGCGCCAGCGTGGGCTGGATCGACTTCTGGCGTGATGCCATGGCCCAAGTTGAAGACGTGACCTTCACCCTGACCGAAACTCGCGAGAATGCGGCCAACCTCGGCACGGATCGCCTCCGGCTTGGCAAACAGCACACTGGGGTCCATGTTGCCCTGCAACGCAACCTTGTCACCGACCCGCGCCCGCGCGTTGCCAATATCGCAGGTCCAGTCGAGGCCCAGCGCTTCAGCTCCGGTGTCAGCCATGGATTCCAGCCACAGGCCGCCGCCCTTGGTGAACAGAATCACCGGCACGCTGCGCCCGTCGTGCTCGCGAATCAGGCCGTCGACGATCTTCTGCATGTAGGCCAGGGAGAATTCCTGATACGCCGCTGCCGACAGGCTGCCTCCCCAGGAGTCGAAAATCTGCACTGCTTGAGCACCGGCTAGAATCTGCCCATTGAGGTAGCTGGTCACCGACTGCGCCAGCTTGCCGAGCAGTGCATGCATGGCCTGCGGGTTTTCGTAGAGCATCGCCTTGGATTTGCGGAAATCCTTGGAGGAGCCGCCTTCGACCATGTAGGTCGCCAGCGTCCAGGGGCTGCCGGAGAAGCCGATCAACGGGACTCGGCCATTCAACTCGCGGCGAATGGTGCGCACCGCGTTCATGACATAGCCCAGATCCTTCTCAGGATCCGGGATCGGCAGCGCCTCGATGTCGGCCATGCTGCTGACGACTTTCTTGAAGCGCGGCCCTTCGCCAGTCTCGAAGTACAGCCCCAGCCCCATGGCGTCAGGCACGGTGAGGATGTCCGAGAACAGGATGGCGGCATCCAGCGGATAACGCTCTAGCGGCTGCAGCGTGACCTCACAGGCAAGCTCGGGGTTCATGCACAGGCTCATGAAGTCGCCCGCCTTGCTGCGGCTGGCCCGATATTCCGGAAGGTAGCGTCCGGCCTGACGCATCATCCACACCGGGGTGACGTCGACAGGTTGCTTGAGCAGGGCGCGGAGGAAGCGATCGTTCTTCAAGGCAGTCATGTCTGGGTTCCAGCAAAAGAGTGGCGGCATTGTCGCAAAGCGGAAAACAAAAGGCACGGCGAGCGCCGTGCCTTTTATCTATGGGCTTGATTCAGATCAGACGGCTAGGCGTTGTGCAAGCCAAGCGTAAGGTGGATGTCGCCTCTTAGATCCACCTTGCGCTGCCCGGTGGGTCGATGAAGTGGCCTCCCCTACGAATCAGACTTCAAGATAGTCCAGGATACCCTCCGCGGCCTGACGGCCCTCGAAGATTGCCGTCACCACCAAATCGGAGCCACGCACCATGTCGCCGCCCGCAAAGATTTTCGGGTTGCTGGTCTGGTGCTTGAACTGTCCCATCTCCGGCGCTATGACACGGCCCTGGTTGTCGGTCTGGATGCTCTGCCCTTCGAACCAGTCGGCCGGGCTCGGACGGAAACCGAACGCAATGACCACGGCATCGGCCGGCAGCACTTCTTCGGAACCGGGAATCGGCTCGGGGCTGCGACGGCCGCGGGCATCCGGCGCGCCAAGACGAGTCTCGACCACCTTGACGCCCTCGACTTTGCCTTCGCCGACAATGGCAATCGGCTGGCGGTTGAAGAGGAACTTCACACCCTCTTCCTTGGCATTCTTCACTTCCTTGCGCGAACCGGGCATGTTTGCCGCGTCGCGACGGTAGGCGCAGGTCACGCTCTTGGCGCCCTGACGAATGGAAGTGCGGTTGCAGTCCATCGCCGTGTCGCCGCCACCGAGGACTACGACCTTCTTGCCCTTCATGTCGACGAAATCTTCCGGCGACTTCTCAAAGCCGAGGTTGCGGTTGACGTTGGCAATCAGGAAGTCCAGCGCGTCGTGTACGCCAGGCAGATCTTCACCGGGGAAGCCGCCCTTCATATAGGTGTAGGTCCCCATGCCCATGAACACCGCATCGTAGTCGGCCAGCAGCTGTTCGATGCTGATGTCCTTGCCCACCTCGGTGTTCAGGCGGAACTCGATGCCCATCCCGCCGAAGATCTCGCGCCGGCGGCTGAGGACGCTTTTTTCGAGCTTGAATTCGGGAATACCGAACGTCAGCAGACCACCGATCTCGGGGTTCTTGTCAAAGACCACCGGGGTAACGCCGCTGCGTACCAGCACATCGGCACAGCCGAGACCGGCAGGGCCGGCACCAATGATCGCGACCTTCTTCCCGGTCGGCTTGACCTTGGACATGTCGGGGCGCCAGCCCATCGCGAATGCGGTATCGGCGATGTATTTCTCCACCGAACCGATGGTAACCGCGCCGAAGCCATCATTGAGGGTACAGGCACCCTCACACAGACGATCCTGCGGACAGACTCGTCCACAGACTTCCGGCAGGGTATTGGTCTGGTGCGCCAGTTCGGCAGCGGCAAGGATGTTGCCCTCGGAAACCAGCTTGAGCCAGTTTGGAATGTAGTTATGAACCGGGCACTTCCACTCGCAATAGGGGTTGCCGCAACCCAGGCAGCGATGGGCCTGCTCGCAAGCCTGCTGCGGCTTGAAGGGCTCATAAATCTCGACGAACTCTTTCTTGCGCTGGCGCAGCAGCTTCTTCTTCGGATCCTTGCGCCCGACTTCGATGAACTGGAAGTCGTTATTAAGACGTTCAGTCATTTCAAAACCTCTTAGCGGCAGCCGCAAGCACAAGGCTGCTGGCTGCATGACAATCACGGAGCGGGGCGGGCCTCGGACTCAGGGCCGAGGCTTGCCGCTTGAATCTGCTTTTATTGGGGGTTGGCCCGAGTGGTCGACAGCAACGATGCCAGGTTGGCCGCCTTCGGCTTGACCAGCCAGAAGCGCCGAAGGTAATCGTCGAGCTCTTCCAGAAGCATCGCACCCCAAGCGCTGCCGGTCTCGGCGACGTACTCGTGCAGTACATCTTGCAGATGGCTACGGTGAGCTTCCATCGCCTCGCCTGTAATACGCTGCAGGTTTACCAGCTCGTTGTTCACCCGATCGATGAAACTGTTATCCATATCCAGCACGTAGGCGAACCCACCGGTCATACCGGAACCGAAGTTGTATCCGGTCTTGCCAAGCACGCAGACGAAACCGCCGGTCATGTACTCGCAGCAATGATCGCCAGTACCTTCCACGACCGCGTGTGCACCGGAGTTACGCACAGCAAAGCGCTCACCGGCGGTGCCGCTGGCAAACAACTTACCTCCGGTGGCGCCATACAGGCAGGTATTGCCGACGATGGCTGAATGCTGCGATTCGAAAACGCTGCTCTTCGGCTGGGTGATCACCAACTTTCCGCCGGTCATACCCTTGCCGACGTAGTCGTTGGCATCGCCTTCCAGATACAAGTGCAGGCCACCAGCGTTCCAGACACCGAAACTCTGACCAGCAGTGCCCTTGAAGCGGAACGTGATTGGTGCATTCTTCATGCCCTGGTTGCCGTGCACCCGAGCGATCTCGCCTGACACACGCGCACCGATGGAACGGTCGCAGTTGCAGATTTCCAGCTCGAATTCACCGCCGCTCTTGGCATCGATGGCCGCTCGCGCGAGCTTGACCATCTCTTCGGCCAGCAGGCCCTGGTCGAACGGTGGATTCTTTGCCACTTCGCAGAACTGCGGCTTGTCAGCCGGAATGTGATCGCTGCCGAGCAGAGGCGTCAGGTCGAGATGGTTCTGCTTGGATGTGTCGCCGGGAAGCAGCTCGAGCAGATCGGTACGCCCGATCAGCTCCTGCAGGCTGCGCACACCCAGCTTGGCCAGCCATTCACGGGTCTCTTCCGCGACAAAGGAGAAGAAGTTGACCACCATGTCGACCGTGCCGATGAAGTGGTCCTTACGCAGCTTGTCGTTCTGCGTCGCGACGCCGGTGGCACAGTTGTTAAGGTGACAAATGCGCAGGTATTTGCAGCCCAGCGCAATCATCGGTGCGGTACCGAAGCCGAAACTTTCCGCGCCCAGGATCGCCGCCTTGACCACGTCGAGGCCGGTCTTGAGGCCACCATCGGTCTGTACCCGTACCTTGCCGCGCAGATCATTGCCGCGCAGGGTCTGATGAGTCTCGGCCAAGCCAAGTTCCCAGGGCGAGCCGGCATAACGGATCGACGTCAGTGGCGAAGCACCCGTGCCGCCGTCGTAGCCGGAGATGGTGATCAGATCCGCATAGGCCTTGGCAACACCCGCCGCAATGGTACCTACGCCAGGCTCAGCCACCAGCTTGACCGACACCAGCGCAGTCGGGTTGACCTGCTTGAGGTCGAAGATCAGCTGTGCCAAATCCTCGATCGAATAGATGTCATGGTGCGGTGGCGGTGAAATCAGGGTGACGCCCGGTACCGCATAGCGCAGCTTGGCGATCAGGCCGTTGACCTTACCGCCCGGCAGCTGACCACCTTCGCCGGGCTTGGCGCCCTGGGCAACCTTGATCTGCAGCACTTCGGCATTGACCAGATATTCTGGCGTGACACCGAAACGGCCCGTCGCGACCTGCTTGATCTTCGAACTGCGCTCGGTGCGGTAGCGCGACGGATCTTCGCCGCCCTCTCCCGAATTGGAGCGCGCACCAATGCGGTTCATCGCCTCGGCGATCGCCTCGTGAGCTTCAGGCGACAACGCGCCGAGCGAAATGCCAGCCGAATCGAAGCGCTTGAGTATCTGCTCGAGCGGTTCGACCTCCTCGAGCGCCAGCGGTTGGTCCGACACCTTGAGCTTGAGCAGGTCGCGCAGCATCGCCGCAGGGCGCTGATCGACCAACGCGGTGTATTCCTTGAAGCGGTTGTAATCGCCTTCCTGCACTGCCACTTGCAGCGCCGCAACCACATCCGGGTTATAGGCATGGTATTCGCCACCATAGACGAACTTCAGCAGGCCGCCCTGCTGGATCGGCTTGCGCGCGCTCCACGCTTCTACCGCGAGCGCCTTCTGCTCGGCTTCCAGATCACTGAAACGCGCGCCCTTGATACGGCTGGCGACGCCACGGAAGCTGATGTCGACGACTTCATCGGCCAGGCCCACGGCTTCGAACAGCTGGGCGCCACGGTACGAGGTGATGGTCGAGATGCCCATCTTCGAGATGATCTTCAGCAGGCCCTTGGATATGCCCTTCCGGTAGTGCTTGAACACTTCGTAGAGATCGCCCAGCACCTCACCTGTGCGGATCAGATCGCCGAGCACTTCGAAGGCGAGGAACGGATAGACCGCTGTCGCGCCGAAACCGATCAGTACCGCGAAGTGATGCGGATCACGTGCAGTGGCGGTTTCCACCAGAATGTTGCAGTCGCAGCGCAAGCCGGTTTCGATCAGGCGATGATGCACCGCGCCAACGGCCAGTGACGCATGTACCGGCAGCTTGCCCGGCGCGATATGGCGATCGCTGAGGATTAGCATGACCTTGCCGCTGCGCACGGCTTCTTCGGCTTGGTCAGCGATGCTGCGCACCGCAGCTTCGAGGCCAATGGATTCGTCGTAGTTGAGGTCGATCAGCTGGCGATCGAAGCCTGGACGGTCGAGCTCCATAATCGTCCGCCACTTGGCCGGAGAGATTACCGGAGTGGTCAGAATCGCGCGGTTGGCATGATCGGCGGTTTCCTCGAAGACATTCCGCTCGGCACCCAGGCAGGTTTCCAGCGACATCACGATGGATTCACGCAGCGGGTCGATCGGCGGATTGGTGACCTGCGCGAACTGCTGGCGGAAGTAATCGAATGGCGAACGCACGCGCCGCGACAGCACGGCCATTGGCGTATCGTCGCCCATGGAGCCGACCGCTTCCTGACCCTGCTCGGCGAGAGGCCGCAGCACCTGGTCACGCTCCTCGAAGGTGACCTGGAACATCTTCATGTATTGCTTGAGCTGGTCGGCATCGTAAAAGGCCGAGCCATGGTCGTTATCGTCCAGGGTCGACTGGATGCGCAGCGCATTCTGGCGCAACCATTTCTTGTATGGATGCTGGGATTTCAGGCGGTTGTCGATGTCATCGGTATGCAGCACCTGACCCGTTTCGGTATCCACCGCCAGGATCTGGCCCGGCCCCACGCGGCCTTTGGCAATGACGTCCTCGGGCTTGTAATCCCACACGCCGACTTCCGATGCCAGGGTGATGTAACCGTTAGTGGTGGTCACCCAGCGCGCCGGACGCAAGCCGTTGCGGTCAAGCAGACAGATCGCGTGGCGGCCGTCGGTAAGTACCACTCCGGCGGGACCGTCCCACGGCTCCATATGCATGGAGTCCACGGCTCCATATGCATGGAGTTGAACTCGTAGAAGGCCCGCAGATCCGGGTCCATGGTCTCGACGTTCTGCCAGGCCGGCGGAATGATCATGCGCAGTCCGCGGAACAGATCCATACCGCCGGTGACCAGCAGCTCCAGCATATTATCCATGCTAGATGAGTCAGAGCCGGTCCGGTTGACCAGCGGATCGAGGCTTTCCAGGTCCGGCAGCAGCTCGTTGGCGAACTTCAGCCGACGCGCCTGTGCCCAGTTGCGGTTCCCGGTGATGGTGTTGATCTCACCGTTATGAGCAAGGAAGCGGAACGGCTGGGCCAGCGGCCATTGCGGCATGGTGTTGGTGGAGAAGCGCTGATGAAATACGCAGATGGCGGTCGCCAGACGCTCGTCGCCGAGATCGGGATAGAACTGCGCCAGGTCGGCCGGCATCATCAGACCTTTATAGATGATGTCCTTGTCGGAGAGGCTGCAGACATAGAACTCCTTGTCGCCAGCCAGTGCGACTTCGGCGCGGCGGCGAGCGAAGAACAGCTTGATGCCGAACTCGCGCTCGGACAGTCCTTCCGCACAGACGAACACCTGCTCGATGCGCGGCAGGCGCTCCAGCGCCAGGCGACCGAGCACGGTTGTGTCGACCGGCACCTCGCGCCAGCCGACCAGGGTCAGCCCTTGGGCTGCAATCTGTTCGTTGAGGCTGGTTCGAGCCGCGTCGGCCTTGGCGGCGTCCTGACTGAGGAAGATCATGCCGACGGCATATAGCGCCGGTAGTTCAGCATTGAAATGCTGCTTGGCCATGGCACGCAGAAACGCATCGGGCTTCTGCATCAACAACCCGCAGCCATCGCCGGTCTTACCGTCGGCGTTGATCCCGCCTCGGTGAGTCATGCAGGTGAGCGATTGAATAGCGGTCTGAAGCAGGTGATGGCTTGCCTCGCCCTGCATGTGGGCGATCAGACCGAAGCCGCAGTTATCCTTGAACTCTTCAGGACGAAACAGACCTGCTCTCATAGGCACTCCACCAGCTAAATGCGTTGTAAATCAACCCCTTATTGACGGCGCACGGAACCGCCCCGTCATACACGTGGGCAAAAGGGGGAGCAGTTTACAAAGCCCGGTAGAACGACACAATTTATTTTTGCAAGCCCCAAAACAGTGCATTACGCACTTTTTTGGGGCGATTATCAGCGAGCCTGCGTAATCTCCTGTTGCACACTAGCGAAACTCCGCGCCCAAGGCTTGCCTGCCCTCAACGAGGCCGGCAGCGCCTCGATGGCTTCCAGCGCAGCACTACGGGTGGAAAAGGACCCGAGGGTGACAACGTATAGCGGCTTGCCCTCGTGCTGCTTGACGAAGTACCGGAAGCTATCGCCATGCTGCTGAACCAACGCCTTGGCGTTGCTCTGGGTACGCGTCCCCAATACCTGAACCAGGTAATTGGTTTTGGGCTGACTGCTGTACCAGCTTGCCGCCGAAGCAACCGCGCCGGGCTTCTCGGTAACCTGCTGCACCGGATTCTGGGACTCCTCGGTTACGGGCCGGAGCTCAGCCGGCTGGCTCTGGGCTGTAGTGGGAGCTGCCGCTTCGGCGGGAGCTTGAACGGCACTGGGTGTCGGTTCGACGGCGATTGTCGGCTCCTCCGCTGGCGGCTCATCCCGCTCTGTGCTGCCGGCGGCCGCAAGGGGTTCGCGTATGATCGGCTGGTCCAGCTGAGGTTGGCTGACGTCCGGCCTAGACTCTTCCACCGCACCGTCCCTGTCCGCTGCAGCTCCATTCACATCAAGCGGCAAGCTGGTGGTGGTCGGCACCACCGATTGATCATCGGAATTACGCATAAGCAACGCGATCACAACGATACAAACGACCGCAGCCAACGCCAACACGTGCTTCATCGGCAAGGGTAAACTCCATCCACTCGGCTTTCGCTGCCCTTTGGAGTGCTGCATCGCATCGAGAAGCTCGTCACGAGCCGCCTGGTTGATTGCACCAGGCCAACCGCCAGCATCCCCATGGATACGCTGGATCTGCTCTTCGCTGAAGCAATCCAGCCCCGCCCCGGCACCCTCGAGACGCAACGCCAGATATTCGCGCGTCTCGTCTTCCTCGTAGGGCTGAAGCTCGATCACGTGAAAGCGCTCCTCACCCTCGACCAACGCCTCCAGCCGGGCAACCAATGCCTGCTCGCCGAACAGGAAGACATGCGGTCGCCCCTCGGGATTGCCCTCGGCCAATCGCAACAGCGTTTCGACCGCAGCGCCGGTAAGTCGCTCTGCATCATCAACCAGCAGGTAGACCTCCTGCCCGGTCAGTGCCAACTGAATGATTTGTCCCATGATCGATTCAAAATCAGCATGCTGACTACCGAGCGCCTGCGCGATCTGTTGCAGGACGATATTCGAATCGATGGTGTCTTGCGGTGAAATGACCACGCTCTGGACGGCCTGCTTGTTGCTGCTCGCAACAAGTGCCTGGCGCACCAGTGTCTTGCCACTTCCTTCGGGTCCCGTTACCACTAACAGCAGCTGGCTATAGCGAGCCAGATGATGCAGCTGCCCAAGCACCGGCTTACGTTGGGCCGGGAAAAACTTGAAGCCAGGCACGCGCGCAGCGAAGGGGTCATGACTGAACCCATAGTGGTTCAGGTACGAATCGTCAGCAGACAAACTGGTCATGGAAATCTCTTAGGTTCTTGATTCTTGCGAAAGCGCGTCGTAGTTGGCGTTCAATGTGGCTTCCAGCGCCTCCCGCGGGAAATCGCTCGTGATCACAGCTTCGCCCAGCCGCTTGAGCAGCACCAACCGCAATTGCCCGTTCAGGACCTTCTTGTCGACTGCCATATGCTGCAGAAAATCCTCGGCACGCATATCAGCTGGAGGCACTACCGGCAGGCCGGCACGCGACAGCAAGCGCACCGCACGGTCTCGATCCTCGACGGAGATCCAACCGAGCCGATGCGACATCTCAAGCGCCATGACCGTGCCCGCTGATACCGCCTCGCCATGCAACCAGACGCCGTACCCCTGATGGGTCTCGATGGCATGACCGAATGTATGACCCAGATTCAGAGTGGCACGAATGCCTGATTCACGCTCATCCGCACCGACGACCCTTGACTTTGCCGCACAGGAACGCCGTATCGCTTCGGTCAACGCTGCCTGCTCCAAGCCGCGAAGCTTATCCACGTTATCTTCGAGCCATCCCAGGAACGGCTCGTCGCAGATCAGGCCGTACTTGATGACCTCAGCCATGCCGGCGGACAGCTCGCGAGCCGGCAATGTTGCCAGCGTAGCGGTATCAATCAGCACTGCCTGCGGCTGATAGAACGCCCCGATCATGTTCTTGCCGAGCGGATGGTTAATGCCCGTCTTGCCGCCCACCGATGAGTCCACCTGAGACAGTAGGGTCGTTGGAATCTGGATGAAGTCGACGCCACGCTGATAGCTGGCGGCGGCGAAACCGGCCATATCGCCAATAACACCGCCGCCCAGCGCGATGATCGTGGTGTTGCGGTCATGCCTGGCCGTCAGCAATGCATCGAAGATCAACTGCAGCGTCTGCCAGTTCTTGTGCGCTTCACCATCGGGAAGCACAACCGGAGTAATGGCATAGTCGGCGAGGCTGCGCGAGAGCCGCTCTAGGTAGAGAGGCGCAACGGTGTCGTTGGTGACGATCGCAACCTGTTTGCCGCGGATATGGCGGGACAACAGCTCACCGCGATCGAGGAGCTGCTCGCCAATGAATATCGGATAGCTACGCTCGCCGAGATCGACATGTAGAGTCTGCATAGGTCCCCTCACGATCAAAGGGAGCTAGGATAGCGCAGATTGATCCAGGCTTTCACGAGGGGCCAGGGACTGAAGCTGGCCGAGGATTTCCACCACCACCAGCCGCGGGGGGCGTTCGTCCGTCTGGATGATGATATCCGCAA
Source organism: Pseudomonas sp. SST3 (assembly GCF_003325755.1). The sequence goes on along the minus strand of NZ_QORI02000041.1, from coordinate 3,762 downwards.
TTTCACGGTAAAGCGGATCACGCACAGCCATCAGACCGGTCAGGATCTCGCGAGGGTTAGGAGCTTGCAATAGCGGGCGATTGCGGTCCCGGGAGGTGCGGTCAAGCTGCTGCTCGACTGAAGTGCACAGGTAGATCACCCGACCGCCAGCACGTAGCAGGTGGCGATTATCTTGCCGGAGCACCGCGCCACCACCCGTTGCCAACACCACGCCCCGCGTCTGACACAGAGCTTCGATAGCGGCATGTTCCCTCTCGCGAAAACCCTGTTCACCCTCGACATCGAATATCAGCGGGATGCTGGCACCCGTGCGCTGCTCGATCTCCTTGTCGGAATCCCGAAAGGCAAGACGAAGCTCCTTGGCGAGCAGGCGTCCGATGGTGCTCTTACCGGCTCCCATCGGACCTACGAGAATGATGTTTTCCAACGAAATCAACGACTCACTGCGATAGCCTGGTGATTCAGGATTCTAGGTGTCAGGAATACTAACAGCTCGGACTTAGCATCTGTCACAACATCGCGACGAAACAAACGGCCCAAGTATGGTACATCACCAAGGAATGGCACTTTGTCCACGCTCCTAGATTGACTGTTCGAGAACACGCCACCGATTACAACAGTCTCTCCGTCATTTACCAAGACCTTGGCATTGACCTCGTTCTTGTCGATCGGAGGAACCCCATTCATCGCGTTTCGGAAATCTGGCGCATCCTTCGTAACTTTCACATCCATGATAATTCGATTATCCGGCGTGATTTGCGGGGTTACCTCAAGGGATAGTGCCGCTTCCTTGAACGAAGTGCTGGTCGCGCCGCTGGAGCTCGCCTCTTGATACGGCACTTCTGTGCCTTTCAGAATCTTGGCTGTCTCTTTATCTGCTGTCATGACTTTTGGCTGGGATACGACCTCCCCATTTCCGGTCTTTTCCATTGCAGAAAGCTGAAGGTCGAGTAGGACGTGATCCGAAATAAATCCGATTCCAAAGCCCGATGTGCTACCGAGAACGCCCATATCAACAAATGGAACCGGGGCCACTCCCTCGTCCAGCGTGAAGTTACCGACGGTATCTGTACCCGGCAGCCTCAGGACCCCATCATCGTCAACCGACCTGGCGCCGTCCTTTCCGTACGCACTCCATTGATCCCCTACGTAGCTACCGCCCCAGCGCACCCCAAGCGCTTTGTCATAGTCAACATTCGCCTCGACAATCCGTGCCTCAATCATCACCTGCCTGACCGGAATGTCCAATTGAACCACGATGCGGCGAAGTTCGTCCAAACGCTCCTGAGTCTGATAGGCAATGATATTGTTTGTGCGGTCATCAACCGCAATAGAGCCCCGCTCATCGGAGTGTCCGTCAACCGCAGTCACCGACTGAAACAGCTTCGCAATATCAGATGCGTTGGCGTAATTGACCTGTACGACTTCACGACGCAGAGGCGCTAATTCGGCAATCTGACGCTTGGCCTCAAGCTCCTGGCGCTCACGCGCAGCGATCTCGTCTGCCGGAGCAACCAGCAGTACGTTACCAACCTGACGCTTATCGAGGCCCTTGGTTTTAAGCACGAGGTCAAGCGCCTGATCCCAGGGCACGTTCTGCAAACGCAGCGTGATATTGCCCTGCACGGTATCGCTAGCCACGAGATTGAGGTCGGTAAAGTCTGCGATCAGCTGCAGAACGGAGCGCACATCAATGTCCTGGAAGTTCAGCGACAGCTTTTCGCCAGAATAAGTGAAATGCTCGGCCTTGCGCTTCTCGGCATCCGCTTCGCTAAGCGGCTTGACGCTGATCGTCAGCTTGTCATCGGTCTGGTAGGCGAGATAGTCATAACGTCCGCTGGGCTCGATAGCGATGCTCGCGCCATCGCCCTTGCTGCTCGAATCGACGAACTTAACCGGAGTGGCAAAGTCCTGCACGTCCAGCCGAACACGGAGCGATTCCGGCAGTTGGGTCTTGGCGAATGAGACGCGAATCTTGCCGCCCTGCTCTTCTATGCTCGGGCTGATCGATGGGTCCGACAGGGTAATGACCACATTGCCGGCGCCGTCTTCGCCGCGACGAAAGTCGATGTTGCTGATCGCCTTGTCCGCAGCCATGGCAGAGGCCGGCGCGGCCCGGCTCACTGGCACAACCGGAGCTGCCGAGACCGCAGCTGGCGATGCGCCGCTTTCGCCGAGCACGACGAACAGATTATTGCCGTCCACACGAGTCGAATAAGGAACCAGCGACGTAAGATTCACGATGAGACGAGTTCTTCCTTGGGCCTCGACCACCGTCACACTCCGCGCGTTGCCTACGCCAAGCTCGTGATTCTTGGAAGCCAGCTTGCTCGATACACCTGGCAGATCAAGGGCGATGCGCGCTGGTTGGTCGAGTGTGTAACCGCGCGGAGTCGCTACCGGCTCGTCGAAAGCCAGCTTCAACTCAACACGGTCACCAGGTAGCGACGCGACGTCAAGCGAGTTCAGATTTGCCGCTAGCAGAGCGGGCGAAATTAGCGCCGCCAGCAACGACAAACCGAGACGAGAGAATGTGGTATTCATAAAAGGCTTCCGTTGTGCAGACCGGTATAGGTTTTCCATTTTTGCCATGACTCAAGAACGCTCTTTCAAGGTCAGGCTACGCGGGCGCTCAAGCCACCCACCCTCTCCGTCCGGAACGATTTCGAGCACATCCACCTCGGCCTCGCTGATCTCAACGATACGGCCATGGTTGCGCCCCAGATAGTCACCGACCTTGACTCGGTGAACCCCGTCACCACCTTTGATCAAGGCGTACGTACCCCCGCCATTGGTCAGCGTGCCGACCATGACGAAGTTTTCGATGTTGAATTCCTCGAGAAACTGCTTGATGCGCGTCTCGTCGGGGCGAATGTCTTTCGACCCCTTCTGCCGCTGAGTCAGATCGATCTTCATCGGCGGCTGAAACGGATGGCGCAGCGACGCAGCACTGTAGGTAAAAGCTTCATACGGAAGAAATGCCGGCAACGGCTCAATCGTCCCTTTTGGCTTGGCTCGTACTTCAGTCATGTACGCGCGTAAGTCCTCGAAATCTCCGCTTGCGCCGCATCCTGTCAGCAACACGAGCCCCAGGCCCAGCGCGATAAGTCGGGCTCCGTTCATTTCTGCAGCCCCTTGTCGTTATAGCGATAGGTCTTCGCCAAGATGCTCATGTGCAATTTTGAAGATGACTCTTTGCTGTGGGGCTTTATTTCGAAATCGTGCAGGGTGACGATCCGCGGCAAGCTCGCTACGCCACTGACAAAAGTCGCGAGGTCGTGATAGCCACCAACCACTTTGATCTGTATCGGCAGTTCGATGTAAAACTGCTGGGTCACTTCTGGCTGCAGTTTGATTTCCTCGAACTCCAGCCCACTACCCAGACCGGTATGGGTGATGTCCTCAAGCAGGCCTGGAACTTCGGTGTCGCTAGGTAATTGACGCAGCAAGGCGCCAAACGACGCTTCCATTTCGACCATTTGCTCCTTGTAGGCTTCAAGGTTCGCAGCCTGGAACGCCTTCGTGGAGAACTGCTGCTTCAGCGTTTCCTCCTGCGCCCTTTGCTGGTCGAGACTGGCCTGCATATCGCTGAGATAGAAGTAGTACCCGCCACCAAGGACCAAAACCATTAGCAATATCGCAGCGATAACCTTCACTGCTGCGGGCCAGGAGCCCAGGTTGTTCATGTCCAGATCGGATAGATCTACACTACGGAGGCTCTCCATGGAGCTCGCCAGACTCATGGCCTATCTCCCTCAGCAG
>NZ_QORI02000040.1 GCF_003325755.1 Pseudomonas sp. SST3 | reverse complement strand
GCGCGGCAGCAACGAAAACATCAACGGCCTGATTCGCCAGTACTTGCCCAAGGGCACAGACCTGTCGGTACATAGCCAAGAGGAGCTGGACGCCATTGCGCTGCAACTGAACATGCGACCGCGCAAGCGCTTCGACTTCAAATGCCCCATCGAGGTGATGGGAGAGGTCATGCAAAATGCCATGGCGATGCGGCATGATGCTCCGGCTTCAATTCAATAACCGTGTTGCGCTCAGCTCCTGCAACCGCCATGTCTTTTGGTAGGGAAGTTACGGCGTATCTCACGGACGCTTATTTAATCGCAGGCTGTTGTATCGGCGTGGTTCATCGTCACGTGCGGGCGGATGTGTATGGAAGGTTCCAGGACGGTCACCGGGTTCGGACCTCCGATGTACTGAAAGCTCATGAGCAAGGCGGGTTTTGGGCGCTGTTTACCGCCACGGGCAGCTTGTACGTTATCGTGACTTTCAAAGAAGACGGGCGCCTGTCACTGGATTGGCTGTTGGCACAGAGGGCAAAAGGCATACACGCAACCCCAGTAACGATTCAATGATCCGTTTCTCGTGTCACTACTATAAAACTGAGCCCACGGTCCGTGCTGATGCTCGTAAGTTTATATCCTCTGAGGAAAAGAGAGGTGGGGTGTCATGCAGGTAAAGCGTTGGGGGCAGCTTGATGCGCTTCGTCAACAACTTGGAGAAAGTCGCTGGTTACTTTGCGTGGATCTGGAAGCGACTTGCGATGACTACCCTGCCGGCCTAAACGAGGCGGCCCGGAACGCTCACGTATTCGAGGTCCAGCGCGACGAGATGGAGACGATAGAAATTGGCATCGCGCTGTTGGATGTTCAGTCGGAGTACAGGATTGTCGATCATTTCGGACAGTTTGTCCGGCCGCTACTTCGCCCCACGCTAACTGAGTTTTGCACGGGGCTGACCGGCATATCTCAATCTGACGTCGATACTGCAAAGCGTTTCGCGGAGGTACAAGATCAGCTTGGTGACTGGCTGAGGTCGCGAAATACAGAAGGCTGGCGCTGGTGCTCTTGGGGCGATTACGACCGAAACCAGCTGAAGGAGGACGCTTTCAGAGCAGGGGTAGATGTATTGCTGGATCCGGCGCGTCATATCAATCTAAAGAAGTGCTTTTGGAAGATTTTCGCTTGCCGTGCGCTAGGGCTGAAGTGTGCAGTGGAAAGCATAGGCCTTTCCTGGGAGGGTGAGCATCACAGGGCCATCGACGATGCGCGTAATCTGGCTCGGTTAGCGCAGTTACTGCTCAGCGCGAGGCAACCGACGTAGTAGGGCGGACGGCGCTGTGCCTGCTCATCAATTCAACCCCGTGGCCGCCCGGCTCGCATCGAGCCGCCATCTCACCAGTGCATACGGAACACATCTGGATAACATCATAAAGAGATTCAACACGTAGCTCGGCGCGAGGTATTGGCTGATGCACCCGAATTGCCGATACTGCTAAATGGCCAGCATGCTTGTATAGGGAGTCGAAGCGATGGCAGGGAAGCGTAAGCGCAGCAGCAAGTCTGGTGTATCTGGAGCGATGGTTCTGTGTGCACTAGTGATTGGGGGGCTAGCTTCCGTTCCCAAGGGTGTTTGGGTTTTCTTGGGCGGAGCACTCATTGTCGGCATAGGCGGGTGGCTAGTAATAAAGGCCTTCAGCAAACCGTCAGTCATGTCTTCGGCAACAACTATGCGGCCACCCCAAGGGGGGGCTCGTTCAAGTTCCTCGGACCTCGGCATAAGCACCGGCCTGACGTTTTCATTGGATGAGGTCTCGCCACTAAGTGAGCCCTCTGCTCCTGCGCAAGTCTCGGCGTCGCCCCGGCAGGTTTCGGCAAAGCGAGACGACTCTGGCTTTTTTACCGTAACTTTGGAGGCCACTGAGCGGCCTTCCCACCGAATTCCGAGCGCGCCGGCGAACCTGAATAGTGCCAACGTCCGGTGGCTTTCTGCTGGCGAAACCATCGAAGTGGCGGGCGAAAATATCCCAATTGGTCTGATCTACGTCGGCGAAGATAAAAACAGGCGCAATGGACCTTCGGAACCGTCACTGATCAACCCCAAACTGAAGGTCGCACGGGGCATCGTCGATATATCTGAGCGTCTCACCTCTTACTGGCCCAGTTACGACAGCATCTCTCCTGAGGCCCGCCGCGCATATTTGCAATGGCTATCCAGTGGTCGAAAGGCTCCGCATGCCAACATCGGCTACGTGTTCCTATTCTTCTACGGTCTTGAGCGTAGGGTTTTTGTCGACGCCAAGACGGATCAGGCTGCCGCGGCCGACATACCTATCATAATTGCCGAGGTGGAGCGGCTGCTCTCGATCTATGGCAAGAATAACTCCTTCAATAACTACGCCAGTCGCTTCGTAGACTTCCTCCGCCAAGGCCAAATACTCGCCAGGCGCTATCAAAAGGCGCCGCCGGCACCGTTACCTTACGGCTACGAAATGCCTGTAGACCTGCGTATTGGCCTGGGTCAGTTGGCGGCTGACAAGCAACCAATGCCGGCTGACTGGGCGTTGGCCTGGGTGCTGTCTGATCACAACGTCGGGAAGCGAACACCCGTAACCCGTTGTAAAGAAGCGTTCGCCCAGTTGTTCTGCATGCGCTACGAGGAACGTTATGGCGCCGGTATGGTGCTCCCTCAGAACAAGACCCGTCTGAGACTCCAATACAACACCGCTTCTGCGGGTCTACCACCCCAAGAACTGGATGGCCTATCCGGTATTCCTGACGTCACGGCGACTAGCGCAGCTCGGAAGAAGCTGCAGCAGTTGGTTGACGAATGCACGGTGCAGTTGGAGCCCTACAGTCGTTATCTCGGCCGCAACCCAGGCACTCCTGATGCACTAGAAGGGCTGTTACAGCTGCCTGTAAACCTGTGGCCGCCAACAGCTCGAACAGCGCTCGCCGAGCTAAAGCAACGCATCGGCGACGGCATGGTGGTCATGAGCTTCGGTGAGCTGGCAGGACGACTGCAGAGTGCAGGTAGCCTGTCGCGAGAAAAGGTTCTGACGCTCGCCCGCGCGCTGGAGTCTTTACACATCGGTATCGAGCCGGATGTGCTGACAGGCAGCCGAACACCCAAGTCTGAGGAAAATGTGGCGCTCTTTGCGACCCAGGCTGAAGATGGTGATCTGCGGTCTTCGCCGGCTTATAGCGCCGCCTCTGTTACGTTGGACCTTGCTTGTGCTGTGGCTGCGGCCGATGGTGACACGTCGCCGCAGGAAATTATGCTGCTATCCCAGCATATAGACTCTTGGAGTCACCTGAGCGGTGCTCATCGGAAGCGCCTGAAGGCCCACCTGCGCCTGCAGCTTAACCAGCCACCAACCCTGCAGAGCCTGAAGAAGAAACTGGAGCCCCTGGCCGAGCCGGCGAAGAGGGTTGTGGCGGCTTTTCTCGCTCACTTGGCGCAGGTCGACGGCGAGGTTAGTCCCGCAGAGGTGAAGTTGCTGGAGCGCGTCTACAAGACCCTGCAGCTGGATCCGCAATCGCTGTACAGCGACCTTCATGTGGCCTCCAGTGGCAGCTCCGTTGGCTCATCGCAGACAACGCCTTCCATACCCGGAGCAAGTCCGTCCAAGCCCGTTGGCGGATTTGCTCTGGACCAGGAGCGCATCGCTCAGCTGCAGCGTGAAACGGAACAGGTATCTGCGCTGCTGGCTCAGGTTTTCGTTGACGACAAGCCTGCTGAGCCAGATGACGTAGTTGTGGAAGAGACTGTTGAGGATACTTCCTCCATTTGTGGCTTAGACGCCGATCACTCAGCCTTCCTGCGTGTACTCGTATCCCGTACCGAGTGGTCTCATGACGAGTTGGAGGCCGTTGCAAGCGATATGGAGCTCATGCTCGACGGAGCATTGGAGCAGATCAACGACATGGCATTTGAGCATTTCGATATGCCAGTCACCGAGGGGGAAGACCCCTTCGAAGTCAACCCTGACATTATGGACAAATTACCGCTATGAGCAGCATCAGAGCCAAGGACCGCGATGCGGTCATCCAGTCCCTGCGCGCCGGCGTCGTTCCCCGTGCAGGCCAGCACCTGATTCAAGTGGGGCGTGTCGGGGAGCTGGAAGCACTCATCCGTGATGTGGAGCGCCTCGCGGAAAGCGGTTCCGCGTTCCGCGTAGTGATCGGTGAGTATGGTGCAGGCAAGACATTCTTCCTCAACCTGGTTCGTTCTATCGCGATGGAGCGCAAGCTCGTCACCATGCATGCCGATCTGAACCCGGATCGTCGTCTCCATGCTACTGGTGGCCAGGCTCGCTCGCTGTATGCCGAATTGGCCAAGAATATGTCCACCCGAACTAAGCCTGATGGCGGCGCTCTGCAAGGAATAGTCGAGAAATTCGTGGCACAGGCCAAGACGGAAGCCAAAGCGTCCGGCAAAGACAGTGAGGCTGTGATTCGCGAGCATCTAGACCAACTGACAGAGATGGTCAACGGCTATGACTTTGCTGATGTAATCGCGGCCTATTGCAAAGGCTTCGAAGAGGGTAACGAGCAGCTCAAGGCCGATGCTATCCGCTGGTTGCGTGGCGAGTTCACTACCAAGACAGATGCCCGCACCGCACTGGGGGTGCGAACCATCGTCGACGATGCGTCGGTCTACGATCAGCTCAAGCTGCTTGCTCGATTTGTTCGGTTGGCCGGCTTTAGCGGGTTGATGGTATGTCTCGATGAGCTGGTGAACCTGTACAAACTTTCCAACACCCAAGCTCGTAACGCTAACTACGAGCAGATTCTTCGTATCCTCAATGACTCCCTGCAGGGCTCTGCTGAGGGGCTTGGTTTTGTGTTGGGCGGTACACCCGAATTTCTCATGGATACTCGCCGCGGCCTCTACAGCTATCCGGCGCTGCAGTCGCGTCTGGCTGAAAATAACTTCGCCAAGTCCGGGCTGGTAGATCTGTCCGGCCCTGTCATACGCCTCACTAGTCTGACACCTGAGGATTTCTACGTGCTGCTGCAGAAACTGCGTCATGTATACGCGGCAGGCGTGAACGAGCGCTATTTGCTACCCGACGAAGCATTGCCGCTGTTTATGGCCCACTGCAACCAGCGGATGGGTGAGGCCTACTTCCGTACCCCGCGGACGACCATTACCGCATTCATCAGCCTGCTAGCGGTGTTGGAGCAGAATCCTGACGCTGATTGGCGGACCCTGTTGGGTGCCGTGGAGATTGCACCGGATCGAGGCGGTGAGGCCGATATCCAAGTGGATGCGGACGATGAGCTTGCCACCTTCCAGCTCTGAATCGGTTGGCTTCGAACTCCTTGAACCGCGAATCCAGCGCTGGATATGGACCGAGGGCTGGACCTCCCTACGCGATGCCCAGGAGCGTGCTATCCCTGCGCTCTTGGGGGCCGACCAGGATGTCATCATCGCGGCGGCTACAGCTGCAGGCAAAACCGAAGCCGCGTTTCTGCCCATCCTTACCAATCTCCTGCAGGACACGGAAAAGCCTGGGGCGGTGCTTTACATCAGCCCGCTGAAGGCTCTCATCAATGACCAGTGGGATCGTTTGGCGAGGCTTTGCGATGAGCTTGAGCTTCCTGTCATTGCTTGGCATGGGGATATCTCAGCGAGCCGCAAACATCGCTTCCTCAAGTCCCCGGAAGGCATTCTGTTGATCACGCCGGAGTCGCTCGAAGCTCTGTTCGTGAACAAGGGAACCAGCCTAGCGGGATTGTTTGCCAACCTGCGGTACCTGGTGGTGGATGAGCTCCATGCCTTTATCGGCAGTGAGCGAGGCAAGCAGCTGCAGTCACTCATGCATCGTGTTGAAACAATCATTGATCGCCCCCTGCCCAGGGTTGGTCTTTCCGCCACGTTGGGCGACATGACGCTGGCTGCTGCCTTCTTGCGTCCCAATGCCCCTCATCATGTGTCGGTGATCGAATCCAAGGGTAGCGGCCAGATACTTAAGGCTCAGATCAGAGGGTATGTGGAGTCCAAGAAAGCGCTCCCGGTACAGCCTGAAGGTGACGATGTTTTTTCTCCGGACCATGCCATCGCAGAGCATCTCTTTCAGGTCCTACGCGGCAGCAATAACCTGATCTTCCCCAACAGTCGAACTCAGGTTGAGTGGTTCGCTGACAATCTGCGGCGCCGTTGCGAGCAGAATGGTGTACCGAACGAGTTCTGGCCGCATCACGGCAGTTTGGCGAAGGACATTCGAGAGGAAACCGAGAAAGCGCTGAAAGCCGGTGACCGGCCTGCCACCGCAGTCTGCACTACCACGCTGGAGCTTGGGGTCGATATCGGCAGCATCAAGACGGTAGTGCAGATCGGGGCTCCGCCATCGGTAGCTAGCTTGCGTCAACGCTTGGGGCGATCCGGACGCCGTCCGGGAGAGGCAGCCATTCTCCGAAGTTACTGTAAGGAGCGTCAGCTAGACGATGGCTCGCCCCTGTCGGATCGACTTCGCCAGGGTTTGCTGCAAAGCATCGCGATGATCCGGTTGTTGATGCAGGGCTGGTTCGAGCCTCCTCGTGTTCATGGTCTTCATTTATCGACGCTGGTACAGCAGTGCCTCTCGGTGATAGCCCAGCGGGGTGGAGCTACAGCTGCAGAGCTGTGGAGCACCTTGATACGCAGTGGTCCGTTCACTGGGGTGGAGCAGGGCAGCTTCCTCAGTTTGCTTCGTGCCCTCGGTGAGCGCGATTTGATAACCCAGGAAACATCGGGGCTCCTGCTGCCCGGCGTAGTGGGGGAACGCCTGATCAACCACTACGACTTCTACAGTGCATTTGTCAGTAATGAAGAGTTCCGCCTGGTATGCGATGGGAAACCACTTGGCGCATTGCCCGTCTCCAGGCCATTGACCGTCGATCAGCGAATCATCTTTGCTGGGCGCCGCTGGCGGGTGACGAGCGTGGACACTGAGGCCAAGGTCGTTGTCGTGAGATCCGATCCCGGTGGTGCTCCCCCGTCCTTTGACGGGCTTGGAGCCCGTGTACATGATCGGGTTCGGCAAGAGATGAGGAGCGTCTTGTTGGAGGCGGACGTCTACCCCTATCTTGATACTACGGCACAAGAGCTACTAGCTCAGGCACGTAGTGCTTTTTCGGACCTTGGACTGGCACATTCGAGCATGACCGAAAGCGGAGGTAAGACTTACCTTTTCAGCTGGCGAGGCGATTGGACAAACGATGCCCTAGCCATCTTGTTGACGCACACCGGACTAGCCAGTGAGAACAGCGGGTTGGTCATCGAGGTTGAGGGAGATCGGACGTCGCTTGAAAGCAAGCTGCGTGAGATCGCCGAGTGGGACGGTATTGATGAATCCGCTGTTCTGGCGGACGTACAGAACATGGCTCAAGAAAAATGGGATTGGGTGCTTCCGCCAGCATTACTCATGCAGTCTTACGCCACGATGCATTTGGACTTGGGTGGAGCAAAGGCCTTGGCATTGGCTCTAGTGAGCCAGCCTGCGGAGAAGGCCTGAATCTAGCTTATTCGTGTGGTGCCTGCTTTGTTGAAAGCCGACTTTGGTTCATCTGGTCAATATGAACCAAAATCCAGTGCATATGGAGCACAACTTAATACCGAGTGCTAACAGGTGACTATTTGACCGGCTTCATTGCCACACATTAGATTCCCTAATTTCCATACCGGTTCGCTTCAGACTTGCGTCGCATTTCCAAAATTGGATGGTCTGCCGCTACTTGTTTGCCCAAGTGCATGGGCCCAGGCAGACGCAGGTAGCCGTCCCACAGTGAAGGGTTCCTGCACAGCAAGGCGACCTGTTCAGCGATCACTGTCGCAGTGCTAAATGCCCCGGGCGTTATGATCGTGATTTCTGTTACGCCCAACTGCTGCCATGGATCTCGCAGGTCTCGTTCTGATACGTCGTATCTTGTGTTCTCGCGCTGTGAGCGAACGCTGCCGTACTGCTTAGACGGTGACACGAAATAAAATACCGAGGCGCTCTCGCAAGATTGAAAAGCTCCCACCTTCGTCCCGATGTAGTGAGCCGAGTTGGGAGACAAGGTGTGGTTGCCGCTGATCTGTGCTACCTGGTGATCGGCTCGAATGCGGACGACAGCGGCATCTGATGGGACGGGAGGAAGACCCTCCCCGGGGCCATCTTTCAATGCTCCATAGAAGGTTCTTAGATTGGCATCGAGGCAAACGATCAACGAGTCGTTCGAATTGATCTTGCAGTCCAGCAAGGATTGGGTGACCAATGTCTTCAATTGGTCAGGCTTGAGCAGAGTGTCCGTCCCGTGGATGGCGGCCAAGCCCTCGCCGTAGCTGAACCATTTGCCATTGGAGTCCAGGCTAGATTCGAACCAGAAAACCTCTGGTTTATTCCCGCCCAACACCGTCCGGGTGATAACCGGCAGATAGATGGCCGGGCCTTTATCCTGAATTCTATCCAGCAAAATCGACAGCACCGTTGTGCTCGCCGGCATCGATTTTACTTTGGGCGTCGGAACGGGGAGGTGCCCGCTTAGTCGAATCGCTTCGATGATCGAGTTGGTAGCTTTGAAATCACGATCATCCGCTTTGGTCTTCCGCCTCTTAGCTTGTGCATCAGGGTCGATATGCATGATGAACTGGGTCGCGATGCCGTGCTTTGCCAGTACCCTCCGAATGACGTGCTTGGGGTCTAGCCCTGCTTCCTGAGAGGCAGCGGACGTACTGGTCTCAACGATCATTACCTTTGCGCCATTTTCAGAAGCCTGCTTGCTCGCGGGCACCACATGGTTCATTAGCCAGTCGTTTAGGCTGTTGCTGTCATGTTTTCCTTCAAGCATTCGCTGCGCGTCCGGTACATCCAGGCGTGTCAGTGCCACGAGAGGAGGCATCACCTTATCGAAGAACTTGCTGTCCTGGGCCAGGGTGGTACTGGCTGCATGTAGCCGCAGCATCACGTCAGCGTGTGCTGCGAGTACCATCGCGTTCAGATTGGCGGCCTCTCCCGTGGTGACAACCTTCTCCTCTCGTAAGCTAGCCACCGCCTTCTTGACCAGAAGCGGAGCCGTTCCAGGCAGACTTGTAAGGAGGTGAAAGCCGGCTTGGTCGAGGAACAGCGGGCCAGGGCCTGACGCAATCATTGGATTCGACGGTGGGATGGCGTAGATGGGTCTCACGTCGCTGTCGACGGGGATGTCGCCGTCGACCATTGGAGGAAACGACTGTACGCCCATGAAGGTCAGCAGCTTCTCGACAGGGTGCTCGTACGTAGTTTCCCAGCCTTCGACCGTCTTCTTGGTTTTGAGCTTCGCTTTGACGATCAGGTCGCCGGTTTTGACCCAGGCATGTTTTTTCTTGCCTACAAGGTTGGGCATCACCTGGGTCAGTTTCACACGTAGCTGGATGTAGGGCTGCGGCCGACCGTGCAGCAAGACAAGAGTCGGTTCGATAGCATGCAGTGCACTGGCATATCGGACATCATTTTCGGAAACGATAGGGTCATCCCATGCAAGCAAGCTGGAATCAGCTGCCTGGTACAGCTTGATGGGCATCGCCGCCTGCATGGGCTTTTGTATGAGGGCTTGCCCCACCAGCCAAGGAATGACCGTATACGCGAGCGATGAAATGTCTCCAGGCGTGACTAGGTGACTTGTATCCAGCGGCACCACGTCGGTGACGATCAACTTTCCTTCAATGCCGACCAGTTGCTCGTTCCAAATCCTAAGGACGTCCATCGACCATAGGTGGAGTACCTCGTTGATAGTGTCGACTGACAGCGGATAGAGCATGATAATCGCCGAGACACCGCCCTCTTTTTGGGGGAATAGGTCCACCTTTACGGGGCCCCGGGAAAGAACCGCAAGCATCTCCTCCAATCCTGTCGTAGGCAGGCCCGGATGTGCCTTTTTAACCAGCCCCTGAAGCGCTTGCCACGCGTCGAGATACTGGGGGCCGATTACCACACGGTAGGCTTGCCCCAATTGGGTCGCATCAAATTTGAATAGGCTGGTGCGTAGCTCAAGAGCCTTCATCTCGCGTCCTTTCTTGATTCATTGATGTATTTCAGAAGTGCTGATGCGACGCCGGCATGGTGACGTTCGAACTGATCCCAATCCCCATCTTTCTTGAGTTGATGGACGCTCTCGTTGAGCATCTCGTGCCAAGGCTTGAGGCCATTCAGAAACGCGGCATCAGCGAAGTAACAAGTTACCGGAGTACCTCCTCGACGCCCCCGTCCGATGAGTTGAGTGAGGCTCACCAGGATGTTCATGATGGTGTAATGACGGATGTTATCCGGTTGCTGGCTAAACGCCGGGCGTGCGGTACGAATACTTTGTAGGAGAGCATTGGAATGCTTTCGCTCCTGCATCATCAGCAAGCCAGGGCTGCTGTAGAAGGCAACCGCTTTCCCCGTCTCGTAGCAGATATGGGCAAGGTTGTTGTTTGGGCTGTCCGAAGAGGGCAGTGGACGGACGCAGATCACTACGGCGCCAATCGCCGAAAGACCATCGGCGTTTACGATGTTGTGGCCGCGCGCCATAGGGCCAAGCGCACTGACCAGCAACGTCTTGTCCTTATGCCGGCCGCTGGTGAATTCCGCCAGGTCGTCGTAGACAAGTGTTTGCTGTGCTTCGAGTGAGGATGGCTTGTACTCGCTCTGTCGTCCTCGCACCCAGCCTACCAATTGGCCTGGGCCACCCTGCATTTTCGCGAGGGTCATGGCCAGCACTTCAGCATCCGTGTCGCTGTTGGTGACCAAGAGCAGGCGAGCGCGCTCTTGGGTCTTTGGGTCGTTTGCCAGACTCTGGAGACGGGCTTTCGCCCAGGGCCATATTTCTTTGGCAAATTTCGATACCAGGAACTTGCGCTCCGCAAAGGCGGCACCAGAGATGGCGGTCGTTTGGTTGACATTCTCGAAGGTGATCTGGCCAGCTGCATCCGGAACGTCGATGAAGTCTTTGGCTCGAAGGTCGTAAGCACTGGCTCCGGGAAAATATGCAGTGGCAGAGAACCCTATGAACAACCGTTTCACACCGGCATAGCCCAGAGCGCTGACATCCGGAAATGAAAGTAGGGTGCTGTGCGGATCACCGCGCATGGCGACGACGTTCAGGGTCGAGTCATTGTCGCTACTGTCTTTCCGCTTGAAACCAAACACGGCCCGCTGCAAGGGGCCGTTGGGGGTAGGGCTCAACGGCTCTGGCCCTGCAATGCTCCTTCGAACCTCATAAGCGTTTGGGACCTCGGCGTTGACGAAGCCAGAAAGCTCAACCTGGAGGTTTCGCAGGTGTGTTTCGATGACCAGCAGCGTGCCACGCAAGATCAACGATGCTTTTAGGCGGATCTGGTCATGCTCTTTCAGCGGTGCAGGAAGCAGACCACTGTCGGACAATGCCTTGATGAGATGACCAAGGTTGACCGCCAGGGTTTCAAGCTTGTGTTCGCCATCGTTTGAGCGCCAGCAGGCAAGGTGGTGACTTAGCCTTTCCAGGTGGGGTGGTATGCGGTTCGTGTTGTTGAACAGCTGTTCCAGCTCCTCGCGATTGATTCCCAGCTTTTCGGTAATGAAGGTGTCGTCGGCATCTGACCAGGTTGTTTCCTTCTTTGGCCACTCGAAATATTTTTCCTGCTGAAGGTTCATGAGCTGGCTCACACTGAGCGTGCAATAGGTTAGCGCCCAGTTCACCCGGTACAGACTGCTTCGATCAATCCCAAGTATGTTTGACCGGCCAACAACGGTATTGAACAGGCGCAAGAGAGGGCTATTGTCACCCTGGTTGCCAAGCTTCAGCTCGATGACACTGCTGTCTATGGCAGACTTCAGCAGACCGTCGATTTCGTCGACGAGAAACACCGGGGCAGTCCGGAGCAGCAACTCGATCAGGCTGCGCGGTCCAGGAAACTGGTCGGCGTCGGACAGCGGAATGCGCGTAGTGCCCGACAATAGGGCATGATGGTTGATCACCACGATGTCGGCTTCAAGAGCTTCTGACAACATTCTGGTCCGACCGCATTTGAAGAGAAAAGGACAGTGGTTAAGCCGTTTTGAATGCTCAAGTCGGCCTTCCTCCTGGGTCGATACCCGAACGTTGAAGCAAGGCTCTTTACCGGGTTCGACGTCGAGGAGGTCGGACGCGTAAGCATCCAGCAGGCAGGCATAGTCGTACGCGGACGCAGTATTGCTCTGCGCGAACTGGATCTGTGCACGCTCATAGACCCGCGTCGCTGAGTGCAATGGTGCAACCTTCAGATCAGCCGCTGCCACAGCTAGCGACTGCCTGAGAATACGTACGGTGTTTTCCAGTTCGACTAGCGTCGGTACCGCAATCACGACTCTGTGACCTCTGCGAGCCGCGTCAATCGACATCATCACCATGGCAACGCTTTTGCCGGTTCCAGTGGGGGCATTCACGCGGTAAAAATTGCCCGAGTCTGCTGCGCGTTTGGGTTCTGATCCCCAAATGTTGGTCAGGGAGGCTTCGTGTTGGCTGTGGAGATTGGGCGTTGCATCGAGTTGCTGGGCGAGTTCGCGTAGTGAGCCAAGCTCCCACTCGATTTCCTGCACAGCGGGCGATGAGGGGATATGGATGTGGCAGTCAGCGACTTCGAGGACGCTCCGCTCGCTTTCAGGTACAACGAAAACCCTGACCTGATCTCCAGCGATATGCTTGAGGACTACGTCCCCAGACTCTGGGAGCTGGGCATAGACCGGTGTCGCACGCCCATACTTGAGTGCCTCGAAGTATTCCCTGATGAGCTGGTCGGCATTCAGGTGCGGTGATATGCGATAGCAATCCTGTTCGTGGAGCTCGTCACTCAGCTTGCTCGCGTCGATCAACTCAAAGGGGCTGCGTTCACCTTTGATAATCGCCTCGGCGCTCATCAGGAAACGCTTGGGTTGGGCTACAAGTGAGGGCCTGAGCCGCAAGCTCTCGGCTATCAGCAGCTGATCAGCGTCCTGAAGCGCGCACCAGGTGCTCCAGCCGCGTGTTCGGCCCGCGCAGAGAGCTGCTGCATCGGCCAGCATGGGTTCACTGCCCACATATCGCGCAGCCAGGGCGAGAAAAAGCGTTGTACTAATGTCAGAAAGGGGCTGCATGTTTTTGTGCCTCCCTTACGCACTGGCTCTGCGTGAAGACCGCAACCCCTGCAGGGCAGCGTTGTCGGAGCAGGGGAATGTTTTGCATCTGGTAATCCGGGATTACGATCCAGCGAGGCTTGCTCGAAGGGATTGATTCGATGTGTTTGGCCAGCTCGTAGGACGATATCCAGACCTTGGCATCAATATCCTGGTAAGCGTGGCCAAGACGGATACGCAGATCCGTTCGATCCACATCAGGCCACAGCTGCACCTCCAAACCTTTCGCCACGAGCGCGCTTGCGAGCGCAACCTCAAGCAGTCCAGGTTGGAGCGTGAATTTCCATAATGGCGGTTTGAGCATCAGCCGGTCCTCGACGGGGTGTCCCAGAAGGATGCTGTTGTCTACACGGTTGATCAGTCTCGAACCATCACGAACAAAAAGACTCTTTTTGTCCTGGCACCAAGCAGAGTCGCAACTGACCTGGTGCCGCTGAGCATTCATCGGCCATTTGCATTCGGGACATAGATACAGAAGCCCGTTATGGTGCAGGTGAGGGGGGATGGGCTCGTAGAACTCGCTTAGAGAAAGATTGAGTGAAACGAAGGATTCTTGGGCCTGGAAGGGCACGATCACGCCATGCTCAATCAGAAACAACCGGAAGTTTCGATAGTGTGTCTCACCGTCAGCCCGAAGGCGGCACGCTTGCTTGACCCGGTTTACGCTGGCCTGGACTTGCTCCCACAGCTCCCTTACGTCGAGCTCAAGCAGCATCTCATTGCAGGTTTGCGTGGCGATGTTGGAATACAGTAAGGGGCCTGAGTAGTCGGCCCTGATAGCCGAAGACAGCCAGTCCTCAAGGGGAACGCTTAGCTTGCGCTCCAATTCTATGGCTGACATTGGGTAGCCAACAGGCTCAAGACGCCAGAGCAGGGCGCAAGCCCGCTGCAGCAAGGGAAACGCCAGTGCCCTGTTCTTACTGCTGAGTGATGCGCCTTGAGCGAGGAGTTGCAGCAAATGCTCAGGTTGTTGTTTATCCATGCACTGTTCTCCACTGCGTCAACTTTGGTCTTTAAGTGGGCCGAATGTGAGCAGCTTTAGGCCATAACCTGAGTATTCAGGGGCTACCCATCCAGTGGGTGCGATATCGCATTTGATTTTGGCCTCTAGCAGGATCAATAGGTCGAAATAGTCGCTTATCGACATATCGCAATTGCCTTCTATTACGAGGATTGCATCGACCGTAGTAGTGAGTCTTGTATGCCCAGCCTGCGCTAGTAATGAATCTATAGCTGCATTTGGTGTTGAGCCCCAGCTAGTTGCTGCTTGACCAATGCAGTGTTCAGGCAGCTGCCATGTGGGGTAACTATTCCAGTTCAACCCTGGGATGCTTTGCATCTCTCTTGCTAAGTACATGCTTGCCCAGAAGTCACACAGAGCTTGCTCAGTGCACCATAGATAGCTGCGATAACCCGGATATGCTTGTGCCATGCATGGGGCTAAATGATGGACGTGGATGATGGCTGCTAGTCGATCTAGGTGACTCGCGGGAGGTAGCTGGTCTGGAGATGAGCAGAAAAAATGAAGCTCATCAAATTGCTGTTCAGGCCAAGGTTCGTCTAGTCCGTGAGCAGAAAAACGATGCCTGTCGAGACAGGTGATGCTTTCGGGGAAATAAGCCTTGGGCAGTTCAAGTATTTGGTCTGCTAGTCGGTAAGCGTCCAGCCAACTCACCTTCCGAACTCCAGCATTAAGGGCGATGGTGTCCGCGTTTTTTAAGCGGACGCGATAGCCCTTATCGCCGGGATTTCCATGCGCCAACGAAGCTCTTACCCCAAACCGTTCAAGGCCCAGGTTGTTCAGGAGTGCCTGCAATCCGGTGCTAGCGTTTCCAGCGTGGCCATACGCCATGGCA
>NZ_QORI02000039.1 GCF_003325755.1 Pseudomonas sp. SST3 | reverse complement strand
GATGTAAGGAACGCCAACCTGGCGGGACAGCAGGATGTGCTCACGCGTCTGCGGCATCGGGCCGTCAGCAGCGGAACAAACCAGGATCGCACCATCCATCTGCGCAGCACCGGTGATCATGTTCTTCACATAGTCAGCGTGACCGGGGCAGTCAACGTGGGCGTAATGACGGATCGAGGAATCGTATTCAACGTGGGAAGTGTTGATGGTGATACCACGAGCCTTCTCTTCCGGCGCGTTGTCGATCTGCGAGAAGTCGCGCGCAGAGCCGCCCCAAGTCTCAGCGCAAACCTTGGTCAGCGCTGCAGTCAGGGTAGTCTTGCCATGGTCGACGTGACCAATGGTGCCGACGTTCAGGTGCGGTTTGTTACGTTCGAATTTTTCTTTAGCCACGACAGTAAACCTCTTACTTAAAGGGCTGAATCAACCTTGTTTTTTAACGATTGCTTCGACGATGTTCGCCGGAGCTTCGGAGTACTTCGAGAATTCCATGGAATAGCTCGCGCGACCCTGGGACATGGAGCGGACGTCGGTCGCGTAACCGAACATCTCACCTAGCGGCACCTCGGCACGGATAACTTTGCCAGACACCGAATCTTCCATACCCTGAATCAGACCACGACGACGGTTCAGGTCTCCCATCACGTCACCCATGTAATCCTCAGGCGTTACAACTTCAACCTTCATGATCGGCTCAAGCACTACCGCACCGCCCTTCTGGGACAGCTGCTTGGTCGCCATGGAAGCCGCCACCTTGAACGCCATCTCGTTGGAGTCGACGTCGTGGTAAGAGCCATCGAAAACCGTGGCCTTCAGACCGATGAGCGGATAGCCGGCTACAACGCCGTTCTTCATCTGCTCTTCGATACCTTTCTGGATGGCTGGAATGTATTCCTTCGGAATGACACCACCCACAACCTCGTTAACGAATTGCAGTCCTTCCTGACCTTCGTCAGCAGGTGCGAAGCGAACCCAGCAATGACCAAACTGGCCACGACCGCCGGACTGACGAACGAACTTGCCTTCGATCTCGCAAGACTTAGTGATCTTCTCGCGATAGGAAACCTGTGGCTTACCGATGTTGGCGTCAACGTTGAACTCGCGACGCATACGATCAACCAGGATATCCAGGTGCAGCTCGCCCATACCGGAAATGATCGTCTGACCAGTTTCCTCGTCGGTCTTGACGCGGAACGACGGATCTTCCTGGGCCAGCTTGCCCAACGCGATACCCATCTTTTCCTGGTCTGCCTTGGTCTTGGGCTCGACGGCCACCGAAATAACCGGCTCAGGGAATTCCATACGCTCGAGAATGATCGGCTTCTCGATCGAGCAGAGAGTGTCACCCGTGGTGACATCCTTCATACCGATCAGCGCAGCGATATCGCCCGCACGGCATTCCTTGATCTCTTCACGCTGGTTGGCGTGCATCTGCACCATCCGCCCAACGCGCTCTTTCTTACCTTTGACAGAGTTAATTACCGAGTCGCCGGAGGACAGCACGCCAGAGTAAACGCGAGCAAAGGTCAGAGTACCCACGAACGGGTCGGTTGCGATCTTGAACGCCAGCGCCGAGAACGGCTCAGCGTCGTCAGCGTGACGCTCGTCGGTCTCCTCCTCATTATCGGGATTGACACCCTGAATGGCCGGAATCTCAGTCGGCGCAGGCAGATAGTCAATGACCGCATCGAGAACCAGCGGAACACCCTTGTTCTTGAAGGACGAACCACAGACAGCCGGAACGATTTCACAAGCAATGGTACGCTGACGCAGGCCTTCCTTGATCTCTTCGATCGAAAGCTCGCCGCCTTCCAGATACTTGTTCATCAGCTCTTCGTTGGCTTCGGCAGCTGCCTCGACCATGTTCGAGCGGTACTCTTCGGCCTGAGCGAGCAATTCGGCAGGGATCTCTTCCTCGCGGTAGGAGGTACCCTTGTCGTCCTCGTTCCAGTAGATAGCCTTCATCTTGACCAGATCGATCTGACCTTCGAAGTTATCCTCTGAGCCGATCGCCAGCTGCACCGGCACCGGGGTATGACCCAGGCGCTGTTTGATCTGGGCAACAACGCGCAGGAAGTTGGCACCGGCCCGGTCCATCTTGTTGACGTACACGATACGCGGAACGCCGTACTTGTTAGCCTGACGCCAAACAGTCTCGGACTGCGGCTCAACGCCGGACGTACCACAGAACACCACGACCGCACCATCGAGCACGCGAAGCGAGCGCTCAACTTCAATGGTGAAGTCCACGTGACCGGGGGTATCGATGACGTTTACGCGATACTTGTCGAACTGACCACGCGAACCTTGCCAGAAGGTCGTCACGGCAGCAGACGTGATGGTGATACCGCGCTCCTGCTCCTGCACCATCCAGTCAGTGGTCGCGGCACCGTCGTGCACTTCGCCCATCTTGTGGCTGAGACCGGTGTAGAACAGAATCCGCTCCGTAGTTGTGGTCTTGCCCGCATCGACGTGGGCGCAGATACCAATGTTACGGTAGCGGTTAATCGGAGTAATACGAGCCATAAAGCCCTCGCGAGTTGTTGACGCTGAAAATTAGAAGCGGTAGTGCGAGAAGGCCTTGTTGGCTTCAGCCATACGATGCACGTCTTCACGCTTCTTGACAGCAGCGCCTTTACCTTCGAATGCATCCACCAGCTCACCCGCAAGACGCAGGGCCATGGATTTCTCGCCACGCTTGCGCGCAGCATCTACCAGCCAACGCATAGCCAAGGCGTTACGACGGGACGGACGAACCTCAACCGGAACCTGATAAGTCGCACCACCTACGCGGCGGGACTTCACTTCGACCAGCGGAGCGATGGCGTCGAGTGCTTTTTCGAAGATTTCCAGGGGGTCGCTGTTCTTGCGTTCTTTGACCTTGTCCAGAGCACCATAAACGATACGCTCGGCAACGGCCTTCTTGCCGCTCTCCATTACGTGGTTCATGAACTTGGCAAGGATCAGACTTCCGTACTTCGGATCGTCAAGGATCTCGCGCTTGGCTGCTACACGACGTCTTGGCATTGATAAGCCCTCAAACGGTCTTCAGGTTAGCTCGGGACTATAACGACGAGGTTACGCCCGACCTTACTCTTATCGACTCAGATAAATAAAAATACGATTACTTCGGACGCTTGGCGCCGTACTTGGAACGGCCCTGCTTACGATCCTTGACACCGGAGGTGTCCAGCGAACCGCGCACAGTGTGATAACGCACACCCGGAAGGTCTTTTACACGACCGCCACGGATCAGCACGACACTGTGCTCCTGCAGGTTATGACCTTCACCACCGATATAGGAGGCGACCTCAAAACCGTTGGTCAGGCGAACACGGCATACTTTGCGCAGTGCAGAGTTCGGTTTCTTTGGCGTGGTGGTGTACACGCGAGTGCACACGCCACGGCGTTGCGGGCAGTTCTGCAGCGCAGGGACGTCGCTTTTCTCGACGACGCGCTTGCGCGGCTGGCGTACCAGCTGGTTGATCGTTGCCATCTACTAGCTCCACTGTTGTCTTTCGACACAAACGAAAATGGCAGGGCCCAAAGCCCCGCCAAATTAGGGGTACAAGAGTCTAAAGAGCTTCTTGCACACCGTCAAGGCGCGCCCCGACTTGCGCCGGGGCGGCCTCCAATCAGTTGCCGCTGGAATTCAGCGCCTCGGTCAGAGCCGCTTCGACCTCATCGGCACTCACACGAACCGGTTTTTCTGCATCACGCTTGCGCTTGCGCTCGCTGTGGTACTGCAGACCGGTACCGGCCGGAATCAGGCGACCAACGACGACGTTTTCCTTCAGGCCACGCAGGTAGTCGCGCTTGCCGGTAACCGCAGCCTCGGTAAGAACGCGAGTGGTTTCCTGGAACGACGCCGCCGAAATGAACGACTCGGTGGACAACGAAGCCTTGGTGATACCCAGCAGCACACGCACGTACTTGGAGCCGAACTTGTCGTCCACGGACAGACGCTCGTTCTCTTCCAGCACCTGGGTCAGCTCCATCTGGTCACCCTTGATGAAGCTCGAATCGCCCGACTCGGCCACTTCGACCTTACGCAGCATCTGCCGCAGGATGGTCTCGATGTGCTTGTCGTTGATCTTCACGCCCTGCAGGCGGTAGACGTCCTGAATCTCATTGACGATGTACTTGGCCAACGCGCTGACACCCAGCAGGCGCAGGATGTCGTGCGGGTTGCTCGGCCCGTCGGAGATCACTTCGCCCTTGTTCACCTGTTCGCCTTCGAAGACGTTGAGGTGGCGCCACTTGGGAATCAGCTCCTCGTAAGGATCGGTTCCATCGGTAGGCGTGATGACCAGACGGCGCTTGCCCTTGGTTTCCTTGCCGAAGGAGATCGTGCCGCTGATTTCCGCCAGGATCGACGGCTCTTTCGGACGACGCGCCTCGAACAGGTCGGCAACGCGCGGCAGACCACCGGTGATGTCACGGGTCTTGGACGTTTCCTGCGGGATACGCGCGATAACGTCACCGACGTTGATCTCGGCACCATCGGCCACGCCAACCAACGCATTCGCCGGCAGGAAGTACTGAGCAGGTACATCAGTACCCGGCAACAGCAGTTCCTTGCCGTTGGTATCGACCATCTTGATCGCCGGACGGATATCCTTGCCGGACGCCGGACGATCTTTCGGATCCATCACCTCGATGTTGGTCAGACCGGTGAGTTCGTCGGTCTGACGCTTGATGGTGATGTTCTCTTCCATGCCCGCGAAGGTCACGACACCCTTCATCTCGGTCACGATCGGGTGCGTGTGCGGATCCCATTTCGCAACGACGGTGCCGGCATCGACCTTGTCGCCTTCCTTGATCGAAATCACCGCACCGTACGGCAGCTTGTAGCGCTCGCGCTCGCGGCCGTAGTCGTCCGCTACCGCCAGTTCGCCGGAACGCGAAACCGCGACCAGAGCTCCGTCGGCACGCTCTACGTACTTAAGGTTATGCAGGCGAATGGTACCGCCGTTCTTGACCATCACATTGTCGACCGCCGAAGTCCGGCTCGCCGCACCACCGATGTGGAACGTACGCATGGTCAGCTGGGTACCCGGCTCACCGATGGACTGCGCGGCGATAACACCGACGGCCTCACCGATATTCACCTGGTGACCGCGGGCCAGATCGCGACCGTAGCACTTGGCACAGATGCCATAGCGGGTTTCGCAGCTGATCGGCGAACGCACGATCACTTCGTCGATGCTGTTCAGCTCGATGAAGTCGACCCATTGCTCGTCGATCAAGGTACCGGCAGCAACCAGTACGTCGTCGGTGCCGGGCTTGAGTACGTCACGCGCGATCACACGACCCAGAACACGCTCACCCAGCGGCTCGACCACGTCGCCGCCTTCGATGTGCGGTGTCATGTGCAGGCCCTGCTCGGTGCCGCAATCGATCTCGGTTACCACCAGATCCTGCGCCACGTCGACCAGGCGACGGGTCAGGTAACCGGAGTTCGCGGTTTTCAGGGCGGTATCCGCCAGACCCTTACGAGCGCCGTGGGTGGAGATGAAGTACTGCAGTACGTTCAGGCCTTCACGGAAGTTGGCGGTGATCGGCGTTTCGATGATCGAGCCGTCCGGCTTGGCCATCAGGCCACGCATACCGGCCAGCTGGCGAATCTGGGCAGCGGAACCCCGCGCCCCGGAGTCGGCCATCATGTACATCGAGTTGAACGAGTCCTGCTCGGCTTCGTTGCCGTCGCGATCGATGACCTTCTCTTTCGAGAGGTTGGCCATCATAGCCTTGGATACTTCGTCGTTGGCCTTCGACCAGAGGTCGATGACCTTGTTGTACTTTTCGCCCTGGGTCACCAGGCCGGAGGCGTACTGCGACTCGATTTCCTTCACTTCCTCGGTAGCGGCATCGATGATGCGCGCCTTCTCGTCCGGGATGACGAAATCGTTCACACCGATCGACACGCCGGAAATAGTCGAGTAGGCAAAACCGGTGTACATCAGCTGGTCGGCGAAGATGACGGTATCCTTCAGACCAACGGTGCGGTAGCACAGGTTGATCAGCTTGGAGATCGCCTTCTTCTTCATCGGCTGGTTGACCACGTCGAACGGCAGGCCGGCCGGAACCACCTGGAACAGCAACGCACGACCGACAGTGGTGTCGACGATACGGGTGTTCTTGGTGATCGAGCCGTCGCGATCCTTGATGGTCTCGTTGATGCGCACCTTGACGCGGGCGTGCAGCGACGCTTCGCCGGCGCGGAACACGCGGTCGACTTCCTGCAGATCAGCGAATACGCGGCCTTCGCCCTTGGCATTGATGGCTTCACGGGTCATGTAGTACAGACCCAGGACCACGTCCTGCGACGGCACGATGATCGGCTCGCCGTTGGCCGGCGACAGGATGTTATTGGTCGACATCATCAGCGCGCGCGCTTCGAGCTGGGCTTCCAGTGTCAGCGGCACGTGAACGGCCATCTGGTCACCGTCGAAGTCGGCGTTGTACGCGGCGCAGACCAGCGGGTGCAGCTGGATCGCCTTGCCTTCGATCAGGACCGGCTCGAACGCCTGGATACCCAGACGGTGCAGCGTCGGTGCCCGGTTGAGCAACACGGGATGTTCGCGAATGACCTCGGCCAGCACGTCCCAGACCTCGGGCAGCTCGCGCTCGACCATCTTCTTGGCGGCCTTGATGGTAGTCGCCATGCCACGCATTTCCAGCTTGCCGAAAATGAACGGCTTGAACAGCTCGAGCGCCATCTTCTTCGGCAGACCGCACTGATGCAGACGCAGGGTCGGGCCAACGGTAATAACCGAACGACCGGAGTAGTCCACGCGCTTGCCGAGCAGGTTCTGACGGAAACGACCCTGCTTGCCCTTGATCATGTCAGCCAATGACTTCAGCGGACGCTTGTTCGAGCCAGTGATGGCACGACCACGACGGCCGTTGTCGAGCAGCGCATCGACGGCTTCCTGCAGCATGCGCTTTTCGTTGCGCACGATGATGTCCGGCGCCGACAGGTCAAGCAGGCGCTTCAGGCGGTTGTTACGGTTGATGACGCGACGATACAGATCGTTCAGATCGGAAGTCGCGAAGCGGCCGCCATCCAGCGGAACCAGCGGACGCAGATCCGGTGGCAGAA
Organism: Pseudomonas sp. SST3; assembly: GCF_003325755.1. The sequence goes on along the minus strand of NZ_QORI02000039.1, from coordinate 9,181 downwards.
CCGGCAGAACGGTCAGCACCATCCACTCAGGCAGGTTGCCCGAGCCATGGAAGGCTTCCATCAGCTTCAGGCGCTTAGACAGCTTCTTGATCTTGGTTTCCGAGTTGGTCTGCGGAATCTCTTCGCGCAGGCGACCGATCTCGTGCTCCAGGTCGATTTCGTGCAGCAGCTCGCGCACGGCTTCGGCGCCCATGCGAGCGTCGAAATCGTCACCAAACTCTTCCAGAGCTTCGAAATACTGCTCGTCGTTGAGCAGCTGGCCCTTCTCGAGGGTGGTCATGCCCGGATCGATCACCACGTAGCTCTCGAAATAGAGCACGCGTTCGATATCACGCAGGGTCATGTCCAGCAGCAGACCGATACGGCTCGGCAGCGACTTCAGGAACCAAATGTGCGCTACCGGCGAGGCCAGCTCGATATGCGCCATGCGCTCGCGACGGACTTTGGCCAGCGCGACTTCGACGCCGCACTTCTCACAGATCACACCACGATGCTTGAGCCGCTTGTACTTACCGCACAGGCACTCGTAGTCCTTGACCGGGCCAAAGATCTTGGCGCAGAACAGGCCGTCACGCTCGGGCTTGAACGTACGGTAGTTGATGGTCTCTGGCTTCTTGACCTCGCCAAAGGACCAGGAACGGATCATCTCGGGCGAAGCCAATGCAATCTTGATGGCATCGAACTCTTCGATTTGACCCTGGTTTTTCAACAGATTCAGCAAGTCTTTCAAGGCCTTTCCTCCTCACGGACCTGCGGTGACCGGCTGATGCCGATCACCGCATAGGCGGTGCGTGGTTATTCGGTTTCCAGATCGATGTCGATACCGAGCGAGCGGATCTCTTTGATCAACACGTTGAAGGATTCCGGCATGCCGGGCTCCATACGGTGATCGCCGTCCACGATGTTCTTGTACATCTTGGTCCGCCCGTTCACGTCGTCCGACTTGACCGTGAGCATTTCCTGCAGGGTGTAGGCGGCGCCATAGGCTTCCAGTGCCCAGACCTCCATCTCCCCGAAACGCTGGCCACCGAACTGCGCCTTACCGCCCAGCGGCTGCTGGGTAACCAGGCTGTAGGAACCGGTGGAACGCGCGTGCATCTTGTCGTCGACCAGGTGGTTCAGCTTGAGCATGTACATGTAGCCAACCGTGGTGGTGCGCTCGAACTTGTTGCCGGTACGACCATCGAACAGCTGCATCTGGCCGCTTTCCGGCAGATCAGCCAGCTTCAGCATGGCTTTGATCTCGCGCTCCTTGGCACCGTCGAATACCGGGGTTGCCATCGGCACGCCGCCGCGCAGGTTCTTCGCCAGATCCAGCACTTCCTGATCGCTGAAGCTTTCCAGATTCTCTTGGCGCCCACCGATTTCGTTGTAGATCTCGGTAAGGAACTTGCGCAGCTCCGCAACCTTGCGCTGCTCGTCCAGCATGCGGTTGATCTTCTCACCCAGACCTTTGGCCGCGAGGCCCAGGTGGGTTTCAAGGATCTGGCCGACGTTCATACGCGACGGAACGCCCAGCGGGTTCAAGACGATGTCGACCGGCGTACCGTTGGCATCATGCGGCATGTCTTCGACCGGCATGATGACCGAGACGACACCCTTGTTACCGTGACGGCCCGCCATCTTGTCGCCCGGCTGGATACGACGTTTGATCGCCAGGTAGACCTTGACGATCTTCAGCACGCCCGGCGCCAGATCGTCGCCCTGCTGCAGCTTGCGCTTCTTGTCTTCGAACTTGTCATCGAGCAACTGACGGCGGTCGGAAATGTAGGCTTGGGCCTTTTCCAGCTGCTCGTTCAGCGCGTCCTCGGCCATGCGCAGCTTGAACCACTGTCCATGCTCGAGATCATCGAGGATCTCGTCGGTAATGACCGCACCCTTCTTCAGGCCCGCGCCGCCTTCGACTGTCGCACCGACCAGGGCAGAACGCAGACGCTCGAAGGTTGCGCCCTCGACGATGCGGAATTCCTCGTTCAGGTCCTTGCGGATTTCGTCGAGCTGCATCTTCTCGATGGCCAGCGCGCGGGAGTCACGTTCGACACCGTCACGGATGAAGACCTGCACGTCGATGACTGTACCCTTGGTGCCGGTTGGCACACGCAGGGAGGTGTCCTTCACGTCAGAGGCTTTCTCACCGAAGATCGCACGCAGCAACTTCTCTTCCGGCGTCAGCTGGGTTTCGCCTTTTGGCGTAACCTTGCCGACCAGGATGTCGCCTGCGCCTACCTCGGCACCCACATAAACGATACCTGCCTCATCCAGCTTGTTCAGCGCAGCCTCGCCCACGTTCGGGATGTCGGCCGTGATCTCTTCTGGGCCGAGCTTGGTATCACGGGATACGCAGGTCAGTTCCTGAATGTGGATGGTGGTGAAACGATCTTCCTGGACCACACGCTCCGACAGGAGAATGGAGTCTTCGAAGTTGTAGCCGTTCCACGGCATGAACGCGACGCGCATGTTCTGACCAAGTGCCAGCTCGCCCATGTCGGTCGACGGACCGTCAGCCATAATGTCGCCGCGCTCGACCACGTCACCCTTACTGACCAGCGGACGCTGGTTGATGCAGGTGTTCTGGTTGGAACGGGTGTACTTGGTCAGGTTGTAGATGTCGACGCCCGCTTCACCGGTTTCGACTTCCGCATCATGCACGCGCACGACCACACGACTGGCGTCGACAGAATCGATCACGCCGCCACGACGGGCGACGACGCAGACGCCGGAGTCGCGCGCCACGTTGCGCTCCATCCCGGTACCTACCAGCGGCTTATCCGAACGCAGGGTCGGCACGGCCTGACGCTGCATGTTCGAGCCCATGAGGGCGCGGTTGGCATCGTCATGCTCGAGGAACGGAATCAGCGAAGCCGCAACGGACACAACCTGCTTCGGCGAAACATCCATCAAAGTGACGTCTTCGGGCGCCTTGACCGTGAATTCGTTCTGATGACGAACGGCAACCAGCTCGTCGACCAGCTTGCGGTCATCCAGCTTGGCACTCGCCTGCGCGATCACATGGTCGGCTTCTTCAATAGCCGACAGGAACACGATCTCGTCGGTGACCTCGCCTTCCTTGACCACGCGATACGGGCTTTCCAGGAAGCCGTACTGATTGGTGCGCGCGTAGGCAGCCAGCGAGTTGATCAGGCCGATGTTCGGACCTTCCGGCGTCTCGATCGGACAGACACGACCGTAATGAGTCGGGTGTACGTCACGGACTTCGAAGCCGGCGCGCTCACGGGTCAGGCCGCCTGGGCCGAGCGCGGAGACACGACGCTTGTGGGTGATCTCGGAGAGCGGGTTGTTCTGGTCCATGAACTGCGAAAGCTGGCTGGAGCCGAAAAACTCCTTCACCGCCGCCGCAACCGGCTTGGCGTTGATCAGGTCCTGGGGCATCAGGCCTTCGCTTTCAGCCATCGACAGACGTTCCTTGACCGCCCGCTCGACGCGCACCAGGCCTACGCGGAACTGGTTTTCGGCCATTTCACCCACGCAGCGTACGCGACGGTTACCTAGGTGATCGATGTCGTCGACAACGCCCTTGCCGTTACGGATATCGACCAGAGTCTTCAGCACCGCGACGATGTCCTCGCGGCTGAGCACGCCAGAACCTTCGATCTCGGTACGACCAATGCGACGATTGAACTTCATCCGCCCCACGGCGGACAAGTCGTAGCGCTCGGATGCGAAGAAAAGGTTGTTAAACAGCGTTTCGGCGGCGTCCTTGGTTGGCGGCTCGCCAGGACGCATCATGCGGTAGATCTCGACCAAGGCCTCGAGCTGATTGGTCGTCGAATCGATTTTCAGCGTATCGGAAATGAACGGACCGCAGTCGATGTCGTTGGTGTACAGGGTTTCGAAGCGAACGACCTGAGCTTTGACCAGCTTGGCCAATACTTCGACGGTCAGCTCGGTGTTGCACTCAGCGATGATCTCGCCAGTCGCCGGATGCACGATGGCCTTCGCCGTTGTGCGCCCCAGGACGTAGTCCATCGGCATTTCCAGCGCCTTGATGCCAGACTTGTCGAGTTGGTTGATGTGGCGCGCGGTGATGCGGCGGCCTTGTTCGACAATGACCTTACCGTTTTCGTCCTTGATATCGAAGGACGCGATCTCGCCGCGCAGGCGCTGCGGAACCAGTTCCAGGCTCAGGGTCTCGCCCTTCACATGGAAGACGTTGGTGTCGTAGAACGCATCGAGAATTTCTTCGGTGCCGTAATTCAGGGCACGCAGAAGCACCGATGCCGGCAACTTGCGGCGACGGTCGATACGTACGAATACGGCATCCTTCGGATCGAATTCAAAGTCGAGCCAGGAGCCGCGGTACGGAATGATACGAGCGGAGTACAGCAGCTTGCCCGAGCTATGGGTCTTGCCCCGATCGTGATCGAAGAACACGCCTGGCGAGCGATGCAGCTGGGACACGATGACGCGCTCGGTACCGTTGATGATGAAGGTACCGTTCTCGGTCATCAGGGGGATTTCCCCCATATAGACTTCCTGCTCCTTGATGTCCTTGATCGCCTTGCTCGACGACTCCTTATCGAAAATGATAAGGCGAACTTTCACTCGCAGCGGCACCGCGAAGGTCACGCCGCGCAGCACGCATTCCTTGACATCAAAAGCCGGGTCGCCCAGGCGATAGCCGACGTACTCCAGCGCTGCATTGCCGGAATAGCTGATTATCGGAAAAACGGATTTGAAGGCTGCATGCAAGCCAATATCGCGGAACTGATCCTTGGTCGCTCCCGCCTGCAGGAATTCGCGGTACGAATCCAGCTGGATGGCCAAAAGATACGGCACGTCCATAACGTGCGGTAACTTGCTAAAGTCCTTGCGGATTCGTTTTTTCTCAGTGTATGAGTAAGCCATCAGCGTTCCCCAGCTTGGTCACCTGCTTGTTTGGCCTCTCCCGACGGGAGCAGCCAGAAAATCTTGCGAATCCCTTGATTCGCGCCGCCCATCAGAGCGGTTTCCCCGGTCCAACCACCCGATAACATCGTGCAGCTATAACGGAAAAAGGCCGGTGGCAAAAGCCACCAGCCATCAGCCTTACGCGAGTCGCTTCGGCTGTAGACGCAAGGTCGGCGCTTACTTGAGCTCGACTTTGGCGCCTGCTTCTTCCAGAGCCTTCTTAGCGGCTTCGGCTTCTTCCTTGGAGACGCCTTCCTTGACCACGCCAGGGGCGCCGTCAACGACAGCCTTGGCTTCTTTCAGGCCCAGACCGGTCAGCTCACGCACTGCCTTGATCACGTTCACTTTCTTGTCGCCAGCTTCGGCCAGAACGACGGTGAACTCGGTCTGTTCTTCGGCAGCGGCAGCAGCCGGGCCAGCAGCAGCAACGGTAGCGGCAGCAGCGGTAACACCGAACTTCTCTTCCATTGCCTTGATCAGTTCAACAACCTGCATCACGGACATTTCGGAAACGGCGTTGATGATATCTTCGTTGGTCAGAGCCATGACTCTAGTTCCTGTATTTAGGTGACGGCCTGGGGCCATCTAATTCAAAAGAAGTTTGAAAGCAGCGCTTGCCTTAGGCAGCGGCAGCTTCCTTCTGGTCGCGAACGGCCGCCAGAGTACGAGCCAGCTTGCTGGTAGCGCCTTGGATCACGCTCATCAGCTGCGAAATGGCTTCGTCGTAGGTCGGCAGGGTTGCCAGCACGTCGATCTGATTGGCTGCGAGGAACTGCCCCTCGAACGCAGCGGCCTTGATCTCGAACTTGTCCTGACCCTTGGCGAATTCCTTGAAGATACGAGCAGCAGCGCCCGGATGTTCATTGGAGAACGCGATAAGGGTCGGGCCTTTGAACACGTCGTTGAGCACGTCGAACTGAGTGCCTTCAACGGCGCGCTTGAGCAGAGTGTTACGTACGACACGTACGTAGACACCAGCTTCGCGGGCCTCTTTACGGAGTCCGGTCATGGCCCCCACGGTCACGCCACGGGCATCAGCCACGACAGCGGACAGGGCAGCACTGGCAGCCTCGTTGACTTCAGCGACGATGGCCTTCTTGTCTTCGAGTTTGATTGCCACGGGTTTTACTCCTGGATGTTACCGGTTCATCCGGTCGAAACCGGACGGGTTTTGGTGTCTGATTCGGTACGAATCGGGAGCACCTCTGCGTAGGCCTGAAGAAGCGAACTTCAACGGTTTAAGGCTCTCGCCGCCTACGGTCTTGGATAGCCCCCGCCAGGCAGGGACCCCAATTTTCACCGCCCCGGCCAACGGGGCAGCATGCCTTACGCGTCCAGGGAAGCCTGATCGATGGCCAGACCTGGGCCCATGGTGGTGCTCAGGGTTACGCGCTTGACGTAGATACCTTTGGAAGTGGACGGCTTCAGACGCTTGAGATCGCTTAGCAGCGCTTCAACGTTCTGCTTGAGCTGTCCGGCTTCGAAGCCAACCTTGCCCACGGAGCTGTGAATGATGCCGTTCTTGTCGGTACGGAAACGAACCTGACCAGCCTTAGCATTCTTCACCGCAGTCGCGACGTCAGGAGTGACAGTGCCAACCTTCGGGTTCGGCATCAGACCACGCGGACCAAGGATCTGGCCCAGCTGACCGACAACGCGCATGGCGTCAGGCGAAGCGATGACCACGTCGTAGTTCAGGTCGCCGCCTTTCATTTCGGCAGCCAGCTCATCCATACCAACGCGATCGGCGCCAGCAGCCAGAGCAGCCTCAGCAGCCGGACCCTGAGTGAACACTGCAACGCGAACACTCTTGCCGGTACCGTTCGGTAGTACGGTAGCGCCACGCACGACCTGGTCGGATTTACGCGGATCCACACCCAGATTGATGGCGATATCGAACGACTCGGTGAACTTCACTGCCGATAGCTGAGCCAGCAGGGTTGCGGCGTCTTCGAACGAGTACTGCTTACCGGCTTCGATTTTTTCGGCGAAAGCCTTCTGGCGCTTGGTCAACTTAGCCATTACACACCCTCCACGTTCAGGCCCATGCTGCGAGCGGAGCCGGCGATGGTGCGCACGGCTGCCTCAAGATCAGCGGCGGTAAGATCAGCGTTCTTGGTCTTCGCGATCTCCTCCAGCTGAGCACGAGTAACGGTGCCGACTTTCTGGGTGTTCGGACGAGCAGAACCACTAGTGACGCCTGCAGCCTTCTTCAGCAGAACGGCGGCTGGCGTGCTCTTAGTCTCGAAGGTGAAGCTACGGTCGCTATAAACGGTGATGATCACCGGCGTCGGCAGACCTGCCTCCTGGCCTTGAGTACGGGCATTGAATGCCTTACAGAATTCCATGATATTGACGCCATGCTGGCCCAGCGCAGGACCTACTGGCGGCGACGGGTTGGCCTGACCGGCCTTTACCTGAAGCTTGATATAAGCTTGAATCTTCTTAGCCATAACTACTCCGTTCCGGGTGCTAGCGCCTCACGGCTCCCCTATCTACTTGAATATCCCAGTGACGACAAAACCCCGCAGCCAGCAGCTGCGGGGTGTGGGATGCTTTCTTCAGCTAGACCTTTTCGACCTGACTGAACTCCAACTCTACCGGCGTTGACCGACCGAAGATAAGAACAGCCACCTGGATACGGCTCTTCTCGTAATTGACCTCTTCGACAACACCGTTGAAATCCGCAAAAGGACCATCAGCCACACGAACAACTTCGCCCGGCTCGAACAACGTCTTAGGCTTCGGCTTGTCACTGCCATCCGCCACACGACGGAGAATCGCCTCAGCTTCTTTGTCGGTAATTGGCGCAGGCTTATCAGCAGTACCACCAATAAAGCCCATAACTCTTGGCGTATCTTTCACCAAGTGCCAAGCGCCTTCAGCCATATCCATCTGGACGAGAACGTAGCCTGGGAAAAACTTGCGCTCACTCTTGCGCTTCTGCCCATTACGCATCTCGACCACTTCTTCAGTGGGGACTAAAATCTCGCCGAAATGATCTTCCATACCGGCAAGCTTGATACGCTCGACCAGCGAGCGCATGACATGCTTCTCGTAACCCGAGTAAGCATGAACCACATACCAACGCTTAGCCACGGGACACCCTTAACCTACAACCATGGAAACCAGCCAACCGAGCAGGGAATCAAGCCCCCACAACAGCAGCGCCATAACCAGCACAACAGCCACGACAATCAGCGTGGTCTGGGTGGTTTCTTGACGGGTCGGCCAAACGACCTTGCGAATCTCGACGCGGGCCTCTTTCAAAAGAACGAAAAAGGAGCGGCCTTTGGATGTTTGCAGCGCTACAAACGAAGCGAGCACGGCAAGCACGAGCAACGCGAGAACCCTATACAGAATCGGTTCTGCGGAGTAATACTGATTACCAACCACCGCCACAACCACCAAAGCAGCCACAACAAGCCACTTCACCAGATCGAAGCGCGTGTCTTTGGCTTCTGCTTTGATATTCATCTGCTAGAACCCTGTAAAAACTGCCAAATTCGATATTGAAGTTGGCAGGCCAGGAGGGAATCGAACCCCCAACCTGCGGTTTTGGAGACCGCCGCTCTGCCAATTGAGCTACTGGCCTAACAAGAGTCAGGCCGACCATTATGCCGGCCTGAATGAAACAGATCAATCGATTATTCGATGATCTTGGCAACCACGCCGGCACCAACGGTACGACCGCCTTCGCGAATCGCGAAGCGCAGACCGTCTTCCATGGCGATCGGAGCGATCAGAGTGACAACCATCTTGATGTTGTCGCCCGGCATTACCATCTCAACGCCTTCTGGCAGTTCGCAGTTACCAGTTACGTCAGTCGTACGGAAGTAGAACTGCGGACGGTAGCCCTTGAAGAACGGAGTGTGACGACCGCCTTCTTCCTTGCTCAGTACGTAGACTTCGCCTTCGAACTTGGTGTGCGGCTTGATGGTGCCCGGCTTGGCCAGAACTTGGCCACGCTCGACGTCATCACGCTTGGTGCCGCGCAGCAGCACGCCAACGTTCTCACCCGCACGACCTTCGTCGAGCAGCTTGCGGAACATTTCAACGCCAGTGCAGGTAGTCTTGGTCGTATCGCGGATACCCACGATCTCGATTTCTTCCTGAACCTTGACGATGCCGCGCTCGACACGACCAGTCACAACAGTACCGCGACCAGAGATCGAGAACACGTCTTCGATCGGCATCAGGAACGGCTTGTCGATGGCACGCTCAGGCTCCGGAATATAGCTATCCAGAGTCTCGACCAGCTTGCGCACAGCCG
>NZ_QORI02000038.1 GCF_003325755.1 Pseudomonas sp. SST3 | reverse complement strand
CTCTGTGAGGACGTCTCCAAACTGTTCAGTCAGTTGATCGGGATGGGCAAGACCATGCGCATGAAGAAGCTTCTGCATGCGCCGTTCACTCTGAAGAAAGCGCTGCTCGACATGATCGCTCAGGAGACTCTTCACGCCAGCGAAGGCAAGCCGGCGCATATCATTCTCAAGGTCAATTCGCTGACCGATGCGAAGATGATTCGAGCTCTGTACAAGGCCAGTCAAACCGGGGTGCGGATCGATCTGATCGTGCGCGGCATGTGCTGCCTGCGGCCGGGTATCGTTGGTGTCTCGCATAATATCCAGGTGCGCTCGATCATTGGTCGCTTCCTCGAGCACAGCCGCGTCTTCTACTTTCTCAACGGTGGCGACGAAAAGCTCTACCTGTCCAGTGCCGATTGGATGGAGCGCAACCTCGACCGTCGTGTCGAGACCTGTTTCCCTGTCGAAGGCAAGAAGCTGATCACGCGGGTGAAAAAGGAGCTGGAAGGCTTCCTGACCGATAACACCCAGAGCTGGGTGTTGCAGCCGGATGGGAGTTATCTGCGCAACAGTCCAAGTGGCAACCAGAACCCGCGTAATGTGCAGAACGCGCTACTGGAGCGTCTCGGGAGTCCAAGCGCGCGGTGATTAACCCCGCCGGCAACGGGCTGCCGGCGCCGCATCGGAACTCAGCGTACGGTCAGGCTGAAGTCGATCCGCTTCAACCACTCCGCTTCCAGGGCGAAGTCGGCCTGGGTCAGCGGATTGTTTTCCAGCCAGCCGTCGGGAAAGGCTACGTCGAGGCTATTGTCGCCGGCCTTGAGCGTAAACGCTGGCGCCTGCTGCGGTCCGCGAATATGGTGAAACAGGATGGCGAATCGCAGCAACACGCAGAGGCGGGTAAGCTTCACGCCGTCTTCGCTCAGCTCTTCGAACTTCTGTCTGGGTATGTTGCGACGATGTCCGCGCACGAGCAGCGCAAGCATCTGCTGATCCTGACGTGAAAATCCCGGAAGATCGGAGTGTTCGATCAGGTAAGCGCCGTGCTTGTGGTAGTGGTAATGCGCGATGTCCAGACCCACCTCGTGGATCCGTGCAGCCCAGCCCAGCAACTCGCGATGCCAGTCTTCAAGCAGGTCCCAATCAGCTGACACCTGATCGAAGGCTTCCAGTGCCTTACTCTCGACCCGCGTCGCCTGTTCGGTGTCGACGTGATAGCGCTCCATGAGAAAGCTCAGGGTGCGATCCCGGATGTCTTCGTGATGATGGCGGCCGATGAGGTCGTAGAGCACCCCTTCGCGCAGCGCGCCTTCGGAATGGGCCATGCTGGTGAGCTCCAGCGCATCGAAGATCGCTTCGAGGATGGCAAGGCCTGCCGGAAAGATGCCGCGACGGTCTGGCTTGATCCCGTCCATGTCGAGCTTGTCTACATCGCCCAGTTTGAACAGCTTGCGCTTGAGCCAGCCTAGCCCTTCACTCGTGACCTGGCCGTTGCTCAACCCAGCCCCTTTGGTCGCCAGGCCGATTGCGCGAATGGTGCCGGACGCGCCGACCGCATCCTGCCAGCCGAGCCGTCTCAGGCCGTGTTCGATGCTCATCAGTTCCAGCCGCGCCGCTGTATAGGCCTGGGCATAGCGCGCGGGAGTGATCTTGCCATCTCGGAAGAACCGCTGGGTGAAGCTTACGCAACCCATTTGCAGGCTTTCGCGTAGCAGCGAATCGAAACCCTGGCCGACAATAAACTCAGTGCTGCCTCCCCCGATGTCGACCACCAGCCGCTTGCCAGGCGCTGCAGGGAAGGTGTGCGACACCCCGAGATAGATCAGCCGCGCTTCCTCGCGACCGGAGATCACCTCGACCTGATGATTGATGATCGCCTCGGCCTGACGAATGAATTGTGCGCGGTTGCGGGCCTCACGCAGGGCGTTGGTGCCTACCACCCGCACCGCACCCTGAGGCAGATGGTTGACCAGCTGTGCGAAACGCCGTAGGCAGTCGAGGCCGCGCTGCATGGCTTCGTCGTCCAGCATGCGGTTTTCGCCGATGCCGGCGGCCAGTTGGACCTTTTCGCCGAGCCGCTCGATGATACGCATTTCGCCGTTGCTGGTGCGGGCCAGGACCATGTGGAAACTGTTCGACCCGAGATCGAGGGCGGCGATCATCGGGGAGGGTTCGGCGGCGGGTGGGCGCATGGGGCAGTCTCTGTGCAAAACCCCGACATCCTGACATGATCATCGGCATCCGCCAACGCGCAGCACCCATGCGGACCGTCCGGTTATAGACCCGAACGGTCGCGGCCGGTCTCCAAGCCGTGATCGATCAGGCGACAGGCTGCGGCTTTCGATCCGCCCCCAGCCGGGCTATGATGGCGTCACTTTCGGTTTTGACCCTGGAGAAACTCCATGAGCGAATACATCAATAATGTCAGCGACAGCAGCTTCGAGCAGGACGTGCTCCAGGCTGACGGCCCGGTGCTGGTCGATTACTGGGCCGAATGGTGCGGCCCCTGCAAGATGATCGCTCCGGTGCTTGACGAGATTGCCAAGGACTACGAAGGCAAGCTCAAGGTCTGCAAGCTGAACATCGACGAGAACCAGGAAACCCCGCCGAAATATGGCGTTCGTGGTATTCCGACACTGATGCTGTTCAAGAATGGCAACGTCGAGGCCACCAAGGTAGGCGCTCTGTCGAAGTCGCAGTTGGCTGCATTCCTTGACAGCAACATCTGATCGAACACGCTGTTTTCAAAGCCCTCGCAACATGCGGGGGCTTTTTTTTACGGTAGGGTGGACGCTTCGTCTGCACAGTGCTAAATTCGGCCTCGCGACGTTTCTTCCGTCGCCCTCTGCATGCCGTCGCCGACGCACTTCAGCCTCTAAAAGCACAACGAACCTGTTCGTCTCTTGCTGCGCGGCTTCCTCAAGCTAATCGCTTTCTTCATCCTTCCTGATCTCTTTCTATGAATCTGACCGAACTTAAGCAAAAGCCCATCACCGAACTGCTGGAAATGGCCGAACAGATGGGCATCGACAACATGGCCCGTTCGCGCAAGCAGGACGTGATTTTCTCCCTGCTGAAAAAGCACGCGAAAAGCGGTGAGGAAATCTCCGGTGATGGGGTGCTGGAGATTCTCCAGGATGGCTTCGGCTTCCTGCGCTCCGCGGATTCTTCCTATCTCGCCGGGCCTGATGACATTTATGTCTCGCCGAGCCAGATTCGCCGCTTCAATCTGCGTACCGGCGACACTATCGTCGGCAAGATTCGCCCGCCGAAAGAAGGCGAGCGCTACTTCGCGCTGCTGAAGGTCGACACGATCAATTTCGACCGGCCGGAAAACGCCAAGAACAAGATCCTCTTCGAGAACCTGACGCCCTTGTTCGCCAACAAGCGTCTGACGATGGAAGCCGGCAACGGCTCCACCGAAGACCTGACTGGCCGGGTGATCGATCTCTGTGCGCCCATAGGTAAAGGCCAGCGTGGCCTGATCGTCGCCCCGCCGAAGGCGGGCAAGACCATCATGCTGCAGAACATCGCCAGCAACATCACGCGCAACAACCCGGAGTGCCATCTGATCGTCCTGCTGATCGACGAGCGCCCGGAAGAAGTGACCGAAATGCAGCGCACCGTGCGCGGCGAAGTGGTCGCCTCCACCTTCGATGAGCCACCGACCCGCCACGTGCAGGTCGCCGAGATGGTGATCGAGAAGGCCAAGCGCCTGGTCGAGCACAAGAAAGATGTGGTCATTCTGCTGGATTCCATCACCCGTCTGGCGCGTGCCTACAACACCGTGATTCCGAGCTCCGGCAAGGTGCTGACCGGCGGTGTCGACGCCCACGCCCTGGAGAAGCCCAAGCGTTTCTTCGGTGCCGCGCGAAACATCGAGGAGGGCGGCAGCCTGACCATTCTCGCCACCGCGCTGGTGGAAACCGGCTCGAAGATGGATGAGGTGATCTACGAAGAGTTTAAGGGCACCGGTAACCTGGAGCTGCAGCTGGATCGCCGTATCGCCGAGAAGCGTGTGTTCCCGGCGATCAACATCAACCGTTCGGGCACCCGTCGCGAGGAGTTGTTGACCAGCGAGGAAGAGCTGCAACGCATCTGGATCTTGCGCAAGCTGCTGCACCCGATGGATGAAAGCGCTGCCATCGAGTTCCTGCTCGACAAACTCAAGGACACCAAGACCAACGAAGAATTCTTCATGTCAATGAAGCGCAAGTAAGCGTCTGGTCATGTCACCGAGGCCGGGGAAACCCCGGCCTTTGTCTGTCTGCAGGTTTTGAATCGGCCCGCGCCAAGGCTAAACTCGTCGCCCCGACACCTGCCGGCCCATGCGAGGCTCAAGCATGCAGTACCGCGATTTGCGCGACTTTATCAGCGGCCTGGAACAGCGCGGCGAACTCAAGCGCGTCTCGACCGCGGTCTCTCCCGTTCTGGAGATGACTGAAATCTGCGACCGAACCCTGCGCAAGCAAGGTCCGGCGCTGCTCTTCGAGAACCCCACTGGTTTCGATATGCCTGTGCTTGGCAATCTGTTCGGCACGCCCAAACGAGTCGCCTTGGGGATGGGGGCCGAAGAGGTTTCTGAGTTGCGCGAGATCGGCAAACTGCTGGCCTTCCTCAAGGAGCCGGAGCCGCCGAAGGGGCTGAAGGATGCCTGGAGCAAGCTGCCGATCTACAAAAAGGTCATCAGCATGGCGCCCAAGGTGCTCAAGGATGCGCCGTGCCAGGAAGTGATCCTGGAAGGCGAGGACGTCGACCTGTCGACATTGCCGGTTCAGACCTGCTGGCCGGGCGATGTCGGACCTCTGATCACCTGGGGGCTGACCATCACCAAGGGGCCCAATAAAGAGCGACAGAATCTCGGTATCTATCGTCAGCAGGTGATCGGCCGCAACAAAGTCATCATGCGCTGGCTCAGCCACCGTGGCGGTGCGCTGGATTTCCGCGAGTGGTGCGAGAAATACCCGGACCGCCCGTATCCCGTCGCGGTGGCGCTCGGTGCGGATCCGGCCACCATTCTGGGCGCGGTCACGCCCGTTCCCGATTCGCTGTCGGAGTACGCCTTTGCCGGGCTTCTGCGCGGAAGTCGTACCGAGCTAGTCAAATGCCGCGGCAGCGATCTGCAGGTGCCGGCCGGCGCCGAGATCGTGCTCGAGGGCTACATTCAGCCGGGTGAGATGGCCGATGAAGGGCCGTACGGAGATCACACCGGTTACTACAACGAGGTCGATCGCTTCCCGGTATTAACTGTCGAGCGCATCACCAAGCGCCGAGATGCGATCTACCACAGTACTTACACCGGCCGGCCGCCGGATGAGCCGGCTATTCTGGGCGTGGCGCTCAATGAAGTTTTCGTGCCGATCCTGCAGAAGCAGTTTCCGGAAATCACCGATTTCTATCTGCCGCCCGAAGGCTGCTCCTACCGCATGGCGGTAGTCACCATGAAGAAGCAATACCCCGGCCATGCCAAGCGCGTGATGCTGGGTGTATGGAGCTTCCTGCGGCAGTTCATGTACACGAAGTTCGTCATTGTCACCGACGACGACATCAATGCTCGCGACTGGAACGATGTTATCTGGGCGATCACCACGCGGATGGACCCTAAGCGCGATACCGTCCTAATCGAAAACACGCCCATCGATTATCTGGATTTTGCCTCCCCGGTTTCCGGTCTGGGTAGCAAGATGGGGCTCGATGCCACGCATAAATGGCCGGGCGAGACCAATCGGGAATGGGGTCGCGCCATCGTTCAGGACGAGGCGGTGAAGCGTCGAGTCGACGAACTCTGGGCCGAGCTGGGCATCGACTGATGACCGTAGTCGTTAATTCAGGTTTTTGAATAAATGAAAGTTACGCTGCAACCCTCCGGCGCGGTGCTGGAAGTCCAACCTGGCGAGTTGATACTCGACGCCGCTCGGCGTCTGGGTTACGACTGCCCGCAGGCGTGCCGTAATGGCAACTGCCTTATCTGCGCCGCCCTGCTGGTCAACGGCCGGGTGCGCCAGCGCGGCGAAAGCCACGACCATGGCGAGGTCTTCGCCTGCCTGGCCGAGCCCGAGGAGGACTGCGTTCTGCTATGGGACGGCGTTCTCGCGCCTGGCGAGCTGCCGGTACGGACGTTCAGCTGCCAGTTGGTCAGTTGTGATGATGTGGGTGGCGACGTATTTCGCCTGTTGCTCCGTGCACCTGCCGGCAAGCCGCTGCGCTATCACGCCGGCCAATATCTGCTGCTGGAGCGGGAGGACGGTGAGTTCAGCGCGTTTTCTCTGGCATCCGCACCTGGACGTGGGCGAGAGCTGGAGTTGCATGTGCTGGCGCGAGAGCCGTCGGCGATCGGTTTGCTCGATTACATCCGGCGCCAGGGCATGGCCAAGGTACAGATGCCGTTCGGCGACACGCACTTGGCCGAGCTGCCAGATGGTCCGTTGGTGCTGATCGCGGCGGGAACCGGCATGGCGCAAATGCATAGCCTGATCGAGCATTGCCGGGCCGAAGGCTTCGCCCATCCGGTGCACCTGTACTGGGGCGTGCGCCGGCCGGAAGATTTCTATCAATTGCCGCATTGGAGCGAATGGCAGCGCATGCCCAACCTCACGCTCCATCAGATCGTTAGCGATGTCTGTGGCTGGCAGGGGCGTTGCGGCATGCTGCACGAGGCCGTTTGCGAAGACTTCGCCGATCTCAAGCCGGTTTATGTCTATGCCAGCGGCTCTCCTGCAATGATCTACGGCACGCTGGACGCCTTGGTCGAGGCGGGGATGGATGCGACGCAGATGCGTGCAGACGTGTTTGCCTATGCGCCACGGGAGCGCTAGGGGCGTTAACCTGAGTGTAGTGGCCGTTACGACGCAGGCGCCGTTTCGGCGTCCTGCGTGATGTTCAGTGAAGTGGTGCCTCTGCTTAGCGCGCCTGTCGTTGCTGGAGCAGCAGGTTGTTGAAGCCGCTTGCCGACAGGGTCTTCTGCGCCTGGCCAAGCTGCTCGCGGTTGGCGAAGGGGCCGACCAACACCCGGTACCAGTCTTCGTCGCGCACGGTGACGTTCTCGACTCGCACATCCTGACCCAGCAGGATGATCTGTGCCCTGACTTTTTCCGCTTCCGGTTGCTTGCGGAACGAACCGGCCTGCAGGAAAAATTGGGTGACCGGCGCCTTGGCTACCATCGGTGGGGGCGGCGGTACCTGGCCATTCAATGCGGCTTCGGCGCGCGCCGCATCGATCTTGGCGGCTTCTTCGGGCGTTACGGGCTTTGGCGGCTCCGGCTTCGGCTCTTCTGGCGGCAGGATCACTTCCGACTCAGGCAATAGCGTGTAGAAGTCGTACTTCGGCTTCGCCGGCTGGCCCGTTGCCGGCGCGGAGCGCTTCGGCTGCTCCTTGGGCTTGGGCATGTCCTTGGCGCGCTTGATCTCGTCCCCACCGGGTTCGAGATTCATCAGGAACATGATGAAGCCGCCGATGACCAGGCCGCAAACCAGCCAGACCCAGCCGGGAACGGGCTTCTTGGCCGGCGCCTGGTAGCGGCTCGCGCCCCGCTTCGGGGCGGGTTTCTTCCTGGTTGCCACTTACATCCGCTCCAGCGTTTCCAGACCAAGCAGCTCCAGGCCCTGCTTGAGGGTTCTGCCGGTCAGGGCGGCCAGGCGCAGGCGGCTCTGTTTCTCGGTTTCGCTCTTGGCGGTCAGTATTGGGCAGTGCTCGTAGAAGCTGGAGAACAGACCGGCGAGGTCGTACAGGTAACTGCACAGCAAATGCGGAACCCCTTTCTCTCCTACGCCATTCAGTACTTCCGCAAACTGCGCGAGCTTTGCGCCCAGGGCCTGCTCCTGTTCAGCTTCCAGCTGTATTTCGCCAGCAAGCGTGTCCATGCTGGTGCCTAGCTTGCGGAACACACTGGCGACGCGGGTATAAGCGTAAAGCAGGTAGGGCGCGGTGTTGCCTTCGAAACTGAGCATCTGCTCGAAGTTGAAGCTGTAATCGCTGGTGCGGTGCTTCGACAGGTCCGCGTACTTCACGGCGCCGATGCCGACGGCGCGTGCAATCTGGCGCAGTTCGGTTTCTTGCAGGTCCGGGTTCTTGCCTTTTACCAGGCTGTAGGCGCGCTGTTCGGCTTCGTCGAGCAGATCGACCAGCTTTACGGTGCCGCCGTCGCGGGTCTTGAAGGGACGGCCATCGGCACCATTCATAGTGCCGAAGCCCATGTGCTCGAGTTGCATGTCGCTGTGGACGAAACCGGCGCGGCGTGCGACCTCGAAGGCCATCTGGAAATGCAGGGCCTGGCGCTGGTCGACGAAATACAGCGCGCGATCGGCGTGCAATTGGTGGCTGCGGTAGCGCATGGACGCCAGATCGGTGGTGGCGTAGAGGTAGCCGCCGCCGGCTTTCTGGACGATCACCGGAAGCGGATTTCCTTCGGCGTTCTTGAACTCTTCAAGGAAGACGCACTGGGCGCCATTGCTTTCGCTCAGCAAGCCCTTGGCCTTAAGCGACGCGACGATGTCCCCGAGCTCGGCGTTATAGGCGCTTTCACCCATGACATCATCCGGCGTCAGCTTGACGTTCAGGCGGTCGTAGACCCTCTGGCAATGCGAAAGGGAAATCGTGTTGAAGCGCGTCCACAGGCGCAGGCAATCGGCGTCGCCAGCTTGCAGTTTCACCACGAGTTCGCGGGCTCGATCGGCGAACTCGGCACTGTCGTCGAAGCGCTGCTTGGCGGCGCGATAGAACTGCTCGAGGTCGGACAGCTCGCTTTCGGCAGCGACGGGGTTTTCTTCGAGATAAGCCAACAACATGCCGAACTGCGTACCCCAGTCACCGACGTGGTTCTGGCGGATCACCTCATCGCCGAGATACTCCAGCACTCTCGCCACGGCGTCGCCGATAATCGTCGAGCGCAGGTGGCCGACGTGCATTTCCTTGGCCAGGTTCGGTGAGGAAAGGTCGACGACGACTCGCTGCGCCGGGCCTGTCTTTCTGACGCACAGATGCGGGTCGGCAAGGGCAGCATCGAGGCGTTGAGCCAATGCGGCGCTGTTCTGGAAGAAGTTCAGAAAGCCCGGGCCGGCAATTTCCACCTTGCTGACGCTGGGATCGGCCGGCAATGCTTCGATGAGCTTCTGCGCAAGATCGCGGGGCTTCATCCCGGCTGGCTTGGCCAGCATCATGGCGATATTGCTGGCGAAGTCACCATGAGTCTTGTCGCGAGTGTTCTCCACCTGGATCGTCGGACTCAATCCGTCGGGCAGCACGCCTTCGGTGATGAGGCGGGTCAGGGCTTGCTGGATCAGGTCGCGAATGCTGTCTTTCATCGTTTGCTCGGTCGGCCCGGAGGCTTTGGTCGAAAACTGGACATTATCGGTGCCCGGGGGGCGAAGCTTCAAGGCTTAAGGCGCTTAGTTGTGGCTTGTGGTTGGATTCGGGAGGTGTCAGAACAGGTCGATCGGATCGACATCCAGCGACCAGCGTACAGTACGGCTGCCCGGCAAAGCTTCCACCCGCGGCAGCCATGTGCCCATCAGCTTGTGCAGCGGCGCCCGGGCGTTGGCCTGCAGCAGCAACTGCGCACGGAATCGCCCTGCGCGTCGCTCCATTGGGGCGGGCACTGGCCCCAGCAGCTCGATGCCGCCGAGACCGAGTTGCGCCACGAGCTGTTCCGCCTGGTTGCAAGCCTGGTCGAGGAAATCTTCGGCCTGGCCGGGTTTCCCCGCTTCGGCGCGTAACAGCACGAGATAGCTGAACGGGGGCAGGCCGGCGGCGCGGCGCTCGCTCAAGGCCTGGCCGGCAAAAGCGAAATAGCCTTGCTCGGTCAGTTGGACCAACAATGGATGGTCGGCCAGGTGGGTCTGGATGATCACCTTGCCAGCTTCCTCGGCACGACCTGCGCGGCCAGCCACCTGAACGATCAGCTGCGCCATACGCTCGCTGGCGCGGAAGTCCGCAGAGAATAGCCCGCCGTCCGCGTCGAGGATGGCGACCAGGGTGACGCGGGGGAAATGGTGGCCCTTGGCGAGCATCTGGGTGCCCACCAGCAGGCACGGCTCGCCGCGGTTGATGGTGGTGAGAAGTTGCTCCATCGAGCCCTTGCGCGCGGTGCTGTCGCGATCGATGCGCAACACCGGGTAGCCCGGAAAGATAATGCCCAGCCGTTCTTCGGCGCGCTCAGTGCCGGCGCCGACAGGGCGTAGGTCGAGCTTGTTGCACTCCGGACAGCTGCGCGGCGGGCGCTCTGCGTGGCCGCAATGGTGGCAGCGCAACTCGTTGTGACGTTGGTGCAGCGTCATTCTCGCGTCGCAGCGTGGGCACTGGCTAAGCCAGCCGCAATCGTGACACAGCAGCGAAGGGGCAAAGCCGCGACGATTCAGGAACACCAGCACCTGTTGTCCTGCGGCGAGTGTCTGCGCCATGGCCTGCTGCAGCGGGCCGGAGATGCCCGAGTCCAGTGGTCGGCTTTTCACATCAAGGCGTAGAAAGCGCGGTGCCTGCGCGCCACCGGCCCGCTGGGTCAACTTGAGCAATGCGTAGCGGCCGCTGTGGGCGTTATGCAGGCTCTCAAGCGACGGCGTTGCCGAGCCGAGCAGAATCGGCAGATTCTCTTGGCGAGCCCTGACCACCGCGAGGTCGCGGGCGTGATAACGCAGACCCTCCTGCTGTTTATAGGAGGCGTCGTGCTCCTCGTCGAGAATGATCAATCCCGGATTCTTCATCGGGGTGAATAGCGCCGAACGGGTGCCGATGATGATATCTGCCTCGCCGTCCCGTGCCGCCAGCCAGGCGTCCAGGCGTTCACGATCGTTGACGTTGGAGTGCAGCAGGGCGATGCGGGCGTTGAAACGTTGCTCGAAGCGGGCCAGGGTTTGCGGTCCGAGATTGATCTCCGGGATCAGAACCAGCGCCTGCTTGCCGGCTTCGAGTACATGGTGAATCAGCTGCAGATAAACTTCAGTCTTGCCGCTGCCGGTAACGCCGGCCAGCAGAAAGGTTTGGAAGCCACCCAGGCATGCGCGGATGGCTTCGACGGCGCCTCTTTGCTCCTGGTTCAGTGATAGTTCCGGTTGCAGCAGCCAGCTGCCTTGATGTCGCAGAGTCTGATGGCAGCGGCGGGTCTCGATGCGCAACAGGCCTTTCTGCAATAACAGGTCGAGGCTGTCCTTGCTCAGCTGAAGCTGGCTCAGCAGCGAGTGGGCGACGCCATGCGGGTGCTGGGCGATGGTCCTCAACGCTTCGCGCTGGCGGGGCGCTCTGCTCAGTCGCGGATCTTCCGGTCGCGCGTTGTTTGCAACATGCCAGAAACGCTCCTGCCTTGCTTCAGCAGGCTCGCCCTGACGTAACAGCGCCGGCAACGCCCAGCTCAGCGTATCGCCGAGGCTGTGCTGGTAATACTGAGCCGTCCACAGGCACAGCTTGAACAATGCAGGTGGCAGTGGGGCGTATGCGTCAAGCAGCTCCAGCGCTGGTTTGAGCTTCGCCTCGGGCACCTCGCTGTGGCTGACGACTTCCACCAGAATTCCGACGATTTCGCGCCGGCCGAACGGGACCCGCAGCCGCATGCCCGGCTGCAGCGCGGCGTACGGGACATCGGCGGGGGGAAGATAGTCGAAGAGCCTACGCAGTGGCGAGGGCAGGGCGAGGCGGAGTATGGGTTGCGGCACGCGGTAATCCTTGGCGACGAGTGTCGATCTTAAACGATCCGATCCGACAGCAGGTCCGGATGCGGATTGCGGCACATGGTTGGCCTGCAAAACGGGGTCCTTTTCCCTCGCGATCAGCTGCCCTTGCATCGCTACAGGGCTCTGGTATTATTCGCGCCCTCCGTGCGGTACTCGACATAGGGTCGGGTGGCGGCACAAGTCCTAGAGGATTTTTCCATGAAAGCCGATATCCATCCTAACTACGTTGAAATCGAAGCCACTTGCAGCTGCGGCAACGTCATCAAGACTCGCTCCACGCTGGCCAAGAACCTGAGCATCGACGTTTGCTCTGAGTGCCACCCGTTCTACACCGGCAAGCAGAAAGTGCTGGATACCGGCGGCCGTATCGACCGCTTCAAGCAGCGTTTCGGTGTGTTCGGCGCCAAGTAAGCTGTCGCCGCGACGGGAATCCCATGAGGTTTTCCGAGCATCTGAAAAAGGCGTCCCTGGTGGGCGCCTTTTTCGTTTCCGTCCTCTGCAGCTTGCCGGCCCAGGCGCTTTGTCCTGCTAGCGGTCCGCTCTCTCGAGTGGCGGTGGATACGGTCATCGATGGCGACACGCTGCGCCTGGTCGATGGTCGTAACGTCCGTCTGCTTGGCCTCAATGCACCTGAAATGGGCCGCAAGGGGCGCACTGCCGAGCCTTTCGCCGAAGCCGCCAGGCGGCGCTTGCAGGGGCTCGTGAAGGCCGGAGGTGGAAATATCGATCTGCGCCTCGGCCAAGAGCCGAAGGATCATCATGGCCGGGTCCTGGCTCACGCCTTCGACATACGTGGCGGCAATCTCGAAGCTGTTCTGCTGGCCGAAGGGTTGGGTTTCTTCGTCGCTATCGCGCCGAATACAGCGATGGCTGGCTGCCATCAATTGATAGAGCGAGGGGCCCGGGCCGCCGGCAAGGGAGTGTGGCGTCAGTCGCCGGTGACCTCGGCCGGAGGCCTGCGCCGCAGCGGTTTCGCGCTGGTCAGGGCGCGCGTCGATCGGCTGGAGACGAATAGGGGTGGTTTCTGGCTGGAGTTGGATGGCTCGCTGGTAGTGCAGATTCCGCACGAAGCCGTTGCGGCATTCGGTGACTCGCTGGCGGACCTTCCAGGCATGGAGATCGAGGTCAGGGGTTGGGTGGTCGATCGCAAGGGGCGCGCGGATTTGTCGCGGCAGGCGCGCTGGTTGCTGCGCGTGAGCCACCCATCGATGCTGGTTTCGCTGCCTTAACCCGCTATCGGGGCGTCTCAGGATATGTGTGGTTCTTCAGCTGAAAGTCGTAGAGCGAGCCCTTGACAGTCCGCCTTTCCCATTGGCTTGTGACGGCGCTTGGTCTTGGCGTATGCTCGGCCCCCTGTCTGTCCCAGTAAAATAAGCGGAAATGCCTCATGACTGACCTGAAAACCGCCGCTCTCGACTACCACGCAAAGCCCCGTCCAGGGAAGTTGAGTGTCGAGCTGACCAAGCCCACTTCCACCGCTCGCGATTTGTCGCTGGCCTACAGCCCAGGCGTAGCGGAGCCGGTTCGCGAAATCGGTCGTGATCCGCAGCTGGCTTACCGCTATACCGGTAAAGGCAATCTGGTCGCTGTGATTTCCGATGGCACCGCGATTCTTGGCCTGGGCAATCTGGGGCCGCTGGCATCCAAGCCGGTGATGGAAGGCAAGGGTGTCCTGTTCAAGCGCTTTGCCGGCGTCGATGTATTCGATATCGAAGTTGACGCAGAGAGCCCGCAAGCGTTCATCGATACGGTCAAACGCATTTCCATCACCTTTGGTGGGATCAACCTGGAGGATATCAAGGCGCCCGAGTGCTTCGAGATCGAGCGCGCTCTGATCGAACAATGCGATATCCCGGTGTTCCACGATGATCAGCACGGCACCGCCATTGTTACTGCTGCAGGCATGCTCAATGCGCTGGAAATTGCTGGCAAGACGCTGGAGCAGGCCAAGATCGTCTGCCTGGGTGCCGGTGCTGCCGCGACCTCCTGCATGAAGCTGCTGGTGAGCATGGGCGCGCAGGTCGAGAATATCTTCATGATCGATCGCAAGGGTGTCGTTCACGCGGGTCGCGATGATCTGAACCAGTACAAGGCTGTGTTTGCTCATGAAACCGACAAGCGCACCCTGGATGATGCGCTCGATGGTGCCGATGTCTTTGTGGGTCTGTCCGGCCCCGATCTGTTGAGTGCCGAAGGCCTCAAGCGTATGGCTCCCAACCCGGTGGTGTTCGCCTGTTCGAATCCGGATCCGGAAATCAGCCCTGAGCTCGCTCATGCGACCCGTTCCGATGTGATCATGGCTACCGGCCGCTCGGACTACCCGAACCAGGTCAACAACGTGCTGGGCTTCCCGTTCATTTTCCGCGGGGCGCTGGATGTTCGCGCCTCGCGCATCAATGAAGAAATGAAGATCGCAGCCGCTCTCGCTCTACGCGACCTGGCCAAGCTGCCGGTTCCGGCTGAGGTCGCCGCCGCCTATGGCGTAGAGCAGCTGCAGTTCGGGCGCGAGTACATCATTCCAAAGCCGATGGATCCGCGCTTGATTACGCTTGTCTCCGATGCTGTGGCCAAGGCTGCGATCGAGAGCGGCGTAGCGACACTGCCGTATCCTTCTAACTACCCGCTCAAGTCCGTTGATGACGTGTTCAACAACTGATTAGATCGGTCTTGGCTCTGCTTCGGCAGGGCTTGTGCGAAAAGAAACCCCAGCTTTGGCTGGGGTTTTTTTATTGCGCTGGTCATGAGCAGGTCATCGTTTACTGCCGCGAGTGCCCTCGCTTGGTTAGGCAGAAGTCCTGCGTTGTACCTCTTCGACGGTATCTGTATCTGGCCGCCGATGGGCGGGTTGCGTTTAGAACAGGTCGATCGGCGCTGCTTCGGAAGCCGGCAATGGACTGTCGGGCAACATGGAGCCTGGAGTCAGCTCGCCATCCATGTTGGGCGGCGAATCTTCACTCCTAAATATCTCGAAGTAGGCATCCGGGGTGCCCGGAGCAGCCGCTCGGCCGCTTTTCGGGTCGATCCGCAGGGTCAGAATGCCGTCGGGTTCGGCAGGTGCGTGTTCGGGAGCATCCGCTAACACCGAACTCATATATTTCATCCAGATGGGTAGCGCGACCGTTCCTCCGTATTCTCGGCGCCCAAGGCTCTGAGGCTGATCGAAGCCGGCCCAGACGGTTGTCACGATGTCGGCGTTATAGCCTGAGAACCAACTGTCCTTGGATTCATTGGTGGTTCCGGTTTTTCCGGCAATATCGCCCCGGCCCATCGCCAGCGCCTTCCGGCCTGTGCCGCGCTTGATGACGTCCTGCAACATGCTGGTCATGATGTAGGCGGTTCGCTCGTCAATGATCTGCTCGGCATGCACCGGCTCTTGCCTGGCTGGCTCCGAAGCACCTGTCAGTGACGTTTCGCTCTGTGCATAGGCGGTTGCTGTCGCTTCATCCGCTTCTGGTTGAGCTGCTTCGTGCTCCGGCACCCGCGCCGGGTTTGCGTCGAATATGACCTTGCCATCTCGGTCCTCGATGCGCTTGATCAGATAGGGCTCTATCTTGTAGCCGCCGTTAGCGAATGCGGTCCAGCCGGTCGCGATTTCCATAGGCGTCAGGGTCGCCGTGCCAAGCGCCAGTGACAGGTTGGCAGGCAGATCTTCCGCCTTGAATCCGAAGCGCTTGATGTAGTCGAGGGTATAGGGGATGCCGAGCGTCTGCAGCAGGCGAATCGAGACCAGATTGCGCGACTTATAAAGCGCCTCGCGCAGGCGGATCGGGCCGAGGAAAGTGTTGTTGTCGTTCTTCGGTCGCCAAACCCGGTCCAGTCCTTCTTCAACGAAAACGATTGGGGAGTCATTAACCAGCGTTGCGGGAGTGAAGCCGGCATCCAGCGCTGCGCTATAGACGAAGGGCTTGAAGCTAGAGCCGGGCTGGCGCTTGGCCTGGATCGCGCGGTTGTAATTACTTTGGCCGAAGGAGAATCCGCCCGTCAGCGCTTCGATTGAGCCGTCAAGCGGGTCCAGGGATACCAGTGCTCCCTGGGCCTGGGGTATCTGACTGAAGAGCGCCTTGTCATCGACCATCCGGACCCGAATGACATCACCCGGCTTAACCACATCCGATGGTGCTTTCGGTACAGGGCCTAGGCTGTTGGTGTTGATGAACGGGCGAGCCCATTTCATGCTCTCCCAGCTGATGGCGTGTTCGCTGCCATCCCGAAGCCGGGCCTTGATTGCATCGTTGGATATCTGGGTGACAACGGCCGGTAGCAGGCCGGACTGGCCGCGGTAGGTGCCAAGCTCCTTAAGCCACGCTTCTTGATCGGTGCCTGCAAGCCGTGCTTCGGGGCCTCTGTAGCCATGGCGCTGGTCATAGTCGATCAGTCCCTCGGTAAGGGCCTGATTGGCAGCGATTTGCCGCTCGCTGCTGGTGGTTGTGTAGACACGGAACCCATCGGTGTACGCGGCGCTACCGAAGCGGCCTACCATTTCGGCGCGCGCCATCTCGGCTATATAAGGTGCATCAAGCTCTGGCGACGAGCCGTGATAGGACGCATCGACGACTTCCGCCAGCGCTTGCTGGTAGCGGGCCTCGTCTATCCGGCCGAGCCGGTACATCCGCCCAAGGATCCAGTCGCGCCTTTCCTTGGCGCGCTCTGGATTGGCCAATGGGTTGAACGCTGATGGTGCCTTGGGCAGCCCGGCGATCATGGCCATCTGCGCCAGGCTTAGTTCCTCGATGGACTTGCCGTAATAGACCTGGGCTGCCGCTTCGATGCCATAGGCGCGATTGCCCAGATAGATCTTGTTGACATACAGCTCGAGGATCTCGTTCTTGCTCAGCTCTCTCTCGATCTGAAGCGCAAGGAGAATTTCGTTGATCTTGCGGGAGAAGCTCCGCTCGCTAGTGAGGAAGTAATTCTTTGCGACCTGCATGGTGATGGTGCTGCCGCCGGTCTGAATATGGCCGGTTTTCAATAATTGCGTGGCAGCGCGCATCAGGCTGGAAACATCGACGCCATAATGATTGGCGAAATTATCGTCTTCTGCCGCCAATAATGCGGCGATGAAATCCTTAGGTATTTCATCAAAGCCGATAGGGGAGCGACGCATTTCGCCATATTCGGCGATCAGCTTGTCATCATCGCTATACACGCGCAGCGGTATCTGGAGCTGTATGCTGCGTAGCGATTCGACCGATGGCAGGTTGGGGCTGAGATAAAGAAACGCGCCACTGAGACTGAGCAAAAGTCCACAGAAAACAGCCAGGCACGACCATAGGAAAAACTTCAGAAAACGCATCGGGGTTCGTTGAATCCAGGGTGGGGAATGAGGTGTAAGCCGCAGACAATGCTGAAAGGAAAAACCGTTCACATTATAAGCGGTTTTTTTGCTGGGGAGCCATTTGCGCTTCTGTCAAGGCTGTTATCTAATGCGGACAAACATAATTAATCCGTAAGTAGCGGATAAAGATAGGAAATCGGCCGTGCTAGGGCTCTTCACTAAGAAAGCGAACACGCTGCTTGGGATCGACATCAGTTCGACGTCCGTCAAGCTACTGGAATTAAGCCGCTCAGGCTCCCGTTATCGGGTTGAGTCTTATGCGGTCGAGCCGCTTCCGCCGAATGCTGTGGTGGAGAAGAATATCGCTGAGCTCGAGGGCGTGGGTCAGGCCCTGTCCCGCTTGCTGGCGAAGGCGAAAACCGGCGTCAAGTCCGCTGCCGTAGCGGTTTCCGGCTCGGCAGTCATTACCAAAAGCATCGAGATGGATGCCGGGCTGAATGACGATGATTTGGAAAACCAGCTAAAGATAGAAGCGGATCAATACATCCCCTATCCCTTGGAAGAAGTTGCTATCGATTTCGAGGTGCAGGGGCCTGCCGCCCGTTCGCCTGGCCGTGTCGAGGTACTGTTGGCGGCGTGCCGTAAGGAAAATGTGGAGATCCGCGAGGCGGCTCTTGCCCTTGCCGGGCTGACAGCCAAAGTAGTCGATGTAGAAGCCTACGCCCTGGAACGGTCATACGGTCTGTTAGCGCCGCAGCTGGGCGCGGGGCACGATGAGCTGACTGTCGCGCTCGTCGACATCGGCGCGACCATGACCACGCTGAGCGTGCTGCATAACGGGCGCACCATCTATACGCGCGAGCAACTGTTCGGCGGCCGCCAGTTGACCGAGGAAATCCAGCGTCGCTACGGCCTGTCGATGGAAGAGGCTGGCCTGGCCAAAAAGCAGGGAGGCCTTCCAGACGACTACGACAGCGAAGTGTTGCAGCCGTTCAAAGAGGCGGTTGTTCAGCAGGTGTCGCGCTCGCTGCAATTCTTCTTCGCTGCGGGGCAATTCCACGACGTGGACTACATCCTGCTGGCCGGTGGCACGGCTTCGATTCCCGGGCTGGATCGGTTGATTCAGCAGAAAATCGGAACCCAGACTCTAGTCGCCAACCCCTTTGCCGATATGGCTTTGAGTAGCAAGGTCAACGCTGGCGCACTGGCCAGTGATGCGCCGTCCCTGATGATTGCCTGTGGGTTGGCCTTGAGGAGTTTCGACTGATGGCCAGGATCAACCTTTTACCTTGGCGCGAACAGCTACGCGAAGAGCGTAAGCAGCGCTTCTTGGTATCGCTCGCTGGGGTCGCTGTTGTTGCGGTGGGCCTGCTGTTTCTCGCCGACCAATACTTCACGCATGCCATTGAGCGGCAGAACGCACGAAACGATTTCATCCGCAAAGAGATCGCGGTGCTGGATGCCCGAATCGCTGAAATCAAGGAATTGCGCGAGCGCCGGCAGCAACTGCTGGAACGTATGAAGATCATTCAGGACCTGCAGGGAAATCGACCCATTATCGGTCGGGTTTTCGATCAGCTCGTACGTACGTTACCTGACGGCGTGTACTTCACTGGGTTGAAAATGACCGGCAAGAACATCGCCATCGTCGGTGGCGCGGAATCTAACAACCGGGTCTCTAACCTGATGCGAAATCTGGACGGTTCTGAGTGGCTGGACGCGCCTAACCTGAACGAAGTGAAGGCGGTCACTGCGGGCGCAGTTGATCAAGAAAACGTATTCCAGCTAACGGTGCAGCAGACACAGCCGACTGCGACTGCTGAGGGAGATAGGCCATGAGTCTGGCGAGCTCCATGGAGAGCCTCCGTAGTGTAGATCTATCCGATCTGGACATGAACAACCTGGGCTCCTGGCCCGCAGCAGTGAAGGTTATCGCTGCGATATTGCTAATGGTTTTGGTCCTTGGTGGCGGGTACTACTTCTATCTCAGCGATATGCAGGCCAGTCTCGACCAGCAAAGGGCGCAGGAGGAAACGCTGAAGCAGCAGTTCTCCACGAAGGCGTTCCAGGCTGCGAACCTTGAAGCCTACAAGGAGCAAATGGTCGAAA
>NZ_QORI02000037.1 GCF_003325755.1 Pseudomonas sp. SST3 | reverse complement strand
ACGGGCTTACCACGTTCCCTATCTGTCACACGACTGGGTTAGGACCTGCTTTTTCACCGGAGGCCGTAATGGCGAACGTATCCCCACATCCCACGGAGATAACCGACCTCGTACCTTTTGGTTCATGCCTATCAGCAGCTTTGGCATGTTTATCCTTACGGTGTTTATCAGCAGTTCACTTGTGTTGCCCGTGCCAGCCAGCCTAGCGCCTCAACCCGGTACTGCTCCGAGCATCCACGGCTTGCCTCACGGCAAAACCGCGCCCTTGCGGGGGCTACATTGTCGGGAAAGCTTCATACCCCACCGTTGCCAGTGATGCATGTCTCCCTAGGCTACCGTTGGTCGCACAACGAGTCCGCTGCCATTTCCGTTCTGGCAATGGCTGGACAATGACAGATAGAGCTTTCGCTCATATCTCCGGTGAAGGGGCAAGAACTGCGGAAGCAGCTTGCTCAAGTATGTATTCCTCCTCATTGAGGCAGGAGGAACCCCAGCGGGGATTCTTCCCGCGTGGGTATAGGTACTAAAGCCGAAGCTAGAAGTGCTTTTGTCTAAAGCTGTTCATCTCGCGCTTGATATCCGGCAGCAAGGCATAAAGGCCTGTACCACCCATTACAACGACAATCAGGGCAAGAATGATCAAACCGGACGTTTGCTGATCCATTTCGACCTCCTACAAGTAGGCATCCATCATCAACTACGATGACCGCTCATGCTTCCGGACGCTCAATGAGCTTAGGTTGAGTCAGTCGCCGCTGCGACCCATAGCATTACAGACTCTGCCACGTGGGTATGTTTTGTTTCCCAGAATTAGATTCTGAGCATTGAATTCCTTGCGGAATCCGCCGAGATGACACGACACCTCGGACCCGGAGACACGCTACGCGTGTCGCACAAGATGCTGGATAATAAAGCATGACCCGTCTATCGGCTAGCGCCGCGGAGAGCACTGATATGCCGCAACACGATCAACGCCTACAGGACCTGAATGCCTGGTTGAAACCCCAATTGAGGGAGCTTTTCACGCGTCGCGGTTGGGGCAACGTACCCGAGGCAGCACTGGTCCCGGCCAGCAGCGACGCCAGTTTCCGTCGCTATTTTCGCTGGGAGTCGGGAGGTCGCAGTTTTATCCTGATGGATGCTCCGCCCCCTCAGGAGAACTGCCGACCGTTCGTTGCTGTGGCTGCGTTGCTGGCGAGCGCCGGGATCAACGTGCCGCAGATACTCGCCCAGGATCTGGATCGTGGCTTTCTGCTACTCACCGACCTGGGTTGCCAGACCTACCTCGATGTCATCGACGAATCCAATGCTGACGAGCTGTTCGCCGACGCCATTCAGGCGTTGCTCGCCTTCCAGGCCAAACCGCTGGAGCTGTCACTGCCGAGCTATGACGAGGCACTCCTGCGCCGTGAGCTGCAGCTGTTTCCCGAATGGTACGTGCAGCGCCATCTGGGTTATCAGTTCAGCGCGGCCGAACTGGATATCTGGGAGCGGACCTGCCAACTGCTGATTGACTCGGCCCTGGGGCAACCTCGGGTGCTGGTGCACCGTGACTACATGCCGCGCAATTTGATGATCAGCGAACCGAACCCCGGTGTGCTGGATTTCCAGGATGCGGTTGTCGGCCCGGTGACCTACGACATCACCTCGTTGTTCAAGGACGCCTTTCTCAGTTGGCCTGAGGAGCGGGTGAAAGGCTGGTTGCAGGGCTATTGGGACGCCGCGCGCGCTGCGGGTATTCCGGTCCAGCCCCGCTTCGACGAGTTCCGGCACGCCAGCGACCTGATGGGGCTGCAGCGGCATCTGAAGGTCATCGGCATCTTCGCGCGCATCTGTCACCGTGACGGCAAGCCGCGCTATCTGGACGACGTGCCGCGCTTCTTCGCCTACATCGAGACGGTGACGGCGCGCCGCCCTGAACTGGCAGAGCTGAGGACATTGCTGAATGACCTGCCGACTGCGCAGGTACAACCATGAAAGCGATGATTCTCGCGGCGGGTAAAGGTGAGCGCCTACGTCCACTGACCTTGCACACACCCAAGCCGCTGGTACAGGCGGGCGGCGTGCCGCTGATCGAGTATCACGTCCGAGCGCTGGCCGCCGCGGGATTCGCCGAACTGGTGATCAACCATGCCTGGCTTGGCGAGCAGATCGAGGCGTATCTGGGGACGGGCCACCGGTACGGCGTGCGCATCGATTACTCGGCTGAGGGCGAGCCGCTCGAGACCGGCGGTGGCATTCATCGGGCTCTGCCGCTGTTAGGCGATCAGCCATTTGCGGTGATCAATGGCGACATCTGGACCGACTACGACTTCGCCGCGCTGGCGCAGCCGCTGGCTGGGCTTGCGCATCTGATACTAGTGGATAACCCGGCGCATCACCCGACCGGCGACTTCGCACTGACTAATGGAAAGGTTATCGACGCCAGCACACCGGCAGCTGCGTTCACCTATAGCGGCATTGCAGTGCTGCATCCGCGGTTGTTCGAAGGCTGCAGCGCCGGCGCGTTCAAGCTTGCCCCGCTGTTGCGGCAAGCGATGGCGGCGGGCGAGGTGAGCGGGGAGCATCACAGCGGGCGTTGGGTTGATGTCGGTACCCACGAGCGCCTGGCCGAAGTCGAGCGGATCCTGGAGGCGCGGCGCTGAATGTTCTGGCCCATTACGCTGTTGGGGGCGCTGATCGGCTGGCTGATCGCGAGTATTCCGGGGGCGCTGCTTGGCGCATTGCTCGGGCAGGTGCTCGACCGTCGCTTCGGGCTCAACTCCTGGGCCAGGCTGCGCGAGCGCATGGGCGTCGGGAAGGTCGTGATGCAGGGCGACGAGCTGCTGTTTTTTCTTCTGGGGCGCCTTGCTAAGAGCAGCGGGCGAATCAGCGAGGCGCACATCCAGGCCGCGCGCAGAGAGATGCAGCGGCTGCAGCTGGATCCGACCGCTCAGCGCACCGCCATCGAGGCCTTCTACCGGGGAAAATCCAGCGGCGATGGCCTTCGCGACCTGTTACAGCGCCTGCAAGGGCGACCCGGCGAGGCCAAGACAGTGCTTCAGGCGTGTTGGCGCATGGCTCGGGCGCAGGGGCAGATCGACGCGCGCGAACACGAACTGGTGATGCTCTGGGGCAAGTGGATGGGCTGGGACTCGGCGGCCATCGCGGCGCTGGACCCGAGCGGCGGGCGCCGCCAAGGCGCACCGAGCAATCTCGGTGGTGCCTATGAGCAGGCCTTGCGGCTGCTCGGCGTGCGCGCCGACAGCGAGCCTCAGGCTATCAAGCGTGCCTACCGAAGGTTGCTGAGCAAGCATCACCCGGACAAACAGGCCGGCGCGGGTGCGACGGCGCAGCAGGTTCGAGATGCGACTGAGCGAACCCGCGAGCTGCACAATGCTTATGTCCTGATCCGCGAGCGCCGAGGATTCCGCTAACGCGTCGCAGATACTGCCCAGGGCTCAGGCTCCCCTACGTCTGCTTATCCAGCCAGCCAGCCACGGACCCGGCGCACAAGCTGCTTCTGGTCCGCATGGCGGTCGCCGGTCGGCTTCGGCAATCCCACCTGACGATACGCTGGGTGCTGCATCCTACGGCTTGCATTCAGCCGCTCGCGGGCCGCTGCCAGATCGCCGCGTCCGTGCTTGTAGTAGAAATCACCAGTGGCCAGTTTCAGTGCCGGGATCAGCTGCTCCAACGGTTCGTCCTGGCCTTCCGGCTGGCGTGGCCGGACTACCACCAGTTGCCTGACATCGCCGGGTGCCCGTTGCTGCAGATAGCGCGCCGCCCAGTAACCACCGGTGCCCTGTCCGAGGAAGACGATCGCCGCCGGCTGCTTGCTGCAAGCAAACGCCAGCGCCGCCTCGATGCGCTCGGTGATCTGATCGGCATGGGGTGCAGCTGGAGCGACGGTTTCCTCCGTTTTGGTATCGTCACTAACCAGTTCGCTTGGTATCGCTGCGGTTTCTTCAGGCAGGTAGCCAGCCTCGCTTGGCACCGGATTTTCGGCAAACTGTTCGGTCTCCGCTGCAGGGTCTTCGACCGGCGGCTCAGCTGCGCCTTCTGAGGTGTTCGCGACCGCTGGCAGCGCAGGGCCGGGCCAATCCGGCAGGCTCAAGCTTAGCGTATGCCAGCCGTGGTCGGGCAGGCCGCGGCGCAGCGGGCCGATGCCGCGCGGCCAGTCGGCGCTTTCTCCCTCGCCGGGTAGCAGGATGATCACCCCTCTGGGTTCGCCGACATTGGCGGGACGCCAGAGAGCAGCAAAATCGTCGGTGCCTGCTTTGAGGCTGATGAATTCCTTATCGGGAAGTTGGCGCAGGAGGTCGGAGGTCATGATATCGCTGCGCGATCGCAACGGCGCGCGCTGGAGCGAAGCGGATGCTGGGGCTCCTCCCGCGTCTGCTGTAGAGGAGCCAGTCTCGGCATTGCTGGAGGTCGCCATCGTGATCAACGACAACAGTGCAAGCAACCTAAACGGGTCAAGCAAACGAGGCATTCATGTCTCCCTGGTTATCTACCGCAACTAACTGAAGTGGCGTCGTTGTCTGCGGGAAGATGCCATTAGCCGATCTCGCCATGCCGCAAATACGTGAGGCCTATTTTGTCGAAGGTTATCGCCGGATGAGTGTATGACGATCAGCGCTGTATCAGCGCGATCTCGAACCGGTTATGCGGAACCTCCCCGGTCAGCTGCGCGCAGTCAGTACAACCAATGCATGCCGAGAAAGCGTGATCGAAGGCGAGTTTGGCGTGCAATATAGCGAACAGCGTTCTACTGTAATCCGAACGCCCGGATGGCCCGGCAGTCGATCATCGTATGCTGCCGGACCCGCGCCCGGGTGTTCCTTCCGACCCGTGCCGACGATGAGCGGCTACCGAGGAGCTTATGAGCAAGACCAACGAATCCCTGATGCAACGCCGTGTCGCCGCCGTTCCCCGTGGCGTCGGCCAGATCCATCCGATTTTTGCCGATCACGCGAAAAACAGCAGCGTGGTCGACGTGGAGGGTCGCGAGTTCATCGATTTCGCCGGTGGCATCGCCGTGCTGAATACTGGCCACCTGCACCCCAAGATCATCAAGGCAGTGGAAGAGCAGCTGCACAAGCTAACCCATACCTGCTTCCAGGTACTGGCCTACGAGCCCTATGTTGAGCTGTGCGAGAAGATCAACGCCCGGGTGCCCGGTGATTTCGCCAAGAAGACCCTATTGGTCACCACCGGCTCCGAGGCGGTGGAAAACGCGGTGAAGATCGCCCGCGCCGCCACCGGTCGCGCCGGGGTGATCGCATTCACCGGCGCCTACCATGGCCGCACCATGATGACCCTCGGGCTGACCGGCAAGGTCGCGCCGTACTCCGCCGGCATGGGCCTGATGCCGGGCGGCATCTTTCGCGCGCAGTATCCCTGCGCGATCCACGGTGTCAGCGTTGACGAGTCAATCGCCAGCATCGAGCGCATCTTCAAGAACGACGCCGAGCCACGCGACATCGCCGCAATCATCATCGAGCCGGTGCAGGGCGAGGGCGGCTTCAATGTCGCGCCGAAGGAGTTCATGGTCCGCCTGCGTGCGCTTTGCGACCAGCACGGCATTCTGCTGATCGCTGATGAAGTGCAGACCGGTGCCGGGCGCACCGGCACCTTCTTCGCCATGGAGCAAATGGGCGTGGTGGCTGACCTCACGACCTTCGCCAAGTCGGTCGGCGGTGGCTTCCCGATTGCGGGCGTCTGCGGCAAGGCCGAGATCATGGATGCCATCGCCCCGGGCGGCTTGGGCGGCACCTACGCCGGCAACCCGCTGTCCTGTGCGGCGGCGCTGGCGGTCATGGAGATTTTCGAGGAGGAGAAGCTGCTCGACCGCTGCAAGGCGGTGGCGGAGAAGCTCACCACTGGCCTCAAAGACATCCAGGCGCGGCACAAGGAAGTCGGCGAGGTGCGCGGGCTCGGCGCGATGATCGCCATCGAGTTGTTCGAAGACGGCGACCGTGCGCGTCCTGCGGCGGCGCTGACCTCGCAGATCGTCGCCAAGGCCCGGGACAAGGGCCTGATCCTGCTGTCCTGCGGTACTTACTACAACGTGCTGCGCGTGCTGGTGCCTTTGACCGCCGAGGACGAGCTGCTCGAGCGCGGCCTGGCGATCATCGCCGAGTGCTTCGACGAGCTGACCTGACCCGCTGCGGCGCGTCGGCATCCACAACGGATGTCAGGCGCGCCGCCACTCCGGCCCTCGGGTACAATGCGCGGCATTCCGCCGTGCTACCCGAGGTCGTCATGCAGCCGTTCGCCATCGCTCCCTCCATCCTCTCCGCCAACTTCGCCCGCCTGGGTGAGGAAGTGGACAACGTGCTCGCCGCTGGCGCAGACATCGTTCATTTCGATGTGATGGACAATCACTACGTCCCCAACCTGACCATCGGCCCGATGGTCTGCTCGGCGCTGCGCAAGCACGGCGTCACCGCGCCCATCGATGTGCACTTGATGGTCCGCCCGGTGGATCGCATGATCGGCGATTTTCTCGAGGCCGGTGCCAGCTACATCACCTTTCACCCGGAGGCTTCGGATCACATCGATCGATCACTGCAGCTGATCAAGGACGGCGGCGCCAAGGCCGGGCTGGTGTTCAACCCGGCCACACCGCTCGATGTGCTCAAGTACGTGATGGACAAAATTGATATGGTCCTGCTGATGAGCGTCAACCCAGGTTTCGGCGGGCAGAAGTTCATCCCCAACACGCTGGACAAGTTGCGCGAAGCACGTGCACTGATCGATGCCAGCGGCCGCGAGATCCGCCTGGAGATCGACGGCGGTGTTAATCCGAAGAACATCCGCGAGATCGCCGCCGCAGGTGCCGACACCTTCGTTGCCGGCTCGGCCATTTTCAATCAGCCGGATTACAAGGCCGTGATCGACCATATGCGCGCCGAACTGGCGCTGGCGCGGCCATGACCCGTCTGGAACAGCTTTTCGACGGTAAGCTGCCACGGCTGGTGATGTTCGACCTGGACGGCACCCTGATGGATTCGGTGCCGGACCTGGCTGCCGCGGTGGACAAGATGCTGATGCTGCTGGGCCGCGAGCCCGCGGGGATCGCACGCGTGCGCGACTGGGTCGGCAACGGTTCGCGGGTGCTGGTGCGCCGGGCTCTGGCCGGCCAGCTGCAACACGAAGACGTGGCGGACGAGCTGACCGACGAGGCGCTGGCGCTGTTCATGCAGGCCTATTCTGGCGGCCACGAACTGACCGCTGTCTATCCGGGTGTCCGTGAATGTCTGAATTGGCTTTGCGAGCGCGATGTGAAGCTGGCGATCATCACCAATAAGCCGGCGCAGTTCATCGAGCCGCTGCTCCAAGAGAAGGGGCTAGCCGGTTACTTTCAGTGGCTGGTCGGTGGCGATACCTTGCCCCAACAAAAGCCTGACCCGGCAGCGTTGCTGTGGGTCATGAGCCAGGCCGGCGTCGAGCCCGGCGCTTCGCTGTTCGTCGGCGACTCGCGCAACGATGTGCATGCGGCGAAAGCGGCGGCCGTTCCCTGTGTCGCGCTCAGTTATGGCTACAACCACGGCGAACCCATCGCTAACGAAGAGCCGGCGCTGGTACTCGATGACCTGCGCGAGCTGGTTGCTTCGGTCTCGGGGCTGCGCTAGTGTGGCTTCTGTTCCGCACACCCCGCAGACGAGATCAGATCGTGGTGGTCACCCGCAAACAATGGATGAATGTCATCAAGGCCCTGGCCCGTTGGCGCTGGCGCGCCTGACATCTTCTGCCGGCTCGGCCGGTACGTTTGCAATCGACCCAAGTAGCTCCGCCGACCACGAGGCTGACATGACCCGCGAAGAATTCCTGTGCTTGGCCGCCGAAGGCCACAACCGCATCCCTCTGTCGTTCGAAACCCTCGCCGACTTCGATACACCGCTCACGCTTTATCTCAAGCTCGCAGACGCCCCGAATTCCTATCTGCTGGAGTCCGTACAGGGCGGCGAGAAGTGGGGCCGCTATTCGATCATCGGCCTGCCGTGCCGCACCGTGCTGCGCGTGCATGGCCATCGCATCAGCGTGACCACCGATGGCGTCGAGACCGAGGCCTGCCAGGTCGAGGATCCGCTGGCCTTCGTCGAGGCGTTCCAGCAGCGCTACCGCGTCGCGCCGGTCGAAGGGCTGCCGCGGTTCAACGGTGGTTTGGTGGGCTATTTCGGATACGACAGCGTCCGCTATGTCGAGCGCAAGCTGGCGAACTGCCCCAATCCCGATCCGCTGGGCACGCCGGATATCCTGCTGATGGTCTCCGATGCTGTGGTTGTGTTCGACAACCTGGCCGGCAAGCTGCACTGCATCGTGCTGGTCGATCCGGAGCAGCCCGACGCCTACGAGACGGGGCAGGCGAAACTGCAAGCGCTTCGCGAGAAGCTGCGTCAGTCGATCAGGCCGCGCCTGGGGTTGGATTTTGAAAAGGGCGGCGGCGCCGAGCCGACCTTCCGCTCCAGTTTCAGTCGCGAGGACTACGAGCAGGCGGTCAACCGCATCAAGGACTACATCCTCGCGGGCGATTGCATGCAGGTGGTGATTTCCCAGCGCATGTCGATCCCCTTCAAGGCGGCGCCGATCGATCTCTATCGCGCGCTGCGCTGCTTCAATCCGACGCCCTATATGTACTTCTTCAACTTTGGCGACTTCCACGTGGTGGGCTCGTCGCCGGAAGTGCTGGTGCGTGTCGAGGAAGGCCTGGTCACGGTCCGGCCGATCGCCGGCACCCGTCCACGCGGCGCCAGCGAGGAGGCCGATCTGGCGCTGGAGCAGGATCTGCTCAGCGACGCCAAGGAGCTGGCCGAGCACCTGATGCTGATCGACCTGGGGCGCAACGATGTCGGTCGGGTGGCCGAGAACGGCTCGGTACGGCTCACCGAAAAGATGGTCATCGAGCGCTACTCGAACGTCATGCACATCGTTTCCAACGTCACCGGCCAACTCAAGGCGCCGTTGACGGCCATGGATGCGCTGCGTGCGATCCTGCCGGCGGGCACCTTGTCCGGCGCGCCGAAGATCCGCGCCATGGAAATCATCGACGAGCTGGAGCCGGTCAAGCGCGGCGTCTATGGCGGTGCGGTCGGCTACCTGGCCTGGAACGGCAACATGGACACCGCGATCGCCATCCGTACCGCGGTGATCAAGGACGGCGAGCTGCACGTGCAGGCCGGTGCCGGCATCGTTGCCGACTCGCAACCCGCGCTGGAGTGGGAAGAAACGCTCAACAAGCGCCGCGCCATGTTCCGCGCGGTGGCCCTGGCCGAACGCGACCAGCAGGAGAACTGATCATGCTGCTAATGCTGGATAACTACGACTCCTTCACCTACAACGTCGTGCAGTACCTCGGCGAGCTTGGTGCGGACGTCAAGGTGGTGCGCAACGACGAGTTGAGCGTCGCCGAGATCGAGGCCCTGGATCCCGAGCGCATCGTCGTCTCCCCCGGCCCGTGCACGCCGAATGAGGCGGGCGTCTCGCTGGAGCTGATTCGTCATTTCGCCGGCAAGCTGCCAATTCTCGGGGTCTGCCTCGGGCACCAAAGCATCGGCCAGGCCTTCGGGGGCGATGTGGTGCGTGCGCGGCAGGTCATGCATGGCAAGACCAGCCCGGTGGTTCACCAGGATGCGGGCGTGTTCGCCGGGTTGAACAATCCGCTCACCGTCACCCGTTATCACTCGCTGGTGGTCAAGCGTGAAACGCTGCCCGACTGCCTGGAAATCACGGCCTGGACGCGGCTGGACGACGGTAGCGTCGACGAGATCATGGGGCTGCGGCACAAGACGCTGAATGTCGAGGGGGTGCAGTTTCACCCCGAATCCATCCTGACCGAGCAGGGACACGAGCTGTTCGCCAATTTTCTGAAGCAAACCGGAGGCGTGCGCTGATGGACATCAAGGAAGCCCTCAACCGCATCGTTGGTCAGCTGGATCTGAGCACCGACGAAATGAAAGCGGTGATGCGTCAGATCATGACCGGCCAGTGCACCGATGCGCAGATCGGCGCGTTCCTCATGGGCATGCGTATGAAGAGCGAGACCATCGATGAGATCGTCGGTGCGGTACAGGTGATGCGGGAGCTCGCCGAGCCGGTGCATTTCGATACCCATCGCCTGGTGGATACCTGTGGCACCGGCGGCGACGGCATGAACATCTTCAACGTCTCCACTGCCGCAGCCTTCGTCGTCGCGGCCGCCGGTGGCAAGGTCGCCAAGCACGGCAATCGCGCAGTCTCAGGCAAGAGCGGTAGCGCCGATCTGCTTGAAGCAGCCGGTGTTTACTTGGATCTCACGCCTGAGCAGGTCGCCCGTAGCGTAGACGCTGTCGGCGTTGGCTTTATGTTCGCGCCCGCGCATCACGGCGCGATGAAATTCGCGGCGGGTCCGCGGCGCGAACTGGGACTGCGCACGTTATTCAATATTCTCGGGCCGATGTCTAACCCGGCGGGCGTCAAGCATCAAGTGCTCGGTGTGTTCAGCAAGGAGCTCTGCCGGCCGATGGCCGAAGTGCTGGCGCGCCTCGGTAGTCAGCATGTATTGGTGGTACATGCACAGGATGGCTTGGACGAAATAAGCCTGGCGGCGCCGACCTATATCGCCGAGCTGAACAAGGGCGAGATCAGCGAGTACCGCATCCAGCCGGAGGACTTCGGCATCAAGAGCCAGAGCCTGATCGGCCTCAACGTTGAGGATGCCCAGGGCTCGCTAATGCTGATCCGGGATGCGTTGGGGCGACGGAAAACTGAGAACGGTCAAAAAGCTGCCGACATGATCGTGTTGAATGCCGGCGCTGCGCTTTATGCCGCCGATGTGGCCAGCAGCCTGAAGCAGGGCATCGAAATCGCCCATGATGCGCTTCATACTGGCCTGGCGCGGGACAAGTTCGAGGAGCTGGTGTCCTTTACCGTGGTGTTCAAGCAGGAGAAGTCGCAATGAGCGTACCGACGGTTCTGGAAAAGATCCTCACGCGTAAGCGTGAGGAAGTAAGCGAGCGCCGTGGCCGTGTCGGTCTAACCGAACTTGAGCGACTGGCGGCTGCGGCGGACCCGGTGCGTGGCTTCGCCCGTAGTCTGCAGGCGCAGGTCCGCAACAAGCAGCCGGCGGTCATCGCCGAGGTGAAGAAAGCCTCGCCAAGCAAAGGGGTCCTGCGTGAGAACTTCGTGCCAGCGGACATTGCCAAGAGTTACGAGGCGGGTGGCGCAACCTGCCTTTCGGTACTGACCGATATCGACTTTTTCCAGGGCGCCGATGAATACCTCCAGCAGGCCCGTGCCGCCTGCAAATTGCCGGTAATCCGCAAGGATTTCATGGTCGATCCCTATCAGGTGGTCGAGGCGAGGGCGCTGGGGGCCGATTGCATCTTGCTGATCGTCGCTGCGCTGGAGGATGCGCAGATGGCTGAGCTGGCCGATGTGGCAAAGTCCCAGGGACTTGATGTGCTGGTGGAGGTCCATGACGGAGCGGAACTGGAGCGGGCCTTGCGCCTTGAGACGCCCCTGCTCGGGATCAACAACCGTAACCTGCACAGCTTCGAATTGAGCCTCGAAACCACCCTCGATCTGCTGCCGCGTGTTCCACGGGACCGCCTGGTGATCACTGAGAGCGGGATTCTGCATCGCGCCGATGTGGAGCTGATGGAGATAAACGAGGTATATGCGTTTCTGGTCGGCGAAGCATTCATGCGTGCCGAGCAACCCGGAGTTGAGCTGCAACGCTTGTTCTTCCCGGGGCGTGCTCGTCCGCGGCTGGCTGGCGATCCAGACTGACCCACCAATATGAAAAAGCGGCAACAGCCGGCTTTTTCATGGGTGTTGGTTGAATGCTCAGCGCGTGCCAAACACGACCATGGTCTTGCCTTTCACGTGTACTAGGCCCTGGGCTTCCAGACTCTTGAGTACACGCCCGACCATTTCTCGCGAGCATCCGACGATGCGGCCGATTTCCTGGCGGGTGATCTTGATCTGCATGCCGTCCGGGTGCGTCATCGCATCAGGCTGCTTGCAGAGGTCGAGTAGGGTGCGCGCTACCCGGCCGGTTACATCGAGGAATGCCAAGTCTCCGACTTTGCGCGTGGTATTGCGCAAGCGCTCGGCCATCTGACTGCCGAGTGCGTAGAGAATATCGGGATCCTGCTGTGTCAGTTCGCGGAACTTGGCGTAGCTCAGTTCGGCGACTTCGCATTCGGTTTTTGCACGAACCCAGGCGCTGCGTTCTTTTTCCGAGCCTTCCTTTTCAAACAACCCCATCTCGCCGAAGAAATCTCCGGAGTTGAGGTAGGCGATGATCATCTCGCGGCCATCATCGTCTTCGATCAGGATGGTGACCGAGCCTTTAACAATAAAGAAGAGCGTTTCGCAGCGATCACCTGCGTAGATGATAGTGCTCTTGGCCGTATAGCGTCGGCGATGGCAGTGCGCGAGTAGTTTGTCGATGTTCTTGATCTTGGGCGTGAGTGTAATAGCAACCATGCTGTAGTCCCGGAAGATGTGTCCAATAGAAGGCAGTTCTTATTATGTATGACTGAGTTCTGTTATCAGGCCGAGGGAGCTTAACAGACCGGTTCAGATCGACAACAAAACTGCGACACGAATATCAACTTCCAGGCATTCATTTCGTCGGATTGCTACCTCCAGTCGCGCGCAGCGGTCGTGCTAAGCTTCGCTCCTTTTTAACCGGAGTCTATCGATGAAAGCGCGCATTCAGTGGGCCGGCGAAGCAATGTTTCTTGGCGAGTCGGGCAGCGGTCATGTCGTGGTCATGGATGGTCCGCCGGAAAACGGCGGGCGCAATCTTGGTGTTCGTCCGATGGAAATGCTTCTGCTGGGGCTCGGTGGCTGCAGTAACTTCGATGTGGTAAGCATATTGAAGAAGTCCCGTCAGGCAGTGGAAAGCTGCGAAGCCTTTCTCGAGGCCGAGCGGGCCGATGAGGATCCGAAAGTATTCACCAAGATCCATCTGCGCTTCGTCGTCAAAGGACGAGGCTTGAAGGAAGCGCAGGTCAAGCGTGCCGTGGAGCTTTCCGCCGAAAAGTACTGTTCCGCCTCGATCATGCTTGGGCGTGCAGGCGTGGAGATCTCTCATGATTACGAAATTATCGAGCTGGGCTGACTGCCGGGCCAACATGGCCGAACGCTCTATCTAGGCGCCTCGAGCCGGGATGCTGCACCGGCTCATATGGATAAGGTTCGCAAGCACTGGAACCGCGCGTCATCAATCTGCATAATGCGCGCCCCGTTTTTAACGGGGCCGTTTCGTTAGAACAGCACAGCCACGGTCGCAAATGCGAAGAGGTGTATACGGTCCTACGCAGGTACAGGGTATCTGACGGGCATGCTCAATCACGCGGTAAGCCGCATCAAAGAGAGTCTCCAATGGTGAAAAGCAAACTCAAGCTCCACGGGTTCAACAACCTGACGAAGTCCTTGAGCTTCAATATCTACGACATCTGCTATGCCGAAACCCAGGAAGACCAGCAGGCGTACGTACAGTACATCGACGAACAGTATGATGCGGAGCGACTGACGCAGATTCTGACCGATGTCGTCGACATCATTGGTGCGAATATTCTCAATATCGCGCGGCAGGATTATGAGCCGCAGGGTGCAAGCGTGACCATCCTCATCTCAGAACAGCCGGTTACGCCGACGGACAGCCAGATCGAGGAGTCGCCCGGACCGTTGCCGGACACTATTCTGGCGCACCTGGACAAGAGCCACATCACGGTACATACCTATCCTGAAATCCATCCGGTTGAAGGCATCGCGACCTTCCGTGTGGATATCGATGTATCAACCTGTGGCGTTATTTCACCGCTTAAGGCGCTGAATTACCTGATCCACCAGTTCGACTCCGATATCGTCACGGTCGATTATCGCGTTCGCGGCTTTACCCGTGATGTGGAGGGCAAGAAGCACTTCATCGACCATGAAATAAATTCGATTCAGAACTATCTCTCCGAAGACACCCGTTCGGCCTATCAGATGACCGACGTAAACGTTTATCAGGAGAATCTGTTCCATACCAAGATGCTGCTGAAGAATTTTGAGCTGGAGAACTATCTGTTCGGTGATGCCACCAGCAATCTCTCTCCGGAACAGCGCGATCAGGTAGAGGATCGCTTGCGTCACGAGATGCTCGAAATCTTCTACGCCCGTAACATGCCGGGCTAAAGATCGCATGAACAAAAAGGGCGCCTGTATCGGCGCCCTTTTTTTTGCGTCTGTGTCTCGTGATCAGATCCGGTAGGTCGTCTTTGTCATGACCTTCGCCATCAGGCTCATGCCGAATTTGATTGGCGCCGGAAAACGCAAGCCGCCGGCATCGAGGGCGGCGGTCGAATGCTGTGCCTCGTCCGCGCGCATCTGCTCGAGAATGGCTCGGGACTTTTCGTCACTGGGCGGAATTTGCTCGAGATGCTCATCGAGATGCTTGCAGACCTGATCTTCGGTTGCGGCAACGAAACCCAGACTGATGCGATCGCTGATCAGGCCGGCAGAGGCTCCGATGCCGAACGACAAACCATAGAAGAGCGGATTGAGCACGCTGGTATGGCTACCCAGCTGGCGGATGCGTTGCTCGCACCAGGCCAGGTGGTCGATCTCTTCATCGGCGGCGCGCTCCATCGCTTCGCGCACCCTTGGCAATCGCGCCGTTAATGCCTGGCCCTGATACAGCGCCTGCGCACAGACTTCGCCGGTATGGTTGATGCGCATCAGCCCGGCCACGTGACGTGCTTCGCTCTCGCTCAGCTCGGTCTCGTTCTTCAATACCGCGGGCGTTGGACGGTGGGGCTGGCCGTTGAACGGCAGCAGTGTTCTTAACGCGGCATCAGCCTGCAACAGCAGACGGTCGGCAGGGGAATATTGGCGTCGGTTAGGCATGTCGCCTCCAGGTAATTCGGAGCAGCCGTGGGCAGTGGTTGGTGCGTCTCGGATGGATGGGTGCTCAGCCCGGCGGCCAATGCATCTGACGCTGGCCGAGCACATGCATGTGGATGTGATAGACCGTCTGGCCGCCCAGATCGTTGCAGTTCATGACAACGCGAAAGCCCTCCCTGCAACCCTGTTCTTCGGCGAGGCGCTGAGAGGTGAACAGGATGTGGCCGGCAAGCGCCTTGTCGTCCTCTTCGCTCAGGTCGTGGAGCGTCGCGATGTGCTTCTTCGGGATGACCAGGAAATGCACCGGAGCCTGGGGCGCGATGTCGTTGAAAGCGATGACGTGGTCATCCTCGTAAATCTTGTGCGCGGGAATATCCCCGGCGACGATCTTACAGAACAGACAATCCATGGCGTTTCTCCAGCATTTAACAGTTGAACAGTGTAACAGGCGAACTCCGGGCCGTTCCTGGGCCGGGGTCATCCGCGCCTCTCGGAGGCGCCGGGCGGTTATACGGCCGGTGTTTGTCGTAACCAGGGTTGAGAGAGCTGTACTGAGCGGTCGACGGCTGCACGATATTCGCGATCCAGGCGCGCAATCAGCTCTTCGGCGCTCGGTAGATCATGTATCTCTCCTACGCCTTGCCCTGCCGACCAGACAGTTTTCCAGGCTTTCGCCTCGTCGCTGACTGGTTTGAGCTTGTCTGCGTAGTTCATCTCACCTTTGTTTTTCAGGCGCTCCTCGTCGTAGCCGGCCTGTTGCAGGCTTTGACGCAGGAAGCTCGCTGGCACGCCTGAGACGGCGGCGGTATGAATGATATCCACAGCCTTGGCTTGCAGAAGCATCTGCTTGTATGCGTCCGGAGCCTGGCTTTCGCGGGTGGCAATGAAACGGGTACCCATGTAGGCGAGATCGGCACCTAGCAGCTGCGCCGCGAATATTTCATGGCCATGGTTGAGGCAACCTGACAACAGCAGTGTCTTGTCGAAGAACTGGCGGATCTCGGCAATCAACGCAAATGGACTCCAGGTGCCAGCATGACCGCCAGCGCCTGCGGCAACCGCAATCAGACCATCAACTCCGGCTTCGGCCGCCTTCTCCGCATGGCGGCGGGTAGTGACATCGTGGAAGACCAAGCCTCCGTAGCTATGGACGGCATCGACCACCTCCTTCACGGCACCGAGACTGGTGATGACAATCGGAACCTGCTCTTCTACACATATCGCGAGATCCGTCTGTAGGCGCGGGTTGCTGTTGTGCACGATCAAGTTGACGGCATAAGGCGCTGGTTTCT
This sequence comes from Pseudomonas sp. SST3, assembly GCF_003325755.1. The sequence goes on along the minus strand of NZ_QORI02000037.1, from coordinate 4,071 downwards.
GCATGTCCGCCAGGCGCTGATTGATGTCTTGTAACCAATCACGAAAGCCACTGCTCTCCCGCTGATTGAGCGCAGGAAAGCTGCCCACCACGCCGCTTCGGCAGCACGCCGCCACAAGCGCCGGGTTGGACACCAGAAACATGGGCGCAGCAACCAAAGGCAGGCGCAGACGTTCTTCGAACAGGGCTGGCAGTGACATGGCGGGTTCCTTAAGTGAGAGTTCAGAACGGCTTGACGACCACCAGAATGACGATGGCCAGCAGCAGCAGCACCGGAAATTCGTTGAACCAGCGATAGAACACGTGGTTGCGGGTGTTCTCGTTGCGCGCGAAACGCTTCAGCTGCGCGCCGCATACATGGTGATAGCCGATCAGCAGAACAACCAGTGCGAGCTTGGCATGCAGCCAACCGCCGCTGCTGAACAGTGCGGGATTCAGCGCGATCATGCCGATGCCGAACAGCAGCGTGGCGATCATCGAGGGCATCATGATTCCTCGATACAGCTTGCGCTCCATGACTTGGAAGCGCTCTCGGCTGGCGGTGTCCTCGCTCATGGCGTGATATACGAACAGTCTTGGCAAATAGAACAATCCGGCGAACCAGCAAACGATCGCAACGATGTGCAGGGCTTTCACCCAGAGATAGAGCATAGGGGATTCCTTGGTTTCAGGGGCGGGGTTGATAGTAGTGGTATGAAGGCCCGCACGTCATCTGGGTGGTTGGCCCTGGAGCCAGGCACCTTTATCATCGGACTTCTTTTATCGTTCCACTGCGCGAGGCAGCTCATGGTTAAGGTCGGAATCGTTGGCGGCACAGGCTACACCGGGGTTGAATTGCTGCGCCTGTTGGCGCAACACCCCCAGGCCGAAGTGGCTGTGATCACCTCCCGCTCCGAAAATGGGGTCAAGGTGACGGATATGTATCCGAACCTGCGAGGCCATTACGATGAGCTGGCCTTCAGTGTGCCGGACACTGCGACGCTTGGCGCCTGCGACGTGGTCTTCTTTGCGACGCCGCATGGGGTAGCCCATGCGCTCGCGGCTGAGCTGCTGGACGCCGGTACCCGAGTTATCGATCTCTCCGCGGACTTCCGCCTGCAGGATGCACGCGAGTGGGCTAAGTGGTACGGCCAGCCGCATGGAGCGCCGGCTCTACTCCCGGAAGCGGTATATGGCCTGCCGGAGGTCAATCGCGAGCAGATCAAAGGGGCAAGGTTGATAGCCGTTCCCGGCTGCTATCCGACCGCCACCCAGCTTGGCTATCTTCCGTTACTGGAAAATGGTCTGGCGGATACATCGCGGCTGATCGCCGATTGCAAATCGGGCGTCAGTGGTTCGGGTCGCTCAGCCAAGATCGGGTCCCTTTTCACCGAGGCGGGCGAAAGCATGATGGCCTACGCGGTCAAGGGCCATCGTCATCTGCCAGAGATCACCCAAGGGCTGCGCCGTGCAGCCGGTGGTGATGTAGGGCTGACGTTCGTTCCCCATTTGACACCAATGATCCGGGGCATTCACGCCACTCTTTACGCAACTGTAGCCGACACATCTGTAGACCTGCAGGCGCTCTACGAGCAGCGTTACGCCAGCGAGCCATTCGTCGATGTGATGCCGACCGGTAGTCATCCGGAGACGCGCAGCGTGCGTGGCGCCAACATGTGCCGTATCGCGATCCACCGTCCACAGGGTGGTGATTTGGTGGTTGTGCTCTCGGTTATCGACAACCTCGTCAAAGGCGCCTCCGGTCAGGCGTTGCAGAACATGAACATTGCCTTCGGCCTGGATGAGCGGCTTGGCCTGGGCAACGCTGCGCTGCTGCCTTGACCGACGCTGCCGACGATCGGCGCGCGGAGATCGCTCCGAAGCGGCCGGCCGCTGATGAATAGTTGACCGATTTTGTAGGAGAAGCCGATAATGCGGCGTCAACGCAGTAATGCGCGCTCCCGCGCCAGGAGAACCAAATGAGTGTCGAATCCTTCACGCCCACCGCGATTCAGTTTAGTCAGGGTGCCGCGAGCAAGGTGAAGAGCCTAGTGGATGAAGAGGGCAACCCGCGGCTGAAGCTGCGTGTCTTCGTTACAGGCGGCGGTTGCTCTGGTTTCCAATACGGTTTTACCTTCGATGAAGATCTGGCCGAAGATGACACCATCATTGAGCGTGAGGGCGTGAGTCTTGTGGTGGACCCTATGAGCTATCAATACTTGGCCGGAGCTGAAGTCGACTATCAAGAAGGTCTGGAGGGTTCTCGTTTCGTCATCAAGAATCCGAACGCCACGACGACGTGCGGATGTGGCCAGTCCTTCTCGATCTAAAGTGGTTCTCGTTGCAACAAAACACCGCGCTTGGCGCGGTGTTTTTGTTTGTCGGGTGCGGTTCTAGCGGAAACGCCGTTCAGGCGGGGTAGATCGCACCCAGGACTCGCGGCCCTCGAGCGCCAGTCACGCTGGGGCGGTTGGCGGCGGTGCCTTCGATGCAGCAATGCGCCAGCCAGCCGAACGCCATGGCTTCTATCCAATCTGGCTCGATTCCGAAGTCGGAGGTGCTTCGCACATGACACGCCGGCAACAGGGTTTGTAGGCGCTTCATCAGTGCCGAATTGTGCGCGCCACCCCCGCAGACCAGCACGTCTTGCGTTCCCGGTTGGGCCGCCAGGAGCGACTCGCAAATGCTGCGAGCGGTCAGCTCCAGGAGAGTCGCTTGGACGTCTTCAGGCGCAATGTCGTGGCATGAGGTGAGGTGGGCGTCTAGCCACGGCAGGTTGAACAACTCCCGTCCGGTGCTCTTAGGTCCCTGAGTCGCGAAGAACCTGTCGCTTAGCAGCTGCGCCAGTAATCGACCATCCACCTGGCCGCTTGAAGCCCAATGGCCATCTGAGTCGTATGGCTTACCTTGGTGGCGTTGAATCCAGGCGTCGAGCAGTACGTTGCCTGGCCCGCAATCGAAGCCCTGAGTCGTTATACCCGGCTGGAGCAGGCTGACGTTGCTGAAGCCGCCGATGTTCAGCACCGCTCGGGCACGGGTGGCGTCGCTAAACACTGCTTCATGGAATGCTGGAACCAAGGGCGCACCTTGGCCGCCGGCCGCCATGTCGCGCCTGCGGAAATCGGTTACGACGCTAATGTTTGTCAGCTCGGCCAGTAGGGATGGATGGCCGATCTGGATGGTGAAGCCCCGCTGTGGTTCGTGCCGCACTGTCTGCCCATGGCTTCCGATCGCTCGGATGGCTGCGGTCTCGCAGTGCGCTTTGCTGAGCAGCTTGTGTATGCCGCTGCTCGCCAGCTCGGCCCAGGCCTGTTCCGCGATGGCTGCTCGGGCTAGCTCGTCAGGACCGGATGAGCATAGGTCGAGTAGATCCTTCCTCAACTGCGCCGGCATCGGTTCGTAATGTGTTTCCAGCAGAGTGGTCCGCTCGTGATGCTCGATCAGAGCGAAATCGAGGCCATCCAGACTGGTACCTGACATGACCCCAATATAGAGCGGCATTTATTCGTTCTTCATGGCCAGCATGGTCGCCCGTTCTTCATCCATGCGCGCCATCAGCGGTTTGCTCAACTGGAGAAAACGCTGTTTCTCGTTCTTTGCAATGGGGTCCGCCATCGGTAGCTTCAGGCCCAGCGGGTCGACATGTACCCCATCGACCTGAAATTCATAGTGCAGATGCGGGCCAGTCGATAGGCCTGTCGTACCGATGTAGCCGATGATCTGCCCCTGCTTGACGGACGAGCCGTTGCGCACACCTTTGGCGAAGCCCTGCATGTGAGCATATAGCGTACGGTAGCGGTTGCCATGTTGAATGACGACTGTATTGCCGTACCCGCCCTTGCGGCCGGCGAGGAGCACCTTGCCGTCACCCGCACTTTTAATAGGGGTGCCGTGCGGTGCGGCGTAGTCCACGCCCTTGTGGGCACGGATCTTGTTCAGAATCGGATGCTTGCGACCATTGGAAAAGCGGGAGCTGATGCGGGCGAAATCAACCGGCGTTCGGATAAATGCTTTGCGCATGCTCTCACCGTCAGCTGTGTAATAGCTGCTGTTGCCCTGCTTGTTGGTATAGCGAACTGCGGTATAGCTTTTY
>NZ_QORI02000036.1 GCF_003325755.1 Pseudomonas sp. SST3 | reverse complement strand
AGGCCGTGGGTATTCAGGGCTGGGCGCGCGTCGACGTCATGCAGGACAGCACCGGCGCCTTCTGGTTGCTGGAAGTTAACACCGTTCCGGGGATGACGGACCACAGTCTGGTACCGATGGCGGCCCGCGCGGCAGGGCTGGATTTCCGAGCGGGATGYTCAGTCCTTGAAAACTTACGCCTGATCCTGGACAACATTACCGTTGTGCGGCCAGCCATGCATGATGAAGAGCTTGATGCATTCACGGTCAAAGATGCCGTCGACGCTTCAGTTTATGACGCGATGCAGCTCTCGATAGCCAACAAGATTCCATGGCTCTGTATGGATGGGACTTTTGGTGCTCTTCACAATGTGAAAGGCCATCCTTTAGTGAATGCTCAGGCAGTTTTGCTTAGAGCAATGGTGAACGCACCTTTTGATTTCGAACAAAGGCGTCACGCATTAGTGCTCTACGCTTTAGGCGCGCTTCCACTACCGCTAACGTTCCAAGATATCTATCGCTTGGCTAGCACCCCGAACACTCTGTCAGGATTTATACTTTTCAAGATCATTCAGACTCATGGGCGTGAAATCTTTGCCGCCGAAGGGCGCCCGGAAATGCTGCTAAACATAATTTATCTGCACCTTGACCGCCTACTCGGTAGCGCGGCTCTGGCGGTCACCGCAAGGTACAGCCCTTGGATGAACTACTCCTCCCATGTGTTCAACCACGGCATAAGTCTATATCTAGCCTTGTCCGGCAGCGGCAGCGGCAGCGCTGAGTTTAGGCTGGCTAATGCAGTGCACCACATGGCTCAGCTGAGCATCTATGACCAGTCTCTTCTGAAGAGTCTAATGGGCAGGTTTGTGCAGTTTGCCTATGGACACTTCATGAGCTGGGAAGCGATCAGGCAAAACTACCTGTTAATCGTAGAGGCCAGACAACATCAAGAGCCAAGCGCAGGCAACGAGACGGAGTCGGAACCAGAATCGGCACCAGGTGCCGGAGAAGAAGCCTGAAGCCTCAGGCTCTTGGCCAGCTTTAGGCCAATCTTGCTCTGTACGCCCCCCCTTCTCACGGTACAAATATCGGCACACTGACGGTACAGTGCCCAGCTTTTACAGATTTCGCTCAATTACGCTTAACCAGCTCTACGACGCTACTTTCAGCTCACTGTACCTGCGCTAAGCTACTCACGATTTTACTGGGCTTGCAGCGCTTCAAGGCAACTCATAATCCTTGGTCCACGGTTCGAGTCCGTGTGGGCCCAACATCTTCAAAGCCGCGCATTGCGCGGCTTTTCGTTGCTGGCTGCGCGCCTGCAGCGGGATGCTCTCATAGGCCGAAGCGGTGATGAGCAGCGGATATATAACTAGACAGCATATAAAGCAGAACAAACGTTTCTAGACTCTCTAAGCGCCGACCCCTATCGTTCGCGCGGGGCCGCTCTGTTGGTTGGTCGTTACGCCAGGTTAAGGACGTTCATGCTCTTCGATTCGCTGCCGCTTTTGTTCGTCTGCGCCTTGTTGCTGTGGGTGCTGGTGTCCTTCGTGCGCGAGACGTGGAGTCCGGACATCGTTGTGGCGATCGCCGTGGCGGTGCTGATCGCGAGCCAGTTGCTGACTCCGGCGGAAGTACTTGGGGTGTTATCAAATTCCGCGCCCGTCACCATCGCCTGCATGTTCGTGATATCCGCGGCGCTGGAGCGCACCGGTTGCATCGATGCGCTGGGCAATTGGCTGGGCGGGCTCGTCGGCACCAGCCCGACCCGGGTGCTCGGCGGACTGACGATTACCGCGTTGGTTATTTCAGCCTTTCTCAATAACACTCCGGTGGTCGCGATCCTGACGCCGGTGGCGATCTCGCTGGCCAAGCGTGCCGGCACCACGCCTTCGAAGCTGCTGATTCCGCTTTCGTACGCCACCATCCTTGGCGGCACGCTGACGATGATCGGCACCTCCACCAACATTCTGGTCGATGGTGTGGCGCGCAAGGCTGGCCTTCCACCGTTCGGCATGTTCGAGATCACCGGTGCCGCACTGGTGCTCGCCGCGGCCGGCATGCTCTACATGATGACCATCGGCAAGCGGCTGCTGCCGGAACGCGACACACTGTCCAAGCTGCTCGGGCCGAGGCTCGATCGCACCTTCATGAGTGAGCTCCGCGTCCCGCAGGGCTCGCCAGTGATAGGCAAGAGCATTGCTGAAGCCAACCTCAACGGCGGCAGCGGCTTGCAGGTGCTACAAGTCAACCGTGGCGTTCATCTGCACAGCCGGCCGGAACAGGACTTCAGCCTGCTCGCTGGCGATGTTCTGGTGATCCACGGGCAGGTGAAGGATGTGGTCGAGCTGCGTGGCAGCGGGCATCTGACGTTCAACCGTGGCGATGCCTTCGAAACCATCAGCAGTGAGGATGAAGTGCTCGCCGAAGCCATTGTCGGTCGCAATTCGCGTTACAGCCACCGACCGATGCGTGACCTCGACCTCAGCGCCCGCTACGGCATCAACGTCCTGGCGGTGCACCGCCAGGACGAGAACATTCAGGGCAATCTGGACGACTTCCAGTTGCAGTTCGGTGACGTGATGCTGGTCGAGGGCACGCCGGCACAAATCAAGCGCTTCGCCGACAACGGTGAGCTGATCAGCCTCAACGCCGTGCAAGAGCGCGCGTTTCGCCGTGACAAAGCGCCAATCGCCATTGGCACTACGTTGATGGTGATGTTGTTGGCGGCGTTCGGCGTGATGCCCATCGAAGGCCTGGCGATCATGGGGGCCGCCGCGGTGCTGGCCACTCGCTGCCTGGATGTCGAAGATGCCTACAAGGCGGTGGACTGGAAGATTCTCAGCCTGATCTTCGGCATGCTCGCCATCAGCGTGGCGATGAACAAGGTCGGGCTGGTCGAGCTGATCGTCTCCAGTGTCGTCGACCTGACGCCCTGGGCTGGGCCGCTGTTCATGCTGGGGTTCATCTACCTGTTCACATCGGTGCTCACCGAGATCCTGTCCAACAATGCGGTCGCCGTGCTGGTCACTCCGATCGCGATCGGCCTCGCTCAGCAGCTCGGCATCGACCCTCGCGCCTTCGTGGTCGCGGTGATGTTCGCCGCCAGCGCCAGTTTCGCCACGCCCATCGGTTATCAAACCAACACCTTTGTCTACAACGCCGGTGGCTATCGCTTCGTCGACTTTCTCAAAGTCGGCATTCCGCTGAATCTCTTGCTGTGGGTCGTCGCGACACTGGTGATTCCACTATTCTGGCCGCTCACTCCGCTCTGACAGGAGGTGTTGTTCTGGATCATTGACCGAGTTGGCGTTCAGTTTCATGCTCTCTGGTCTTTGACTCGACGAACAACGACAAGGAGCACGCCATGAAGCTGGAAACTCTCGCGATACAAGCGGGTTACAGTCCGGACCCGACGACCCGCGCGGCCGCAGTACCGATCTATCAGACCACCTCGTACGCGTTCGACGATACCCAGCATGGCGCGGACCTGTTCGATTTAAAGATTCCGGGCAATATCTACACGCGCATCATGAACCCCACCACCGACGTGCTCGAGCAGCGCGTGGCGGCACTGGAGGGCGGCGTGGCTGCGCTTGCAGTGGCTTCTGGAATGGCGGCGATCACCTATGCCATCCAGACGATCGCCGAAGTGGGCGATAACATTGTCTCGGTCGCCAAACTCTACGGCGGAACTTACAACCTGTTCGCTCATACGCTGCCGCGCCAAGGCATCGAGGTGCGCTTCGCCGCCCATGATGACATCGCTGCGCTGGAGGCATTGATTGACGACCGCACAAAGGCCGTGTTCTGCGAGTCGATTGGCAACCCCGCCGGCAATGTCATTGATCTGCAGGCCCTGGCAGACGCCGCGCACCGTCATGGTGTCCCACTGATCGTGGATAACACGGTCGCCACGCCAGTGCTCTGCCGGCCAATCGAGCATGGCGCCGACATCGTGGTGCATTCGCTGACCAAGTACATGGGCGGCCACGGCACCAGCATCGGTGGCATCGTGGTCGACTCCGGCAAGTTCCCATGGGCGCAGCACAAGGAGCGCTTTGCGCTGCTCAACACGCCAGACGTGTCCTATCACGGCGTCACCTACACCGAGGCGTTCGGCCCAGCCGCTTTCATCGGCCGCTGCCGGGTGGTGCCGCTGCGGAACATGGGCGCCGCAATTTCGCCGTTCAACTCGTTCCTGATCCTACAAGGCCTGGAGACACTTGCGCTGCGCATGGAGCGGCACTGCGAAAACGCGATGAAAGTCGCCAACTACCTAAAGACGCACCCACAGGTGGCCTGGGTGAAATACGCAGGGCTGGCTGATCACCCCGAGCACGCGCTGGCTTGTCGCTACATGCGCGGCACCCCGGCGTCGATTCTCTGCTTTGGGATCAAGGGCGGCATTGAAGCGGGTGCGCGCTTTATCGATGCGCTCAAGCTCGTCGTGCGCCTGGTCAACATCGGCGATGCCAAATCGCTGGCGTGCCATCCCGCCAGTACCACGCACCGCCAGTTGAATGCCGAAGAGCTCGACCGAGCTGGGGTTTCCCAAGACCTGATCCGACTGTCGATTGGCATTGAGCACATTGACGACATCCTTGCCGATCTGACTCAAGCCCTGGACGCTGCCAACGCGGAGTAGTGTCAACGACCCAAGAGAGGCTTGATATCAGGATGCGAGGCACCACATTAAGGAAATACCGCTGTGGAGCCTCGCCATGTCTGACTCGTTGATCATCCCCTGCGCACAGTGCGCGGGTCTGAATCGCATCCCCGCCAATCGCTTGCAGGATTCGCCCCACTGCGGTCGATGCAAGGCCGAAGCATTGCCCAGCAAGCCGTTCGACCTGCAAGAAAGCCAGTTCGCTAATCAGATAAAGGGTGATCTGCCGCTGCTAGTGGATGTATGGGCGAGCTGGTGCGGGCCGTGCCGAAGCTTCGCTCCTACGTTCACCCAAGCCGCCACCCAATTACAGGGACGATGCAGGTTCGGAAAGCTGGACAGCGAAGCCAACCCGCAGCTTTCAGCCCGCCTCGGTATCCGCTCGATTCCTAGCCTTATCCTATTCAAGGAAGGCCGTGAGGTTGCCCGCCAGAGTGGTGCTTTACCGCTGCCGCCGCTGATGGCATGGCTCAGCCAACATGGGATCTGACAAGCCACCCCGGATCGAACGGCCAACCAGCGATGCAGCGTCCGTTCGGTACGCTTCGTTTCGGTGAGGTTGGACGCCATGATCCGACTCGCCAGAAAAACCTATAACTGACCTCGCACTTTCAAGCCGGTTCCGCGAAGCAAGCGCACCTTTTATCCGGATATTTCAAGCAACGTTTGCCTCAGTCGGATCGCGATTGGATAATGCCGCCACTTTCACGGCGGACAATTTACCGATAGTCGCTGTACAGGGACGTCGACACGTCAATAACAAGGCTCGCGGACGAGCCGGTGAGTTCTCGCGTGATTCAATTCGATATCGATCAATGGCAGGCCTGGGCTCCGGGTCTGGCGAGCGCCGACGACTGGGCAATTTGGGCCAGAGATCCGTGCGACCCGTCGGGCAGCGACGCACAGCCGGACGTGAGCTTTTTGCCGTCTATGCAGCGCCGGCGCCTGAGTCGCCTGGCGCGCATGGTGTTCGCCGTGGCTGCGCCTCTGGCTGCCGGGCAGCCAGCGATGCCCCTGGTTTACGCCTCACGACACGGCGAAACCGCACGCACCTTCGCCATCCTCAATGACCTGGCGAGCGACGAGCCCCTTTCCCCAACGCAGTTCAGTCTATCGGTGCACAACGCGATCATTGGCCTCTGGTCGATCCAGCAGAATGACCCCAGCGAAATGACCGCGCTCGCCGCGGAGGGCGATGGCCTGGAACATGCCGTGCTTGAGGCCTCCCTACTGCTCGGCGAGGGTGCACCGGCCGTTCTGGTGGTGATCGCCGAGGACCAGACTCCCGCCGTTTATGCCCCCTGGATCAGCGATGTCAGCTTTCCCTACGCCGTGGCGCTGCTGCTCAAGCCGGGCAGCACCTGGCAACTGAGCCTTGAAGCCGCCGATGGGCATGAGGCGCTGACACAGCGACCGCACGCGATCGAGCTGATTGGCGCGTTGCTCAACGAGCAGCCCACCTTTCAGCATCGATGGGGAGACGCCGTTGGAACTGGCAGCAGACTTGTTGAACAGCAGGCCCAACGCTCCCTGGCTGTGGCGCCTGGTCGCGACCGGGCTGTCATTCGCCCTGTTCGGTCTCGGTGGGCTTTGCCTGCGGTTGGTCGTCTTTCCGTTGCTTGGCCTGCTGCCAGGCGATGCTGCCACACGCCGTCGCCGGGCTCGTCAGACGGTGAGCCGGCTGTTCTGGCTGTTCGTTCAGTTCATGTATCGCAGCGGCGTGCTGACCTATGAAGTCGAAGGCGCGGAGCGTCTCGGCCGCCCTGGACAGCTGGTGATCGCCAACCATCCTTCGCTGATCGACGTGGTGGTACTGATCGCGCTGATCCGCGACGCCAACTGCGTGGTCAAGCAAAGCCTATGGGACAATCCGTTCACCCGGGGTCCGATCCGCGCGGCGCAGTACATCAGTAACAACGGCAGCGCCGAGATGCTCGATGACGCGGCCGATGCGCTGCAACAGGGCCAGACACTGATCATCTTTCCCGAAGGCACTCGCACCACGCCCGGCCAGGCGCCGCAGTTCCATCGGGGCGCAGCGGCCATCGCCCTGCGCGGCGCAAGCCTGGTAACGCCGGTGGTGATCACGGTGTCGCCCACCACCCTGACCAAGGCCGAGCCCTGGTACCGCATTCCGGCACGACGTTTTCATTTTCACCTGCGCGTCGGGGAGGACATCGACCCGCAGACATTCGCCGCGCGGGGAGCGGCACCCATCGCCTCGCGGCGACTCAATGACCATCTGCACCGACACTTTATAAAGGAGCTCGCACTCGATGAGCCAACTGCAGCTTGAGATCAAGCAACTGATCATCGACGCCCTGGGTCTGGAAGACCTCGGCCCGGATGATATAGCAGCCGATCAACCGCTTTTCGGCGAAGGACTCGGGCTGGACTCGGTCGACGCGCTGGAGTTGGGCCTGGCGATTCAGAAGCGCTTCGGCATCAAGATCGACGCCGACGCCAAGGACACCCGCAAACATTTCGCCAGCGTTGACAGCCTGGCCGCCTACGTTAGCGCCAACCGCGCCGCCGCCTGAGGAGAGCCCAACGTGAACAGTCGCAACGAGATCTTCCAGACCCTGCGCGATGCGCTGGTCGAACTCTTCGAACTCGACCCCGAGCGCATCAGCCTCGACGCCAACCTCTATCAGGACCTGGAAATCGACAGCATCGACGCCGTCGACCTGATCGATCACATCAAGCGTCAGACCGGCAAGAAAATCGCCGCTGAGGAGTTCAAGTCGGTACGCACCGTAGGCGATGTCGTCGAGGCGGTGTATCGCCTGGTGAACCCGCAAACGGCTTGAACCGTAAACGACAAGGAAGCCAGACATCTCCCGACCACCCTTTCGGAAATGTCTGCGTTATGCACGATGCTCGCCAATGGACAATATGCGATGCAGGTACCCACTCGAACAGGCAAGACGAACGCCAACCGACTGATTGGTCTCGGCCTGCTGCTGGCCGGTCTCGCCTATCCGTTTGCCGTGTATCTGGGCCTGGAGCATCTGTCGCCCCGGCTGTTCGCGCTGCTGCTCGGCGCGCTCTGGCTGGCACGGATTTTCAGTGGCAAACAAACGCAGCTGAGCCGCACGGTGGCAGCCGCGGCCTTGCTGTTCTGCCTGCTGCTCGGTTTGATCGGCGAACCCGCGCTGCTGCGCTGGTATCCGGTGTTGATCAGCCTGGCGCTGCTCGGCCTGTTTGCCGGCAGCCTCTGCTCCGGCATGCCCATCATCGAGCGCTTGGCACGTCTGAGCGAGCCCGAACTCCCGCCCGCGGCGGTGCGCTACACGCGGCGGGTGACTTGGGTCTGGGTGGGATATTTCATCATCAATGCCGGTATCGCCAGCGGCCTCGCGCTGCGGGCGCCGCTGAGCTGGTGGACCTTGTACACCGGGTTGATCGCCTATCTGCTGATGGGATTGCTATTTGCGGGTGAATGGCTGGTGCGCCAGCGAATCAGGAAAGATAAATGAACTGGATTTCCCTGGAACACCTGCTCGATCAGACGCCCAGGTCGCGCCCGGTCACGCTGGAACCCAGCCTGGACCATGCCGCGCTGCGCCAGCAAGCGTTGCGCCTGGCCGCCGGGCTGCGCAATCGAGGCGTCGCCCGGCTCGCGGTCCATCTTGAGGATGCCGGCGAGCTGGCGATCGCATTGCTCGGTGCCTGGCGAGCCGGCGTGACGGTGCTGCTGCCGGCGGACCTGCAACCCGCCAGCCGCGAGCGGTTGGCCCATCAGGCTGATCTCTGGGTGACCGATCAGGACGGCGACTCCCGGATCTCGGACTTGCTGGCCGAGCCGCTCGACGGGGCGAAACTGGACCTGGACCAGTGCCGCCTGCTGCTCTGCACTTCCGGTTCCAGTGGCGAGCCGAAACTGATCGACAAGCGCCTGCGCCAGCTGGCGAACGAAGTGGAAATACTCGAAGCCTGCTGGGGCGCCGACCTCGGCGACGCCTGCGTGATCGCCAGCGTCGCCGCGCAGCACATCTATGGCTTGTTGTTTCGGGTGCTCTGGCCGTTGTGCGCCGGCCGCCCCTTTCTGCGCCGCGCGCTGCCCTTCTCCGAAGACATCCAACTGGTCAGTCGTCAGCACCCGAGCTTCTGCTGGGTAGCCAGCCCAGCGCTGCTCAAGCGGATGGGGGACAACCTCGACTGGCCTGCCTTGCGCAGCGTGCGGCGGGTCTTTTCCTCGGGCGGACCGCTCGATGCCGATGCCGCGCAGCGATTGCAGCAGCGCCTGGGCCAGCTGCCAACGGAAATCTACGGCAGCTCGGAAACCGGCGGCATCGCCTGGCGTCAGGGCGGCAGCCTGTGGCAGCCATTCGCTGCAGTGCAGCTGAGCCTGGACGAACAGGGCGCGCTGCGCATCGCTTCGCCCTGCCTGCCGCCGGGCCATGTCGAGCAGACGGCCGATGCAGCGCGAATCGAGGACGACGGGCGCTTCGAGCTGCTCGGACGATTGGATCGCATCGTCAAGCTGGAAGAAAAACGCATCTCCCTGCCGATGCTGGAAACAGCTTTGGCCACGCACCCTTTCGTCAGCGAAGCGCGCCTCGGCGTGATTACCAACAACCGGGCCTACCTCGCGGCACTGGTCGCGCTCAACCACGCCGGCTTGCATGCATTGCGCAACGGCGGCCGGCGTGCTCTGACCGAGGCCCTGCGCACGCATCTGGCGAGCCACTGCGAGGCACTGGCGCTGCCGCGGCGCTGGCGTCTGGTCCGGCAGCTGCCGTATACCATCCAGGGCAAACTGCCGCAGACGCTACTCGATAGCCTATTGCAGGCGCCACGCCCGTTGCTGCCCGAACGCATCAGCTCAACGCGACATGACGATGAATGGCAGCTCGAATTAGGTGTGCCGCCAGACCTGGCGCATTTCTCCGGTCATTTCCCACAGACGCCGGTGCTACCCGGTGTGGTGCAGATTGACTGGGCCATCGCCCTCGCACGCGAGCTGCTCGTAGACCTTCCGCCGCGCTTTCAAGGCATGGAGGTACTCAAGTTCCAACAGCTCGCCCGACCGGGCGACACATTGCATCTGACCCTGCGCTTTGATCGCGAGCGCAGCAAGCTCCACTTCGCATACCGCAACGGCGACGCGCCCTGCTCGTCCGGCCGCATTCTGCTGGGAGAACACCCGTGACTACCCTCACTCCAATCGCGCCAGCCAGCGGCGCCTCGCCCGTGCAGTCAGACGCTCATCGGCAACTGTCGCTGGCCATCGATGACGACTGGTTCAAGCCCTGCGCGGTGGTGCCGGTATACAACCATGAGCGCAGCCTGCCGGCGGTCGTCCACGCACTGCTCGCAGAAGACCTGCACTGCGTGCTGGTAGACGATGGCTCCGGTCCCGTTGCAGCACGGGTCATTGACGACTTGGCAGAGCATCCCTCGGTGCATCTGCTCCGGCAGGCGCAGAACCAGGGCAAGGGCGCGGCGGTGGCCGCAGGGCTGCGCGAGGCATCCCGGCTGGGTTTCAGCCATGCACTGCAGGTCGATGCCGACGGTCAGCACGACCTTGGTCGCGTGGCGCTATTTCTCGACCGCGCCTGCCAAGCACCGGAGGCGCTGATATGCGGTTATCCCGAATACGATGCGAGCGTGCCGAAAAGCCGGCTCTATGGGCGCTATCTGACCCACCTTTGGGTCTGGATCAACACGCTGTCACTGTCGATCCGCGATTCCATGTGCGGCTTTCGCGTCTACCCGCTGCAACCGACCCTGGCACTGCTCGATTCGACGACGCTGGGCCAGCGCATGGACTTCGACACCGAGATACTGGTTCGCCTGTACTGGCGCGAACAGCCAATGGTCTGGCTGCCGACGCGTGTGCACTATCCGGTTGACGGTGTCTCTCACTTCCGCCTGTGGCATGACAACCTACTGATCTCCTCGATGCACGCCCGGCTGTTCGGCGGCATGCTGCTGCGTGCGCCGGCGTTGCTCTGGCGCCGGTGGCGCGGATGAGCGAGAAAGCCGCGCCCGGTTCGCACTGGGCTGCGCATCGCGAACGCGGCAGCTTTGCCTTGATGAAGCTCACCGCGAGCGCCGTGCGCCTGCTCGGCCGTCGTCCCATGGCGCCGTTGCTGTACCTGATCGTGCTGTATTTCTACCTGTTCGGCCGCAGCGCCCGACAGAGCGCCTGGACCTACCAGCGACACCTCGCCGAATGGAGCGGTCGACGCGATCTGGCGCCCAGCTGGCGCTCGGTCTACCGCCAGTTCATGGCCTTCGCCGACGCCCTGCTGGACAAGCTCGACGCCTGGGGTGGCCGGCTCGATCTTGGCCGATTGGTGCTGCACGACAGCCAAAATCTGCATGCGGAGCTTGAAGCACCGCGCGGCCAACTGCTGGTCGGCTCGCATCTGGGCAATCTGGAAATCTGCCGGGCACTGGCCGAGATGGGCCGCAAGGTGAAGATGAACGTGCTGGTGCACACGCGCCACGCCGAGCATTTCAACCGGCTGCTGGATCAATCCGGCGCGAACAACCTGCGACTGATTCAGGTCAGCGAACTGGACCCGGCGATCATGATGGAACTGTCGCGGCGGCTGGATGCCGGCGAATGGCTGGCGATCGCCGGTGACCGGGTGCCGCTGCACGGCGCGCGCATCGCAACTGCCGACTTCCTGGGCCGGCCGGCGAATTTCCCTCAGGGCCCCTGGCTGCTGGCGGGGTTGCTGCAATGTCCGGCGAATCTGCTGTTCTGCCTGAAACATGGCCAGCGATTCCATGTCCATCTGGAGCCCTTCGCCGAAACCGTCCAGTGGCGTCGCGGCGAACGCGATGCGGTGGTGCAGCAGTGGGTGCAGCGCTACGCGGACCGACTGGCGGCACGCTGCCTGGAAGCGCCCTTGCAGTGGTTCAATTTCTACCCTTTCTGGAACGTTCATGAACAACGCTGAGCCCGTGATCTTTGGCGAACACCCCCTGCGCATAGAGGACCTCTTGGCCGTGGCCCAAAGCCGTGCGCCGGCCCGACTGCAGCCGGATGCGGCCTTCCGCGAGCGGATTGCCCGCGGTGCGCAATTCCTCGACACCCTGCTCGACCGCGAGGGCGTGATTTACGGCGTAACCACCGGCTATGGCGATTCGTGCGTGGTGGCGGTGCCGCTGCATCAGGTCGAGGCACTGCCACAGCATCTGTTCACCTTTCACGGCTGCGGCCTTGGCAAGCTGCTCGACGCTGAAGCCACCCGCGCCGTCCTGGCCGCTCGTCTTCGCTCGCTGACCCACGGGATGTCCGGGGTACGCATCGAGTTGCTCGACCGCCTGCAGGCGTTCCTCGAATATGACGTCCTGCCGCTGATTCCGGAGGAAGGCTCGGTGGGCGCCAGCGGCGATCTGACGCCGCTGTCCTATGTCGCCGCGGCGCTGGCCGGTGAGCGCGAAGTCATGTTCCGCGGGGAACGCCGCAGCGCCGCCGAGGTGCATCGTCAGCTCGGCTGGACGCCGCTGACCCTGCGCCCGAAGGAAGCGCTGGCGCTGATGAATGGCACCGCGGTGATGACCGGCCTGGCCTGCCTCGCCTATGCCCGTGCCGATTACCTGCTGAAACTGGCCACCCGCATTACCGCGCTCAACGTCATCGCCCTAGAAGGCAACCCCGAGCATTTCGATGAGCGCCTGTTCGCCGCCAAGCCGCACCCGGGACAGATGCAGGTGGCCGCCTGGATTCGTCAGGACCTGGCCATCGATGCGCCGACCGCCCCCCTGCATCGCCTGCAGGATCGCTACTCCATCCGCTGCGCGCCACATGTGCTGGGCGTTCTGGCTGATAGCCTGGGCCTGCTGCGGCAGTTCATCGAGACAGAGCTGAACAGTGCCAACGACAACCCGATCATCGACGCCGAGAACGAGCGCGTGCTGCACGGCGGACATTTTTACGGCGGCCATATCGCCTTTGCCATGGACAGCCTGAAGAATCTGGTGGCCAACGTCGCCGATCTGCTCGACCGTCAGCTCGCGCTGCTGGTCGACAGCCGCTACAACCATGGCCTGCCGAGCAATTTGTCCGGCGCGCCCGCCTCCACCGCGATGATCAATCACGGCTTCAAGGCAGTGCAGATCGGCACCAGCGCCTGGGCCGCGGAAGCGCTGAAGAACAGCATGCCGGCCAGCGTTTTTTCACGCTCCACTGAATGCCACAACCAAGACAAGGTGAGCATGGGCACCATCGCCGCGCGCGATGCCTTGCGCAGTCTGGAGCTGACCGAACAGGTTGCAGCCGCCACGCTGATTGCCGCGAACCAAGGGGTGTGGCTGCGCCAGCAGAGCCAGGATGCACGACCGCTGCCCGCGCCGCTGCACAGCATGCACGCCGCGCTGGGCGAGGATTTCCCACCATTGATCGAAGACCGCGCGCTGGAAGGCGAGCTGCGCCTGTGTTTGCAGCGTATCCGTGCGCAACACTGGGGGCTTTATGCGTAAGGCAGGCGTGCTGCAGGCGGAGGTAGAAGTGCTGGTACCCTTCTTCGACGTCGATTCCATGGATGTGGTCTGGCACGGCCACTACATCAAGTATTTCGAGGTAGCACGCTGCGCCCTGCTGGAGCGGATCGGCCACAATTACATCCAGATGCGCGATGCCGGTTACGCCTGGCCCATCATCGACGTGCAGTTGCGTTATATCCGCGGCGCCTGCTTCAACCAGCGCATCCTCGTTCGCGCCGATCTGGTGGAGTGGGAAAACCGCCTGAAGATCAACTACCTGATCAGCGACGCCGAGACCGGCGGGCGCATGACCCGCGGCAGCACCGTGCAAGTCGCAGTAGAGATCGCCAGCCGTGAGATGCTACTGGCGTCGCCGAAGGTCTTTGTCGAAGCCGTAGAACGGGCCCTATCGTGATGCGATTGCACAATCTGGCTATTCGCCGAGCGCTGCTGGCGCTGTGCCTGCTGCTGGCGAAGGCGGCAAGCGCCGATACGTTCGATCTCGCACAGCTCAATCAGCAGCTGAGTGAGCCGGAGATCGTTCGCGGCAGTTTCACCCAGGAAAAATACCTGCGCGCGCTGTCGCAGCCGCTCATCAGCACCGGCACCTTCGTCTTGGCACGTGATCGCGGCCTGCTCTGGTTCCTGCAGCAGCCTGTTCAGCAGGACTATCGCATCAGTGCCTCGGGCGTCGCCAGCCGTGACCCCAGCGGCTGGCAACACACCAACCAGCAGGGCCCCGCCGCACGCCACAACGACTTGTTTCTTGCCGTGCTGCAGGGTGACACCGAAGCCTTGCAGCACGATTTCGAGCTGGAGCTCAGCGGCACCGCACAGGCCTGGGCGCTGACGTTGACGCCGCGCTCGAAGCTGCTCGGGCAGATCTTCACGGCCATTCTGATTCAGGGCGGCACCACCGCCGAGCGCATCGAGCTACTCGAGACTCAGGGCGACAGCACATTGCTGTTGCTGAACGACATCCAGATCGACGACCAGCTGGGCCCCAGCGAACTCCATGACCTCGCCGACTGATAAAGCGCTCAGGCTTCCGACCTGGCTGTCCTCACTGTTTTTCCTGGCCCTGCTCGGGCTGGTGGGGCTGACCACGTGGCAGTGGCGCGACGGACCTCCGGTCAGCGCGAACCTGCTGCAGCTACTGCCCAGCGATGCGCCCGACGAACTGGAGCAGCTGGCCGAGCAGCGCGTGCAGGAACCGTTGAACCGCGACTTGATGCTGCTGGTTCATCATCCGGACGAAGAAACGGCTGCCGGACTGGCTGACGAAATCACCGACAATCTGCGCGCCAGCGGCCTGTTCGCCCAGGTTCGTCGCTCAGTACAAGCCGAGCTGCCGGCGGTGCGCCAACAACTGCTCGATCAGCGCCTGGTGTTGCTCGACCGGGCGAGCCGCGAAGCGCTGATCGCCTCGCCCGAGGAGTTCGTCCAACAACGCTTGCAGCGTCTGTACAGCCCCTTCGAAAGCGCCAGCCTGGTGCCGGTCGAGCAGGACTGGTTCGGTTTCGCCGACCTAGCACAGCGCCAACTGCCACAGCCGGGCCACATCCATCCACGCCTCGACGGCCTGTTGATGGCCGAACATGCCGGGCAGCGCTGGGTGGTGATCCATGCGCAAACCCACGGCGATGCCTTCGACGATCAATTGCCGCTGCTGGTAGACGACTTGGTCCAGGCGGCGCGCCGCCGAGTCGAATCCCAGCAAGGTGAACTACTCGCCGCGGGAGGCATGCTGCATGCCGCGTACGGGCAGCGGCAGGCGCGTGAGGAAGCAGGGCTGATCGGCAGCGTTTCGCTCATTGCCACGCTCGCCTTGCTGCATCTGCTGTTTCGTACGCCGCGGGTCCTGCTGGTGGCGCTACCGGTGGTGGTCGGCGCACTCAGCGGTGCAGCCGCCTGCATTGCGCTGTTCGGCCAGATCCATGTGCTCACCCTGGTGCTCGGCGCCAGCCTGGTTGGCGTCAGCATCGACTTTCCGCTGCATTACCTGTCGAAAAGCTGGGGGCTACATCCATGGCACCCATACCGGGCGCTACGTTTGACACTTCCGGGCCTGGCGCTGGCCCTGGCGACCAACGTCATCGGCTACTTGGCCATGGCCTTCACCCCGTTTCCGGCGCTGAGCCAGGTAGCGGTGTTTTCTGCCGCTGGCCTGCTTGGCGCCTTCGCCTGCGCCACGTGTCTTCTGCCTGCGCTACTGAACGCGCCGCTGGAGCCCTGGGCTGCTCCGCTGGGCTGGGCCCGGCGCGGCTTGGAGCTGCGCCGAGGCCTGCTCAGGCGGCTCCCATCACCTTGGTTGCTGGCAGGGTTCGCGGTGTTCTGCGTAGCCGGCATCAGCCAGGTTTCCTTCACCGATGACCTGCGCCAGTGGGCCAGCCGAGCGCCCGCCTTGCAACAGCAGGCCGAGCGCATCGGCCAAATCACCGGTTTCGAGCCCACCAGCCAATACTTCCTGGTTCGTGCTGGGAGCCCCGATGAGCTGCTGGCGCGCCAGGAAGAGCTCAGTACTCGCCTTGATGATCTGGTTGCCGAGCAGCAACTGCACGGCTATCTCGCGCTGAGCCAGCTGGTCGCGCCCGCGGCTGCCCAGGAAAGCCTGCATCTCGCCTTGCCGCGTTTGCTGGAAGCCAGCCAGCCGCTACTGGAGCTGGGGGTTACCGCCGACATGCTTGAACAGGAACTCGCCGGTCTGCTGGAAAAGCCGGTGGCAGGCCTCGACGAGGTGTTGGCCGGGCCGCTCGCTGAACCCTGGCGCCCGCTATGGCTGGGTACCCGGCCCGACGGCTCAGTCGCCGGCCTGATTAGCCTGCAGGGGCTTCGCGATAGCTCGGCACTTCACGGCCTGGCCGGGGACATTGCCGGGGTCAGGCTCATCGACCGGCCTGCCGAGCTAAATCGCCTGTTCGCCGAGACCCAGCGTCAGGCGGCCCTGCTCAAACTGTTCGCCGCCGCGCTGATTTTCGCCCTGCTGTGCCTGCCGTTCGGCTGGCGCGGCGCATTGCGCTGCCTCGCCGTGCCGCTGTTGGCGGCGCTCGGCAGCCTGGCCTGCCTGGGCTGGTTGGGCCAACCGTTGACCCTCTTCGGCCTGTTCGGCCTGCTGCTGGTCACCGCGATCGGCGTCGACTACGCCATTCTCATGCGTGAGCGAATCGGCGGCGCCGCGGTGAGCTTGGTCGGTACCCTGCTGGCGGCCGTGACCACTTGGCTGTCTTTCGGCCTGCTGGCCTTGTCGAGCACGCCGGCGATCAGCAACTTCGGCCTGGCGGTGGGCCTCGGTCTGGTGTTCGCCTTCTTGTTGGCGCCTTGGGCCGGGGAGCCGGAGAGTAGCGCCACATGACGATCAGACCATGGTCTGCCCTTCAGCCCCGGCGGGTCGTACCGATACCGCTGGGGCGGTTTGCCGTCGCGCCCTGGAAAACAGATTGCTCACCCGGCGGCTGGCTGCACCTGGCATCCGTCATTTCTGTCGATTCGATAATGGAAGGTCTCCGTGAATTCAGAACAACGTAGCGTCGTCGTTATCGGCGCAGGCCCTTCCGGCGCGATCGCGGCCGCCCTGCTCAAACGCAAGGGCCATGATGTCCTGATCATTGAGCGGCAGCGGTTTCCGCGCTTCTCCATTGGCGAGAGCCTGTTGTCGCACTGCCTAGATTTCATCGAAGAAGCCGGCATGCTCGAAGCCGTGCAGGCTGCGGGATTCCAGACCAAGCATGGCGCGGCCTTTGGCTGGGGCGAGCGCTACACCGAGTTCGATTTTCGCGACAAATTCACCGAAGGCCACGGCAGTACCTTTCAAGTCCAGCGCGCCGACTTCGACAAACTGCTGGCCGACCAGGCCGAATCGCAGGGCGTGGAGATTCGCTACGAGGAGGAGGTCACTGCGGCGAACTTCGTCGGCCCGCGCCCACGCCTGCATGTGCGCCGCGAGGACGCTAGCGAATATGCCATCGAGGCGGATTTCGTCCTCGACGCCAGCGGCTACGGCCGGGTACTGCCGCGCCTGCTTGAGCTGGAGGCGCCGTCCAGTTTTCCGCTGCGGCGCGCCGTGTTCACCCATATCCAGGACAACATCGACGACCCGCGTTTCGACCGCGACAAGATCCTCATCACCACCCATCCCGAGCTGCGGGATGTCTGGTATTGGACCATTCCCTTCAGCAACGGCCGCTGCTCCCTTGGTGTGGTGGCCAGCGCCGAGCGCTACGAGGGGCGCCCGGTGGACCTGGATGCCTGCCTCCGCGAATTGGTATTGGAAGCACCCAACCTCAAGCGCATCCTCAGGCACGCCGAGTGGGACACCCCGGCACGGCTGATCGGCGGCTACTCGGCGAACGTCAAGACGCTGCACGGCCCAGGCTTCGCCCTGTTGGGCAATGCGGCGGAGTTCCTCGATCCGGTGTTTTCCTCTGGTGTCACTATCGCGATGCGCTCGGCGAGCATGGCGGCTTCGGTGCTGCACCGCCAGCTGACGGGTGAGGCGGTGGATTGGGAAACCGAGTTCACCGTACCGCTCAAGCGCGGCGTAGACACCTTCCGCACCTACGTCGAGGGCTGGTATGACGGCAGTTTCCAGGACGTGATTTATTACGAGCGCTCCCAGCCGGAGATACGCCGGATGATCAGCTCGATCCTCGCCGGCTATGCCTGGGACATCAACAACCCCTATGTCGCCGAGCCCAGACGCCGCCTGCGGGTGCTGGCCGAGCTGTGCGCCCCTGCGGTGCCGGCATGAGGCTTCTGGCATGATCGCGCTGAAACACCAGATATCACGCCTGGTCTGGTTGCCGCTGCTGCTGTTGCTCGGTGCCTGCGCCCAACCTATGCCACTGCCGACGCAGGCACCGCAACTGGCATTGCCGATGCAACTGCACATCCAGCGTCATGAGCACGGCGAAACGCGGGACTGGCTGTTGGTCATCCAGCAGGAAGGCGAAGCCCTGCGCTGGTCGTTGCTCGATCCGTTGGGTGTCCCGCTGGCGCGCCAGCTGTTACTGGACGGCCGCTGGCAGGCGGATGGCCTGCTACCGCCCAGTGCCGAGGCGCGCGAATTGTTCGCCGCACTGCTGTTCGCACTGAGTCCTGCCGACCAGCTGTCTGACCTCTATGCCGATACGCCTTGGATGCAGCAACAGGACAGGCGCTCGCTGACAGGCGATGCGTCGGCCTGGCATGTCCGCTATCAGGAAAACGGCCGCTTCGAACTCGACGTTGGGCCAACGCTGACCTATGGTGTCGCCCCCATCGCGACAGCCGGAGCCCACCACAGATGACCGCCTACCTGAATGCCCTCGGGTTGATCTGCGCGCTGGGTCGCGGCAAGGCTGAGGTCGCTCGGCGCCTGCTAGGCGGTGACGGTTCGGGCATGCAGCCGTACCCGAAAGCGGTCACCGGGCGCCAGCTGCCAGTCGGCGCGGTTACCGAAAAGCTACCCTCGCTTGCCGATACCCCGCTGCAACACGCCACACGCAATAACCAGATGCTGCTGGCCGCGATCGAGGAGATCGAAGCCGATCTGCATGAGGCGATAGCCCGCTTCGGCCGGTCCCGTATCGGCGTGGTAATGGGCACCAGCACCACCGGCATTCAGGAAGCCACCCAAGGCATCACCGACCTGGTGCGTGAGGGGCAGCTGCCGTCCAGTTACCACTACGGCCATCAGGAGCTTTCCGCACCAGCCAGCTATCTCAGCGAACGATTGCAACTCAGCGGTCCGAGCTATTCGATCTCCACCGCCTGCACCTCCAGCGCCCGCGCATTGCTCAGTGCCAAACGGCTGCTGGACGCCGGCCTCTGCGATGCGGTGATCTGCGGCGGGGTAGACACCCTTTGCGACCTGACCTTGCAGGGTTTCAGCGCCCTGGAGGCGACCAGCGAGCGCATCTGCAATCCATTTTCGGTCAACCGCGACGGCATCAATATCGGCGAGGCAGCGGCGGTGTTCCTGATGACCCAGGAAAGTGCCCCGATAGCCCTGCTCGGCGCCGGCGCCAGCTCCGATGCACACCACATTTCGGCTCCGGATCCGCAGGGCCTAGGTGCCATTGAAGCCATGCGCAAAGCACTGTCCAGCGCAGCGACCCAGGCGGAGCAAATCAGCTATCTGAACCTGCACGGCACCGCTACCCGGCATAACGATGCCATGGAGAGCATGGCAGTTGCCGCGGTGTTTCCGTCCGGCGTGCCCTGCTCATCGAGCAAGCCGCTTACTGGGCATACCCTGGGCGCTGCCGGCGCGCTCGAAGCCGCGTTCTGCTGGCTGGTGCTGTCCGAGCACAACCCCGCAGGGCTGCTACCACCGCATCGCTGGGACGGTCAGCAAGATACCGAGCTGCCACGAATGGAGCTGATCGCAGCCGGCACGACGATGGCAGCGGCCGGCCCACGGAGGATGATGACTAACTCCTTTGCCTTCGGTGGCAACAACATCAGCCTGATCCTGGGAGACGCGCCATGATCGACTGGCCAGTAGCCGAACTGCTACCGCATGCGGGCGACATGATCCTGCTCGATGCGGTCGAGGCATTCGATGCCGAAAGTATCGCCGCACAGTTTCAGGTAAAGCCCGATGGGCTGCTCAACCTGCCCGACAGCAGCCTGCCGGCCTGGGTCGGCATCGAAATCATGGCGCAGACGGTCGCCGCGTTTGCCGGCTGTCAGGCGCGCCAGGCCGGATTGCCGGTGGAGCTGGGCTTTCTGCTCGGCACCCGCAGCTTCCAATGCAATGTCGAGCACTTCCCGGCCGGCAGCCTGCTGCGCATCCGCGCGATCCGCTCACTGCAGGACGACAACGGCATGGGCGTATTCGAATGCCATCTCGACGGGCCCGGCATCCATGCCGAGGCGCGCCTCAACGTGTTCCGCCCGCCCGAAGTGGCGAGCTACCTGCAAGAGCCCACCCCATGAATAAAAGCATCCTTGTCACCGGCTCCAGCCGCGGCATCGGCCGTGCCATCGCCTTGCGCCTGGCCCAGAGCGGGCACGACATCATCCTGCACTGCCGTGCGCGGCTGGACGAAGCGCAAGCCGTGCAAACGGAGATACAAGCGCTGGGCCGCCAAGCGCGCATCCTGCAGTTCGATGTTGCCAATCGTGCGCAGTGCCGCGAGCAGCTGGAAGCCGATATCGAGGCGCACGGGGCTTACTACGGGGTGGTCTGCAACGCAGGGTTAACCCGAGACGGCGCCTTTCCGGCGTTGACCGAGGATGACTGGGATCTGGTCATGCGCACCAATCTGGATGGCTTCTTCAATGTCCTGCAGCCGCTGACCATGCCGATGGTCCGTCGCCGCCAGCCGGGGCGGATCGTCTGCATTACCTCGGTCTCGGGCTTGATCGGCAATCGCGGCCAGGTCAATTACAGCGCCTCCAAGGCCGGCGTGATCGGCGCTGCCAAGGCCCTGGCTGTCGAACTCGGCAAACGGCGCATCACCGTCAATTGCGTCGCGCCGGGGCTGATCGATACCGACATGCTCGATGACAATCTGCCTATCGAAGAGATGCTCAAGATGATTCCCGCGCAACGCATGGGCACGCCTGAAGAGGTCGCCGGTGCGGTCAACTTCCTCATCTCGGACGAGGCCAGCTACATCACCCGTCAGGTTCTGGCGGTCAACGGCGGGCTGTGCTGATGAAACGCGTCGTCGTCACCGGCATGGCCGGCATTACGTCGCTGGGCAGCGACTGGGCGTCCATCGAAGCCAACTTCAGCGCTAACCGTAGCGGCATCCGCTACATGCAGGAGTGGGATCGGTTCACCGAGCTCAACACCCGCCTGGCCGGGCCGGTGGATGACTTCGTCGTCCCCGGACACTGGACACGCAAGCAATTGCGCAGCATGGGCCGGGTATCGCGGCTGTCGGTAAAGGCTGCCGAGCAGGCACTCGAACATGCGGGCCTGCTCGATGACGCGTCGATCCGCGACGGTTGCATGGGCGTCGCTTGCGGTTCGTCCACCGGCAGCACAGAAGAGATCAAAGCCTTCGGCAATATGCTGCTCAACTCGGTAGCCGACGGCCTGAACGCCAACTCCTACATCCGCATGATGCCGCACACCACGGCGGCCAATATCAGCATCTTCTTCGGCCTTACCGGCCGGGTGATCCCCACCTCCAGCGCCTGCACCAGCGGCAGTCAGGGCATCGGCTATGCCTACGAAGCGATCAAGTTCGGCCGTCTGCCGATGATGCTCGCCGGCGGCGCCGAGGAGCTGTGCGCGACCGAGGCCATGGTGTTCGACGCGCTCTATGCGACCAGCCTGAAGAACGATGCGCCGCACACCACGCCGCGCCCCTACGATGCAGGCCGCGATGGGCTGGTGATTGGCGAGGGGGCCGGCATGCTGGTGCTCGAAGAACTCGAACATGCGCTGGCCCGCGGCGCCACCATTCACGCCGAGCTGGTGGGTTTCGGCAGTAATGCCGACGGCCAGCACGCGACCAAACCCGAGCAGCTGACCATGCGCCGCGCCATGGAGCTGGCCTTGGAAGATGCTGGCCTGTCGCCCGATGCCATCGGCTACGTCAATGGCCATGGCACCGCTACCGAGCAAGGCGACATCGCCGAAACCCAGGCGACCTACGCCCTGTTCGGCTCACGCATGCCGATCAGCTCGCAGAAGAGCTTCTTCGGGCACACCCTGGGGGCGTGCGGGGCGCTGGAGTCGTGGTTCAGCATCGAGATGCTGAACCGCGACCGTTATATCCATACACTCAACCTCGACAGCATCGACCCGCGCTGCGGCGAGCTGGATTACCTCATCGGCGCCCCGCGCCAGATGCAGCATGAATTCGTGATGAACAACAATTTCGCCTTTGGCGGCATCAACACCTCGTTGATATTCCGCCGCTGGGCCTGAATCACCACCCCATGGAGTTGAAGGAATGACCCGCCTGTATCGCCTTGTAGTGTTACCACTGCTGTTCCTTGTCATCGCCGGCTGCACCAGCAAGCCCATCTATAACGCACAAGAACAATTTTCCAGCAGTATGCAGATCGGGGAACGGCAGATGCAGCGCGCCATCGTGACTGCGCTGAACGATCGTCAATGGAAGGTGCAAGCTCTAGAGCCCAGGTTGATCAAAGCCGCAATCACGATACGTGGACGCCATCATGCAGAAGTCGACATTCCGTATTCGCCCACGTCCTTTGAGATCAACTACAGAAGCAGCTGGGGACTAGATGAGAAGAACGGAAAAATCCACCGTAACTACAACCGCTGGGTCAATAGGCTGCGTGACAATATTCTCAAGGAGTTGGACGTCGACCCGGTCATCGAAGCCGTCGACAATCTAGGAATAGTCGAGCAGACGAGCGGCAACGGAGACGCCATCTATCTGGGCTTCGAAGAAGGCGTTCGACGCGGGCTCGATACAGGTCTGTTGGACGGCAGCGTGAAATTCTACTTGGCAGGCGCACCGGTCGCAGGCGAGGTGCATAAGCTGAGAAGCGTAACCAGCCATCGAAAGACCAACGCATCCAATAAAAGCGACGCAGAAGCCTGCGGCTGGGCGTTGCAATCGGTGCTTGCCAGCCTGCAGAACTCAGCCAAGAAGGCCGGGGCCAACGCCGTGGTCGATATCGTCAGCTACTACAAGCGCAACGTACATAGCGATGCCATGCGCTACGAATGCCATGCCGGAAGCCTTATTGCTGGCGTGGCGCTCAGAGGCCAGCTGGCGACTGTCAAATAAAAGCCTGTTGGCGACAGCAACCGCCTGCTCTAGCAGGCGGCTACCTTGTGATCCTCATGAACGGGAACGAACGAACTGACCGACGAGTCAACAGAGCAGAACCTGTTAACCACCTTTAGGAGCTGCTCATGTTCGATAAGTCGTCGCACAAGTTTGAGGTCAATTACATCTTCCAGAACGACCCGCGCGTTCAGATCATCGAGTCTGAGGAGGAGCGCATGTCCCAA
>NZ_QORI02000035.1 GCF_003325755.1 Pseudomonas sp. SST3 | reverse complement strand
CTCTGACCTGGGCACACCATGCGCTGCGCAAGGGAAACCGCAAGCAGCTCAAGCTCGGTCTCGGTTTGACCGTGTTGCTGGGCGCCATCTTCCTGATCCTGCAGATCGAGGAATACATCCATGCCTACACCGAGCTAGGCCTGACCCTAGGCTCGGGCATCTACGGCGCGACCTTCTTTATGCTCACGGGCTTTCACGGCGCCCACGTGACCATGGGCGCGATCATTCTGACCGTGATGTTGGTGCGTAGCTTTCGCGGTCACTTCACACCGGAGCAGCACTTCGGTTTCGAAGCCGCGGCGTGGTATTGGCACTTTGTGGACGTGGTGTGGATCGGGCTGTTCGTCTTCGTCTATGTGATTTAGGGGTAGGTCAGGGTCCAAAACCGGGTTGCAACTGGCCGGAATAAAAGCCCCAGGCGATCAGCGCGACTGTCAACGCAGTCAGGGAGACACGAACGAAGAGGGCCGTGACAACGCGCGAGGTTCGACCCTCGTCCTTGACCAAAAAGAACAGACCACTGAACAGACTGACCAGCGTGGCTACTAATAACAGAACAATCGCCGCCTTGAGCATGAGCGAGTCCGTAACAGGGGAAGTGGGGGTGCAGTATAGCCAGCCGTATCGATACGCCGCGAGGCGGGGCATGAGCGGGTTCAAACCCGGTCTGCTGCCGACGCTGGTGGTTCTGACCTTGCTGCCATTGCTGGTCTGGCTGGGCGTCTGGCAGCTGGAGCGTGGCGAGCAGAAGCGCGACATGCTGGCTCGCCAGGACGCACGTCAGCAGGCAGCGCCAGTGGGACCCGAGCAGATCGAGCACATGGACGAGCCGGCCTATGCTCGCATTCATTTGCAGGGCAGTTTCGATGCCGAGCACAGTTTTCTGCTGGACAGCCGCACCCGCGATGGGCAGGTCGGGGTCGAGCTGCTGCAGCCTTTTCAGGATCAGCCCAGCGGTCGTTGGGTGCTGGTGAACCGTGGGTGGATACCTTGGCCGGATCGGCGCGTCGCGCCAAAATTTGATACGCCGGACCGCCCCTTGAAGCTGGCCGCCTGGGTCTACGCGCCTTCCGGAAAGCCTTTCTTGCTCAATCGACGCATGGCCGAGGGTTGGCCGCGGCTGCTCAGCCACGTCGATGTCGAGACGATATGGCAGCTGCTCGGGCGTGAAGGTATCGACTACGAGCTTCGACTCGAGCCTGGACCGGCTGCTTACCGGGCAGACTGGTCGATCACCAGCATGAAGCCGCAGCAACATCTAGGTTACGCCGTGCAGTGGTTCGCGTTAGCGGCCGCTTTGCTGGCGCTGTTCATCTATTTCGGCGTGCATCAGGCACGGGGGAGCAAGCAGTGAATGCGATGAATCCGACCTTCAATCCCGCACCTGTGCAACGGCGTCGCGGACGGCTGCAATTGTTGCTGATCCTGGCCGTGGTAATCGGTCCCATGCTGCTGGCCTCAGCGATGTACCACTTCGGCTTCTGGCTGCCGGAAACCCGCAGCTACGATGGTGCGCTGGTTGCCGATGGGCAGGGGCGCGACGCGCTCGGAGTCAGCGTGCCGGCTAAGGCCGAGCCGCGCTGGGAATTGCTGGTGACCGCACCGGAAGGCTGCGCCGAGGCCTGCCAGGAGCTGGTCTACCTGGCACGACAGATCAATATCGGCCTGGCACGCGAAGCCGGGCGTGCCAGCCATGCCCTGGCGAGTGGGCAGGCGCTGGCGGCCGACTACGATCAGCGCCTGCAGCGTGAATATCCGCAGCTGCAGCGCTATGTGCTGGACCCTGCGGTTTATGTCAGTAACCCGGATGTGCCTGGCGGTGCGCAACTCTGGATCGTCGACCCGCACGGCAACTTGGTTCTGCGCTACGACACCAAGGCCAACGGCAAGGCGATTCTCGACGATCTCAAGTATCTGCTGAAAATTTCCCAGATCGGTTGACCAGGCACTCGACCGTCTCGCTGGAGTCACAACGAGATCGCCCAAGGAGAACGAGATGGCAAAACCCGGTTACCGCCTCGCCCTCGTCGCCACGTTGCTGGCCGTTGTCGTGGTGCTGCTCGGCGCCTATACGCGGCTGACCCATGCCGGGCTCGGCTGCCCGGACTGGCCCGGTTGCTATGGGTTTCTTGCGGTGCCGATGAGCGAGCAGGCGCAAAGCCTGGCGGCGCTTCGCTTCCCGGATGCACCGGTGGAGGTGCACAAAGGCTGGAACGAGATGGTGCACCGCTATTTTGCCGGTGCGCTGGGACTGGTGATTCTCGGTCTTGCCGTTCAAGCGGTGCGACGGCGATCGCTACCGGGCCAACCTCTCAAACTCCCGCTCTTGTTGCTGGTTGTGGTCATCGCCCAGGCTGCGTTCGGCATGTGGACGGTCACCCTGCAACTCTGGCCGCAGGTGGTCACGGCGCATCTGCTGGGCGGCTTTGCCACCTTGAGCCTGCTGTTTCTGCTCAGCCTGCGATTGTCGGGCCGGCTACCAGCGGTCGCACCAATGCCGGCTCGGCTCAAAGTGCTGGCGGCGGTCAGCATGCTCGCGGTGATCCTTCAAGTAGCCCTCGGCGGCTGGGTCAGCAGCAACTATGCCGCGGTAGCCTGCACCGATTTTCCTACCTGCCACGGACGCTGGTGGCCGGAGATGGATTTCGCCAATGCTTTCAACCTGACCCATCACGACATCGGCCCGAACTATCTGGGCGGCATGCTCTACGGCGAGGCGCGCACCGCCATCCACGTCGCCCATCGCATCGGTGCGATGATCGTGACCCTGGTGTTGCTGGCGCTGGGCTGGCAGCTCTGGCGCAACGGGTTATCGCGGCTTGCCGGGTTGCTGCTCGCGGCGTTGGCCCTGCAGATTGGGTTGGGCATTAGTAACGTGCTGCTCAATTTGCCGCTGGCGGTTGCCGTTGCCCACAACGGCGGTGGCGCACTGCTGCTGCTGGTGACCGTGCTGATCAATCATCGCCTCTATCTGACTCGCCATGGCACCGCCGCCGCACGTGAGCCAGCGATCCCGAGGCGTCCGGATTCGAACACGATGGGCGGGCTCGACCTGCCCCGCGCTTGACCACAAGGAGAACCCCATGGCGACTCTACTCAGCGAACGCGGCGCCCAGGCCAGCTGGCGCGACTATCTCGAGCTGACCAAGCCAAAGGTGGTGTTGCTGATGCTCATCACCTCGCTGGTGGGCATGTTTCTCGCCACGCGTGCCGGCGTGCCCTGGACCGTGCTGGTGTTCGGCAATCTCGGCATTGCGCTCTGTGCCGGCGGTGCGGCAGCGGTGAATCACGTGGTAGATCGGCGCATCGACTCGGTGATGGCACGTACTCACAAGCGGCCATTGGCCGAAGGACGTGTGTCTCCCGCAGCGGCACTGCTGTTCGCGTTGCTGTTGAGCGTTGCGGGCATGGCGATGTTGCTGGTCTTTACCAATGCGCTGGCGGCCTGGCTTACGCTGGCTTCGTTGGTCGGCTATGCGGTCATCTATACCGGCTTTCTCAAGCGCGCCACGCCGCAGAACATCGTCATCGGCGGATTGGCCGGCGCCGCCCCGCCGCTACTCGGCTGGGTTGCGGTGACAGGGCAGGTGACTGCCGAACCGCTGTTGCTGGTGCTGATCATTTTCGCCTGGACGCCTCCCCACTTCTGGGCGCTGGCGATTCACCGCAAGGCGGAATATGCCAAGGTCAACGTGCCGATGCTGCCGGTGACCCATGGCGAGCACTACACAAAGGTGCATATTCTGCTGTACACCGCCGTGCTCCTGGCGGTGAGCTTTATGCCGTTCGCGATTCACATGAGCGGCCCCCTGTACTTGGCGGCAGCCGTGCTGCTGGGCGCGCGTTTCTTGTTCTGGGCCATCGTGCTCTACCGCGACAGCCGTCCCCATGCAGCCATCAAGACCTTCAAATTCAGCATCTGGTACCTGTTCGCCCTGTTCATCGCACTGCTTGTTGATCATTATCTGCTGCTGAATATCTAGGGCTATGCGGAGCACGTCTCGCCGGCCCGGCCAGCCATAACAGGAATTCCATGACCCGCATCCAAAAAACCGTCTTCATCCTCGTAGCGCTGGTCGCGCTGGTTATCGGCCTGACGGTCTACAAGGTGCTCAATACCGAGCAGCAGCTCGACACGGCCGAGCTGCTGGATGCGGGCATCGTTCTACTCCCGCAAGGGCGCGACATGCCGGACGTGACGTTGACCAATCAGGACGGCGACGCGGTTTCGATGGCGCAACTGGAAGGGCGCTGGAACCTGCTGTTCTTCGGTTATACCTTCTGCCCCGACATCTGCCCGGCGACCCTTGCTGAACTGCGGCAGCTGCGCGGCAAGCTTCCGGAAGAGGCGCGCCAGCGGATGCAGCCGATCCTGGTCAGTGTCGATCCCGAGCGCGACACCCCCGAGCAGCTGAAAAAGTATCTGGACTACTTCGGCGCTGGGTTCATCGGTCTGACGGGGCCGCTGGAAGACATTCAGACGCTGGCCAACGCTGCCGGCGTACCCTTCATTCCGGGTGATACCACGAAAGAAGACTACACCGTCGACCACGGCGGCAACCTCGCCCTGATCGGGCCCGATGGTCGACTACGCGGCTTCATTCGCGCACCGATGCGCACCGAGAAGCTCGCGGAGCAGTTGCCGGCGGTGCTGGCGATGGAATAGCAGAGCGCTGTTTTGATAGGCTCGTCTGAGCAGGCGACCCCAGTCGCTGCCACACCGAATTCCATCCACCACGAAAAAAGCCCACACGTTGGCGCAACGCTGTTCACTTAAGCAAGTTCGCCCCGAGGTCGGGCCTCCCACGAGAGCAGCAGATTCACACCAGTCCTGTGGGAGGCGCGCCCTCGTGGCGAATGCGGGATGGCGCGCCCCAAAATCAGAGGCGCGCCGCGAGCCGTTACCGTTTAAGTGAACAGCATTACGCACGTTGACGGGCCTTCTTTCGCGATACGTAACCTTGTACTTAGAACGCCGGAACGACGGCGCCCTGATACTTCTCGTTGATGAACTGCTTGACCTCATCACTGTGCAGGGCCTGGGTCAGCTTCTGCATGGCGGCGCTGTCCTTGTTGTCCGGACGGGCGACCAGGATGTTCACGTAGGGCGAGTCGCTGCCTTCGATGAACAGGGCATCTTCGGTGGGGTTGAGCTTGGCTTCCAGTGCGTAGTTGGTGTTGATCAGCGCCAGGTCAACCTGGGTCAGTACGCGCGGCAGGGTCGCGGCTTCCAGTTCACGGATCTTGATGTTCTTCGGGTTCTCGGCGATATCCTTCGGCGTGGCGGTGATGCCGGCGCCATCCTTCAGGGTGATCACGCCGGCCTTCTGCAACAGCAGCAGCGCACGGCCACCATTGGTAGCGTCGTTGGGGATGACCACGGTAGCGCCCTTGGGCAGCTCGTCCAGCGACTTCAGCTTGCTGGAGTAGGCGCCAAACGGCTCGATATGCACGCCTGCAACGCTGACCAGTTCGGTGCCCTTGCCCTTGTTGAATTCATCCAGGTACGGCTGGTGCTGGAAGAAGTTGGCGTCCAGGCGCTTTTCGGCCACCTGGATGTTCGGCTGTACGTAGTCAGTGAAGACCTTGATCTTCAGATCGACGCCTTGCTCGGCCAGCTGGGGTTTGACGAATTCGAGGATCTCGGCATGCGGAACGGCGGTCGCGGCGACGTTCAGCTCATCGGCGGCCTGGGTCGAAAAAGCCGCGACAGCGGCGAAGGCGGCAAGCAGTTTTTTCATGAAAAGCTCCTGTTTGTTCGACGAACCAATCGCCGAACATCTGTGGTTGAAAACGTAGCGAGCGATGGCTAGGCGAGCGCAGTTGTCTTCATGCCGGGTTAGGCAATTATTTACGGGAAAAGTGAGTCACTAGCTTGTCACCGACGCTTTGCAGTACCTGCACCAGTACCAGCAGCAGCACCACGGTGACCACCATCACATCTGTCTGAAAGCGCTGGTAGCCGAAGCGGATGGCCAGATCGCCAAGCCCGCCGGCACCGACCACGCCGGCCATGGCGGTATAGGAAACGAGGGTGATGGCGGTGACGGTAATGGCGGCAATGATGCCCGGGCGTGCCTCGGGCAGCAACGCGCTGAAGATGATCTGCCGGGTGGTGGCGCCCATCGCCTGGGTCGCTTCGATGATGCCGCGATCGATTTCCCGCAGCGCCGTTTCCACCAACCGCGCGAAGAATGGCGCGGCGCCCACCACCAGCGGCGGAATCGCCCCGGCGACACCCAGCGAGGTGCCGGTGATCAGTACTGTGAAAGGGATCATCACAATCAGCAGGATGATGAACGGCAGCGACCGCAGCACGTTAACCACGAACGAGAGGAAGGCGTACAGCGGGCCGTTCTCGAACAGTTGGCGCGGACCGGTAAGGAACAGCAGCACGCCCAGCGGCAGGCCCAGTAGGATGGTGAACAGCAGCGAGCCGCCGAGCATCAGCAGGGTGTCCAGCGTGGCCAGCCAGATTTCGTACCAGTCCACGTTTGCCAGTAGAGCTTCCATCAGCGCAGCACCTCCACATGTACATCAGCGGCATCCAAACGTGCCAGCGCGGCGGCCATATCGCCGCCGACCAGCGCGAGGGTCAGCTGGCCATAGGGTGTGTCCTTGATGCGGTCGATGCGCCCGGAGAGGATGCTGAAGTCGACCCCGGTTTCGCGCGCTACGGTGCCCAGCAAGGGTTTGTAGGTGGCCTCGCCCTGGAACGTCAGGCGCAGGATGCGGCCCGGTACGTGGGCGAAGTCGTCGCGCTGCTCGCCTTCATCGACCGCCTCGTCTTCCAGCACGAATCGCTGCGTGGTCGGGTGCTTCGGGTGAAGAAAGACCTCCGTAACCGGCCCCTGCTCGACGATCTCGCCGCCGTCCATCACCGCCACGCGATCGCAGACACGGCGGATCACGTCCATTTCGTGGGTGATGAGCACGATGGTCAGCTTCAGCTCGCGGTTGATCTCTGCCAGCAGTTGCAGCACCGAGGCGGTGGTCTGCGGATCGAGTGCGCTGGTGGCCTCGTCGCACAGCAGGATGTCCGGCTCGGTGGCCAGCGCCCGAGCGATGCCGACGCGCTGCTTCTGTCCGCCGGACAGCTGTGCCGGGTACTTTCGTGCCTGATCCTTGAGCCCGACCCGCTCCAGCAGGGCGGCCACGCGGGTATCGATCTCGCTGCGCGAGTAGCTGCCGGCCAGGCGTAACGGCATGGCGACGTTGTCCGCGACGGTCTTGGACATCAACAGATTGAAGTGCTGAAAGATCATCCCGACACGCTGGCGGAAACGCCGCAGGCCGTCGGCATCGAGCGCGGTGACGTCCTCGCCGTTGACCAGGATGCGCCCGCCGGAAGGTTCCTCGAGACGGTTGATCAGCCGCAGCAGCGTGCTTTTGCCCGCGCCGGAATGGCCGATCAGGCCGAACACCTCGCCAGCACCGATTTCTAGCTGTGTCGGCCTGAGGGCGGGGATTTCACGCCCGGTGCTCCGGTACGTTTTATGGACTTGGTGAAATTCGATCACGGGCGAACCTTGTGGGTGCGTCGTCTGTGCCTGGATAGTCGGCGAAAGGCGTGCATTCTACGCGTTTGTGCCCACCTGGCGCAGCTGGGGTGTGGTCATTGGGATAAACAATAGGGCCAATAGGCGAAGCAAATCGCTGCAACCGGCAACCTTGTGAGGGTTTATCGGGTCACTAACCGGTACGCCGTGAATTGATCACGCATCCGGCCATTGAATGGCCAGATCCCTTCGCGGTTCAGCTAAACGCTAAGCCGAGGCTCCTCATGACGGACAGAAAAGATTCAAAGCACAGCGAACTCGCCGGTACTGACACCGCCGACCGCAAGAATCACAGCGCCAAGCTCGACCAACTCGAGGCCCTCCGCAGCGACGCTACCGGCGAGGCGCTGACCACCAATCAGGGCGTGAAGATCGCTGACAACCAGAACACCCTGAAGGCAGGTGAGCGCGGCCCCTCGCTGCTCGAAGATTTCATCATGCGTGAGAAGCTCACCCACTTCGACCATGAGCGCATTCCCGAGCGCATCGTTCATGCCCGCGGCTCGGCGGCCCATGGCGTGTTCGTCAGCTATGACGATCACAGCGCACTGACCAAGGCCTCGTTCCTTGCTGGCAAGGGCAAGGAGACTCCGGTGTTCGCGCGTTTTTCCACCGTGCAGGGCTCACGCGGCTCGGCCGATACGGTGCGCGACGTGCGCGGCTTCGCCACCAAGTTCTACACCGACGAAGGCATCTTCGATCTGGTCGGCAATAACATGCCGGTATTCTTCATTCAGGACGCCATCAAGTTCCCGGACTTCGTCCATGCGGTGAAGCCCGAACCGCACAACGAGATTCCCCAGGGGCAGTCGGCGCACGATACCTTCTGGGACTTCGTCTCGTTGACGCCGGAGTCGGCGCACATGGTGCTCTGGACCATGTCCGACCGCGCCATTCCGCGCAGCTTTCGGGCAATGGAAGGCTTCGGCGTGCACACCTTCCGCCTGATCAACGCCGAAGGAGTCAGCCGTTTCGTCAAATTCCACTGGAAGCCGGTGGCCGGCGCGTTCTCGCTGGTGTGGGACGAGACGCTCAAGCTCGCCGGTAAGGACCCGGACTTCAACCGCCGTGACATGTGGGAGTCCATCGAAATGGGCGACTATTTCGAGTGGGAGCTGGGCGTGCAGGTGGTGGAAGAGGCCGACGAGCACAAGTTCGACTTCGACCTGCTAGACCCGACCAAGATCATCCCCGAAGAGCTGGTGCCGGTGCAGAAGCTCGGCAAGATGACGCTCAATCGCAACCCGGATAACTTCTTTGCCGAGACCGAGCAGGCGGCGTTCCACGTCGGCCATATCGTGCCCGGTATCGACTTCACCAATGATCCGCTGCTGCAGGGCCGGCTGTTTTCCTACACCGACACCCAACTGCTGCGCCTCGGTGGGCCGAACTTCCACGAGATTCCGATCAACCGTTCCCTTGCGCCGGTCCACAACAACCAGCGCGATGCCTTTCATCGGCAAACCATCAACAAGGGGCGCGCCAACTACGAGCCCAACTCCATCGACAGCGGCTGGCCGAAGGAAACACCACCTGCCGCCAGCGGTGGCGGCTTCGAGAGCTACCCGGAGCGCATGGAAGGGCACAAGGTGCGGGTGCGCAGCCCGTCTTTTGGCGACCACTTCTCTCAGGCTACGTTGTTCTGGAACAGCATGAGCACGCCGGAGAAAGAGCACATCATCGGCGCCTACAGCTTCGAGTTGGGCAAGGTCGAGCGGGTGTTCATCCGTGAGCGCCAGGTCAACGAGATTCTCGCCAACATCGATATGGAGCTGGCGCGTCGGGTCGCCGAGAACATTGGGGTAACGCCGCCAACGGCGCCAACCGTGAGCATCAAGCAGCCGACACCGGCCAGCTCGCCGGCGCTGAGCCTGGTCAATCACCTGTCCGGCAATATTAAGTCGCGCAAGGTGGCGATTCTCATCGCCAACGGCGTCGACAGCGATGCAATCGATGCGTTCAAGCAGAAGCTCGCCGATGAAGGCGCACTGGCCAAACTGATCGGCCCATCGCCAGCCCCGGTGAAAACCGCTGATGGAAAGACGCTGAGCCCTGACGCGGCGATGGATGGCATGCCTTCGATCGCTTTCGATGCGGTATTCGTTCCTGGTGGTGCGCAGAGTGTGCAGGCCATGGCCAAGTCCGGCGTGGCCAAGCACTACCTGCTGGAGGCCTACAAGCACCTCAAGCCCATTGCGGTACTGGGTGATGCCCGGCAACTGCTCACGGCGCTCAACCTGCCGGAAGATGCCGGCTTGGTAAGCGGTGATGATGCCGATGTCGGCAGGGTGTTCACAGCGTTTGCTCAGGCCTTGGCGCAACACCGGGTATGGGCGCGTGAGGCGGCGGCGGAGCAAGTGCCAGCGTAAGCATCCATCGGGCGTTCGGGCAGGCCTACAGCCTGCAGTCGCTCCGAGGCGGCCTCCCTCCAGAGTTCGGTGTATACCGGCTGCTTTTCGTGGGAGGCCCGCCCTCGGGGCGAAGCTTTTAATCTTTTGCAGGTCTTGCCGGAGCGAAGCTGTTGTTTTTGGCGCGGCTGTCAGGCGTTTTTTAGCTCGCGCCAATGCAGGTAGCAACGCAAGTCGAACTCGATCTGTGCATAGCCGGGCAGCATGTATTCGCAGAGCTTGTAGAACGCGCGGTTGTGATCGCTCTCGCGCAGGTGCGCCAGTTCATGTACCACGATCATCTGCAGGAATTCCGGCGCCGCCTCCTTGAATAGCGCGGCGACACGAATCTCCTTCTTGGCCTTGAGCTTGCCGCCTTGCACGCGGGACACCGCAGTGTGCAGGCCGAGCGCGCGGTGCGTGAGGTCTAAGCGACTGTCGTAGAGCACCTTGTCGATGCTCGGCGCGCTTTTCAGATGCTGCTGGCGTAGCTGCTGTACATAGCCATACAGCGCTTTGTCGCTCTGCACCTGATGGCGTTGCGGATAGCGGCGTTCGAGGTAGTCGCCCAGCCTTTGCTCGTCGATCAGCTGGCGAACCTGCTGTTGCAATGACTCGGGGTAACCGCGCAGGTACTTCAATGCCGTCATGGTTCAGGCCCTGCGCCGCCAGGCGAAGCTTAGGAGAAACAGCGTGGCGGCCGAAACGACGATCGATGGTCCGGCCGGGGTGTCTTCGAACCACGACAGCGACAGCCCCATGCAGACCGCCAGAAGGCCCAGCAGGCTGGCACCGAGGGCCATCTGTTCTGGCGTCCGTGCGTGACGCTGCGCTGCTGCCGCGGGAATGATCAGTAACGACGTGATCAGCAGGACGCCGACAATCTTCATGGCCACGGCGATCACCATGGCGATCAGCAGCATGAGCGCCAGTCGGATGGCCGCGACCGGAAGACCTTCCACTTTCGCCAGTTCCTCATGCACGGTCACCGCCAGCAATGGCCGCCACAGCGGGATCAGCGCCAGCAGCACCAGCGCGCTGCCGCCCACGATCCAGGCCAGGTCGTTCGGGCTCACCGCCAGCAGGTCGCCGAATAGGTAGCCCATCAGGTCGATGCGCACGTCCTGCATGAAACTCAGCGATACCAGGCCCAGCGACAGTGTGCTGTGCGCGAGAATGCCCAGCAGGGTGTCCGAGGCCAGGGGCTGTCGCTGCTGCAAGGTCACCAGCAACACCGCCAGCAGCACGCAGCAGACGATCACCGCCAGGGTCAGATTGACCTCCAGCATCAACCCCAGCGCCACGCCGAGCAGCGCAGAATGGGAAAGGGTGTCGCCGAAATAGGCCATGCGCCGCCAGACCACGAAGGAGCCGAGCGGGCCGGCTACCAGCGCCAGCGCAAGGCCGGCGAGCAGGGCGTTCAATAAAAAGTCGGGCATATCGATCAATGCTTGCAATTCGGGCCGTGGACGTGGGGTTTACCGGTGACCACACCGCCGTGCAGGTCATGGCTATGGTCGTGCTGATGGTGATAGACGGCGAGGCTGCGCGCGTCCTGGCCGAACAGCTCGATGAAGGCCGGGTCGGTGCTGACCTGTTCGGGGTGGCCGGAGCAGCAGACGTGGCGGTTCAGGCAGACCACCTGGTCGGTGGCACTCATCACCAGATGCAGGTCATGGGAAACCATCAGCACACCGCAGCCGTAACGCTCGCGCAGCCGGCCGATCAACCGGTAGAGTTCAGCCTGTCCGGCCACATCGACGCCTTGCACTGGCTCGTCGAGCACCAGTAGTTCCGGCTCGCGCAGCAGCGCGCGGGCCAGCAGCACGCGTTGCATCTCGCCCCCTGAGACCGACTGCAAAGGGCTGTCGATCACTTGCTCGGCGCCGACTTCTCCCAGCGCAGCCAGCGCTCGGGTGCGATCGACGCCCGGCACCAGGCGCAGAAAGCGCAATACCGTGAGCGGGAGCGTCGGATCGACGTGGAGCTTTTGCGGCATATAGCCGACGCGCAGCTTGGGCTTGCGCCAGACCGAGCCACTGTCGGGCTTGAGCAAACCGAGTACGGCACGCACCAGGGTGGTCTTGCCGGCGCCATTCGGGCCGATCAACGTGACGATTTCTCCGCGATGAACTTGCAGCTGAGCACCTTCGAGTACTGCCTGCTTGGCGAAGCGCACATGGATGTCATCCAGGCGGATCAGCGCCTCGCTCATGCCGCGCTCCGGCACGGGGCGCAGAGGCCGACCACTTCCACCGTCTGGCCTTCAACGTTGAAATCAACGGTGCGTGCCGCCTGATTGATGGCTTCGCTGATGCTCGGTTGTTCCAGTTCGATGGCCGTGTGACAGTTGCGACAGATCAGAAACTGGCCCTGATGCGGGTGCTCGGGATGGTTGCAGCCGATGAAGGCATTGAGCGATGCGATGCGGTGCACCAGACCGTTCTCCAGAAGGAAATCCAGCGCGCGATAGACCGTCGGCGGCGCGGCGCGGCGACTGTCCTGGGCGCTGAGCTCGGCGAGAATGTCGTAGGCACCGAGCGGCTTGTGGCTTTGCCAGACCAGTTCCAGTACGCGCTTGCGCAAGGCGGTCAGGCGTACGCCGGAGCGCTCGCAGAGCGTATCGGCCTCGGCCAGCGCGTTGCTGACGCAGTGGTCGTGATCATGAGTGGTGTAGGCCAGTGGAGTCTTGGGCATGGACGGAGACGAGGTGGCTGAGAGACGTTATTATGTTACCCATTCAGTCCAGTCGAGTGTTGCCTGTGTTCCGTCTTTTTTCGTTGCCGTTGCTTGTGACCATCGCCCTCCTCGGCAGTGCCCCGGTCCGCGCTGAGGTGGATCTGCTCACCAGTATCAAACCTCTGCAGCTGATCGCTGCGGCCATTCAGGACGGTGTCGGTGAGCCGCAGGTGCTGCTCCCGGCGGGCGCCTCTGCCCATCATTACGCCCTGCGGCCATCCGACGTACGGCACATCCGCAGCGCCGACCTGTTCTATTGGGTCGGCCCGGACATGGAGGGCTTTCTTGATCCGGTGCTGAAGGACCGCAAGGGCCCGAGCGTGGCCGTACAGTCGCTGCCGGGTTTGACCCTGCGCCACTTCGGTGACGAACATGCCGAATCCCATCCGGGACACGCCGAGCACGACGAACTGGCGCATGATGAGCATGAGGGTCATGACGAGCACGCAGCGGCGCACGACGAACACGACCATGCGCATCGCCCAGGCAGTCTCGATGCACACCTCTGGTTGCTGCCAGCCAATGCGTTGGTCATTGCCACGCGCATGACTGCTGAACTGGCCGCGATCGATCCGGCCAACGCGCTGCGCTACCAAGCGAATCTCGAGGCGTTCAAGCAGCGTCTGGATGCACTCGATCAAGGCCTGCAGGCACGGCTGAAGAACACCCGCAGCAAGCCGTTTTTTGTCTTCCATGAAGCCTATGACTATTTCGAAGCCGCCTATGGCCTCGAGCACACCGGAGTGTTCAGTGCCGGCGGTGAGGCCCAGCCCGGCGCACGTCACGTGGCGGAGATGCGTCAGCGTCTGGAGCAGGCGGGGCCGAGCTGTGTGTTCCACGAGCCTCCCACCCGTCCACGCCTGGCTGGCAGTCTGGTCCGCGGACTGCCGGTGCGGGTGGCCGAGCTGGACGCCATGGGTCACGGGATCGAGGCCAATGCGTCCGGATACGAGGATCTGATCGAGAACCTTGGTACATCCCTGGCCGAGTGTCTGGAGTCGCTTTAGCGCTCCGCCGCAGGCCGAATGAGTGCATAGCGGTGAACCGGCCCATACCTGGCGCCGCTCTTCGCTGAACTCAATAGCCGTCGATCCGCAACGGATCACTCATCAATCGAATTGACTCGAATCAGGTGTTCTTTGCCGTCACCTGGCATAAGCTTCGTGCTTCGTTTTTATCCATCGACACGAGGATGCGCAGCGCATGGCGAAGACGGACGGGCCCATCGCGGCAGAGACCAGAACCACCTCCAGCATCGCCTTGCAGGCGGCCTCCGAAGACATCTGGGCACAGAAATATCGTCTGACCAGTAAGGACGGCGCGCCCATCGACGACAGCGTCGATGCGACATGGCAGCGGGTCGCGCGGGCACTTGCGGATGTCGAACCGTTGAAGCAACGCCAGCACTGGTATGAACGCTTCCTCTGGGCGCTGCGCAATGGCGCGATTCCGGCCGGGCGGATCATTTCCAACGCCGGGGCGCAGGACTACAAGCCAGCTACCTCGACGATCAACTGCACCGTCTCGGGCACCATCAGCGATTCGATGGACGACATCCTCGGCAAGGTCCACGAGGCCGGGCTGACGCTGAAAGCCGGCTGTGGCATCGGCTACGAGTTCAGCACCCTGCGCCCGCGCGGCTCCTTCGTTTCGGGCGCCGGCGCGCATACCAGCGGGCCGCTGTCGTTCATGGATATCTTCGACAAGATGTGCTTCACCGTCAGCTCCGCGGGCGGTCGCCGCGGCGCACAGATGGGCACCTTCGATGTTGGCCATCCCGACGTGCGCGAATTCATCCGCGCCAAGCGCGAGGACGGCCGGCTGCGCCAGTTCAACCTGAGCTTGCTGATCACCGACGAGTTCATGCAGGCGGTGGAAAGCGACGCCGACTGGCCGCTGATTTTCCCGCTGCACCTGAAGGAAAAGGCCGAGCTCGACCTCGACGATCCGGAGCAGGTGGTCTGGCGCGAGTGGCCGACCCACGACGGTTACATCGTTCGTGAAGACGGTCTGGTGGCCTGCAAGATCTATGGCCGGGTCAAGGCGCGGCACCTATGGGACATGATCATGGTGTCCACCTACGACTACGCCGAACCGGGCTTCATCCTCATCGACCGGGTCAACCAGCTGAACAACAACTGGTGGTGCGAAGCGATTCGCGCAACCAACCCCTGCGGCGAGCAGCCGCTGCCAGCCTACGGCTCCTGCCTGCTGGGCTCGATCAACCTGACCCATTTCGTGATCGATCCGTTCGGCGTCGACGCCCGCTTCGACTGGGACACCTACCGCGAGGTGGTGCGGGTCTTCACCCGCATGCTCGACAACGTGGTGGAGATCAACGGCCTGCCTCTGCCAGAGCAGCGCCACGAGATCGAAAGCAAGCGCCGCCACGGCATGGGCTTTCTCGGCCTCGGCTCGACCCTGACCCTGCTCAAGTTGCGCTACGGCAGCCCGGAAGCTTGCGTGTTCACCGAAGAAGTCGCCCGTGAAATGGCATTGGTCGGCTGGGAAGCCGCGCTCGAACTCTCCAAGGAAAAGGGACCGGCGCCGCTACTGGCCGAAACCTTCGAGGTCACCGCCGAGATGCTGCGCAAGCGTCCGGAGATGAAGAAGGACGGCTACAAGATCGGCGATCAGGTGCCGGGCCGTGTGCTGCACGCCAAATACTCGCGCTACATGCAGCGGATCGCCGAGTATGCCCCCGAACTGATCGAGCAGTTGGCCGAGCAGGGCGCGCGCTTCACGCATCACAGCTCCATCGCACCCACCGGCACCATCAGCCTGAGCCTGGCCAACAACGCCTCCAACGGTATCGAGCCGAGCTTCGCCCATCATTACTCGCGCAACCTGATCCGCGCCGGGCGCAAGGCCAAGGAAAAGATCGAAGTCTTCAGTTACGAGTTGCTGGCCTACCGCACCCTGATCAATTCCAAGGCGCAGCCAGGCTCCACTGACCCGTCACAACAGCTGCCGGACTATTTCATCACCGCTGACGACATCACCCCGACGCAGCACGTCGACATCCAGGCGGCGGCGCAGAAATGGGTCGACTCGTCGATTTCCAAGACCGCCAACGTGCCTACCGACTACCCGTTCGAGGCGTTCAAGGACATTTACCGCTACGCCTGGCGCCAGGGCCTGAAGGGTTGCACCACGTTCCGCTTCAACCCGGCGGCATTCCAGGGTGTGCTGGTCAAGGAGGGCGACCTGGAAAAGACGCTGTACCGTTTCGTTCTCGAAGATGGCAGCGTGGTCGAGTTGAAAGGCAACGAAGAAGTCGAATACGACGGCGAGGTCAATTCCGCCGCCAACTTGTTCGACGCCCTCAAAGAAGGCTATTACGGCAAGTATTGAGCCCCGACTGACAGCCGGGCGGCGCGCGTCGCCCGGACGGAGAATCTGTAATGACCGTCAAGATTACCCAACGCATCAAGGGTTTCAAGGTTGTCGACGAGACCCTCGAACGCCCTGCCGTGACGCCCGAGAGCAGCACCAGCAAGGTCACCACCGTGGTAGAGATGGATGAAAGCCTGCAGCGACCGGAAACACTGGTCGGCATGACCTACAAGATCAAGTCGCCGCTGTTCGAGCACGCGCTTTACGTCACCGTCAATGATGTCGTGCTCAACGCGGGCACACCGCACGAGCAGCGCAGGCCATTCGAGATATTCATCAATTCGAAGAACATGGACCACTTTCAGTGGATCGTTGCGCTCACCCGCATCATGTCGGCGGTGTTCCGCAAGGGCGGCGACTGCACCTTCCTGGTCGAGGAGCTGAAAGCGGTATTCGACCCGCGCGGCGGCTACCTGAAAAAGGGTGGCGTCTACATGCCGTCCATCGTCGCCGAAATCGGTGGCGTGCTGGAGCGCCATCTGATCGCTATCGGCATGCTCGAAGGCCATGCGCTGGACGAAACCCAGCTCAAGTACCTGGCTGAGAAGCGCGCCGCCTACGAGGCCAGCCAGGGCGCGGTGGCCCTCGAGCCGGGCGAAGGATTTCCGGCCGGTGCGCAACTCTGTAACAAGTGCAGCACCCAGGCCGTGGTGCAGATGGATGGCTGCGCCACCTGTCTGAACTGCGGCAATTCGAAGTGCGGCTGAGCCGACTGCACTGATCGCCTGCGGTGGCGTTCGTCAGGCCCGCTTTGCCGGGTGGGCCTGGCTCTGCTAGTTTTCAGCGCATCGTTATCAAGACAGCCTGTCCGGCCACCGATCGCATGTCCTCTCTTGCCCACAGCCTGTTTCCAGTGAAGCCCGCCGAGTCCGGTGCGGACCGGCTGTGCGCGATTGCACCTCCTCCATCTGTCGTTGCCGTCCTGGTAATCGCGCCACCATCTCCACAGGCGGTCGCGCTGGGCTGATCCGCCCACACCTCGCAGCTCCAGCTTTGACTCGCCGGCCCTATGGGTCGATGCGCCCGCGTGCTCGACGTCCGGCTGGAGCCTGTTTCGCTGTCGACAGGTGATGACTGATGAATATCGACAAATCGTCGTGGACGTCCTACGGCGTCATGGCCTTGTTCGTACTGCTATGGGGCAGTGCGGCCATCTTTACCCGCTGGGGGCTCGATCACGGCACCCCGTTCGCGCTGCTGATCGTGCGCTTTGCTCTGGCCCTGG
This sequence comes from Pseudomonas sp. SST3, assembly GCF_003325755.1. The sequence goes on along the minus strand of NZ_QORI02000035.1, from coordinate 6,540 downwards.
GCGCGGTGGCGCTGATCGGTCTGTACCGTCGGCGCTGGCGGCCAGCGCCCGGTACCGGACGGCAGACGGCAGCTACCGGTCTGTTGATGATCGGCTGTTATTCGATCTGCTATTTCCAGGCCATGGACCATGGCGTGACGCCGGGCGTGATCGCGACACTGCTTGGCGTGCAGCCAATACTCACCTTGCTGCTCCTCGAACGACGCTTCTCGCCGCTGCGCCTGGTCGGTTTGCTGGTGGCACTGGTCGGGCTGGCCGCGGTGGTGTTCCAGAGCCTAGTGCTGGCGCGCTTCTCACTTGCAGGAGTGCTCTTCGCGCTTGGTGCGCTGCTGTGCATGACGTTTGGGGCGATCTTGCAGCAGCGCATCCGTCAAAGCCCGGTGGAGGTGTTGCCGACGCAGTACGCGATGAGTCTGTTGCTGTGCCTGGCTCTCGTGCCGTTTCAGCCAATCCGGCTCGAAGCCGTGGCCGGCTTCATCGTTCCGGTGCTCTGGCTGGGGCTGGTTATTTCGGTGGCGGCGCAGCTGTTGCTGTATCGCATGATTCAGACCGGCAATCTGGTCAACGTCACCAGCCTGTTCTATCTGGTGCCGGTGGTAACCGTGGGGATGGATTACCTGTTCCTCGGCAATCAGCTGTCGCGCCTCGGCCTGCTGGGCATGGCTGCGATTCTGCTGGGTCTGGCGCTGGTGTTCCGTGCGGCGCCGGGGCCGCGATCTCGATGAGCTGAGGCCGGGTGGCGGTTCTGCCGCCCGGCCAGAGCCTCAGCTGACCACGCGATAGCAGGGCACGTAGGGTCGCCCGCCGGGCAGCTTCATTCGGTGCTGCAGAACAAACGCCTGCAGCAGCTCGTCCAGCGGTTTCATGATTGCCGTGTCGCCATGGATTTCGTAGCGGCCGAACTGCTCAATGCGGCGGATGCCCTTGTCTTTGACGTTGCCGGCGACGATCCCAGAAAACGCCCTGCGCAGATTCGCCGCCAGTAGATGGGGTGGCACATCGCGAGTCAGCTGCAGGTTGGCCATGTTCTCGTGGGTCGGATCGAAGGGGTGCTGGAAGCCTTCCTCGATCTTCAGCAGCCAGTTGAAGTGGAAGGCATCGTTGCGCTCGCGACGGAACTGCTTGACCGCTTTCAGCCCCTCGACCATTTGCCGGGCCACTTCGGAGGGGTCGTCGATGACGATCTTGTAGAGGCGCTGGGCTTCCTCGCCAAGGGTCGCGCCGACGAACTCGCGTAATTGCTGCAGGTAGGGCGCCGCGCTTTCCGGGCCGGTGAGGATGACCGGGAAGGGCACGTCGCGATTGTCCGGGTGCAGCAGGATGCCTAGCAGGTAAAGAAACTCTTCCGCGGTGCCAACGCCCCCGGGGAAGATGATGATGCCGTGGCCGACCCGCACGAAGGCCTCCAGGCGCTTCTCGATATCCGGCAGGATCACCAGCTCGTTGACGATCGGGTTCGGCGCCTCGGCGGCAATGATGCCCGGCTCGGTCAGCCCCAGGTAGCGGCCGGCGAGGATGCGCTGCTTGGCGTGGGCGATGGTCGCCCCTTTCATCGGGCCTTTCATCACCCCAGGGCCGCAGCCGGTGCAGATGTTCAGGTTACGCAGGCCCAGCTCATGGCCGACCCGCTTGCTGTACTTGTATTCCTCCGTGCTGATCGAATGCCCGCCCCAGCACACCACCATGTTCGGCTCGATGCCGGGGCGTAGCGTGCGGGCGTTGCGCAGCAGATGGAATACGTAGTCGGTGATACCCGCGGAACTGCTCAGATCGATACGCGGGCTGCCCAGTTCGCTTTCGGTGTAGACGATGTCGCGCAGCGCGCTGAAGAGCATTTCGCGCGTGCTGGCGATCATCTCGCCATCGACGAATGCATCGGCGGGCGCGTTGAGCAGCTCCAGCCGCACGCCGCGATCCTGCTGATGAATGCGGACCTCGAAGTCATCGTAGGCCTCGAGGATGGTCTTGGCGTTATCGATACGCGCGCCGGTGTTGAGGATCGCCAGGACACATTGGCGGAACAGCGTGTAGGTACTGCCCGAACTGGCTTCACTCAACTGTTGTACTTCCCGTTGGGACAGGGTTTCCAGGCTTCCTTTGGGACTTACCGAGGCATTGATTACATAGCGTGAGGTCATTCGTTCTGTTCCCTGAATTTCACCGAGCCCAGCCGCAGCGACGAGTATGGCGGGGTTTACTTGACGGCGAGGACACGAAAAAGGTTCCGCACGTTCTGTCATCGGTGGGGTTACTACGGGTGAGTATGCATCGGCGCGCCTCGCCACTGCATGATTCGACAACGATCGGCACGGATGGACTGCGTTGCCTTGGTCGATTTCATCCGTGGCGGCGAAACGCTGCGGCTCATGCCCACCAATAGCGCACCGTATGGAAGAAGATAGGCGCGGCGAAGCACACCGAGTCGAGCCGGTCGAGCATGCCGCCATGCCCTTCTATCATGTGTCCCCAATCCTTTACCCCACGATCACGCTTGATCGCCGACATGACGAGCCCGCCGAAGAAGCCAAGCAGGTTCACCATCAGCGCGATCAGTGCCGCCTGCCAGAAGCTGAAGGGCGTGATCCAGAACAACGCCGCGCCGATCAATGTCGCCAGCGCAACGCCGCCAACGAAACCTTCGATGGTTTTCGACGGCGACAGCCTGGGTGCGATCTTGCGTTTGCCAGCCAGTTTGCCGCAGACGTACTGCAGCACGTCGGAGAGCTGTACGACGATCACCAGCCAGGCGATCAGCAGCAGGTTGCGCCCTTCGAAATCGGGGATTTCCAGCGTCAGCAGCGCGGGAACATGGGACACGCAGAATACCGCGATCATCAACCCCCACTGCACCTTCGAGGCTCGCTCAAGGTAACGCGTGGTATCGCCACCCAGCGAGGCAAGTATAGGTAGCAGCAAGAAGATGTATACCGGAATGAAGATTGCGAACAGGCCGTACCAGCCGATCCCGACCAGCAGATACTGCATTGGCAGCACGAAATAGAACGCCGCCGCCAGGGCGGGATAATCGCTGCGCCGGGTAGGTGCCAGAGTCATGAACTCGCGCAGGGCAAAGAACGAGACCAGGTAGAACAGGATGACCACTGCGGTGTGGCCGAGCCAGAAGGCGATGCCAATCACCGCAACCATCACCCACCAGGCGTTGATCCGCGCGTTGAGGTTGTCGATTACCGGGTTGTCTCGCCCGCCGCTGCGGCGTTTGAGTACGAAACCAATCAGTGAAGCCAGGGCGAGCAGGGCGCCGATGCCGGCGAACAGCATTATCGTATTGCGATCCATGTCAGGCTTCCTCCGGTGCCAGTGCCAGCAGCGCTTTGCGGGCGCGCTCCAGGAAGGCGTCCTTGCCTTCCTGTTCGTTGATACTCAGCGGCGTGCCGAAACCGACCGTACACAGCAACGGCAATGGCAGCGCGCGACCCTTGGGCATGACGCGGTTAAGGTTGGCGATCCATACCGGTACCAGCTCGACGTCAGGTCTCGCCAATCCCAACCGATAGAGTCCGCCCTTGAACGGCAGCAGACCGTCTTCGAGGTTGCGCGTGCCTTCGGGAAACAGGATCAGCGAATGGCCTTCATCCAGCGCATCGAGCATGGGCTGCAGCGGGTTGCAGGACGGGTCGCTGCGCTCGCGATCGACCAGCACGCCGCGAAAGACACGGTTGATGACGAAGCGTCGCACCGGGCTGCTCAGCCAGTAATCAGCGCCAGCGACGGGTCTGGTACTGGCCCGTAGTTCCGGCGGCAGCGAGGCCCAGAGCAGCACGAAGTCGCCGTGGCTGCTGTGGTTGGCAAAGTAGATGCGTTTGGTTTTTTGCGGTGCACAGCCAAGCCAGAGGCTGCGTGCGCCAGTGAGCATCCGTGCGCTGGATGTTATAAAAAAGGCAGACAAGTGTCCGAGCATTGTTGGGTCCTCAGGCCATCCCAGGCCTTCAGCGGTATGGGTGGAGCGTCTGCAAGAGACGGTCCGTTCGCGTCTGGATCGTCTATAACTGGCGCGTTGCCTGGCCTTCCTTCAGGCCCCGCTGTACACGGTTGACCAGCGTGAGTAGTGAAAGGGCAGCGATAACCAGCAGGAGCGCGTTGATCCACACAGCGGACAGCAGTCCGCAGCTGATACCCGTAGCGATCACGCCGAAGGCGAAAGCACGGTCGCTCTTGCCCATTGGGCCGTCATAGCGACGAGAGGCGCCGACCATCAGTCCGAGGACACCGGCGTATTCGCTGATCGCCGCCAGCAGCACCACGGCGATAACGACCGCTGGCCAAACGCCAGCGACCAAGGCGAAGGGGAGATACAGGGCGCTATCCGCCGCGACATCGCTGAGTTCGTTGAGATACGCGCCGAGCCTGGATTGCTGGCCGAACTCGCGGGCGAGCATTCCGTCGATGGCATTGAATGCCATGCGCAGCAGCATCCACAGCGGAACGAGCAGAAAAACCCAGCGCTGTTCGGGCTGCCAGGCGACGACGGCGGCAACCAGGACCGACAGAACAAGCGCCGTGAGGGTCACCTGGTTGGCTGTTACACGGCTGGTGTGGAGCCGCCGTACGAGCGGGCGCAGCAAGTTCTGGAAGCGAGGTTTGAGCTGATAGATGGATAGCATGCATCGAGTCCTTTCGATGGGCGAAACTGGGCGGCGCGCCTGCGTCACGGACGTTGTGCGACGGGGACGAACTCTGGCGTAAAGACGTTTCTGCAGCAAGGACGGCGCTCGTTGCGTCGCCGTTTTTGCGAACTGCCGGGCGCTTTCGGCCTTATGGGCTCAGAGCGCGAACGGCAAAGCGCTATGACACTGCTGACGAGCAGCGAGCAGGCGGCGAAACTCGTCCGGGTCCTTGATCAGCACGGGTTGGCCTGCGAAGTTTTGCGCGGCGATCAGGCGCGAAAGCCAGAATCGTATGCAGGCCACGCGCAGCATCGGTTTCCACAACTCGGCTTCGGCCGGAGTGAAACGGCGCAGGCTGGAGTAGGCAGCCAGCAGTGCCTGGCTACGCTCCTCATCGAGCTCGCCGTTGGGGTGTGAGCACCAGTCATTCACTGTGATGGCAATGTCGTAGAGCATCGGGCCGGAGCAGGCGTTGTAGAAATCGATCACGCCGGTCAGATGGCTGCCTTCGAAGAGCACGTTGTCGCGGAACAGGTCGGCGTGCAAATTGGCGCGGGGCAGGGCGAGAATCTTCGGCTTCAGTTCGGCGATTTCCGCCAGGCCGTTGCGCAGCAGTGGCAGCTGGTCCTCGGGCAGCGCCATGGCGAGACTGGGGCCTTCTTCCTGCATCCAGTCCAGGCCGCGGTCGCTGCGGCGTTCGATGACCTGCTCGCGGGTCGCCAGGTGCAGTCGCGCCAATAACCGCCCCACTTCGGCGCAGTGATGCGTATTCGGCACGGCGATGTGCTTGCCTGGCAACCGCGGCTGGAGCATTGCCGGTTTCTCCGCCAGGTCGCGCAGCGCTTCGCCGCGTGCGGTACGCAATGCGTAAGGCACCGGCAGGCGCGCGCTGTGCAGTACGTCGAGCAGCTCGATGAAGAACGGCAGGTCCTGTGTCGGACCCCGTTCGACCAGGGTCAGGACATACTCGCCCCGTTCCATGCTGACGAAGAAGTTGCTGTTCTCGCTGCCTGCAGCGATGCCCTGAAAGTCGCGCAGGCGCCCCAGTTGATAAGGCGCCAAAAAGGCTTCCAGTTCTTCGCGTTGCAGCGGGGTGAATACCGACATGAGTGGCCTTCCGTTAACGTCGTCGCTTCGTTACCAGCTAAAAATTTCCCACGCCGGGATCAGCATGTCCGGCTTGTCGGCGCGGATGAAGTTGCTATCGCCATCGGCGCGTACCAGAAAGTACGGCTTGCCGGTCTTGGGGGTGATTTTCACAGCATAGAGGAAGCCGTTGACCCGGTATTCCTCAACGGTCCGCTCACCTTCTTGGCGAATGGTGACGTCGGGCTCGCCCTCGACCGACTCCTGGGTAAAAGCGGTCAGCGGCACGAGCGCCAACAGGCTGGCCAGCATCAGAGATTTGATCACACGCATGATAACCTTGTCCCTTTGTCGTCAAGTGGTCCGGTGCATTCTAGCTGCGGGCCCGCCGAAAAGGTTGATCCTGCTCATGAGCCAAACGCCCCTCGTTCTGGTGGACGGTTCGTCCTACCTCTATCGCGCCTTTCACGCGTTGCCTCCGCTGACCACATCCACCGGCAAGCCCACCGGGGCGGTGAAGGGCGTGCTGAACATGCTGCTGGCGCTGCGCCGACAGTATCCGGACAGCCCTTTCGCGGTGGTTTTCGACGCCAAGGGGCCGACCTTCCGCGACACGCTGTTCGACGAGTACAAATCCCACCGCCCGCCGATGCCGGATGACCTGCGCAGCCAGGTCGAGCCATTGCATGCCAGTGTGCGTGCGCTGGGCATGCCGCTGCTGTGCGTTGACGGCGTCGAGGCCGACGACGTGATTGGAACACTGGCGCGCCAGTGTGCGGCGCTGGGACGCGACGTGATCATCTCCACCGGCGACAAGGACATGGCGCAG
>NZ_QORI02000034.1 GCF_003325755.1 Pseudomonas sp. SST3 | reverse complement strand
ATCGATCCGCACCCCGGTTTGACTGGCCTTGTACAGAGCTCGAATCATCTTCGCATCGGTCAGCGAATTGACCTTGAGAATGATATGCGCCGGCTTGCCTTCGCTGGCGTGAAGAGTCTCCTGAGCGATCATGTCGAGCAGCGCTTTCTTCAGAGTGAACGGCGCATGCAGAAGCTTCTTCATGCGCATGGTCTTGCCCATCCCGATCAACTGACTGAACAGTTTGGAGACGTCCTCACAGAGCGCATCGTCTGACGTCAACAGGCTGTAATCGGTATACAGGCGAGCGTTGCCAGCGTGGTAATTGCCGGTCCCCAGATGAGCGTAGCGCCGCAGCTCACCATTTTCACGGCGTAGAATCAGCATCATCTTGGCGTGGGTCTTGTAGCCAACCACGCCGTAGATCACCACTGCACCGGCCTGCTGCAGCCGGCTGGCCAACTGCAGGTTGGATTCTTCATCGAAGCGCGCGCGCAGCTCAATGACTGCCGTAACTTCCTTGCCGTTACGCGCCGCTTCCACCAGCGCATCGACGATTTCCGAATTGGCACCGGAGCGATACAGCGTCTGTTTGACGGCCAGCACGCAGGGATCCTTGGCAGCCTCTCGCAGAAGGTCGACCACGGGCGTGAACGATTCGTAGGGATGCAGCAGCAGAATGTCCTGCTTGCCGACAACGGTGAAAATGTTCTCGCTGTTCTGCAGCAATTTTGGGATTGCCGGAGTGAATGGCGTGTACTGCAATTCCGGATGGCTATCGAGCCCAGTGATACCGAACAGTCGGGTCAGGTTGACCGGCCCGTTGACCCGATAGAGTTCGCTCTCGCTCAGACTGAATTGCTTGAGCAGAAAATCGGCCAGGTGCGTCGGACAGGTATCGACCACCTCCAGCCGCACCGCATCGCCATAACGCCGGGAGATCAGCTCGCCGCGAAGCGCCCGGGCCAGATCTTCGACATCTTCGGTATCCACCGACAGGTCGGCGTTGCGCGTCAAGCGGAACTGGTAACAGCCCTTAACCTTCATGCCATGAAACAGGTCGTCCGCGTGCGCGTGAATCATCGACGACAGGAACACGTAGTTGGCACCAGCGCCGCCAACCTCTTCGGGAATGCGGATCACCCGAGGCAGCAGTCGTGGCGCCGGAATGATCGCCAACCCCGAATCGCGACCAAAGGCGTCGATGCCTTCCAACTCGACAATGAAGTTGAGGCTCTTGTTCACCAGCAAGGGGAAGGGATGGGTCGGGTCCAGACCGATCGGGGTGATGATCGGCGCGATCTCGTCGCGAAAATAACGACGCACCCAGGCTTTGATCTTGGTCGTCCAGTGACGGCGACGAATGAACCGCACCTGATGCTTGGCCAGCTCGGGCAGCAGGACTTCATTGAGGATCGAATATTGCCGGCTGACCTGCTCGTGGACCAGCTCGGAAATCCGCGCCAATGCCTGATGGGGCTGCAGGCCATCGGCACCTGCCTGTTCGCGAGCGAAGGTGACCTGTTTTTTCAGACCGGCAACGCGGATTTCGAAGAATTCATCCAGGTTGCTGGAGAAGATCAACAGAAACTTCAACCGCTCCAACATCGGATAAGACTCGTCCAGCGCCTGCTCCAGCACGCGGATGTTGAACTGCAGCTGCGACAACTCGCGGTGGATATACAGGCTGTTGTCGTCCAGGTTCGGCACAGGTTGCGGCGGCGCTGGCGCGTCCTCTGGCTTCTCCACCTCAGGCGCTGGCGGAGCCAACTCCTCGAGAGGTTGTGCTTCGCTGGTTACACGCTGCAATTCGCTTTCGCTGAGTCCCTGGTTGGTCATCGATCTGCCTCGGCGGGGCTCACTGGCCCTGTTTTAATTGTTGAGCGGCCTGTTTGGCGAAGTAGGTCAGAATGCCATCCGCACCCGCGCGCTTGAAGGCGGTCAGCGATTCAAGGATTACTGCCTCGCTCAACCAGCCATTCTGGATGGCGGCCATGTGCATCGCATATTCACCGCTGACCTGATAGACGAAGGTCGGCGCGCGAAAGGCATCTTTTACCCGCCAGAGAATATCGAGATAGGGCATTCCAGGCTTGACCATGACCATGTCTGCGCCTTCGGCGAGATCGGCACCCACTTCGTGCAGCGCCTCGTTGCTGTTGGCCGGGTCCATCTGATAGGTGTTCTTGCTGCCCTTGCCCAGGTTTCCGGCCGAACCCACCGCATCACGGAAGGGGCCGTAGTAGGCGCTGGCGTACTTGGCGGAATAAGCCATGATGCGCACGTTGTGGTGGTCGGCCACTTCAAGCGCCTCGCGGATCGCCTGGATACGCCCATCCATCATGTCTGAAGGCGCCACGACCTGAGCACCAGCCTCGGCATGGGACAGGGCCTGGCGAACCAGCGCATCGACGGTTACGTCGTTTTGCACATAGCCCTGTTCGTCCAGAATGCCGTCCTGGCCATGAGTGGTGAAGGGATCGAGCGCCACGTCGGTAATGATGCCCAGCTCCGGGAAGCGCTCACGCAATGCACGCGTGGCACGCTGGGCGATGCCGTCCGGATTCCAGGCTTCAGCGGCGTCCAGCGACTTCTTTTCCAGCGGCGTCACCGGGAACAGCGCCAGCGCCGGAATGCCCAGCGCTACAAGCTCTTCTGCTTCCTGCAGCAACAGATCGATGGACAACCGCTCCACGCCCGGCATGGATGGCACTTGCTCGCGGCGGTTCTCGCCATCGAGGACGAACACAGGCAGGATCAGGTCGTCCACGCTCAGTACATGCTCGCGAACCAGCCGGCGGGAAAAATCGTCCCGGCGATTCCGACGCAGACGCGTAGCGGGAAACAGTCGATTGGCGGGAACGAAACTCACAGCGAACTCCTGGCCCGCAAGACGGGCGAATATGACGTTTATAAGCCGACTTTATGACTGCCTGATGACAAAGCCATCCGCGTCGACCACCGAAGTGGCTTCATTGTCGCCAGCCACGGCAGGCACTGCCAGTGCTTTGATCAAGCAATCTCCCGGGTTAGACCTGATGCATAGCCGATTGCGGGACTGAACACCCGTCACTATGGGCCATCTAACGACCATATACGGGCTTACTTAGAAGAGCGCCAAGGATTAGCATCGATCACTTCGCCCAGCTCGCTTGCCGGGCCGTTGAACCTGACCAGGAGTAACCCTAATGAACAGAAAAGTCGCCGTAATTCTTTCCGGCTGTGGCGTTTACGACGGCTCGGAAATCTACGAAAGCGTGATCACCCTGCTGCGACTGGATCAGCGTGGCGCCACGGTTCAGTGCTTCGCACCGAATATCGAGCAGATGCATGTAATCAACCACCTGACCGGCAAGGAAATGCCGGAGAGTCGCAACGTGCTGACCGAGTCCGCACGCCTGGCGCGAGGCGAGATCAAGGATCTGCGCGAAGCGAATGCCACGGAGTTCGATGCGCTGATCATGCCCGGCGGGTTCGGTGCAGCGAAGAATCTCTCCGATTTTGCCAGCCAGGGCGCTGGCTGCACGATCCTTCCAGACGTGCTGTCCGTTGCGCAGGCGTTCGCCAAGGCAGGCAAGCCGATCGGGATGATGTGCATTGCCCCGACCATGGCGGCGCGGATATTCGGACCCGGCGTGATCTGCACGCTGGGCCACGATGATGATCCTGCCGCGGCCGCGTCGAGGGAAATGGGCGTTGAGCATCAGCCATGCGAGGTCACGGACATTGTCGAAGATCCGCGACACAAACTGGTCACGACCCCCGCCTATATGCTCGCGCAATCAATCAGCGAAGCAGCATCGGGTATCTACAAGCTGGTCGATCGAGTACTGGAACTCACCAACAAATAACCGCTCGCCGAGCATGCCCCCGCATCCCGAGCCCAGGCTCGGGATTTTTCGTTCAGCCTGGGGGCTATACGGCCAATCGTACCGGCGCTCCGGCCGCGCCACTGGTCAATCGCCGCTCGCTCCGGCAGCTTTGGGCGATCTGCCAGGAAGCCGCACCCATGCCCCAGCACAAGATAGACACCATCGAAGAACAACAACAAGCCGTGCGCCAGCTCTTCACCCGCATTCCTTTCAACGAATACCTGGGTATCGAGCTGGATGAAGTGTCCCGCGAGCGGGTCGTGATGCATTTGCCGATGAAGCCCGAACTGGTCGGCAATTTCTTCCACGGCATTCTGCACGGGGGCGTGATTGCGTCGCTGCTCGATGTTGTTGGCGGTGCCATGGCGCTCATTGGCGCCTTCGAAAAGCACCAGCATCTGACCACTGAAGAGCGCGCCTTGCGCCTCTCACGTCTCGGCACCATCGATCTGCGCATCGACTACCTGCGTCCCGGGCGTGGCAAGCGCTTTAGCGCCAGCGGGACGCTGTTGCGCTCCGGCAACAAGGTAGCAGTGGTTCGCTCCGAGCTGCATAACGAGGACGGTGTGCTAGTAGCGGTAGGGACAGGTACTTATCTTTGCGGCTGATCCGTACAAGCCGGAAGCGAAGAAAGCGCCGAATGGTATCGGCTAGCGAGCCCTGGCTCGCGTCAGTTGGGTCAGCAAGCGATCCAGCGCATTGGCAAACGCCTGGCGATCACGCTCGCCATAAGCAGCCTGACCACCTCCGACCTGCCCCTGCTCACGCAGATCTGTGAATAGATTCCGTACTGCCAGACGATCGCCCATGTTGCGCTCATCGAATTCTCGCCCTCGTGGATCGAGCGCAGCCACGCCCTTCTTGACCAGACGGTCGGCCAGCGGCACATCGCTACAGATCACCAGTTCGCCCGGCTGGGCATGCTCGACCAGGTAATCGTCCGCAGCATCCGGGCCACTCGGCACCACGATCAGGCGAACACAGGCGAAGGCCGGCTTGATCTGACTCTGCCCCGCCACCAGCAGCACTTCGAACTTGCGCTTGAGAGCGAACTTGATCAGTTGCTCTTTCGCCGCCTTCGGGCAGGCATCGGCGTCGACCCACACCCGCAAAGGCTCAGCCGTTGTCATATAGCCGCCCGCCGCACCGTCGCCAACAAGGCCGCCGCACCAGCGAACATGGCGGCGAAGCTGCGGTTGACCAAGCGTTGCTGGCGCGGCGTGCGTAACAACCGCAACACCTTCGCCGCCAGACCGGTATAGCCCGCCATGACGACCAGATCCACGGCCACCATCGTGGCCCCCATGTGCAGGTACTGCACCACCAGGTCTCCCTGCGGATCGAGGAACTGCGGCAACACTGCAAGTATGAACACGATGGCTTTCGGGTTGCTGGCGTTGATCAGAAAGCCGCGGAGCACCAGTACCAGCGGCCGACCGATCGGCCGAGGGGCGGCACTGTCGTCGAGCATTTCCGGCAGCGCTCGCCACTGCTTCAAGGCGAGCCAGAGCAGATAGGCGACACCAAACCACTTGATCAGGCTGAAGGCCAGTGAAGAGGTCGCCAACACGGCGCCTACTCCGGCCGCCACGACTGCGATCTGCAGCGCCAGCGCGATCTGCAGCCCTATGGCGTTCCAGTAGCCGCGCCAGAAGCCGTACTGCAAGCCACAGGACATCGAGGCGATCGCCCCCGCGCCCGGCGACAGGCTGATGACCCAACAGGCGACAAAGAAGGCAAGCCAGGTTTCGAACGTCATGGTTGATCCTCATACCATTGGCTGCGCCGAGCAGACGCAGCCGGCTATGGTCCTCAGTCCGGCATATCCTTGCCGAGCTTTACAGGCTCTTTCAGCTTGCGATTCATCGCCTTGCGCATGCGGATGTTGAGCGCTTCAACCGCTAGCGAGAAAGCCATGGCGAAGTACACATAGCCCTTGGGCACATGAGCACCAAAGGCTTCGGCAACCAGCAGCGTGCCCACCACGATCAGGAACGACAACGCGAGGATCTTCAGCGTCGGATGCTTCTCGATGAAGTCGCTGATGGTGCCGGCCGCCAACATCATCACCCCAACGGCTATGACGATCGCTGCAACCATCACCTGCACATTGTCCACCAGGCCCACTGCGGTAATTACCGAGTCCAGCGAGAAGACGATATCGATCACCGCAATCTGCAGGATGATGCCGACGAAGCCCGCCTTGACCGCGCCGCCAGTGGTGCCGTCCTGCCCCTCTTCGCCTTCGACGCTGTGCCAGATTTCCATGGTGCTCTTGAACAAGAGGAACAAACCACCGAAGAACAGAATCAGGTCGCGCCCGGATACGCCCTGCTCGAATACCGTAAACAGGTCATTGGTCAGGCGCATTACCCAGGCAATCGACAACAGCAACAGAATCCGCGTACCCATCGCCAGGGCCAGCCCGAAGAAGCGCGCCTTGGGTTGCTGCTCCTTGGGTAAACGTCCGACCAGAATGGATATGAAGATGATGTTGTCGATACCAAGGACGATTTCCAAGGCGGTCAGCGTCAGAAACGCTACCCAGATTTCCGGGCTGCTAAGCCATTCCATGAATGCTACTCGTGTGTGCTGTGATTGGAAGGTTGGATGTCAGTCCCGCGCCAGCGGCGCACGACCTTCTGAAAGAACAAGCTATTTGGCACCTGAACGATCGCACCAGTTCCGCTTTCGGAGATTTCCTCCAGCGTGGTGTAGAGCAGGTTGATATCGATCACTCGACCCTTGACGATGGGCTTGTCGAAGCTCTCCACCAGCTCCACCAAATCGCCCAGCCGAAAAGGTCCCACCGTCATGATGAGCACGGCGCAAAGCAGGTTGGACAGCACGCTCCAGATCGCAAAAAAGGCGACGGCGGCGACCGCAACAAACCCGGAGAAGGCGGTCCAGAGAACGGTTGCCGAAACCCCGAAGCGCTCGAGCACCATGATCAGCGCACCGCCCAGAATGAACCAGCGAATACCGCCCCGCAGCGGCAGCAGCAGTTCAGGCGGTAACGGATAACGCCTGCCCAGCCGTTCCAGCCCGCGCGCCACCAGCCGTTGCAACAGGTAGGCGACAAACAGGATCAGGATGACCTGCAGCCCGAGCAATAGCGGGTCGCGCCACTGCTGGACCAGTAGCAGCAGTGACTCGTTCATGCGCTGCCCTCAAGCTGCCCTTGCAGGTTTTCCAGGGCTTCCAGAGCTTCCAGCCAGGCCGCCTCCAGCTCGCCCTCGCGCACTTTCAGTTCCGCTTGCTCGGCCAGCAGCCCACGCAACTCATCCTTGCGCGCCACCTCATAGAGTGCGGTATCACCGAGTCGCTGCTCCAGCACGGCCAGCTTGTCATGAACACCGACCAGATCCTGTTCGAACTTGTCCGCCTGGCGCTTGAGCGGCGCCAACTGCTGCCGCAAAGCAGCAGCCGCTTGACGCAAGGCGCGTTTGTCGGTCTTGTCGCCGGATGGCTCGGTTGCGCTCACCGGCTGCTGGCGGGCGCGGAAATCTGCCAGCCATCGCGCGTAATCTTCGAGGTCTCCGTCGAAGGTGACGACCCGCCCTTCCGCCACCAACAGAAACTCGTCGGTCGTGCTCTTAAGTAGATGGCGATCGTGTGACACCACCAACACCGCACCCTCGAAATCCTGTAGCGCCAGCGTCAGAGCCAGGCGCATCTCCAGATCCAAGTGGTTGGTCGGTTCGTCGAGCAGCAGCAGGTTGGGCTTGCCCCAGGCGACCAGTGCCAATGCCAGCCGCGCCTTTTCACCGCCGGAGAAATTGAGGACAGGCTCGTCGCAGCGATTGCCGCGAAAATCGAAACCACCCAGAAAATCGCGCAGGACCTGCTCACGCTCGCCCGGTGCAATGCGCTGCAAGTGCAACAGCGGGCTGGCCTTGGCGTCCAGGGCGTCGAGCTGATGCTGGGCGAAATAGCCGATCACCAGATTCTCGCCACGCTGCAGACGGCCACCCAATGGCTGCAGTTCGTTCGCCAGCGTCTTGATCAGCGTCGACTTGCCCGCACCGTTGGGACCGAGCAGACCGATCCGTGCGCCGGGCACCAGCTGCAGCTTGACCTTGTCCAGCACCTGCTTGTCGCCGTAGCCAAGACGCCCTTCAGCCAGATCAAGCAGCGGATTGGAGACTTTGTCGGCTTCTCGGAAAACGAAGTCGAACGGCGAATCAATATGCGCCGGCGCCAGCTCCTCGAGCTTTTCCAATGCCTTGATCCGGCTCTGCGCCTGGCGCGCTTTGCTCGCCTTGGCTTTGAAGCGCCGAATGAAATCTTCCATGTGCTCGCGCTGCGCCTGTTGCTTCTCGAACGCTTGCTGCTGCTGCGCCAGGCGCTCGGCGCGTGCCCGTTCGAAGGCCGAATAACCGCCGCGATAGAGCGTGAGCTTGCGCTGTTCGACGTGCACCACGTTACCAACCACCTCGTCGAGGAAATCGCGGTCGTGAGAGATAAGCATCAGCGTGCCCGGATAGCTCTTGAGCCAGGCTTCCAGCCAGAGAATGGCATCCAGATCGAGGTGGTTGGTGGGTTCGTCGAGCAGCAACAGGTCGGACGGACACATGAGCGCCTGGGCCAGGTTCAGGCGCATTCGCCAGCCGCCAGAAAAGCTGCTGACCGGAAGATCCATCTGTTCGTTGGCAAAGCCCAGGCCTGCGAGCAGTTTGCGCGCTCGGGCATCGGCGGTGTAACCGTCGGCGTTGTCCAGTTCGGTATGCAGACGCGCCAGAGCGGTACCGTCATGAGCAGCCTCGGCAACGGCGAGTGCGCCTTGAACACGACGCAGCTCGGTGTCGCCATCGAGGACATAGTCGACGGCCAGGCGCTCGAGCGTATCGACCTCCTGACGCATGTGGGCGATGCGCCAGTCCGGTGGCAACTGGCAATCGCCGCCATCGGGTGTGAATCCGCCGCGCAGCAACGCAAACAGGCTGGACTTGCCGGCACCATTGGCGCCAACCAGTCCGACCTTCTGGCCGGGGTGCAGGGTCAGCTCGGCGCCTTCCAGCAGACGCTGGGGGCCGCGCTGTAGAGTCAGATTCTGAAGTCGGATCATAATGGCGGCGGAGTTTATCAGGTCGCCCGGAAATCCATCCGGCTGCTTATAAAAAATAACCGACCCTATGAAGCGTGACGATCTCTGGAGCTTTGCTCTTGCCTGCTACGCCCAGCCCGGCGTGGAAGTCGCCTGCCTCGAACTGCAAGCGGCCGGCGCGGACGTTTGTCTGCTGCTGGCTGGCGCCTGGCTGGAATGCCGCCGCATCGCCTGTGATGGCGCACGACTCGAGCAGCTAAAGGCCGTCAGTGACGACTGGCGAACCCAAGTGGTCGCCCCGCTGCGGGGCCTTCGCCAAAGCTGGCGTGAGCAAGCGAATCGGGACAGCGATCTGGCGAGCCTACGAGGTCGGATCAAGCAGCTGGAGCTCGAGGCCGAGCAGATCCAGCTGCTTCGTTTGCAGTCAGTAGCGGAGCATTGGCCGGCAAGCCGTGGGTCGGCAGATTGGCTGGATCAGCTCTGCGCCGACCTCAGCGACGAGCCGCAGATATCCCTGAACACACTGCGATACGCGGCTGCGTCTCAGCTTGCGTCCGGAGACTGAGCTACGGCTTCGCGTTTGTCTGCCGCCGGCTTGCGGGCTACCGGCTTCTTCGCCGGCGCGGGCTTGGCAACCGAAGCGTCTGTGGCTGGAGCCGGCTTGCCAGCATTACTGGCGGGACGGCGGCGAGAAGTACTTGGCACCTTGGCAGCCGGCGCCTTCGCTTCGGTCGGCTTCGCCGCAGCGCTGTTCTTCGCAGCGGCGGCTTTGGCGCGACTGGCGGTCGAACGCGAAGTGCTGGTGGAAGCCCTGCCTGTTGCCGGCTTGCTAGCTGCAGGCGTGGCCGCCGCAGGTGCCGATCTACCGGAAGAAGTCTTGCTTCGAGCCGCGACACGCGGGCCAGCAGGCTTGCCGCGTGACGCCAGGGCCTGACCCGCAGCGTTTTCGACCTGCGTGATGCCTTGGGCGAGCTTCAGGCTCTGCTCCGCATCACGCTTCAACTCAGAGAGGTAATTCAGCGTTTCACTCTGCCGCGCCTGCAGCACAGCGAGCATTTCGTCCAGCTCGGCCAGCTTGGCGCGGGCCTTGGTTTGAGCCTTCGATTTCCCGGCGCCACCGGCTTCTTCAAGCTTGGCGCGCGCCTTGACGACCTTTTCCTGCGTCTTGCCGCGCTGTTTTTCCAAGTTTGGCCAGCAGAACCTCTGCGTCCTTTTGCGCCTCGCTGCAAGCCTTTTGCAAATGCACCACCAAGCTGTGCGACAACTGCTGCAGCAGATGCAGCGGGGTGGTGACCGAGTCCTTCTTTGCGGGCATGAAGACGCCTCCTGACGGGATGGGTCAGTCGGATTGACGTTCCCAGAAATCCACTAACAGACCGCCATGCCACAGCATGGCGGCTCCACTCATCCTGATCGCGGATCAGGCCGTCGCAGCTGCCTGCTTATGCGCGGTGTGCAGCACTTCGATGAGGCAATCCTCGAGTTCGAAGCGCTCATGCAATAGCTGCCCCAGTCGCTTCAACTCGTCCGGCAGGCCCGGGCTGTTCAGGCAGTCGCCGTTATCGCAACGATCATTGAAGGCCACCGCCACTTCGGTGATGGCTTCGATGCGCGGGTATATCTGGCGGGCCAGGTCGAGGCCGCGCCTGTCACCGAACGCTTCGGCTTCATTGAGCAGCTGCTCGTAGATTTCGAAATGCCCAGCCGACACATAGTCGAGCAGGATTTCGCAGAATTTCTGCAAGGCGGGGCGACTTGCCGTGGCCGCGTCGCTGACATGCAGTCCATCGAATGCGTTGATCAAGGCATGGCGTTCTTGCAGCCAGCGGTCGATCAGCAGGTGTACACCTCCCCAGCGTTCCTGGGCGTTCCGACAGCTCTCGAGCATGATGACCTCACTTCCCTAATCGATGATGCCTGTTGCGCCTTCCGAGACGGTTTTTTGTCTTGGGATATCGGCCTTGGGTGAGTGGCAGCGATATTGGCAGGAAACCGACGCTGCCAGAGCAGACTAAGCTGCGGCGACCGAAGCATCAAGCAGCAGGAATGAATTTCATCCAGCCAGCGGCAGGAGCAGATCGCTTCGCTCTGGTCCATTGACCGCCAAGCGCAGCGATCATTCGCCCGACCCGACAAAATGTCTCAATCGCGCCGCAGCAGTTGCCAGAAACAGAACAGAGCCATCGCAATGAATGCCAACAAGGTCCATTCCGGGATGCTCATGCCCAGCAGCGTCCAGCTGACTTCGGCGCACTCGGCCGTACCGTGGAGTACCAACCGGGCAATTTCCTGAAACGGCAGCGCATCCATCATGTAGTCGAGGCTAGGCAGGCAGCTCGGCAACTGATCGGCCGGCATGTTCTGCAGCCAGATCTGGCGTATCGCCGTGGCACCGCCTGCAACAGCGAACAGCAGCGCCAATACCGAATAAGCGCGGCGGCCGGTCTTGCGTGGCCCGTGAAGCGCAGCGATCAGGCAGACCAGACCGAAGGCGATCACGCAGATCCGCTGAACGATGCACAGGGGACATGGCGCCAACCCCACCACATGCTCGAGATACAGCGCAGCGATCATCATCAGCGCACAGCCGATGAAAGCCAGAAGAAACAGCGAACGTGGGCTGGCCAGGTTCATGGTGACTCCGCAGACAGGAAAAGTTCGCTACGGTAGTGCTGCACGCGGCGGGCTGCAAGCCATACGGAAAATCGACGCGGGGCGCCAGACGGCTGTCCGCCCCGCGCCCCGCAGGTCGCTAGCCGTTGCTGATCACCTGCAACCGATTGGCGCCGGGTTGATCGAGGAGCCCGAGCCCCTCCTGGAACAGCCGGTTACTGCGCTCCTTGTCGCCAAGCTGCGCGAGCAGACGGGCCAATTCGGCGCAGGTCTCGGCACGATGATCCAGGCGCAGGCTCGCTTCCAGATAATCACGCGCCTTGCCCCAGAACTCGTTACGCAGACTCAGGCGACCCAGCGCGAGCAGCAGTTCGGCATTTTCCGGGTGCCCCTTCAACCAACCCTCCGCATGGGCCAACTGGCGCGCCGGCTCTCGCCCGCGGACGCGACCATAGCGTTCGACCAGACGATCGTCGAACTGGCGCTTGAGCGCTGCATGGAGCACCTCTTCCGCTTTCTCTTCCGCGCCCGACCGGCTCAAGCCGTCGGCATAGGCCCGCACCAGCAGCGGCTCGTTACGCAGCTTGCTCGGCACGGCTTGCCAGCGCTGATTCAGCGCCTGCTGCGCATCCTCCGGTGTTTCAGTCTGCGCTTGACCGGCCTGTTCCAAGGCAGCAGTCCAGGCCAGCAGTTCCAGCTCGTCCAAGCGTGCCGGTGTCAGCACACGATGCTTGCGCAGCTCCGGTAGCAGCCGGCACAGCGCGGGCCAGTCCTGCAGCTGTACGTAGAGCTGCTGCAGCAGAGTCAGCACATAGGGGTGACGCGGGTGTTCGTTGTGCAGCAGCGTCAGGGATTCCCGCGCCTCGCTGTACTGGCCCCGTGCGATCTGCAGCTGGGCCTGCGTCAGACCGACGGCCAGCCCGGCCTCGGGTTCACGCTCGCGAGCCTGGCGCAGCAACTCGTCACTCTGTTCATGCTCGCCGAGCTCGCTCGCGGCACGGGCGGCACCGAGGTAATGCACCAGCGGCAAGCGATCATGTTCGGCCGCGACACGCAAATGGCCAAGCGCGTGGCTCCACTGCCCTTCGGCCAGCTCCCGCAGGCCCGAACGCGAAGCCTTGGCGACACGCCGCGCGCGGTGGCGCCTCGACCAGGGATTGACTAGCGTGCCGGACGCATGAAGCAACCCGAGCAGCCAGTGAAGCACCGTGGCCAACAGCCAGAGACAGGCGATCAGGCCGAGAAAAATCCAAAAGCTCGATTCGTAGCGAAAGCGGTCGTAACTGATCAGGACGTAGCCGGAATCTTGATAGATGGCCCAGCCGAGGAAGCCGACGACCGCGAGCAGGATGACTACAAAAATCGCCAATCGCTTCATGTGCGCAGATCCCCTTCAGCCGTCTGCTCGGCTTCAGCCGGTTGCGCGGCCTCGCCAGCTGATTCGTCGCGTTCGTCGCGACTGGCAGGCTCACTATTTTCGGCGGATTCGCGCTTTTGCACATAGGCCTGGAGAGTCTGCAAGGCAGGCGCCAGGTCCGGCAGAGTGACCGAGACCTGCCGCTTGGCAAGCTGCTCGATGCGATCTCGTAGGCCGCGACTCTGGCCGTTCTCCTCGCTGAAATGGTCTTCGATCAAGCGAGCAGCCTGATCCAGCGACTGCCGATAGACTTCCTCGTTGCCATTGAGCACAGCCCACTGCGCCTGCTCGATAGCCAGCGACAGAGCCAGCCGCACCTGTGCCAGGCTCTGGCCAGCGAGTAGCGGTTTGACATCAGTACCCGCATTGAAATCGATTCGGACGTAGCGCGTCAGCTCGTCCAGCCATTGCCGCCAGCGGCTATCACCCTGCGCCGCGGACTGGCTCGGCCCGTTTTCGAACTCCGGCGCCAGACCGCTGAGCTGATTGGCCTGTCCTCGCAAAGCGCCCAGTTGCAGAAACAGCCCGGTGCGGTCTAGCTCCGGCAAGCTGCGCAACGCCTCGAGCCCCTCAAGCAGTTTCTGCCGTGCGCCGTAGGCACCGGGATCGTCCTGCTTGCGCAGGATCAGGTCGGCCTCGGCGATCAGCGACTCGGCGCTGTTCACGTCCTGCATGGCCGACAAGCGCAACATCGCCATACGCAACAGGTGCTCGGCCTCAGCCAACCGCCATTGCTCACGACTGGCGCCGAGCACCTGCTCGACCCGTCCCGAGAGGCGCTGCTGATCGCTTTGCAGCTCCGAAAGCAGGCGGCGGCGGTCTTCCAGCTGTTCCGCCGACGGCAGCTGCTCCAGTCGGGCGAGACGGCTAGTAAGTTGCTGACTGCGCTGGTCCAGCTGACGTGCCTGCTCGCGCGTCGCCTGAGCAGCATCGACTTGCTGACGCTCTTGCTCGGCCAGCTGCTGGGTCTGCCAGACGCTGTAACCGCCGGCCGCGAGACCCGCCAGGCCGACCAGCAGAGCGAGGCCAGCCAGCGCCTTGCCGCCACCACGCGAATCGGAGGCGGCTGCAGGCGACGTTCCGGGCGGTGGAGTCTTCGGCGGCTCTTTCGATTCCTTCGAGGGCTCTTTCTTGACGGGTTTTTGTGGCGTGACGGGATCGTTGCCCGTAGGTTGCTGTGCTGCCTTATCCGAATCTACTTCGCTCACGTTTCCATCCTTTGCATCAGGAGGCGGGTGCGGGATTACCCCGTAGCGCCGCCAGCAAAGCCGCGGTTCCGGCACCGCGGCAGTCCACTATTGTTTTGGCGCCCAAGGTCGCGGCCATCTCGGCCACACGAGGGCTGGGTACGAACAAGGGTAGTTCACGCAACGCGGGCCAGTCGGATCCCGCCAGCTCGTGCAACGACTGCAAACCCTGCCCACTGCTGACCACCATGGCATTCAGCCGTTCCGAACGAAGGGTTTTAGCCAGGGCCCCTTGGGGATAGTCGGGTAAGCAGCGCCGATACAACTCGAGGCTGTCCACTTGAGCGCCACGGCGACGAAGCGTCTCGGTAATATGCTCGCGCCCGCCTTCGCCGCGTAAAATGAGCACCTTTGGCTCAGCCACATCGAGCGCCTCAGCCAGGCGCGGTAAAATCAGCAGCGCTTCGCTGTCGTCACCGCTGGCAGGCCAGCTGACATCCAGGCCGTAGTCTTTCAGGATGGTGCCGGTGGCGGCACCGACGCTGAACCAGACCTGACCGACCGGCGGATGCGGCCAATACCGATTGAGCAGTTCCAGGCTCAGCTTGGCGGCGGGCTTGCTCACCACCACCACAGCACAGTAGTGGTCCAGTTTCAGCATCGTGGCGCGCTGTTCGATCACGTTTTCCAGCGGCTCGATGGCGAGCAGTGGCAGGCTGGCGCTATGAATACCGGCCTCGGACAGCGTCGCAGCCAGGGCGAGGCATTCTTCCGCGGGGCGCGTCAGCAGCAGACGCCAGCTGCTCACGCCTTGCCGGCCTCACCGTAAACGTCCTGCAGAATCTTTGCCGCGCCCTGCGCCAGCAGGGCTTCAGCAACCCGCACGCCCAAGGCCTCTGCCTCGGCAACCGGCGCCCGATCTTCTGCGCGCAGCAGCAAGGCACCGTCCGGCTGACCGACCAGGCCACGCAGCCACAGCTGATCGCTTTCAAGTACCGCATAGCAGGCAATCGGTACCTGGCAGCCACCATTCAGATGGCGGTTCAACGCGCGCTCGGCACTGACACGCAGCGCCGTTTGCGGATCGTTCATGCACTGCAAGAGCTGGTGCAGTTCGGTATCGCCGGTGCGACACTCGATACCGACCGCGCCCTGACCACCTGCCGGCAAACTGTCCTCGACACTGATGCTGGAGCGGATGCGCTCACCAAACCCAAGGCGAATCAGGCCGGCGGCGGCGAGGATGATGGCGTCGTATTCACCGGCGTCGAGTTTGGCCAGACGGGTATTGACGTTACCACGCAGGAACTGGATCTTCAGATCCGGGCGTCGTGCCAGCAGCTGCGCCTGGCGCCGCAAGCTGGACGTGCCGACCACCGCGCCGGACGGTAGCGCGTCGAGATTCTCGAAATGATTGGAGACGAAGGCATCCCGCGGATCCTCACGCTCGCAGATGCAATACAAACCAAGCCCCTCGGGGAATTCCATCGGCACGTCCTTCATGGAATGCACGGCGATATCCGCCTGGTTCTCCATCAGTGCCGTTTCCAATTCCTTGACGAACAACCCCTTGCCACCGATCTTCGCCAACGGCGCATCGAGCAGCTTGTCCCCGCGGCTGACCATGGGTACCAGGCTGACGGTCACCTCGGGATGGGCGGCTTCAAGGCGCGCCTTAACGTATTCGGCCTGCCAAAGGGCCAGGGCACTCTTGCGTGTGGCGATGCGAATTTCGCGAGACATGGGCAATTCCTGCAATTGAACTGCCGCCGATGATAACAGGCCGCGCCCCGCCACCGGGTTGGCCCGAATCAAGGAAAGGCGGCAGCGCACGCCCAGCACCCCGTACGAAACGGGGCTGTTCCGGCTACGCGACTCAGAGGTTCTGCATCAATTTGCGGACGCCAGCGACATGTCGCCGACTGACCGTCAGCGGTTCGCCCTCGAGGCCCTTGAGGAAAAGCTGGAAATGACCAAGCGGGGTACGCTGCAGCCGCTCGATGCGGTCGCGAAAAACCAGCGCATTGCGGTGGATTCGCACGAAACGATCGCCAAACTCGTCCTCCAGCGCCTTCAGCGGCTCGTCCAGCAATACTTCGCCGCCCTCATGACGCAAGGTGACGTACTTGTGATCGGCAATGAAGTAGATCACCTGGGGCAGCGGAATCAGCTCAATGCCCTTGCGGGTCCGGGCGCTGATGTGGCTGCGCGGCCCGGTACCGGAAACGGCAGCAGGCCGGGTAAGGGCAGCGAGTTGAACCCGGTTCGGGCGCTCGGCCTTTTTCAGCGCCTCGGCGAGATGTTCCGGACGTACCGGCTTGACCAGATAGCCAACCGCGCTGACCTGAAACGCATCCAGCGCGAATTCATCATGAGCCGTGCAGAAAATCACGGCGGGGGGCGCATCACGTTCGCAGAGCTTGGCTGCGACCTGAAGGCCATCGAGGCCTGGCATACGGATATCCAGCAACACGACATCGGGACGCAGTTCCTCAATCAGGGACAGCGCTTCCTCGCCATTGGAGGCGGAAGGTTCCAGGACACGATAGCCGTCAAGGTCACCTACCAGTCGGGCAAGGCGCTCGCGGGCTAGAGGTTCGTCATCGACAATCAGCACATTCATATGGATCTGGCTTCCTGCTTTTGTGTCGCACACGGATAGCGTAGACAGATGGAGTAACGGGCGTTACGCCGCTTCACGCTGAGACTCGCTGCGGGGCCGAAAAGTGCCGTTAGTCGTGCGTCTATATTGTGCAGAGCCTGCTGGGTACCCCGAGACGGCAGCGTCTTAGCGGTGTCATCGAATGGATTGCTGACCTCCAAATGAAACACACCATCGGCATAATGCGCCGCCACGCAAACCACCCCGCCCTCGATTCGCGGCTGTATTCCATGAATGAGCGCGTTCTCCAACAACGGCTGCAGTGTTAGCTGGGGAATCGGCAAATCATCCGGCACGCCATCGACCTGCCACTCGACCTGCAGCCGCTCGCCCAGGCGGTAGTGCTCGATCGACAGGTAGCGACGCGACAACTCCAGCTCCTCGCACCAGGGCACCAGCGTACCGGGACGCGCCAGGCTGGCGCGGAAGAGGTCGGACAGATCGAGCACCGCCTGCTCGGCCTTGCCCGGATCGGTCACGACCAGACTGGCAATGCTGTTCAGGCTGTTGAACAGAAAATGCGGACGGATACGCGCCTGCAACGACTCGATGCGTGCCTTGAGCTCGGCCTGCTCCTGCCGCCGCCATTGGCTCTGCAGATAAAAATAGCGCAGCAGCAAACCGGACATGATCAGGCTGATCAGCGCGTGTCGCAGATACAGATTCACCTCGCCGACGCGCGTCAGCGGGCCACCCAACTGGTAGATATCGGCCACCGCGGTACACGCCAGCGTCAACCCGACCACCAGCGCGCAGCAGACGAGTCCCGCCATCCAGGGCGACAATCGCGCCAGTAGCGGCCGCAGCTGGCAGGTCAGGCCGGCCGACAACAGCATCACCCACTGCACGAACAGCGACGTCAGCGCCAGGCGCATCCAGTTGAAGCCCGGCTGCATCGGCTCGGCCAGCACCAGGACAAGCACCAGCAATTCGGCAAGCAGAACCAGCCCGAGCAGCGCTTCCGGCTCGCACAGTTCCGGCACGAAAAAATCATCCGCCGGAGCAGCGGCACGTGGCCGGTTAAGCCTTTTTATTTGCATGGATCGAGTTTCCGCACGGCCAGGGCCCAACGCAATGAACAGACCGAAAAACGCGGAATGCGCGCGAGCTGCATGCGTAGTCTATGCGAGCTGCCGCGAATCGGTTGTGATTGACCTTCGCAACTTGAGTACGACACCGGATGATCAACCGGACGGCAAAAATAAATTAAACAGATGGCCGTACGTGCCGATACCAGAATAGTGGCATAACAATATCAATAAACCCCATCAACCACTGACTGCCGTTGCGGCAGGAGGTATGAGCCGTGCTGCTGTTTTCCTCTTTGCGTAGCCGCTTGCTGCGTCCGGTTTTCCTCACGCTGCTTGCCGCCGTCGTAGTCCAGGTGGTGGTCGCCCTTGCATTGACGCGCGGCACAATCGGGGCACTGGAGCAGGAGATGCAAGAAAGCCTGAGCGCTGACGCCGCGCGTCTGCTGGGCGAGCTTCAGTCCGCCGATGTGGAAGTACGCAACGGCTTATCCAGCCTGTCCGAGCGCATGCAGGACGACCTCGCGCAGGGCCTGACACAGCGGCTCACCGCTGAGCAGACGCAACTGCAGGAGGTGCTTGAACGCCACCTCAAGCAATCAGGCGATGACTTGGCCGTTCTGCTGGCCGGCGTCGCGCCCGCGGCGATCTGGGACAACGATATTCCTGCCCTGACCGAGTTCGTCAGGATGGCCCACCAGAACCCGGCTGTGGTCTTTGTCGTCTACTTCGATGCCGATGGCAATCAGCTCACTCGCCATTTGAATCGCAAGGATCCGAGGGTCAAGGCATTGCTGGACAAGGGCGATGGTCGTACCGCATTCGACAAGGTCCTGTCTGCGGCCGAAAACGATCCGGCGTTCTACCTCGCGAAAACCGCCATCAACCCCAAGGGGGCAGAAATCGGGCGGGTTATTCTCGGCCTTTCTACATCAGCGGTTAGCACCGAGCTCAGCGCGTTCAACAGCCGCTTCCAGACGCTGATCACCGGTACCGCGAGCTTGGTCGAAACAGGCCTCGCCGCCACCGCGAGCGACAGCGCGAAAATCCTGGGAGCGCGTCTGGCCGCAGCTGCCGGCGTGGCCGAAACCATCGATGCGAACAGCCAGAAGGCCGTAAAGCGCTCATCAACCACTCTGCTATGGCAAATCAGCCTTGGCCTGGCGGTGACCGGTGCCTTGCTGCTGATTGCCGTCACCCTGGTGCTGGGCCGCCAGGTACTGCGCCGCCTGGGCCTGCTGGTGACAGCGCTGCGAGGCCTGTCGGCAGGCCACGGCGATCTCGCCCAGCGCGTGGAAATTCATAGCGCTGATGAAGTCGGCGACATGGCCGATGCGGTCAACCTGTTCCTGGCCAAGCTTCAACCCATCGTCCAGGAGGCGCGCGCCATCGCCATGCAGACCGGCGCCGAAATCGACGCGCTGGGCACCCGTAGCGCCTCGGCAGCGGCCTCCGCCGAACGCCAGCGCGACGAGGTCGCCGGCAGCTTGGAAGCGCTCGCCGAGATGACACGTCACGCCCAGGATGACAGCCGGGCGATGCAGGCCGCCTTGGAGCAGGTCGCATCAATCCGCAAGGCGGCAATCGACAACGAGGCGATATCCAATCAGGTCGAAAAAACGATCGAAGCGCTCGGCGAAGGCGTACGGAGCAGCGCTGGTGTGATCGAGAAACTGGCCAAGCAGAGTGAGCAGATCGAGGTGGTGCTAACGGTTATCCAAGGCATCGCCGAACAGACCAATCTGCTCGCGCTGAACGCTGCCATCGAGGCGGCACGCGCCGGCGAAAGCGGTCGCGGCTTCGCCGTGGTAGCAGATGAGGTACGTGCGCTTGCCAGCAAGACCCAGCAATCGACTGGCGATATCCGCGCGCATATCGAGAGTCTGCAGCGAGGCGCCCACGATGCCGTTTCGGCGATCAGCAGCACCGGCCAGCAGGCCGACAGCGGCTTGGCTTCACTCACCAACAGCCGCGAGCTGCAACGAGCCTTGCAGCTCGCCGTGACGCAGGTGCACGACGCCGTACAGGACGCGACACGCGGGGCCGAGCGGCAGGCTGGCACCGCGACCAGGGTACGCGAACGCGTACAGGTGATTTTGACCGAGGCCGAGCGATCCGCAGAAGCGGTCACCGCCACCGCCGCGAGCGGCCGGGAGCTGGGCAAGCTGGCCCAACGACTCGACGCCAGCCTCGGCCAGTTCAGGGCCTGATCCGGACAGGGGGCTCTGCGCAGCAATCTCATCTGAAACCCGTCGGCGTTGCCTCCCCCAAGGACGGCTCGTCGGCGTGATGGGCAGTCGGCCGGCCGGGCGAGGGGTCACTGAACCCTGTTATTATTCCGCCTTCTTTCGCCCATCCGATTCAGCGAGCGCATTCATGAGCACCGACAAGACCAACCAGTCCTGGGGCGGCCGCTTCAGCGAGCCCGTCGACGCCTTCGTCGCCCGATTCACCGCCTCCGTCGAGTTCGACAAGCGCCTCTACCGTCACGACATCATGGGCTCGATCGCCCACGCTACGATGCTGGCCAAGGCCGGCGTGCTGAGCGATGCCGAACGCGATGAGATCATCGCCAACCTGAAAGAAATCCAGGCCGAAATCGAGGCCGGCACCTTCGACTGGCGCGTCGACCTGGAAGACGTGCACATGAACATCGAGGCGCGTCTGACCGACCGCATCGGCGTCACCGGCAAGAAGCTGCACACCGGCCGCAGCCGCAACGACCAAGTCGCCACCGACATTCGCCTGTGGCTGCGCGACGAAATCGACACCATCCTCGGCGAAATCACTCGTCTGCAGCAGGGCCTGCTGGGTCTGGCCGAAGCCGAAGCGGACACCATCATGCCCGGCTTCACCCACCTGCAAACCGCCCAGCCCGTGACGCTCGGTCACCACCTGCTGGCCTGGTTCGAAATGCTCTCGCGAGATTACGAACGCCTGGTCGACTGCCGCAAGCGCACCAATCGCATGCCGCTGGGCTCGGCCGCACTGGCCGGTACCACTTACCCGATTCAGCGCGAGATAACCTGCGAATTGCTGGGCTTCGAGGCGATCTCCAGCAACTCGCTGGATGGCGTCTCCGATCGCGACTTCGCCATCGAATTCTGCGCCGCCGCTTCCGTTGCGATGATGCACCTGTCGCGCTTCTCCGAAGAGCTGGTGCTCTGGACCAGCGCGCAGTTCCAGTTCATCGACCTGCCTGACCGCTTCTGCACCGGCTCCTCGATCATGCCGCAGAAGAAGAACCCGGACGTACCCGAGCTGGTACGCGGCAAGACCGGCCGCGTGTTCGGCGCGCTGACCGGCCTGTTGACACTGATGAAGGGCCAGCCGCTGGCCTACAACAAGGACAATCAGGAAGACAAGGAACCGCTGTTCGACGCCGCCGACACGCTGCGCGACTCGCTGCGCGCCTTCGCCGACATGGTTCCGGCCATCAAGCCCAAGCGCGAAATCATGCGAGAAGCGGCGCTACGTGGCTTCTCCACCGCCACGGATCTGGCCGACTACCTGGTACGCAAGGGTCTGCCATTCCGTGATTGCCACGAGATCGTCGGCCATGCGGTGAAGCACGGCGTGCAGACGGGCAAAGACCTGGCCGAAATGAGCCTGGACGAGCTGCGGCAGTTCAGCGACCAGATCACCGACGACGTCTTCGCGGTGCTAACGCTCGAAGGATCGGTAAACGCTCGCGACCATATCGGTGGCACCGCACCGGCACAGGTACGCGCTGCCGTTCAGCGTGGTCGCCAATTGCTATCTGTCCGCTAGTGGCTAGTTGCGGTGGACGTGCTGCTACAAGGCTTCCTCTGGCTGGTTAAGTGCGTGCTTGAGGTCATCCTGGAAGTCGTGTTCTACCGCCTCTTTTACGCGACCGGCTGGCTCGTATTACGCCTGCTGTCATTTGGCAGGTTTCCGCGAGCGCCGCTTAGCGTGTCCGACCCTAGTGGCCCTGGCTGCCGCACAGCCTTGGCCTTGGGCTTTCTGTTACTCGTAGCGGTACCACTGAGTGTGGTGGTACTGCTCTACGGATGACCACCTACTTTTTCGTCGAGAGCGCCATGCCCCTGAACATCCGCCCCGCCACCCGCGAAGACGCTGCGCTGATCCTGCGTTTCATTACCGAGCTGGCGATCTACGAGCGCGCCGAGCATGAAGTAAAGACCGACGTTGCCGGCATCGAAACCAGCCTGTTCTGCCAAGACGCCAGCGCCAGTGCGCTGATCTGCGAGCGCGATGGTCAGCCGATCGGCTATGCGGTCTACTTCTTTAATTATTCGACCTGGCTCGGCCGTAACGGGCTGTACCTGGAGGACCTGTACGTCACCCCCGAGGCTCGCGGCACCGGTGCAGGCAAGGCGCTGCTGAAGCATCTTGCACGCCTTGCATTGGCACATGACTGTGGTCGCTTCGAATGGTCCGTGCTGGACTGGAACGAACCGGCTATCCAGTTCTATGAATCACTCGGCGCGCGTCCGCAGGAGGAATGGACAACCTACCGCCTGACAGGCGCTGCGCTGCTAGCGTTGGCGGAACAACCTTAAGGATCGCGCCGACGGTTGGCCTTGCGGGGAACTCAACACTGCAGCAGGCGCCCAAACGGTTGACGCCCTAACGTTGCTGCCTCCATGACAGACCTAAAAACCCTATTGCTCAATCAGGACACTCAAGGTGCTGAAGTTTTCGATTCGCCCAAGGATCGGTTGACCTTCTACCGCTCCGAAATCCATTTCGAGTCCGGCGTGTTGAGCGAACGCACCAGTTCCTACCTATCGTCTCAGTCATTTCTGATGATCGCCTTCGCGTCGTCCATGGCCAATACCAACCCGGAGTGGGGCAGCCTGTTTCGCCTGGTGGTACCGGCGATCCTGGCCGGTCTCGGCTTGCTGACGTCCTTTCACGCCATGCCAGGCATCAGGTCCAGTTTCGATGTGATCGAGCGCTGGCATCAGAAGCAGGCCGAATTACTGCAGATCGAAGGGCACGCAGCCTTGCTGCCGAACCACGAATCCGCCCTTTTCGGCGAAGGCAATAGTCCGGCTGGCGGCCATCGCTACAAGCGCACCCTGCTCTTCTCGTTGCGTACTCCACTGATTTTCGCCAGTGTTTGGGCGCTGTTTGGCGCCTTTTGCGTCGTGTTGTATTTCTTCGGCTGATCAGAGCCAGTCACGGAACTTGAACCAGGCGTAGGGAATGATCGCCGATATGACCATCATCCCCAGGGCCATCGGGTAGCCGAACGGCCAACCGAGCTCGGGCATGTACTCGAAGTTCATCCCGTAGACCGTCCCGACCAGAGTCGGTGGCAGGAACAACACGGCGGCGATAGAGAACACCTTGATGATGCTGTTCTGCTCGATGCTGATCAGGCCCAGGGTCGCATCGAGCAGAAATGCAATGTCACCGAGCAGGCGCGCCTGGTGTTCGCCCAACGAGCGTACGTCCCGCTCGAGCGCCTTCAACAGCCCCTTGGCAACACCCTGCCCGCGCTCGCCAGCGCGTAGGCGATAAAAGGCAATCAGCCGACTCGAGCTGAACAGGCTTTCACCCAGCTGTGACAGCAACGAGCGATGCTGCCCTAGCTGCTGAATGATCTGCTGCAGGTCCCTGCGCTGCTCCTTTCGCTCGTCGAAGATGCGCCGTGACAACGTCTGCAACTCGATCTGAACGCTTTCCAGCACATCGGCAATGCGATCGACCACGGCGTCCGCCAGTGCCAGAAAGATCTGATGGTTGGTCGCATAACTCGAGGGCTGTCGCGAAAGCGTGGCTTCGAACTGGCGAAACGCACTGAGCTCACTATAACGGACCGTGACCAGGCTGCGCTTGGTCAGGACGAAGGTCACTTCGGCATTTTCCGGACGCCGTTCAGCGATCCCCATCACGACCGTCGTGGTCATGAAGATGGCACCGTCCTCATCATAAAAACGCGATGAGTCCTCGATTTCCGCCAGTTCTTCGCGGGTCGGAATATCCAGCCCCAACGCCGATTCGATGAAGCGCTCTTCCTGCTGGTCTGGCGATAGCAGGTCGACCCACAGGACGTTGTCGGGCAAGGTCTGCAGGTTTTCGGTAACGCGCCGCACCAGCGCGCCATTTTCTAGGCAGTAC
>NZ_QORI02000033.1 GCF_003325755.1 Pseudomonas sp. SST3 | reverse complement strand
TCTGAACGGTCAGGACGACAACGAGATGGGTGTATCGGCTGTGCGCAAGCTGGTCGAGACTCTGGATAGCTATATTCCGGAGCCTGAGCGTGCCATCGACAAGCCGTTCCTGATGCCGATCGAAGACGTGTTCTCGATCTCTGGTCGCGGTACTGTTGTGACTGGTCGTGTCGAGCGCGGCATCGTCAAGGTTCAGGAAGAAATCGAGATCGTGGGTATCCGCGATACGACCAAGACTACCTGCACTGGCGTTGAAATGTTCCGCAAGCTGCTCGACGAAGGTCGTGCGGGTGAGAACGTTGGCGTGCTGCTGCGCGGCACCAAGCGTGATGACGTCGAGCGTGGCCAGGTTCTGGCCAAGCCGGGCACCATCAAGCCGCACACCAAGTTCGAAGGCGAAGTCTACGTACTGAGCAAGGAAGAAGGCGGTCGTCACACTCCGTTCTTCAAGGGCTACCGTCCGCAGTTCTACTTCCGTACGACTGACGTGACTGGTAACTGCGAACTGCCAGAAGGCGTTGAGATGGTAATGCCGGGCGACAACATCAAGATGGTTGTTACCCTGATCGCCCCGATCGCCATGGAAGACGGTCTGCGCTTCGCGATTCGCGAAGGCGGTCGTACCGTTGGTGCCGGCGTGGTTGCCAAGATCATCGAATAATCGTTCGGTGTCGAAAAGGGCCCTTCGGGGCCCTTTTTCTATTGCTGATCATTTATTGACACCCCCTAGACGCATCCGTACAATTGCGCCTCCTTTTACCGGGCGTATTGCGTTTGGTAGGGATGGCTAATTGGAGTCTGAGGTCAAAATGCAAAACCAACAAATCCGTATTCGGTTGAAGGCTTTTGACCATCGCCTGATCGATCAATCAACCCAGGAAATCGTGGAAACCGCGAAGCGTACTGGTGCTCAGGTGCGTGGTCCGATTCCACTGCCGACCCGCAAAGAGCGGTTCACTGTTCTGGTTTCTCCGCACGTCAACAAAGACGCGCGCGACCAGTATGAGATCCGTACTCATAAGCGTGTGCTGGACATTGTTCAGCCGACCGACAAAACCGTCGATGCGCTGATGAAGCTTGATCTTGCGGCTGGCGTGGAAGTGCAGATCAGCCTCGGCTAAAACCAAGAGTTTTAGTCGTGTAACGCTCTGAAATGGGCGGCCATAGCGGGTGAAAGCCCCGTACACTCAAGAGGTTACAACATGACTATTGGTGTAGTCGGTCGTAAATGCGGCATGACCCGCGTTTTCACCGAAGATGGTGTCTCTGTTCCGGTTACGGTCATCGAGATCGAGCCGAATCGCGTCACCCAGTTCAAGAATGAAGAAAGCGATGGCTATCGCGCTGTGCAGGTTACTGTCGGTGAGCGTCGCGCCTCTCGTGTCACCAAGGCTCAGGCCGGTCATTTCGCCAAGGCGAATGTGGCTGCCGGTCGCGGCGTCTGGGAATTTCGTCTCGATGGCGAGGAGTTCCAGGCTGGTGATCAGATTAATGCCGAGATTTTCCAGGCTGGGCAGATGGTGGATGTCACCGGTCAGTCCAAGGGTAAAGGCTTTGCCGGTACCATCAAGCGCTGGAACTTCCGTGGTCAAGACAATACCCACGGTAACTCCGTATCCCACCGCGTTCCGGGTTCGATTGGCCAGTGCCAGACTCCTGGTCGTGTTTTCAAGGGCAAGAAGATGTCCGGGCACATGGGCGCCGAGCGCGTAACCGTGCAGTCCCTGGAAATCGTGCGTGTCGATGCAGAGCGTAACCTGCTGCTGGTGAAGGGCGCTGTGCCCGGCGCCACGGGTGGTGACGTTGTCGTGCGTCCGGCCGCCAAGGCTCGCGGGTAAGGGGGAGTTCACATGCAACTGAATGTAAATGGCGCACAAGCCATCGAAGTCTCCGAGCAAACCTTTGGTGGTGAGTTCAACGAGACCCTGGTGCACCAGGCAGTCGTCGCCTATATGGCTGGCGGTCGTCAGGGCAGCAAGCAGCAGAAGACTCGCTCCGATGTCTCGGGTGGCGGTAAGCGTCCCTGGCGTCAAAAAGGTACTGGTCGCGCGCGTGCGGGTACCTCGCGTGGTCCGATCTGGCGTGGTGGTGGCGTAACCTTCGCCGCTCGTCCGCAGAACCATGAGCAGAAGCTCAACAAGAAGATGTACCGCGCAGCGCTGCGTTCCATTCTTTCCGAACTGGTTCGTTCCGAGCGTCTGGTCGTCGTTGAAGATTTCGCCGTCGACAGCCCCAAGACCAAGCTGCTTGCCAACAAGCTGACCGGTATGGGTCTGAATGACGTACTGATCGTTTCCGATGCTGTCGATCAGAACCTGTACCTGGCGGCTCGCAACCTGCCGCACGTCGATGTTCGTGACGTTCAAGGTTCCGATCCAGTCAGCCTGATCGCCTATGACAAGGTGTTGATCACCGTGTCGGCTGTGAAGAAATTCGAGGAGCTGCTGGGATGAACCAGGAACGCGTATTCAAAGTCCTGCTTGGTCCGCACGTCTCCGAGAAGGCAACCATGCTGGCTGACAGCAAGAGCCAGTTCGTTTTCAAGGTTGCTACTGATGCAACCAAGCTGGAAATCAAGAAGGCCGTCGAAAGCCTGTTCAACGTGAAGGTCGCCAAGGTCAGCACCCTGAATGTTCAGGGCAAGACCAAGCGTACCGCTCGCGGTCTGGGCAAGCGCAACGATTGGAAGAAGGCATACATCGCGCTTCAGCCGGGCCAGGATCTCGATTTCTCCGGCAACGCTGAGTAAGGAAGGGGTGCATCATGGCAATTGTTAAATGCAAACCGACTTCCGCAGGCCGCCGTTTTGTGGTCAAAGTGGTCGGTCAGGAGCTGCACAAAGGCGCTCCTTATGCTCCGCTGCTCGAGAAGAAGTCGAAGTCTGGCGGTCGTAACAACAACGGTCGCATCACCACTCGTCACATCGGTGGTGGTCACAAGCAGCATTACCGTCTGGTCGATTTTCGTCGCAACAAGGATGGCATTCCGGCCATCGTCGAGCGCGTCGAATACGATCCGAACCGTACTGCGCACATTGCGTTGCTCAAGTACGCGGACGGTGAGCGCCGTTACATCATCGCCCCGAAGGGCGTGAGTGCTGGCGATCAGCTGCTCTCCGGCGTCAACGCGCCGATCAAGGCTGGTAACAGCTTGCCGCTGCGCAACATCCCGCTGGGTTCCACCGTTCACGGTGTCGAGCTGAAGCCGGGTAAGGGTGCCCAGATTGCTCGCTCCGCTGGTGCTTCGGCTCAGCTGGTCGCGCGTGAGGGTGCTTACGTAACGCTGCGTCTTCGCTCCGGCGAGATGCGCAAAGTGCTGGCCGAGTGCCGTGCGACCCTGGGTGAAGTCTCGAACTCCGAGCACAGCCTGCGTTCGCTGGGTAAGGCGGGTGCCAAGCGCTGGCGTGGTGTTCGCCCGACCGTTCGCGGTGTGGCAATGAACCCGGTCGATCACCCCCACGGTGGTGGTGAGGGTCGTACCTCCGGTGGTCGTCATCCGGTGTCGCCATGGGGCTTCCCGACCAAGGGCGCGAAGACCCGCTCTAACAAGCGCACCGATAACATGATCGTCCGTCGTCGCAAGTAACTAGAGGGATACGACAGTGCCGCGTTCTCTGAAAAAAGGTCCTTTTATCGATCTTCACCTATTGAAGAAGGTCGAAGTGGCGATGGAAAAGAATGATCGCAAACCGGTTAAAACTTGGTCGCGTCGTTCGATGATCCTGCCGCAAATGGTCGGTCTGACCATCGCTGTGCATAACGGCCGTCAACATGTTCCCGTTCTTGTGAGCGAAGACATGGTCGGTCACAAACTCGGCGAGTTCGCTGGTACCCGCACTTATCGCGGGCACGTAGCGGACAAGAAAGGCAAGCGCTAAGGGGTAAGGAAAGATGGAAGTAGCCGCTAAGTTGTCGGGCGCTCGCATCTCCGCCCAGAAAGCCCGCCTGGTCGCCGACCAGATCCGCGGGAAGAAGGTGGGCGAAGCGCTCAACCTGCTGGCTTTCAGCAGTAAGAAAGCCGCCGAGATCATGAAGAAGGTGCTGGAGTCGGCTGTGGCCAACGCCGAGCACAACGAAGGCGCTGACGTGGACGACCTGAAGGTCTCTACCGTTTTCGTCAACGAGGGGCGTTCGCTTAAGCGCATCATGCCGCGTGCCAAGGGCCGCGCTGATCGCATCGTCAAGCGGTCTTGCCATATCACTGTCAAGGTTGCGGACAAGTAACGGAGTCGATCAGATGGGTCAGAAAGTACATCCCACTGGCATTCGCCTGGGAATCGTCAAGGAGCACACCTCCGTCTGGTACGCAGACGGTCGTACGTACGCCGATTATCTGCTTGCAGATCTGAATGTGCGTGAGTACCTCCAAGACAAATTAAAAAGCGCGTCCGTAAGCCGTATCGATATCCATCGTCCGGCTCAGACAGCACGTATCACCATCCATACCGCTCGTCCCGGCATCGTGATCGGCAAGAAAGGTGAAGATGTTGAGAAGCTGCGTCAGGACCTGACCAAAAAAATGGGTGTGCCTGTGCACATCAACATCGAAGAAATCCGCAAGCCGGAACTCGATGCAATGCTGGTAGCACAGAACGTCGCTCAACAGTTGGAGCGTCGCGTGATGTTCCGTCGCGCCATGAAGCGCGCCGTACAAAACGCGATCCGCATTGGCGCCAAAGGGATCAAAATCCAGGTTAGCGGTCGTCTGGGTGGGGCTGAAATTGCCCGTACGGAATGGTATCGGGAAGGTCGTGTGCCGCTGCACACCCTGCGTGCCGATATCGACTACAACACCTACGAAGCGCACACCACTTATGGTGTGATCGGCGTCAAGGTCTGGATCTTCAAAGGCGAAGTGATTGGTGGTCGCCATGAAGAGCTCAAGCCTCAAGCGCCTGCGCCTCGTAAAAAAGCTGCCAAGTAAGGAGTACGCCAAATGTTGCAACCAAAGCGTACAAAATTCCGCAAGCAGATGACGGGTCACAACCGTGGCCTGGCACAGCGCGGTAGCAAAGTCAGCTTCGGCGAGTTCGCTCTGAAGTCTGTCGCTCGTGGTCGTCTCACTGCGCGCCAGATCGAGTCCGCACGTCGTGCGTTGACCCGTCATGTGAAGCGTGGCGGCAAAATCTGGATCCGCGTATTCCCCGACAAACCTGTCACCAAGAAGCCTCTGGAAGTCCGGATGGGTAAAGGTAAGGGTAACGTTGAGTACTGGGTAGCCCAGATTCAACCGGGCAAGGTGCTCTACGAGATCGAGGGTGTTTCCGAAGAGCTGGCGCGTGAGGCATTCGCCCTGGCTGCTGCAAAGCTGCCGCTCGCCACCTCCTTTGTTAAGCGGACGGTGATGTGATGAAAGCGAATGAGCTTCGTGAAAAATCCGCTCAGCAGCTGAACGAGCAATTGCTCGAGCTGCTGCGCGACCAGTTCAATCTGCGTATGCAGAAAGCAACTGGCCAGTTGGGGCAGTCTCACCTGCTCTCGCAAGTCAAGCGCGACATCGCTCGTGTCAAGACTGTGCTCAACCAGCAGGCAGGTAAGTGATCATGGCTGAAGTTGAAAAAACTGTCCGCACGCTGACTGGCCGCGTCGTCAGCGACAAGATGGACAAAAGCATCACCGTTCTGATCGAGCGTCGCGTCAAGCACCCGATCTACGGTAAATACGTGAAGCGTTCGACCAAACTGCACGCCCACGACGAAACCAACCAGTGCCGTATCGGTGACAAGGTCACGATTCGTGAGACTCGTCCTCTGGCGAAGACCAAGTGCTGGATGTTGGTTGATGTCGTCGAACGTGCCGTCGAAGTCTAAGGGCTAGGGGTCGGAGAAATTATATGATTCAGACTCAATCAATGCTCGATGTGGCGGATAACAGTGGCGCTCGTCGCGTCATGTGTATCAAGGTGCTCGGCGGTTCCCACCGCCGTTACGCCGGCATCGGCGACATCATCAAGGTTACCGTCAAGGAAGCGATTCCTCGTGGCAAGGTCAAGAAGGGCCAGGTGATGACTGCAGTTGTGGTCCGCACCCGTCACGGTGTTCGTCGTCCGGACGGCTCCATCATCCGCTTCGATGGCAACGCTGCTGTTCTGCTGAACAACAAGCAGGAGCCTATTGGCACCCGTATTTTCGGGCCGGTGACTCGTGAGCTTCGTTCTGAGAAGTTCATGAAGATCGTCTCGCTCGCGCCTGAAGTGCTGTAAGGAGAAGCCGCATGCAAAAGATTCGTCGCAACGACGAGATCATCGTCATCGCCGGCAAAGACAAGGGCAAGCGCGGTAAGGTGCTCCGGGTTCTCGCCGACAACCGTCTGGTTGTCGGTGGTATCAATCTCGTGAAGCGCCATACCAAGCCGAACCCGATGTCGGGCGTTCAGGGCGGTATCGTCGAAAAAGAGGCTCCTCTGCACGCCTCTAACGTCGCTATCTTCAATGGCGAAACCAACAAGGCTGACCGCGTTGGTTTCAAAGTAGAAGACGGCAAGAAAATTCGTGTCTTCAAGTCGACCCAAAAGCCGGTTGAAGCTTGAGACTGCTAGGTAGATAACCATGGCACGACTAAAAGAAGTTTATCGGAAGCAAATCGCTCCCAAGTTGAAGGAAGAGCTTCAGCTTGGCAACGTGATGGAAGTTCCGCGCATCACCAAGATCACCCTGAACATGGGTATCGGCGAAGCGATCGGTGACAAGAAGATCATCGACAACGCAGTTGCCGACCTGGAAAAGATCACCGGCCAAAAGGTCGTCGTGACTCACGCTCGCAAATCCATCGCTGGCTTCAAGGTCCGTGAAGGTTGGCCGATCGGTGTCAAGGTGACGCTGCGCAGTGATCGTATGTATGAATTCCTGGATCGTCTGCTTTCGATCTCCCTGCCTCGGGTTCGCGACTTCCGTGGCCTGAATGCCAAGTCCTTCGATGGTCGCGGCAACTACAGCATGGGCGTTAAAGAACAGATCATTTTCCCGGAAATCGATTACGACAAAATCGATGCCCTGCGTGGTCTGGACATCACGCTGACCACTACTGCTCGAACGGACGAAGAAGGTCGTGCGCTGCTGCGTGCCTTCAACTTCCCGTTCCGTAACTAATTGGAGTAGGAAATGGCTAAGCAAAGCATGAAAAACCGCGAGCTGAAGCGTCAGCAGACGGTTGCCAAGTACGCTCAGAAGCGTGCTGCGCTGAAGGCGGTCATCGCTAACCCCGAGTCGTCTCCAGAGGCGCGTTGGGAAGCTCAGGTGGCGCTGCAGAAGCAGCCGCGTGACGCCAGTGCTTCGCGTTTGCGCAACCGGTGCCGTCTGACCGGTCGTCCGCATGGCGTTTATCGCAAGTTCGGCCTTGCACGTAACATGTTGCGTCAGGCTGCAATGCGTGGTGACGTACCAGGTTTGGTTAAAGCCAGCTGGTAATAGGCGCTCCGGCAGTTTCTGTCGGAACCGCAGTTGTCGAATCAAGCCCCTTATGGGGCTTGATTCGTTTCTGAACTGTCTCTAGAATGTCCGGCTCGCCCGAGTCACGCCTCTAGGCGTCCGCTCATCTAGCAGGCGACACGAGCCCTAGCGGGCTTATTTTTTTGAATTAGGAGCCAAGCGCCCATGAGTATGCAGGACCCGTTAGCGGACATGCTAACTCGTATCCGTAATGCCCAGATGGCCGAAAAGTCCGTCGTAAGCATGCCGTCTTCCACATTGAAGGTGGCTGTAGCCAACGTTCTTCAAGGTGAAGGCTATATCGCAGGATACAACGTCAGCAGCGACGCCAAGCCGCAGCTGTCTATCGAGCTCAAATACTTCGAAGGCCGTCCGGTTATCGAAGAGTTGAAGCGCGTAAGCCGTCCTGGCCTTCGCCAGTACAAATCCGTTGATCAGTTGCCGAAAGTACGCGGCGGTCTGGGTGTTTCGATCGTGTCCACCAACAAAGGTGTGATGACTGATCGGGCTGCTCGCGCTGCTGGCGTTGGCGGCGAAGTGCTCTGCACAGTGTTCTAAGGGGGGATAAGCATGTCTCGCGTTGCTAAGAACCCCGTCAAGCTGCCCGCTGGTGTTGAATTCAACATGGCCGGCCAGCAGCTTTCGGTGAAGGGTGCCAAGGGTACTCTCGAACTGAACGTGCACTCGTCTGTGGAAGTGATCCACGAGGCCGGTGAGCTCCGTTTTGCTGCGCGTAATGGCGATCAGCAAAATCGTGCCATGGCCGGTACCACCCGTGCGCTGGTTAACAACATGGTGATTGGCGTCAGCCAAGGCTTCGAGCGCAAGCTTCAGCTGGTTGGTGTTGGTTACAAGGCGCAAGCCAAAGGTCAAGTACTGTCCCTGGCTCTCGGCTTCTCGCACCCGGTGGAGTATGAACTGCCGCAAGGCGTTACCGCTGAGACCCCCAGCCAGACCGATATCCTGATCAAGGGTGTCGATAAGCAACTGGTCGGTCAGGTGGCCGCTGAAATCCGTGACTTCCGTCGCCCAGAGCCTTACAAGGGCAAAGGCGTACGTTACTCGGACGAAGTGGTCCGTCGTAAAGAAGCTAAGAAGAAGTAGGGCATAGCAAATGAGCGTAAAGAAAGTTACTCGTCTGCGTCGCGCTCGCAAGGCACGCCTGAAGATGCGCGAGCTGGAAACCGTACGCCTTTGTGTGTACCGCTCTTCCCAGCACATCTACGCCCAGGTCCTTTCGGCCGACGGCGGCAAGGTCCTGGCCAGTGCCTCGACTCTCGACAAAGAACTGCGCGGCGGTGCCACCGGCAACGTCGACGCTGCCAAGAAAGTTGGTCAGCTGGTCGCTGAGCGTGCTAAGGCCGCAGGTGTCACCCAGGTGGCGTTCGACCGTTCTGGCTTCAAGTACCACGGTCGTGTTAAGGCACTGGCTGATGCTGCTCGTGAAGGCGGGCTGGAGTTCTAAGTTATGGCATATAACGAGCAAAAGCGCGACGAAGGCTACATTGAGAAGCTGGTTCAAGTTAACCGCGTCGCCAAAACAGTAAAAGGTGGCCGTATCTTCACTTTCACTGCGTTGACCGTGGTGGGTGATGGTAAGGGCCGTGTAGGGTTCGGTCGTGGCAAGTCCCGCGAAGTTCCGGCCGCCATTCAGAAGGCCATGGAAGCGGCTCGCCGCAACATGATCCAGGTCGATCTGAACGGCACCACGCTGCAATACGCTACCAAGGCTGCTCATGGCGCCTCCAAGGTGTACATGCAGCCTGCTTCTGAAGGTACCGGTGTCATTGCCGGTGGTGCCATGCGCGCCATCCTGGAAGTTGCTGGCGTGCAGAACGTCCTGGCCAAGTGCTACGGCTCTACCAATCCTGTGAACGTGGTTCATGCCACCTTCAAGGGTTTGAAAGCCATGCAGTCGCCTGAGTCGATCGCTGCAAAGCGTGGCAAGAGCGTTGAGGAGATTTCCTGATCATGGCTAACACCGTCAAGGTCACGCTGATCAAAAGCGTCAGCGGTCGTATCCCCAATCACAAGCTTTGCGTCAAGGGCCTCGGTCTGCGTCGCATTGGTCACACTGTCGAAGTTCAGGACACTCCTGAAAATCGCGGCATGATCAACAAGGCTTATTACATGCTCCGTGTGGAGGGCTAAGCCATGCAACTGAACGATCTGCGTTCTGCGCCAGGTGCCCGTCGCGAAAAGCTGCGTCCGGGCCGTGGTATCGGCAGCGGTCTCGGCAAGACCGGTGGCCGTGGTCACAAGGGTCAGACTTCCCGCTCTGGCGGCAAGATTGCTCCCGGGTTCGAAGGCGGTCAACAGCCTCTGCATCGCCGTCTACCCAAGTTCGGTTTCGTCTCCCTGAAAGCTATGGATCGTGCTGAAGTACGCACCTCTGAGCTGGCCAAGGTTCAAGGCGACATCGTAACTGTGCAGAGCCTCAAGGATGCCAACGTCATCAATCAGAACGTACAGCGTGTGAAAGTCATGCTGTCCGGCGAGGTTGGTCGCGCGGTAACTCTGAAAGGCGTCGCTGCCACCAAGGGTGCGCGTGCGGCTATCGAAGCAGCTGGCGGCAAGTTCGAGGAATAAATGGCTAAGCAAGGTGCTCTCTCCGCGCTGAGTAATGGCGGGCTTTCTGAACTCTGGGCTCGTCTGCGTTTTCTGCTGATGGCGATCATCGTCTATCGGGTTGGCGCGCACATCCCGGTGCCGGGAATCAATCCCGACAGGTTGGCCGAGCTGTTCCGTCAGAACGAAGGGACCATCCTTAGCCTGTTCAATATGTTTTCCGGTGGTGCGCTGGAGCGCATGAGTATTTTTGCGTTGGGGATCATGCCGTACATTTCGGCATCGATCATCATGCAGCTCATGACCGCTGTCAGCCCGCAATTGGAGCAATTGAAGAAAGAAGGTGAGGCCGGTCGTCGCAAGATCAGCCAGTACACGCGTTACGGTACGCTGGTGCTGGCGATCGTGCAGGCTATTGGTATGTCGGTCGGCCTCGCTGGCCAGGGTGTCGCGTTCAGTACTGACTTCGGCTTCTACTTCGTGGCTATCACCACCTTCGTGGCTGGTGCGATGTTCATGATGTGGTTGGGTGAGCAGATCACCGAACGGGGTGTCGGTAACGGCATTTCAATGCTGATTTTCGCCGGTATCGTTGCGGGCTTGCCTGGCGCTCTCGGTCAGTCTTTCGAGTCCGCTCGGCAGGGGGATGTCAATATCATCGCTCTGCTGGCTGTTGGGCTGTTGGCCGTTGCCATCATTGGTTTCGTGGTGTTCATTGAACGTGGTCAGCGGCGGATCGCCGTGCATTACGCCAAGCGTCAGCAGGGTCGCAAGGTCTTTGCTGCGCAGACTAGCCACTTGCCGTTGAAGGTGAACATGGCGGGTGTTATCCCTGCGATTTTCGCCAGCAGCATCCTGCTGTTCCCTGCATCGCTCGGGCAGTGGTTCGGGCAGTCGGAGAACATGGGGTGGCTGGCTGATATTTCTCAGTCCATCGCCCCTGGTCAGCCGTTGAACATCTTGTTGTTCAGTGCCGGTATCATCTTCTTCTGCTTCTTCTATACGGCATTGATGTTCAATCCGAAAGACGTTGCGGAAAATCTGAAGAAGTCCGGTGCGTTTATCCCAGGGATTCGGCCTGGTGAGCAATCGGCACGCTATATCGATGGTGTGCTGACTCGCTTGACCATGTTCGGTGCCCTGTACATGACGGCCGTGTGCCTGCTTCCGCAGTTCCTTGTGGTGGCTGCAAACGTGCCGTTCTACCTTGGCGGGACGTCCTTGTTGATTGTGGTTGTGGTTGTCATGGACTTCATGTCCCAGGTTCAATCGCACCTCATGTCTCACCAGTACGATTCCCTGATGAAAAAAGCCAACCTGAAGGGCTATGGCAGCGGAATGCTCCGCTAACTCAACCCGTAAGGTTCCAGGAGTTGTCATGAAAGTTCGTGCATCGGTCAAGAAACTGTGCCGTAACTGCAAAATCGTCCGGCGCGAAGGCGTCATTCGGGTGATCTGCAGTGCAGAACCGCGTCACAAGCAGCGCCAAGGCTGATTGTGAGCTAAAGCTCGAGCCCGGCAGCTAGTGCGCTGCCGGGTTGATTATTTGTTATTACAGCGTTAGTATCTCGCGCCCTTTTCTTGGCTTCCGGGGCGTTGGGTAGCTGTCAATTGGAGTTTCACTGAATGGCCCGTATTGCAGGCGTAAACATTCCGGATAACAAGCACACTGTTATCTCGCTGACCTACATCTATGGTGTTGGTCGCACTCGCGCGCAGACTATCTGCGCAGCTACCGGTGTAAATCCGGCAGCAAAAATCAAGGATCTTTCCGACGAGCAGGTCGAACTGCTACGTGGCGAAGTGGGCAAGTTCATCGTTGAAGGTGACCTGCGTCGCGAAGTCAACATGAAGATCAAGCGCTTGATGGACCTGGGTTGCTACCGCGGCCTGCGTCATCGTCGTGGTCTGCCGGTACGCGGTCAGCGCACCAAGACCAACGCTCGTACCCGTAAGGGTCCGCGTAAGCCGATCCGCAAGTAATCGCGTTAGCGCATCGACAGGAATCTAATCATGGCAAAACCTGCTGCTCGTCCTCGTAAGAAAATCAAAAAGACGGTGGTTGATGGCATCGCCCATATCCACGCGTCTTTCAATAACACCATCATCACTATCACCGATCGCCAAGGCAATGCGTTGTCCTGGGCTACGTCCGGTGGTTCCGGTTTCCGTGGCTCTCGTAAGAGCACGCCGTTCGCTGCCCAGGTGGCTGCTGAACGTGCTGGTCAGGCGGCACTGGAATATGGCCTCAAGAACCTCGACGTGAACGTCAAGGGTCCTGGTCCGGGCCGTGAATCTGCCGTTCGTGCATTGAACGGCTGTGGTTATAAAATCGCCAGCATCACCGACGTGACGCCAATCCCGCACAACGGGTGCCGTCCGCCGAAGAAGCGCCGCGTGTAATCAGGAGACAGTGAGAAATGGCTCGTTATATTGGTCCCAAGTGCAAACTGTCTCGTCGTGAAGGCACCGATCTCTTTCTGAAGAGTGGTGTACGCGCGCTCGAATCGAAGTGCAATATCGAAACCCCACCGGGTGTTCATGGTCAGCGTCGTGGTCGTCTGTCTGACTACGGCACTCAGCTGCGTGAAAAGCAGAAGGTTCGCCGTATCTATGGCGTGCTCGAGCGCCAGTTCAGCGGTTACTACAAGGAAGCGGCCAGCCGTAAGGGCGCTACCGGTGAAAACCTGCTCCAACTGCTGGAGTGCCGTCTGGATAACGTGGTTTACCGCATGGGCTTCGGCTCTACTCGTGCCGAGTCGCGTCAGTTGGTTTCCCACAAGGCAATCAGTGTCAACGGCAAGACCGTGAACGTCCCGTCCTTCCAAGTGAAGGCGGGTGACGTGGTCGCCGTTCGTGAGAAGTGCCGTAACCAGCTGCGCATCGCCCAAGCCCTGGATCTGTGCGCACAGCGCGGT
This sequence comes from Pseudomonas sp. SST3, assembly GCF_003325755.1. Next base: position 16,550 of record NZ_QORI02000033.1, on the reverse strand, counting down.
CGCGTTGAGTGGGTCGAAGTAGATACCGACAAGAAATCCGGTGTTTTCAAGAGTGTTCCGGCTCGCAGTGATCTGTCTGCCGACATCAACGAAAACCTGATTGTCGAGCTCTACTCCAAGTAAGGGCTAGAAAATAGGTGTATCCATGCAGATTTCGGTAAATGAGTTCCTGACCCCCCGCCATATCGATGTGCAGGTGGTCAGTCCGACCCGTGCCAAAATCACTCTCGAGCCTCTCGAGCGTGGTTTCGGCCATACCCTGGGCAACGCGCTGCGTCGTATCCTGTTGTCCTCCATGCCCGGCTGCGCTGTGGTCGAGGCTGAGATCGACGGTGTGCTCCACGAGTACAGCGCTATCGAGGGCGTGCAGGAAGATGTCATCGAAATCCTGCTGAACCTCAAAGGTATCGCCATCAAGCTGCATGGCCGTGATGAAGTGACCTTGAGCCTGGTGAAGAAGGGCGCGGGCGCTGTTACCGCTGCCGATATCCAGCTGGATCACGATGTCGAAATCGTCAATGGCGATCACCTGATTGCCAACCTGGCGGCTAATGGCTCGATCAACATGAAGCTGAAGGTCGCTCGCGGCCGTGGCTACGAGCCGGCTGACGCTCGTCAGAGCGACGAAGACGAGAGCCGCAGCATCGGCCGTCTTCAGCTCGACTCGACTTTCAGTCCGGTTCGTCGCGTTGCTTATGTTGTCGAAAACGCTCGTGTTGAGCAGCGTACCAACTTGGACAAGCTGGTCATCGACCTGGAAACCAACGGAACCCTGGATCCCGAAGAGGCGATCCGTCGTGCCGCGACCATTCTGCAGCAGCAGCTGGCCGCGTTCGTCGACCTCAAGGGTGACAGCGAGCCAGTCGTGGTCGAGCAGGAAGACGAGATCGATCCGATCCTGTTGCGTCCAGTTGATGACTTGGAACTGACCGTTCGTTCGGCCAACTGCCTCAAGGCAGAAAACATCTACTACATCGGTGATCTGATTCAGCGTACCGAAGTCGAGCTGTTGAAAACGCCGAACCTGGGCAAGAAGTCTCTGACCGAAATCAAAGACGTTCTGGCCTCCCGTGGTCTGTCCCTCGGCATGCGCCTCGACAATTGGCCGCCGGCTAGTCTCAAGAAGGACGATAAGGCTACGGCCTGATCGCCCATAGTCACCGAACTGATCGTTTGGTAAGGAATTTCAATCATGCGTCATCGTAAAAGTGGCCGTCATCTCAGCCGCACAAGCGCTCACCGTAAGGCCATGTTTCAGAACATGGCGGTGTCGTTGTTCGAGCACGAACTGATCAAAACAACCCTGCCCAAGGCTAAAGAGCTGCGTCGCGTTGCCGAGCCGCTGATTACCCTGGCCAAGGAAGACAGCGTCGCCAATCGTCGTCTGGCTTTCGACCGTACTCGCTCGAAGGCTATCGTTGGCAAGCTGTTCAATGATCTGGGTCCGCGTTACGCCACCCGTCAGGGCGGTTACCTGCGTATCCTCAAGTGCGGTTTCCGCGCTGGGGATAATGCACCGATGGCTTACGTTGAACTGGTTGACCGTCCGGTTACCGGTGAAGTGGAAGCGGCCGAATAAGCTTCGGCTTTTCGGAAAAAAGACCGAGCCCCTGGGCTCGGTTTTTTTATATTCGTATTTTCTATCGTCGGGTTTGATTCAACGCATTGGCCTCGCTCCGTCCGGCTTTCTATGATCGTTTCCATGCCGCCGGTATAGCCGGCTTCGCTGTAGTTACGGATAGCTGTTCAAGGAGCGTGAAAATGACTGACAAGCCTAGATTGACGACAGTTGCCGGTGCGCCAGTAGCTGAAAACCAGAACTCAATGACGGCCGGCCCTCGTGGGCCCATGCTGCTTCAGGATGTTTGGTTCCTGGAAAAGCTGGCGCATTTTGATCGTGAGGTGATCCCCGAGCGGCGCATGCACGCCAAGGGCTCCGGCGCGTTTGGCGAGTTCGTGGTGACCCAAGACATCACTCGTTTTACCAAGGCGGCGATCTTTTCCGAGGTAGGCAAGAAGACGCCGATGTTCGCGCGCTTCTCCACTGTGGCCGGTGAGCGTGGCGCGGCGGACGCCGAGCGAGATATTCGTGGCTATGCGCTGAAGTTCTACACAGAGCAGGGCAACTGGGACATGGTCGGCAACAACACCCCGGTGTTTTTCTTCCGCGACCCTTTGAAATTTCCTGACCTCAACCACGCGGTCAAGCGCGACCCGCGCACCAACATGCGCAGCGCCAACAATAATTGGGATTTCTGGACGGGCCTACCTGAGGCGCTGCACCAGATCACTTATGTGATGGGTGATCGCGGTATCCCGGCCTCCTATCGACACATGCACGGATTCGGCTCGCACACTTATAGCTTTATCAGTGCTGATAACCAGCGCTACTGGGTCAAGTTCCACTTCAAGACACAGCAGGGCATCAAGAACCTGACCGATGCGGAAGCCGCCGCAGTCGTCGCCAGCGATCGCGAAAGCTCACAGCGCGATCTGTTCGAGGCCATCGAGCGTGGCGATTTCCCGCGCTGGACCATGTACGTGCAGGTCATGCCGGAAGCTGAGGCCGCGAGCTATCGCTTCCATCCATTCGACCTGACCAAGGTCTGGTCGAAGAAGGACTATCCCCTGATCGAAGTCGGTTACTACGAATTGAACCGCAACGCCGACAACTACTTTCAGGACGTCGAGCAAGCTGCTTTTACGCCTGCCAACGTAGTGCCGGGCATCAGCTTCTCCCCTGATCGCATGCTGCAGGGGCGCCTGTTCTCCTACGGCGACGCGCAGCGCTATCGGCTGGGTGTGAACCATCACCAGATTCCGGTCAACGCACCGCGCTGCCCGGTACACAGCTATCACCGCGATGGCTCGATGCGCGTGGATGGTAATCAGGGTGGCCGTTTGCATTACGAGCCGAACACCTACGGCGAATGGCAGGAGCAACCAGACTTCAGCGAGCCGCCTCTGGCGCTCGAAGGTGCCGGTGCCCGTTATGATTTTCGTACGGATGATGCGGACTACTTCACCCAGCCGGGTGATCTGTTCCGCCTCATGAAGGCCGACGAACAGCAGCGTCTGTTCGAAAACACCGCTCGGGCTATGGGAGATGCGGCAAGGCACATCAAGCTGCGCCATATCAAGCATTGCTACTTGGCTGACCCAGCTTACGGTACGGGCATCGCCAAGATGCTAGACCTCCCGGTTGAGGACGCACTGGCCTAAACCGCAAGGTGCAACGAAGAAGCCCGCAGTGATCGCTGCGGGCTTCTTCGTTTCCGGTACCAAAAACGTTAACGCCAATTGGCGCGGCGATGTTCCGTGCCGAGTTAGTGCTTGTCACGCTCTAGCAGCGGCTTGAGGAAGTGGCCGGTATGCGATTGTGGCATCTCGGCAACCTGCTCAGGCGTGCCGGTTGCGATGATCTGTCCGCCTTTAGAGCCCCCTTCGGGGCCGAGATCAACCAGCCAGTCGGCGGTTTTGATCACATCCAGGTTGTGTTCGATGACCACGACGGTGTTGCCGTGGTCACGCAGCCGATGCAACACATCCAGCAGTTGCTGGATATCAGCGAAGTGGAGCCCCGTGGTGGGCTCGTCGAGAATGTAAAGGGTCTTGCCGGTGTCCCGTTTGGATAGCTCTCGGGACAACTTAACCCGCTGAGCCTCGCCGCCTGACAGCGTGGTCGCGCTCTGCCCGAGCTTGATATAGGACAGTCCCACATCCATCAGCGTCTGTAGCTTGCGAGCCACCGCCGGCACCGGGTCGAAGAATTCACGGGCCTCCTCAATGGTCATGCCGAGCACCTCGGTAATGCTCTTGCCCTTGTACTTCACCTCGAGCGTCTCGCGGTTGTAGCGCTTGCCCTTGCAGACGTCGCAGGGCACGTAAATATCAGGCAGGAAATGCATTTCCACCTTGATTACACCATCGCCCTGACAGGCTTCGCAGCGGCCGCCCTTAACGTTGAACGAGAAGCGCCCAGGCCCGTAACCGCGTGAACGGGCCTCCGGGACGCCCGCGAACAGCTCGCGGATCGGTGTGAACAGGCCGGTGTAAGTCGCCGGGTTCGAGCGTGGTGTGCGGCCGATTGGGCTCTGGTCGATATCTACCACTTTGTCCAGGTGCTGCAAGCCGTCGAATGAATCGTGCGGTGCGACTTCAAGTGTCGTTGCCCCGTTCAAGGCGGTGGCCGTGATCGGAAACAGCGTGTTGTTGATCAGTGTCGACTTGCCCGAGCCGGATACGCCGGTGATGCACGTGAGTAGCCCGACCGGGATTTCCAGATCAACGTTGCGCAGATTATTGCCTCGCGCGCCCTTGAGTCTGAGCAGCTTGTCAGCATCGCGTGGCGTGCGTTGTTCGGGATAAAGGATCTTCACGCGGCCTGAGAGATAGCCCCCAGTTAGCGAGGCGGGGTTGCTCATCACCTCGTCGGGCGTGCCCTCCGCGACGATCTGTCCGCCATGTATCCCGGCGCCCGGGCCGATATCGACAACATAGTCGGCGAGGCGTATGGCATCTTCGTCGTGCTCGACGACGATCACCGTATTGCCTATGTCGCGCAGGTGGCGCAGGGTGCCGAGCAGGCGTTCGTTGTCGCGCTGATGCAGGCCGATCGAGGGCTCGTCGAGAATGTACATTACCCCGACCAGTCCCGCGCCAATCTGGCTCGCCAGGCGGATGCGCTGAGCCTCGCCGCCTGAAAGAGTGTCAGCGCTGCGGTCCAGCGTCAGATAATCGAGGCCGACGTTGACCAGGAACTGCAGGCGCTCGCGTATTTCCTTGAGAATCTTGTCGGCAATCTCGCCACGGCGGCCGCTAAGCGTGAGGCCGCCGAAATACTCGGTGGCATCGCCAATTGGCAGTCCAGTCACCGCCGGCAGGGTCTTATCGCCAACCCAGACATGGCGGGCTTCACGGCGCAGCCGGGTGCCACGGCATTCTGGGCAGGGCTGAGTGCTGAGATATTTGGCCAATTCTTCACGCACCGAATTGGACTCGGTTTCCCGATAGCGGCGCTCGAGGTTGGGGATGATGCCCTCGAAGGGATGCGAGCGTTTGACAATATCGCCGCGGTCGTTCAGGTAGCGAAAGTCGACGTTCTCCTTGCCGCTGCCGCGCAACACCACCTTCTGCTGCTCGGCCGGCAACGAATCGAACGGCTCGTCGAGGCTGAAACCATAATGCGAGGCGAGGGAGCCGAGCATCTGAAAATAGTAGACGTTGCGTCTATCCCAGCCGCGGATAGCGCCCTCAGCCAGGGTCAGTTCGCCATTGACCAGGCGTTTGGCATCGAAGAACTGTTTGACCCCCAGGCCGTCGCAGGTTGGGCATGCTCCGGCCGGATTGTTGAACGAAAACAGCTTGGGCTCGAGCTCGCTGATTGAATGGCCGCAGACGGGGCAGGCGAAGCGGGCCGAGAAAATCATTTCCTCATGATCGTCATCCTCGTCCATCGAGGCCACCAGCGCGATGCCATCGGCAAGCTTCAGCGCGGTCTCGAAGGATTCGGCGAGCCGCTGTTGCAGATCGCTGCGCACCTTGAAGCGATCCACGACAACGTCGATGGAGTGTTTCTTCTGCTTGTCCAGCTTCGGCAGTTCATCGAGTTCGTGCAATCGGCCATTGACTCGTGCGCGCACGAAGCCTTGGGCGCGCAGCTCGTCGAATACTGCCAGATGCTCGCCTTTGCGCTCACGAATGACCGGGGCGAGAAGCATGAGCTTGCGCCCCTCCGGCAATGCCAAGACCTGATCAACCATCTGACTGACCGTCTGGGCTTCCAGCGGCGCATCGTGGTCGGGGCAGCGCGGCGTGCCCACGCGCGCATAGAGCAAGCGCAGGTAGTCGTAGATTTCGGTGATGGTGCCGACCGTCGACCGCGGGTTGTGCGAGGTCGATTTTTGCTCAATGGAGATGGCCGGGGAGAGCCCTTCGATGGTGTCGACGTCCGGCTTTTCCATCATCGAGAGAAATTGCCGGGCGTATGCCGACAGGGATTCGACGTAACGGCGTTGGCCTTCAGCGTAAAGCGTATCGAAAGCCAGCGAGGACTTGCCGGAGCCTGACAGGCCAGTAACCACGATCAGCTTGTCGCGTGGCAGAGTCAGGTCGATGTTTTTCAGGTTGTGGGTCCGAGCCCCACGAATCAGAATCTTGTCCAAAGCAGCCTCGCATGGCGGGCGAAAACCCGAAAGTATACGGCCAGCAGCGACATCACGCCAAAGCAGCGAGCCTGTGCCAAGCAGGGGATGGCTGCTAGAATCGCCGCCGGTTAATTCAAGCGAGACCCCACATGCAGGATCCCTACAGCGAGCGCATGAGCGCCAGCGAAACTCGCGCAGCATCCGGGCTGGCCCTGGTTTTCGCGTTTCGCATGCTCGGCATGTTCATGGTGCTGCCAGTCCTGGCGACCTATGGCATGGAGCTGCAGGGAGCCACGCCGGCACTGATTGGTCTCGCTATCGGTGCCTATGGTTTGACCCAGGCGGTGCTACAAATTCCGTTCGGCATGCTTTCTGATCGAATTGGCCGTCTGCCGGTGATCTACTTTGGCTTGCTGATCTTTGCTGCGGGTGCGGTACTCGCCGCGACGGCTGATTCCGTTTGGGGTGTCATCGCTGGCCGCGTGCTGCAGGGCGCCGGTGCCATATCAGCAGCGGTGATGGCGCTGCTGTCGGATCTCACCCGCGAGCAGCATCGCACCAAGGCGATGGCGATGATCGGTATGAGCATTGGTGTTTCATTCGCGGTGGCGATGATTCTCGGGCCGCTGCTGACGCGTGCGTTCGGTCTGTCCGGCCTGTTCTGGACGACGGCCGCAATGGCGCTGTTGGGTGTGCTGGTCGTTGCCACGCTGCCGCGCGCCCATCATCATCTGCGCCATCGTGAGTCGGGTGTGGCCAGGCAGGCGCTCGGCGAGACGCTGCGTCATCCGAGCCTCCTGCGCCTGGATTTCAGCATCTTCGTATTGCATGCGATTCTCATGGCCAGTTTCGTCGCATTGCCGCTGGCCTTGGTGGACGAAGCGGCGCTGCCCAGGGATGAGCACTGGTGGGTCTATCTCACCGCCCTGGTGGTCGGATTCTTCGGCATGGTGCCCTTCATCATTTATGGCGAAAAAAAGCGGCAGATGAAGCGCGTCGTCTTGGGCGCCGTGGGGGTTCTGCTATTCGCCGAGCTGTTCTTCTGGTGGCTCGGTAACGGGCTCTGGGCATTGGTCGTCGGCATGATCGTGTTCTTCATCGCATTCAATCTGCTGGAAGCCTCCTTGCCTTCGCTGATCAGCAAGGTGGCGCCGGCCGGTGGCAAGGGTACGGCGATGGGTGTTTACTCCACGAGCCAGTTTCTCGGTGCCGGTATTGGCGGCGTCCTGGGTGGATGGTTTTATCAGCAGGGCGGCCTTGCGCTGGTTTTCGCCGGCTGCGCCGTGCTCTGCGGGTTGTGGCTGATGGTGGTGTGGCGCATGCGTGAGCCACCTTACGTCACCGGTCTGCGGCTACCGCTATCGGCCGATGCCGTATGCAACCCTGCACTGGCCGAGCATATGCTGGCGGTTCCGGGTGTGTCGGATGCTGTAGTGATCGCCGAGGAGTCGGCCGCCTACGTCAAGGTCGACATGCAGGTCCTGGATCGCGCCGCTCTTGATCGCCTAGTAGCCTGAGGCAGGCTGTTCGCTGAGCGTCAACGGCTTCGTATGCTGTCTACTGCTCCACTGCCTGAGGTCGCGCCGGTTGGCCGACATGGGGCGGTAAGGTAAGATTCACGGTCATTGGCTTTTCCCCGGATTGCGGGGACTCTCCCCAGTGAGCCAACCCAATTCATGCAGAGATAAAGGAGTTACCCATGGCCAGAGGGGTGAATAAAGTCATCTTGATCGGCAATGTCGGCGGCGACCCGGAAACCCGCTACATGCCCAATGGCAATGCGGTGACCAACATTACGCTGGCTACCACCGACAGCTGGAAGGACAAACAGACCGGACAGCAGCAGGAACGTACCGAATGGCACCGTGTTGTGCTGTTCGGCAAGGTCGCCGAAATTGCCGGTGAATACCTGCGCAAAGGCTCGCAATGCTACATCGAAGGCCGTCTACAGACGCGCGAGTGGGAAAAGGACGGCGTCAAGCGCTACACCACCGAGGTAGTAGTGGACATGGGTGGCACGATGCAACTGCTCGGTGGCCGCGGTGGCAGTTCGGACGACGCTCCGCGCCAGTCCCAGCCGCGTCCGCAGCGCGATTCGCAGCCGCAGCAGCAGTCGCGTCCGCAGTCTCAGCCGCAGCCTGCTCAGCAGCCTGCTCCGGACTATGACAGTTTCGACGACGATATCCCGTTCTAGGTCCTACCTTAGACACTTACGTAAAGATTGAGCTTGAAACCCCCGCACTGCGGGGGTTTTGCTTTTCAGCCTACGTAAAGTCTTTCCAGCAGAAGTTCAGCTATTCTGACACCAAGCAGAAAAGTAATATTTCGGGGGGGTAATGGGTATTTCAGTGCGCAGGTTCAGGGCTGTCGATGGAGAGCGCTTTTCGGTCTTAGTGGACGAAGATGGAATGCCTCTCTATCACCAGACCCTATACGCAACCTGGATGCTACGAAATGGTTCGCTCGCGGCAAACTCCATTACCAATGCGCTGCACGCGCTCAAGGCACTCTGCGCTTGGGAAGATAAGGTAGGCGTGGATCTTGAATCGGTTTTTTCGCAAAGCAAGACCCTTAACGAGAATCAGATCAGGGAATTAAGCGATTTTCTGCAGCGCTCCCTAGCTAGCGATGTAGAGTCGTCTCAACCAAGCGAAAGCGCAAGGTAGTTGGTCCCAGTACCCATTATTTCAGGTTGTCCGTTATTGCAGACTACGTTGAATTTCTAGCGAACAGGATTGGAAAAGATATAACGGCTGGCCGTATTCAGGCGATGGTCACTGCGATAAGGGCAAGCCGTCCGATCAAACCTAGCAAATCTTCGGGTGATCTGGATGATGTTCATCTTCCAAGTGAGGTTATTCAGGCGTTGGAGGATGCGCTTAGGCCTGGGTCATCCAACAACCCCGCTAAGGTCTATGGAGTGCAGCTACGTAACGCATTGATGTTCACGATCCTACGCCTTACTGGTATGAGGAGAGGAGAGCTTCTGAACTTGAAAATCCGGGACTGCAATTATGCAACGAACACCCTCAAAATCGTGAGGCGTGCTGACGCCAAGGGAGACGCTAGAAAGCACCAGCCAACCACCAAGACACGACCGCGGGAAATATCAGTTATTTCCGAAGTCGTTGAAAAGATCCGAGTTTATGTAATGACGGAGCGGCAAAGGGTACCTAACGCGCGAAAGCACGGTTATCTTTTTGTCACCCACAAGGCAGGCCCTACTCAAGGCTCTCCGCTGTCGCTCTCAGCCTTCGGTAAGCTGATGGGGGAGCTAGCAGACCGAGTAGCTGGGGCTGGTTTCCATGCACACGCCTTACGTCACAACTGGAATTACGACTTCTCTGGCATTGCTGATGCAAACGGCATGACACAGGAAGAAGAAGAGAACGCTCGCTCCTTTATTATGGGTTGGAGTGAAACTTCGGGCCGTGCGCAAACTTATAATAGTCGACATATTAAAGAAAAAGCACAACAAGCGGCGCTGGCTCTTCAGGAGAAGTATCTGCCGAAAAAAGCTAAGGGCGCGTCATGAATAATTATATAGACTTGCGAAAGGACGTGCGTTCAATAGATGCGGGGTTTCTAGAGGCAAAGCGGGAAACGTTTTACTCCCGTGATGGTTACCTTGTTTGGTTTAATGGCGCGACATGGGTATTGAATAAAGATACTTCAATTCCTATCGATGTCATTAATCAAACGCTTGATCAGACGTTAAGTAACAGCTTCAGAAGAGTACTGTCTCATTTCGCAAAGACGCATTCTGGCAGTCACACAGCGAACCAGTTTTCGAGATGCAAGGCATATTTCGAAAGCACCGTTGGCCTTACTCCATTTAGTGTAGAGTCGTTCATTTCCTATCGCTCTACCCTAAACAATGAAACCGAGTGGTATCTGGCAGTTATCCGCGGATTCGCTCGGCAGTGGGTTCGGTTAGGGTACGAGGGGGTTTCGGGGGAAGCAGAAAGGCTCCTTGATCAGTGGACCTTGAAGGGGAATTCCAAAGGGAATGCTGTTCGTTCAATGTGCCCGGAATCAGGTCCGCTAACCGATGTTGAGATGCAGGGTGTTGTTGCGGGGCTGCTTGACGCGTATTGCAATACGGAACTGAGTCGCTCAACAATAAGCTGCGCGATGATAATTGTTATGACTGGGCGTCGTCCTGTTCAAGTCTCAGCCTTGAAAATAAAAGACATCGCTAAGGCGCGCGGGAAATACGTTATAAATGTTCCGCGAGCGAAGCAGAGAGGGGCAGGCTGGAGGAGTGGCTTTAAGGCGTATGTAATCGTTAAGGATCTGTGGCGCATGCTGATAAAGCAGGCTTCTGCAGTCAAAAGATATTTTTCCAATATAACTGGGCAAAAAAAACTTCCTCCAAATGTGTGGAGGGAGCTTCCCCTATTTCCTGTGAAGGTCGAGAATATCACCTATGATCAGTTGGCCGCTAAACTGTCAGGAGATTTCTTGCATTTGCCTACTCAACATATCAAGGAAATGATGAATGTCGTGGGGGACACTCTTTCTATTGTCAGTGAGCGAACTGGCATTCCAATGCGCCTTAATTCACGACGCTTTCGCTATACGCTTGGTACAAACCTAGCGCGTGAGGGCAAAGGCGTGTATGTAATTGCCGAAGCCCTAGATCACTCTGATCTTCAGAATGCTGGCGTCTACGTCAAGAATATGCCCGACATTGTTAAGCGTATCGATAAAGCAGTCGCGCTCCAGCTAGGTCCGATCGCCCAGGCCTTCAAAGGCGTTCTGATTACCTCAGAAAGCGAAGCGCGGCGCGGCACCGACCCGTCGAGTCGTATCTCTAATGGCGAAGGCAATGTGGGCAGCTGTGGCAGCTATGGCTTCTGTGGGGCTCTCGCACCTATTGCTTGTTATACGTGCTCACACTTTCAGCCTTGGCTCAACGGCCCTCATGAAGAGGTACTCGCGCGACTAATCGAAGATCGTGACCGGATAGCGGATCAAACGGGCGACTACAAGATTGCTTCGGTTAATGATCGACTAATCCTTGCCGTCAGCGATGTGATTCACCGCTGCAAGGTGGCTCAAGGGGAGATCGGCAGTGGCTGAGATCATGCTATTTGCACCTAAGCATGAGAGGGATGCACGGCAAAATCTCGCGGACTTCATTGAGATGTGCCGAGACCGGCTAACAGTCTTTGGCCACGAGCTGGACTGGTACTCAGATGCTTGGCCAAAAGTTGGAAATTTTACCGTGATGGGTGCGCCGGCGAGAGGATATACGACGGAGCAAGTGCTCGATTCTAACTTCCTTCCGTTCGCCAAGGCTTATGTTCGGTATCAGCAAGGGTTGAATCCAACTAAGCTAAAGAACGAATTTAAAGCTCTCCGTTGTATCGAGCCTGCACTACTATCGGTTAAAGGCAAAGCCGATATAACCCTAGTTGACTCCGTAGTAATTGATGTTGCAGCGCAAATAGCTCGAAAGTATCAGACTACAGCTTACCAAGCAGGAGCCGCCCTGACGAAGCTGATTAGGTTTTTGAACGAGAGTCTGATCATTCCTAGCCGCATCGAGTGGCGAAATCCCATATCAAAGCCTGCGGAGATCAACCGTACTGACGCAGAAACCCGGGAAAAACGCTCAGAGAAGCTTCCTCAGAATCATCAGCTTGAAGCCATGGCCGAAATGTTTAGCAATGACCTTCAAGAGCCGCGTGACCGATTTACGACTTCCATCTTTGGGCTGCTCATGTGCGCCCCGTCTCGAATCAGTGAGGTTCAAACTCTTCCGCTACAAGTCCTTCACGAAGATAGGGATAGTGAAGGAATAAATCGTTTGGGACTTCGATTTTTTGCTGGCAAAGGGGGCGGTTGGGATATCAAATATGTGCCTTCGTTCTTTGAGGATGTTGCGAAAGATGCAGTGCGACGCCTCGTAGAGCTTTCATCGGAGGGACGCAAGCTTGCAAAGTGGTACGAAGAAAACCCGTCACGATTTTATCGACACGACGATTGCCCTGATGTTTCCGAAACAGCGCCGCTTTCTAGCGAGCAAGTGTGCTTGGCACTGGGCCTGTTATGGGCTGGTAACAAGGGACTTATCGACGCGTATTTTAAAAAACTATGCACCATATGCTGCTCGTAAACTGGCCAACGAACCTCTCACACTAGCGTTTTTGAATGAATACTGCCGCAGTGAACTCCCTGGCACCTTTCCATGGTACGACGGAGATCGCAGATTAAAGTATTCCGAAATGCTCTGCTGCTATCGATGCCATGAGTTTAGGTCTGATATTAGCACTAGCCGTGTCAAGCTTTGGACTCCAGGAAAAAGCTTGTTCACGACAGATCTTAATCAAATCCCAGGCCAAGAGCGAAGTATATGGATACGACACGGTTATAAGAACCCGAACGGTTCTGACATATCGATGACGTCCCATCAAATGCGGCACCTTCTGAATACCGCTGCCCAGCGTGGCAATCTAGGGCAATTGGACATCGCCAAGTGGTCGGGGCGGGCGAACATTCATCAAAATGCCGTCTACAACCATGTGACTGAAAAGGAGCGCACCAAACTTACAGAGCGGGCGTTACCGAGTGGTTTGCCTCAAAAAAGCGAGACTAAGGCGCCGGTTACGCTTGCCGATATTGGAGCCGCGGGTGATTCCATTGCCCATGTCACCGTGTTCGGCTATTGCGGCCACGATTTTTCCATGTTGCCCTGCCAGATACACCGGGATTGCTTGAACTGTTCCGAACATGTCTGCGTGAAAGGCGATGCTATAAAGCTAAAAAATATCAAAACGCAGCGTGATGTAACTGTAATTCAGCTAGAAAAGGCGAAAGCCGCTCAATCCGCGGGCTATGACGGCGCTGACCGCTGGAGCCAGCATCAGATCGAAGCTCTGAAGCGCATTGACCAGATCATTCATATCCTAGAGTCACCAGAGGTGCCTGATGGCAGTGTGATCAGGCAGAACAATGACCGGGAATTCAGTCCGCTACAACGGGAGATTGCGGCACGCAAGAGTTTGCCGCGGTTAGCCTCTGAACCTAAAGAGCCAGAGCCAGAGCCAGAGCCAAAGCCAAAGCCAAAGCCAAAGCCAAAGCCAAAGCCAAAGCCGGAGACGTTCTGACTATGGCCAGGCATTTGACAGAGCGAGACTTCCGGATCCTTACCGACTTGATTGACGCATGGTCAGGAAAGCTAACTTGGGAGGGGCTTTGTGATAGAGCAGGTGAGGTAATCGGGTTTCGGCCAACTCGCCAAACCCTTAACGCGCATGGCCCCATTAAGTCAGCGTTCAGCGAAAAGAAAATCCAGCTAAAGGCAGGTGCGACGCCCAGCAAGCGGCCGCAGAGTCTCGCTATTGCCGAACAGCGTATTTTTAAGCTTGAAAGCGAAAACTCCCGTTTAATAGCTGAAAACGAGCGCTTGATTGAACGGTTTGTCCGTTGGCAGTACAACGCTGAAAAGCGCGGCTTAACAAAGGCGGTTTTGGACGACCACCTCCCAGCGATCGACCGTGACTCGTCTGAATAGGCGCTTGATTACCTCGTCACCGATCGTGCGGTGGTTTTTGCGCTCATTTTGAGCCGGGATCGGCGTGGCAGTAGTGCTCGGCTCTGCGAAACCTCGTTTGAGAAATTTTGTTAGTCTCCTTTGGATATTTACAAATAATAAGCGCGGTAGACAAAAAATTGAGTGTGCAAGAGCTGGTTTGCCAATTTGTTGGATATGCACATTTGGTGCGTGCACTGTCCCTGCGCGTCATTCCGATAAAGCAGCCCGCCCTTGTTCGTCCGGTAACGCGGGTAGAGGAGGGGGACAATTGCCTAGTCGTGCCCCAGCGGATGGCGCCGCCGGCAGACCACCACCTGGCACACGTCTTGTTCGCCCTCAAGCACGAGGGTATGAACATGGCCGTCCTTGCACAGGCGCTGCCCAAGCTGCCAGAGCGGGACCTGCTCGAGGCCCTGGCTGAAGCGCCTGGCGGCGCTTACATCCGCAAGGCCTGCTACCTCTGGGAAGCGTTCACCGGTAAGCGGCTTCCTTATGAGGAAAACGCCAAGGGAAACAAAGTTCTGCTATTTGATCCCGACCGCTACATCACCGGCCCTTCTATTCGTAACAGTCGCTGGCGTGTCGACTTCAATGGCCTGGGCTCTCTTCGCTACTGCGCAACAGTCGAGCGCACCGCCGACATCTGCGCGCTTCTCGATTTCGAAGTCCCCGCCAAGTCGCGAGTGTTCATAAAATCGCTTTCGCCGGGGATGAGAGATCGAGTCATACAGTTGGGGTACTTATGGCGATGTGCCGTTCCCTAAGATCAAATGGATTTTCCAGAATCTCAACAAAGCCGAGGTCCTGCTGACCTTCAATGTCGATTTTTTGGTTATGTATCTAGCCGACCGCCAAGCGAACCGGAAAGCCATTGCAAATATCGGCTTGGATCAGCATGTGCCATGGGACATGCTTAAACAGCTGAAGGCGCATCAGCCACGGAGCTGGCAATACCTGATCCAGCGCTATCTGTCCGAGGGGATCAAGCAGGAAAGCGGTGCCCAGTACATGACCGTCTTCTTCATTCGTCCGGCCGGCAGCAACCCGATGGCCTATTGGTTTATCCATCTGGCGAACAACTACCGCGCTAATGATGTGATGAAGAAGATCCACTGGAAATACGGCAACAACTTTTCCCATATGCTGTCGCCTTCCAGCTTTTTTGGTTACGACGCCAATCGGGATATCGCCGTGACAGGTCAGCACGATTTGCTGCTGGATGAGCACCACTTCGACGATGCCACGGATGACCGCATCCGTGGCGAGCTTTCAGAGCTCTTGCCTAAGCAGGTCTACGAGGTTGAACGGCAACCTTTTCTGGGCCTGATGAGTGGATTGACCAATTACACCATGGCTGACGAGCTTCGTGTAAAGCAGGCGCTCGGTATGGCTGTCGCGACCGGTGATCTGCTGGCGATCGGCAAAGATGGCAAAACTAAGCGCCGCAAGGGCACAAGCATCAAATCTACTGACATTTTGATAGCGCCCCCGCAGCGACCCATCTTCTTCCTGCCGCCACTGAATAAGTATAACTCAGAAGGCTAGGCTCGGCCCGGGACAGACCAGGTAGAGTAGTTGGCCCATCGAGAGAAGATAGCTGCTATTACACTCTAGGCGTCTGGCGCGTCGATCAAATAGCCCATCCCACGAGCTGTTTGTATGAGCTTCGGCTCGAATTCATCATCAATTTTCGCTCTCAGCCGCCGTACCGCCACCTCGATCACATTGGTGTCGCTATCGAAGTTCATGTCCCATACCTGGGAGGCAATGAGCGATTTGGACAGGACTTCCCCGCGACGCCTAAGCAATAGCTCAAGAAGTGCGAATTCCTTGGCGGTTAGGTCTATGCGTTTCCCCGAGCGCGTAACCCGACGTCTCAGCAGATCCATCTCAAGGTCGAGGAGCTTGAGTATCGTTTGGTTGGGAGCATGGTTGCCGCGGCGAAGCAACGTACGGATCCTGGCGAGCAATTCGGAGAATGCAAACGGCTTGATAAGATAATCATCAGCGCCCAGCTCCAACCCCTTTACGCGATCCTGTACCCCATCTCTGGCGGTGAGGAAAAGCACGGGGACCTCATTACCGGCCGCGCGGACTTTCTGTAAAACCTGCCACCCATCCAAACCAGGCATCATCACATCTAAGATGAGCAGGTCGTATGCCGCATTAAGCGCATGCTGAGCAGCATCGGTCCCATTCAGAACCCGATCGACAGTGAAGCCCGCCTCAGTGAGCCCCTGCTGTAGGTAGGTGCCCGTTTTCGGCTCATCTTCAGCAACAAGAAGCTTCATTGAAAGTACTCCGCCTGCATTGAGATCACAGTGTGCCGACTCTCAGATCTTGCAGCCAGTACCTTACAGAAACGTAATGCCCGCATCATCTGTCTGACAGCTTGTAGCGCTAACGTCTACATCAGCAGTTGCTCCCACACTCTGCTTTTTGGCCTTTTCCATGCTCCTTTGGCCTATCGGCGCCTAGATGGCGCCTTTTTTTTGCCGGCAGGAAACAAGGCCTATTGTCAGAACGAAAAGCGCATACACGCTTTCGCTTTCGCTAACTGCTTGCCTGCATTACTGACGAAACCGTAATGTCTAGATCAGGGATCTGACAGGAACGCTCGGTTAGCTTAGACACAAGCCCTAGCCCAAGACTCTGCTTAGAGCGGTGCTGGGTAGTTCATGTCTTTCAACGAGGTAACAAGCGATGAAACTTTTCAGATTTCTTTCCGTACTGCTCGCCATCGCGGCAAGCTCTACCTATGCGATGGCAGAGGGTGGTGGTGATCGTACCTTTGCTCGTCTGGAGCAGGCTCGCCAGCTAGCGATCGCTAGTTATCAGGCTGACAAGAAGGACCAATCTCA
>NZ_QORI02000032.1 GCF_003325755.1 Pseudomonas sp. SST3 | reverse complement strand
ACACGAATTGCTTGATTCAGTTGTTAAAGAGCGTTTCGATCAAGTCTTTCGTCTCAACCGAGGCCGCGCATTCTACAGCAGCCTTGTGTCTCGTCAAGCTGTTTTTTGAAGAAGTTTTTCTTTCTTCTCAACCGCTTGCGCTTCCGATCAACCTAGCGTCTCTCGTCAGCGGGAGGCGAATCATACAGCGTACAAAACCGCTGTCAACCACCTCTTGCAACCGCTTCCGATCAACCTGACCAGAGCCACCAACAGCGCAAAACCACCACCCTGTTAGCCCGGCGCATTCTACTCGAATCCGCCCTCCGCGCAAGCCTTTTATTTCGCTAACTTCTTGATTTACAAGAGGTTTCGCCAAAGGCCCGCGCCGGAGAAGGTGCGCATTATAGGTGCTCAGAATCGTACGTCAACGGTTTTCTATCGCCTGGCTGAGCCTGCCCCTCCTCTACCTATATATAGAAGATTGAAACCTCAACGAACGAGTGCTCGCTCTACATAATCGGAGTTGCGAGACAGGTTTTTTACGCTCGGGTTCCCTAGCAAGCGTTTCAACAAGTTAACTACCGCACATCCCTGGCTTATGCCCCCTTCGTAGGGTCGCTCCGTTAGCCCTAGACGGAACCACTTCACAGTCATCCTCAGCCATCCTGCCTAGGATTCGCACCTCAATGACGTGCGGGTATTGCACGTAGTAAGTCTTGCGCATGAAGCGCACCTGCGAAGCGCAGCGCTGACGCAGGCATCAGTTGAGTCATGGAATGACGTTTTCAAACAAGCTGGCCGCCCATGTATTGGCCGTAGCAAACGCCCCTATCACAGCTACCTGCTTCGCCGGCGACGATGCTCGCTATGCTCCAGAATACGAGCTATTAGAGCAGGAGCTTGGCAAGGCGGCGTCGCTGCACGCCGCCGGCTCCGTTGACTGGGAATTCGTTCGGGTCGGGAGCGAAAGCCTGCTAAGCACCCAGACAAAGGATCTACGTATTGCAGCTTGGCTGACTTGGAGCCTGTATCAGTGTGATTCGTTTCTCGGGTTGCATGCCGGCCTGTCCATGCTCGGCTTCTTCTGTCGTGAGCATTGGGAAGAGATCCACCCGCGCAAGGATCGTACTCGCGCTGCTGCGATCAGCTGGCTGGCACCACGCATGGAACAGGTGCTCGCGGACCACGTCCCGATGGGCGAACAACTCCCACTGTTCGAGCAGATCGCGATCGAGCTGCGCACCCTCGAAAGCTGCCTAGCGTCGAAGCTAGGAACACAGGCGCCCCTTCTTCTACCCCTATGCCGTCGGCTTGAGGAAATGGTCAAGCGAGCCGGTGCCGCGCAACCGCAGACAGGGGCCGTCGGCACAGCTATAGCTCAGGTCAAGCAGGTAGCGGCACAAGTGTTCACGGCCACCACACCGGTCGAGCATGAGAAAGACGCTCATAAGAGTCTGCGCGGCCTTCAAGACCAAGCCCGCCCGTTGTGTAACTGGTGGCTAAAGCAAAAAGCCACCGACCTTAAGCCACTACGCCTGGCGCGCACCCTGCTGTGGCTTCCGATCGACAGCCTCCCCGAGCGCAACACTGATCAGATCACCGCACTGCGCGGCATCCCGGCAGACAAACTCGCCGGCTATCGCGAGCGCTTCTCGCAGGGCCTATACGCCGACTTATTAGCCGACCTAGAAGCCAGCATCGCCCGCGCGCCGTTCTGGCTCGATGGTCAGCGTCTGACCTGGGAATGCTTGAGCGAGCTAGGCGACGAACAGGCGATGCGCGAGGTTGAGATTCAGCTCGCCCTGTTCCTGCAGCGCATGCCGGGCCTCGACGAATTGCGGTTTCATGACGGTGCTCCATTCGCCGACACCGAAACTCGCGCCTGGATCAGCGCCAGCGTGATGCCTCATGTGCAGCCGGCGCAGACCTCAAGCGAATCGCCCGCCAACCACGGCGGCGCCACCCCCGTCTGGGAAGAGGCGCTGCAGGACGTGCTCCCACAGTTGCGCAAAGACGGCCTCAAAAGCGCGGTGCAGAAGCTCAAGATAGGCCTCAACCAAGCCCGCGGCGGGCGTGAGCGCTTTTTCTGGCAGCTCACCTTGGCCCGCTTGTGCTTTCAGGCCAAGAAATACGATTTGGCAAAGACCCAACTCGAATCCCTCGATCAGACACTGCAGGCCACAGGCCTGGGCGACTGGGAACCCGATCTCGCCCTCGAGGTGCTGCGTCTGCTGCATAGCTGCTGTGAGCTGCTACCGCAGAACCACGCCGTGCGTGAAAGCAAGGATGAGATTTACCGCAGGCTGTGCCACCTCGATCTCGAAGTGGTACTCGATTAGGCCCCCGGGCCGTAAACCCAAAGGAGAAGACCCATGGCCAAAGAAGGCTCGGTAGCCCCCAAAGAACGCATCAATGTCACCTTCAAGCCTGCTACTGGCGGCGCTCAGGAAGAGCTGGAACTGCCACTGAAGCTGATGGTGCTCGGCGATTTCACCCAGCGCGCCGACGATCGCAAGATCGAGGACCGCAAGCCGATCGCTATCGACAAGAACAGCTTCGACGAAGTCCTGGCCAAGCAGGAGCTGAACCTCACTTTCTCGGTGCCGAACCGTCTGCAGGACGAGCCCACCGATGAAGAGCTGGCCGTGCAGCTGAACATCAATTCGATGAAGGACTTCAACCCGGCCAACCTGGTCGAGCAGGTTCCGGAACTGAAAAAGCTGATGGAGCTGCGCGACGCGCTGGTCGCGCTGAAAGGCCCGCTTGGCAACGCCCCGGCCTTCCGCAAGGCGATCGAAAGCGTACTGGCCGACGACGACTCGCGTGACCGCGTACTCGGTGAACTGGGCCTCGCCGCGAAAGAACAACTGGACGCCTGAATCTCCCGACAAGGAAAGCCAACACCATGAGCACTAGTGCAGCAGCCGTCGAAAGCGGCAACAACCTCGCCGAACTCGGCATCCTCGACCGCATCATCGCCGAAACCAAGCTGACGCCCGACGACGAGGCCTACGACATCGCCAAGCGCGGCGTATCGGCCTTCATCGAAGAACTCCTCAAGCCACAGAACGAGCACGAGCCGGTCAAGAAGGCCATGGTCGACCGCATGATTGCGGAAATCGACGCCAAGCTCAGCCGTCAGATGGACGAGATCCTCCACCATCAGCAGTTCCAGGCGCTGGAATCTTCCTGGCGCGGCCTCAAGCTACTGGTCGATCGCACCAACTTCCGCGAGAACATCAAGCTCGAAGTGCTCAACGCGTCCAAGCAGGACCTGCTTGACGACTTCGAGGACAGCCCGGAAGTGGTTCAGTCCGGTCTGTACAAGCACATCTACACCGCTGAATACGGCCAGTTCGGTGGCCAACCGGTCGGCGCCCT
The DNA here is from genome assembly GCF_003325755.1 of Pseudomonas sp. SST3. The sequence continues at coordinate 31,101 of NZ_QORI02000032.1, read as the reverse complement.
GATCGCCAACTACTTCTTCGACCCGAGCGCGCCGGACATCAAGACCATGCAGTACGTGGCCTCGGTCGCCAGCATGTCCCACGCTCCGTTCATCGCCGCGGCCGGCCCGAAATTCTTCGGTCTGGAAAGCTTCACCGGCCTGCCGGATCTCAAAGACCTGAAAGATCACTTCGAGGGTCCTCAGTTCGCCAAGTGGCAGAGTTTCCGCGAACAGGAAGACGCCCGTTACGTCGGCCTGACCGTCCCACGCTTCCTGCTGCGCAACCCCTACGACCCGGAAGACAACCCGGTCAAATCCTTCGTGTACAAGGAAAACGTTGCCAACAGCCACGAGCATTACCTGTGGGGCAACACCGCATACACCTTCGCCAGCCGTCTGACCGACAGCTTCGCCAAATTCCGTTGGTGCCCGAACATCATCGGCCCGCAGAGCGGTGGCGCAGTCGAAGACCTGCCGCTCCACCACTTCGAGAGCATGGGCGAGATCGAAACCAAGATCCCGACCGAAGTGCTGGTCTCCGACCGTCGTGAATACGAACTGGCCGAAGAAGGCTTCATCGCCCTGACCATGCGCAAAGGCAGCGACAACGCCGCATTCTTCTCAGCTAACTCCGCACAAAAGCCAAAGTTCTTCGGCAACAGCGAGGAAGGCAAGAACGCTGAGCTGAACTACAAGCTCGGAACCCAACTGCCTTACCTGTTCATCGTCAACCGTCTGGCGCATTACCTCAAAGTGCTGCAGCGCGAACAGATCGGCGCTTGGAAAGAGCGTACCGACCTGGAGCTGGAACTGAACAAGTGGATTCGCCAGTACGTGGCTGACCAGGAGAACCCAAGCTCCGAAGTCCGTAGCCGTCGTCCATTGCGCGCAGCGCAAGTCGTCGTCAGCGACGTAGATGGCGAGCCGGGCTGGTACCGCGTCAGCCTGAACGTGCGACCGCACTTCAAGTACATGGGTGCCGATTTCACTCTGTCGCTGGTTGGCAAGCTGGACAAGGAATGAGGTTCTACCCATGAGCAAAACACACCGGCATTGCCGTTCTGAATTGCATCAGGCAAGGCGCGAGCCCCGTGGTTTGGTAGATCCAAACAAGGGGCGAGCAACGCAGCATGGCCCAATTCAGGACGCAACCCGCAGGGACGCGCAGCGTTGCCTCCGTGCTTTGCTCGTGGGGAGAACCTGATATGGCCTACGGCAGCCTTTTCGAACGCCTCGGCGGTGACGCCGACAAGCGCGCCGGCTGGAGTCGCGAAGTCGCGGCAATGGCTTCGGTGGCTGCCCATCTGGCCAAAATGCTCAGCACCCGGGCGGGCAGCGTGCAAACGTTGCCCGACTACGGGTTGCCCGATTTGAACGATATGCGCCTGTCACTGCACGACTCGCTGCAACAGGCGCGTATCTCCATCGAACGCTTCATCGAAGCGTACGAGCCCCGCTTGAGCCAGGTCCGGGTGATATCCCTGCCCCGCGACCACGATCCACTGAGCCTGTCCTTCGCCATCGAAGGTCTGCTGGAAGTCGACGGTTTCAAGCGCCAAGTAAGTTTTTCCGCGAGCCTGGACGGCAGCGGACAAGTGAAAGTCCACTAAGGAGAGCCTTATGTCCGGTAAACCCGCAGCCCGACTGGGCGACCCCACCGATTGTCCGAAGAAGGGCCACGGCACCAACCCGATCGCGGCCGGTTCTCCTGACGTGCTATTCGACGGCATGCCCGCCGCACGCATGGGCGACCCCACGTCCTGCGGCAGTGCGCTGGCCAGCGCGGTAATCCCAACGGTGCTGATCAACGGCAAACCGGCGACCACAGTGGGCACAGTTGGTAGTCATGGCAATACGGTAGTGGCGGGTTCGGGGACGGTGATAATTGGGGCGAGCGGGGGCGGCGCGGCGTTTAGCGCGCCTTCTGCCATGCCCGCGACTGCAGTAGCGGCAGCTGCGACGTCCAAAGCTTCGGCTTCGGCTGAAACTTCGACTACGGCAACAGCAGCAACGGCGGTGGCAACGGCTTTGGTCGGCGCCTTGGTTCCAGCGGCGCAAGCGGCGGAGACAACAACCGAAGAGCTGGACTACCGACTCAGTCTGAAACGCGGCGGTAATCGCATCCTGACGCCTCTACAAGTTCCTGATTTCAAGGAATTGAAAGATGGTTCAACGGAGAACAGCGAAACCATCGATTTTCTGGTGACCAATCGCAAGCAACCTCCGGATAGCCTGACGCTTGAAGTGCTCGATGGCAGCACCCTGTTATATGCAGAACCCAACACCGCCACACTGCTGCCCGCTGGCGAGCATTTTTGGCAATGGGACGGTTACAACCAAACTGGAGTGCTCGATACCAAGGTGCTAAAGAGCCCCAACCTGAAGGTGCGTTTGACGGCAGTAAAGGGTGGTCAGCAACAGATCGAAGAACTCGCGCTCAGCAACGACGCCGAAGAGATTGAGTGGGTCGATGCTCGAATCGATCGCTCGGCCCAGTTGGTTGAAATTACCCTGCGGCCAAGTTTTTCCGATGGAGGCGTATCGGGAAAGGACGACAACCTGACGGCAAAAACCTTCACCGAGTTGCAGGCCATGGCCAAGGCGGGTATCGAACGTTACTGGTCGCGCGACGGCAGTCGCGCACAAGGCGTTGGCGCACCTATCCAGACGGCAAAAGGTGTTTACAAGGTTAAGGTGGTGGCTGATGTGAACACCGAACCAAGCGCCAAGAATTTCCCGCTGATTTCCTCACTGAGCGCCGATTTTGGTCGCTCAACCAGTTTTGCCATGTTCAAGAAGATCTATCACAACCAGGGTTTCTGGAGCGCCGCCAATTATCCTGCGGGCTTCGCAGATGGCGATTTCGAACACACTGCCGCTCACGAAGTAGGTCACTTGATTCTCAACGAGTACGGCGATGGCGGACTGGTTCCTGAGTATTCCTGGAGTCACAAAGAAACCTCTACCGTCCTAACCCAATCCCCGGTAGCTAACCACCCTGTTCCGGGCAGTGGTGAAGTAGACGTAATGCACTATCACTCAAATTCTCCGAGGGGCCCGCGAGGCTATCAGGATTACTGGAACCGCGCAGTCGCCTCGGAACAAGATGTCAAAGGCCTGCTTTGGCTATCACGGGTGCAATTCGATGACTAAGCACCTCGTCCTGCTTTCCCTGTTCGTTCTCGGAGGTTGCACAGCACAATCGAAAACGGTGTTTATCGCCGACCTGGAAAATCTCTGCAGCTATCCCGTCGATATCACCGCTTATGAATATTCCAACGCCAAAGAGCCGTTCGTATTGAACAAGCGCGTCGCAGTTGGCGAAGTCATCGAAGTGCTGTCCTACATATCCTTCGATGATGAGTTGGAAAATAGCGTTCCTGATACCTATCGCCTCGATATCACCGCGAATGGCAATTCGCTTTCGCTCGACAAACCAGGGCTTCTTGCGCAGCTCGGACGCTCGCATCACGAACGCAGAGGCAACTCCATACACGCCTGGAAAATTCGTGACACCGCCCTGTGTCCATGACACTACGCCCAAGGAAGAGCGCTTCGAATGTCTTTTAACCATTACTACCAGAGCGAGCTCACCGCCCTGCGCCAACTCGGCAAACGCTTTGCCGAGCGTAGCCCGGCGCTGGCGCCGTTTCTCGGTCAGGCCGGGCGCGATCCGGATGTTGAGCGGCTGCTCGAAGGCTTCGCCTTTCTCACCGGGCGGCTGCGCCAGAAGCTCGATGACGAGCTGCCGGAGCTGACGCATTCCTTGATGCACCTATTGTGGCCGAACTACATGCGCCCGCTGCCGGCGTTTAGCATGTTGCAATTCGATCCGCTCAAACGGCCCGGCCCTGCGCTAATGGTGCCGCGCAACACGCCGGTCGAATCCAAGCCGATTCAGGGCGTGACCTGCCGCTTTCGCACCGCCTACGCCACCGAGGTTTTACCGCTGGCGCTCGACGGGCTGGACTATTCGGTCAAGGGCGGCGGTGCACTGCTGAGCCTGCGTCTGAAGATGACCGCCGACGGGCATCTGGGCGAGTTGAACCTCAAGCAGCTGCGCCTGCACCTGGCTGGCGAGCGCTACATCAGCCAGATGCTTTACCTAAGCCTTTTGCGTCATCTCGACGGTGTGCAACTGGTTGCGCTGGATGCTCAGGGCAAACCGTTCACCGATGGTTTCGGTATGGCGTTGCCGGCGCTGCAACTCGATCAGTCGAAGCTGCAGCCGGTGGGCTTTGCCGAAGATCAGGCGCTCATCCCCTACCCGCTCAACACCTTCCGGGGCTATCGCTACCTGCAGGAGTACTTCGCCTTTCAGGAGAAATTCCTGTTCGTCGACCTCCAGGGTCTTGACGCGCTCAAGCGTCTGCCGCCAGAAGTCCTGGAGCAGGCTCGTGGCTTCGAGCTGCGCTTCGACATTCACAAGGCTGGCGTGCAGCGCATCCGCCCGACGCTGGATAACGTGCGCCTGTACTGCACGCCGGTGGTCAACTTGTTCGAGCACGACGCCATCCCGATTCGCCTGGACGGCAAGCAAGACCAGTATCTGTTAATGCCTTCGGAGCTCGACAGCAGCCAGTGCGGCGTCTTTTCGGTCGATCGCGTCACCGGTTGGAAGCCCGGCGGCATGGGCTACGAAGAATACGTGCCGTTCGAATCCTTCGAGCATGACCCTAGCTTCGATGTCCCCATTGCGCGCCCGCATTACAGCGTGCGCCAGCAACCGTCGATGCTTGGAGACGGCCTTGAGACTTACCTCAGCTTTGGCCTGCGCAACCTCGACCAGCACGAGACGCTGTCCATCGAGCTGACCTGTACCAACCAGAACCTGCCGCGCCAGCTGCGCCTGGGCGATATCTGTCTGCCCAGCGAAGACACGCCGGAGTTCCTGACCTTTCGCAACATCAGCGCCGTGACGCCGAGCTACGCGCCGCCGCTGCACCGCGACTTCCTTTGGAAGTTGATCAGCAACATGTCGCTCAACTACCTGTCGCTGGCCAATGTCGAGGCGCTCAAGGTGATCCTCGAAACCTATGACCTGCCGCGCTACTACGACCAGCACGCCGAGAAGGTCAGCAAGCGACTGCTCGGCGGCCTAAAGCAGATCGGGCACCAGCACGTCGACCGCCTGCACCGGGGCTTGCCGGTGCGCGGCGTCCGTACGGAGCTGGTGATGGACCCCGAGGGTTATCTGGGCGAGGGGGATCTGTTCCTCTTTGCTTCGGTACTCAATGAATTCTTTGCGCTGTACGCAAGCCTCAACTCGTATCACGAGCTGCGCGTCAAGAGCACACAGGGAGAGATGTACCAATGGACGCCACGTATGGGGCAGCAGCCGCTGCTTTGAACCGGATCAGCCGGGGCATCCGCGAGTACAGCCTGTTCCAGGGTGTGCTACTGGTGATGGACCGTCTCAAAGCCGCGCATCCTGAACTGGATGAAGAGTCGCTCTATGAGCATCTCGAGTTTCAGGCCAACCCGAGCCTGGGCTTTCCCGGCAGCGACGTTGATCGCGTCGAGTTCTTCCAGGAACACGGCGAGCTGCGTGCGCGGCTGCGCATCAACTTGATCAGCCTGTTTGGTGCCGGATCGCCCCTACCCGCCTTCTACGGCGAGCAGGCCCTTGGCGACAGCGCCGAGGGGAATCCGACGCGTGAGTTTCTCGACCTGTTCAACAACCGCCTGCAGCGCCTGATGCTGCCGATCTGGCAGAAATACCGCTACCGAGCCCGCTTCACCAGTGGCGCACGCGATCCGCTCTCCGAGCAGCTGTTTGCCCTGATCGGGCTCGAAGGCGAACAAATCCGCGCCGCTTCAGAGCTCAACTGGAAGCGCCTGCTTCCGTATCTGGGCCTGCTAAGCCTGCGCGCGCACTCGGCCGCCTTGATCGAATCGGTGCTGCGCTACTACTTCAAACACGCCGACTTGCGCATCGAGCAGTGTCTGGAGCGTCAGGTCGAAATTCTCGCTGAGCAACAGAATCGTCTCGGCCGCGCCAACAGCCAACTCGGCGAGAGCCTGGTACTCGGCGAACGGGTACGCGATCGCGGCGGCAAATTCCGTATCCACATCCGCCAGCTGAGCTGGGACCGATTCCACGAATTCCTGCCCGTGGGCAACGGCTACCAGCCGCTGTGCGCCCTGGTGCGCTTCACCCTGCGCGATCCACTCGACTACGACATTCGCCTGGAGCTGCGTCGCGACGAAATCCGCGAAATGCGCATCGGCGCCGAAAACCCCTGCCGCCTCGGCTGGACCAGTTGGCTCGGTAGCGAACGCGCCGACGGCATGGTCACCCTGGGCAGCCAGACTCATTAAGGACGATGAAATGATCAACGTAGACCTACAACAACTGGTCCAGGCACTCGATGCCGAGACCAAGCGCGACCTCGAAGCTGCAGCCGAGCGCTGTGTGGTGCGTGGCGGCAGCAAGATCCTCGTCGAAGACCTGCTGCTGGGCCTGCTGGAGCGGCCCGAAGGCTTGCTTATGCGAGCCCTGCAGGACGCCGATGTCGACGCGGGAGCCCTCGCCCAGGCGCTGCAGCCCCGCGGCGAGCACAGCGAATCACGCAATCCGGTGTTCTCCGCCGAACTGGTGCAATGGCTGCAGGATGCCTTGCTGGTAGGCAACCTCGAACTCGGTCAGAGCCAGATCGACCAGGCCGCACTGATCCTGGCGCTGTTGCGCAACCCGATGCGCTACGCCGGTAGCCATTACCAGCCGCTGCTGGCTCGTCTGAACGCCGAACGCCTGCGCGAGTTCGCGCTGGCCCAGCAGCCAGTTTCCGCACCGGGCAAGGCAACGCCAGCAGGCGAGTCCAACCTGTCGCGCTTCACGCACAACTTCACTCAGCAGGCCCGGGACGGCAAACTCGACCCGGTGCTATGCCGCGACGCTGCCATCCGCCAGATGATCGACATCCTCGCGCGCCGTCGCAAAAGCAACCCGATCGTGGTTGGCGAAGCCGGCGTGGGCAAGACTGCCATCGTCGAAGGCCTTGCCCTGCGCATCGCCACTGGCGAAGTGCCCGAAGCGCTCAAGGGCGTCGAGCTGCTGTGCCTGGACCTCGGTTTGCTGCAGGCCGGCGCCAGCGTCAAAGGGGAGTTCGAACGTCGCTTGCAGGGCGTGATCGACGAAGTCAAAGCCTCACCCAAGCCGATTATCCTGTTCATCGATGAAGCCCACACTCTGATCGGCGCCGGCGGCCAGGCTGGCAGTGGCGACGCCGCCAACCTGCTCAAGCCGGCGCTGGCGCGTGGCGAATTGCGCACCATCGCCGCCACCACCTGGAGCGAATACAAAAAGTACTTCGAGAAGGACCCTGCCCTCGCCCGCCGTTTTCAACCGGTCCAACTGCTCGAGCCCACCGTCGACGAAGCGGTAACCATCCTGCGCGGCCTCGCGCCGGTGTACGAAAAGAGCCACGGCATCTACCTGCGCGACGACGCCGTCGTGGCCGCTGCCGAGTTGTCAGCCCGCTACCTCGCCGGGCGCCAGCTACCGGACAAGGCTGTGGACGTACTCGACACGGCCTGTGCTCGAGTGCGCATCAGTCTCGCCGCGGCCCCTGAAGCGCTGGAACGCCTGCGCGGTGAAATCGCCGAGGGCGAGCGCCAGGGAGTCGCGCTGCGCCGCGACCTCGCCGCAGGCCTGCACATTGACACCGAAATACTGGATGCGCTCGAGACCTGCCTGGCGGCTGCTCGCGCTGAACTGGAGCAGCTGGAAACACGCTGGTCTACGCAACGCACACTGGCCGAACGCCTGCTGGAGCTTCGCAAGCAATGCGCTGCCGCGCGCCTGGCCCCGTCTGCCCAATCCGAGAATGAAGCGCACCCGGACCTCGAGCAGCTTGAAGCCGAACTGCGTGATCTTCAGGTCGAGCTCGCCAGCGCCCAAGCGGCCGAGCGGCTGGTGAGTTTCGAGGTCTGCCCTCGTCTGGTGGCGGAAGTGATCAGCCACTGGACCGGCGTGCCACTCTCTCAGCTCGCCCGTGAACACAACAGCAAGGTGCTCAGCTTCGCGAGCGATCTTCGCCAGCGAGTACAGGGCCAGGAGCAAGCGATCGATGCGCTCGACCGCTCGATGCGCGCCACCGCGGCCGGGCTGAACAAGCCCGATGCGCCTGTTGGCGTTTTCCTACTGGTCGGCCCAAGCGGCGTTGGCAAGACCGAAACCGCGCTGGCCCTGGCGGATCTGCTCTATGGCGGCGAGCGTTTCCTCACCACCATCAACATGTCCGAGTTCCAGGAAAAACACACCGTGTCCCGCCTGATCGGCGCACCACCGGGCTACGTAGGTTACGGCGAGGGCGGCATGCTGACCGAGGCCGTTCGGCAGAAGCCGTACTCGGTGGTGCTCCTCGATGAAGTCGAAAAGGCCGATCCGGACGTGATGAACGTCTTCTATCAGATCTTCGACAAGGGTGTGGCCAATGACGGCGAGGGGCGCGAGATCAACTTCCGCAACACCCTGATCCTAATGACCAGTAATCTCGCCAGCGACCGTATCGCCAGCCTCTGCCAGGGCGGCCAGCGCCCGGCAACCGAGGATTTGGAGCTGGCCATCCGCCCGGCGCTGACTCAGCACTTCAAACCCGCACTGCTCGCGCGCATGCGTGTGGTGCCTTATTACCCGATCCAGGGGGAAGTGCTCAACGAACTGGTGGCGCTCAAACTGTCGCGCTTCGGCGAGCGCCTAGCGCGGCGTCAGTTGCAATTCAGCCACTGCGAAGCGCTGGTCGAGAACCTGGCCGAGCGCTGCACTCACAGCGACAGCGGTGCGCGTCTGATCGACCATCTGATCGACCAGCACTTGCAGCCGCAGGTCGTCGATCGCCTGCTAGGCGCCATGGCGGGTGGCAAGACATTGCAACGTGTGCACGCAACCCTCGACGGCAATGGGGCGGTGGTTTGTGAGTTCGCTTAAGGTCCCGTCAATGCTTACCGAGCATTCCTCGTTTGCCAGCGCGTTACTGGATCGCTTCGCCGATTTAGCCTGGACGACTGATACAAGCGGCTGGTTGGACGGGCTGATACAGATGGCGGCGCAACTGGCTAGCTGCCCGCTCGCCCAGCTTTACCTGCTGGATGCGACCCACACACGTCTGACCTTATCGGCCGAGTGGTTCGATGGCTCGCGGCGGCACGAGACGGCGAGCCTGCCCAGCGACTACCGGGACGAACAGCTGCTGCAGTACTGCCTCAGCCAGAATCGCCAGCTGAGCATTGTCTCACTGGACGCCAGCCTGCATCAGACCGGCTTCCTTCCCGAGTCGCCGCGGCCCTGGCGCAGCCTGCTGTGCCTGCCGCTGGAGGATGCAGAAGGTCATGCGGTCGGACTGATGGTAGCGGCCAGTACAGCCAGTCAGGATCTGGCCACCGCAGCCGCAACCTTGAGCAACCTTGGCCGTTTCGCCCTCGGCCAGGCCCACCTGCTCAACAAACTGCGCGGCGCAGCGCAGCCTGCAACAGCGGAAAGCGCCCCACCGCGCCCTTGCGCAAGCGGGTACGGGCTGATTGGCGACAGCACTCGTATGCGGATGGTCTATGGGCTGATCGGCAAAGTCCTGCACAACCCGGTGAGTGTCCTGCTGACGGGTGAAACCGGCACCGGCAAGGAGCTTGTTGCCCGCGCAATTCACGAGTGCGGCTCGCGGCGCAGCCAGGCGTTCATCGTGCAGAACTGCGCGGCACTGCCAGAACATCTGCTGGAAAGCGAGCTGTTCGGCTACCGCAAGGGCGCTTTTACCGGCGCCGAGCGCGACCACGAAGGTCTGTTCGATGCGGCCAACGGCGGTACGCTGTTTCTCGACGAGATCGGCGACATGCCGCTGACCTTGCAGGCCAAGCTGCTACGCGTCCTGCAAGAAGGCGAGGTGCGGCCACTGGGCAGTACCCGCACGCACCAGGTCGATGTCCGGATTGTCGTCGCCACTCATCAAGATCTGCGCAAGCGCGTCGAGGAAGGTCGATTTCGTGAAGATCTGTACTACCGGCTTTCCATTTTCCCGATCGAGCTGCCGCCCCTACGCGAGCGCGATCAGGACATCCTGCGCTTGGCCCGGCATTTCGCTGAACACGCCTGTGGCTTCCTGCAACGCGATGCCGTGCGCTGGTCCGATGCCGCACTGGAACAGCTCGCCAGCTATGGCTTCCCGGGCAACGTGCGGGAACTGAAGGGGTTGGTCGAACGTGCCGTGTTGCTGTGCGAATCCGGTGAATTGCTGCCGGCGCATTTCAACCTGCACAGGCTCGACGACGAACTCGACAGCACGATGAATCTCCGCGAGCGACTCGATCGGGTCGAACGCAACCTGCTGATCGACTGCCTGCGCAAGAATGGCGGCAATCAGAGCCAGGCGGCGCGAGAACTGGGATTGCCTCGCCGTACGCTGCTCTATCGCATGGATCGGCTGAGCATCAGCCCCGCAGACCTCTAAGGATGGACCGAAGACATGTTCAACCCGGCCAACAACATCCATTTCAGCCTCGCTATCGAAGGCGCCGACCATGACCTACAGGTGCTCGAATTCAAAGGCCGTGAGGCGCTCTCACAACCCTTCGCCTTCGATCTTGAACTGGTCAGCGAACGCCCCGATCTCGACCTGGAAAGCCTGCTGCACCAGCCGGCCTTTCTGGCGCTCTCGCCGGCCGGTAACGGCATCCATGGCCTGATCTACCGCGTCGCCCAGGGCGACTCCGGCAAGCGTCTGACGCGCTATCAGATCACCCTGCGCCCGCAGCTAGCCTATCTGGCACATCGCACTAACCAGCGCATCTTTCAGCACCTCACGGTGGAGAAGATCATCGCCCAGGTGCTCGAAGAGCATGGCATCCAGGCCAATGCCTTTCGCTTCGGGCTCGGTTCGGTGTACCCCGAGCGCGACTATTGCGTGCAGCACGACGAGACCGACCTGCATTTCGTTCAGCGCCTGTGTGAGGAAGAAGGCATTCACTACCACTTCCAGCACAGCGCCTCGGGCCATGTGCTGGTCTTCGGCGACGACCAGACGGGGTTTCCCAAGCTCGCGCCGGTCGTTTATCAGCAGGATTCCGGTCTGGTCGCTGACAGGCCGGTGATCAAGCGTTTCGGCCTGCGCATGGAAACCCGCACCAGCCGCGTTACCCGCCGCGACTACGACTTCGAGAAACCGCGCCTGACAATGGAAGGCACCTTCCAGAGCGAGTTCCAGCCAGACCTGGAAGACTACGACTACCCTGGCCGATTCACCGAACGCGCACGTGGCAAGCACCTGTCGCAACGCGCCCTGGAACGCCACCGCCGCGACTATGAACTGGCCCACGGCGAAAGCGATCAGCCCCGGCTGGTCACAGGGCACTTCCTCGCCCTAAGCGAGCACCCACGCGGCGACTGGAACCAGCTCTGGCTACTCAACGAAATTTTCCACGAAGGTAAACAGCCGCAGGTGCTGGAAGAGTCAGTCTCGCAACCGGCGAACGGCACGGATTTCACACAGGGCTACCGCAACCACTTCACCGCCACGCCCTGGGACATCCCCTTTCGCCCGGCGCTGACGCATCCCAAGCCCAAGTTGCTCGGCAGCCAGACCGCCGTCGTCACAGGCCCTGCCGGTGAAGAAATCCACTGCGACGAGTACGGCCGCGTAAAGGTCCAGTTCCACTGGGACCGCCAGGGCCAGGCAGACGACAAGACCAGCTGCTGGCTGCGCGTCAGCTCAAGCTGGGCGGGGAATCGTTACGGCGGCATCGCTATCCCCCGCGTTGGGATGGAAGTGCTGGTGACCTTCCTCGAAGGCGACCCTGATCAGCCACTGGTCACCGGCTGCCTTTACCACAAGGAGCATGTCGTCCCCTACGACCTGCCAGCGAACAAAACCCGCAGCGTCTTCAAAACACTGAGCTCACCGGGCGGCGACGGCTACAACGAACTGCGCATCGAAGACCGTAAGGGCGCCGAGCAGATCTACGTCCACGCCCAGCGCGACTGGGACGAGAATATCGAGCACGATCAGAAGATCCGCGTCGGCCACGAGCGCCACGACACGGTGGAAGGCAACAGCTACAGCGAGCTCAAGGCGGAGGAACACCGCACCACCCATGCCGATCGCAAGACGGAGGTCCGCACCAACGACCACCTCACTGTTGGCAATACCCAGCACGTGAAGATTGGCACCGGGCAATTCGTCGAGGCGGGCAACGAAATCCACTACTACGCCGGCAGCAAAGTCGTTATCGACGCCGGCATGGAGCTCACCGCGTCAGGAGGCGGCAGTTTCCTCAAGCTGGATCCGAGCGGCGTTACCCTTAATGGCGCGACCATCAAGATGAATTCCGGTGGGGCACCTGGCAAAGGTTCAGGGCTGAGCATTCTGGCTCCGGTGATTCCTTGGGCAGCCGACAATGACAAGGCCGGTGCGAAGCCAAAACTGGCGTTGGCTAATACCCAGCTGCAAATGGCCCGCAAGGCCAGGCAGATCGGGGCAAGTCGCTGCCCGATTTGCGAAGCATGTAGGGATGGATTGTGCCAAGTGGAAGCTTCTCGATGAACGATTCAGTCCATGATTGGTTCGACGAGCAACAGGCTGAGCAGCGGCAGCTACTGCTCATTTTGGACAGTTTGGCAGAGCCCAACCCGATCCAGGGGCTGTTTGCGTCTGACCTGATGCAGCACTACGTCAATCTTTATCAGAACACCGTCGTTGCGGAGATGGCGGAAGTCGGGCCCTGGCTGGTGGTGTTAAGCGAATCGAATCCAGCGCAGATACAGTCGCTGCTCGACTTTCCCGAACAGAACTGGGGTTGGCTTGCAAGCGCTGAGAATTTCGACCTGGCCCTCTTAACCCAGCATTGGCGAGACCGGATGCTGATCGAAGAACAGGGGCAGCGCTCGCTTTACCGCTTTCAGGACAGCCACGTCATTGCGCACCATCTACGCATGATGGATGAATCCCAGCGCCCACTTTTGCTCGGCCCTCTAAGCAGCGCGCTGTGTTGGGATGGCCAATGCTGGCAGCGCTTCGATAATCCGCGGCCTAACCAGTACCCTGCACCGTTCGACACACCATGGGTGGCGATAGCCGAACCGGAAACCGTGCAGCACCATATCAAGCGACACAATCTTGAGCTCTGGCTGTGGCAGAACCATTCAAAGGCCACCGCGGATCTGGCCGAGACTCGCCTGCTAACGGACTGGCTGGATCATCAACTCGAAAAGGCCAGACGCTGGAATTGGCATTCAGAAGACCAGCTGCATTTCTTGTTGTACCACCAACTCGACCCTGCACTTGCGGGGCACCCGGCATGGGTGCCGGCCGAGCGTGAAACGACAGAAGCCCATTTCGCCCGGGTCAGCACGGCGCTTTCGAGCACCAATGCACGGAAACCTCTCTTATGAATTCGACCAAGAAATCCTGCACCGGCGCCTTTGTGTGTCCAGCGCTGCTAGCTCTTGCCCTTAATGCTTGCAACACAGTGGGCTCGCTAGGCGCTGAGCCCTTTAGGCTCGAAGGTCAGCTGCCCGCTGATTTTGCCCTTAAAGCTCAGGCTCACTACGGCGCGGCGGGAAACTGCGACGGCCGGAGCCAGACGAAAACCTTCGAGACGAATTTCAAGAGCGCCCCCCACGAATATAACTTCCGCATTCCGGTGAACTACCGCGACGGTATGTGCGAGATGCAGCTCGCCAGGGTCGGGCTGTTCATCAGTGCTCGATACGGCGACAAGGACTGGCAGCGAACCTATGACAATGGCGGATTGACCATCGTTGACCAGCTACCCGAGGGTGCTCCGGTATTTCAAGCAGACGGGACTTTATCCAAGACAGCGGAATGCTTGTGGTTATTTCAAATCAGCAAGGCGAAGTCTCGGGAAGGCGAGATAAGCAAACTACTCAGCTGTAAAGGTGCTGGAGCCCATCTAATCGGCACAACGCTACCGGGCAAGAGAGTGCGACTTTCGTTTCAGGTTAGAGCGGAGGAAGAACCATACCGCGACAACACATGGGTTAGATTCCCTGAAGGCTGGAAGCCGTGTTTACCGAAGGAGGGTTGGCAGCAGTGTCAGGATCCTCCAGTGTTTAAAACGTACAGAAATGAAACTCAGGAATGCACCGTCTACCCAAATTGCACGGAGTAACCAAGGATGGAAAGCGCTGTAGAAATACTCAAATGTTCACTACGCAGCAGCTGGGTTAGCTTTCGGCTCGTAGATGAGCATGGGAAAGGCTCACCCTATGCTGAGTTGCCGTACAAATTAATTGATTGCCAAGGGCAAGCGTTCGAGGGTGTGTTGGACAACGATGGGTTTGCGAAAATCTACGATCTGTATCCCGGCGCCACAGTGCTCAATCTATCGCAACTGGCCACAACATACCCAGACCCTTGGTATGAAGAACTCTCTCTTAGAAAGTCATTCAAGATCTCGCTGACTGCCCTGCAGATAGCCGCGGAGCAATCGCCCGCCGGACCTCGCCGTTCGGACGGCACAACTTACCTAGCGGAAGAGCGCGCAGAGAGAGAGCAAGCAAGGTTTCTCAGAGCTGAAGTCAGCGACTTCGCCGAGATAAAAAGCCATCTTCCAGAACCAGACGAGTCCTGGACGAGACGACCGTCAAAATTGAAGCAGAACGCAGGCTCAGCATCAGACCAGTGTGGCGTTGCCCTTGGCTGCAGCCAACATAATGTCATCGAAATCAAAGCGCTCCGCGCATATAGCCCAGTACTGTCTCGGGCTCATGACTTCTGCGCACTGAACGCCTATCACCTCGCGCTGATGAGCACGTTCGTTTACGCCCCGTTTAGTACCGACAAGAAGCCTTACACATCTTCACCCCCTCCCTACGACTCGATCGGGAGCATTGGTTATGTGCTTCAGAACCAGCTGGGCCGTCGAGTAAAACCAACACAGTTCGACGGTGCTGGCCCATACCATATGATCTGTGAAGAGGTGCCTTATTCGAAGCGTCTAGAAATCATGCCCTACGATCCACTGCGCTACGAAAAAGAGTCGCAAGAGGGTTGGAGAAATCCCGAGGACGTGCATTTTCTTTACGACACGGAGTCGGGCACTAACACCCAGGCTTTCATCACTCATAACGACAAAGTGATGCTGATTTCGGTACGCGGCACTCAGGAGATGCTGGCAGACGCCAGCCGCGATGCTGATGCGCGCCAAGTGCGTTTTAAAGAAGGCGAAGGTCAGGCGCATCGCGGTTTCTATGGAGCCTTCCAAGCAGCGAAACCCTTCGTTGAGCGCTATCTCAACGCTTTTTACACTGGCAAGCAAACATTGATTGTCTGCGGCCACAGTCTCGGCGGGCGATCGCCCTCCTTTTGGCAGACTGGCTGCGCCGGGAATGGTCCGACAATACCCAGCTCTACACCTATGGCGCACCCCGCGCCGGCGACGCTGCTTTTGTTAGAGCCGCCCAGCCGCTTACCCATCACCGTATCGTCAACCATAACGATCCAGTTCCCGCCGTGCCTTTGCCTTGGATGGACGCGGAGTGGAAGCTGGCTCTTCCCGGTACGGCTCTGCTGTTCAGCTCCCCAACAGCGGGCATCGCGTTGTTGCTTGCAGGGCTTGTGAATCTTCAGGGCGACGCCTACGAGCACCACGGCGAGCAGTGGCATTTCATGCCGCGCAAGCCCGGGGGAGGGAGCGAGGCCGCAGTTCTGTGGCAACCGGGTTGCGCATTGATCGATGAGCAGACCTGCGCACGCTACGTTGGCGAGATAGGTCTTGATGGTGATATGCCCAATCGGCTTGCACTTGGGGTGACTCACCACTCCAGCGATAGCGGCTATGCACGGGCAGCACTCACCAACCTGCTGCGCTGGAACGCCAGCGTCGCAGAGCGCAACGGAAAGCTATTCAGCGAGGCCGAAATCCGCGACATCTACGCTCAGCTGCTGAGCACCGCGCAGCTACTGGAGAGCTGGCAAGCGCGCTCGTTCGATGAGTTTCGCTGGGAAATCAGGCGCAGGGGTGAGATGCGTTTCTACGGCAAGAGCGATCTGGAACTACGTGCGATCTATGCCGATGCGGTGGAGCAGGCGGAACGCATTCGAGCAGAACAGAGTCCGGCGCTCACAAGAGCCCAGCAACGCCTGCTTGCCCAGGCCGAGCGCCTGGTTACGCCACGCAGCGTCTTCGGTGAACACGCCGAAAGGGCAGACTTGGCAGAGCTGGTGACGGAATGGCGCGGCATCACAGACAACCAGACCGCTGAACGGCTCGCTGCCATCGGGATAAGCGTCTCAGCGGCCTTCGCTTAGAAATCCGCAAACATTCAACCCCATCCATAGACTTATTTAAGAGTAAGCGCACGCACAACCGGCTCAGCGCCCAGCCAGGCCTGAGCCGTCTCGCGTCGATCGATCGGACGATATCTCCGATCCTTTCGCAGCCCATTCTGGCACCGCTGTCGATACGACAAAACGACCGCCGTCTGTACCGGGACATTTATAGCCACAGCTCTCGTTTCCAACCCGGCCCCACCCTTTTTCGTGACCCCGTTCACCCACATGCGCATCTGGATGAACTTCAATGCACAGCCTAAGTCCCGCTTGGCGCTCTTGCGCCCGGCGAGGCTGTCTGCCCACGCTTTCAAGGAGGAAGTCGCGTGCTAGCCCGCTATTGCGCCCTCGTTTTACTCGCTGCATCCCTCGCCCTCGCCGGTTGCTCTGGCAACTACAAGTTCAACGACGACGAATATCGCCCGCTGGGTGATCCGCAGGCGCCTGCCCGCAGCAACTGATCCACCAGGAGAAAGGAACCATGGAACTGGTTTTCGATATGGTCAGTGCGCAGCAATTCGTGCCGGGCCTGATTAGCAGCAAAACCTTCAAGCAGGCGGGCGGAATCATTGGCCGCGCAGAGGATTGCGACTGGGTAATACCGGACCGCAAGCGTGTGTTGTCCAGCCGCCACGCCGAGGTGAGCTACCGGGACGGCTCGTTTTTCCTCACCGACACCAGCAGCAACGGCATTCAACTCAAGGACACCGGCGCGAGCCTGGACAAAGGTCGGGCCCAGCGCATCGAGCATGGCAGCGTCTACTGCTTGGGCGATTTCGAGATCCGTGCCCGGCTGATCCAGGACCCCGCTTCTTTTGAAGGCGACATCGGTCGCCCACAGCCCGCCGGCAGCATCATCCCCGACGATGCCTTTCTTGATCTCGACCCGCTGACGGCGCTCGATCAGCAGGAACGTGTCTATGCCGAGGTCGATGACCTGACCGCCGTGCTGGCTCCGCCACGGCCGCAAGCACAGCAGCGTGACTACGCGCAGATCGACGAGGAGAACCTGCAGGTTCCCGAACTGGTGATGCCCAGAGCAACCGCCCAAGCCAAGGTCGCACCGGAGCCTGAACGTCTGCCGCCCGGTTTCTGGGCGCGCTTCAGCGAGGCGCTGGGTGTTGATTTGGACGGTCTGGACGAAGAGGCCCGCCAAGCCCTGGCACTCAAAGCTGCAGGCTTGCTCAAGCAAAGCGTTGGCGGGTTGCAGCAGGCGCTGCGTACCCGTGGCGAATTGAAAAATGAGATGCGTCTGTCGCTGACCACCGTGCATAGCGCCGGCAATAACCCGCTCAAGCATGGCATCGACAGTGGCGAAGCGCTAAGCCTCCTTCTGCGGGATGGCAAAGCTGGTCAGCTGCCGGCTGAGCAGGCGGTAGGGCGCGCCTTCCGCGACCTGCAGGCGCATCAGGTAGCGATGCTGGCTGCCAGCCGAGCCGCAATCAAGGGCGTGCTCGAGCAGCTATCACCTGATCAATTGACCCTGCGTTTCGAGGGCGACAACAAGCCGCTGATCGCCACCGCGGGGAGTCGCTGGCGGGCCTACAAGCGCCTGCATCTGGCCATGCAGCGCGACGATGATTGGGGCGAGCGGCTATTCGCTCGCGATTTCGCCCAGGCTTACGAGGAACAGGTACGCCTGATCGCCACGCTCAACACCGACCTTCAAGGATGATGTCCATGTCTCGCTTCCTATCCGCAGCAGTGCTTGCGGCGCTGGCCGCGCTCGGCGGCTGCTCGGCACTCTCGCCCAATTCCGATCTGACCAAGCTGGACCTGTCGCTGTATGGCAGTGATCGACTCAACCCGGATCTCAACGGTCGCCCCTCACCCATCGTGATTCGTCTGATCGAGCTCAAGCACCCGGTAGCGTTCGACAATACCGACTTCTTCTCTCTCTACCAGCGGCCCAAGGAAGCCTTGTCACCGGACCTGGTGATCCAGGAAGAGCTGGAGTTGCGTCCCGGCGAGCAGCGCGACCTCAGGCTCTATGTCCAAGACGGCAGTCGCTATGTCGGCGTACTTGCGGCCTATCGCGACCTGCCTGAATCCAGCTGGCGGTTCGTCATCCCGTTACAGCACAAGGCGCAAAACCGCGTCGAGCTGAACCTTGACGAGCACGGGATTCAGGTCATCGATCCGCTCGCGAAGAGGGATTGATCGATGAGCATGAACAAGGTGATCTGGCAGGAAGGCATGCTGCTACGCCCCCAGCACTTCCAGCAAAGCGACCGTTATTACGACGCGCAGCTCAAGCAGCGGACTCAGAGGTTGGGTCACTACGCCTGGGGCTTCTTCGGGCTGGAGATCGACCGCCAGTTTCTTAACATGGGGAAGCTGGTGCTTAGCCAGGCGAGCGGGCTGCTGCCAGATGGCAGCCTTTTCGAGATCGGCGCTGAGCGCGAGCCACTGGCGCTGGATGTCCCGCCCAACACCGGCAACACGCCGGTATACCTTGCGTTGCCACTGGTGACCGGCAACCACATCGAGAGTCGCCGCCCTGAGCAGAAGGACGTGTTGGCACGCTACACCGCTTTCGACGAAGAGGTCACTGACTCCAACGCCGGCGACAGCGGCAGCAGCCAGGTCAGCACTGGCCGACCGGACTTCCGCCTGCTACTGGGTGAGCAGCAAAGTGATCAGGCCTACGTGAAGCTCAAGTTGTGCGACATCCTCGACACGACGCCGGACGGCGTAATCAGCCTAGACCCGGAGTACATCCCTACCTTTATTGACTTCCAGGCGTCCGGCTATCTGCTGTCGTGCCTGAAGGAAGTGATCAGCATGCTCGGCCATCGCGGCGACATACTGGCAGAGCGTATTCGCGCCACCGGCAAGGTCGGCGGTGCGGAGGTCGGCGATTTCATGATGCTGCAGCTGATCAACCGCTACGAGCCCGTGCTACGCCATTACATGGGTATCGACCGTATCCATCCCGAACACATCTATCGTGAGCTGCTGGGGTTGCTGGGCGAACTGGCGACGTTCTCCAGCGAGACCAAACGACCTCGCCTGGAAGGGCGTTACCTGCACAACGACCAGGGCGTGTCGTTTCGCAAATTGATGGACGCGATCCGCCAGGTGCTGTCGATGGTGCTTGAGCAACACACCATCGAGTTGCTGTTGCAACAGCGCCAGTACGGCATTCAGGTCTCGCCGCTGCACGACCACAAGCTGCTCGGCAGCGCGTCCTTCGTGCTCGCCGCCAGCGCCCAGTGCGATTCCGAGGAGCTGCGCACGCGCTTGCCGGCACACCTCAAGGTCGGCCCGGTGGAGCGCATCCGACAGCTGGTCAACCTGCACCTGCCAGGGATCAAGGTCAAACCACTGCCGGTGGCGCCGCGACAGATCCCGTTCCACTCCGGCAAGACGTACTTCGCCTTGGAGCTGAGCTCCGAGGAACTGGCGCAACTTGAGCGCTCCGGCGGCTTCGCCTTCCACGTGTCCGGCGAATTCTCCGGGCTTGAGCTGAAATTCTGGGCGATCAGGGACTGACCGACATGATCAAGGAAATGGACTACGGACAGGATGATAAGACCGTCATCCTCAATCGCCAGAGCGATGCGGCTGCACATAGTCCGCTGACCGACTTTGCCGCGGCACCAAAATTCGAGCAACTCGAAGAGCGAATGATCTACGCCGCTCGCCTGCGCCCGGCCGAAACATTCAACATCAGCCTGAACCCACTGGTCGCCGCAGCCTCGTCGCTGCTCTCGGAAGTGGTGCGGCTCAAGCACAGCTATGAGGGAGAAGATCTGCACGCGCTCAACCAACGGCTGTCCGCCGAACTGAAACTGTTCGAACACCGCGCCCTGCATGACGGTGTGGAAAGCAGCCAGGTGATGGCGGCGCGTTATGTGTTGTGCACGGCGATCGACGAAGCCGTGGTGACGACCCCTTGGGGCAACGAAAGCGAGTGGTCGCAGATGAGTCTGCTGTCGTCCTTTCACAACGAGACCTTCGGCGGCGAGAAGTTCTTCCAGCTGCTCGAGCGCCTGTCGCGCAACCCGGTCAAGCACTTGCCCATGCTGGAGCTGATGTACCTCTGTTTGTCGCTGGGGTTCGAGGGCAAGTACCGGGTGATGCCGCGCGGCATGCTCGAACTCGAAGCAGTGCGTGACAGCCTTTATCGACAGATTCGCCAGCTGCGCGGTGACGTGCCGCGCGAGGTGTCGCCACATTGGCAGGGACTCAAGGACACCCGTCGACGCCTGGTCCGTATCGTGCCGTGGTGGATGGTCGCACTGTTCACGCTGGTCTGTCTGGGAATGCTCCATACCGGTTTCGCCTGGGTACTGGGCGAACAGCGCGAGACGGTCCTGCAGTCTTACCAACCCGCCGATCCGGCCGTTCAGGTCGAGCCCAAGCCGTAACAAGGATGTGATGCCATGAAGGTTTTTTTCGGCAAGCTTGCCGCGTTTTTTCGCAGGACCTGGGTATGGAGCCTGTGTGTCCTGCTGGTACTGGGCCTGGTGGTGTGGCTCGTCGGCCCGTTGCTGGCCGTGGACGATTACAAGTTCTGGGAATCCTCGACCAGCCGCCTCCTGTCCATCGCCGCCATGTGTCTGGCGTGGGGCCTGTTCATGGTCTTTTCCAGTTGGCGCAGCACGCGTCAGAAGCAGGCTGATGCTAGTGATGACGCGGTTCAGGAGCGCCTGCGCCGTGAGGGCCTGATAACTGAAGAGCAGAGCATCCTGCGCGAGCGCTACAAGGACGCCATGCGCACCCTCAAGAACTCAAGCCTGTACCGCGGGCGCAGCGAGAAATGGCGCAATGATCTGCCCTGGTACCTGCTGCTCGGCCCGCAAGGCAGCGGCAAAACTTCGCTGCTGGACTTTTCCGGCCTGGACTTTCCCCTCAATCGTGGCGACGACCAGCGCCTGACCAAGGATGTCTCCGGCACGCGCTACGCCGACTGGTATTTCGCCGATCACGCAGTGCTGATCGACACTGCCGGCCGCTACCTGACCCAACCTGACCCCACCGTCGACAGCAAGGCGTGGCATACCCTGCTCGGCCTGCTGCGCCGGCGCCGGGCGCGGCCGCTCAACGGCGTAGTGGTCAACGTTCCGGTCGAGCAGATGCTGCAATCGAACGAGCTGGAACTCGAAACCCTGGCTCGCCAGTGCCGCCAGCGCCTTCACGAAATTAACCAGCGTCTGGGTGCTGACGTACCGGTCTACCTGGTGCTGAGCAAGGCGGACAAGCTCCTTGGCTTCGACGAGTTCTTCGATCAACTGTCGCGCGAAGAGAGCGATCAGGTGCTCGGTGCGAGCTTTCGCAAGGAGCAGGACGGCACCGACCTTAATATGGTCCGGGACGAGTTCGAGGAACTGCTGCGCCGCCTTAACAGCCAGGTCATTCTGCGCATGCACCAGGAGCGCGATACCCAGCGCCGCGGCCGCATCCTCGACTTCCCGCATCAGCTCGGCCAGATTGGCGAACGCCTGTGCCTGTTTGTTGAACTGGCATTTTCTGGTAACCGTTACCAGCGGGCCAGCCAGCTGCGGGGCTTCTACCTGACCAGCGCACCGCAACTACAGGGTGAGCTCGATCCGCTGACCAGCGGCATCGGCCGCAACCTCGGGTTGTCGAGCAACGCATTGCCGACCTTCCGCAGCGGCCGGTCGCGCTTCATCAACCACCTGCTCAGCCGTGTGATTTTCCCCGAGGCCGACCTTGCAGGGTTGGACCAGAAGGAAGTACGTCGTATCGACTGGGGACAGCGCGCCCTTTATGCCGCGAGCTTCGCCTCCCTAGCCCTGTTCGGCGCGCTGTGGGCGAACGGTTTTTCCAGCAACCATGAACGTCTTGAACAGCTACGCAGCCTCGCGGACAAGGCCGGCCGAGAGCGCCAGCGAATCGAACCTCAGGATGATGCTCTGCGTACACTCGAGGCACTGGATACCAGCTACGCCGCCACGCAAGTATTCTCCGATAAAGCTGAGGTGTCCTACCTGCAGCGCGGCGGACTCTACCAGGGCGAGCAGGTTGATCCGACCCTGCACCAGGCCTACCGCCGAGAACTGGAAACCCTACTGCTGCCACGTGTCGGGCGGCAGCTGGAAGCTCAGATTCGCGCCAACCTCGACAACCGCGAGCATCTACTCGGCAGCCTCCGTGCGTATCTGATGCTCAGCCTCCGGCAGCGCCGCGACAATGCCTTCCTCAACGATTGGCTCGCTGCCGACTGGTCGCTGCGCTACGCGGGCAACGCTGTGGCACAGAACGGATTGAACACCCACTTCAATCGTTTACTGGCTGAAGATTTCGCGCCCTACACATTGAACGAGCCACTGGTCACCGAAGCGCGTCAGGTCCTGCGCAGCGAGTCGCTGGCCGATGTCGTGTACCGCATGCTACGTGAGCAGGCCCGCAGTTTGCCGGACTACCGTCTTAGCCAGAGCCTCGGGGCCCAAGGCGC
This sequence comes from Pseudomonas sp. SST3, assembly GCF_003325755.1. Next base: position 8,414 of record NZ_QORI02000032.1, on the reverse strand, counting down.
ATTGTTCAGAGGTAGCGACCACGCGATTCCTGGTTTCTATACGCAGAACGGCTATCAGAAATTCTACCTGGCGCAAGGCAGCGACCTGATACGCGATATCCTGCGTGACAATTGGGTGCTGGGTGAAAGCGACAGCCTCAGCCTGAAAGATCTTGGTCGTCTGATGGTGGAAATGGAGCAGCTGTATTTCCGCGACTACGCCAATTATTGGGGTGAAGCCGTGGCACAGCTGACGCTAGAGCCGATCGCCGGGGCTGGCCAAGGCTCTACATTGCTCGGCGGGCTGACAGCGCCGAATTCGCCGCTGCTGCAGCTGCTGACGGAAGTTCGCAACAACACCCGTTTTGCCGGAGTGGCCGAGGCAGCGGGTGATGCAGCGGACTCAGCCGATGCACTGGAAAAACCGAACGGAAAACTTGGCAAAGCCGCGAAGCTGGCGTCCGCCGCTGCCGAGCAGGCCCAGGCCGCGCTCGCCAAGAATCTGCCGGATACCGCTCGCAAAACTCTGGAGCGTCGCTTCGAGCCACTGCACCGCCTGCTCGACGAGAATGCTGGCGCCAGCGCCGAGCTAGTTCCGGCCCTGCAAGCCCTCGATGCGCTACAGCTTCAGTTGGCGCGCCTGGCGCACGCCAGCGCGCCGGATCAGGCGGCTTTCGAGCTGGCCAAGGCACGTATGGGTGGCCAGCGTGATGCGATCAACCAGCTACGCGCCAGCGCCGCACGCTTGCCGCAACCAGTTGGCAACTGGCTCGGGCTGCTTGCTGACGATAGCTGGTCACTCGTACTCAACGACGCCTACCATTATTTGAATCAGCGCTACCAGAGCGAACTGTACGCGTTCTACAAAGGCTCGCTGCGTCAACGCTATCCATTCAGCGCCCACAGTGAAAGCGATGTGGCGATTGCCGACTTCCGCGAGTTTTTCAAATCACAAGGCGTTGCCGACGGTTTTCTCAACCGCTATCTAAAACCCTTCGTCAGCGGTAGCGCTGGCCAGTTCCAGTTGCGCCGGGTCGACGGCCGCGGCCTGCCGCTGTCGCGAGAATTCCTCGCGCAGATGGGCCATGCGCAGACCATCCGCCGCAGCTTCTTTGCGGAAAACCCGAACGAGCCGCAGGTCCGCTTCAAACTCGAGCCTTACTCACTGGATTCGAGCCTGGGCCGTGCCGACTTCCGCTTTGGCAACCAGCAAATGGAGTACCGCCACGGCCCGATCGTGCAGACGGCCTTCAGCTGGCCCGCCGACGCCGAAGAGGGCCGCACCAGCCTGGTCGTCGAAGAGCTGGGCGGCCATCGCGTCGGCATCGAAAAGAACACCGGCCCCTGGTCGCTGTTCCGCCTGCTGGACCTGATGCAGGTCGACTACCACAGCGGTCGCGACGTGTTGATGCTCAAGGCCAATCTGGGCGGCCGTCATGCCAACTACCTGCTGCACAGCCAGCGCTCGCCGAACCCGTTCGACATCGCTCTGCTGCGCGACTTCAAGTTGCCGGCGACCCTGTGATGACGGGCGCTGCAAGCCTGGCCCATGGCTGGCGTAGCGCCGCGCGAACCGACACCGGCAAGGTCCGCGCGCGCAACGAAGACGCTTTTCTCGATTTTCCCGAGCAAGGCCTGTGGGTGGTCGCCGATGGGATGGGCGGACACCACAATGGCGCGCTCGCCAGCCGCCTGATTGTCGAGCAACTGGCCGAGCTGCCGGCAGGCCGCCTGGCCGAGCGCCTGGTCAGCTTGCGTCGTTGCTTGCATGATCTCAACCGCAAGCTTGGTCAGGCACTGACCGTTACCGCCGACCGGCCCGATCCGGTGATCGGCAGCACCGTGGTCGCGCTGATGATCGAGGGCCAACGCGCCGCTTGCGTCTGGGCCGGCGACAGCCGCTGTTACCTCTGGCGGGACAGCCGTCTCTATCAGCTGTCACGCGACCATTCACTGCTGCAACAGCTGATCGACGAGCAGAATCTCAGCTCGCATGAGGCCGCACGTCACCCGGCGGCACATGCCCTCACCCGGGCCGTCGGCGCCAGCGAACAGCTGACGCTGGATATCCTCGAGTTCGATGTCTATCCCGGCGACACCTTGCTGCTTTGCAGCGATGGGCTCTATCAGAGTTTGTCGCCGGACAGCATGGGGGCGGCATTGAACGCCTCGTCGACGGGCTTGGCCCTGCAGCGGCTGTTCGAGAACGCCATGGATGGGCCTTGCCGGGACAACCTCAGCGCCGTGGTGATTCGTCGATGAGCGAGCCCCTGCGCCTCGAGCCGGTGTCAGACCTGACCTACTTCGCATTTGCGCCCACAGACCCCGAAATGCCGATCGCCACGCCCAACCCCCTGGTGCCTGGCGTACTGCCGGAGTTGCTGGCTGGTCGTTACCTTATAGAGCGATTGCTGGGCGTGGGCGGCATGGGGGCGGTCTATCGGGCACGCGACCTGCTGCGCGAGCAGTTCGGTGACCCGGAGCCCTATGTCGCGCTCAAGACGCTGAGCGATGATTTCGCGCAATACCCCGACGCCCCTGCGCTGCTCTACAGCGAGTTCGCGCTGACCGCCCGGCTGAGCCATCGCCATGTGGTGCGCCTGTTCGGGTTCGATGTGGACACCCAGAGCCAGCGGGCCTTCATCACGCTGGAACTTCTCAAAGGCCCGACGCTCGATCAACTTCTCAGCGAGCGACCCGAGGGAGTGGCCGAAGACGCACTCCGCGAGATCGCCGTGCCGTTGCTACAAGCGCTGGATTACTCCCATAGCCGGGGCGTCATCCACGGAGACCTCAAGCCGAGCAACGTGATACTCGCCGAGGATGGGCTGCGCCTATTCGACTATGGGCTCGGCCAGCCCATCGAGGGCATCCTCCGAACGTTGCCGCGCCTGTCGCGCAATCGCTTCAAGGCGTGGACCGCACGCTACGCCGCACCCGAGCTGCTGGACGGCGCCGAGCCCTCCGCGGCCAGTGATGTCTACGCAGTTGCCTGCCTGCTGTTCGAACTCGCGAGCGGCCAACACCCATTCCGCCGACTGAGCGCCAAGCAGGCCAAGGTAATGGTCCTCGACAAAGCACTGCAGTGCCCACCGAATTTTCCGGCCCATGGCTGGCTGACACTGCGCTCGGCCCTGGCGTTCGATGCCCATAAGCGCACGAGCAGCGTCACCGACCTGCTAGATATTTTTCGCCGCCCCGCACCCAGCCGCCTTCGGCGCTGGTTCGGGCGCCCCCATGGATGACATGAGAACAAGGAAGCGCCATGTTCAACGCGGCCAATGACACCCATTTCAGCCTGAACATCGAAGGCATCGAGCATGACCTGCGGGTCCTCTCCTTCACCGGTCGCGAGGCCATCAGCCAGCCCTACCGCTTCGACCTGGAGCTGGTCAGCGAGCGCCCCAATCTGGACCTGCAGAGCCTGCTGCATCAGCCGGCCTTCCTCGCGCTATCGCCGGCCGGCAACGGTGTGCATGGGTTGATCCACCGTGTCGCCCAGGGCGAGTCCGGCAAGCATCTGACCTGCTACCGGCTGGCTATCGTCCCGCAACTCGCCTACCTCGCGCATCGCACCGATCAGCGCATATTTCAACACCTCAGCGTGCCGCAGATCATTGCCCAGGTGCTTGAAGGTCACGGCATTCAAGCGGATACCTATCGTTTCCAGCTAGGGCCAGTGGTCTACCCCGCTCGTGACTATTGCACCCAGTACAACGAGACCGACCTGCACTTCATCCAGCGCCTGTGCGAAGAGGAAGGTATCCACTATCACTTCGAGCACAGCGAGCGCAGCCATGTGCTGGTATTCGGGGACGACCAGACCAGCTTCCCCAACCTCGGCCAGCCCACCGCCTATCTGCCGGATAGCGGCCTGGTCGCCGATGAACCGGTAATCAAACGCCTCGCCGTTCGCCTGGAAGCACGCACCAGTCGCGTCAGCCGGCGCGACTATGACTTCGAGCAACCGCGGCTGATCATGGGCGCTACCGACAAGGGCCAGTCCGCTGACACCGAAAACTCATCAGAGCCGGACCTGGAAGACTATGACTATCCCGGCCGCTTCACGGATCGCGCACGGGGCAAGCATCTGTCCCAACGCGCCTTGGAGCGCCATCGCGCCGACTATCACTTGGCTGAGGGCAACAGCGACCAGCCCAGGCTGGCTAGCGGTCATCTGCTGGAGATATCCGACCACCCGCGCCGGGAATGGAACGACCTCTGGCTGCTCACCGAGGTGCACCACGAAGGCAAGCAGCCGCAGGTGCTGGAAGAATCGGTCACCAATTGGTCAGCGCCGCAGAGCCCCGCTGGCGACTTCAGGCAGGGCTACCGCAACCGCTTTACCGCCACTCCTTGGAACGTCCCGTTCCGCCCCGCTCTGCGCCACCCGAAACCGCGCATTCTCGGCAGCCAGACCGCCGTGGTCACCGGTCCCGCTGGCGAAGAGATCCACTGCGATGAATACGGACGCATCAAAGTCCAGTTCTTCTGGGACCGCGAGGGGCTGGCCGACGAGAAGACCAGCTGCTGGCTGCGCGTGCGTTCGAGCTGGGCCGGCGACGGCTACGGCGGCATCGCTATCCCGCGGATAGGCATGGAGGTGCTGGTTACCTTCCTCGAAGGCGACCCCGATCAGCCGCTGGTCAGCGGATGTCTCTACCACGCCGAACACCAGGTGCCGTATGACCTGCCTGCGCACAAGACCCGCAGCGTCTTCAAAACCCTGAGTTCGCCGGGCGGTGGCGGCTACAACGAGCTGCGTATCGAAGACCGCAAAGGCGCCGAGCAGGTCTACATCCACGCCCAGCGCGACTGGGACGAGAACATCGAGCACGACCAGAAGATCCGCGTCGGCCACGAGCGCCACGACACCGTCGAGGCCAATAGCTTCACCGAGCTCCAAGCCGAAGAGCACCAGACCGTCGCGGGCGACCGCAAAGTGGAAGTCAAACCCGACGATCACCTCACCATCGACCAGACCCAACACATCAGGCTCGGCACCGCTCAGCTGACCAGAGCCGGTCGCGAAATTCACCTCAAGGCCGGCCAGAAAATGGTCATCGAAGCCGGTGTCGAACTGACTCTCAAAGCCGGTGGCAGCTTCATCAAGCTCGACCCCGGCGGAATCACCGTGTCTGGCCCACTCGCGAAAATCAACGCCGGTGGCGCACCGGGCGTGGGCTCGGGGGCCAGGATAAAATCGCCACTGTTACCGAGGGTGGCGGATGCCGACAAGGCAGGAAGCTTGTTAGAGCAGAGCTCGGCCAGTGAGCCGGTCAGTGCACCGATGAAACACAAGCGAATGCTGAATTTCTCGGGATAACAGGAACAGGCGCGAGTACGTTGAGCCGCGATGAGCGTTACGGTTGATTCGCTTCAAAGCGTTCGCCTGTATAGCTCGAAGCCGTCTACCGAAGCAGTACAGGGTTCGAATGGCTTCTTCAACATGCGCCTGGGCTGCGTTTTTTTGTCGACACAACCGGCCAGAGGGACTACCGAGGTTTTCTCCAGGCAAAAAAAACCTCGAACTTCGTTGGGGGAGGGGGAAGTTCGAGGTTCAAATCCGGACCGCTAGGGCGAGGTCCAGAGATCTGCCAACACTTAACACAACAAGGAGCATCGAAAGGCTTTTACACCCTTCGTAGCCTCAGACCAGGCTTTTGCTCCGCAAGTTCAATGACGACCGAAAATTATTTCTGAACCCGCTCTGGCAGCGTTGAAAACAGCCATTCGAAGCACAGCAGGCGTGCCGTTGACACGACTCAATGCGCCTCGTCCCAGTTGTCACCGATGCCTGCCTCAACCAGCAGCGGCACGTCCAGCTCGGCGGCCTGGCTCATCAGCGGACAGATCTGCGCTCGCACCTGCTCAACCAGATCTTCACGCACCTCGACAACCAGTTCGTCGTGCACCTGCAGGATCACCCGAGCATCCAGTCCGCTCTGCTGCAGCCAGTTGTCCACGCTGATCATGGCGCGCTTGATGATGTCCGCGGCGGTACCTTGCATCGGCGCGTTGATCGCGGTGCGTTCGGCACCCTTGCGCATGGCACCGTTCTTCGAGTTGATCTCCGGCAGATACAGGCGACGCCCGAAAAGCGTTTCGACAAAGCCCTGCTCGGCCGCCTGAGCCCGGGTGCGCTCCATGTAGGCGAGCACGCCGGGGTAGCGGGCAAAGTAGCGATCGATATAGGCCTGCGCTTCCCCACGGCTGACATCGATCTGCTTGGCCAGGCCGAAGGCGCTCATGCCGTAGATCAGGCCGAAGTTGATCGCCTTGGCGCTGCGCCGTTGGTCATTGCTCACCTGATCCAGCTCGACGCCAAACACCTCCGCCGCCGTGGCGCGGTGCACGTCCAGGTCGTTCTGGAACGCATACAGCAAGCCTGCATCCTGAGCCAAGTGCGCCATGATGCGCAGCTCGATCTGTGAATAGTCGGCCGCCAGCAGCTTATAGCCTGGCGCGGCGACGAAGGCTTGGCGAATTCGCCGTCCTTCGGCAGTGCGGATTGGAATGTTCTGCAGGTTCGGGTCGCTGGACGACAGGCGCCCTGTCGCGGTTACCGCCTGGTGATAACTGGTGTGGATGCGGCCGGTACGCGGGTTGATCTGCTGCGGCAGCTTGTCGGTGTAGGTGCCCTTGAGCTTGCTCAAGGAGCGGTGCTGCATGATGACCTTGGGCAGCGGATAGTCCCGCTCGGCCAGCTCGGCCAGCACACTTTCAGCGGTCGACGGCTGACCGCCGGCCGTCTTCGACAGCACCGGGCAGCCGAGCTTTTCATAAAGGATCGCGCAGAGCTGTTTGGGCGAACCGAGATTGAATTCCTCCCCGGCGATCTCGAAGGCTTCGCGCTCGAGCTGCACCAGGCGTTCGCCCAGCTCGACGCTTTGCTGGCCGAGCAACTGCGCGTCGACCAGTGCGCCGTTGCGCTCGATGCGCGCCAGCACCGGCACCAGCGGCATCTCGATCTCGTTGAGTACCTTGAGCAGAGACGGCGTGGCTTTGAGCTTGTCGAGCAGGGCTTGATGCAAGCGCAGGGTGACATCGGCGTCTTCGGCAGCGTAGGGGCCGGCCTGCTCGATGGCGATCTGGTCGAAGGTCAACTGCTTGGCACCCTTGCCGGCGATGTCCTCGAAGCGGATGGTGCCGCGGCCGAGGTATTTCAGCGCGAGGCTATCCATATCGTGACGGGTCGCCGTAGCATCGAGTACGTAGGATTCGAGCATGGTGTCGAAACACATGCCGCGCATTTCCACGCCGTAATGCATCAGCACGTTCATGTCGTACTTGCCGTGCTGGCAGATCTTCAGCTTGTTCGGATCCTCCAGCAATGGCTTGAGGGCGGCGAGCACCGCATCGCGGTCGAGTTGCTGAGGCACACCCATGTAGCTGTGGCAAAGCGGCACGTAGGCGGCCTCGCCCGCCTCGATGGCGAAGGAGACGCCGACCAGCTGCGCCTTTTGTGCATCGATACTGGTGGTTTCAGTGTCGAAGGCGAAGCAGCCGGCGGCCTGCAGGCGCGCCAGCCAGCCGTCGAATTCGACCTGATCGAGCACGGTGCTGTAGCGGGCCTCGGCCTGGATCGAACAATCCTCCGGCTGCTCCTCGCAGTTCTCGCCGGCGGCCTTGGCCTCGCGCAGCAACTCATCGAGCCAGTTCTTGAATTCCAGTTCACGGTACAGTGCGATCAGCGCCTCGCGATGCGGCTCGCCCGGCATCAGATCGGCGACCTGTACGTCCAGCGGTACGTCGATCTTGATCGTCGCCAGTTCGTAGGACATGAACGCCGCGTCGCGATGCTCTGCGAGCTTGGCGGCCAAGGATTTGGCGCCGCGGATCGGCAGGTCGCAGACCTTGTCGAGGTTCGCGTACAAGCCGTTCAGACCACCCTCTATGCCATTAAGCAGCCCGCAAGCCGTCTTCTCGCCAACGCTGGGCACGCCCGGGATGTTGTCGACCTTGTCGCCCATCAGCGCGAGGAAATCGATGATCAGCTCCGGGCCGACGCCGAACTTGGTCCTCACACCCTCGATGTCATAGACGCTGCCGGTCATGGTATTGACCAGGGTGACGTGCGGGCAGACCAGCTGCGCCATGTCCTTGTCGCCGGTGGAGATGATCACGTCGCGTCCCAGCGCCGCACACTGGCGCGCCAGTGTTCCAATCACGTCGTCGGCCTCGACGCCGTCAACGCACAGCAGCGGCATGCCCAGCGCACGCACACTGGCATGCAATGGCTCGACCTGGCTGCGCAGGTCATCCGGCATCGGCGGGCGGTGGGATTTGTACTCGTCGAACAGCGTGTCGCGGAAGGTCGGCCCCTTGGCGTCGAAACACCGCGAAAGGGCTGTCCGGATACTGTCGGCGCAGCGCCAGCAGCATGTTCAGCACGCCCTTCACCGCCCCGGTGGGCTTGCCGGTGGATGTGGTCA
>NZ_QORI02000031.1 GCF_003325755.1 Pseudomonas sp. SST3 | reverse complement strand
TTCGCGCTTGAGTACCTGGCTCAGCGGTTCGAAGTACGCCGAGAGAAAGAAGGTCTCCCAGGTGCTCTGATGCTTGGAAAGAATGACGCAGGGCTTTTCCGGAATGTTCTCCTGGCCACTGATCTCATAGCGAAGGCCGACAACGGTTCTCGCCAGCCACACCGCACTGCGACACCAGGTCTGGACCACGAACCGATAGCGCGTGCGAAACGACATGAAGGGCGCAAAGACCAAGCTGACCAGGCACCAAGCAAATGCCGTGAACGCCAGGAGCAGGTAGAACAATGCGACGCGTACTGGCAGCAATACGTTCATCCTTTGGCCCCCAGCAGATGATCGACCACCGCCGCTAAATCATCGAAGACCTGCGTGCCCGTTGGCAGCGTACCTTCCAGGGTTTTCACGCCTTTCCCAGTGCGAACCAGATAAGGCAACCCGCCAAGCCGCATCCCGGCATGCAGATCACGATGGCTATCGCCGACGACCGGTACACCTTTAAGGTCTTGCAGATGGAAGTGCTCAGCGATCTTCTGAAACAGCCCGGGCAGCGGCTTGCGGCAGTCGCAGCCATCGCCCGGACCATGCGGGCAATGCACGACCAGATCGATGCGACCGCCCTGCTCCATCACCAGCTGCTGCATCTTGAAATGCATGTCATCGAGGGTCGTCGCGTCAAACATGCCGCGTGCCAGCCCGGACTGGTTCGTGGCGACAGCCACTGTCCAGCCCGCCTTGCTTAGCCGCGCGACCGCCTCTATCGAGCCCGGAATAGGAATCCATTCATCCAGACTCTTCACATAGGCGTCGGAGTCTTCGTTGATGACTCCGTCACGGTCGAGCACTATCAGTTTCACCGGCTTAGCCAAGTGCGGAAATATCGGCGACGCCAAGGAACAATCCTCTCAACCGGGCAAGCAAGGCATAGCGGTTGGCGCGTACCGAAGCGTCTTCGGCATTCACCAGTACCGCCTCGAAGAAGGCATCCACCGGGCCGCGCAAGTGCGCCAGGCGCTCGAGCGCCTCACGATACTGGCGATCCGCAGCCAGCGGTTGCACGGCCTGTTCGGCCTGTTGCAATGCCGAATACAGAGAGAACTCCGTGGCATTGTCGAAGTAACGGGGCTCAACGGTTTCCGGCAGCTTCGCCTCGAACTTGCTCAGCAGATTCGAGACTCGCTTATTCGCCGCCGCCAGGGCCTCAGCTTCAGGCAGATTGCGGAACGCCTGGACGGCCTGTACGCGCTGGTCGAAATCCAGCGCCGAGCCCGGCTGCACGGCACGTACCGACAGATAGGAGGCAACTTCGACGCCCTCGTCCTCGTAGCGAGCCCGCAGGCGATCAAAGATAAAGTCCAATACCTGATCGGCTAGCCCTGTGGCCTTGACCTGATTGCCGAACTGGCCGACCGAGAAGCGCACGGTCTCTACCAGATCGAGATCCAGCTGCTTTTCGATCAGGATGCGCAGGATTCCCAGCGCCGAACGACGAAGCGCATAGGGGTCCTTGCTGCCGGTCGGGAGCATGCCGATGCCGAAGATGCCGATCAGGGTGTCCAGCTTGTCGGCCACCGCCAGCACGGCACCGGTGTGGGTGCTCGGCAGCTCTGCGCCCGCGCCACGCGGCATGTACTGCTCGTTCAGTGCCAGGGCTACGTCATTGGGCTCGCCATCGTTCAAGGCATAGTAGTAACCGGCAATGCCTTGCATCTCTGGGAATTCGCCGACCATCTCGGTGGCAAGGTCGCACTTGCAGAGCAGGCCGGCGCGGGCTGCCCACTGGGCGTTGCCTTCGGTGCGCTCGGCGATAAAGGCTGCAAGCCTGGAGACCCGCACCGCCTTGTCGTACACCGTCCCCAGCTGCGCCTGGAAGATCACGTTCTTCAGCCGCTCGTTGAAGCTGTCCAGCTTCTGCTTCTTGTCCTGCTTGAAGAAGAATTCGGCGTCGGTCAGACGCGGGCGCACCACTTTCTCGTTACCCGCAACGATCTGCGCTGGGTCCTTGGACTCAATGTTGGCCACGGTGATGAATCGCGGCAGCAGCTTGCCATTGGCGTCCAGGAGGCAGAAGTACTTCTGGTTGTCCTGCATGGTGGTGATCAGCGCTTCCTGCGGTACTTCAAGGAAGCGCTCCTCGAAGGAACACACCAATGGCACCGGCCATTCCACCAGCGCGGTGACTTCGTCGAGCAAGGAAGGCGGCACGATGGCGCTGCCATTCTGTTCGCCGGCCAGCTGCTCGACACGCTTGGCGATCAGCTCGCGGCGTTCGGCAAAATCGGCTATCACGCGGGCGCCGCGCAGGTCTTCCAGATAGCTCGTCGGTTTGGAAATGCGTACCGGGCCCGGGCTGTGAAAACGATGGCCGCGGGATTCGCGTCCGGCGCGCTGGGTGAGAATGGTGCAGTCGACGACCTGGTCGCCCAACAGCATCACGAGCCACTGGGTCGGCCGGACGAACTCTTCCTTGCGCGTGGCCCAGCGCATGCGCTTGGGAATTGGCAATTCATTCAGAGAGGTTTCGACGATGCCGGGCAACAGTTCGGCGGTCGGCTGGCCGGGGATCGAACGGCTGTACCGGAGCTTCGGGCCGCTACGGTCGATCTCGGCGAGGTCCACGCCGCACTTGCGGGCAAAGCCCAACGCGGCCTGGGTCGGTTCGCCTTCGGCATCGAAGGCGGCCTGCAGCGGCGGCCCGTCAAGGTTGATGCTGCGATCGGGCTGCTCGCTGTCGAGCTGCTCGATCAGCACCGCGAGACGCCGCGGTGCGGCAAATGCCTGCACCCGCCCGTGGCTAAGGCCGGCTTCTTTCAAACCTTTTTCGATACCCGAACGGAATGCGTCGGACAGCTTGCCGAGGGCCTTGGGCGGCAGTTCTTCGGTGCCGAGCTCGACCAGGAAATCCAGTGCACTCATTCTGCAGCCTCCAGCTTGGCCAGTACTTCGTCACGCAGGTCAGGGGTTGCCATGGGGAAGCCGAGTTTGGCACGTGCCAGTAGGTAGCTCTGCGCCACCGCACGAGCCAGCGCCCGCACGCGCAGGATGTACTGCTGACGCGCCGTTACCGAGATGGCCCGGCGGGCATCCAGAAGATTGAAGGTATGCGACGCCTTCAACACCATTTCATAGGTGGGCAGTGGCAGCTCCAGCTCGATCAGCCGGTTGGCTTCGGATTCGTAGAAATCGAAGAGCTCGAACAGCTTGTCGACGTTGGCGTGTTCGAAGTTGTAGGTGGACTGCTCCACCTCGTTCTGATGGAACACGTCGCCATAGGTGACGGTGCCGAACGGGCCATCCGTCCAGACCAAGTCGTAGACCGAGTCGACGCCCTGCAAGTACATCGCCAGACGTTCCAGGCCATAGGTGATCTCGCCGGTGACCGGATAGCACTCGATGCCACCGACCTGCTGGAAGTAGGTGAATTGGGTGACTTCCATGCCGTTCAGCCACACTTCCCAGCCGAGCCCCCAGGCGCCCAGCGTCGGCGACTCCCAGTTGTCCTCGACGAAACGAACATCGTGGACTGAGGTATCTACGCCGATACGGCGCAGCGACTCGAGGTAAAGCTCCTGGAAGTTGTCCGGGTTGGGTTTGAGTACAACCTGGAACTGGTAATAGTGCTGCAGGCGGTTGGGGTTCTCGCCATAACGGCCATCGGCTGGACGACGCGAGGGCTGTACGTAGGCGGCGTTCCAGGTTTCCGGACCGATGGACCGCAGAAACGTGGCAGTGTGGAATGTACCGGCGCCCACTTCCATGTCATAGGGTTGCAGAACGACGCAACCCTGCTCTGCCCAATAGCTTTGCAGGGCGAGGATCAGGTCTTGGAAGGTGCGCACGGTAGGCGTAGGCTGGGTCAAAATTTCACCTGTGCTGGCTTCGACAGAAAGCCCCGGAGTATACCCGATAAAGGCCGAAACCCGTGGTGGTGCTTGGCTTCGGGTAAGGCGCCGCGGTGACCGCGATCTGCTCGTCGCCTCCGTTAAGAACTGGGAAATGCCGCGTTGTGCCTGGTGCAGTAATGATCCGCTGTACATCGAGTACCACGACAGCGAATGGGGCGTACCCACTCGTGATCCGCAGGTCCTCTTCGAATTCCTGATTCTCGAGGCTTTTCAGGCCGGACTGTCGTGGATCACTGTGCTGCGCAAGCGAGAGCGTTATCGACAGGTCCTGTTCGGCTTCGACCCAAAGCGTCTGGCGCAAATGAGCGACGCCGAAATCGATGAGCGCATGCTTGATGCAGGCATCATCCGCAACCGGCGAAAACTCGAAGCGGCGCGGCGCAACGCCCAGCGGTGGCTCGAACTGGAAGACCCGGTTGGCTGGCTATGGTCGTTCGTCAATGGCCAGCCGAAGATCAACCATTTCGAGTCGATCAGAGAAGTCCCTGCGGTGACCCCCGAAGCCGAAGCCATGAGCCGCGCGTTGAAAAAAGCCGGCTTCAGCTTTGTCGGCCCGACCATCTGCTACGCCTATATGCAGGCCTGCGGAATGGTGATGGACCACACCATCGATTGCGATCGCTATGCATCGCTCGCCGCCGCAGCATCGCCTGGCGCCGAGAACGCTTCACAAGTAGCCGAGCGCGCGAAGCAGTTACACTAGCGCCTTTGATTTTTTCGGGAGAGATCCTTGGACAAGTTCAAAGGTGCGCTGGTGGTTGGCTTTTTGCGCCTGTTCGCGCTGTTGCCCTGGCGTGCGGTACAGGGAATGGGTAGCTTCATTGGCTGGTTGATGTGGAAACTGCCCAACCGTTCGCGCGAGGTCGCCCGGACCAACCTGGCCAAGTGCTTTCCCGAGCTTGGCGATGCCGAGCGGGAACAGCTGCTGAGAAAAAGCCTGCAACAGATCGGTAAGACCTTCACCGAGAGCGCCTGCGCCTGGATCTGGCCCGCCGATAAGACCTTGCGTTTGGTAAAGCAGGTCGAAGGGCTTGATGTGCTGGAGCAGGCTTTGGCCTCCGGCAAGGGGGTCGTCGGCATCACCAGTCATCTCGGAAACTGGGAAGTGCTGAATCATTTTTATTGCGCGCAGTGCAAGCCGATCATTTTCTATCGCCCGCCTAAGCTCAAGGCCGTGGATGATCTGCTGCAGCGTCAGCGCGTGCAGCTGGGCAACAAGGTTGCGCCATCAACTCGCGAAGGCATCATCAGCGTCATCAAAGAAGTCCGTAAAGGCGGCACCGTGGGAATACCGGCGGACCCTGAGCCCAGTGAAGGCGCCGGCGTGTTCGTGCCCTTTCTCGGCACCCAGGCCCTGACCAGCAAGTTCGTACCTGGCATGCTCGCCGGTGGCAAGGCGGTCGGGGTATTCCTCCACGCGTTGCGTCTGGAGGACGGGTCAGGCTACAAGGTGATCCTTGAAGCTGCACCGCCGGCGATGTACGACGAAGACGTCGAGGTCGCGGTCGCGGCCATGAGCGGTGTCATCGAGCGCTACGTGCGCACCTGGCCGAGCCAGTACATGTGGACCATGAAACGCTTCAAGAAGCGCCCGGCCGGCGAAGATCGCTGGTACTGACAACATAACGAAGACAACAGGAACGTCAGATGGCAAACCAGCGGCAGCATCCACGTGCACCCATGAAGTGCCGTATACGCATCACCCATGAGTCATTCGGCGAAGTGTTCGCTTATACCCGCGATCTGTCCGATGGCGGTGTCTACGTCAAGCATCCGCAGCTGGCCGAACTGCAGTTGGGAACGATCGTCAGTGGCCAGGTGCAGGATCTGCCGATGCCGGCGCCTGTGCTGCGGATGGAAGTGATGCGCGTCGATGCCGAGGGCATCGGCTTGCGCTTCGTGCAGGAGGACTAGGCCAGTCCGCTGCGTGACTACAACCGCAGCTAGGCCCCGGCCTGTTTGTTCAGCTTGCGCAGAAACACGGTCATTTCCTTCTCTGCCTGCTTGTCGCCGTGCGCTTGGGCGGCGATCAAACCCTGCTCCCAGGCTTGGCGTGCTCCTTCATTGTCGCCGCTGGCCTGCAGCGCCTTGCCGAGCAGTTTCCAGGCTGCGGAATACCGCGGATCAAACTCGACGCAGCGTCGCAGGTGGGTGGCAGCCAGAGGCGCGTCGCCCGCGTCCAGGTAGCCCTTGCCTAGGCCGAAGCGCAGCATGGAGTTGTCCATGCCTTTGGCCAGCATGTTTTCCAGTGATTGGAGCATTGCTCTCCCCTCCGACAGTGCATTCACCAGGCCGATGCAAACCATGATAGACCGGCCTTGGTGCAGCGAGGCGTCTAGCTTGCCTGGGTTACCGCACTGAGAAATTCCTGTGTGCGCGTTTCCCGAGGATTGCCGAACAGCTCGTCCGGCGTACCCATTTCATGGATACGGCCCTCGTTGAAGAAGCATACGCGGTCGGCGAACTCACGGGCGAACCCCATCTGGTGGGTGACCATCAGCATGGTCAGGCTGTGCTCCTCGCCCAGCCGGCGAATGACGTTGAGCACTTCACCACAGAGTTCCGGGTCTAGCGCCGAGGTCACCTCGTCGAACAGCATTACTTTCGGCCGCATGGCCATGGCACGGGCAATGGCAACCCGTTGTTGCTGGCCGCCGGAGAGCTGCGATGGGTAATGGTCGAGCTTGTCTTCCAACCCCACCATCGCCAACAGCTCCTCGGCGCGTTCGCGTGCGTCCCTCTTTGGCATCCCCAGCACCTGTATAGGCGCTTCCATCACGTTTTGCCGGGTGCTCATGTGCGGGAACAGGTTGAAGCTCTGAAACACCATGCCGACCTTGCCACGAACCCGGCGCAGATGCCGCGAACTGGCCCGAATGAGCTTGCCGTTGGCATCGGGCATGTGGGTCAGCGGTTCGTCATCGACCATGATCACGCCTTCGTCGATGTCCTCCAGGGTCATCAGTGCCCGTAGCAACGTCGATTTACCCGAGCCGCTGGGGCCGATGATGGCGACCTTTTCGCCCGTCCGAACATCGAGGTCGAGATGGTTGAGTACGGTCAGATCACCGTATCGTTTGGTCACGTCGCGAAACTGCACCATGAGCTCCGGCTCGTTGGCGGTGCTGGTAGCGTTCTGGGTTTCGCCGGCAGGCATCGGTGCGCTCATCGGGCTAGCTCCATACGGTTTTCCAGACGGCGCACGAACCAGGCGAGGCCGAGACTGAGAAGAAGGAAAAAAAGGCCGACCATGGTGATCGGTTCCAGATAGCGGAAATGCTCCGAGCCGATGTTCTTGGCGCGTTGCATGATCTCCACCACGGTAATCGCCGACAGCACCGGCGTGTCCTTGAGCATCGATATCAGATAATTGCCCAGCGCCGGCAATATCGGCCGCAACGCTTGCGGCAGGATCACTTTGCGGTAGGCGTTAAGTGGTTTCATGTTCAATGCCGTCACAGCTTCCCACTGCGAGCGAGGCACTGCATCGAGCCCGGCGCGATAGACCTCCGCGGTATAGCAGGCGTAGTGCAGCGCGATGCCGATGATGCCGGCTTGCAGTGCCGAGAGATTCAAGCCGTAGTTGGGTAGCACGAAGAACAGGAAATACACCTGTATCAGCAACGGTGTGCTGCGGATGAATTCGATCAGTCCGGTCATCGGCCACGACAGCCAGCGGAAGCGGCTGCGTCGTCCCACGGCTAGAAACAGGCCCAGCACGATGGCGATAGAGAAGCCGGCGATGGTGATACCGATGGTTTTCAGCGATGCATCGAGCAGTCTGGGTAGGATCTCCCAGGCGAATTGCCAGTCGAAAAAGTTCATGACAGGCCTCCCCGCATACGCCCGGGAGCCAGGCGCCGTTCAAGCGTGCGCATAGAGAAGTTGATGACCTGCGCGAGAATGAAATAAATCACCAGCGCAAGGCCGAAGATCTCCAGCGTCATCAGGGTGGCCTGGTCCAGCTGGCGCGCTCGGAAAGCCAGGTCGGACAGCGTGATCAACGAAACCAGTGAGGTGTTCTTCAGCAGTTCGATCAACAGGTTGGTGCCGGGCGGGATCGCCGCCAGTAGGGCCTGGGGCAAGATGACCCGGCGTAGACGCTGCCAGGCGGTCATGTTTAGTGCCTGGCACGCCTCGTACTGCCCTTCATGCACCGACCGTATGGCGCCGCGCAGCACCTCGGCACCGTAGGAGCCGATATTCAGACCCAAGCCGATTACCGCAACGTTGAAGGCGCTCATGGCGATGTTGAACGGCGGCATCGGCAGGACGAAGTAGAGCCAGAACAGCTGGACCAGCAGCGAGCTGCCACGGAACACTTCGATATAGACGATCGCCAGCCATCGCAACGGCGCAATCGGCGAGAGCCGTCCCAAGGCGCCGATCAGTGCGGCAACGATGGCCAGCATGGAGCCCCAAAAGGTGATCTGTACGGTCACCC
Organism: Pseudomonas sp. SST3; assembly: GCF_003325755.1. The sequence goes on along the minus strand of NZ_QORI02000031.1, from coordinate 33,629 downwards.
AGGCGCCTTGCAGCAGGAGGGGGAGTAGTTCGTTCATGGTCGATTTCCGGTTGGCTCCAGGGGGGCGGAGCTGAGATCGCTAGCCGCCCGGCGAGATTGTCCGGGTAGACATTGCGATCCGGTCGCTGCAGTACCGCCTCGCAATGGGAGACGGAGTGCAGCCAGCCGCGTGCCGCGCATCGCGATGCAGCGATGTGGCCGGGCGGAGGCGGAGGATCCATCGAGAGGCTATTCACTGAAGAGCCCGGCGCGGCGTCAGCCGCGCCGGTTCCATTCAGGCGCTGCAGAGCTCCTCGGCAGTCTTGTCGGTGATGTTCGAACGATCGAAGCCGAAGGGTTCGACGGTCTTCAGATGCTCATCGCTGCCGAGCCATTCCTTCAGTTCCGCGTTGACGGCGTCGCGCAGTGCCTTGTCTTCCGGTCGGAATGCCAGGGCGCCATAGCCGGTGTTGGCCGGGTCGTCCTTGAAGTCATCGGTCGCCTCGACCTGATCGCCAGCCTTCTCTGCCAGCCCTCTCATGGTCAGCTGAGTGCCGACTGCGGCATCCGCCCGTCCGGTACGCACGGCCTGCAGTTGCGAGGTGGTGTCCGGCACCTGAACAATTTGCGAGTCCTTGATACCGGCGTTGCGGGCATAGTTCAGGTTGACGGTGCCGGACATGATCGCCAGCTTGATGCTTTCATCCTTGGCGATATCCGCGTAGCTGCCCAGTTGCTTGGGGTTACCGGCCTTGACCAGCAGGGTGTCCTGCAACTGGTAATGCGGATCGGTGAATATCACCTGCTGGCAGCGTTCCGGGGTGATGTACATGCCGGCGGCGATCAGGTCGAAGCGGCTGGCGCGCAGACCGGGGATCAGCGAGCCCCACTCGGTCAGAACGGGTTTGATGGTTTCGATGCCCATCCGCTGGAATATTTTCTCAACGATCTCCGGGGACTCTCCGGTGACGCTGCCATCGGTGGCGGTGTAGGCGAAGGGGGTTTCGTTGGCATAACCGATGCGGACGCTGCTGTTGTCCTTGATGTCATCAAGGGTATCTGCGTGGGTCAGGCTACCTACAGAAAGGCCGGCCAGAGCGGTGCAGGCCAGCATGAGCTTGCCGAAGTGAAGGGGACGTGCGCGACTCATGGTGAGTACTCCTGTGCTGTTATGGTTCGCAGGCGGGCTGCGTTTATAGGAGAGAGCATCAGGACAGGGCATTCCCTGCCACAGCGCGGCTTTTGACTGCTTCAGAAAAGAAACGTGCGCCGCGTTTCGCCGACCGAGGATACAAAAGCTGTTTTCCAGCAGGGATTGCACTAGGACAATTGCATGACATTGCGCTTCAGTTGATCCTGTCGCCTCGACTGAGGTGACCGTCATGCACAACTGGAAACAGGCCCTGCTTGCCGCTGGCAGTGGTGCGTCGAAATACAAGCTGCTGGTGACTGCCGTCGCGAGCGACATCGAGAAAGGCAATCTCCAGGATGGCCAGCGCCTGCCGCCGCAGCGGTTGTTGGCCGACCAACTCGATGTCAGCGTGCAGACGGTGACCAACGCCTATAAAGAGCTGGAGCGCCAGGGCTGGGTGCGCTGCGAAGTCGGACGAGGCAGCTTCGTCAGCCGACGCATCAGCGAACGCGTCGCCAGTTCGATGCTCGACCGGGGTGAAAACTCGCTGTTGGACTTCTCGACGGCACGCATCATCCGTACCGAGACCCATGACCGTTTCTGGCGACAGACCTGTGAAGAGTTGGCCGCCGAACATGAGCAACCGTGGATTCACGCCTGCCGACCGATCGCCGGCTTCGAGCACCATCGCGAGGTCGGCGTGCAATGGCTCGCCGGTCTCGGCCTGACGGTAGAGCTGCAGGATCTGCTGCTGACTAACGGGACCTCGCACGCGGTTTTTCTTGCGCTGGCCTCCCTGGCCGGGCCGGATGACCTGGTGCTCTGCGAAAACTGCACCGACCACGGCGTGATCGGCACCGCCCAGGTGCTCGGCTTCACGTTGCAAGGGGTAGAGACTGATCGCTACGGCCTGGACCCGGAGCATTTCGAGGACCTTTGCGGCAACGAGCGGGTCACCGCGCTGGTCTGCACGCCGAACCTGAACAACCCCACCAGCAGCGTGATGCCGGAGGCACGCCGCCGCGAGATCGCCGCGATCGCTCGGCGCTACGGTGTGTACGTAATCGAGGATGATGTCTACGGACCGCTGCTCGGTGATCGCCGCGAAGCGCTGCCGATCAGCCATTACCTGCCGGAGCTGTCGTTCTACTGCACCAGCCTGACCAAGTCGGTACTCACCGGGCTGCGCCTGGGTTACCTGGCGATGCCGCGGCGACTGGCGCTGCGTACCGAGAGCATCCTGCGCGTGAACAGCTGGATGGCCGCGCCGTTGCTCGGCGAAATCGCCACACGCTGGATAGAGCATGGCCAGGCGGACGAACTGGTGCGCATGCAGCGTGAACTGATCGCCGTCCGCCAGGCGGCAGTCAGCGATGAACTGGGCGATTATCTACGCGGCAGTCATCCGCTATCGCTCAGCGCCTGGTTGAACGTCCCGGAACATTGGGAATTGGATGCGCTGCAGCGCGAGCTGCGCCGACGCGGAGTAGCCCTGACCCTTCCTGACCCTTTTCTCCCGCCAGGCACCCGCCGCCCCAGGGCGATGCGCCTCTGTGTAGGCGCCGAATGCGACGACTTACGGTTGCGCGAGGGGCTGGCGAGCGTTCGTGAAGTGTTCGAGCAGTACCCGGAAATTCATGAGTTTCGCGGTGCTCGTTGAAATGTGCTCGCCGAAACACCTCGGCGGCGTTGTCGATTGCCGGCAGGGCCCGAAAATCGGGGCGCTGCGGCGATTGGCGCGGAAAAATACAGGGCTTGAAAAAATAGCGTCCTAGTACATTCAGCTGCTGAATTCGGCGCTCCTACACTCGGCAACATCCACCATCGGGATGTTCGCCATGCAGCCGATTGTTCTTGACCAGCTTTTCGAGGCCCGCAAGTCCATTCGCAGCCTCGTTCGGGAAACGCCCCTGGAGCGGTCGGCGTCGCTCAGTCAGCTGGTAGGCGTGCCGGTGTGGTTGAAGCTGGAGTCTCAGCAGGCGACCGGAAGCTTCAAGCTGCGCGGGGCTAGTCATGCAGTGGCGCAACTGTCGGACGCGCAGAAACGCCTCGGTGTGGTGACCGTGTCCACTGGCAATCATGGCCGGGCGCTCGCCTTTGCCGCCGCGCAGCAGGGGGTCAGGGCGATCGTCTGCCTGTCACAGCGGGTGCCGCCGAACAAGGTCCAAGCGATCCGCGAACTCGGCGCCGAGGTGGTCATCGTCGGTCACAGCCAAGACGATGCTCAGGCCGAGGCAGCGCGCATCGCCCGAGAGCAGGGCGCTGCCTTCATTCCGCCCTTCGACCATCCGCATATCATCGCCGGCCAGGGCACGCTCGGGCTGGAAATCCTCGAGCAGTGCCCCGAAGTCGCCGAGGTGCTGGTGCCGCTGTCCGGCGGCGGGTTGTTTGCCGGTGTCGCGCTGGGTCTCAAACACCAACGCCCGGCGATCCGCGTCCACGGCATCAGCATGCGCCGCGGTGCGGCGATGCACGCGAGCCTGGAGGCCGGCCACCCGGTGGAAGTAGAGGAGCGCCCGAGCCTGGCCGATTCGCTTGGCGGTGGCATCGGGCTGAACAATCGCTACACCTTTGGCCTCGTTCGTGAGCTGGCCGACCAGATCCACCTGCTCGACGAGCCATCCATCGCAGCCGGCATCCGTCATGCCTATCACGAGGAGCGGCTGGTGCTCGAAGGCGCCGCCGTGGTGGGCATCGCCGCCTTGCTCGAGCGAGTGATCGAGCCTCGCGGGCCGGTGGTCGTGGTGATCAGCGGCCGAAACGTCGACACCGCGCAGCACCTGCGGGTGCTCAACGGCGCCAGCGAATAGAACAACCCAAACCAGCCAACCCTGCTACCGGTCCGTCCGGTGCATCACCGATGGAGATCAACATGGCCGAGACCATCCTGCTCAGCGAAACCGATCTCCGCGCCTGCCTGGCCCTCGATCCGGCCAGCCTCGACGCGGTCGAACACGCTTTCCGCCTGCTCGCCACCGAGGCGGTGGCGATGCCGCCGATCCTGCGCCTGGATATTCCCGAGCACAACGGCGAGGTAGACGTGAAGACCGCCTACCTGCCGGGGTTGCCGCGCTTCGCCATCAAAGTCAGTCCGGGGTTCTTCGACAACCCGGCGCTCGGTTTGCCGAGCCTCAACGGGTTGATGATGCTGTTCTCGGCGCGCACCGGATTGCTCGATGCGCTGCTGCTGGACAACGGCTTCCTCACGGCGGTGCGCACGGCTGCGGCTGGCGCGGTGGCGGCCAAATGGCTGAGCCGTGGGAACGCCAGCCGCGTCGCGATCCTCGGCGCCGGCGAGCAGGCGCGTCTGCAGCTGGCGGCCTTGCGGCTGGTGCGTGACATCCATGAGGTGCGCATCTGGGCCCGAGATCCGGCGAAGGCGGCCGTCTTCGCCGGTGAGCTGCAGGGCGTAGAAGTTCGGCTCATGGACAGCCTCGACGCCGCAATGGACGGCGTCGATATCGCCATCACCACGACGCCCAGCCGCACGCCCTTGATCCAGGCGCATCATTTGCAGCCGGGCTTGCACATCACCGCCATGGGCTCGGACGCCGAGCACAAGAACGAGATCGCCGCCGATGCCCTGGCTGCCTGCGATCTCTATGTCGCCGACCGGCTCAGCCAGACCCGGATTCTCGGTGAGCTTCATCACGCACTGGCCGCTGGCGCGGTGGACGACTCATCCTTCGCCGAACTCGGCCAGGTGATCGCCGGACATCACCCCGGCCGCACCTCGGCCGGTCAGGTCACGCTCTGCGACCTGACCGGCACTGGCGCGCAGGACACAGCCATCGCCAGCTTTGCCTTCGACCGAGCCCGAGCGGCGGGCAGGGGTTTCGTCTTCAACCCCTGATCTGCAGACGCGAGCCTGTTCGCCCTGGGGGCACAAGCCCCTGTTCGCGAGCCAGCTCGCCCCTGCAGAGCAAAAGCGGTCCATCCACGAGGGCAAAGAAGATGTCCGAGATCGTCGTTAATCTCCCGTTCAGCCGGGAGGAATATGCGTTGCGTATCGCCAAGGTTCGCCAGGCCATGGCTGCCCGCGGCATCGAGCTGCTGGTCGTCACCGACCCGTCGAACATGGCTTGGCTGACCGGCTATGACGGCTGGTCCTTTTACGTGCACCAATGTGTGCTGCTGGCGCTCGACGGTGATCCGCTCTGGTTCGGCCGCGGCCACGATGCCAATGGTGCGCGCCGTACCGTGTTCATGGGCGCCGACAACATCGTCGGCTACCCGGACCACTATGTGCAGTCCAGCCAGTGCCATCCGATGGATTATCTTTCCAGTGAGGTGATTGCCGCGCGTGGATGGGACCGTCTGGCGATCGGCGTGGAGATGGACAACTACTACTTCAGCGCGGCGGCCTTCCGCTCGCTGCAGCAGCACCTGCCGCACGCGCGCTTTCTGGATGCCACCGCGCTGGTCAACTGGCAACGGGCGGTGAAATCGCCTCAGGAAATCGAATACATGCGCATCGCCGCGCGAATCGTCCAGCGCATGCATGAGGCAATCTTCGAGCGCATCGAACCGGGGCTGCGCAAGAACGAGCTGGTCGCGGACATCTACCGTGCCGGCATCCTTGGCATCGAAGGCCATGGCGGCGACTACCCGGCAATCGTGCCGTTGCTGCCAACCGGCATCGATGCCAGCGCGCCGCACCTGACCTGGAACGACAGTCCGTTCAGGTCTGGCGCGGGCACCTTCTTCGAGATCGCCGGGTGCTACAAGCGCTACCACTGCCCGCTGTCGCGCACCATCTACCTGGGCAAGCCGCCGGCACACTTCCTCGAGGCCGAGCAGGCGGTAGTCGAGGGTATCTCGGCGGGCCTCGCCGTGGCGCGCCCGGGCAATACCACCGGTGACATCGCCCGGGCCTTTTGCCAGGTGCTTGAAAAGTTCGAGATCCAGAAGGAATGCCGCTGCGGCTATTCAATTGGCGTCAGCTACCCGCCGGACTGGGGCGAGCGGACCATGAGCCTGCGCCCGGGCGACAACAGCGTGCTCGAACCGGGCATGACCTTCCACTTCATTCCCGGGTTGTGGATGGCGGACTGGGGCCTGGAAATCACCGAGAGCATCCTGATCACCGAGACCGGGATGGAAACCTTTTGCGACCTGCCGCGCAAGCTTTACGTCAAGGACTGAACCATGACTGAAACCTTGCTGCGCAACCCAATCAGCTCCACTGTCGACTTCGAGCGCGACGGTGTGCAGCACGGCTATCTGCGCCTGCCCCACTCACGTGACGATTCGGCCTGGGGCGCGGTGATGATCCCGATCACCGTGATAAAGAACGGCGCGGGGCCCACGGCGCTGTTCACCGGCGGCAACCACGGCGATGAATACGAGGGCCCGCTGGCGCTGAGCAAGCTAGCCGGCAGCCTTGATCTGGCGCGCGTGCATGGGCGGGTGATCATCGTTCCTTTCATGAACGCCCCGGCGGTATGGGCCGGCACCCGTACCTCGCCGATCGACCAGGGCAACCTGAACCGCAGCTTTCCCGGTCGGCCCGACGGTACCGTGACGCAGAAGATCGCCGACTACTTCCAGCGCAGCCTGCTGCCACTGGCCGACCTGGTGCTGGATATCCATTCCGGTGGAAAGACCCTCGACTTCCTGCCGTTCGCGGCCTGCCATGTGCTGGCCGACAAGGCTCAGCAGGCACGCTGCGAGGCGGGCATGCGTGCCTTCGCGGCGCCCTTCTGCATGCGCATGCTGGAGCAGGACGCGCTGGGCATGTACGACACCGCGGCCGAAGCGCAGGGCAAGGTCTTCGTCACCACCGAACTCGGTGGTGGCGGCTCCATCAGCGCCAGAAGCCTGGCCATCGCCGAGCGTGGCGTGCGTAATCTGCTGATCCATTTCGATCTGCTCGACGGCGAAATCGAGCCGACCGAGTCGGTGATGCTGGACATGCCGGATGGCGATTGCTACCTGTGCAGCGAGAGCGACGGTCTGCTCGAGCTGTGCAAGGATCTGGGGGAGACCGTGCGAGAAGGTGAGCTGGTAGCGCGGGTGCATGATGCCCGCCGCACCGGCGTGGTGCCGGTGGAGTACCGGGCACGGCGCGGCGGCCTGCTCTGCGCCCGGCACTTTCCAGGGCGGGTGCAGAGTGGCGATACGCTGGCGGTCATCGCCGAGGTGGTACGGTGACGCTAATTGCGCTGCGGGGGGTCGGCTACCCTGCAGGTGTCTTCGCCCGATGCGCGGAAAGGTAATCTGCGCCCCGGGGCCTTCCGGCTGGTAAGGGGGAATCATGCTCAAGCTCGATCGCTATGACCTGAAGATCCTGCACATCCTGTCCAAGGACGGGCGGATCACCAAGTCGGCGCTGGCCGAAGCCATCAACCTGTCGGTGACCCCGGCCTGGGAGCGCGTGCGCAAGCTCGAAGCCGTCGGGCTGGTGCACGGCTATCGAGCACTGATCGACTGGGGCGCGCTGTTCCGCACCCAGCAGGTGCTGGTGGAAATCAGCCTGGCGCGGCACACCGCGCAGGATATGCGACGCTTCGAACAGCGGCTGGCCGAAGCGCCGGAGGTTGCCTTCTGCTATGCCACTGGCGGCGGCGTCGACTACATCGCGATGATCCGTGCGCGCGACATCGATCACTATCAGCGCTTCATCGATACGCTGTTGATGGAAGATCTGGGCATCGAACGCTACTACACCTACATCGTCACCAAAAGCGTCAAGCGCGACGACGGTGGCGCTCCGTCAACGCTTGACGATGAACTGCTTCCAGCCTCGCGAACCGAGGCGTTCTGACCGACGCGGCTATACCCTCGCCCGGATTGGCACTAGAATGCGCGCCGCCTCGGCCATATCGGTCGACAAATGGGTTCCCTCACCCCATCACTTTTAAAAAGGACATGCCGTGCTACAGATCCCTTCGCCGGTCCGCCAGGCCACTCTGGCCGGGCTGATCGCCTTCCACATCCTCATCATCATCGCCAGCAACTATCTGGTGCAGCTGCCGATCACCCTGTTCGGCTGGCACACCACCTGGGGTGCGTTCAGTTTCCCGTTCATCTTCCTGGCTACTGACCTGACCGTACGCCTGCTCGGCAAGGGTCCGGCGCGGCGAGTCATCGCCCAGGTCATGCTTCCGGCGCTGGTGGCCTCCTACGTGGTCTCAGTGTTGTTCCACCAGGGCGCGTTCAGCGGCTTCGCGGCGCTGGGCGAGTTCAATCTGTTCGTGTTCCGCATCGCCATCGCCAGCTTCCTCGCCTATGTCTTCGGTCAGATCCTCGATATCCAGGTGTTCGATCGGTTGCGCCGCTTGCGCCATTGGTGGGTTGCGCCCAGCGCCTCCACCATATTCGGCAATCTGCTGGACACCTTCGTGTTCTTCTCTATCGCCTTCTGGCACAGCGATGACCCCTTCATGGCGGCGAACTGGGTGGAGATTGCCAGCGTCGATTACGTGATCAAGCTGGCCATCAGCCTGGCGCTGTTCGTGCCGCTCTACGGCATGCTGCTCAACGCCATCGTGCGCATGTTGCCGCAGCAGAAGACCGCCACGGCGTAAGCGACAGCGCCGGTAACGCTGCGTAAAGTGGAAACGGCGAAGCCTTTTCCACCGCATACCTCACGCACCCGACGCTTTTCTTGTTTCGCGCCCGTCGAACAGAAAGATTTACCTGCCAATCGGGCCGCTACGGAAAAAACACCAAGCCGCCCTTCCCTAGCATGTCTCCCATGCCACTTGGCCCGGAGACATTGCCATGCCGCTCAAACATCCCCTGCTGTTCAAATCGCTCTGCTACGTGGACGGACAATGGGTTCACAGCCGCAGCGGCGCCAGCATCGCTGTGCAGAACCCCGCCACTCGAGCCGAGATCGCCCACGTGCCGATGCTCGAACGCGAGCAAATCCTCGCCGCGGTGGATGCCGCCGAGCGTGCCTTCGAGAATTGGCGCAGGCAAAGCCTGGACGAGCGCGCAGTGTTGTTGCAGCGCTGGGCCGAGCTGATCCTGCAGCACCAGGAAGACCTCGCTGCCATCCTCTGCGAGGAGCAGGGCAAGCCGCTGGCGGAAGCGCGGGGCGAGATCCGTTACGCCGCCAGTTTTATCCCCTGGTTCGCCGAGGAGGCCCGCCGTCTCTATGGCCGGACCATTCCGAGCCACATTGCCGATGCCGAACTGAGCACCCTGAGGGAGCCGGTTGGCGTCTGCGCCCTGCTTACCCCCTGGAACTTCCCCAGCGCGATGATCACTCGCAAGGCTGCGGCGGCGCTGGCGGCCGGTTGTACGGTGGTGGTCAAACCGGCGCACGAGACGCCCTATTCCGCCTTCGCCCTGGCCCAGCTCGCCGAGGAAGCGGGCCTGCCTGCCGGGGTGTTCAACGTGGTGCTTGGCGAACCGCAGATGGTCATGGAAACCCTGGTGCAGGATTCGCGCGTGCGTTCGGTGAGTTTTACCGGTTCGACCCGGGTCGGCCGCTTGATACTGGCCGCCGCCGCGCCCGGCGTGAAGAAGGTGGCCCTGGAGCTGGGCGGTAATGCACCGGTGATCGTCTGTGCTGACGCCGACCTCGATCATGCCGTGCAGGTGGCCATGGACGCCAAGTTCCAGACCTCCGGCCAGGACTGCTGCGCGGCCAATCGCATCCTCGTGCAGCGGCCGATCTATGAAGCCTTCCTGGCACGCTTCGCCCGCGCGGTACGTGAGTTGCGTGTCGGGCCCGGCCTCGATGAGAGCAGTCAGATCGGCCCGCTGATGCACCAGGCCGCCTTTGACGCTACCGCGGCACGAGTCGCCGATGCATTGGAAAAGGGCGCCCGGCTGCTGGCGGGTGGTGAGCCGCACGCCCTCGGCGGCTGGTTCTGGCAACCGACATTGCTGGCCGACGTCACGCCCGACATGCGCATCTACCGCGAGGAGAATTTCGCACCGATCGCCGGCGTGCTGCCGTTCGACAGCCTGGACGAGGCAGTCAGCATGGCCAACGATACCGAATACGGGCTGGCCGCCTACGTCTGCTCGAATCGGCTGGACGTAGTCCACCCGCTCATCCGTCGGCTCGATCACGCGATGGTCGCGGTCAACGGCACCAAGTTCACCGGCCACCCGATCCCCTTCGGCGGCATGAAAGCCTCCGGCCTGGGCCGGGAAGGTGGCAGCGAAGGCTTCGAGCCTTTCGTCGAGACTAAGTACGTCTGTATCCATCATCAGGGCCAGCGCTACTGACGCAGCCGGCATTGATGAGCCGAATCACTCCCGCCCCCCGCCGGGGGCGGGTCGGGATGAGGGGAAGGCGTTCGAGCCCCATCCCATCACAGCAAACGGAGAAGCCCATGAGCCATGACTACGACGTGCTATTCGACCAGGACCGTGCCCACTTCATGCATCCGTCCACCCATGCCCATGACCACGCCAGCGGAGCGCTCAAGGGCCGCATTGTCACCGGCGCTTCAGGTATCCGCATCCGCGACCATGAAGGCCGAGAGTTCATCGACGCCTTTGCCGGTCTGTACTGCGTCAATATCGGCTACGGTCGCACGGAGGTGGCCGAAGCTATCTACAAGCAGGCCACGGAGCTGGCCTATTACCACACCTATGTCGGTCACTCGACCGAGGCGATCATCGAACTGTCGCAACGCATCATCGACTGGGCGCCAGAGGGCATGAAGAAGGTCTACTACGGGCTCTCCGGCTCGGACGCCAACGAGACCCAGATCAAGCTGGTGCGCTACTACAACAACGTGCTCGGCCGCCCGCAGAAAAAGAAGATCATCTCCCGCCAGCGTGGCTATCACGGCTCGGGAATCATGACCGGCAGCCTGACCGGCTTGCCCAGTTTTCATCAGCATTTCGATCTACCGCATGCGGACATCAAGCACGCCGCCTGCCCGCACTTCTACAAGGCGCCGGCCGGCATGGACGAGGCTGCTTTTGTACGCCACTGCGCCGAGGATCTGGAGCAGCTGATTCAGCGGGAAGGTCCGGACACCGTGGCTGCCTTCATCGGCGAACCGGTGATGGGCACCGGCGGCATCATCGTCCCGCCCAAGGGCTACTGGGAGGCGATCCAGGCGGTGTTGGCGCGGTACGACATCCTCTTGATTGCCGACGAGGTGGTCTGCGCGTTTGGTCGCCTAGGCACGTCCATGGGCAGCCAGCTGTTCGGCATGAAGCCGGACCTGATCACCACTGCCAAGGGTCTGACCAGCGCCTACGCGCCACTGTCCGCAGTGATCGTCGGGGAAAAGGTTTGGGGCGTGATTGATGAAGCCTCGGCTCGCGACGGCGCCATGGGGCACGGCTGGACTTATTCTGGGCATCCCATCTGCGCCGCCGCAGCACTGGCGAATCTGAATATCCTGGAGCGAGAGAATATTCCGGGCAACGCCGCCGAGGTGGGTGCCTATCTCAACGCGCAGCTGCGCCAGACGTTCGACAGCCACCCGCTGGTCGGTGAGGTGCGCGGTATCGGCATGCTCGCCGCTCTCGAGTTCATGGCCGACCGTGAGGCCCGCACGCCCTTCGATGCGGCATTGAAGGTAGGGCCGCGCGTCTCGGCTGCCTGTCTGGAGCGCGGCATGATTGCGCGCGCCATGCCGCACGGTGACATCCTCGGCTTCGCCCCGCCGTTGGTGCTGACGCAGGCGGAGGCCGATCAGGTGGTCGAGATCGCCCGAAGTGCAGTGGACGCAGTGGCCGCCGAGGTGCTCTGAAACCTCAGAAGAAGGTCAGGCCAGCCTGGAACAGGCGCTCCACGTCACGGATCTGCTTCTTGTCGACGAGGAACAGGATCACATGGTCGCCCGACTCGATGACCGTGTTGTCATGGGCAATCAACACTTCCTCGTCGCGAATCACCGCGCCGATGGTGGTGCCTGGCGGCAAGGCGATCTTGCCGATGGCGCGGCCGACGACCTTGCTCGAACGCGAATCGCCGTGGGCAATCACCTCGATGGCCTCCGCTGCACCGCGGCGCAGCGAGTGGGCGCTGACGATATCGCCGCGGCGCACATGGGTCAGCAGCGTACCGATAGTGGCCAGCTGCGGACTGATGGCGATATCGATCTCGCCGCCCTGAACCAGATCGACGTAGGCCGGGTTGTTGATGATGCACATTACCTTTCGTGCGCCGAGGCGCTTGGCCAGCAACGACGACATGATGTTGGCCTCGTCGTCGTTGGTCAGCGCGAGGAAAACGTCAGCGTCGTTTATGTTCTCTTCCACCAGCAGGTCGCGATCGGAAGCGCTGCCCTGAAGAATGATGGTGCTGTCGAGGGTGTCCGAGAGGTAGCGGCAACGCGCCGGGTTCATCTCGATGATCTTCACTTGATAGCGGCTTTCGATCGCTTCAGCGAGGCGCTCCCCGATGTGCCCGCCGCCAGCGATGACGATGCGTCGATAGGAGTCGTCGAGTCGGCGCATTTCGCTCATCACGGCGCGAATATGTCCACGCGCAGCGATGAAAAACACCTCGTCGTCGGCCTCTATCACCGTATCGCCCTGGGGCAGGATCGCCTGGTTGCGACGGAAGATCGCCGCTACGCGCGTATCGACGTTGGGCATGTGATTGCGCAGCTGGCGCAGCTCCTGGCCTACCAGCGGGCCGCCGTAATAGGCCCGTACCGCCACCAGCTGCGCCTTGCCCTCAGCGAAGTCGATGACCTGCAACGAGCCGGGGTGTTCGATCAGACGCTTGATGTAGTTGGTGACCACCTGCTCAGGGCTGATCAGCACGTCGACCGGAATCGCCTCGTTGCTGAACAGACCAGAGCGAGTCAGGTAAGCAGACTCACGCACCCGAGCGATCTTGGTCGGGGTGTGGAACAGCGTGTACGCTACCTGGCAGGCGACCATGTTGGTTTCGTCGCTGTTGGTCACTGCTACCAGCATGTCGGCATCGTCCGCACCGGCCTGGCGCAGCACGGTGGGAAAGGAGCCGCGGCCGACCACGGTGCGAATGTCCAGGCGATCGCCCAGGTCGCGCAGGCGATCTGGGTCGGTGTCTACCACGGTGATATCGTTGGCTTCGCTCGCGAGGTTTTCGGCGAGCGTACCGCCTACCTGCCCTGCACCGAGAATAATGATCTTCACGAACTCGCTCCTGGAGGGCGGCTATCGGCCGCCCATGATTTTGGCCAAACTTCGGTTACACATCGGTAGGGCAGGCTTTAGCCCACCGCAATCGAATGACACCGTAGGGTGGGCTGAAGCCCACCCTACGGTGCTATGCACCGGCGCCTCGGATGGCCCGCCTCGTCATATAGCGTGGGGCTTTAGCCCGCCGCCTCACCACCTTGCTCATTCCATCTCACCAAGACGCGCCACTGTTCATTTCGATAAGTTCGCCGTTGGTTGGGCCGCGATTTTCATCAATTTGGCGTAGTAGAAGCCATCGTGGCCGTTTTCCTGCGGCAGCAACTGACGACCATGTGACTGTTCGATACCGAATTCGCTCGGCAGATCCAGCTCACGGGCACCCGGCATGCGCGCCAGGAAGGCCTCGATCACGTCGCGGTTTTCGGTCGGCAACACGGAGCAGGTGGCGTAGAGCAGCACGCCACCGACCGCCAGCGTCGGCCAGAGCGCATCGAGCATTTCGCCTTGCAGGGCTGCCAACGGCGCAATGTCGTCGGCCTGGCGGGCCAGCTTGATGTCGGGGTGGCGGCGAATCACGCCGGTCGCCGAACAGGGGGCATCGAGCAGAATGCGCTGGAACGGTTGGCCGTCCCACCACTGGTCGGTGGCGCGGGCGTCGGCAGCTACCAGCGTCGCCTGTAGCTGCAGGCGGTCGAGGTTTTCCTGCACACGCTGCAGCCGCTTGGGCTCCAGGTCCAGCGCGACGACTCTCTGAAGGTTCGGCTCGCGCTCGAGGATGTGGCAGGTCTTGCCGCCAGGCGCACAGCAGGCATCCAGTACGTGTTGACCCGGCGCCAGATCCAGCAGTCCGGCGGCCAGCTGCGCCGCTTCGTCCTGCACACTGACGCGACCTTCGGCAAAACCGGGCAACTGGCTGACATCGCAGGCCGCGGCCAGACGGATGCCATCTTCGCTGTGGCTGCAGGGAAAGGCTTCGATGCCGGCAGCCTGCAGTTCGCCAAGATAGTCATCGCGCTCGACCTGGCGATGATTGACTCGCAGCATCATCGGCGGATGGATGTTGTTCGCCGTGCAGATCGCCTGCCAGTGCTCCGGCCAGTGCGCCTTCAAGGATTTCTGCATCCAACGCGGGTGAGCGAAACGGATCACGGGGTCGTGCTCCAGTTCAGCGAACAGTGCTTCACCATCACGCTGCGCGTTACGCAGCACGGCGTTGAGCAGACCCTTGGCCCAGGGCTTCTTCAGTTTTTGTGCACAGCCGACGGTTTCGCCAATGGCGGCGTGCGGCGGTATGCGGGTATAGAACAGCTGGTAGAGACCGACCAGCAGCAAGGCTTCGACATCGCGGTCGGCGGCCTTGAAGGGCTTCTGCAACAAACGCTCGGCAAGGCCGGCCAAGCGCGGCTGCCAGCGGGCGGTACCGAACGCCAGTTCTTGCGTCAGGCCGCGGTCGCGGGCATCGACCTTGCTTAATACCTCGGGCAGGCTGCTGTTCAGCGAGGCTTTGCCGGACAGCACCACGCCCAGTGCGCGGGCGGCGGCGAGGCGCGGGTTCATCGACATTATTGGAATACCTTGCCGGGCGTGAATTGCTCACGTCGGCTGTTGTACAGATCGCTGAAATTCAACGGCTTGCCGTTCGGCAACTGCAGGCGCGTAAGCAGCAGCGAGCCCGTGCCGCACGCCACATGCAGACCGTCCTTACCAGCATCGAGTATCTGGCCGGGCGCGCCTTGCCCGGCCGCTGGTCGCGCTGCGTGGATTTTCACCGCGGCCTCATCCAACTGGCTGTGGCAGATCGGCCAAGGGTGAAAGGCGCGCACCAGGCGTTCGAGTTCGATGGCCGGGCGGCTCCAGTCGATGCGTGCCTCGTCCTTGTTCAGTTTGTGCGCGTAGGTAGCCAGGCTATCGTCCTGAACCTCGCCGACGAGCGTGCCGGATTCGAGCGCGGCGACGGCTTCAACCACGGCATTCGAGCCGAGCTCGGCAAGGCGGTCATGGAGGCTGCCGCCGGTGTCGTCAGCTGTGATCGGTGTGCTGACCTTGAGCAGCATCGGACCGGTATCCAGGCCGGCTTCCATCTGCATCACGGTCACCCCGGATTCGGCATCGCCCGCTTCGATCGCGCGCTGAATTGGCGCGGCACCACGCCAGCGTGGCAACAGCGACGCGTGGCTGTTGATGCAGCCCAGGCGAGGCAGATCCAGCACCGCCTGCGGCAGGATCAAGCCGTAGGCGACCACTACCATCAGGTCGGCCTGCAGTCCCGCCAGTTCCGCTTGAGCCGCCGGATCGCGCAGGGTCTGTGGCTGGTACACGGCAATCCCGTGCTGCAGCGCGAGCTGCTTGACCGGGCTGGGCATCAGCTTCTGCCCGCGACCTGCAGGCCGATCCGGCTGGGTGTAAACCGTCACCACATCACGCTTGGCGTCGAGCAGGGCTTGCAGATGCTGAGCGGCGAATTCCGGAGTACCGGCGAAAACGATGCGCATGGAAAGGACTCGTCAATAAAAAAGGCTTGCTGCTGCAAGCCTTTGGGGTCGGAATCAAGCCTGCTGACGGTGGATCTTTTCCAGCTTCTTCTTGATCCGGTCGCGCTTGAGGTTGGACAGATAATCTACGAACAGCTTGCCGTTGAGGTGATCGCACTCATGCTGGATGCAGACCGCGAGCAGGCCTTCGGCGATCAGCTCGTAGGGCTGGCCATCGCGGTCCAGCGCCTTGACCTTGACCTTCTGCGGCCGGTCAACGTTCTCGTAAAAGCCGGGCACCGACAGGCATCCTTCCTGGTACTGCTCCATCTCGTCGGTCAGGAACTCGAACTCGGGATTGATGAAAACACGGGGCTCGGACTTGTCCTCGGACAGATCCATCACCACCACGCGCTTGTGCACATTGACCTGCGTCGCGGCCAGGCCGATGCCAGGGGCGTCGTACATGGTCTCGAACATGTCGTCGATCAGCTGGCGTATGCCGTCATCGACCACGTCCACCGGTTTAGCGATGGTGCGCAGGCGCGGATCGGGAAATTCTAGGATGTTCAGGATTGCCATATGCGTTTGTGATGCACTTATGGAATAAAGTCAAAAGCCGCTGCTAAGATGCCGAGCAGCTTGTAAACGGCTTAACGCCGCTTTCCACAAGGGTTTCTGCGGCGCTAGGGCGCTTTACGTGAAAGCACATCATAAAGGGATTCACCACATGAGGAAATCACTACTCGCCCTGCTCCTGGTGGCGGTTGGCGGCATGGCACAGGCCGCTGTGCAGCTCAAGGATGATCATCCGGAGCAGTACACCGTAGTGAAAGGCGACACACTCTGGGACATTTCCGGTCGCTTCCTCAGCGAACCTTGGAAATGGCCGGAGCTCTGGCACGCCAACCCCCAGGTCGAAAACCCGCACCTGATCTACCCCGGCGACCGTCTGAGTCTGGTCTACATCGACGGCCAGCCGCGCGTCATGCTTAACCGCGGCGCGTCGCGCGGAACCATCAAGCTCTCGCCTACCATTCGCACCACCCCCATGGCCGAGGCCATCAGCACCATCCCGCTTGAAGCGATCAACAGCTTCCTGCTGAGCAACCGAATCGTCGACAGTGCCGCTGAATTCGAAGCCGCGCCCTACATCGTTGCCGGCAATGCCGAGCGCGTCATCAGCGGATCCGGCGACCGTGTCTACGGACGTGGCGAATTCCAGGACGGCATCGGCGTCTACGGCATCTTCCGTCAGGGCAAGACTTACATGGATCCCGAAACCCAGGAGTTCCTAGGCATCAACGCCGATGACGTGGGTACCGCCGAACTACTCGACATGGAAGGCGACATCGCCACCATGATGCTCACTCGAGTCACCCAGGAAGCGCGTATCGGTGATCGCATGTTCCCCAGCGAGGAGCGTGCGGTGAACTCGACCTTCATGCCGAGCGAGCCGGAAGGCGAAGTCAATGGCGTGATCCTCGACGTGCCGCGTGGCGTGACCCAGATCGGCCAGTTCGATGTGGTCACCCTGAACAAGGGCGCACGCGACGGGCTGAGCATCGGCAACGTGCTGGCTGTGTACAAGACCGGCGAAACCGTCCGCGACCGGGTGACGGGTGAAAACGTCAAGATTCCTGACGAGCGTTCGGGACTGCTGATGGTGTTCCGTACCTACGACAAGCTCAGCTACGGTCTGGTGCTGCAGGCCACCCGCTCGCTGGCGGTGATGGACAAGGTCCGCAATCCCTGAGTTACCCGAGCCCCGCAAATGCGGGGCTTTTTTCTGCTGATACCACCGCATGGATGCGGTGCGACGAGACAAGGAATGTTCACTCATGCCTGCGAATTCCCCTGCCGAACTGGAAGCCCGCCTGCGCCTGCATCTGCTGCCGGAGCTTGGTCCGCGGCGTCTGCACAAATTGCTCAGTGCTTTCCCTGATGCCGCCTCTGCGCTCAGCGCCCCGGCCGCCGCCTGGCGCGCATTGGGGCTGCCAGCCAGTTGCGCCGAACCCAGACGTAGCTCGGTAATACGCGAGCGTGCCGCCCTGGCGCTGACCTGGCTGGAACAACCAGGCCATCAGCTACTGATGTGGGACGATCCCTGCTACCCAGCCTTGCTGGCGGAACTGCCGGATGCCCCGCCGCTGTTGTTCGTCGAAGGTGACCCGAGCCTGCTGGAGCGGCCGCAGCTGGCCATGGTCGGTAGCCGTCGCGCCTCGCGTCCGGGCCTGGACAATGCCATGGCTTTTGCGCGGAGCCTCGCTGCGGGCGGTTTCGTGATCACAAGCGGTCTTGCCCTTGGCATAGACGGAGCGGCGCACCAGGGGGCGCTGGATGTAAACGGCAAGACCATTGCCGTGCTGGGTACTGGCCTGCAGCAGCTTTATCCACGGCGCCACCTTGGCCTCGCCGCGCGCATTGTCGAAGGCGGCGGCGCGCTGGTGTCCGAGCTGCCGCTGGATTGCGCACCGCACGCCTCCAACTTTCCCCGTCGCAACCGCATCATCAGCGGGCTTTCGCTGGGTGTGCTGGTGGTCGAAGCGAGCCCCTTGAGCGGTTCGCTGATTACCGCCCGGCTTGCTGCCGAACAGGGCCGCGAGGTCTACGCCATCCCCGGTTCGATTCATCATCCCGGCGCACGCGGCTGTCATCAGCTGATTCGGCAGGGGGCGGCGCTGGTGGAAAGCGTCGACGATATTCTCCAGGCATTGCAGGGTTGGCGGCATACGGCTGCAGCTAGTCAACCGCAACCCGAGCGGCTGGTTCATCCGCTGCTCGCGCAGTTGCATGCCGCACCGATGACCAGTGAGACGCTCGCGGCTGCATTGACGCAGCCCCTGGCACAGGTACTGGCGGAGCTGACCGAGCTGGAAATTGAGGGACTGGTCGCTTGCGAGAACGGCCTATGGGGGGCGCGAGCCGGCTGAGCGCAGCTGTGCAGCCTCATGCGCTTGGGTAAACTGCGCCGATCAGTCAGCGGAGGTGGTGATGGTCGGTAACTGGCGTGTGCAGCAGGCGGCCCGTGTGGTCAGGAACGGTGGGGTCATCGCCTATCCGACTGAAGCGGTCTGGGGGCTCGGTTGTGACCCGTGGAACAGCGATGCGGTGCATCGGTTGCTGGCGTTGAAGGAGCGGCCGGTGGAAAAGGGCCTGATTCTGGTGGCCGACTGCGTCGAGCAATTCGAGTTTCTGCTGGAGGATCTACCCGAGCGCTGGCTCGATCGCCTGGCAGGGACCTGGCCGGGGCCCAATACCTGGCTGGTGCCGCATCGCCAGCGGCTGCCTGAGTGGATCACCGGCAAGCACGACAGCGTGGCCCTGCGGGTCAGCGATCATCCCCTGGTCGCCCGGCTGTGCGCACTGACCGGGCCGCTGGTATCCACTTCGGCGAATCCCGCCGGCAGGCCTTCGGCGCGCTCACGCTTGCGTGTGGAGCAGTACTTTCCGGGCCAACTCGACGCGGTGCTCGGCGGCCGCCTGGGCGGGCGGCGCAACCCCAGCACCATCCGTGATCTGCGTAGCGGCGAGGTCATTCGGCCGTCCTGATGGCAGGCAGGACGGCGATGACGCCAGCGTCAGGGCAGCAGAATGGTCGATCCGGTGGTCTGACCCGCGGCCAGCTGGCGCTGCGCCTCGGCGGCTTCAGCGAGCGGGTAGCGCTGATCAATCTCGACCTTGACCTTGCCGCTGGCGATCATCTCGAACAGCTCGGCTGCCATGGCCTGTAACCGCTCTGCGGTATCCGCGTAGCCGGCGAGCGTCGGCCGGGTGACGTACAGCGAGCCCTTCTGCGCCAGTACCCCGAGGTTCACCCCGGTGACCGCGCCTGAGGCATTGCCGAAGCTGACCAGCAGGCCGCGCGGCGCCACGCAGTCCAGCGAAATCTCCCAGCTGCTCTTGCCCACCGAATCGTAGACCACCGGGCATTTCTTGCCATCGGTGAGTTCCAGCACGCGCTGCGGGACATTTTCCTGAGTACGGTCGATGGTGGCCCAGGCACCCAGCGCCTTGGCCCGCTCGGCTTTTTCCGCCGAACCGACCACGCCGATCAGCTTGGCCCCGATGGCCTTGGCCCATTGGCAGGCAATCGAACCGACGCCACCAGCTGCGGCGTGGAACAGCACGGTTTCGCCCGCCTGCAGGACATGGGTCTGGCGTAACAGGTATTGGGTGGTCAGTCCCTTGAGCATGACCGCAGCGGCCTGCTCGTAGCTGATTGAGTCCGGCAGTTTCACCAAGTGGCGCGCCGGCAGCGTGTGATGCTGGCCGTAGGCGCCCAGCGGACCGGTACCGTAGGCAACGCGGTCGCCGACCTGAAATCCGCTGACGCCTTCGCCGATAGCCTCCACTTCGCCCGCGCCTTCGGCACCCAGGCCGGATGGCAAGCTCGGCGGTACATAGAGCCCACTGCGGAAATAGGTATCGATGAAATTCAGGCCGATCGCGTGGTTGCGTACCCGGACTTCACCGGCGCCGGGCGCCGTGACAGGTGCGTCTACCTGCTCAAGAACTTCGGGACCGCCATGCTGGCTGAACTGGATGCGCTGTGACATATCGACTCCTGAGCGAATGCAAAGGAGCCTATCCAACGCTTCCCGCGCGCATCCGTCAATCGGCCGGGTGATATGCTTGCCGGCCCTTCCGCTAAAGCACTGCTGGGCGATCGCTGTCGCCGGGCCCGTGCCGTTACTTGCCAAGGTGATTTCGTGAACGAGCGTACCGAAGCCGTCAAAGCCTACCTGCTCGACCTGCAGGACCGAATCTGCGCCACCCTTGAAGCCGAAGACGGCGGCGCCCGTTTCGCCGAAGACGCCTGGACCCGTCCGGCGGGCGGCGGTGGCCGGACCCGGGTGATCGAGAACGGCGCGCTGATCGAGAAGGGCGGCGTGAACTTCTCCCACGTACACGGCAGCGGCCTGCCCCCTTCGGCCAGCGCGCACCGTCCGGAACTGGCCGGCCGCGGCTTCGAGGCCCTCGGCGTGTCGTTGGTGATCCATCCAGAGAACCCATACGTACCGACTTCCCACGCCAATGTGCGCTTCTTTATCGCCGAGAAGGAAGGCGAAGAGCCGGTCTGGTGGTTCGGCGGTGGATTCGATCTGACGCCCTACTACGGCAACGAGCAGGACTGCATACACTGGCACCGAGTCGCCCGTGATGCTTGCGCGCCCTTTGGCGCCGATGTCTATCCACGCTACAAGGAGTGGTGCGACCGCTACTTCCACATCAAGCACCGCAACGAACCACGGGGTGTCGGTGGTCTGTTCTTCGACGACCTCAACGAGTGGGACTTCGACACCAGCTTCGCCTTCATGCGCGCGATCGGTGATGCCTACATCGAGGCCTATCTGCCCATCGTGCAACGGCGCAAGGCCATGCCTTACGGCGAACGTGAACGGGAATTCCAGGAATTGCGTCGTGGGCGCTACGTGGAATACAACTTGGTCTATGACCGCGGCACCCTGTTCGGCCTGCAATCAGGCGGGCGCACCGAGTCCATCCTCATGTCACTGCCGCCGCTGGTGCGTTGGGGCTACGACAAGCACCCCGAGCCGGGCACGCCGGAGGCGCGGCTGACTGAGTATTTCCTGCAGGATCGCGACTGGCTTGCCGAGCAGGCCTGACTCCGCAGCCGATCAAACTTTCGAGGACCGTTTTCATGGATCGCTACGGCGTTTTCGGCAACCCCATCGGCCACAGCAAATCCCCGCAGATTCATCGCCTGTTCGCGCAGCAGACGGGCCAGTCGCTCAGTTATGAGCCGCTGCTGGCGCCGTTGGATGATTTCTCCGGTTTCGCTCGCCAATTTTTCATGGATGGCCGTGGCGCCAATGTCACCGTGCCGTTCAAGGAACAGGCTTTCCGCCTGGCTGACCAGCTGACCGAGCGCGCGCGGCGTGCCGGGGCGGTCAATACCCTGAAGAAGCTCGAAGACGCCACGCTGCTGGGCGACAACACTGATGGCATTGGCCTGGTGCGCGACCTGCTGGATAACGCCGGCGTGGCGCTGGAAGGCAAGCGCGTACTGCTATTGGGCGCTGGCGGCGCGGTGCGCGGCGTGCTCGGGCCATTGCTGGCGCAGCGACCGGCTGCATTGGTCATCGCCAATCGCACACTGAGCAAGGCCGAGCAGCTGGCCGGCGAATTCGCCGAACTGGGATCGGTCAGCGCGAGCGCCTTCGATCAGCTGCACGGTCCGTTCGATGTGATCATCAACGGTACCTCCGCCAGTCTCGGCGGCGAGCTGCCACCCCTTGCCGACAGCCTGATCCGCTTGGGCACGACTTTCTGCTACGACATGATGTATGGCGCAGAGCCCACGCCGTTCTGCCTGTGGGCGGCCAACCTCGGCGGTCGACCCGTGATGGCCTGGGCATGCTGGTCGAGCAGGCAGCGGCCGCGTTCGAGTTATGGCGTGGGGTAAGGCCCGAGTCGGCCGATGTTCTGGCGCAGTTGCGCAGTCAGTTGGCGGGTTGAGCATCGCTCAGAGACGGAAGTGCACCTGTTGATGCAGATGCTGCGGGGCTTCAAGCTCGTCGATCATCCCCGCGGCGATGCGCCGGAGCTGTACGCGGCGATCCTCGCTAGCCAAGCCGTCGAGGTTGCTGAGGTCTTCGATCGACAGGTCTTCGCCGTCGGTTCCGGCATCTACCAGCGTCCATTTCATCGGGTGCGCGGCGATGCGCTGCAAGGCAGCGGCCGCATCGGGCTTCTCACCATGAACGCTGAAATCCGCTACCAGCAACAGGCGCTCGACGCCGACCTTTGGTAATCCACTCAACAAGGCGTCGACCGCCTGATAGAAGCCGCGTGGCTGCTCGAAGGTTGCGTCGCCGGATGCGCTGGGTACCGACGGGCTGTCGTAGAGGCAGATCACCGCGTCCATACCGGCAACGCTCTGCGACACGCTGATGGCATCGAACAAGTCGCCGGTCTTGACCCGCAGCCCCGGCCGAGCGGTCATCGAATTGAAGTCGTCGACCAGCGCCACGACCTCGTGCTGGCGGGTCAGCAGCTCGCACAGCACGGCATTGCCGAGGCTCGAGTGCGCTCCGTAAAGGGCGAACTTGAGGCGGGGTGTCTCGGCGTTGAGCATGAGCGGGACGAGCGGTCAGCGACGCGTGACCAGATAGCCGATTAGCGCGACCGCGCCAGCGGCCAGCGCCACGGTGCTCAGTGGATGTTCGCGCACGCACTCCTTGGCCAGACGGCTGGCATCGCGGCTTCGCTTGGACAGGTCACGGTAGTGCGTATCCAGGTCGGCATCGTTCCACAGCGATTCGGCGCGTGCACGCAGGGACTCGAAGCGATGCCGCGATCCACGGGTCGCGTCGTGTTTGAGCTCGTCGAGGGCGGCCATCAGGTCGTGGATTTCCCTCTCGATTTCGTCGCGAGTGGTGGGTTTGCGGCTGAAGCGGGACATAGATTTCTCTCCTTTTGGACGTGCTGGTTTGACCTCGTCATCGGCCGAAGGTGCGGCCTCACGACAACGCCCCCGGTAGGCAGCGGACCCGCTTCACCCGTACGGGTTCCCGTCCGTCGGGCTGATTGATTCGATGCGCCCCGCTGCCGATAGCAAAGGAAACGCCTGCGCCAGCCAGCAGGAGCCGCTGCTGCAGCGAGGCAATTGATGTTCTTCTACACTCAGGGCGTTGTGGCGGCGCATCCAACAAGCGAAACGACGGATGCGCAACGGGCCGGAAGCGGCGCCCAACGCCCCGAAATATAACGGCTACGAGGCCTTATCTCTGGCTCGGGTTTACCTATAATGCCCGCCGCGTCGTCGGCTTCGGCGCGTCTTTTCCACTGCCAATTCATCGGTGTTCATCTTGAAATTTCGTCATTCCCTTCTTGGCCTTCTATTCGCCTGCGGTAGCGTCATTCTGTCCCCCTCAGTTGCCGCTGCCCCGCAAATCACTCAGCAGCAGGAGCTGGCCTCCGGCAGTGCACTGCTGATCGACCTGAAGAGCAACGAGGTGCTCTATTCCAGCAACCCGGGCCTGGTGGTGCCTATCGCCTCGGTAACCAAGCTGATGACGGCGATGGTCGTGCTCGACGCCAAGCTGCCGCTCGATCAGCGCCTGCCAGTGGTCATCCGCGATGCACGCGAAATGAAGGGTGTGTTTTCCCGGGTCCGTATTGGCAGCGAAATCAGCCGGCGCGAGATGCTTCTGCTGACCTTGATGTCCTCCGAAAACCGCGCCGCCGCGAGCCTGGCGCATCACTATCCGGGCGGTTACAGCGCATTCATCCAGGCGATGAACGCAAAGGCCAGGGCGCTGGGTATGACTCATACGCGTTATGTCGAACCCACCGGCCTATCCGAGCAGAACGTTTCCAGCGCCTACGATCTGGTCAAGCTGCTCAAGGCCAGCCAGGCCTATCCGCTGATCGAGCAGTTCAGCACCACTTCCGAAAAGACCGTCGCGTTCCACAAACCCAACTACACGCTGGGCTTTCGCAACACCAATGCACTCGTGCGCAAACCCGACTGGGACATCCAGGTGACCAAGACGGGCTTCACCAACGCTGCGGGCCATTGCCTGGTCATGCGCACCGTCATGGACGAACGCGAGGTGGCCTTCGTGGTGCTGGATGCGTTCGGCAAGTACACCCACATGGCAGACGCCAGCCGCCTGAAGAAATGGCTGGAAACCGGCAAGGTGACCCCGGTCGCGCCCGCCGCGCTGGCCTACAAGCAGCAGAAAATGGCCGAGCGCCAACTCGCCGGTGAGCCGCGTGATGCCGCCACCGCGATAGCCAGCGGGCGCTGAAGCGTTGCGGCAGAAGGCGGGGGCAAGACTGTAGGAGCGAGCTTGCTCGCGAACCGCTGCGCAGTGCGGCGCTTTTTGTGAGCAAGCTCACTCCTACAACAAATCAACAAGCACCGAGCGCTCCCCTTCAGCGCATCGATACGTCGCCCGATGCAACGATGCCGGTGCGACCGACTCAAACGACTACATTTCCCCTCAGCGCACCGGGAACCCAACGTCGTTATGAGCACACCAGACAATACCTATGTCGAGTGGCTGGAAAGCCAGTCCATGCTTCATGCCGCCCGCCAGCGGGCCCGGCTCTATGCGGGCCAGGCGCGGCTCTGGCAGCGTCCTTACGCCCAGGCCCGGCCGCGCGATGCCAGCGCAATTTCCTCGGTGTGGTTTACCGCCTACCCCGCCGCCATCATCACGCCCGAGGGCGGCTCGGTGCTGCAGGCGCTGGGTGATGACCGCCTCTGGAGTGCCTTGTCGGAGCTCGGCGTGCAAGGCATTCACAACGGCCCGATGAAGCGCTCCGGTGGCCTGCGTGGGCGCGACTTCACGCCGACCATTGATGGCAACTTCGACCGCATCAGCTTCGATATCGACCCCAACCTCGGTACCGAGGCGGAAATGCTGCAGCTCAGCCGCATGGCGGCCGCGCACAACGCCATCGTGATCGACGACATCGTTCCGGCGCACACCGGCAAGGGCGCGGATTTTCGCCTCGCCGAAATGGCCTACGGCGACTACCCCGGCCTGTACCACATGGTCGAGATCAACGAGGAAGACTGGCCCTTGCTGCCTGACGTGCCCAAGGGGCGGGATTCGATCAACCTGTCACCGGTGGTGGTCGATCAACTCAAGGACAAGTATTACATCGTCGGCCAGCTGCAGCGGGTGATCTTCTTCGAGCCTGGCATCAAGGACACCGACTGGAGCGCCACCGGCGTGGTGACCGGCGTCGACGGCAAGCGCCGGCGTTGGGTGTATCTGCACTACTTCAAGGAAGGACAGCCCTCGCTGAACTGGCTGGACCCGACCTTCGCCGCCCAGCAACTGATCATCGGCGACGCCCTGCATGCCATCGATGTCTCCGGCGCGCGCGTGCTGCGCCTGGACGCCAATGGCTTCCTCGGTGTCGAGCGTCGTGCCGAAGGCACCGCCTGGTCCGAGAGCCATCCGCTGTCGGTGACCGGTAACCAGCTGATTGCCAGCACCATCCGCAAGGCTGGCGGCTTCAGCTTCCAGGAGCTGAACCTGACCATCGATGACATCGCCTCGATGTCCCACGGTGGCGCCGACCTGTCCTACGACTTCATCACCCGCCCGGCCTATCAGCACGCCCTGCTCACCGGCGACACCGAGTTCCTGCGGCTGATGCTGCGCGAAGTCCATGCGTTCGGCATCGATCCGGCCTCGCTGATTCATGCCATGCAGAACCATGACGAGCTGACCCTGGAACTGGTGCACTTCTGGACGCTGCATGCCTACGACCACTACCACTATCACGGCCAGACACTGCCGGGCGGCATCCTGCGCGAGCACATCCGCGAAGAGATGTACGAACGCCTGACCGGCGAGCACGCGCCCTACAACCTCAAGTTCGTCACCAACGGTGTGTCCTGCACCACGGTCAGCGTCATCACCGCCGCGCTCGGGATTCGCGACCTTGGCACCATCGGCCCGGCCGATGTCGAGCAGATCAAGCGGCTGCACCTGCTGCTAGTGATGTTCAACGCCATGCAGCCTGGCGTCTTCGCCCTCTCCGGCTGGGATCTGGTCGGCGCCCTGCCGCTGGAAGCCGAGCAGGTCGAACACCTGATGGGCGATGGCGACACGCGCTGGCTACACCGCGGCGCCTACGATCTGGCGGATCTGGCACCCGAAGCAAGCGCCTCCAGCGAAGGGCTGCCCAAAGCGCGCTCGCTCTATGGCAGCCTGGTCGAGCAGCTGAAGACGCCCGACTCCTTCGCCTGTCAGCTCAAGCACATCCTCAGCGTCCGCCGCGCCTATGACATTGCGGCGAGCAAGCAGATCCTGATTCCCGATGTGCAGGCACCGGGGCTGCTGGTCATGGTGCATGAACTGCCGGCCGGCAAGGGAGTGCAGATCACCGCACTGAACTTCAGCGGCGAGCACATCAGCGAAACCATCTGCCTTCCGGGCGTCGCGCCTGGGCCGGTGGTGGACATCATCCACGAGCGGGTCGAGGGCGATCTGACCGACAACTGCGAGATGACCCTTGAGCTCGATCCATACGAGGGCATGGCCCTGCGCGTGGTGAGTGCGGCTTCTCCGGTGCTCTGAGCGAGGCCCGTTACCACTGAGCACCCGGCGCCGAAACGCCGGGGGTGAGGCTTTGGTCGGTTATGGTCGAAACACCGGAACCATCCTGGCCCTGCTCCCCTCTGCTAAATACCAGGACGAGTAATCGCCGAGGCGAACCGAGGCCTCTAACCCGGCTCATACGGCGTGCAGATGGGCCTGGAACCGACCGCACGAGGAGACGCAAATGGACATCGAACAACGCATACGCGAAAGAGCCTACGAAATCTGGGACGCCAAAGGCCGCCCCGAAGGGCAGGACGCCGAGCATTGGCTGCAGGCCCGTGAAGAGGTTGAGCATTTTTACAAGGAAGGCGATCCGCTGGCCGGCAGCGTTGAAAGCAGCGTAGCGATCCCGATGCCGAAATCGGAGCGGGAATAAACGCCACGCGTCACCCCTGGCGAGCTCACCGGGGAGCTCCCTTGCCTCAAGCCGCCGATGCATCCGTCGTCGGCGGCTCAGGGCATCGTCAACAGCGCAAGCGGACGTCCATCTCCTGCGAGGGGTTGGCGTTGCGGCTGCCGGACACTACCTTGTGACGACGAACCGACCCTCAAGCAAAACACGCCGAAAGGAAAGCGAAAGTCATGAGTGAGCAAACCATGCGTCATGTAGAGCATCGTCCGGGTGGCGACGCAGAATGCCTGCGGTTGGCCGACGGCCCTGTTCCCGAGCCGGGCCCCCACGATGTGCTGGTTCGAGTGGCCTACGCCGGGATCAATCGTCCGGACGTGTTTCAGCGCTCCGGCAGCTACCCCCCGCCGCCGGATGCGTCGCCGCTGCTGGGCCTGGAGATCGCCGGCGAGATCGTCGCGCTCGGTGCCGACGTAACCGGCTGGAACCTTGGCGACAAGGTGTGTGCGCTGACACCCGGTGGCGGCTACGCCGAATACTGCGTCGCGCCGGCCGAACACTGCCTGCCGGTTCCCAAGGGCTTGTCGCTACTGGAGGCGGCGGCGCTACCGGAAACCTATTTCACGGTCTGGACCAACGTGTTCGAACGCGGCGGGTTGCAGGCCGGCGAAACCCTGCTGGTGCATGGCGGCTCCAGCGGCATCGGCCTCACCGCGATCCAGTTGGCCAAGCAGTTCGGTGCCACCATATTCACCACCGTTGGCAACAGCGAGAAAGCCGAGGCCTGCCAGCGCGCCGGCGCGGATCGGGTGATCAACTACCACGAGGAAGATTTCGTCGAAGCCGTGGCACAAGCCACCGATGGCAATGGCGTCGACGTCATTCTCGACATGGTCGGCGGCGACTACATTCCCCGCAACGTCAAATCCCTTGCGCTGGAAGGGCGCCTGGTACAGATCGCCTTCCTCAAGGGCAGCCGTGTGGAGCTGGACACCTCACCAATCATGCGCAAGCGCTTGACCTTCACCGGCTCGACCCTGCGCCCGCGCAGCCGCGAAGACAAGGCAAGCATCGCCACGGCATTGCAGTCGAAGGTCTGGCCGCTGCTGGAACAAGGGCTGTGCCGCCCGGTGATCCATTCCACCTTCCCGCTGGCGGAGGCGGCGCAGGCGCACCAGCTGATGGAAAGCAGCCGACATATTGGCAAGATCATGCTGGAGATCGCGCCGTAAGCATTCGCCGCTAGATCCGACCTGGCTGCTGCTGTTCGTAGCGCCGGAGCCGATTGCCCCTTCCTTCCTGCGGCTTGAAGACTCCTCGCGCCGCAGCGACCGAGCCGGCGGCGCTACCCCATGTGCCCGCGCGAGGGGTTCCGATGACCGGCTCGCCCGCTCTGCGCTGCCGGTTGCGAACCATTCCGAAGCGCTTCCGTCCGCTTTTCGGATGAGCGTGCGCGCTCGCCTGCGCATTTCTTTACGCGGCGCAGGTCTTACTCATTGAGCGCTTTCACTCTAAGCAGCGACCGCCCCGATGAAGCAAGAACTGGATTTCAAGACCATCTTCGAGGCCCTGCCCGCCAACAATCTCGTCCTGTCGGCGGATCCCGACTTCATCATGCTCGCCGCCAGCGATGCGCGTCTGCGCGCCACCAACAAGCGCCGCGACGAATGCATCGGACGTTCCATCTTCGAGGTGTTCGCGGAAGATTCGGACAAGCCTGAAACCTGCGGTGCCGGCGTGCTGCGCGCTTCGCTGGAGCGCGTTCTGCGAACCGGCGTCCCCGATCGCATGGCGATCACCCGTTACGACGTGACCAGACCGGCTTCCGAAGGTGGCGGCTTCGAGGCTCGCTACTGGAGCCCGATCAACCTCCCGGTCTTCGACAAGCAGGGCACCATGTACTGCATCGTGCACAAGACCGAGGACGTGACGGACCGAATCCTCAGCCCGGACGCATCCAAGGCGCGGACGGAATATTGGGATGAGCGCTTCCGCGCGGCGCTGCTGGCAGCCGGGACCGGCACCTTTAACTGGTATCTATGCGACGGCAGCCTTCACTTTGATAGTGCCCTGGAGCAGATCTTCAATCTCTCGTCGGGCCAGAAACCCGACACCGATGAGCGGTTCCTCGAGCTGGTACATCCCGAAGACCGCCCTGCTGTGCGGAAGGCATTCGACCGATGCGCCGAAGGCCGCGGCATTGCCGTCGAGTTCCGGCTGGCGCGCCCTGGCCCGGTAAAGTGGCTGATGTGCCGGGCCAAGGTATTCCTAGAGGCCTCGGGCAAACCCTTCAGCGTCGCCGGGGCCTGCGCCGATATCAGCGCACGCAAGCGTGCCGAAGAGGCTCTGAAGGTCAGCGAGCACCGCCTGCGTCTGCTCAACGATAACCTCGAAGCCCGGGTGGCAGCCGAAGTGGCCGAGCGCAGCCGGGCCGAAGAAGCCCTGCGCCAGGCGCAGAAAATGGAAGCGGTTGGCCAGCTCACCGGCGGCATCGCCCACGACTTCAACAACCTGCTGACGGGCATCATTGGCAGCCTCGACCTCATGCAGCGGCGCACCTGCCGGGGCGACATGCAAGACGTCGAGCGCTATATCAACGCAGCTGTCACCTCCGCCCACCGCGCTGCCGCGCTGACACAACGACTGCTGGCCTTCTCCCGCCAGCAAACGCTCGACCTCAAGCCCGTGGACGTCAACCAGCTGGTGGCCTCGCTGGAAGACTTACTGCGTCGCACCACGGGCGAAAACATCCGCGTCGAGACCAAACTCGGTGCGGGCCTGCCGCACGCCTGCATGGACGTCAATCAGCTCGAAAGTGCGCTGCTCAACCTCGTCATCAACGCACGCGATGCCATGCCCCACGGCGGGCGAATCACCTTAGCGACCGCCAACTTCCATATGGGCAAGGAGCCCGATGCGAAAAAGCGCGGCCTGACCGAAGGCGACTACGTCCTGCTGAGTGTCACCGACACCGGCACAGGCATGACGCCGGAAGTGATCGAGCGGGCTTTCGAACCCTTCTTCACCACCAAACCCATCGGCCAGGGCACCGGCCTCGGGCTCTCGATGGTCTACGGCTACATCAAACAGGCCAAGGGTTACATCCATATCGAGTCTGAGCCAGGCGCCGGGACCAGCGTCTGCCTCTACCTGCCCATCTACAAGGGCGATTCGACACCCTTACCGGTCGAACCGGAGCGCGCGCTGCAAGGCGCGGGCGAAACCATTCTCGTGGTCGAGGACGAACCTGTGGTTCGCGCACTGGTGGTCGAAGTGCTCAACGACCTGGGCTACAAGACCCTGGAGGCCGGCGAGGCCAGCGAGGCCCTCAGCATCACCGAAAGCGCCCATCGTATCGACCTGCTGATTACCGACGTCGGCCTGCCGGGCATGAACGGCCGGCAACTGGCTGAGATCGTCCGCCAGCAACGGCCCGGTCTGAAAGTCATCTTCGCCACCGGCTACGCCGAAAGCTTCGCCGCCAACGACTTCCTCGGCCCGGAGATGACCGTGATCACCAAGCCGTTCGCCATCGATGCCTTTGCCAGCAAGGTTAAGGAAATGCTGGGAACGCCTGAGCGTTGAGCGGGCCGGTGTAAGCGTCCTACCTAGCTCGCCGCCCTGCCCGCGCTAGACCTAAGCGAAACCGTGTATCCAGAAGCCGCATAAAAAGCCTGGATTAAGCCCTTAGTTGCTTTACCGACGACACAGCCGTGGGTAACGTGGCGAAGCGGCGCTCCTTTTGCGCCCCGTATCACACTCCCCGCCCAGGCTTGGGCTCAGCGGCAGCACCACGGGCACTAGCCCGATCACCATGGAAGGTACAGATGGCGCGCTTCTTCCCCGTTCGGTCGCAATGCCAGTTCGATACGCCTGGCGAGCGCCGTTTTGCCGAGCGGCTGGAAAAGCTGCTCGAAGACGACTACCTCTGCTGGAGCAACGTCCCGGTCGGCCCCAAGGCCCGCTACCCCGACTTCGTCGTCCTGCATCCGCGCCGCGGCATCCTCGTGCTGGAGGTCAAGGACTGGAAGCTCGCCACCATCCAGAGCGCTACACACGGCAAGGTCACTCTGCACACCAGCAGCGGGGTTAAGACCGTTGCCAACCCGATGCTGCAGGCGCGCTCCTATGTCGTTGAAGTCGATATGGTGCTCAAGAAAGACCCGCTGCTGCGCCAGAGCAAAAGCTCACCGCGGCCGGGCGAACTGATCATGCCGTGGGGCTGGGGCGTGGTGCTGACCAACATCACCCGCCGCCAGTTCGAACAGACCGACCTCCACGACGTACTCGATCCGCAACGCGTCATTTTTCAGGACGAAATGACCGAAACGGCGGACCCCGAAGCGTTTCAGCAGCGCCTGTGGAACATGTTCCCCCACGTCTTCCCCTGCACCCTGACGCTGCCGCAGATCGACCGTGTGCGTTACCACCTCTACCCCGAGGTTCGCGTCAGCGCCCTGCCCGGCCAGTTCGGCTTGTTTGCCGATAACGACGCGCCGATCCCAAGCCTCATCAAGGTCATGGACCTCCAGCAGGAACAACTCGCCCGCTCACTGGGTGAAGGCCATCGTGTGATTCACGGCGCGGCCGGCAGCGGCAAGACCATGATCCTCGGCTACCGCTGCGAGCAGCTGGCCAAGGTATCGCCCAAGCCGATTCTGGTGCTCTGCTACAACAAGTCCCTTGCCGGGCGGTTGCGCCAAGTGCTGGAGGAGAAAGGCCTGGGCGAGAAAGTCAGCGTGCGCAACTTCCACGCCTGGTGCTCGGACATGCTCACGGCCTATCAGGTGGACAAACCCAGCCATCGCCTGCCGGTCGGCCAGAAGATGGAGCAGATGATCCAGTTCACCATCGACGGCGTCGACCGCGGCCAGATCCCGCGCGCGCAATACTCTGCCGTACTGATCGACGAAGGCCACGACTTCGCACCCGAGTGGTTCAAGCTCGTCGTGCAGATGGTCGACCCGACCACCAATGCACTGCTGGTGCTCTACGACGACGCCCAGTCCATCTACCGCGGCAAGGGCAAGAAAACCGGGTTGGACTTCAGCTTTGCCAGCGTCGGCATCCAGGCCCAGGGCCGCACCACCATCCTCAAACTCAACTACCGCAACACCCTGGAAGTGCTCTCGGTCGCCCGCGCCTTCGCCACCGAACTGCTCTCCGGCCGTGATGCCGGCGAAGACGGCGTCCCCATCATCGTCCCCGAAAGCGCCGGCCGCCGCGGCGCCTTCCCCGAACTCATTCACTGCGAAGGCCATTGGCAAGAATGGGACTGCCTCGTCACCCGCATCCGCGACGAACAAGCCAACAGCCGCGTACTCAACGACATGGCGATTATCTACCGCAACAACGCCCAAGCCGAAGCCGCCGAACGCGCCCTGACCCAAGCCGGCATCGCCTACGCTTCAGGCATCAGCGCCAAAGGCCGCGGTGAACTCTACGGCAGCGACGACAGCGTCAAGATCGTTAGCATGCACTCCAGCAAAGGCCTGGAATTCGGGCTCGTGCTGATACCGGGCCTAGGCGAGATGCCGAAAAAGGGCGAGCCCGAAGCGGATGAGGCGCGGTTGTTGTATGTGGCCATGACGCGGGCGATTGATCGGTTAGTGATGACGTATCAGGCGCATTCGGATTTCACGAGGCGGGTGCAGGAGGCGATTGGTGGGGTGAAGGAAGGGGCTGGGGTGATGCGGGAGGGTTGTGCGTAGGTAAGGGAAATAAATCTGTCCCCCTTTTTTCGTGCATTCGAGCAAAGGGCTGGAGTTCGGGCTGGTGTCGATACCGGGCCTTGGTGAGATGCCGAAGAAAGGCGAGGCTGAAGCGGATGAAGCGCGGTTGTTATGTGGCGATGACAAGAGCGATCGATTGGTTGGTGATGACATACTTGAACCATTCGGATTTTACGCGACGGGTGCAGGAGTGATTGGTGGGGTTAGGGGGGGCTTGGAGCGGGAGGGTTGCGGATGAGTAATATGTAATTTTTATATGAGCAATCTAATTAACATTGGCTCCAGAAGCTTTAAAAGATTGAGAAATAAAAAATGTCTAAATATCAAACGTTAATAAACATATTGGATCAAATTCGTTTCGATTCGCCGAGAGAAATGACAAAATATCGTCCCCCAAATGATGACCTTGAAAAAATTAATCAAGCGCGCTCAAGAGCACTGATTCATCTGTTCTTAAAGGTTGGCGGTTGCAGGAGCTGAGCGCAACACGGTTATTGAATTGAAGCCGGAGCATCATGCCGCATCGCCATGGCATTTTGCATGACCTCTCCCATCACCTCGATGGGGCATTTGAAGTCGAAGCGCTTGCGCGGTCGCATGTTCAGTTGCAGCGCAATGGCGTCCAGCTCCTCTTGGCTATGTACCGACAGGTCTGTGCCCTTGGGCAAGTACTGGCGAATCAGGCCGTTGATGTTTTCGTTGCTGCCGCGCTGCCAGGGGCTGTGCGGGTCGCAGAAGTAGATCGCCACGCCGGTTCTTTGGGTGATCTCGGCGTGTCGCGCCATCTCCCGGCCCTGGTCGTAAGTCATG